>NZ_VFIA01000001.1 GCF_014282275.1 Spirosoma utsteinense
GCATAGGTCTTCTTCCTCGGCGGACCGGTAGGGTAGCCCTCTCTGGTTGACTACTGGCAAAAGACAAAATCCCGGAATATTACCAGCCCACAAACCTAAAGGGCGGACCGGCGACCCTTCGCGTCTGGTATGCGTCAGCCCTTGGTTGCGTTTGGTATGCGTCAGCCCCTGTTCACGTCTATTACGGCGTCAGCCGGGGCTAACTCATATCAGACGCGAACAGGGGCTGACGCGTGACAGACGCGAAGGGTCGCGTCTCTACGCCGGGATCATATTGTGTGGGTTGATGACAAATTTTTTGGCAACACCACTGTCGAACTCGGCGTAGCCTTCTGGGGCATCGTCGAGAGAGATTACTTCAACGTTGACCGCTTTGGCAATCTGAATTTTGTCGTACAGGATCGACATCATCAGTTGCCGGTTGTATTTGATGACCGGCGTCTGGCCCGTAAAGAACGAGTGACTTTTGGCCCAGCCCAGGCCAAACCGGATAGACAGGTTACCCGTCTGGGCAGTCTTCTCTTCGGCACCCGGATCGGCCGTTACATACAGACCCGGAATCCCGATGGCACCACCGGCACGGGCGATCTCCATGAGTGAGTTAAGTACGGCTGCCGGTACTTCTTTCTGTACTTCGCCCCCGTGGCCACGTGCTTCAAAACCCACACAGTCGACGGCGCAGTCTACTTCCGGAACGCCGAGTATCTGAGCGATCTGATCGGCCAGAGAAGCGTCTTCGTTCAGGTCGACCGTTTCGCAGCCGATTGAGCGGGCATGTGCCAGACGCGCCTTGTTCATGTCGCCAACGATGACGACAGCCGCGCCCAGCAGTTGTGACGAAGCGGCAGCCGCCATACCTACCGGACCCGCCCCCGCGACATATACGGTTGTGCCGGGACCAACGCCAGCTTTTACGGCACCATGGAAACCCGTCGGGAATATATCGCTGAGCATGGTCAGGTCACGGATTTTTTCCATAGCCTGGGCCTTATCGGGAAAGCGCAGCAGGTTAAAATCGGCGTAGGGCACCATAACGTACTCGGCCTGCCCGCCAATCCAGCCGCCCATATCGACATAGCCATAAGCACCACCCGCCCGTGAGTCGTTCACATTCAGGCAGATACCGGTTTGCTGTTCTTTACAGGTACGGCACCGGCCACAGGCTACGTTGAACGGTACCGAGACCAGGTCCCCTACATTAAGGAACTCTACATCGGAACCCTTCTCGATAACCTCACCCGTTATTTCATGGCCCAGTACCAAGCCTGCTTCGGCCGTTGTCCGGCCACGTACCATGTGCTGGTCCGAACCACAGATGTTGGTTGAAACGACTTTCAGTAACACGCCATGATTAATTTTTTTTCCTTTTGGATTAACCAGTTCGGGAAAGTCGATGCTTTGCACCTCCACTTTTCCCGGCTTAATGTAGACGACACCACGATTGCTGGCCATATCGATATTTAGTTTAGAGGGTTGACTGTTGACACAGGACGACTATCAGGCTACGGCGTCGATGCCTGCCTGCGCTACGGTATGGTCATCTTCTACGGTGCTGCCCGATACACCGATGGCACCAATGACTTCGCCACCGCTCAGGATGGGAATACCACCCGGAAACGTTATCAGGCCATTGTTCGAATGCTCGATGTTGAACAATGGGCCACCGGGCTGCGAAAGCTTCCCCAGTTCACCGGTGGGCATATCGAAGAAACGGGCGGTTTTGGCTTTCCGGATAGAGATGTCGAGCGATCCCAGCCATGCCCCGTCCATGCGGGCGAAAGCGGTTAAGTTAGCCCCGGCGTCGACTACGGCTATGTTCATTTTAAGGCCCAGTTCCTGTGCCTTTTGTTTTGCTGCTTTAACGGCTGTTTCTGCTTGTTCCAGCGTAATTCCCATTTTCATAACGTCGGTGGTTTAGGGCCGACGGTACAAAGGTTGGCGAATCGATAGACAGACTGTAGCGAAATAGTCTCAATAACTTACGCTAAAGTCTTAACTTATTGTAGGGGATTGAGTGGTAAGTAATTGTTAGTGAGAGAATAACGGTATTTTTGGCGACCGTTCATTGCAGAACGGGGCCTGATCGCCTGCGGTTGCCGGTCAAAAAAGTGGACTGTCGGGTAGATTAAAACAAGTATTTACCCCCTTGATTGGTAGGTTTGTCGGGCAGTAAAACAGAAGGCTGCCTGTAGCATTCAACCTATGGTCCGTTCCCTTATTTCTGGCGTAGTCGTAGCTACGCTTATTATGTCGGCTGCCGGTACCCAGCCCCTGGCCATCCGGCAGGAAGACAAGACCATCAGTGTGGTCAACAAAACCGATTTCGATATCGACGCCATCTACCTGTCTGACGTAGATGCGGAGTTGTGGGGAGAGAATATCCTTGACGACGAAGAGGTACTGAAGCCGGGCGAACAGGTTGAGGTGGCCATCGAATGTGGTCGCTGGGATGTCCGGGTCGTAGCACCGACCGATTCGGCATGTGTGCTAGAAGATGTCGATATTTGTGAAAGCAATACCTGGACAATACTGGCCGATTGCTGAACCAGCCTGTATCCATCAAGTAGAATCAGATTATGAATACCGAACAGCCAAACAATCCCCTGCATGGCAAAAAGCTGGAAACGATCCTGCTGTATTTAGTGGATAATTACGGCTGGGACGAACTGGGGGATCGCATTCCTGTCAACTGCTTTCGCCACGATCCCAGTATCAAATCGAGTCTGGTATTTTTGCGGAAGACTCCCTGGGCCCGTCAAAAAGTGGAAGAACTGTACCTGAAGGCAATAGGTATGTAAAAGATTTCCCATTTTTGCCGTTTACTATGTAGTAGCTGTCTTTGTTGACCAAATCGATTTATTCCATGAAAAGGGCACACCTGATTTTTGTTTTTAGTTTGTTGGCAAGTGTTACCAGCTATGGTCAGTATGGCGGTCAATACGGTGGGGGTATGGGTGGCAGGCAGGGTATGGGCGGAGGTCAGTTCAGCCAGCCATCAGGCGGAAGCCGGTCATCGGCGTTCAGTAACATGCCCGGCGTACTGGCCGAGCGCGAAACCAAATGGCTCCGCGACAGCCTGTCGCTGACAAAAGAACAGACGAAATCTGTCAAAAAAGTTAATAATGAGTTTGCTAAGCAGCAGCAGGAGGCCATCAAGGACATCGTTGGCACAAGCACCGAGCGCCCTTCGCCCCAAACGATGGATCAAATTCGGGAAACGATGCTGATGATCAATGAAGAGAAGGAAGATAATCTAAAGCCGATCCTGACTCCTGAGCAGTGGAAGCTGTACAAGAGCAAAAAAGAGAGTATGCGGAAAAGTACGGGTGGTTTTCAGCCAAAAGTGGCTACCAAAGTACCCTGAGTGCTAAGGGAGGCAGGCTAGGGGGCCAGCCAGGTTACCTTGCGGTCCGGCTCATATTGAAACAAAGCCCGTCTCTGTCCGCCCCGACCCAGGTGTAGGTAGTCCATTGCCAATACCCGGCACTCGATAACGGCAAAGTTCTTGCGACCTGCTTCGCTGTCGGCCTCAGTAGGCAGGTCTTCGCCCAGAGCGACCGGGAATCCCGGATAGGGGGTAGGCTGCTCACTGCCGGGTGTTTGCTCGGAGAGGTAGGTCTTGCGGCTACCCACCCATAATTTCTGCCAATGCTCATCGGCGGTATGATCGTCTGTGTGAAGCCGGGTTTCGGCCGTCAGGCGAAGCTGGACCTGGCTGTTTTCATCCCAGAAGACCAGCATCACCGTAGGAAAGGCTTCGAGCTGCATCACTTTCTCCGCGCGCACATCGGTATGGAACCAGATATAGCGACGGACCTCATCGACTTGCCGGAGTACGACCATACGGGCATCGGCCCCACTGGCAGTGTTGGTCGCAACGGTCATGGTCTTGAATCCGGATCGTTCTGTCTGCTCTTTCTCCTGCTTCGTGGCCAGAACAAGTTGTCGCCAGTTATCATGTTCAAGATCAGATAAATTTGGCGATGTACTAGTTGCCTGAATGGCTGGTGTTGGAGGCTGACTCATGAATAAACAAGAAAAAATGGGCGAAAGAAGGTCGCTTTGGATAACCGGATGGTTAATTCAATTGTTCAGTATTCATAGGTTTCACTTCCTTTCGCCCTTACTTTCAGCCGCTATGTGCTACCATAAATCACTCGATGTACCCGCCGTTGAACTCGAAGCCCGCTATGAAGCAGCTTTGCCACCGGATGAAGCGTACCAGCCTGTTTATCACGCGAATGCCTACAATTACCCGGCATGGCCTATTGTAACCCGGCAGGAACCGGGCAAGCTGCAACTGCTTCACTGGGGCCTTATTCCGCGTTGGGCTAAAACCCGGGAGAGTGCAGTCGATATTCGGTCCAAAACGATCAACGCCCGCTCCGAAACGATCTACGAAAAACCATCGTATCGTACAGCCGCTCAGAAAGGGCAGCGTTGCCTCATTCCGGTAACGGGTTTTTATGAGTGGCATACGCTGGGAAGTAAGAAATTTCCTTTTTACATCAATACCACCGACCAGAAGATCGTCTCTATCGCTGGCTTATGGGACGAGTGGCCCGACCCTGACACAGGTGAACTCATCACGACCTATACGCTGCTGACGACCGAGGCCAATCCGCTGGTGGCCGCTATTCATAACACCAAAAAACGCATGCCCTGTGTGCTTACTGCCGATGCTGAGCACGCCTGGCTGCATGACGAACTGAGCGAAACCGACGCGCTGGCGCTGTTGGCTGAGTCATATCCCGCCGACCGAATGCACAGCTATAGTATCAGCAAACGCATCACGTCGAGAACAGACCCTAGTGACGTACCGGAAGTGCTGGCCCCCGCTACCTATCCAGAGCTAAGCAAAAATCCTCAGTTATTTGCTTAAGTAATGGCTCCCGTTTGTCATACAGGCACGCCGTTTGTGTAGAATTCGAAGTTGGAGCCCATTTTAAGCGGATTTTTGGTGCTCTCAATTGTCTTTTTCCGCGAACAAACTGCTTCATTGCCTGTTTACAACGGGCGACATTGGTGTCGCTCTGCATCCTGATTTATGAAAAATACGTTACCCTTTTTGCTAGCCGGTACATTCATGCTGACTGCCTGCGACCTGGCCCTTGCGCAGGTTCCCGCTGTGCCTGCTGGAGACAACCAACGGCCAGCTGTAGCAATACCCGGCACAGCTACCGATGACACTCCACGCGGCAACGCCAAACTCACCGGTGTCGTCGTCGATTCGACCACCGGGAAGCCGGTCGAGTTTGCCAGTATTGCGCTCATCAACGCACAAACTAAAAAACCGATCGATGGAACCGTGGCCGATGATAAAGGCCAGTTTACGCTGAATAAATTACCGCAGGGTGAATTTCAGGTGCTGATCTCCTTCGTTGGTTACCGGAATAAAACGGTGTCAAGCGTTAAACTCGACCGGCGGGGCGACGTAGCGCTGGGTACCGTCAAGCTCGCGCCCGACGTGCGCACCCTCAACGAAGTTCAGGTTGTTGGTCAGCAGGCGCTGGTTGAAGAAAAAGTAGACCGCATTGTGTATAACGCCGATAAAGATGTGACGGCCAAAGGGGGCGACGCCACTGATATCATGCGGAAGGTACCCCTGTTGTCGGTCGATCTGGATGGGAACGTCAGCCTGCGTGGCAGTAGCAACGTGCGGGTGCTGATCAACAACAAACCGAGTACGATTGTGGCCAGCAGCGTTGCCGATGCGTTGAAGCAGATTCCTGCCGACATGATCAAAACGGTGGAGGTGATCACCTCGCCTTCGGCCAAGTACGACGCAGAAGGATCGGCGGGCATCATCAACATCATCACCAAGAAAACCACCTTGCAGGGTTTCACCCTCAACGTTGATTCGGGTGTGGGTAACCGGGGCAGTAACCTCGGCCTGAATGGTAACCTCCGGACGGGGAAAATGGGCTTCAGCCTCAGTGGTTACGGACGGGCCAATTACAATGTCCGGGGTGCCTTCGCCAACACCCAGCAGATTTTTGGCAGCAATGGTACGACAACGACCGAGCAGTCGGCCAGTACCCGCAATCAGGGCGTATTCGGTCAGTATACACTCGGCTGGGATTACGACATTTCGAAGAACAGCGCCATTACCGCGAGCCTCCGCTACGGTGCCCGTAACAACACCGTCTTTCAGGATAACTTCCTGACAAAAACGAGTGGGCTTTATTTCCCGGTCTACAACGCCCGTAATGTAAAAACGGATGATCTGTCGGGCACGGTCGATGCCAACGTCGACTATACCCGCACGTTCGCCAAGCCGCAGCAGGAGATGAGCATCTCGGCGCAATACAGCCGGAACAACCGGAACAATAATTTTATTGCCGACATTCTCAGCGCGACTGATTTCTCGACCATTGCTTCCCGTCAGCAGAACCTGAACGACAGCTACAACCAGGAGTCGACGTTCCAGGCCGATTATCAGACGCCGATTGGTAAGAACCAGCTGATCGAATTTGGTGGTAAAGGAATCTACCGTCAGGTGGAAAGCAGTTTCCGCTACAACTTCGCCACCGGCCCCAACGCTGGATTTCAGATGGATGAAAACCGGCCGGGGAATACGCTGAACTACGATCAGACGATCGGGGCGGGGTATGTATCGTATACGATTACGACCAAAAGCAAGTTTACCATCAAGGCTGGTACGCGGTATGAATTTACCAGTATCAACGCCAATTATTCGCGTACGCAGGCCGGTGAGCAGGGTGCGGCAGCTGGCGAGGATTTAGGTATCCCAAGCTACAGTAACCTGGTGCCGAGCATCAATATTTCGAAGGCGCTGAAAGGAGGCAAAACCATTAAGCTGGCCTATAACCGCCGGTTGCAGCGGCCGGGGATTCAGTTCCTGAACCCGAACATCAACAACTCGAACCCTACTAATATCACCCAGGGCAACCCGTTGCTGTCGCCTGAGTTGACCGACAATTTCGAGCTAAGCAACAGCGCTTATATCAAAAATGTGTACCTGAACGCTACTCTTTTCTACCGGCGCACGAACAACGAAATCACCAGTGTACGCGATACGAATACAACGAGTCTCGGCGAAGTAGCTAACCCTACCTTACCCCAGCCTATCCGGACAACCTACCTGAATATTGGTCGGCAGGAAGCCTATGGTATCAACCTGTTCGGTAATGCAACCCTGTTTTCGAAGTGGCAGATTGGTGGGGGCTTCGATGCCTATTACGCTTCGCTGACCAACAACAGCACACAGGCAATTTACCGCGCTTCGAATGCTGGCTGGGTCGTTACGGGACGGTTTTTTACGAGCCTGAACATCAAAAATGGCTGGGGTCTTCAGGGATTCGGCTTTATCCGGGGCAAGCAGATCCAACTACAGGGGTATCAGGGCGGGTTTGCGTTCTATAGCCTTGGCATGAAGAAAGACATGAAGAACAAACGGGGCAGCTTTGGTATTGCGGCCGAAAATTTCTTCAATCACCCCTTCACGGTGCGCTCCGAATCATCGTCGCCCATCTTCGCTCAGAACAGTACGACGAGTTTGTACAATGCAGGCATACGGGCAAACTTCAGCTATAAGTTTGGGAAGCTGAGCTTCGACCAGCCGCAACGCAAGCGGGGTCGCTCGGTTGAAAATGACGATGTGAAAGGGGGTGAGGGAGGAGAAGGTGGCGGTCAGCAACCTGCCGCCCAGCCCGCACAGGGTGGCGGTGGCCGTCGCCCCAAATAGCCCAGACACATCACAAGAAACGGCAAAGCGGCCGCAAAACTGGGTTAAACCTGTTTTGCGGCCGCTTTGCCATTTGTTATAGCCCTGAAACCTGCTAAATCACCTCATGAGGCCAACCTGGCAGGTCTGTCAGCTATTTTTTACTGCTGAGAACCCGTTCTGCATCAGGGGCAACCGATAGTGCGCTCGTTAACTGATGTGAATTCGGGTTTAGATTTGGCCTGTAGGGCCTTCACAGCGTAGCGTCGCCAGTGCGGTAGAAAAAGGAGCCATTTTTAGGAAACATGTGCCGTCAGGTACATAACCGTTATGTACCTGACGGCACATGGACGCTGCTGAAATCAAATTGTCCTACCGCTCCGGCGACCTACCAACGCTGCGCTGTAAAGGCCCTAACGGGCCAAAACAAGGGCAGCTTAATCCTCAATTCACGTTAACCATTAAACCAGGTCGAGGAGGAGGCTCTTTTCCCGGGCCTGCTCATTCAGCAATTCATTGTAGCTGGCCGCCCGCGCCTGCAGCAGTTCTTCTGCCTGGTGCTTCTGCTGGTCAGCTAACGCCAGAAGCGCTTCCTCCTTATTCGCTAACGCTTCCAGTGCCAGTCGTTCGGTTTGGTGGCGGGTTTTCATAAGGCGATGAATGCTGTTCTGGAAGGTCAGTAAGCTCTGCTGTTCAATCAGGTGCTTTCTGTCGAGTTGTTTGATCCGGAATTCGGACTTCAGTTCTTCGGCAACCGGTTCCTGTTGGTCCGTTACAGGCTGGATGTTCTCTTTTTCGGGAAGTGGTGCTTCGTAACCTGCCTTTGCCGGTTGACAATGCCTGCAGTCGAGGGGGGTGGTCTGAATGACTTTTCCATGCGTCAACGCACGGTCGAGCACCCGCTCGTAGTCTGGATACGGCCCATCCCAGAAGCCGGTTTTGTTTTGGGTAACCTTACGTTGCATACCCTGACCCTGGCGGCAGTAGGGGCAGGCCGCGCGGTGAATGGTTATGCGAAGGGGGCGGAGATAAACGTAGCAGTAGAAACTCATTTCAGTTGAGGCAGTGTAATGAAGTAAAGTTCCTCACCTGTGCCTGCTGCACCAAAAGAAGCAGGTGGAAGCGGGATTTCTGTCCGTTGAATGACGAAATTAAGGCCCCCAGTTCACGAACAGCTGCCTTATTAATTCAATTCCAGCGATTACCAGGTACACTATTTCTCATCTTTCAGGGCCAATTGTACCAGCTCAAAGCTGCTGGTGACGCCCGCTTTGCGGATGATACTGGCCCGTTGGTTGGCAACCGTATTGGGGCTGATCGTGAACCGCTCGGCGATCTGCCGGTTGCTCATGCCCTGCGTCAGGCAGGTAAGTATCTGGGCTTCGCGGGCCGTTATTTTCTGCCATACCGAGCCCGGTCGTACCCGTTCCGGCTCCGGATCGGGCTCGCTGGTCTGGTACGCTGAGTCTGCCATGAATTGCTTGATAATAATAGAAGAGGCACTGGGAGGATAGTAGAATTCTCCGGTAGCCACTGAGCGGACAGCCCGCAGAATCTCTTCCTCGTTGGTGTCTTTCAGCAGATAGCCAGCCGCTCCGTGCTGAACCGCCTTCAGGATATAATCCGGATTGTGGTGCATGCTGAAGATGAGTATCCTGACGTTGGGATACTGCTTGCTCACTACCTTCGTTACGTCGATGCCCGACATGCGGGGCATGGTAATATCGAGTAACAGAACGTCTGGCTTAACCTCCGGAATCATGTCAATGGCATAATCGCCGTCGGTAGCTTCGCCAACAACGTCAATATCTGTTTCGTCTTCCAGTAAGGTCCGGATTCCTTTTCTGACTACGGCGTGGTCATCGGCAATGAGAAGTCGTATGGACATAGCTAGTGAAGTAACGGATCGGTGAGGGTCAATTTAACCCATATTTTGGTTCCCTTTTTTAACTTCGAACTGATCTTGAGCTCACCGTTCAGCAGGCGAACCCGGGTGCTTATGTTATCGAGTCCTTTGGAGGAAGAACTATACAAGGGTACGTTCTCAGCCGCCGGGGCAGTAAACCCGTTGCCATCGTCGGCCACCGTCAGAATGACATTGTTTCGGGTGTGGTTCAACGTCATCCAGATGGCTTTAGGGTCAGCATGTTTAACGGCATTATTGAGGGCTTCCTGCCCAATTCGATACAGGCTTATGGCTGTAGCCGGGCTTAAGCGTATGTTTCGGTCGTCGCCCTCGTAGAACACGGGAATGCCTGACGTCTGGGTCGACTGGTCGGCCAGGAGCTTGAGAGCCGCACCCAGTCCGAAGTCACCCAGTACCGAGGGCATCAGGTTGTGGGAAATCTGCCGGGTGGCCTGAATGGTGTCCTGGATCAGCGCCGTCAGCTCGTCGAAGCGTGTGCGCTGCTTTTCGTCCGTAAACGGCCCCTTTTTAATGCTGCCCGCCTGTAGCTTCAGCCCCGTTAGCATCTGGCCGATACCGTCGTGAAGCTCGCGGGCAAACCGCCGTCGCTCCTCTTCCTGCCCTTCCAGCAGGGCCGCCGACCGAACCGTGTCTTCTGCCCGCTGCAACTGGTATTTTTCGTCTTCGATCCGAAGAAGCTCCGTTTGCGTATCGGTGAGTTTGCGGTTCGTCACGGCCAGTGTGCGGTTGGCTGTTTCCAGTTGCTCGTTTACCAGCCGGAGGGCTTCTTCGGACTCAGACAGCATGCGAACCGTGTTCCGGGTGTGGCGGACAACGGGCCGGAAAATGAACAGCCCTTCGATCAAGACCACCAGCAGCGTCGTTAGCCCCAGTATCCACTCGACCCGTTCGAGGTACCGAACCCGCGCAAAACTTTCGGCATCGAACCGGAAGACGATGTCATTCATCTGCCGGAGGTAGGCGGGTTCATCCCGCAGCACCACCTGGAGGGCCTGCTGTTTCTGAGCCGGGCTGGAGCCAGCCTCATTGATGCGGACGAAGCTTTGCCGGAGGGATTCAAAAGCAGGGTCGATCCGGGTAAACATGCTGTCGATCACGGCACTCTTGCGTACCGCATAGGTTTTCTCCATCCGTAGCATGCCCTGGCGCAACTGCATGTGGCTCGTGCTCCAGGTGGTTAACAACGAGTCGAAGTGGACATTATCCATTGCCGTTACCCCCCCGGTCTTTAATAGCGACAGCTTGGTAAGCCGCTGGCTCAGCATCCGTTGCCGCCCTGCCACATTCAGTACCCGGCTGTCGTCATAGTGGTTGTTAATGGTGTCTTTGATGAACAGGAGCCCGCTGACAGTCAATACGGCCAGTATCGTGAGGGCCATCACGTAAAAGCGTGTTAGTCGGCGGGCTACCTGCTGATCGAGTTGCGACATACTTACTCGAAGCCAAGGTATACGATGCCCTCGGTGACCCTGACGGGATAGGTGCTGATCTGGTAGCCGTCGTCAGTAAGACACTGGCCGGTCTGTAGCGAAAACGTCTTTTTATGGAACGGACAGGCCACTTTGGGCTCATCGTTCTGGCTACCGATCATACCCCGCGAAAGTGCCATTTGCTGACGGTGCGGACATTCGTTATCGGTAGCATACCACTCGCCCCGCCGGGCAAAGTTAAAGATCGCGATCTGCCGCCCGTCGATGAGTACACACGCCCCGCCATCTTCGGGAACGTGATCGACTGAACAGGCAGGATACCAGGTAATTTCGTCTTTATTGATTGTGAGTGTTTCCATGTGGTTAAAATGATTTTGGCTGGAAATGTTGAGAGATTTACGGGCTGTAACCAGTGTGTATGTGGGGAGAATACGTGGTGTCGGGTCCTGGAGCGCCAGCCCGGTCAGACCCGACACCCACGTATTCTCCCCACATACACACCCCAACTAAGGCCCGACACCGTGGATGCACGAAACAGGTTCAGGTTGTTTGTGCCGGTCAAGCCCACTCTTTGGCCCGCTTCTGATCGCGCAGCGCGTCAAACTGAACCGTAGGGTCTTTCTGTTCGGGCATGTTGACAAAGTGGGAGAAACGGGCGCGAAGTGCCGGGCTATCCACGACCTCTTTCCACTCGCATTTGAAGGTATCCACCAGTAACTGCATCTCACGTTCCAGATCACTGGTGATACCCAGCACATCGTCGATAATGACAGCCCGCAGGTAGGTCATGCCGCCTTCCAGTTTATTGAGCCAGGTGGCCGTGCGCGTGAGCGGGTCGGCGGTTTTGATGTAGAACATCAGGAACCGGTCGATGTAGCGGATACACGTTTCTTTGTCCACGTCAGAGGCCAGCAACTGGGCGTGTTGCGGTTTCGAGCCGCCGTTGCCGCCTATGTACAGATTCCACCCTTTTTCGGTGGCGATGATACCAAAGTCCTTGCTCTGGGCTTCGGCGCATTCGCGAATGCAGCCCGACACCCCCGATTTGATTTTGTGTGGCGACCGAATGCCTTTGTAGCGTTCTTCAACCTCAATCGCGAACGAGACGGAATCCTGCACGCCAAATCGGCACCAGGTGCTGCCCACGCAACTTTTTACGGTACGCAGCGATTTGCCATAGGCATGACCACTCTCGAAACCGGCGGCTATAAGCTCTTCCCAGATGATCGGTAAGTCGCCAACGTGTGCCCCGAACAGGTCAATCCGCTGGCCGCCGGTAATTTTGGTGTAGAGACCATATTTTTTGGCTACCTGTCCAATCACGATCAGCTTATCGGGGGTGATTTCGCCACCCGGAATGCGGGGAACGACCGAATATGTACCACCTTTCTGGATATTGGCCAGATACCGGTCGTTCGAATCCTGAATCGTGGCCCGGCCTTTCTCCAGAATGTTCTCGTTCCACAGGCTCGCCAGGATAGACGCCACAGCCGGTTTGCACACCTCACAACCATCCCCATGACCAACCTGATCGATCACGGCGTCGAAGGTTTTCAGGCTGTTGATTTTTACCAGATCCAGCAATTCCTGCCGGGTGAAGTCGAAGTGTTCGCAAAGGATATTACGAACATAGACGCCCTTTTGCTTCATGACACCCTGAATGATGTCTTTCACCATAGGCGTACAGCCTCCGCAACCGGTACAGGCTTTCGTTGCTTTCTTGAGCGCATCGACCGTATTATGACCGTTCTCCCCGATTTCGTGGCAAAGCATGGCTTTCGTAACCGCTTCGCAGGAGCAGATCAGCGCATCGTCGGGAAGGCTCATGACTCCCGCTCCCGCTTCTTCACCCCCTCTGGAGCCCAGAATCAGGTCTTCGGGATTGGGAGGAAGCACGGTTTTGTTCTTGCAGGTTTGCAGCAGCATATTGTATTGTTCTGCATCGCCTACCAGAATGCCGCCCAACAATTCTTTGCCATCGGCCGATATATTGATCCGCTTATAAACACCCTTTGCCTTGTTTTCGTAAACGATGGACGTGCAGCCGTCCGATTCGCCGGCAAATGGCTCGCCAAACGAACCTACGTCGGTACCAATCAACTTTAGCTTCGTGGACATGTCGTAGGGCTTGAACTCTTTTTCGTGGCCCATCAAACGTGACGCTACTACGTCGGCCATCTCATTGCCCGGTGCTACCAGTCCATAAATCATGTGGTGGGCTACGGCACATTCGCCAATAGCGAAAATAGCCGGGTCGGATGTTTGCAGGAAGTTATCGACAAGGATTCCCCCACGCGGGTGGGTTTCTATACCCGATGCTTTGGCCAGTTCATCACGTGGCCGGATACCCGCCGAGATAACCAGCATATCAACGTCTATGCGCGAGCCATCGGCAAACAGCATGCCTGTAATAGCCTCGTCGCCGGTAATTTCCTGGGTGCTTTTCGACAGGTGAATCGTCAGCCCCAGCGATTCCAGCTGCCGTTGCAGAACACCTGAACCGGCGGCGTCAATCTGACGTGGCATCAGGCGGGGAGCAAACTCTACTACGTGTGCTTCGTCCATGCCCAGGTCGAGCAGGGCTTTCGCGGCTTCCAGACCAAGCAGGCCACCACCCAATACGGCCCCCTTCCGGGCCGACCCAGGCCGGGCTTTTCGTGCGTAGGACTGGATAAGGTCGAGGTCTTCTATGGTACGGTATACAAAGACGCCGTCCTTTTCGACGCCAGCCACGGCGGGGACAAAGGCCCCCGAGCCGGTGGCCAGTACCAGATAGTCATAGGCAACTACGACGCCATGATGGGAACGAACCTCTTTGCGTTCCCGGTCGATGTCGACAACGGGATCGGTGAGATAAAGCGTAATGCCGTTATCGGCATACCAGCTCTGGGGCGCAAGCGTCAGATCGTCGGCGGTTTTGCCATCGAAATACGCACTTAAATGGACCCGGTCGTAGGCTACACGAGGCTCTTCCCCAAAAACCGTTAGTGTAAACCGTTGTTCGTTTTTCTCTTTGGCTACTAATTTCTCGCAGAACTTGTAGCCCACCATGCCGTTGCCAATGACGACGACACGTCTATTTGTGTTTGTGCTCATAGTTAATTGTAACTATAACATTGTGAAAACCCTGTTTTATTATTGCATTAATCTAAGAAAATAGCCTTTTTCCTCCCAAAATAGGCTAGTCAAAAGTAAGAGGTGTTTTGTTGAAAACCTAATGTATTATTTTGTTAATAGTTAATAATGAAGCATATTTTTTTGTTAAACGCTTGTTTATGCGAATTTCATCTCTACTTTTGATCCATCAATCGGAGATAGTGGTGTATAGCTATGAATAGTACAATACCACTATCAAACTCTTACTCGTTAAGTCAGATGAAGCCAAAGCTAACACTCGTGGGGGCGGGTCCCGGCGACGGCGAATTGATCACCTTAAAAGGGATCAGGGCGCTTCGACAAGCCGACGTTGTTTTATACGACGATCTGGCCAATCACACTTTACTGGACTTTGCACCCGAAGCCGCGTCTACGATTTATGTAGGTAAACGGGCAGGGAAAGCGTCGTTTACGCAGCAGGAAATTAATGAGTTGATCGTTCGGTGCGCTCAGGAATACGGCCACGTGGTTCGGCTTAAAGGGGGCGACCCGTATGTATTCGGACGTGGTTTTGAAGAGCAGGAGTATGCCCGTCAGTATGGTATACAGTGCGAGGTAGTGTCGGGGGTATCGAGTTGTATAGCCGTACCCGCATCGCAGGGCATACCCGTAACCAGCCGGGGTGTAAGCGAGAGCTTTTGGGTGATCACCGGCACGACCCGGAAAGGCGAACTTTCGGACGATTTACGGCTGGCCGTTCAATCCAAAGCAACGGTCATTGTATTGATGGGCATGGGTAAACTGGATGAACTCTGTGCGATGTATTGCCAGGCCGGGCGTGGCCATTTGCCCATGGCAATCGTACAGAACGGAACACGTGCTGATGAACAGTGCGTAATTGGTCAGGTCTGGAATATGCCGATGCTGGCAGCAGAACAAGGCGTGGGGGCGCCTGCTGTGCTGGTTATCGGTGAAGTCGTTTCGCTACACCCGTCGTATCTGGCGGCCTGTATGCAGAATGTATCCATGGCTCAGACCCGGCCCCTTTAGGGGTTAGGGCAAAAAAAAGCCGATCCGGTGTGGGGGCACCTTTGGATCGGCTAAACAGGGTTTGTCTATGCTTAACACAAACGTTTCAAAGAAAATGAAAAAAAACAGGTAAAGCAAATCAGCATCTTCCTGCCACTGGCCGCGCGATAGCCCGCCAGTCTTCTCCGTCGCGCCTTCCGCGCTTTCATTCCAGCCTGTTCTTCACGCTCTTACTCCCTCTCGGGTAAGCTACCTCTCTATTGTCTCTACCGTTCACTTTCTTCTTGATCTGATTGCCTATTTTATGAAATCTACACGCAAACTGGGGGCGTTGGCAGGTGTTATCCTGCTGCTGACCCAATCAACGATATTCGCACAGTTCTCGCTCATTGGTCAGGTTCGCACCCGTACTGAACTGCGCAACGGGCTGGGTAACCTGGCCCCGAAAGATGCCCCGGCGGCTTTTTTTACCTCCCAGCGCACTCGCCTTACGTTCGGCTACAAATGGGATCGTGTACAATTTCAGACGTCTGTTCAGGATGTTCGCGTATGGGGTCAGGATGCGGCTACTATTAATAATGCCGATGGGAATCGCCTGATGGTTCACGAAGCCTGGGCCGAGGTAACGCTGGCAAACAGTGCCGACACGACGATAAAATTTAAAGCACTTCAGAATCTTTCCCTCAAAATAGGCCGTCAGGAGCTTGTTTATGACGATGTGCGGCTACTGGGTAACCTCGACTGGCTGCAACAGGGACGCCGGTTCGATGCGGCTCTTCTGAAAGGACAGCACATGGGGTGGGCACTTGACCTAGGCGTTGGCTTCAACCAGAATACGGATGCATTTGGTACGGTAGGCGATAATTACACACCGGGCAACGTACCTCAGTCGGCGCTGTCGAACAAAAATGTGACGCTGGCGATTCCGGCGGGTTTTATTCCAACCGCCGGAAAAGGGGGTGCTCCGGTACTGGCAACGCCACTGAGCACGAACGGCCAGAACCAGCAGTTCAAGTCGTTTCAAATGGCGTACCTGACGCGCAAATTCAATCAAACGAAATTCTCGGCACTGTTCTTTAAAGACGACTTTCAAAAGTACCGGGCCGACTCACTTGGTACCGCCACGGCTGGTTACGTATATGGGAGACGTTATGACGTTGCGGGCACAAATTCGCGCAAGACATACGGGGCCATGCTCACAGGCCAGTTGGGCAACACATCCTCAAAATTGGGCAAAGTTCAATGGCAGGCGTTTGCCTATGGGCAGGGCGGGAAAGACCGCGATGGTTTGACAATCAAAAAAGCGTATCACTATGGCGGTAACGTCATGTTCCAGAAAGGGCTGTTAAGTGTTGGCCCCGGCTACGAAGTGCTGTCGGGTAACGATGCGACCACGATTCGGTCGGGCCAAACCAGCCGATTCGATCCGCTGTATGGTACGCCACACCGTCACTGGGGGTATATGGACTACTTCTATGTGGGCACCGGTTCGCCCGCTGGTGGGTTGAAAGATGCGTTTCTGAAGTTCAAATACACAGCAACCCGACTGACTACCACCTTCGATATTCACTACTTTGCCCTGGCCGCCCCCACCTACAACAAAATGGCCGATGCGCCCGCCGGTTCGCTATTGTCGAATAAGCTGGGTATAGAATATGACTTCGTGGCGAACTACGCCCTCAATAAATTCACCAATCTGGAATTTGGCTATTCGGTCATGAATGGCACGAACAGTCTGGAATATGCCAAGCAAGGGACGATGGGCCAGAAAGATCATATCGGTACCTGGTCTTACCTGATGATCAACATTCGCCCGGATTTCTTCTACGCCAAACCCGTAGCGATCAAGCAGTAGTGCAATTTGATGGCGGGTCTGACCGGGCTGGCGCTCCAGAACCCGACACCACAACTGAACAAACACATGAAAAAGACATACATCTTACTTTTTGCCCTGATTTCTACTGCTGTTGTCGCTACGATGATGGCGCTCAAACCGGCACCAGAGCCTATTCGGCTTGGCTTTATCCCGCTGACAGACTGTGCACCACTGGTAGTGGCCAAAGAGATGGGCTTTTTTGCGAAACACGGCGTCGATGTGGTGCTGACCAAAGAATCATCCTGGGCTAACATCCGCGATAAAGTCCTGAACGGCGAACTGGATGGGGCACACTGCCTGTTCTCCATGCCTTTCTCGGTTTATACGGGCATTGGCGGTAAAGCGGGTTCGGAGATGAAGATCGCGATGGTGCTCAACAATAACGGGCAGGCCATCACCCTTTCAAAAGATTTCTGCGGGCTGGTTGGCTTCAAGGAAATGGGTAAAGTAGCCGGCGCTGTCAAAGCGGTTCAAGGCCGCAAAGAAGTAACCTTCGCCATGACATTCCCGGGTGGAACGCACGATATGTGGCTCCGTAACTGGATGGCTGCGGCCGGTATAAATCAGAAATCGGTTGGCATCATCACCATTCCACCCCCGCAAATGGTTGCCAACATGCGCGTCGACAACATGGAAGGCTTTTCGGTGGGCGAACCCTGGAATAGCGTCGCGGCTGCTCAGAACATCGGTTTTACGCAGATTGCCAGCCAGGATATCTGGAAACACCACCCCGAAAAAGCCCTTGTCGTAAACAGTCAGTTTTCGACCGCCCGTCGCGAAGACCTCAAGAAAGTGATGGCCGCTGTGCTGGAAGCCTGCCAATGGCTCGACAACATGGGAAACCGTAAAAAGGCCGCTGCCTGGCTCACCAAGCCCTATTATGTCAACGCACCACTGGCCGCAATCGAATCCCGTTTGATGGGTTCCAACGATCTGGGCTGTGAGTTGGGCGTGCAGAAATACAAGGACGATTACATGACCTTTTACAACAAAGGCTTTGTGAACATGCCCCGCAAATCGCACGCTATGTGGTTTATGGCGCAGTACATGCGCTTCGGGCTGATCAAAAACGCGCCTGACTACAAAGGCATCGCCGAAAAACTTGTCCTCGACGACCTCTACGCCGAAGTGGCCAAATCAATGAACATTCCCCTGCCAACCGACGAGATGAAGTCGTTCAAGACGACTTACGATGTGGCGTTCGACCCGAACAACGTCGGCGCGTATCTGGCAAGTGCTAAGAAATAAGTATTGATCACAGCCAAATCGAACAACCATGAACCGATTACTGAATTACCAAACCTACTTGCCGGTGCTGTATTTTCTGGCGAGCATGAGCATACTGATTGGCATCTGGGCCTTAATCTCCGTCGTGACCAACAACGACATTCCAACCCCCGGCATGACGTGGGTGGTGTTCAAAGAGATGATCGCCACGCCTTTTTACGACTACGGCTCAAACGATAAAGGTATCGGTAACCAACTGGTTAGCTCATTAGGTCGTGTGTTCACTGGTTTTGCGTTGGGCACGGTGGTAGCGGTTCCGTTGGGCTTGATCATGGGTGCATCGCCGGTTGGTATGCGTTTACTGAATCCAATAGTGCAGATTTTGCGCCCCGTTTCACCATTGGCCTGGTTTCCCCTTGGGCTGCTGGCGTTCAAAGCCGCTGCCGGTGCAACGATCTTTATCATTTTCATTACAAGCCTGTGGCCCACGCTCATCAATACGGCCTTCGGGGTATCGAGCATTCCGCAGGATCATAAGAACGTAGCTAAAGCCTTTGGTTTTTCGACCTGGCGCTATGTGCGACGGGTGGTGATTCCGTATGCGTTGCCACACATCATTACGGGCCTTCGCCTGAGTATGGGCGTCGCGTGGCTGGTGATTGTAGCGGGCGAAATGCTATCAGGAGGTATGGGCATTGGCTTCTTCGTTTGGGATAGCTGGAATGCGCTGAGTCTGGAAAAAATTCTCTGCGCCATCCTGATTATCGGCACCGTAGGGCTGCTGCTCGACAAGGGGTTCGATGCGTTGCAGAAGCAGTTTGCGTATAGTTAGACCTGTTGAGCGCTTACAGTTTTCATCCTGATACAACCATTTAACGAACCATGAACACACAAATTCAAACCACACTCGTTGATTCGGCCAACGAGTTCCATAAACTGTCGCGCCAAACAAACATTGACATACGCGACCTGACAATCTCGTTCAAAACCCCGAAAGGCGTTTATACGGCTGTCAAAGACATCAACCTCCAGGTTGCCAAAGGTGAAATTGTCAGCATCATCGGGCATTCGGGCTGTGGCAAGTCGACCCTGATGAACGCCATTTCGGGTATGGTGAAGCCCAGCAAGGGCGAAGTCATTGCCAACGGAAAGGTAGTAAAGGGGCCTGGTCCTGATCGCGGTATCGTGTTTCAGAACTACTCGCTGTTGCCCTGGCTGTCGGTGTATAAGAATATTTTCGAAGCCGTGGATTCGGTGATGACCGGTAAAACCCGCGCCGAAAAACTCACCATCGTTGAGGATAACCTCAAGATGGTGAATCTGTGGGAGCATAAAGACAAACTGCCGGGTCAGTTGTCGGGCGGGATGAAACAGCGCGTCGCCATTGCTCGGGCCTTTGCCATCAACCCCAGTATTTTGTTGCTGGATGAGCCATTTGGGGCGTTGGACGCGCTTACGAAAGGCTCCATGCACATTGAGTTGCTGAAACTCTGGAATCTGGACAACCGCAACAAGACCATCGTCATGGTGACCCACGACATCGAAGAAGCCATCTTCCTCAGCGACCGCGTCGTGGTTATGAACAACGGCCCCGAAGCGACCATCCGTGAGATTGTGGATGTGCCGCTGGATCGCCCCCGCAACAAAAAAGCCATCGCCCACGACCCGGTTTACATGGATATCCACGACCGTCTGCTGAACCTCTTGTTTGACAAATTCTCCATTGAAGATTAAGCATTACCGCTCTTACTCAATCAAACTATGCAAACGAACAAACCCCTCGAATCGCTGAATGTACTCAGTTTCAATGGTGTACAGATGCGGACTTTCCACATTACGTGGCTTACTTTCTTTGTCTGTTTCTTCGGTTGGTTCGGGCTGGCCCCGCTGATGCCCGCCATTCGGGCCGATCTGGGCCTGACAAAACCAGAGGTGGGTAATACCATCATTGCGGCCGTATCGGCTACCATTCTGGCCCGTCTGGTTATTGGCCGGTTGTGCGATACCTGGGGACCGCGTAAAACCTATACCGCCTTGCTTGTACTGGGTTCTTTGCCGGTCATGTTCGTTGGCCTGGCGCATGATTACACCACATTCCTGTTGTTCCGGCTGGCAATTGGCGTCATTGGCGCATCGTTCGTCATCACGCAGTTTCATACGTCGATCATGTTTGCCCCCAAAATCAAAGGCACCGCTAATGCCGTAGCGGGTGGCTGGGGCAACCTCGGAGGGGGAATCACCCAACTGGCGATGCCGCTTATCATGGCCGCTATTGTTGGTTTCGGCTACACAAAGCCCGAAGCGTGGCGGCTGGCTATGATTTTTCCGGGCGTTTTGATGCTTATCATGGCGTTCGTTTATTACCGTTTCACCAAAGACACACCGGCGGGTAACTATAGTGAGGTCGAACGGTCGGTAGCAACGGGCGAAAAAGTGAGTTTCTGGAAAGCCTGTTCCGATATCCGGGTTGGGGCGCTGGCGCTGGCCTATGCCTGCTGCTTCGGTATGGAAATTACCTTCGATGGCGTGGCCGCGCTTTACTTCTTCGATAATTTCAAACTCGAAGAAACACAGGCCGGTTTCTGGGCCATGCTCTTCGGCGGGATGAATATTTTTGCCCGCGCTCTGGGAGGCATTGTTGCCGACAAAGTGGGAAACAAATACGGCATGCGCGGCAAAGGCGTTTTGCTGGCCGGTATGCTGGTGCTGGAAGGGGCCGGTATTATGTTATTTGCCCAGGCGGGTAGCCTGCCGATGGCTATTCTGTCGATGATTACGTTCGCGTTATTTCTGAAAATGTCCAATGGCAGCACCTACGCCATTGTTCCCTTCGTGAACCCCAAAGCCGTGGGTGTTATCTCTGGCGTTGTTGGTGCCGGTGGCAATCTCGGCGGTATGCTGATGGCCTTCCTGTTCAAATCTCAGTCAATCAGTTACGGACAGGCCTTTATGTACATTGGCTGCATCGTGGTTGCCGTTGGCGCACTCTTGTTCTTAGTGAATTTCGGTAAAGAAGTGGTTGTAGAACCCGTAGAGACGGAATTGCAATTGAATTAAGGGAGGAGGGAGAAGGGAAAAAAGGAGAAAGTAAACTTGTACACATTCTATTCCCTTCCTCCTTTCCTCCCTTTCCTCCCTTTCCTCCCTTTCCTCCCTTTCCTCCCTTTCCTCCTTTCCTCCCTTCCTCCCTTCCTCCCTTCCTCCTTTCCTCCCTTCCTCCCTCTCCTCCCTCTCCTCCCTTTTCTTTCCTCTCCTCCTTTCTCCCCAAAAATCATGACTCATCAAACGACCTGTTGTTATTGTGGTGTTGGCTGTGGCATTGTCGTCAAACAGGAAGCGAACGGACGATTGACCGTTGAGGGCGATAAGCAGCACCCGTCGAATAAGGGGATGCTTTGCTCGAAGGGCATGAATCTGCATTATACCGTCATGGATCAGTCGGATCGGTTGCTGTATCCGCAAATGCGGCTCAACCGCAACATGCCCATGCAGCGGGTAAGTTGGGATGCCGCACTGGAGCGCACAGCCGCCGTTTTCAGGACGTTTATTCAGAAATACGGCCCCGACTCGGTCGCGTTTTATGTGTCGGGGCAGTGCCTTACCGAAGAATATTACCTGGTTAATAAGCTCATAAAAGGGTTTATCGGGTCGAACAACATAGATACCAATTCCCGGCTGTGTATGAGTTCGGCGGTGGTAGGCTATAAGCTATCCCTCGGCGAAGATTCGGTGCCGGTCTGTTACGACGACATCGAAGAAGCCGACGTTTTTCTGGTTCAGGGCGCCAATCCGGCCTGGTGCCACCCCATTATCTGGCGTCGGATTGAAGCGCACAAGGCGGCTAATCCGAACGTCAAAATCATTTGCGTCGACCCGCGTAAAACCGATACGGCCCGGTCTTCAGACCTTCATTTACCCATCCGGCCCGGTACAGACATTGTGCTGAACAACGCCATTGGCCGGTTGCTGATTGAGAACGGCGACATCGACGTTGACTTCATAACCAATCATGCCGACGGCTTCACGGCCTACAGCGAGCAGGTCATGCAGCGCACGCTCGACGAAGCCGCTGAGATTTGTGGGATTAACGCCGATGGTATTCGGCAGGCCGCCGACTGGATTGGTCGCTCGAAGGGTTTTCTGTCGTTGTGGACAATGGGGCTAAATCAGTCGGTTATCGGGGTAAATAAAAATCTCGCCCTTATTAACCTGCATCTGATTACGGGTCGCATTGGCAAACCCGGCAATGGCCCCTTTTCGCTCACGGGCCAGCCCAACGCAATGGGCGGTCGCGAGACGGGAGGATTAGCCAACGTGTTGCCCGCGCACCGCGACGTAACAAATGCGGCTCACCGCGCCGAAGTGGAAGCGTTCTGGAACAGCCCGGTCAAAATCGCGTCCAAACCCGGCCTGACCGCTACCGAAATGTTCGAGGCCCTGGGCAACACTTCGTTAAAAGCCATCTGGATTATCAATACGAATCCATTGGTAAGCATGCCCGATGTCAATGCCGTCGAAAAAGCCCTGAAAAATGCCCGTTTTGTTGTCGTTCAGGACGTATCGAGCCGGGCCGATACGGTACAGTTTGCCGATGTGGTGCTTCCCGCTGCGGCCTGGCTCGAAAAAGAGGGCACCATGACCAACGCTGAACGTCGGATTGCGCATCTCCCTAAAGTGCTCGACGCACCCGGCGAAGCTTTGCCTGACTCAGAGATTATCTGGCGGTTTGCCCGGAAAATGGGTTTCGGCGATGCCTTCCCGTACGAAAATACATCGGAAGTTTACGACGAATATGCCCAACTCACTGCTGGCACGAACGTCGATATTACGGGTGTAAATTACGCGTTGCTCAAGGAGAAACGCACCATACAATGGCCGTATAGAAAGGGAGAAGGGAGAAAGGAGGGAAGGGAAGAGGGGACAAAAAGACTATTCACCGATCATACCTTCTATACACCCAATGGCCGCGCACAAATCCACGCGGTGCCCGACGAAAATACCTCAGAGCCTACCGATGCTGACTTTCCGCTTGTCTTAACCACTGGTCGTATTCGCGACCAGTGGCACACCATGACCAAGACCGGGCGGGTGGCCAAACTGAACCAGCATAGTCCGCAACCCTTCCTGCAAATCCACCCCGACGATGCCAGGGCCCGGAACATCGAAGAGGGCCAATTAATTGAGGTGCGCGGACGCCGGGGCGAAGTGCGTGTGAAAGCGCAACTGACGGATGATGTACGGCCGGGATTGTGTTTTCTGCCGATGCACTGGGGAAAGGTTTTGTCTGGTAAATCGGGTGAAAGCAACCTGAACCGGGCCAACAACCTGACAAACGCGCTCGTTGACCCACGCTCCAAAGAGCCGGATTTCAAGTTCTCGGCGGTGGAAGTTGTACCCTTTAGCAAGCCGGTTGAAAAGATCATCATTATCGGTGCCGGTTCGGCTGGATTGGGCTTTATCAATGCGTATCGCGCGTTGAAATCGGGTCGCGTCGACAGTCCCACGACGCCGGTTAATGATGAAATGCATGTGTTCTCCAAAGAGATTTTCCCTTTCTACAACCGCGTTCTGTTGCCCGATTATATAAGTGGGGCGCAGTCGTGGGATCAACTCGTCAAGCTGCGCGAAGACCAGTTTGAAGAAGCCCGTATCATCGTTCACAAAGGCGTTGGTATTGCCCATATTGACCGGAATGCGAAGGTGGTCGTCGATACGGATGGCGTTGAACATACCTACGACAAAATTTTACTCGGTACGGGAAGCCGGGCATTTATGCCCAAAGGAATACCCCGTTTGCCGGGTATTTTCAATATGCGCTCGCGGCTCGATGCCGATTCGCTCATGCCATTTCTCAATCAAGAGAATCCTCATGCCGTCATTGTTGGGGGTGGATTGCTGGGGCTGGAACTGGCGGCTTCCCTTCGGCAAATTGACGTTCGGGTAACGGTTATTCAGCGGGTGGGCCGATTTATGGAGCGCCAGCTCGACCCGCTATCCAGCGAACTGCTCTATCTGGAACTCCTTGATCGGGGCATCGATGTCTATTTTAATGAAGAAGTCCAGACCTTCATGGGAACGGATCAGGTTGAGGGCGTTCAGTTGAAATCAGGTAAGAAGATTGATTGTCAGGTCGTTGTCGTTGCTATTGGAACGGTTCCCAATATCGAACTTGCCCGCGAGGCCGGTTTGATATGCAACCGGGGCGTGGTGGTGAATGATTACCTGCAAACCTCCGACCCCAGCATTTTTGCCGCTGGCGAAGTGGCCCAATGGAACGGCCAGATGTGGGGCATTACGCTGGCCGCCGAACAACAGGCCGAAACAGCCGCTCGTTTCATAGCCGGGGATGTGTCGCAGCCCTACAAAGGCAGTCTGTCGATCAGCATTCTGAAAATGGAAGGCCTGCACCTGTGCAGCATGGGCATGACCGAAGTACCGCCCAATGCCGGTCCTGAATTTGAAGAGATCATTTTTATCGACAAGTCGAAGCGATATTACAAGAAATGTATTGTGCAGGGCGACAAGCTCGTAGGAGCTATTTTAGTTGGTGATAAGAACGAGTTTGCTGAATTCCGCGAGTTGATTGCCAACGGCACCGAGCTTTCCGAGAAACGGCTCCAACTTCTGCGCGCCAGCAAACAGGTTGACCCTGTCGAAGGCAAGCTGGTCTGTTCCTGCAACACGGTCGGGCAGGGAAACCTGGAGCGGGCGATACAGGCAGGCTGCACCGATTTTCAGCAATTATGCCAGAAAACCGGTGCCGGAACCGGCTGCGGCTCGTGTCGACCGGAGGTTAGGAGCATTCTTTTATCAATGAGCGAATTAGTGATTGAGTGAATGAGCGATTGATTGAATAGCTGACGCACCAGAACACCAGCTATTCGCCCATTCATAATTCATCATTGGCTCATTCATCATTCAAATTAAATCTCATGCGCGATTACTATACCCTGAAAGTCAACATGCCCGCCGGGATTGTTTCGCCCGGTACGCTGCAAACCGTGTTGCGGCTGGCTTACGAAGCAAAAGTTCGGAAGGTACGCTTTGGTGCCCGTCAGCAGTTGCTCATGACGGTGCATTATGAGGACATGCGTTTTCTGGAAAAAGATCTGAAACAACATCAGATCTCATACGAACTGAATTCGGAACGATACCCGAACATCATCAGCTCCTATTGTGGTGAAGATGTTTTTCGTACCGGTGCCTGGCTGCGGGAAAGTGAGTATCATACCGTGCTGGATCAGCTCGATTATCAGCCTCAGCTGAAAGTTAACCTGTCTGATTCCAACCAGAGTTTTACGCCGTTCTTTACCGGAAATCTCAATTTCATTGCTTCCCCTGAGCCGCACTTCTGGTATCTGTATGTCCGCCCCAAACAGACAAACAGCTTGTTTCGGTGGCCGGAACTGATCTACACCAACGACATTGGCCGCCTGGCCAAAGCTGTTGAAGAGGCTATGCTGGCGCAGGATTTTCAGGGAGAAGACGCCCTGTACAAAGCCGTTACGGCAAACCAGCACTTTATCACGCAGCCGGCTACGCAGGAAGTTGAATTGCCCGAATTTTCGCTTCCCTATTACGAAGGCTTCAATCGCTATGGGGAACGGTCGTGGCTGGGACTTTACCGCCGAGACGAGCAGTTCTCGGTTGCTTTTCTGCTTGATGTGTGTGCATTATGCCTGAAAACCCGCATTGGGGAATTGTGCATAACCCCATGGAAGTCATTGATTATTAAGGGTATTGAAGAAAAAGGTAGAGGGGCCTGGTCGTTCATACTAGGCAAGCATAACATCAATGTACGCCATGCCGCCAACGAATTAGCCTGGCAAACAGAGGACAATACCGACGAAGGAACGGAGCTTAAGAATTATGTAATCCGCAACTTCGAGAAGAACGATACCCGCACATTCGGACTTTGTTTCGGGGTGCAAACACGCGCTAAATCAGAAGTTTTTGGATCAGTATTGATACGAAAACGCCCACTGATCCGGATTGGCCAGTTGGCCCTGTTCAGTGTTTACGATTTGTATTTTACAGAGAATTTTAACCCCAACAGCCGGACGTATCACCTGGCGGAAAAAGGCCTGCTTAAGATGCACGTTCCCCATCAGCTTGTTCGACTGTGCCGGCAGTTTAACGCACGCCGGTCGCAGGAGCGCATAGAAACGGTGCGGGCTGACACCGAAAAAAACGAATCGCTTTTGCTGGCGGTTGCTACAGTGCATCAATGCCCGCACTGCTTTACCGTCTACGACGAACAATATGGTGATGAACGGCGTGGTATTCCGGCAGGCACCCGTTTCGATCAGTTACCAATGGATTACGCCTGCGCAACCTGCGATGCCCCGAAGCAAGACCTTAAAGCCGTCGAACTGGAGCCTGTTTCTTGAGTAATTTTACGAATAACTAGGTGGACGGCCTATTGCTGTTAATCGTACGGAAACGTCTCTATGCCCATCTCTTATAAATCAGAGATGGGCATTTTGATTGCAAAACAGGTCGAGAAAGGCCGACGTTTTTTTTGGTCGAGTAGCCCTTTAATTTATTTCCTCAAATTAGTCAACTAGGTATATATACTTATATTTGCCTGCGCGGTTGTAATCTGTTTACGGGTCAGCACGTTAAAAAGAGTTATCCCCGATTGCTCGCTTCGTGTACTGATCCGCAAACAGCCAGAACCGGGTAAACAGATTGGCTTATTTTCGTCTATAACCTTCATCACAGGTAGTTATGTTAACAGACGCAGCCTCATTATCTCTGGTACAGCGCTTACTGGCTGTTTCGCAGCAAAGCGTAATCGTTGTTCGTATCGTTCGTGATCTACACGGTTTGTTGATCGATCTTCACCTGAAGTTGCTTAATACGGTAGCTGAGCGGGAACTGGGGGTTCCTTCCGATGCGGTGGCAGGCCAGTCGTTCGTCAACCTCTGGCCAACTCTGTATCAGGAAGATAGTATAAACCACTATCAGCAGGCGGTTAGTACGGGAGAGTCTGCCCATTTCGCCCTTCATTGCCAGTTACCGGGCCAGTTGGTACCGGGGTGGCTCGATGTATCGGTAGTGGCCCTGGGAAATTACCTGCTTATTTCATTTGTTACCGGTACTCCCGCCAGTATCCCCACGGCCTGGTTAGCCAATATAGAATCCTTGGCTTTGGAAGAGTCGTCCAGTGGCGTTACGGTGCTGGAAGCCATGCAGGACGAGCAGGGCCAGGTAGAAGACTTTCGGTTTGTATTGATCAAAAAGGCAGGTTTACAAATGAGCGGCTACAAACCAAATGAACTGCTGGGTCGAACGCTGTGGGAAATTTATCCGGCTACCGGTATCAATGGGCTTTTCAACCAATACGTCCAGGTGTTTAATACAGGCAAAGCCGTAGCGACAGAGAATTACTATCCTGAGTACGGTGTCTGGCGTGCGGTCAAAATCCGGCGGGTGGAGCGGGGGCTTATGCTTACCTACACCGATATTACACTTATTAAAAACGCGGAAGAAATTGCCCGCCAGCAGTCCCGGCTCCTGAAAACTGTTATGCTCGGTTCACCCACGGCCGTAGCCGTCCTGGTACCCCTTCAAAGCAGCCAGGGCCTGGATACCTGCGTTACCGACTTTCGTATCGTAACGGTCAACTCGATGATGGAAGAGATCATCGGACAGTCGGCGCACCAGCTGACAGGTCAGTTAGTAACGAAGGTCTTTAGCGATGCCCATGATTGTGGCTTGCTAAGTACTTGCATTGTAAGCGTTGAGCTGGGTAAACCGCAATCGGTTGAGATGCCGTACCAAAGCCCACATCGATCCGGTACCTACGCCGTTACAGCAGCTCCCCAGGGCGATCAGCTGCTATTAACAATGATCGACGTTACGGAGAGCAGGCGCGCCCAACTGGCCGATCATCGTCAGGTTGAATGGCTTCGTTCGCTAGTCGTTGGCTTGCCCGACGCGGTCCTGGCGTTCAAGGCTGTTCGGGACGACAATAGCGAGGTGGTCGATTTTCGGTGTGTGCTCAGCAATGAAGCGGGACATAAGTGGGTGGGTTTCAGTGAAAGCCAGTTACTGAGTAATCCTGACGCGGGGCGACTGGCTCAACGCGGGATAGGCAGGCTATTCGACCAGTATAGCCTGGTTGTTGAAACCGGCGAACCGTTCCGGCAGGATAGCGGAAGCCGACAGGCCGATGAGTTTGGCTGGACCAGGCTGTTAGCAACAAAGCTCGATGATGGGTTTGTGCTGACCCTCACCTTGCCTTACTAATTACCTGGCTACCCCGGTAATGGCGGGGCTACCAAATTTATGCTGGCTATCGTAGGCCAGGCCCAGACCAACGCTGGAAAGTTTGTTCTCGTCGGCGATGGCTGCGTTCGGAAAGAGTCGTTTGAATTCGACCTGCACGGAATGCACTTCGGTTGAACCGCCGGTTAAGATGACTAGGTCGATCGCTTCATTTGTAACACCAGCCTGTTGAAGACACTCTTTGGCAGAAGCGGCTATTTTTTCAACATCATCCTGAATAGCCTCTTCAAAACGCTCGCGCCCGATGGTAATGGAAAAGCCGTCTTCAATAAAATCGAACAGGGCCTGATGCTTCTCCTGAGCGCTCAGGGCGATTTTGGCTTTTTCGGCAGCGGCCAGCAGCGTATGGCCGGTTTCATGAACGAGTACCTGCAATAGCCGGTTGTACCGCTTTTTATCATGTGACTCATGGAGCAGCTGCCGGGTCTGCATGATCAGTTTAGGGGTGTACAGAAAGTTGACCTTGCTCCATTCGGCCAGGTCGTGAAACGGCTTCAACGGAACTTCCAGGTGTTTGGCCCCGTAGGTACTCCGGTAGCCCAGTTCCGGCATAATAGCCGACAGACTCAGCTGTTTATCAAAATCATTGCCTCCAATACGAACACCCGTATTCGCCAGAATATCCGACGTCCGATCCGCTTTATTCAGGTATTGGTTGGATAGCTTTATGACCGTGAAGTCGGATGTGCCCCCGCCCAGATCAACAACAATGGCCAGCTTTTCACCCTGAATATGCACTTCGTGGGCAAAAGCCGCAGCTATGGGTTCGAACTGAAAGTCGATGTGTTTGAAGCCTATCCGCTGTGCAATTGAGGTCAATTCGGCCTGCGCCCGCGCATCGGCATCCGGATCGTTATCGACAAAATGAACCGGTCGACCCATCACCACACTATCGATTTCCTGACCCGCCACGGCATCGGCCTTTTCCTTTATATGCCGGAGAAACGAAGTAATGATGGACGCGAAGTTCATCGTGGCCCCATTTACGACGGTGCCGTGTTTCATGAGCGACGTGCCCAGCACCCGCTTCAGGCTCCGCATAAAGCGTCCTTCCTGACGGTCGAAGAACAGGTCGATGGCTGTTCGGCCAAAAAAGGCTTTGTTGTCGACGGGCCGGAAGAAAATAGCGCTGGGAATCGTAACATGGGACTGTTCTACCGGCACCAGGCTTATATGGCCATTTTTATCGATGGCTACGCTCGAATTCGATGTACCAAAGTCGATTCCGCAAGAAATTTTTGTCATTCGTATCGGTCACAAAGTATAGCAGGCCAGGATCTTTCGGCGTCGGCAGACACGATTGGAAAGAGTTGGAATGGCCCTATCGGGTATTAACTCGTGGACCTGACTGCCTGCTTTTGGCCGAAAGTCAGAAAAAACAAGGGGCAAATTTAACCGATTTCACCTGTTTTATAGCTGGTCCAGGTGAGGTGAACGTGAATAGCCTGGCTACCAGGCGCGAAAAAAGCATGAATAAGTAGCTTGATACCGATGTAACCAGTTGGCCGAGCGATGGGCCCCAACCATTATTTTAGTAATTCCTGCTATTTTTTACGGTACCTTAACCAAACTGATGATCAGCAACGTACAGATAAGCTTTGTTTAAGCTATAGATAAACTGTACTTGTAACCGCCAATTCATCGTTACCCCTGTATGAATTTATTTAACTTTTTTTCGAGTGACATTGCCATTGATCTGGGCACGGCAAATACCTTAATCATTCATAAGGATCGGATTGTGGTTGATGAGCCGTCCATAATTGCCATGGATAAAATTAGCGGGAAGGTGCTCGCCATTGGTCATAAAGCCATGCAGATGCATGAAAAGACTAATGAGAACATCAAAACGATCCGACCATTGAAAGATGGCGTGATCGCCGATTTTACGGCTGCCGAACTAATGATACGGGGGTTGATAAAATTACTCGATCGTCCCAATCGCATGTTATCGCCTTCACACCGGATGGTGGTTTCCATTCCGTCGGGCATCACAGAAGTAGAAAAACGAGCTGTTAAGGACTCCTGCGAACATGCCGGGGCCAAAGAAGTATATATGGTTCATGAACCGATAGCGGCAGCCATAGGTATTGGGATCGATATCACACAACCCAATGGCACTATGATCGTCGATATTGGGGGCGGCACGACCGAGATTGCGGTTATTGCCTTGTCTGGCATCGTCTGTGAGCAGTCCATCCGGATTGCCGGCGATGTATTTACCCGCGACATCGTGGATTATATTCGTCGGGAACACAACCTGTTTATTGGTGAGCGTTCGGCTGAGCAGATCAAAATGGTAGTGGGTTCGGCGCTGGCCGAGCTGGATAATCCACCCGCCGATTATGAAGTACGCGGGCGCGACCTGATGACGGGTATTCCCAAAGAAATCAAAGTGACCTACAGCGAGATCGCCTATGCCCTCGACAAGTCGGTCTCGAAAATTGAAGAGGCTACCATGAAGGCGCTGGAAATGGCCCCGCCCGAATTGTCTGCCGATATATACACCAATGGGATTCACTTGACCGGGGGAGGAGCGCTGCTGCATGGGCTCGACAAACGCCTGGCGCTGAAAACCAAACTACCCATCCATGTAGCCGAAGATCCACTGCGAGCGGTGGTGAAAGGAACGGGTGAAGTAATCAAAAATATGGAAATGTATGGATCGGTGCTAATCAGCTAAACTGGGTATCGAAACCAGCTGCCGATCACCCCACTGTCCTGTCGACAGCTGGGGTGATTGGCAATGCCTATACATACCGGCTTTGAACAGACCGCTCAGGGGTAAGTTTAAGCCAGGGCTGATTTGTCCATTACCTGAAGCACATCTTTGGTCGATACTTTCCGGCCGGTTCGGGCTGCCTCGAAAATAGCCTCGATCAACTGAACATCCCGCATACCGAGTTCACCGGGTACCGTTGTGGGCTGGTTCTTCAGGATACACTCGGCAAACGCATCCATCTGGTGAGCCTGTTGCGGTACGTTCTCGATCTCCATCTTACCCTGGCTCGTTTTTCCTTTCAGACCCGAATAGGCATAGGCGGGGGCCAGCTCAAACCAGCCTTTTGCGGCTTCGGCCCGCAGCTTGTTAAACTTTTCGTTGAAACTGGCTTTACAGTCGGCGGTTGTACCATCGGCAAAGAACAACTGAAAGTCAACGCCCTCTTCTACCTTGCTGAATTTCTTCGGATCGGTAACCGGGTGCAGCTTCGCAGAAACGGCAATGGGTATCTGGCCTTTAGTATAAATGGCGCCCTGCAAACAGTAAACGCCAACATCACGGAGTGGACCCCCTCCACCGATACCGCCCCCCAGCCGCCAGGGTGTGCTGTCATCCTGAACCTGCCCATCTTCGGCGATGATGCGATTCACTTTACCAAAAACCTCTTGTTGGCCCAGCCGCATCATCTCCCGGTTGTGGGGTTCGAAATGCAGCCGATAGCCAATCGAAAGCTGCCGGTTTGCTTTCTTACAGGCATCGATCATCTGCTGGCATTCCTCCGGATTCATCGCCATCGGTTTTTCGCAGATGACGTGTTTGCCTGCCTTAGCCGCCCGAATCGTGTATTCGGCATGCATAGAATTGGGCAGTACGACATAAACGATGTCGATATCCGGGTTATCGACGATTTTATCGAAGTTTTTGTAGTCGTAAACGTTTTTGTCTGGCAGGTCATATTTTTTCTTCCAGGTGTCGGCTTTATCGGGGGAGCCCGTAACGATACCTGCCAGCCGACAGTTTGTGGTTTTTTCCAGCGCTGGCGCCAGTTCGCCCTCGCTGTACTTTCCCAGGCCAACCAGTGCAATCCCTAACTTACGTTCGGAGCCAGTCGTAGTCGTGGTCGAACTGGGCGATTCGGACGTGGACTCGTCTTTTTTACTGCCGCAGCTCTGTAGCCCGAGTGATGTCAGACCGGGTATGACTATGGCCGCGGTACCCATTTGATGGATGAAATGACGGCGCGAAAACTGAGCGTTTTTCATAACGTAGGCTGGTTTGATACACAGGGTGGAGCAGATTCAAGGCTGCTTTTGCTCTATTCTTAACCTGCCACGGCCTTAAATGTTAAGTTCTATAGCCCCGCTAAACCCTATGGCCCCGGACTGGGCGTTATGGACTGTCGTTTATAGGGTGGTAGTTAATAAACATGAGTCATCCCGAATTTTAAAAGTCGCTACCTGTTTAAAGTTCGGAGTGAAAACAAGGGTATTGCGTGTGGTGTTAAGGCCCTTGACCTACCGGGTATACACTTCTCTTTTTTCCTTCAGAAAAGCCCTGTAGGGGCGACATGTCAATAGAAATAAAGAAGGGGTAGGCCCGTAAAGCGCCGTAGGTGCGACCTAATCCAGTTCAGTTAGGTCGCACCTACGGCGCTTTAGACAGGATAGGAGCGCTAACAGCTATTGACAGGTCGCCCTTACGGGGCTAGCTGACCAAGGCTGGAGATCTACCCAGACAATACGTCCCCCCGACCCAATGCCACGCCCCCGCAGATGTGCCGGAAGCAGGCCGCTTTTTGGGTAAGATTTTTCCGAAGTGTTACGATTCGTTAAAATTCGGGATGACTTATGTTCTTCCAGACCAATGGTCCGATACCAAACAGGGGTAGACTTTATAACATAGCCGCTCCGAATACCCCGGCGCTATCGCCTAGTTTGGGTTTCAGAAACCGGGTCTTTACCTCGCCACTGTTAAATACGTATTTCTTCACCCGTTCAACCCCTTCGGTATAGAGCAGATCAACATTACCGACGCCCCCGCCCAGCACAATAGCGTCGGGATCGAGAATGTTGATTATAACCGAAATGGCTTTACCGAAATACTCCAGCATCCGATCGACGGTCTGGCTGGCATACGGATCTCTGCCTTCCTCATAGCGCTTCATGATATCCTTCATCGTGCGTTCTTCACCACTGATCTGCTGGTAATAGCGTTGCAGGGCTGGTCCGGAGATGACCTGCTCTACACAGCCCCGTTTGCCGCAGTAGCAGGGGTAACCGTCTTCTTCGAGGATGTTATGGCCCCACTCTCCGCCAATGCCCTGGAGGCCGTTGAGGACGAAGGCCTGGCTGTCGGCTTTGTCGCGGTTTCGGACCACAACGCCACCGCCAACCCCCGTTCCCATGATGACGCCAAAAACGGTTTGGTAGTTTGGTACTTCGCCCGGCACGATACCGAGCGTGGCCTCCGCCAGCGCGAAACAGTTGGCGTCGTTGGCTACCTCGACAGGCACACCCAGCAGACGGGCCAGGTCCTGCTTCATCGGCTTACCGTTGAGCACCGTGGTGTTGCAGTTTTTCATGGTCTGCGTGGCCGGGTTGTTGGTCCCCGGCGTACCGAAGCCAATCCGTTCGGGTGTCAGGCTGGTTTCGGTTTTGAGCAGGTCGATAAGTTTGACGATCTGGCCTAAAATATGGTCATACCCTTTATGCGCTTCGGTATCGATCCGTTTACGGATGAGTACGGCATCGGGAGAGGGAGTAGTGCCCGTTTCGGCCGACAAGACGACGCCTTCAATTTTGGTGCCGCCTAAGTCGACGCCCCAGTACGTTTGCATACGCGATTCGGACCATGCATTGGCCCCGTTATAGAGAATAAAGGCTTGGATTGACGCGTCTTTTTCGGAATTTCGCTCCTCCAATCCAGATTAAGTTTCAAATCAACACGCATAAAACGTAAATCAAAAATTTAGTATGTTACAAGCCGGTCAAAAAGCACCCGAGTTTACCCTTTTCAACAGCGAGAAGAAGGAAGTATCGTTACAGGATTTTAACGGAAGGAATGTGGTCATCCTGTTTTTCCCAATGGCTTTTACCAGCGTATGCACCGCTGAGTTGTGTGAAATGCGTGACAACATCAGCACCTATGCGGCCCTAAATACGGCTATTTTGGGCATTTCGGTGGACTCGCCCTTTACCCTCGCTAAATTCAAAGAGCAGGAGAACCTGCCATTCGACCTGCTATCGGATTTTAACAAAGAAACGTCAGAGGCCTACGATACGCTTTATGAGACATTTGTCATGAACATGCGGGGTGTCAGCAAACGATCCGCTTTTGTTATCGACCGGAACGGGATTGTTCAATACGCCGAGGTGCTCGATAATGCGGGCGAAGTGCCCAGCTTCACCGCCATTCAGGAAACACTAACGTCGATTAAATAACGCTGAAAGGGAATGATGAATGATGAACGATGAACGCATTCATCATTCGTCATTCGTCATTCATCATTCCCCTTCATCACTCATCAATATGGCCTGGTATCACGATTTTTTTCATGGGTTGCCGCAGGATGCCTGGAAGGCGGCCCAAACGGATGAGCAGACTCACCTTGATCTCGAACTGCTGGTGGAAACCCTGGAGTTTGGGCCTGGTGACCGCCTGCTCGATGTCTTTTGCGGTTATGGGCGTCATGCGGTGCCGCTGGCCCGCATGGGGGCTCGCGTAACCGGCGTCGATATTTCGGCAGACTACATAGCCAGTCTGCATGCCGAGGCCGACAAATTACCCCTGACAATAATGGAGGGCGATTTTATGCAGTTGTCCGACGAACTGGCGACAGGTGCGCCCTTCGATGCTGCCTACTGTCTGGGAAACAGCTTTAGTTTCTTTCCACAGCCAGCCATGTTGGCCTTTCTGACGCGTATTGCTTCGTTGCTAAAGCCCGGTGGCCGCTTTCTGGCTCACTCGGAGATGATCGCCGAATCGGTGCTGCCCGATTATCAGTCCCGGAACTGGCAACCCATTGGAGACGACGATCAGGACCCTATTCTGTTTCTGGTCGACAATGTGTATGACCCGCTCGAAAGCCGGATCGATTCGCACCTGACCTACATCCGGGCGGGCGTAACCCAAACCCGCCTGGCGCAGCACTATGTATTTACACTGGCTGAATTGAAACGGATGTACAACGATGCAGGTATGCGGGTCGTGGACTGTTACGGATCAATAGAAGGCGATTCGTATACACTGGGCGATGAAGCGGTCTGGATACTGGCTGAAAAAGAATAGGCACTCCCAGGATATTAGGTACTAGCTAATTAAACCGTTTAATAGACATTGAGACGTTTTTACAAACCGTCAAACAAGTCAAGACGGGATCGATAAACGATTTTATGTAAATATTCTTATAAATCTTTTATCATATCTAGAATATTACGAGGTAAATCCGTAGTTTTCAGGCGATTTAACACCGTTAACTGACGACTGAAAACCTTTATTCATGGAAACAATCGAGCGTAAGCCTCGTTCCCGCGAGCATACACGCACCGGAATAATGCTTACGGCGAAAGATATTGCCCGCCGGGAAGGCTGGCAGTCGGTTTCGATTCGTAAGATTGCCGATGCAATTGACTACAGTGCCCCCATTGTTTACGAATATTTCGACAGTAAAGACATACTGCTGAAGGAGATTCGCGACGAAGGGTTTCAATACCTGCACACGGAGTACGACCGTATCCTCAAACTATACCGGGATCCTGAAAAGCGACTTTACGAAATCTCGTTGATTCAATGGGAGTTTTCGCGGCTGCAACCTGAAATCTATCAGGTTATGTACAATCTGGATGGAGCCTACTGCACCATGCCTGTCTACCAGTCCGATGAGATGCAGGCGGTGAGTGATATTGTCTGTGAAACGATTTTCTCGTTTATCCCCAAATCAAAAGAAAGTATCCAGCGTCTGTATTTTGAGTGGTGGGCTGTGTCGCATGGCATGATCATGCTGTCGATGTTACTGAAAGATCAGCAGCCGCTGGACAAATCAGAGCAAATCTACCGCGAAACAATGCGTCGGTTTGTGCGCGGGCTCCGGTAAGGCAGGCTTCCTACCTACGAATCATGCGTATTGCCATTATTGGTGCTACCGGAATGCTGGGTCGCGCTGTAACGCGTGAACTGATCTGTGCCGGTAACACGGTACAATTGATTGCACGCGACGCAGCACAGACGAAGCAGCTTTTTCCCAATGCATCGGTAGTGCCCGGCAACATGAACGATAAAAGCAGTCTGGTTGCAGCATTACAGGGTATTGGCATTGTTTACCTCAACCTGTCGGTCAAACAAACTGAACGGGAAACGGATTTCCACACGGAAGAACAAGGCCTCATAAACCTGATTGAAGCCGCCCGTCTGACAGGCGTCCATCGAGTAGCGTATCTATCCTCCCTGGTCATGCGCTACCAGGGTATGAACGGCTTTACCTGGTGGGTCTTCCGCGTGAAGCAGCATGCGGTAAGGTTGATAAAGGAGTCCGGTATTCCCTACAGTATTTTCTACCCGTCCAACTTTATGGATTCCCTGAACGGTACCCAGCGAATGGGGTGGTATATTCTGCTGGTAGGGCGCTCCAGCGTACGACCCTTTTACATCGCAGCAGCTGATTATGGTAAGCAGGTTGCGAGAGCACTGAGTCAGGCGGCAGGGGAAAATCAGGAATATATAATCAAGGGTCCGGAAGCCCTATCGCAGCATGAAGCTGCTCATCGCTTTGCGGCAGCTTACAAAGCAGAGCCGCTATCGGTAGTGACCGCACCCCCGTTCCTGATGAAACTTGGTGGCCATTTTTCGGCTCAGGCCGATTATGGCTGGCACATCACCCATGCGCTTAATCACTATCCTGAACGTTTCGAAGCCGACAGAACCTGGGCTGAGCTAGGCAAACCGGCAACCACGCTTGAGGCCTTCGCAAAGGGATAAATGCCGTTGCTCATCGGGTTGTATCCTGGACGGCCACGTCCGGGCGAGAATAAAACCCGTTTACGCCCGGACGCGGCCGTCCAGAATACAACCCGCCAGAATACACCTGGTCGCCCGAACAGGTTTAAAACAAGCCTTCAATGGACAGATACCGCTCGCCGGTATCATAACAGAACGTTAGAATACGACTGCCTTTGGGTAGTTCGGGAAGTTTCTTTTCGATAGCCGCCAGTGACGCCCCTGATGATACACCGATGAAGGTTCCTTCTTCGCGGGCAGACCGACGAGCCATGTCATATGCTTCGTCTTTGCTGACCTGAATCGTTCCGTCGAGCACGTCGGTGTGGAGATTTTTGGGTATAAACCCGGCACCAATACCCTGAATCGGGTGCGGACCCGGCGCTCCACCGCCAATGACGGGCGATAACTCCGGTTCTACGGCGTAGACTTTCAACGCAGGGAAATGCCGCTTCAGTACTTCGCCTACCGCGGTGATGTGCCCCCCGGTGCCAACTCCCGTAATCAGGAAATCAAAACCTTCCGGGTAATCGTCCAGAATCTCCTGTGCTGTCGTACGGGCATGAATATCGATATTGGCCGCGTTCTCAAATTGCTGCGGCATCCAGGCACCGGGCGTTTGAGCAACTAACTCATGGGCGCGTTCAATGGCTCCTTTCATGCCTTTCTCGCGGGCCGTGAGGTCGAAGTTGGCACCGTAGGCAGCCATGATCTTACGCCGTTCGATACTCATCGACTCAGGCATGACGAGCGTAATGGCGTACCCTTTTACGGCGGCAACCATGGCCAGACCAATGCCGGTATTGCCGGAGGTAGGTTCGATGATGGTACTGCCGGGTTTCAGAGACCCATCGGCTTCGGCCGCTTCGACCATTGCCAGAGCAATACGGTCCTTAATGCTGGCACCCGGGTTTGCTTTCTCCAGTTTGCTCCAGACTTCGTAGCCAGGAAAAAGGCGATTGATCCGCACAAGGGGCGTGCGGCCGATGGTATCCAGAATGGTGTTGGCTTTCATTAGGAGGTAGGGAAACAGTTGATCAGCTGGTCAACTAGATAACAAAATTAATAGGTTCGCTTTCGTCCAGCGATTTGAGCCGAACATCGGTTTTGTGCTGGTTGAATACAAGGGAGTGAGCCTCGACACTGCCCGTTAGCCACACGTTACCGCCAATGACCGAATCGTGGCCAACGACGGTATGACCACCCAGGATGGTGGCATTGGCGTAAATAACGACGTTATTCTCAATAGTCGGATGCCGTTTTTTCTGCGCCATGGACTTGGCTACATAGGTAGCGCCCAGGGTTACGCCCTGATAAATCTTTACATTTTCGCCAATGATAGTCGTTTCGCCGATAACGACACCTGTACCGTGATCGATAAAGAAAGAGCCGCCAATTACAGCACCAGGGTGAATATCGATCCCGGTTTGGCCGTGGGCATACTCCGTCAGCATGCGGGGCAGCAACGGCACGTTCAGCCGAAGCAGTTCATGGGCGATGCGGTAGACGGCGATGGCGTAGAATCCCGGATAAACAGCAATGACTTCTTCCATACCAACGGCCGCCGGGTCATTGTCGGCAATGGCGTGTGCGTCGAGCAGCAGGTTATCGTAGATAGCGGGTAAGCGCTCGAAAAAACGCTCAGCTACTACCTCCGGCGATTCGGCCATATTGGTCTCCAGGGGACGGAAGAGGCAAACCAACTGGTCATTCAGTTTCTGGTATGTCTCTCCCACATGCTGGGAAGCCGACTGACAGTCTTGCGTTACGGGAAAAAGTAACCGCATCAATTGATCAATAAATCGACCCGCATCGGGTCGGGAGGGCAGTTTGTACCGGTACTGAGCCCGTTGTGCCAGCAGGTGGTCGAGGAAAGTAGTGTTGGTTGTGGTCATACGAAACCTTAACAACTGAAAAGTTTTGTGAGTAGGGTAGTGGAATGCATACCCCGTTCTGTGGAAGCACGACACCAACCGTTGATTCGTTACACAGACGGAGGTGCAAGCTAACGACCTCACATCGTTGATTTTGAAACAAATTGCGGGCCACAAAGTTCGGGGGCCTTAACTGGAACCTTATTTGTAACGTAAATCAGTATACTAATGAAAAAACTCAACATGTTTGGTAAAGCAATTACGACATTTGCTATTTCGCTGGCGGCCACATCGGGGGTAGCCTTATTGCTGTCGTTCGCCTGTCGGCCCGCCGACCGCTCATCGGTATCGGTGTCGGTACTTGATTCTGCCGCAACCGGAGCGGTTGCGCCCACGCTGAAAGCCGTGAACGCCTATCCAAAGCTAAAATTCGAATCCCCTGTCGAGTACACCCATGCCAACGACGGTACCAACCGGGTATTCGTTGTGGAACAGGTTGGCCGGATTCGGGTATTCGATAATAACGAAGCTGCCTCATCGGCTGGCGTATACCTCGATATACGTAAAAAAGTTGAGTACGGTGGCGAAATGGGTTTGCTGGGCCTTGCGTTCCATCCAAAGTTCAAGGATAACGGCTTTTTCTACGTTAACTATACCAAAGGAAATCCACGCGAAACAGTAGTGAGTCGGTTTAAAGCGTCGTCGGCCAACGCGTCGACGGTGGAGCCGGGGTCAGAGGTGGTCCTTTTCAAATTCAGTCAGCCTTATTCGAACCACAATGGCGGTAAAGTCCTGTTCGGACCTGATGGCTATCTGTACGTGTCTACCGGCGACGGGGGGAGTGGGGGCGATCCACAGAACAATGGACAGAACCGGTCGAGCTGGCTTGGCAAAATTCTGCGCGTCGACGTGAACGGGAAAGAGAAGGGTAATTACAGTATCCCCGCCGACAATCCATTTAAAGGGGGTCGGGGTGGCGCACGAGAAGAAATTTTTGCCTATGGTCTTCGTAACCCATGGCGGATAAGTTTCGATGAAAAAGGCCAGTTATGGGCAGGTGACGTAGGTCAGAACAAAATTGAGGAGATCGACATCGTCACCAAAGGAGGTAACTATGGCTGGCGCGTGAAAGAAGCAGATCAGCCTTTCAACGCGAAGGACAACACCGTCACTGATAAGCTCGTTGACCCTATCTGGCAGTATACACACGATAACGGCGACGTGTCGGTTACGGGTGGTGTCGTTTACCGGGGTCAGGCTACACCAGCCTTACGCGGAAAGTACATCTATGCCGACTTTGCCAGTGGCCGTGTCTGGGCGCTTACCCAGAACGGTACCAGCCGCGCTACAAACCAGGAGGTAGTGACAGGTGCCGGAAGCATTTCAGCTTTTGGTGAAGATCAGAAAAACGAAATGTATCTCTGCGATCTTGGTGGCGGACAGATACTAAAACTTTCGGCCAAGTAGACCGATAAGATTTATTCCTTACACCATCAGGGCCCGCATCGACACGGGGGTTAGCCATAGCTGAACCCGTGCCGATGCGGGCCCTGATGGTGTTATGGATTATAATAAAATATGACTCATACCGTTCGGTCATTTGTTTCGTTGACCTATCTGTGGAGAAAGAAGTGACCCATCGTTTGTGTAGTAGCCCGGCTTCGAACTTGTGAGTTTAGCGATAGTCAGCCAGGGCGACCTACCGACTGACCTGTAGAATGATTACCTTGCATAAATACGACAGCGCCATGTTTATCGAACTAACCAAAGAGAACGGAGAGAAGCAGATACTGAATGTAACTCAAATTGCCGGCGTTTCCCCCGGTGTATCTAAAAGGGACTCAACCCGCGCTGTAGCCAACATCCGCTGGGCTGCCGACGAGCTACCCGCCCAATTCCTTGAGACGTATGATCAGGTGAAAATCATGATTGAAGAAGCCACCAGAACGACCATCGTAAAAGCGGGGATGCTACAGATTTGATCCACTGCTGGCTCTAAGAAAGACCGCTTTTCCGTGTATTGAGTCCCGCTGGAAAGTTGACCTTCCCACTGTTTGTATCATTCTCCGCACGGAGAATGATACAAACAGTGGGAAGGTCAACTTGTTGTTGGGATCGCATCAGGCGACGAAGCCCACCGGTTGTCAACCGGTCAATCGCTACGCCAAAAGAGAGTAGAATTTGCGTACCGTCTTCGGCATGATGAAGTAAAATAGCCGGTCTGTGAACTTAAGGTAGTATCTCCTATTTGGAGTCAGCGAAACTGGCAATACCAGGCAGTTACTAGTTGAAAAATTTAGTCAGGTCAATGAAGAATAAACTAGTACTCTCTATTCCGGTCGCACTACTACTAAACCTGCCGGTTTTCGGTCAGTTTTCAAAAGCATATCAGGACAGTATTTCCAGGTATACCCAGATCGATTACGACCAGATGCTGGGGCAACTGCGTATTCAGCGTTCTGAACTTCGTCCCGGCCCTTCCGGAAACCCGAAGGATGCCAATGCAGCCAATAGTACAGAAGCGAACGTAAATCAGTACACCCTTCCCAACGCGCTGCTACTGAAGAACGGCCAGAAAGTGAACAGTGCCAAAGACTGGGTTGAGAAAAAACGACCCGAACTGATTGACGGGTTTGAACGCGAAATCTACGGGCGATTGCCCAGGGCAATTCCTGCCGTACGCTGGAACGTGGTCTCCGTCAGAGACACGATGGTAGGCAACCAGCCTATCCGGGAAAAAATCCTGAAAGGTATCGTAGACAATTCGGCCTATCCATCCATCAGGGTAGAGATAAATATGGTTGTGGCCACGCCTGCCAAAGCCACCAATGCCGTTCCCCTTGTCATGGAGTTTGGGTTCATCCGTTCCCCGTTCAATCCGGGTCCTATCAAAGCGATCGGGTTAGGATCATCAGGCGAGCCCGCCTGGCAGGAGCAACTGATTTCACGGGGCTGGGGGTATGCTATCCTGGAGCCATCCAGTATTCAGGCCGATAACGGTGCCGGACTGACCCGAGGCATCATCGGGTTGACCAACAAAGGCGGCTATCGTAAACCCGACGAATGGGGTGGACTCAGAGCCTGGGCCTGGGGAGCCAGCCGGGCCCTGGACTACTTAGCGACCGACAAGGACGTGGACGTAAAGCGAGTGGCTATCGAGGGCCTGTCCCGTTACGGAAAAGCAGCGGTTGTTGCGATGGTCTTCGAGCCCCGTTTTTCTCTGGGCTTTATTGGTTCATCCGGTGCCGGCGGGGTGAAAATACTGCGACGCGTTTTTGGTGAACAGATCGAAAATCTGACTTCATCGGGTGAGTATCATTGGTTTGCAGGCAATTTTATAAAGTACGGCAGTAAACTCAAACCCGACGACATGCCCGTCGATGCCCACGAACTGGTCGCGTTGTGTGCGCCCAGGCCGGTATTCATAAGCTCGGGTTCGCCACAGGTAGAGGGGCAATGGGTGGATGCTAAAGGCATGTTTCTGGGAGCCGCCCATGCGGGGCCAGTCTATCGGTTGCTTGGAAAAAAAGACCTGGGAACCATGGAGTTTCCTAAACTCGGTACGCCTTTGGTCGAGGGCGATATTGCCTTCCGGCAACACGCGGGAGGGCACAGTACCGGCCCAAACTGGAGCACCTGGATAGCCTGGGCGTGTAAGTACTGGGGCGAGTGCAACTAGACTGAGCTTGAAAACTAGCGTATCGAGGACACACCGACCTGGGTACTAACGACGCTGAAAAGCCCATTAACCCGTATACAATGAATCGCTTCGTCTTAGTTTGTTGGCTGGTGGCGACCAGCGTGGTTGCACAGGCCCAGATCCGGTTACCTAAATTGATCAGCGATGGGATGGTGCTGCAGCGGGAGGTACCGCTGAGGATATGGGGCTGGGCGAAATCCGGGGAGAAGATCACGGTACAATTCAAGCGTAAGAACTATAAGACGGTAACCGATACCGAGGGTAAATGGCAGGTTGAGTTGCCTCCAATGGCAGCGGGAGGCCCGTTCATCATGGAAATAGGCGGCAGTTCGCGGCTCACGCTGAAGGATATACTGATTGGGGATGTGTGGTTTTGCAGCGGGCAAAGCAACATGGTCCACCAGCTGACTATTCACGATATCACTTACGCCAAAGAAATCAGGGAGGCCAACTTTCCGCAGATACGGCAGTTCTGGGTGCCTACCCTCACGCAGCTGCAATCCCCGCAACGTGACCTTCCTAGTGGCCAGTGGAAAGCCGCTGTGGGCGAAGATGTCCGGCCTTTTTCGGCAGTAGCTTACTTTTTTGCGAAAAAGATTCACCAGAAATATAACGTACCTGTTGGTATAATCAATGCCAGCGTGGGCGGCACACCAATCGAAGCCTGGATCAGTGAAGAAGGGCTACGTGATTTTTCGGCCTTGAAAACCACCATCGATACGAATAAAGATACGGCCTACGTCAACCGGCTTACCCGCAGCCAGCCAGCCAGACCCGCCCCACCCGTTGACGCGGGCCTGGCCGGCACGACCAAATGGTATGATATGACGTATAGGCCCAGCGGCTGGCGGACCATCAACGTGCCGGGCTACTGGGAAGACCAGGGGGTGAAAGACCTGAACGGAGTGGTCTGGTACCGCCGAGAAATTGACGTGCCCGCATCGATGACGGGCAAACCCGCCAAGGTTTTTCTGGGCCGTGTGACGGATGCCGATGAGTTTTATATCAACGGCAGGCAGGTAGGCAAGACCACCTACCAGTATCCGCAGCGACGGTATTCCGTGCCGGACGACGTACTGAAAGCGGGCAAGAACCTGCTTGTCGTACGGGTTACCAATACAGCGGGTAAAGGAGGCTTCGTGCCCGACAAACCCTATTGTCTTTTCGCGGGAGCCGATACGCTGGATCTGAAAGGAACCTGGCAGTATAAAGTGGGGACTACCTTCCCGCCATCGACGGGGGGCGGCTTGGGAGGGGGCATCAACGCACAGAATCAACCTACGGCTTTGTACAATGCCATGGTAGCCCCGGAAACTTCCTACGCCATCAAAGGCTTTTGCTGGTATCAGGGTGAAAGCAATGCCGGTAAGCCACAGGAATATGAAACGTTGTTGCGGGCTTTACTGGCTGACTGGCGACGGCAGTGGGAACAGGGCGATCTGCCTTTTCTGTATGTACAGCTCCCCGGTTTCATGGATTACAATTACCTGCCTTCAGAAAGTAACTGGGCCCTACTGAGAGAGGCCCAACTCAATGCGTTGACCGTGCCCAACACCGCTATGGCTGTGGCTATTGACCTGGGGGAATGGAACGATATCCATCCCGATAACAAAAAAGACGTGGGCGAACGGCTGGCGCTGGCCGCCCTGAAAACGGCTTACCGCGAAAACGTCGTTTCGTCAGGCCCGTTGTATCAGTCATCTACCGTAAACGGCGGTAAACTGGTCATTCGCTTTACCCATATCGGTGGGGGGTTAATGACCAATGACGGCGAAGAAGTAGGTGAGTTTGCTATTGCTGGCAGCGACAAAAAATTCGTTTGGGCGCATGCAAAAATAGACGGTGACAACGTGGTGGTATGGAGTGATGAGGTGCCCGCCCCCCTTTATGTACGATACGCCTGGGCCGATAACCCCGTTCACCCGAATCTCTACAACAAAGAAAAACTACCCGCATCCCCCTTCAGGACGGACAAGTGAACCTATACCTGAAAAAGGAAGCGATTTCCTGTTAAAGCCCGTATGGAGGGCTGGTTCAGGGACGAGCTAAATAACTACCGGATTTGGGTCACCAGCACCCGTACCCGCTGGTTCAGGTGGATGGTATCACCCACTACCTTTACCTGATCACCCACCTTTAAAACGCGGTAAGCCTGCTGCAGCCGCACCCGGCTCACCAGGGCGTCGAAGCCGATTCCGTGTCTGTCGCGCAGGCTGGCTGTGTAGCCATCCTTGCCCGGTTTTATTTGTTGAACGATGCCTTTCCGGGAAAAAGGTTTGGGACTGGCGCAGGAGGTAAGAAGAGAAAGACTCAGCAGGGCCAGTGAAACAGGGGCGGGAAATACGGTTAGATGCATAGAGACAGTAGTGTAACGGAAACCTCCGGTGCGATATTCTTTTTTATGGCCTTCGACTGACCCGTTTGAGCAGATAATGTGCGCTTCCCGGTTGAGGCCCTTACCACACCGAAAGACCCGACCAATCAGCAGACCGACTCGGGCCGCTCCGCTGAGATCACCTTATTCTAATCTGTTTCTAATTGGGTATTAATCCGGCTCTAAAGACGCAGGAACAATTTTGTAACAACGAAAGCGGAAAAAGGACTGGGCTACCGGTTGCCCACAGACCCACTCCGGCCTATCTGATTTGGATACGTTGTCAACATATTTCCCCATTCAGAGCCATGAAAACGTTCCCGAATATCCTGATTTGCGCGGGTCTGCTGAGCCTGCTGATAACCGCGCCCTTATCCGCAATGGATACCACATCGAAGACCGACCGTAATCTTCCCATAACAGGCTGGGTATCTGCCCCGGACGCATCGTTCAATGCCCGCACCTACCAGGCCGATAATGGCGATCTAGTCATACAGGTCAACAACCGTTCGCTCCGTGTACTGACCATTCAGATGCAGACGATGCGGGGGGAGGAGATTGCCTTCGTTCCCGTTCCGAAGCAACAGTCGGCATTTGGTACCCGGCTTAACGTACAGGAACTAGCCGACGGCGACTACCGCATCATCGTATCGAGTGATAACGAGCGGATTGTCAACATCATCAACCTGAAATTGGCCGTGCCCACCCCGGCTGTACGCCGGGCCACCGTAGCTGTCGTGAATCCGGTTAACGAACCCTAAGGGTTTGTCGACCAGCGACTGAAGGCCGCCCGCAAAACCGACTGCTGTCATTCACCAGCCTACACATCACACATCCGTCAATCTAATCAATTCGTATGAACCCTGATAACTTACCAATCACGCCCGCAGAGTCGAACCCTGAACTAGCTCAACTGTACCTGGGCTTAGGTAGCGTGGCCTACGCGCTGGCCAAAGTAGACGGCCGGATTCAATTAGCTGAAATGCAAATCGTCAAGGAACTCCTGGCGGGACTACCCCACGGCGAGCTGGCTCTGTACGCGTTTTTCCTGCGGGAGAACTGCGATGAGGGTGTGGAAGAAGCCTATGACTTCGGGATGCGCCGGTTCGTCAACAACCGAAAAATTCTGACAGACTTGATAAAAAAACAATTTGTGAACATCCTGATCCGAATTGCCGAAGCCCATGATGATACCTCCATCAAGGAGCAGGCAATGATTAAGCGGTTCCGGCGCGACCTCCGGCGGTTATAAACGCTCGTCTTGTCCCCTGACGTCCATACCTTGCCTGCACCGTTGCTTACTGATCATTCGGCATCGGGCAGGCAGTGGGCGGTTCCGCAAAATTCTGTAAAGATGTTGGCGGGCGACCTCCGGGGCCCAAACAGGTTTTCATTCAGTAACAAACCAATCAAGGGGGGGTGAATTGTTACGAAGCCCTGCGGATTAGTGCTTTCTCAAAAAGAACATGTATCCGGTTTTCGGTTCGGCTGAAGCTACTTTCATGAGACAAACTAATTTATTCCATGAGCCATAAACGCAGGCAATTATACCACCCTGTCTGTCAAAACAGCCTCTTTAGACTAGTTTGGTGTGTTTCTCTTGCCTTCCTGGTGGCTCAAGTAACCTGGGCGCAGTCCACCATTCAGGGGCAGGTACAGAACGGCAAGAATCTGGAGTCACTACCGTTTGCCAACGTTTTTCTATCTGGAACCACCAAAGGTACAGTGACCGATCAAAACGGTTCATTCACCTTGCTCAACGTTCCCGCTGGCAGGTTTGACCTGATTGTCTCCTACATTGGTTTCGCTACACTGAAAACAACGATCCAAACGCAGGATCAAAAAGTATACCGGTTTCTGCTAAAACCCCTTGATAATCAGCTGGATGCTGTTACCGTTACAGCTCGTCGGCGATGGGATTCCGACCGGGCTAGACAGCTCAGTCTGTTTACCGAACTGTTTATTGGTAAGAATCAAAACGCTCGTCAATGCCGACTGGTTAATCCGCAGGTCTTGTCGTTTACCCAGAAAGGAGATACGCTCCGGGCTTCTGCACAGGAACCTTTACTGATCGAGAATCGAGCGTTGGGTTATCGGATTAAATTTCAGTTGGAGTACTTCTCTTACACCGATGCCTCTAATTTGATCGCTTATCAGGGCGATCCTGTTTTTGAGCCATTAAGGCCCGCCAATGCGAAAGAAGCAGAGCGTTGGCGCAGGAATCGCCACTATGCTTACTTAGGATCAGTTATGCATTTTGGACGCGCTTTGTATCAGCGCCAGTTAGCCCGGGAAGGTTTTACGATTCAGAAAGTGATCGAGCGAAAGAACAGGCAGGGGGAGGTACGATTAATGGGCGTACCCGGTGATACAATCGTATCAGTCAACTCCTTAACTAACCCGAAGCGATTGGTGTCCCTGCCCATGGCTGCTTATAAACACCTGCTGGACACAGTTCGGTCAACGGCTCTTCAGCCGGTTATTGCCTTTGCTGACCTGATTCAGGTGATCTATACGAAAGAGAAGGAACCGTACGAGTACCAGCGAACGCAGCGTTCATCGGCTTACGACACGAATGACGCTTTCCAGAAGTCAATTATGCGTATGCTGGATTCCAGTGTCACAGTGGAAGCAAATGGGCAGTTCTGGCCTCCTCGGGGTATTCGTCATCAGGGGTATTGGGCCTGGGAATTGATGGCCGACGAGCTGCCATTCGACTATGACGATAAAGACGGGATCAGCGCTTTAAAATAGTGTTTACATTAGCTTTTTTAGGTCGAAGTCCTTCTCAATGTGGCGGGACAAATGTGTATGTTCACTAATAACTTTAAATGCCCTATTTGGCGTAACCGAAACTAGGTAGCCTCGTACGGTTAGAGAGCTTTTTTTACAGTACGATGCCAAGTATCAATCCCACCAAGTCTTAATGGCCAGCCAGAGCCCCTGTATTTATGAAGACACTCCTTCTTATTACGGTTTGTTTATTACTCGTGATAGTACAGGGTGCCGTGCAAGCCCAAACGCCTTCTGCTACGTTGACCGGTCGGGTACTCGACCCTAAAACGGGTCAAGTGCTGCCTTTTGCCAGCGTTTACATCAACAACTCTACCCGGGGCAGTACCGCCGATGAGAACGGCATCTACCGCCTGACCGGCCTGCCGCTGGGTACTTACGAACTGGTTGGCTCGATGCTGGGCTACACCACCACCCGCCAAACCCTGCGCCTGAACGAAGCCCGCACCTATACCATCGACCTCGACCTAAAGGCATCCGGTAGCGACCTCGCTGCTGTCACGGTGTCTGCCCGGCGTAGTGGGGCCTGGCAGCGGCAGTATCGCCAGTTCAGCCGCGAGTTGCTGGGCAACCGGCCCCCCGCCCGCCAAACCAGCATCGTCAACGCCAGTGTACTGCGCTTTTCCGAAGAGAAAGGCCACCTGCTGGCCAGGGCCGATGAGCCATTAGTGATCGAAAACAATGCCTTAGGCTACCGGCTGCACTATACCCTGCTGCACTTCGATCTCTACCGGGGGCGCATGGACTTTGCCGGCGACTGCCGCTTCGAGGAGCTAAAACCGGCCAATGCCCGCCAGCAGGCAACCTGGCAGGCCAACCGGCTCAAAGCCTATCACAGCTCGCTACAGCATCTGCTGGCCAGTTTGCTGACAGGCACCCACGAGCAGGAGGGCTTCACCGTTTATCGAACGCCCCTGCTGGCCGATGGCTCTCCGGCAGCAGCGCAGGCTATGCCACTGGTGCGTACCGTAGAACGACAACGGCTGGATGCACAGCAGGCGCTGGCCCTCTTCCAGCCGGGCGGTGCGCCATTTGAGCGCCACCTGATGTCGGCTCAGCCGCTGGAGGTCTATTACAACCGGGTTTACACCCGTAACTCTCCCTATAACGACTCGCCCTATGCTTACTCCATGCTTCTGTTTCCCCATCAGTCGATCAGCCTGACCACCAACGGCTGGGTAACCGAGGGAAAGGGGCTGGATGTGCGGGGCTACCTCGGCGATGACCGGCTGGCTACGCTGCTGCCTGCCGACTGGATACCCACCAACAAGCAACTCCTTGAACCTATCGACATTGCCGGTGGCCGAACACTGCGGCCCGATGCCCGGCTCGACTCCCTGCTGAGCTACCGCCAACGGCAGGCCCGCCATACGGCACCGCTGGTATTTGTGCATACCGACAAAGCCCTTTACAGCACGGGTGATGTCGTTTGGTTCAGCGCCTACGTAGTGGATGCCCTCCGGCAGTTGCCGCCGGAGGGTCTGGCCGACCAGTCTCTGCACGTAGAATTGCTGGCACCGGAGGGTCGGCTCATCAGTCACCAGTGGCTACAGATCAACGACGGGCGGGCGGTGAGCCAGCTACGACTGAGCGATACGCTACTGGCTGGTACCTACCGGTTGCGGGCCTACACCGTTATGGATCAAACCCCGAGCGGACCCGCTTTCGAGACTCCGCTAACGGTACAGAACATACGGCTGCCGGGACGTAATGATGGAAGCCGCCGGGAAGTGGCTGCCCTGGCGGGTGGTGGGGCTGGTATCGCAATGGATTCGCTGGATGTGCAGTTTCTGCCCGAGGGAGGGCGCTGGCTAGCGGGGGTGCCCGCTCGGTTGGGTATTCGGGTAGTGCAGCCGGGCGGGCGGGGGCGGGCCGTCAGCGGGCGTATTGTGGATGGGGCCGGGCAGGACATAGCGCGCTTCTCAACCAACGTGCTGGGGCTGGGTCAGGTTAGGCTGACTCCGCAAACCGGCCAGCGGTACGTAGCCCGGCTCGACGAATCCGCCAACGCAGTAGTTCCCCCTATGGCGTTGCCCGAAGCAGAGCCGGAAGGCTGGGCGCTGTCGGCCGATGCGCTGTCGGACAGTGCGCGGTTGTTGGTGACGGTTCACGCTACTGGCCGCTACCAGCAGCAGCCGGTGTACATTACCCTGCAAAGTCGCGAGCAATTGGTCTACCGGCAAAAGTGGCAACTGACCAAAGGGGAAGCACAGTTTGCATTGCCCACCGGTAACTTGCCCCCGGGCGTATGTCGGCTGACACTTTGGGATACGGCGGGCCGGGCCAGAGCCGAGCGGCTGGTGTTTGTGGCCGAACAGCGTGGCCCGATGCAAATGCGGGTCGTCACCGCCAAAATACGCTATGCCCCCCGTGAGCAAGTCGCTATCGGCTTACAGTTCCGCGACCAGGAAAATTACCCCATAGCCGCTATCTGGTCGGCCGCTGTAACCGACGCCGACCAACTGCCCGCCGATACCAACCAGGTGGATCTGCGCACACACCTGCTACTGACGAGTGGGCTTGGGGACGGACGTATCGAATCACCGGCGCATTACCTGCTGGCTGAAAACGGGGCTGACCTGGACCTGCTGCTGCTAACGCGGGGCTGGCGACGACTGCCGGCCCCAACACCTGCCGACTCGACGGGCGGCTGGGCGCTGAGCGGGCAGGTGCAGGACAGCCGGGGTCGCCCGCTGGCGAACGAAACCGTTACGTTGCAGCTGGAAAACAAAGGGTTAAAACTCCTGCGCAGCCTGACCACCGATAGGGGCGGACGCTTCCGGCTGTCGAATCTCTTGCTGACCGATACCGTGCAGGTACGGGCTCGTACGCCCAAAACCAGTAGTGCCGTAGTCCGTATCGATCAGCCTGGGGGATCGTTTTCAGCCGAAGCGCTGCCCGCTCCCGACTGGGGCGCACTGGTCCGCTGGACAGCCGATGCATCCGTACGCCAGAGCGAGTGGCCTGCCCTGTACCGCGACTCGACGGCCCGCCAACTGGCCGAAGTGGTGGTACGGGCAACAAAGTATGTGGATCGGGATAAGCGACCGGTAGACGTAGAACGAGCCAGTTTGCACAATGAAGCTGATGGAACATTAGTGGTGGAAGGAAACAATTCAACGCTGAATGCTACTAACATTTGGTCCCTACTTGAAATGGTTCCTGGTATTGGAATGCTTAAACGAGGGCCTATCAACGGGGATAATACTCCCCTGTACATTATTGATGGCATATATGCTGATGGCAATGTTGTAGATTTACTTGAGCCTCGGATGGTTAGCCGGATCGAGATTCTCAAAAATTCAACAACAGCAGGCATCTATGGGGTGCGGGCGGCCGCAGGGGTCATTGCCATCTTCACCCGTAAGGGTAAGAACGTTACCCTTCCTGAATTTACCAGCCCGGCCGTTACGCTGGTGGGATTTGTTACACCCCGCGAGTACTACGTACCGCGCTATGAGCTGCTCCAGGGGGGCGAGCGCATCGACCGGCGCGACGTGCTGTACTGGCAACCCCTGGGACGAAGTGACCTCGACGGACAGGCCCGCCTGAATTTCCCGCTTAGCGATACGGCCCGGCGGCTGCGCGTAGTCGTACAGGGGCTAAGCACCGAGGGGGTGCCTATTTATTTCACCTGGGTACTCCCCATGAGGTAGGTGTAGAGCAGCCTATTTGTAAGCTGCCGACGGTCTATTGGCAGTGGGTTACAGCGCCGGTTCCCGTTTCTGACGCAGTCCGAGTTCGATGTTGACGTCCATAGCAGAACCAACCGGCTTAAGCAAAACCCGGGCTACTAACCCGGCCTGTCCAGGAAAATAAGTTAAGTGGTAACTCAGTAGGTGAGGCCCCCCAACTTATTTGTCAGTTAATTCACCCCTTATCTTATGCACGTACTAAGCCGCGCCTTCCTGCCCTGGCTACTGGTCAACAGCTTATTGATCATTGGCTCCTGTAAAGCAGACAAACCTGCTCCCGTTTCCCGTCAAGCTGCCGATACTAAAGTCCTGAAATTGACGATCGATCCGAAAGCAACCTTTCAGACCATCGACCATTTCGGGGCGTCCGATGCCTGGGCCTGCCAGTTTGTGGGCAACTGGCCCACGGCTACCAGGTCAGGTATCGCCGACCTTCTTTTCAGCCGCGATACCCTGCCAACCGGGCAGCTAAAAGGCATTGGTCTCTCACTCTGGCGCTTCAACATCGGTGCCGGAACGGCTGAACAAGGCGATAAAAGCGGCATCAAAGACGAATGGCGACGGGCCGAATCGTTCCTCAAGGAGGATGGTACCTATGACTGGACTAAGCAGAGCGGCCAGGTGTGGTTTCTACAGGCCGCCAGAGACCGTGGCGTTGCCGAGTTTCTGGCCTTTCCCAACAGCCCACCGGTTCAGTTCACCACCAACCATAAAGGATATGCCAACAAGGGGCTTCCCAATCTTAACCCCGACCAGTTTGACTCGTATACCCGCTTTCTGGCCAGGGTCGTCGCCGGTGTTCGCGATAAGACGGGTATCACCTTTCAGTATGTCAGCCCCGTTAACGAACCCCAGTGGGACTGGAGCGATGGCGGTCAGGAAGGAACACCGTTCTTTAACAACCAGATTGCCGGTTTGACACGGTCGCTCAGTGCCGCTCTGTTGACAGAAAAGCTGCCAACGCAGATCAACATTGCCGAAGCGGGCCAGATCGATTACCTCTATTCGGATCATAACCGGCCGGGCCGCAGCAGCCAGATCAAGGCTTTCTTCCAGAAAACATCTCCCGATTACCTGGGTGATCTGCCCAACGTAACCCGGGCCATTTCGGGGCATAGCTACTTTACCACGTCGCCTTACAAAGCGGCAGCTGCCCGGCGTAGGCAACTGGCAACCGATCTGGCAGCTAGCGGTCTGAAATACTGGATGTCGGAGTACTGCATCCTGGGCGACAATGAGGGTGAGATACGGGGTGAAGGCCGGGATCTGGGCATCGATCCGGCGCTGTATGTGGCCTCGGTTATTCATAACGACCTGACCCACGCCAATGCGTCGGCCTGGCACTGGTGGATCGCCCTCTCGCCCTATAATTACAAAGATGGACTGATCTACGTAGACAAGAACAAAACGGGTGGCAGCTACCAGCCCGCCAGAATGCTATGGGCGCTGGGAAACTACAGCCAGTTTATCCGCCCCGGGGCTGTACGGGTGGCGGCAACGCTGGATTCCGATTCCGACGATGTACTGGTTTCTTCGTTCAGGAACAACGATCAGAAGCTGATTACGGTCATTGTGAACCGGTCGAACAACGCGGTAACTATTGAGTCGACCCTCACGACGGGCACACTTCGTCATATCCGACTCTACCAAACAGCTGCCGACAAGGCCCTTATGCCCATCCAGGCGAATGCAGCAGGAAGCTTTACCGTTGCCGCGAAAAGTATCACGACGCTGGTAGGCGACTATAGTAACTGACCCGCTAAGCGGGTAGATGAAACAGAAACGGCTACCCTTCGGAACCGTTTCAATAGGTGCCGAAGAGTAGCCGCAGACTGCCAGGACTGGTTTATTTTTGTTGGGACAGGAACGTGATCAGCGAAGCAAACTCGTCGTAGGACAACGCATTGGCCAGGCCCGTTGGCATCATGGACGAATCCAGTTCCTTGCGGCTCAGCAGGTCCGCTTTTTTGATGGTGTACACCTGACCCGTGATATCCCGCATGACCAGCCGGGTTGCCGATTCCTCGGTAATAAATCCGGTGTAGCTTTTATTCCCTTTTGCGGTAACCGAAACGGAAGCAAAGCCCTGCGATATGGACGCGTTTGGCTTGAGAATGGATTCGGCAATCTGTTCCCGGTTCATGATCGATCCAATTTGTCCCATAAAAGGACCTTTCATCGGTTCGTTTCTGGCCAGGCTATGGCAGGCGACGCAGCCTTGCTGGGTAAACAGGGTTTTGCCCAGGGCTGCATCGCCCGGTAGTTTGGCCATCGCCAGCATGACATCTTCGATGGATGCTTCGCCTACCTGACCCTTTTTACTCCGTATCTTCTCCAGATCTACTTTATTCTCCACCTGAACCGCTACCGGCTCTTCCACCCCAAATTCGGCAATGTCCAGCCGAAGCCGACTGTTCAGGTCGGTGAAAAACTGCTTGTCTTTTGCCTGCTGCCATTCGGCCAGCAGGAGGGTTTTGATGGCCGGGGAGGATGCCCAAACGATCGATTTGTAATAGGGGCCATGGGTGTCCGGGCGGGTGCTCCACCACCAGGACGCATCATAAGGTGCCTCCTGCTTATACAGGCGTCCGAGGGTGGTCAGCAGCTGGCTTTTGAGGTTCGCATCGCTGGTCTGGCTGTAGGCGCGTATCAGCCCGTCAACCGCTTCGGGCGTATGCATGTACCGCAGTGCCCACAGCGCCAGGGTAGGGTTGGGTGAAGTGATGGCCTGCACACAGGCTGTCACAGCGTTTAGCTTCACCAGCGACCGAACCGCCAGATGGGCCGGCACGACCGAGGCATGGGGGGCGGCATGCGGGCCTTCTACACCGTTGGCCGGGGCAGCCAGTGTGTTGGGTACGCTGACCTGTAGCAGGGCTGCGGCCGCTTCGCTACGTTCCAGACGGCCCAGACCGATCAGGGCCGCTACCTGCACCCGCTCCGACGGGTCCTTCACTCCCTCCAGGAAAGGTGCCAGCGGTACGTTTTTGATAAACGGCTTTCGGTCGGCCAGTGCGCGAAGGGCAAACTCCCGGACGGCAGCATCCTGCGTGAGCTGTACCAATTTGTCGATGCCTTTGTCGCCGGCAGCCTGGGCGTAGGTAAAGATGCCCGCCACCCGGTTTGCCAACGGCATCGTTTGATCTGAGGCAACCTTCCAGGCCACTTTAGCCGCCTGCTTTCCGGGACGGGTGAGCAATTCCTGAGACGCACACAAACGCGCTACGGCGCTCTTCGATGCAAGCCATACGCCCAGGTTTTTGACTGAGGCTTTTTTAAGGTTCGGGAAGGCCTGGTAGGTCCAGTTTTGCGGTACCGCCCGTACGACATAGCCTTTATCGGGATTGCCGGAATAACCCGCCCCATTCCAGGCCGCCAGATACAGACGTCCCGATCCATCCACATCCACATCGGTAATTTGCGGTAGTTTGATAAAGGCTTCCTCCTGCTGGGTAAAGGTGCCTTTGTCGGGCGTTACCCGGTGGATATACAACTGATTGCGGCCCCAGTCGGCCATCATCGGCACCTGGTTGTATTTTTTCGGCCAGCTGGGTTCATCCATGAACAGGGCACCCGTACCCGACCCGCCCCCTACATCGACCAGCGCCGGTATGATCTCGTCGGTGAAGTGCTTGAACAATACCGGGTAGCCATACTCAGCCGACTGGAGCTGATGGCTGAACCGGATGTTCCAGCCCCCGCCATCGTTGGTGTTATCGCGCGTGAAAATGTTCATGTAAGGGTCAATGGCTACATCGTAAATATTTCGTGTGCCATGAGAGAAGATCTCCATTTCGGTCCCATCGGGCCTTACCCGCACAATGCCGCCCCCCAGCATGGTCAGCTTGTTACCCGAACGATCGACGGCATCGTGGAAACCAAAGTCGCCTACCGCAATATAGATCCAGCCATCGATACCCATTCGGATACCGTTGGTCGCATGATCGACCCCCCGCTCCTGAATGAACTTAACGTTGCTGATATGCTCTACCAGCGGTCTGGAAGGGCCGTCTGCCACGCCATCCCCGTTTTTATCGTCGAACACGACCAGATCCATGCCCGTTGCTTTTCCGGTTTCAGACGAGAAGGCCGCGTGCAGCACAAACACCTGATCGCCCAGGGCAATGATACCCCGCGGGTTATTGACTTTGGCAAAGGTTGTATGCTGGTCTACTTTTCCGTCGTTATCGCTGTCTACCAGCCGGACGACAGCACCCATGTCCGGCTTCTTCCCCAGCGACCCCTGCTTGTCGACGCCAACGAACACCTCGCCGGTGGGAGCCACTGCCAGACAGGCCGGGCTGGGTGTCAGATCAGGTCCCGTGAAGTTGGTTACCTGCAGATCAGGCGGGTAGTCCGGTGCCTGGACAACAGTCCCCGAAACGGCTGGTTTATGGAGTAGCCTCAGGTTTTCAGGTAGTCCAAAACTCAATAGAAAAGCAGTCAGGAAGCTTAGCGAAATCTTAAACATGCGTTGCCAATAAATAGTAATGATGCCATTACCGGTTGTTTATCTACCAAAGTAATAGTGACGGTTTATTTTAACTATTGTCAACGCGATTAAGTGTGTTTAACCAGTATAGCCAACCTTGTTCTGAAAGCCTAGCAGCGCGGCATACGAGTCGCGTACGGTCTTCTTTTCATAATCCGACGCTAAGGTCTGGTTAGCCCAGGCCAGCAACAGGGTAGCCTGCTCCCGGAGAACAGGCTGGCGATCTGCTGAAGAGGTCGCCCGAGCCGTAAGGGCCAGCGCTTGTATCAACCGCAGCAAAACAGCGTGGTTGCCTTTCGCATTAATACGGGGCAGGTCAAAAGCCAGCCGGATAAACTGATCGAAACTGCGGGTTGCTACGATCAGGCGAAGACAGGTTCCATCGGAGCGCAGTCGGGAGGGAAACACGCGCCCGGCCAGCCGTTCCCCAATGGCACCCAGAAAATCAACCGTCATGATAGCGGTGGTGGTGTCATTGATGCCGGGAGAAAGTGCTTTCAAAACGATGTCGACCAGTTGCTGGATACCAAAGCTCACGTCCTGTTCAATGCTACGATGCTTCCCGATTGTGATATAGGTCATAAGGTCGGCAGGCCAATCGGCCTTTATGGGTTCAGGGCGCTTATTGTCACCTCGTACGCTGAACACGACCGTTCCTTCCCCCAGAAACGAGCCCACCTCTTTTTCCTGCCGTACGATAAGCTCATGGCGTGTTGCCCACTGCAACAGTCCGTGCGTATCGATGCGCTGTAAATACCCCACCTGCCCGGCCTTCACGGCCCACCAGCCCGTTGGCTCGTCGGCCAGGCGAAGGTCGTTTTCATCATAGTACGAATCAGTCAGGGGTTCGCCTACAGTAGCGGGAAACAGATTGTCGATGGCTTTGCCCGTTTCACGAAAAATATGCGACACAATGGTCCCGGTCTGGAGTGACTCGGCGATGTGATGAATAAAAACGATCAGCGCAGCCACTCCGCCCAGCGCCAATAGCAGGCCAACGACTACCGCCGTGGCCGGAACAAACTGCCCCTCATCGCTGCCCCTGATCGTACCCAGTACAATCAGGCAGTAAGCAAACACGCTCACGAAATAACCCATGATAAACTGGTTAAGCCGGTCACTCATGAAATTACGTAGCACCCGGGGGGAGTACTGGCTACTGACCTGGGTAATGGTGGACAAGGTAAGCGAAAAGATCAGGGCAGCCACCGTTAGCATCGAACCGGCAATAGCCGTCAACATGCCACGTGCTCCCTCGGCTCCGTTGCCAAACAGCAAGGGGAACTGTTTTTTGCCTTTCCAGGCAGTGTTTGTATCAAATTCAACCAGCCCGTAGGCCAGCCCAAACGAAAGTAATACCAATACCCCCGGCACAAACCAAAGTGATTCCCGAAGCTGCTGCCAATAGTGACCTGACCGGTTGTTCATAAAAACATTTTAGGGAGTCTGGCAAAACGTCCCGGTTAATCGGTAGCTACCGATTTGGGTTGAATAGGGGTGTTGGTAAGGCGAGTAACGGGTAGCGGTGCCATTACGATCAGTCAGGTGCCTTATTGCTGTTCATCGTCTTCCGAGGTAGCAATTTTTGCCAGATCCTTGTTTTGGGGAAACAAGGCCAGGCCTTTCTTGAGCCACTCCGCCCGGGCCGCCATATCTTTACTGACCAGCTCGTGGTAAGAAATCAAATACTTGAAGGCCAGGATCAAGTCTTTCTTATAGCGGTTTCTCTCCTCTTCTTTTCCTTCGACCAGACCGATGAATTGTTCGAAGTAAGGTTTTGCCTCCCCCTTACGAACAGCTTCTTCCGGCGGGTAGGCGTAATAATTGGCCTTAGCCCGGTAGAGTATGGTTGGTGCATAGTCGGGAGAGGCTTGCTGGGCCAGCGCCAGGGCCGAGTCAGCCAGGGCAAAGCGAGTCGTATCCCGAACCAGCTTGCCGAGGCTATCGCGCTGGAAGCCAAGGGTATAGTTACTCATGCCATACCGGAACAAATCCTGTACATCTGCTTTATGGCCGTGACTGGCGGCTGAATCGAGCGTCGCTACGGCCTGTTCGTGCTTTTTCGACCGGTAATAATATTTGGCAATGTCGCCATAGAGATTCTCCGTAGTGTCGAAGGGAGCCGCTTTTTCGAGATAGGTAATCCCCAATGAATCACTGATGGCTTTCAATGAGTCGCTGCCGGGATTTTCGATAGCCAGATAAGCCTGCCCCAGGTACTTATAGTCATCATACATTACTTTGTCCGGCGCTTTATCGAGAAACGTACTGATATTTTCTATTGCCTTTTGGGGTTGTTTCAGGCCCGAATACGCCCACCCCTGAATCCGGTATACAATTGGATTCTGTGCCAACACGGTCCGGTTACTATCGATCAGATTAACGGCCCGTTGGTATTCTTTAGCCAGAAAATGAAACTGGGCCTGCCGGAGCAGCGTCTCGGGCCGACGGTCGCTGGACACACGTACATATTGATCGCTGTAGGTTGCGGCCTCTTTGTAGCGATTTACCAGGAAATACAATTCCGATAATTGTCGGTAAGCCGGTGCGTAACTGGGGTTAGCTTCAATAGCCTTCCTGTAATTTTCCACCGCCAGATTCAGGTTGCGTCCCTGCCAGTAGATGTCGCCGATACGTTGATAGGCGCGGGCGGGATCCATACCCTGTTCAATGGCGCTTTCGTACCGGGTAACGGCTGTTCCGGCATCTCTGTTCAGATAATGGGCATCGCCAAGGATGAGTTGAATGGCCGGGTTTTTCTTGTCCCGTCCAGCAGCCTGGTTGAGGTAGTCGATGGCTTTGGTTGCATTGACTGCGTTGGGGAAGCGGGGTTTTATGGAGCCGCTATCCGGAGTCAGATAACCGGTGTAGGCCTCACCAATGCGATAGAGAATAGTCGCATTTTTACCTTTGCTTTTCTTACTAACCGCTGCCAGTTCAGGCTCAGCGCTGGCGGTATTGTTCTCCACGAGATAGCTGATGGCGACACCTGTTTGATTAAGGGGTACGCGCTTTTCATCCATAGGTACCCCTTTCGTAAACCAGATACGGGCCGAATCCGGTTGGCCTGCCCGCAGGTAACCGTAGCCGGCATCGAAATAGGCCTGCATGGATGGGTTTTGCCGGGCATTGTGCGTCAGTAGTTGGGTAGCCTCGTCAAAACGGCCTAAATTCATGAGTGTTGCGGCATCGGGGGCGGGCGTTTGGGCCAGAGCCGTCCCAACCAACGCGGTCAGTAGTAAGCAATTTATGTGCGTTTTCATGGATCGTTGGGGTTTGGATTCCCGGGAAGAAATGTCCGTCCGGGAAGTAACCACAATTTACATCGCTCCTATAAGAGCCTGCTTAGAGTGAGCTTAGAATTAACTTAGAGTCGGAGAGACCCCTTACCTGGTTTGCCCCGTGAACAAGTCAATCGTATGATGCAGCAACTGGATCAAGCGCTATGTGTGAGGTTGATTGGTCACGGCTATACTGGCAAACTCGGTCACATTCCTTATAGGTAACTTAAAGACTGACTGGAATTTACTTATATATGATGCAAACCATAACACGCTGTTTGGCGCTGGTAGGGTGTCTGGTCTCCGGCTTCGGTTCAGCGCAACGGATCGACAATACAGCCTTGTTTCGGCAAATGGGTCAGGCCAGCTTCATCCGCCTGCATTACCACAACGATTTATTCACGGGCACTGACTATTACTATACCCAGGGCTATTCTATTGAGGCAGTCAGGGCAGGGCTTCAAAAAAATCCACTGACCAGGCTGCTTGTCAAAAGCAGAGTTGGCCAGAACCAGTACGGTCTGGCCTTCGAGCATTTCGGGTTTACGCCGACGTCGATCCAGCGCGATGCGATCCCCGTTGGTGACCGTCCTTTTGCGGGCTGTATACTAGTCAAAACATTCAGTATGTCGGTCGATACGCTACGCCGGGTCAGGGTATCGTCGGTGCTGAGTACGGGTATGATCGGGCCGGTCGCGTTGGGTGGGCCCATTCAAACGGCCCTGCACCGGCTCACAAACGGAGTTGAACCCCACGGCTGGCAGCACCAGATTCGCAACGACGTGATCGTGAATTATACGCTCGCCTACGACCAACAGCTCTATGCCTATCGTCGGCTGGTGCTGGTCAGTGCGTCGGTTCAGGCCCAGGCTGGTACGTTCGCCAATCGGTTACAAACGGGCATTGTGGTCATGGCGGGTCGGTTCGATTCGCCGTTCGCGGCCCGGACCCGTCGGCGGTTACCAATGCAGGTATATGTATTCGCCCAGCCTTTGATCGGTCTGGTTGCGTATGATGCCAGCCTGCAAGGAGGGCTGTTCAATCGAAGCAGCCCCTACGTGATCCAGGCCAATCAGCTGGCGCGTACAACCGTCCAGGTGAACCTGGGTGCGGTGTTTCGTTACAAAAACCTGTATCTGGAATACGATCAGTCGACGCTGAGCCGGGAATTTGTGACGGGTCGGCCTCATCGCTGGGGCGGGGTGAAAATCGGGGTATCGTTCAGTCCGCTTACCCCTCAGGCCATTACGGAATGACGCTATTCATTGGTAGGGTCAAACCGGTTGATTCGTTCGTTGTACCGATCCAGCAATAGATCATCGACCGAATCAGCCTGTTGGAGATCGAGTCGTAAAAAGTCGGTCCGGTCGGCCCCGTGGATCATCCCCTCGAATTTAAGTTCCTCGTCTACCCAGGCCGACGTTTTGCGGAGCGCTATCGCCTGGGTGAGTACGGCCTGGACGATAGCCGTTGTCCGATCCGGGTTTTGAGTCGTCAGCAGCAAAGTCCTTAAGTCCGTTATGTAATCGGCATAGCTCAACCCCAAGGCTGGTAGTTCAGCCTGTACCCATTGATAGGCGAGCGTCTGAATCAATTCTTTATAGGGTGTACTGTCGAGATCGTCGGGGTATATGCGTCGTTTGTTCACCAGGTTGTCAGACCGTTTTTAACCTAACCGCTCTTCAAACAGGATGTTCAGGACCCGTACTCAACGGACCGGCAGACGCGCCAATGGCTCCCGATCAATACGCTGAATCATGAGCGTTCAACCCAAACGTCGAGCGCTGTTGTACCATTCAGCGTCTGGACACGTCTAGTTCCATGTAATATTGTATTGGTATATAATACAAGTATAGTAGAAAGTTGTTACTTTTACCCGTGAACGTGCAGCTACCTGCATCGACAGCCATAAAGACGGTGCGCTGTGGGTGATCGGCACGGCAGCTGTTCCAGTAGCTTTTATTCAGAATACTATGGCAACCAACAGGAAACAGCAAATCCGGGTCGTATTTGACGTACTCGATGAAATGAATCACCATATCCGGCAGAATGAAGACCTGTCTGTTTCCGCCCGGGATCCCGACGAAGCCATTGACTGGGTGTTCGCCGAAATGCAGCGTCATTTCAATCAACCGGGCATTCGTCTGGCCCGGGTTCGCATCTGTGCTTACTAAGAGGCAGCGCATTCGTACTTGACAACAGCGGAAGTGTACGTTGAAAAAGCGCGGCAGGGGCAATCTGTCGCCAGCCCGACAAGCTTCCTGAAAGGGTAGGAGACTATCCGTTCAAAAAAAAGTCAGGTAAAAAAATCACATTATAGCTGACCAATGGCCAGCTTTGCTTTTTTTTGTGCAACAGGGGCTGGTATTGGGCGTAGACGGCTCAAACGGTTGGTTTTCGATAGTAGGCGTAGCCGGTAAAAGCAGGTTACAGGCAATAGATGGGGCTATTCTTCCGGTAAGTGCCAGCCGGGCCCGATCAAACTTAGAAGCCTCTGAAGCCGTTATATCCCTGACAGTCCCATTGGACATCCCTAATTTGCTTGATGTACGCTTGATGTATGGTGAAGAATCTTCGTGAACTCATGCCCGGGTTTATCCATCGATGGTGCGTATGGTCCCTCTTGTTTTTTCTGATGACGGGTGCTATCGCCGACCAACAGGCAGACCAGCTCATTGGCCGGTGGCTATTTCCCTCCAGGGGGTCCAGCGTCGATATCTACCGGCGGGGGAGCTTCTATTTTGCCCGTGTGGCTGAAGTCGACAAGGCGGGTGAAGCGAACTTTGGCCTGGTAAAAGATACCCTGCTCATTCGTAATCTTCGGTATAACGGCCAGGTCTGGTCAGGCGGGCAGTTGACTCATCCTAAAACAGGCATTTCCCTGAGCGTCGAGATTCATATGCTCGAGCCGCATGCCATCAGTGTGACGGTATACAAAGGCATCAAGCTGTTTCATCGGAAATTCATCATGACCCGGCAGGAAACCACCAGCGTAAGGGGGTGACTTCCATTAATTAGGGCCGACACGTACTGATCCGGCCACGGCCGTGTTCGATTAGCCGTTTATATCGATTGTTTTCTGCCCATACGTCACACCCTATAATTCGATGAGGGTACTCTGTGGCGTATCGGGTAATCCCCCTCAGAACAGATTTTTAAGCGATTGGCTACAGCATCCAGTCTCTTTCGTCTCCAGCTAAATTTTTGTAGAATGGTTTTTTCAATAAAGCCGCCCCGAAGATCGGGACGGCTATTTGGCGTTTTCATTTGCCTTCCTGTGGATCTGCTTTATAAACAGGTGTACACTTCGCTTCACTACTGATGGTCTATCGAATGCAGTGGTCATCGGGAGGGATAGCCTGTGAAGACAGCGCATTGATTTACTACAATATCTTTTCATGAATTTGGGCGCAAAAACCGGCGAGTTAAAAAAAAGAGATTCGTTCTGTAATGTTTTACCGTCTCAGTCGTCTTTGCCATTGACATGGACCTACTCGCGTTTAAGCAACGGATTCTGCCCGTTCAGAATCGACTCTTCCGCCTGGCTACGATGTTTCTTCGCAACCGCGAAGACGCGGAGGATGCCTTGCAGGATGTGCTGATGCGGCTCTGGTCTAATCGTCAACAGCTGGATACTTATCAGAGTGTGGAAGCCCTAGCGGTACAGATGACCAGGAACCTGTGTATGGATCGGTTGAAAGCCCACGCCCGGCAGAAGTCCGTTGATCAGGCCGATCTGGGTAGCCTGGCCTCCCCGCAACTGTCGCCCCATCGGCAAACCGAACTGGCCGACAGCGCAGACCAGATCCGGCGGTTGATCGACGAGTTGCCCGATGCTCAGAAACTGGTGCTTCATCTGCGCGATGTGGAGGAGTGCTCCTTCGAGGAAATCGAACAGCTGACCGGGCTTTCCATTAACACCATCCGGGTCACGCTGTCGCGGGCACGGCAACGCCTGCGGAACGGGTACCTGAAACTAAACGATTATGAAGCCGACCATTGACGAACTGCTGACCCGCTATTACGAGGGCGAAACGACGCTCGATGACGAAAAGCAACTGCGCGATTTCTTCCGTCATCCCGGGCAGGTGCCAACCCATCTGCTGCAACATGCTGCGCTGTTTCAATACGTAAGCGACGCGCAGCAGCAACAGCCATCGACCAATTTCGTCGGGGGGATGGACCCGCGCCCAACCGGCCAGATCCGGCAGCTGACGAGCTGGGGCATGCGCCTGGCGGCCGGGGTAGCCCTGCTGCTGATTGGTTTCGTGGGGGGACGATTCTACAACCGCTGGCAGCCGGACGCAGCGAAGCCCGCTGTGCTGGCCACGAACGATCGGCCGGAAACGGCATCGATGAAAAAAGCGCTGGCCTTCGGCAGAATGTCGCAGACGTCGGCCAGCGACCGGATTCAGGCTGTCAACCAGAGCTATGACCTTGATGAGGCCGATCGGGAGATCACCCAACTGCTCATAAACACGCTCAACTTCGACGCCAACGTCAACGTGCGGCTGGCGGCCTGTCAGGCCCTGCTGCGCTTCGAGGGGGAGGAGGGCGTGCGGGACGCGCTGATCCAGTCGCTGCGGATTCAGAAAGACCCCAACGTGCAACTCACGCTGATCGAAGCGCTGGTTGCGATTAAAGAAAAAAGAGCCGCCACCGAAATGCAATGGCTGGCCCGTAACCAGCAGGTGCTGGAAATAGTCCGGCTTAAAGCTCAGGAAGGGGCGGTTGCCCTGACCCGCGTGTCCGGCTCGTTTTCGTAAAACAGACTTATCAATTCCTTACTGCCATGAGAAAAATGCTGTTACTAGGCATCGGTTGCCTATGCCAATGGACTGTGCTGTATGCCCAGGAGTACAAAACGAAACTGGCCAACAACAGAGATCAGAAACTGACGATTATGATCGATGCCACGAACCTGAAGATAGAGGGGTACAATGGCAACGAGGTGATCATCCAGACGTCGGCAAAACTGGAGCCGGTTCCCGAGCGGGCCAAAGGGCTTCGGCCCCTCTACAACGCTGCCGTCGACAACACCGGGATCGGGCTGGCCGTAACGGCTGAAAATGGTGGTCTACGGATTGAGAAAGCCTCGCGCAAGAATATGCCTTACACAATTCGAGTGCCCCAGAAAGTGGCCATTCTGTATGAACAGACCAACTGGGGGAGTGGCGATGTGACGGTCCAGAACGTAGAGGGCGATCTGGAAATACGGACAAAGAACGGCGGTATCAGCCTGCTGAACGTAACGGGTCCGGTGGTGGCCAACACGACCAATGGTGAAGTGAAAATCGTGTATTCGACCCTCAACCAAAGCAAGCCGACCGCGATCTCGACCATTAGCGGAGCCATTGACGTGACGATGCCCGCGACAACCAAAGCCAATTTGAAACTAAGCTCCATTAACGGGGAAATGTATACCGATTTTGACCTGGGGCTCAACAAAAAGGAAGGCTTGACCCGCATGGGCGGTGGCCACGTTATAAACGGGGCAACAAACGGCGGAGGGGTAGACCTGCAACTCAAGACCATCAGCAGCGATATCTACATCCGCAAACAGAAATAAGGCGTTTTGTTCCACTCTTTTTTTTCCTTTCCATGAAAAATATCCTGCTCCTGGCATTGGCTTTGTTTCTGGTAAACCCGGCTTTTTCTCAAAAGATCATTACCAAAACCCTACCGCTTTCGGCTGGTCAGGCGGTACAGCTGAACCTGAAATTCGGCGACGACATCCGGGTGCGCTACTGGGATAAGTCCGACGTTTCGGTCCGGATTTCAGCGACGATCAACAGCGGCAAGCTCAACGATGCCTTAAAAGTCGAAACGACATCGGATGCCCGGGCCGTCAGCGTAAACACCGATTTTGATTTCGAAATGCTTAAGCAGGGAAAATTGGAAGACTGCCCCGGTAGTAAATCGACCTGGCGAACGGATCGAAATGGAGAGACCCACTCGGTTTGCAGTACGATCAACTACGAGGTTTTTCTGCCCCGGAAGGCAGCCCTGCGCGTCGAGACGATCAGCGGTAACATCGACATTCAGGGGGCGAACGGCCCCGTCTGGGCCAAATCCATCAGTGGCTATGTAGACATGAGCTGGCCGGGTACGCAGGGCGCTAACGTAGCCATGAAAACAATCACGGGCGAAGTGTATTCCGATCTGGCAATCGATTTCAACGACCAGCGTGAAAGGAATCCGCTGGTGGGGTACCAGCTCAACGGGACTGTGCTCCGGGGCGGCCCGGAAGTGCGGCTGGAGTCGATCAGTAACCACATTTACCTGCGAAAAGAAAAATAATCTGGTAATACGACAGGGATGCTGCAACAGTTTCGGTTTTATCGTCTCTTTGACTAGAACAGCTGAAAAGCCCCTGTATACAGCCTTCCTGCTCAGCTAAGGCTGGCACTGGTCTCTTCATTTTCAGCCCGTTTACCAACCATTTGTCAGCCTTGCCATGAAATTGTTTTTCTCCTTAGCCGCTCTGGGGCTATGGGTTGGGACCGCTTTTGCCCAATCCGTCAATCCAGGCAGTATTTCCGGGTCGCTCGTCGACTCAGCCACCCGGCAGCCGGTCCCGTTTGCAACGGTCGCCGTTCGGAATGCTACGACATTGATTGCCGGTACCACCACCGACAGTGCCGGTACGTTCCGGCTGCCGTCGCTCGCTTTAGGCCCGTATACCCTCACGCTATCGTCGGTCAGGTATGTCTCCCGAAACCAGTCTGTAAACCTGACAACCGACCAGCCCGCAGCGGTGGTGGGGGCGGTTCCGCTGCGGTCAGAAAGCCGGACGCTGGGGGAGGTTACCGTGGCGGCTCAGAAAGCATTGATCGAAGAGAAGGGGGATAAGCTGGTTTATAACGCCGAAAAAGATGTTTCCAATGTAGGGGGCTCGGCGGCCGATGTGCTGCGAAAAATACCGTCGCTGAGTTTGGATCTGGACGGAAACATCCAGATGCGGGGCAACAGCAACATTCGTATACTCATCAACGGTAAGCCCTCGGCGATGATGGCCCGCAACCTCGCCGACGCTCTCCGGCAAATGCCCGCCGACAATATCAAGTCGGTGGAGGTTATTACCAGTCCGGGGGCCAAATACGACGCCGAAGGGGCTGCGGGGGTGATCAATATCATCACCAAAAAGGCACTACAGGGGTTCAACGGGTCAGTAATGGGGTCACTGGGAAATCTGAACCGGAGTGCCAACACGAAGCTGTCGGTAAAAACCAAAAAAATCGGACTTTCTTTCTCGGCCAACGGCTACCAGTTCCGGCAGATACGTGAAGCGCAGACCCTGCGGACGACCCTGTTTGAAGGGCGTCCGTTAAACTACCTGTCTCAACGCAGCACCAGTGACAATACGGGTACCGGTGGTTATGGCGAGTTTAGTCTGGATTATGACCCGGACTCGACGAGCCGCATCAATTTTTCGGCAAATGCCTGGGGGGGCTCGTACCCGAACAATAGCGCGGTGATCAACCGCCTGACCGATCCGGCGGGCAATACACTACAGTATTTTCGGAATGATATCCAGCTGAGAAATCCGTACGGAAACAGCCAGTTCGATCTGGGGTACACCAAAACCTTCCGCAAACCAGCCGGGGTCACCTCGGAGCGTGAGTTCACGTTGCTGACGCAGTTTAGCCGGATGCCTGACAATTATTTTTATACCACCAACCGCTACACCCTGGGAGAAGTCGACCAACTCAGTTTTCAACAGCGCAGTACGAATTACAGCCGCAACAAAGAGTATACCCTCCAGGCCGATTATACGCATCCGTTTCTGGTCAGGACAGGGCAGGATACGACCCAGCTGAAACTGGAAATGGGGCTGAAAGCCATTGGTCGCGACATCGGTAGTGAATACCGCGTAGAGCAGTCCCTCGATGGGCAGCCGCCCCTGGTTACCGACCCGGCTCAGTCGAATGATTTTGATTACAGGCAGCAGATCTATTCGGGCTATACAGCCCTTCGGATCGAAGCCCGCCGAAAATGGAACATGAACCTGGGGGCCCGGTTCGAGCGGACGGTTATCGACGGCAACTTCATGACCACCGGGACCACACTGGCCAACCAGTACACGAACCTGATTCCGAGCGTCACCGTATCGAAAGGCATTAAATCCCATACCCTGAAAATCAGCTATACACAACGGATTCAGCGGCCACAGCTCTGGTTCCTGAACCCCTGGGTAAACGCCAGTGATCCGCGCAACCTGCAAACCGGGAACCCATACCTGAACCCGGAGTTGAACCACGCCGTCGAACTGGGGCATAGTGTAACGACGAAAGCGGGCTTGTCGGTCAATACAGCCCTCTACTGGCGCATGACCAACAACGCCATCGAGTATGTACGAACCGTCGACGAAGCGGGCGTTTCGCTGAGCAGGCCCCAGAATATTGCCCGGCGCATTGCCTATGGCCTGAACATGAACCTGTCGGGACAGGCTACCAAAACCTGGACCTTGAACGGGGGGATGGACCTGCGGTATGTCGATTTAAACAGCCCCGCTCTGAACCAGCGCAATAACGGGCTGGTAGGCAACCTCAACATCAGCAGTACGTATAAACTGCCCCATAATTACACGTTCCAGTCGAACGCGAACGTCAACTCGGGCTGGATCAATTTGCAGGGTTCCGGAACCCCCTTTTACTGGTATGGGCTGGCACTAAAACGGGAGATGCTCGACAAGAAGGCGAGCCTTACCCTGGGCGTCAATAACCCGTTCAACCGGGGGGTGTCCCAGACCTTTCGTCAGGCAGCTCCCACCTTTGAATCCGACACGCGTTCATTCTTCGTAAGCCGCTCGGTCCGGCTTGCCTTCGAGTGGCGGTTTGGTCAGATGAGTGCCGGCGGCAAGGAAAGCCGTAAGATCCGGAATGATGACGCCGGTAACCGATAAATGAGTGGCGCTCCCCGACCAGCAGAACTGCTGGTCGGGGAGCGCCGGATATCGTGCTGCTGAATAGTTGCCTGAGTGACGACCAGACCAGTATTGCCCTGACTAGCTGGCTCAATAGCCAAACCGTTCTCATTCCTTTCCTCTTTCTCTCTGCCGACCTCACCGATAGCATTCCAGGTGGCCGAGGTGACACAGCCCGCTGGCTTTTCTGAACATACCCTTCCGGGAGAAAGATGTGCTCATCACCCCGGCGATTGCCCGCTATCGGTACGGACATAGCGGGCAATAATGCCATCGTAACCCTACCGGCTTTGCCGGGCCATGGCTGATCAGATCAACAAGCTCGCTCCGCTTTCTCTCCTGAACCTTCAGATCGGGTTGCCTGACGACGTCGCGTTCTATTGGCTGATGCTGGACAAGACGGAAGTCAATGTCTTTAAACGGGTCAACCTGACCGCTTTCTATTGGGGGCGAAGCCGATGAACGGTTGATTGAAAACCTGGATCGGGAAGCGCCGGACACCTGGGCTACGAGCAAGGCGTTTGTACGGGCGGGGCCTGTAGGTGGAGGCAGCCTTAAGCGGAAAAGAGCCTACTTCTGGAAGAGCCTGTTTGGTAAGTCATTCTAGGGATATACTTAAGTAAACCCATCAGGACGTTCTATGTATTGTATTTTTCTGACTAATTTTGGGTGCCCCTCAGATGTTGCCAATGGCAGCCTCCTTCCCCTTTTTATGGCATATGGATCAGATTTTGGATTTTTTCAGGCGGCTAACCGATACCAGCGACTGGCCCGCCCGCTGGTTTTGTGGCCGATGGTCCGATTTTCACGGATGGCTGTATATCGTTTCCGACCTGACTATATGGCTGGCTTATATGGCCATACCGCTTATCCTGATTCGATTTATCATCCTTAAAAAAGGAATTCCCCTGCCGAGTGTTTTCCTGCTCTTCGGGACTTTTATTATGCTGTGCGGGGCCACACACCTACTCGATGCGCTGATGTTCTGGTGGCCTGCCTACCGGCTTGCGGCCCTGGTTAAGCTTTTGACAGGGGTGGTCTCGGTAGCTACCGTCATTGCCCTGGTACGCTATTTTAACGAAGCTATTGGCCTGAGGACTTCCCGCGAGTTCGAACGTGAATTGTTATTCCGGCAGCAGGCTGTTCAGGAACTGAGCCGCTCCAACCAGGAGCTTCAGCAGTTTGCCTACGTTGCCTCACATGATCTGCAGTCGCCCTTGAAAACAATTGTCAACTACCTGACGCTCTTCGAAAGCAAATACGGAGAACAACTGGATACCGACGCCCGCCGAATGATCGATACCTCGACGGCGGCTGCGGACCGCATGCGAACGCTGATCAACGATCTGCTCGATTTCTCACGCGTGGGGTCTGTTGTCGAGTACAAACCCGTTGATCTGAATGAACTAGTTGCCGAAATACTGAATGAACATCAGGAGGATATCCGGCTGTCTGACGCCACCATCGAGCTGGGGCCGCTGCCTACCCTTATGGCCCACCGTACCGACCTCAAGCAGGTATTTCAGAACCTGATCACCAATGGGCTTAAATACCGCCGGACTGACGTAGCCGTCCGGCTCAGCATTCAGGCTGTCGACGAGGGGAGCGCCCACCGCTTTGTTATTGCCGACAATGGTATTGGTATCGAACCTCAGCATTACGACCGCATCTTTCAGATCTTTCAGCGGTTACATGGCCGGTCCACCTATCCCGGCACGGGTATCGGGCTGGCCACGTGTAAAAAAGTAATCGATATTTACGGCGGTAAGATATGGCTCGATAGTATGCCTGGAGCGGGGACCACCTTTTACCTGACAATTCCCAAGAAAATCAAAACCGTTCAGCACTATGCACAAACCGATTCGCTGCATTCTGTTAGTAGATGATGACCCGGACGACAACTTTTTCCACCAGTTCGTCATCGAGGAATCTGGCTTATGCAGCGAAGTTCGTATCGCTGAGAACGGTCCTGATGCACTTCGCTATCTGGTTCGAACGGATCAGCCCGACTACGACCGTCCCGATATTATTTTTCTGGATATCAACATGCCGGGCATGAATGGTTTCGAATTTCTCAAGCAGTACCATACTCTGCCTGGTGAACAGAAAAGCCGACTGTTGCTACTGATGCTGACTACGTCGCTTAACCCGGGCGATCAGGAAAAGGCGGCTGCCTCAGGAGAAGTCAGTGGCTATTATACAAAGCCATTAACGAAGGCTATGCTTCAGGAACTGGTGAACCAATATTTTGTATGAACACCCAATGACTACTTGTTTTTCGTCGCCGGTCGGGTTGGTACGCATCACCGGGGATGAGGCTGGGGTGTCGGCCATTACGTGCCTGAACGAACCAGACCATCAGCCATTACCCACCAGCCCATTACCCGGCCCGGTTCAGCTCGCACTCCGTCAGCTTACGGCCTATTTTGACGGTAGCTGTCAGCGGTTCGACTTTCCCATGACTCCCGTTGGTACCGTCTTTCAACAACGGGTCTGGCAGGCGCTGCTGACCGTTCCATTTGGCGCAACGGTCTCGTACCTGGCCCTGTCGAGGCAGTTAGGGGATGAAAAAGCAATCCGGGCGGTGGCTGCGGCCAATGGCCGTAACCCCCTCGCTATCGTAATTCCCTGCCACCGCATCATCGGTTCCAACGGCTCGCTGACGGGTTATGCGGGTGGTCTATGGCGCAAACAATGGCTATTGGAACATGAAGGTGCGCTGCCGGGTGCGAAAACTGGCCAGATGAGCTTATTTTGACCAATCATGATCCTGCTCGTTATTCGTGGAACCCTGAGGATGGTCAGGCATCCATAAACCCCGAACGCATCTGTGAAAAACACCTTTTTATTTTTATTAGCGGTCGGCAGTCTTGCCGCCTGTGCCCCACGGTACCGGGGACCGGTTACGGATCATTTTAATGGTAAAAAATTTAGTAACCCCGCCATAACCGAACGGCCGTCGGGCAGTGTGCTGGAGTGGCTGTTACACCGCGACAAAGGGCCGTGGGCCGAACAACCCGATGCCTTCGTGGGTCCCCGGCCGGCAACCCGCGTTGAGGGCGACAGCCTGGTCGTGACCTTTATCAACCATTCTTCCTTCCTGCTGCAAACGAATGGGCTCAATATCCTGACCGACCCCGTTTGGTCCGATCGTGTCGGGCCAACCTCCTGGCTGGGTATTAAGCGACGTCGTCCACCCGGACTTCGCTTCGATGAACTGCCACCTATCGATGTCGTGTTGTTGAGCCATTCCCATTACGATCACCTGGATCTGCCAACAATACGCAACCTGGTAAAAGCCCACAATCCGCTGGTTGTAACGCCACTTGGCGTATCCTACCTGCCGCGTCGGGTGGGTGCCCGCGTAGCCCGGGAACTCGACTGGAACGACACCTTGCGGATCAGTGAGAAGTTAAGCCTGATCTGTACCGAGGCTCAGCATTTCAGCAACCGGGGACTTGGCGACAGAGATCGAACCCTCTGGGCGGGTTATCTGCTTCAAACAACGTATGGCACCATTTATTTCTGTGGCGACAGCGGCTACGGGCCGCATTTCAAACGGATAGGGGAGCAGGCCAACCGGTCAGTCGCGGGGCCGATCAAACTGGCGCTGCTGCCAATCGGTTCCTACCGCCCCGAGTGGTTTATGGCCCCCATTCACGTATCGCCGGCGAGTGCGGTACGGGCGCTGACAGACCTGAAAGCAGCGCAGGCGCTGGGTATCCATTTTGGTACCTTCCAGCAGGGTGATGATGGTTTGCTGGAGCCCGCCCGGGATTTGCGAAAGGCACTGGACATCCAGGCCGTATCACCAAATCGCTTTCTGGTGCCTGAAGAAGGACGGCCAATGGTATTTAAATGATCGAATCTTGTTTTCTTGTAGCTGGATTTCTACCTTGCTGTTGCTCCTATAAAAACGGCTATCGCTATGCTTCCTTCCGTGTTGATACGTTCGCTGACCAATGCGCTCACTGCGTTGATAGCGCTGGTTTGCCTGAGTTTACTGCTGCTCGTTACGTCTTCATTTTTGTATACTAATCAGAAACCGATCCTAGCCAGTCAGGAAGAGGGAGCTGGTTTGCCGGTCATGCCAGGTCAAGCCGTTAAGATGACAGAACAGCAGGTACATGGCAAGCAGTTGTTTGAGAATAACTGTGCCCAATGCCACGCTAAAACAGAAGAGGTCATTGTTGGGCCAGGGCTACAAGGCGTTAGCAGCCGGGTACCTAATAAGGCCTGGCTGGTAACGTGGATACGTAATTCGCAGGCTGTAGTGTCATCGGGTGATGCGTACGGGGTAGCCCTGTATAACAAGTTCAATAAAATCTCGATGTCAAGCTTCCCCAACTTCACAGAGGCCGACATAAGCGCTATTCTGGCTTACGTCGATGGGGGTTCCACAAAATGAAACGGTGTCAGACGAGCACGGCTGGTGTCCCTTATAAATTGATTTTTTGTTGCCTGCTACACTGATCCGGCAATAAAATACAGCGGCTCGATTGCTACAACTTACGGGCTTCATGAGCCACAATCCCAGCCTATTACTTACTTTTGCGGTATGGAAAAACCCGGTATGGAAATACTGAAAAGTGATCGGCTTACACATCTAAAATACGATATCCGGGGGCCGGTCTACGAAAAAGCCCTCGAACTCGAAAGCCAGGGCTACAAAATCATTAGCCTTAACATTGGAAACCCAGCCACATTTGGCTTCGACGCGCCCGATGAGATTGTCCACGACATCATCCTGAACATCCGCAATGCGCAGGGCTATGCCGACTCGCGGGGTCTGTTTGCGGCCCGCAAAGCGGTGATGCATTACACGCAGAACATCGGCCTGCCGGGTGTAGCCATCAACGACATTTACATTGGCAATGGCGTGAGTGAGCTGATCATGCTGTCGATGCAGGCCTTGCTCAACGAAGGCGACGAAGTGCTTATCCCATCGCCCGACTACCCGCTATGGACCGCTTCGGTCGCGTTTTGCGGAGGTAAGCCGGTACATTATGCGTGCAACGAAGCCGACGACTGGAACCCCGATCTGGCTGACATGGAGCGAAAGATTACCCCCCGTACCCGCGCTATCGTTGTCATAAACCCAAACAACCCAACCGGTGCGGTGTACAAAAAATCAGTACTGGAAGGCATCGCTCAGCTGGCCGAACGCCATAAACTGATCGTGTTCTCCGACGAGATCTATGACCGGATCCTGTATGACGGGGCCGTTCACTATCCTATCGCGAAACTGGTCAACGATACGCTTTGTATTACGATGGGTGGCTTGTCAAAGAACTACCGGGCGGCTGGTTTTCGGGGTGGCTGGCTGGTACTGAGTGGTGCACGGCACCGGGCCAAGTCCTATATCGAAGGGCTGACCCTGCTGGCATCCATGCGGCTCTGTGCTAACGTGCCAACGCAGTATGCCATTCAAACGGCGCTGGGCGGTTATCAAAGTATCAACGACCTGGTTATTCCAACGGGCCGTCTCCATAAACAGATCATGCTGGCCTACGAACGCATGGTGGCTATTCCGGGCGTTACCTGCAATAAACCGAAAGGGGCGTTGTACATCTTCCCGAAAATTGATCTCAACCAGTTTCGATTCGAGGACGACGACGACTTTGTTCTCAACCTCCTGATCGAGCAAAAAGTACTGGTCGTAGCCGGTAGTGGATTTAATTACACCACCAATGACCATTTCCGTATCGTTTGCCTTCCTAATGTCGACGAACTGACGGTAGCCCTGGACCGAATCGAAGCGTTTCTGGAAAGTCGGCGTATTCACCATCCTGAACTGGCTGTTTCAACCCAGTAAACGATATCAGCACATCATTTTGTCGACCCGGCGCTGATGCCGTCCACCTTCGAAGGCTGTTGTTAGAAACAGGTGGACGGCCTGTAGGGCGTCTTCGAGAGAAATAAACCGTTCGGGCAGGCACAACACGTTGGCGTCGTTATGTTGCCGGGTTAGTTCGGCAACGGCGGGTTGCCACACCAGGGCGGCCCGGATGCCCTGGTGCTTATTGGCGGTCATGGAGACGCCTTCCCCACTACCACAAACCAGGATGCCCCGGCTGGCCTGGCCGCTCTCTACGGCCAGCGCAACCGGGTGCGCAAAATCAGCATAATCAGCTGAATCGGGCGAGTATGTGCCAAAATCAGTGACCGGATAGCCGTTTGCTTCTAACCAATTTTTGATGTGTTCTTTGTAAGCAAAGCCGGCATGGTCTGCGCCGATGGCGATAGGGTGGGGCATGATGGATTGAAAAAAATCAAAAACGTTTTTGCAAAATTATTCGTTATTGTATTCCGCCCGGAGAAAACTTCTGATTGTTATGGCTGATTTTCGTAACTATACCTCCCACCAGGCGGAACATTTTTTCATCAACAAAGTGAGTACACATCGCACCCACTGCCTTTTTTATTAGAATCAGTTACATGGAAGCAACAAAAGAAAATGTTCAACGCTCTGATACGCAGAGCACCGAACGGATTGCCCAGGATTTATCTAAGCGCGACGAGTTACTGCTGACCCCCGACGAACAGCGCATAAAAGACGCGTTTCAGGATCACAACTGGAATGAAATCAAAACCGCCGATTCGTGGGTGATATTCAAGGTTATGGCCGAGTTTGTGGAAGGCTTCGACAAACTGGCTAAAATTGGTCCCTGCGTGTCTATTTTCGGGTCGGCCCGTACCAAACCCGACAATCCCTACTATACAATGACCGAAGAGATAGCGGCCAAACTGGTCCGGCACGGTTACGGTGTTATTACGGGTGGCGGACCGGGCATCATGGAAGCCGGTAATAAAGGGGCGTTCGAACAGGGCGGTAAATCGGTTGGGCTAAACATCACCCTGCCGTTCGAGCAGCATAGCAACATCTACATAGACCCGGATAAGAGCATCAACTTCGACTTTTTCTTTGTGCGGAAGGTGATGTTCGTCAAGTACGCCCAGGGTTTCGTTGTGATGCCCGGTGGTATGGGAACACTCGATGAGTTGTTCGAAGCCATAACCCTGATTCAAACCCGGAAAATTGCCCGCTTCCCGATCGTACTTGTCGGTCGTAGTTACTGGCAGGGGCTCATTGACTGGATTACCGACGTGATGCTGGGTCAGGAGCACAACATCAATCCTGAGGACATGAAGCTCATCAGTATTGTCGATACCCCAACCGATGCGGTTAAAGTGATCGATGATTTCTACAGCAAGTATTTACTGAAGCCCAATTTTTGATGTACGACTGAACCGCTGGTTCGTTGGTAGGTCAAAACGGCGTTTCCTGACTTGGATCGGCGTTGCCGAAGTTGGAGAGGTTGTTGGCTTTGCTCTTAAAGACGCTGCCAGCCGATGGCGGGCCACCCGCGTCGCCGGGCCGGTCGAAGCTGCTGAGTCCGTTCACGTCAGGGGAAAATCCCTGCGTAGCTACAGGCTCGAAGTAAGAATCCAGGTCGCAGAACTTGGTGAATTTGTTGATAAACCGGAGTTGGATCGTATCAAGCGCACCACTCCGGTTTTTGGCTATAATCACCTCACCGACACCCAGCGTCGAGTTGCCGTTTTCATCCTGCGTAATGTTGTAGTATTCAGGGCGGTAGAGAAAGCAGACCATGTCGGCATCCTGCTCGATAGATCCCGATTCACGTAAGTCGGAAAGTTGCGGTTTCTTGTCGCCACCCCGTGTTTCAACGGCCCGGCTCAACTGCGACAGGGCAATGACCGGTACGTTCAATTCCTTGGCCAGGTTCTTCAGCGCCCGCGAAATGGACGCAATTTCCTGTTCGCGGTTGCCGCCGGCCCGTCCACCCGACGTATCACCCGACATCAGCTGGAGGTAGTCGATCACGACCATCTGAATATCGTGCTGGGCTTTCAGGCGACGACACTTGGCCCGTAGTTCCAGAATGGATAGGGCAGGGGTATCGTCGATGAAAATAGGTGCTTCCGTCAGCCGCTGAATCTTGTGGTGTAACTGGGTCCATTCATGCGGGGCCAGCGTTCCTTTCCGGATTTTCTCGGAATCGATCTCCGCTTCGGCCGATATAAGTCGGTTAACCAGCTGCACGGACGACATCTCCAGCGAGAAAATAGCGACCGCCTTGCCATGGTCAACAGCCGCATTGCGCAGGGCACTAACGACAAATGCTGTTTTACCCATGGCGGGTCGGGCAGCGAGGATAATCAGTTCGGTAGGCTGCCAGCCCGATGTTACCCGGTCGAGATTGGTGAATCCCGATGGTACGCCCGTCAGACCTTCCTGATTTTTCTTGGTCTCTAGTTCATTCAGCGCCATCCGGACGATGGTGCTCATATCGGCATAATTCTTCTTGATGTTCGATTCTGAAATCTTGAAGAGCGATTGTTCGGTGCGGTCGAGGAGTTCGAATACGTCGGTTGTATCCTCGTAGGCATCGCGCAGGATCGTAGACGACATGGCGATGAGTGCCCGTTTGAGGGCCTGCTCCGAAACGATCCGGGCGTGGTACTCAATATTGGCCGCCGAGTTGACGCGGAAGGTCAGTTCAGACACGAAACCACCGCCCCCAACGAGTTCGATTTCACCTGTCTTGCGCAGCTGCTGCGTTACGGTGAGCAGGTCGATGGGGTCAGAATTACCAAAAAGCGTCAGAATAGCATTGTATATACGCTGGTGAGCTTCTTTGTAAAACGTTTCGGGTTTGAGGATATCGACAACCGACGAGAGGGCATCTTTTTCGATCATCAACGCACCCAATACCGCTTCTTCGAGGTCAAGTGCCTGGGGGGGCAGTTTACCCAGGCCCGTATCGAGCCAATGGTTACCTGCCTGCTGACGACCACCGGCAAAAGCCGACGGTTTACGAAGATGTTGATTGGGGCGTGCGTTGTTCTCCATGTCTTAACTTACTGCAAGTTTACGCATTCCCTGCCCCATAAGGCAAGCCGCTACCCGTTGACCTTTGTTTGTAAAGCGCTCTGTCTGGCCGTAACATTCTGGTAATGTTATGCCTAGGGCTCAGAAAATAAATCGCTTTTTTTAAGCAACGAACGGGCAGTGGGTTCGCGTACATACGCTGGAGAGATATAGATGTCTGTACGTCAGCAAGATACTGATTTGTCAACATAAAACGACGGTTTTGTACTAAAGTTTTTTCGTCGATAAGAATTCTGCGGAAGCGAATAAATTTTCGCTAGTATGTGTTGTAGAAGCAAAGAAATCGCTTACTTTTCGGAATCACACTTTAACGCAATTCATCGTTTGGTCGAAAAAGTCATCACCCTCGACAATGTCTCGCTCATTGATTTTCTGGGCGTAGAAAACCACAATATCAAAGAAGTGGCGGCTGCATTTCCCATGAGTAAAATCATTTCACGGGGGAATGAGATACGCATAAAAGGGACTACCCCCGAAATCAGCCGGATCAGTGACATCCTTGATTCGCTGATGGAACACTACCAGCGGTATGGGAAAGTTACCCACGAAAATGTACAGAGCTACCTGAGTAATGGTGGTTTTACAACCAGTGGTTCTACCCCGCCTGTACCCCCCAACGACAACGAAGTGCTTGTATACGGCACCCGTGGCGTAGTGGTGCGTGCCAAGACCGATAACCAGAAACGGTTGGTCGAAGCCGCTGAGAAGTATGATCTGGTGTTCGCTGTTGGGCCAGCTGGTACGGGTAAAACCTATACCGCCGTGGCCATTGCTGTGCGGGCACTGAAAAACAAGGAGGTAAAAAAAATCATTATTACCCGGCCTGCGGTGGAAGCAGGCGAAAACCTGGGCTTCCTGCCGGGCGATCTGAAGGAGAAAATCGACCCCTACCTTCGCCCTATCTACGATGCCCTCGATGATATGATCCCGGCTGAAAAGCTGAAGTTCTACACCGAGAACCGCATTATTGAAATTGCCCCGCTGGCTTACATGCGCGGTAGGACGCTGAACAACGCGTTTATCCTGCTCGATGAAGCCCAGAATACGACGCCCATGCAGATGAAGATGTTTCTGACCCGTATGGGCCCTACGTCGAAGGCGATCATCACCGGCGACCGCTCGCAGATCGATTTGCCGAATAAGCAGAAGTCGGGCCTTGTCGAATCGGTCGAGATATTGAAGAATATAAAAGGCATATCGTTTGTCGAACTCGATGGACGGGACGTTGTGCGGCACCGGCTCGTGCGGGAGATTATTACGGCGTATGAAGATGCAGGTCAGTAACTTGAATAGCAGTAAGGGAGGAACCGGCTGGCGTTGGCTGGCCGGTTCTTTTTTGAGCTTGTTTGCCGTTTCCGTTTTGGCGCAATCCCCCGCTGACGAAGCGGTGCAACGCTGCGGGACGGTCGAGTATGAACGCGTTCTGCAACAGCGTAATCCCAACCGGCTCCGGCAAATCAATGAACTCAACAGCCGGCTTCAGCAGGTCGAAGCAAGCCGTATTTTTCTTCGGCAGGCCGCCGATGATGAGACGATCTACCGCATCCCCGTTGTCGTCCATGTCGTTCATAATACGGCATCCGGAGAGATCGGCGGAACCACCAATGGCAACATCTCTGATGAGCAGATTGCGTCGCAGATCCAGGTATTGAATGAAGATTACCGGCGGCAGCCCGGTACCAATGGCTTCAACACGAATCCGGTTGGTGCCGATGCCCGCATCGAGTTTTTTCTGGCTAGCCGGGATCCGAGCGGTGAACCAACGACCGGTATCACCCGACACTATTATGCAGAGAAGGCCTCGTTCGATGTATTCAACGATGATGTGTTACTGTCGCAGATTGCTTACTGGCCCAGCGATCGTTACCTGAATATCTGGGTCACTAAAGTCGACGGCTACCTGGGTTTTACCCAATTCCCGACAATGGCAGACACCCTGAACGGCCTGCCCGCAACGACTAATGAGTTTGTCGATGGGTCGATTATCGACTACCGGTATTTTGGTCGACAACTGGGTACAGTGCGCAGCCCTACCTACTGCTGCGGCCGAACAGCAACGCATGAAATCGGGCACTGGCTGGGTCTTATTCATACCTGGGGTGATGCCGTTTGCGGGAACGACTATGTTGCCGACACGCCGACGGCTGAGGCCGCTAACCAGACCGTCAACTGCCGCGAACTGTTCTCGACCTGCTCAGGGGTTCGAACCCGGAATATGATCGAGAATTTTATGGATTATTCGCCGGACCAGTGTATGAACGTGTTTACGCAGGGGCAGGTGAACCGGATGCGAACCGTGCTGGCGCTGAGTCCCCGGCGGTTCCGGCTGGTTCAATCGTCGATGACGCCCCTGGAAGAAACAGAAAATTTGACCATCAATGCTTATCCTAACCCGGCTGTGGCCGACCTGACCATCGACGTTCAGTTGAAAGGATTTCAGTCGTTTACGGTTGAGCTGGTCGATTTGTCCGGGCGCATCGTTCGGACGTCGTTCTACGCCGACTCGCCGAGTACCCGGGTTCTTGTGTCAACCAATCAATTAGCCACCGGCCTGTATATCGTTCGGGTAAAAACGGCAACCGAGTCGGTTAGTAGCCGGCTGCTGGTTCAGTAGCCTTGCCGCCCCGCCGGAAAAATTCTCAGTCTATGATCGACGTCTTACAAATTTCCAGTCCCGCCGACCTTGACACCGCTTTCGCCATTCGCAGGCAGGTTTTTGTTGAGGAGCAATGTGTATCGGCCGAAGAGGAATACGATGAATTCGAAACCACCAGTGCCCATTTTCTGGCCCGTATCGACACGGTGCCCGGTGGTACGGCCCGCTGGCGACGTACCTCTAACGGGGTTAAGCTGGAGCGCTTTGCGGTGCTGAAAGAGTTTAGGGGTATGGGTGTTGGTAAAGCCCTGGTGCAGGCAGTGCTGAACGATGTGTTCAGCCAGCAACCTGAACCCATCGAACGGATTTACCTGCATGCCCAGTTAACGGCTATGCCGCTCTACGCAGCCTTTGGCTTTGTACCCGTTGGCCCCATATTCGACGAGGCTGGTATCCAGCACCAGAAGATGGTCCTGCCTGGCTCTTCCTATACCATTCGGTGAAAGGCCACCCGTTCGTCCGGTATGCGGCCGGGTTGGTGGCAGGAATCCTGCTGTACGTTCTCCTGCCAGATGCTTTACTGGTACCGCAGGCGGCTCTGGCCGTGGGCAGTGGCCTGCTGTTGTGGGGATATGTACGGTACCGTGATCAACCGGTTAAACCCATTCAGGCGACACAGGGGTTGGGCGGGTTGCTGGTTTTGCTATCTCTGGGCTGGGCCATTACCTACCAGCGTACGGCCAGTAACCGCCCCGACAATATCGTTCACCTGACCGATACGTTACGGGCCTATGAGGGAGTCATAGCAGCACAGCCCGAAGAGCGGGCCAGAACGTACCGTATCGAATTGGAGATACGCCGGGGCCTGTATACCCGATCACCCGAAGCCCAACCCTCAGTAGCCTCCCCGCCGGGCTGGCATCCCGTCAGTGGGCGGGTGATCGTATACCTCGATAAGACGGGTGGAACCCTGCCACGCTATGGAGAGGTTTGGCTGGTGACGGGTTCGCCCCGCCCCATCGACCCCCCGCTGAACCCCGGCGAATTCGATTACCGGCAATACCTCAGCTACCGCAACATCTATCACCAACAGTACCTGAGACCCTTTCACCGCCGGGCGCTGGGGAGCGATCCGCCCAACCCGATTACGCATCTTGCCGCTACGGTGAACCGCTGGGCCGACAGTGTTTTCACGCGACAGGTGGGTAGCCGCGCCGAATACGGCATTGTGAACGCCATGATCCTCGGTGTTCGGGATGACCTGGATGCCGAAACGTATCGAACCTATTCCGTAGCGGGTGCCATCCATATTTTGTCGGTATCGGGTATGCACGTGGGTATTTTGTTTGCCGTGCTGACGTTTCTGCTCGGGTTTCTGATCCGGCGTCCCCGTGGTAAACTACTAATGGCCGGCCTGCAACTGCTTATCTTATGGTTTTATGCCTTGGCAACCGGATTCTCACCGCCCGTTCTCCGGTCGGCGGGGATGTTTACCATCCTGATCCTGGCGAACGCATCGGGGCGGCAACAGCAGTTGATCAACACGCTGGGTGCGTCGGCTTTTTTCATTCTTTGTTACGACCCGTATGCGCTGTTCTCGGCCGGGTTTCAGTTATCGTATCTGGCCGTTGCCGGCATTGGTGCCTGGCAGTCACCACTTGTTCAGGCGGTGACGTTTCGTTACAAACCTGTTAATAAACTATGGGAACTGACCGCTGTAGCTGTGGTAGCTCAGCTAATTACATTTCCGCTGGGTGTGTATTACTTCCATCAGTTTCCTACGTATTTTCTGGTAGCCAACCCGGTCGTAATGGCGCTGTCGTTCGTTCTCCTGCCGCTCTCCATGGCAACGCTGGCGGGAAGCTGGATACCGTATCTGAACGATTGCCTTGGCTGGTGTTTGCAGAAAACGGCCTGGCTGCTCAATGCCGCCGTGACGCAAACCAGTCTGTTGCCCGGTGCCGCCTGGGATGGGTTATGGCTGACACCGGGGGCTATGCTGTTGATTTATGCCGTTATTTTGTGTGGCGTTGCCTGTCTGCTGACCCGGAATCCAGGGTATCTATGGGCCAGTTGTGTGGCGGCTCTGCTCCTGGCGGGCCTGACCCTGTGGGATGATTACGCCCAACGGCATCAGCAAAAGCTGGCGGTGCATTTTCTGCCCCACCGTACCGCCGTAAGCCTTACCGACGGACATACCAGCCTTCTGCTGACTGATCTCGACGCTGCCGATACCCGCTCGTATGACTTCTACCTGAAGAATACCTTCGGCCAGTGGGGCGTTACGGATCTGACCAGGATGACGGTCAAACAGGCCGATGAGTCACGGAAACAGAAAGTAGCCTATTACCATACCAATGCATACAGGTTATGTGTCTGGCGGGGTAAAACAGTGCTGCTGGTCAATAAACTGACAGACCGGGAACGCTGGAAACTGCCTGCGGTAGTCGACTACCTTATTATTCGCCGGAACGCCCTGCGCGAATGGGACCAACTAACAGGCAGGGTAGTGGCCCGGCATGTTATCTTCGATGATTCCAACAAAACTCCCTTGACCGATAAGCTGCTGGCCGACGCCCGGCAGCGCGGAATCGCGTGTTTTTCGGTCCGGCAGATGGGTGCCTATGTAGCCGAACTGAATTAAATCCGGGTTGTGTTTTTTGTGACGGACGGCTGCGAAATGCCTTTCGTTTACTCAAACTTTTCCAGCAAACAGTCCGTTAGCTAAGTATATGGAAACGCTCGAAAAAATCCGTAAGACGTACACCGAATACGTTCTTGAACACGGACAACAACCCACCTCCGTCTTCCAGTTTGCTAAAAAACTGAAACTGGCCGAAGCCGAATTTTACACGCACTACGCATCGTTCGACGCTATTGAAGCTGACATCTGGCTGGCCTTCTTTACCGAAGCCCGGGCTACCGTCGAAGCCGATGACACCTATCAGGGTTACTCTGTTCGCGAAAAGTTACTGGCCTTTTATTACACCTGGATCGAGTTGCTCAAAGGACAGCGCAGCTTTGTCGTCTACAGCTTCGGCCGGTTGAAGGAAGGGGCTATGACGAGTCCTACCTCGCGGGCTGGTTTGCAGGCACGCCGGGCCGGCATGGCGGCACAAAGCCGCGTTCTGTATCCGTTTAAAGATGCTTTCTTCGACTACGCCCGCGATCTGCTGGCCGAAGGTCGGGAGAGTAAAGAAGTGGAGCCACGCCCCTTCGTCACCGATCGGTACCCCAATGCGCTCTGGCGCCAAACACAGTTCCTGCTCGATTTCTGGGTGAAGGATGTGAGTAAAAACTTTGAGAAGACTGATACCGCCATCGAAAAAGCCGTTAACACGTCCTTCGATTTGATTGGCCGGTCGCCCCTCGATACGCTGTTCGACTTTGCCAAATTCATCTACCAAAACAAATAACTGGCAGTGAGCTGGTTAATCGATGCGCTGGTCAATCACTGATACACGCATCGACTCACTGACTGCCCGACTAGTTTATGAAGACCCAAAACTCCGTCCCCACGACCAAAGTTGCCCGTGCCAGCCAGTTCATGAAGGCCGGAGTGAAGGTTGGCGGGAATTACATCAAGCACTACAGTAAAAAACTGCTTGATCCCAGTCGCTCCAAAGATGAATTACATAAAGACAACGCTGCCGATATTTACGATGCGCTCAGCGAACTGAAAGGTTCGGCCCTGAAAATGGCGCAGATGTTGAGTATGGACCGGGGGCTGTTGCCCGTTGCCTATTCCGATAAGTTCACGATGGCGCAGTACTCAGCACCCCCGTTATCGGGTCCGCTGGTGGTGAAAACTTTTAAAACGTATTTTGGGAAGTCGCCCTCGCAGCTGTTCGATAAATTTGAGATCGAAGCGGTCAATGCGGCCAGTATCGGTCAGGTACACCAGGCCTGGAAAGACGGGAAGAAGCTAGCCGTAAAAGTGCAGTACCCCGGCGTGGCCGACGCGGTGACTTCGGATCTGCGTATTGCCAAACCCCTGGCCGTAACGTTGCTCAACCTCAACGAGCGCGATATTGACCGCTACATGGGTGAAGTCGAGGCCAAACTGCTCGAAGAAACCGATTACGACCTGGAACTGAAGCGCTCCATCGAAATATCGGAAGCCTGCAGCCATATCAAGGACCTGGTGTTCCCCAGGTACTATCCTGAGCTATCGTCCAAGCGTATTCTGACGATGGACTGGCTCGATGGGATGCACCTGAAAGAATTTCTGAAAACGAATCCCTCTCAGGAAGTACGCAACCAGATTGGTCAGGCGCTGTGGGATTTCTACGACTACCAGATTCATACCCTCCGGCAGGTTCATGCCGACCCGCACCCCGGCAACTTCCTGATGCGGGCTGACGGAACGATGGGTGTCATCGATTTCGGCTGTGTGAAGGTGATCCCGGAGTTTTATTATGACAACTACTTCCGGCTCGTCAACCCCGATACCATCGAGGACGATGCGCTGACGGAGCAGATTTTCGAGAATCTGGAGTTTTTAACCTCCGCCGATTCGCCCAAGGACCGGGCTTTCTTCTCGGGCCTGTTCAAACAAATGATTCGGATGCTGGGCGAACCCTTCGCTGTCGATGAGTTCAACTTCGGCGACGACCGCTATTTCAACGAGGTCTACGCCTTTGCCGAAGGGCTTACGAAAGTCGATGAACTGAAAAGCTCCAAAGTAGCCCGTGGGTCGCAGGATGGATTGTATGTCAACCGTACGTATTATGGCCTCTATGCCATGCTGAACGAACTCAAGGCAACGGTAGTAACGACCAAGCCCGAATGGCTGCGGTCGAAGAAAGTATTAGCCTAAAGTCAAAGAAACGAGTTGGGGTGGCGGAATCGTAGGAGCAGGTTAGAGACCTGTCGCTCACGACTCCGCCACCCCAACTCGTTCAGCTGGCTGCTGATTGATAGATTCGTTCAACGACTTCCTGCAAGATAGCCCCCTGCTCAGCGGTACAGACATTGGATGGCTTACCCGCGCAGGCATCCAGAAAAGCGGCTGTGTTCTTCAATTGGATATCCACCTCTTCCAGATAAGGAAAGTGAACGTCGGCCAACTCGCCCGCCAGCTCCGTGTGCAGGGCAAACGGAAACAGGTTGGCCCCGCCCTTACGCCCGAAAATCTCCAGATTCCGGTCTATATCCGCCTGGGTATTCAGCGCAAACGAGGCCGACAGCATGATGGATGTTTTATCGGGAAACGTCAGGTAGGCCATGGCGGCATCTTCAACGCCAAATGTTGCCGGGTCCCAGGTGCCCATAAGTCCCTTTCCACCGGCTCTGCCGATAAAATCGTAGGTACTACCCACGACCTGGTCGGGGACAGGATAGCCCAGGGCACACAAGGCCAGATCCAGTACGTGAACGCCGAGGTCCATGAGCGCTCCCCCGCCCTGCATGGATTTATCGGTGAAATAACCCCAGCCCGGAATGCCCCGCCGACGCAGGAAATGAGCTTTGATGTGGTAAATGTCGCCCATCAGCCCGTCGGTTTGGCAACGCGTCAGGAGGCTCCACTCGCTGGTTTGGCGAAGCTGGAAATTATAGGCCAGCGTGAGGCCCTTCTGAGCCGCCAGGTTTGCCATATCGCGGGCATTCTGAGCGGATATCGCTGGGGGCTTTTCACAGAAAACGTGGCAGCCGTGTTCCATGGCTTCCATTGCCTGCGGGAAGTGCAAGTTGTTGGGCGTACAGATGACGACCAGATCGGGCGCACACTGACGGTACATATCGGTTGTGTTGTCAAACGCGCTGGGTATGCCGTGCTTGTCGGCCAGGGCGCGGGCCTTGATTAAATCGCGGCTGCAAACGGCTACGACATCGACTCGGTCCGACAACTGTTTAAGGGCGGGAATATGGTTGCTGTCGGCAATATGACCGGCACCGATAAGGACTGCTTTCAATAAAGGCATGGGTGATCCGTTGGCTATGCTGTTAATTCGTTGCCAACTTACTCACTTACCGGAGCAGGTACAATCATTAGCTGTGGATATTTGATCAGTCTGACGGATGGTTATTACTGTCTTCAGGAATGGGGTCGGCTGTTACCTGAGTTAAATTTCTGCCCCGATGCCCCCGAATATGGCTGGTAAAAAAGCAGCCCCATCTGGTAAGGATGGGGCTGCTCCGGGCGGGATGAGACCGTCCAATATGAAAAATTACAGGGTATCTATCGCCTGTTGCGGGGCGGCTGCAAACGTACATAACGATGCTACGTAGTCCTTGCTTCCGTCGGTGACCCAGGCATCTAACTGGGCCGGGTCTTTCATTTGCTGACCCCGGTAGCGGGGTACCACAACGTAGCCGCACTGGATATCGGTTAGTGCCGACATATCACTCCATAATTTTTCAATTTGCGCCACCGGGTAAATGTCTTCCTGACCGTGTCCCCAGCGGTATTTTACATCTTTGATGGTAACATAGGTAGGAATCCGGTGTGCTACGCTGCGTACGGCTTTGGCCAGTTGCGCTTCGTCGCCGGTTTGCAGATCGGCGCGTGTCAGGCCAAATAGCTGGAGCAGCGGATCGATCTGAATCCAGGTCGTGTTCGTGTTGTAATAGCTCAGGTTCAGTTCGTCTTCTTCCCGGGGTTGGGCTAACCCTTCGAGCAGGCGAATCTGGCCATTTACCCGTGCCAGTCCACCCCCACGATCCTCGATACGACGGGGGACAACCTCGAAGGTGAGCACATTGCCTGATTCAAGATGGTGTCCCAGAACGGCCGGGTCGACATCGGCACCGAGCGTATCGATGTTGTGAAGCATGATGGTTTCTACCGCTGGATGCGCTGCCAGCAGCTGTGCCAGGGTGCCATTCCGGAGCAGGTTAGATACTTCATACCAGTGCCCCAGGGGTGAGAACCGCTGGGCCGCAATATTATCGACATAGTCGGTACCTTCCCCTTTCGATTTAGCCCAGGCGATCATCGACTGGCGCACCGCATCCCGAACTTTCTGTTTATTCTCGTCGAGCGTTTCCTGCGGCATTTCTTCCCACATGAACCGCAGGTCGCGCTCCATCGGCACAAACCGCTGGCCAATGGAGCGACCCGGCGAGAGAAGGGCCGGGCCCTGATAGCCGAAGTTGTTGGTTTGCGCCAGCTTTCGCCGGATCGGCTCATGGGTCAGGTAACTCGTCGCGACCAGGTGTGGGAGAGAAGCCCCGTAGGTTTCGGCTACTTTTCGCGTTTTGGCAAGGTGAATTTCCAGAAAACTCCGGTGTTCACCATCCAGTTCGACAAACGGATTGATGGCTTTGATCACACCTGCCCCTTTGGTCCAGCGGCTGCCTACGCCGGCTGCCAGACTCATAACGCCGACTTTACCCAGACGCATGGCGGCTGCCCCGGTTTCAGCTGCGTTTTCCAGTGTTTCCAGCTGGACAATATCGGCTGGCTGAACGTCTTCGATGGTTGTTTCGGCCGACAGCCGGTTACGAAACAGACCTATGCGGCCCTTTTGTAACTCGTCCCGGATTTCGCCGTGCTGGATATAATCGAATCCATTCTCTTTCTTGATCTGGTCCGCCTTGTCATTCTCGGTGCTTCGGTTGCCCTGCGACGTAGGGTCAGACACCTTAAAGAGGTTGCTGACGATGGTTCGGAGCAGGGGATAGGCCTGGTTGTTCTGTTCGCAGTAGGTTGTGAAATAATCGATTTCGGCCCGCCGGTTATAGGGAATGGCCGTAGGGTCCTTGCGTACCAGTTCCGATACGTGGATACCGTAATACGGTTCAGGCATCAGTGCCTCGTTGCCTTCCTGCAGGTTAGCCCAGGTGCCTCTGGGGTTGATACTCCAATTATACACAACGGGCTCCATCGCAAAAGGCAGCGAGTCGGAAAGCTCCTTTTTCGTTTCGCGGAGGAGGTCCAGCACCTGCATTTTGTAGGCCTCATACTGGTCGGGGTTCACGAACATGCCCATACCCCCGCCCGACATGCCGCCCAGCATCAGGAAGCCATAGTAGTCGTCGCCAAAGCGTTTTTTCGCTTTCGCAATGATCTGTTCGGTAAAGTAGGTCGACGCCCAGGGGATGATCGTTTTGATTGGACCTTCCCAGTTGCGGGCCGTGTTGGCTCCCAGCTTTTTGATGTCGCCTTCCTGAATGGCTCCCAGAATATTATCGAAGATCTGATTCGTCTGCTGGCGGGCCACCCATTCGTTGTTGCCGCGAAGCAGGTACTTCTCGGTCACCATTTCCAGGATCGGGCCGACGTTGGACGCCATGCCGCCGTGCATCAGCACCAGCGAGTTCATGATTTTTTCTTGAATGTCGGGGTGAACCTCGTCGCCCTGCAACACCCGGTGGCGGGGCAGGAGCGTGCCCCGGCTAATCCCATGTTCCGGGTCGCCTTCCTGAGCAAATGTCCCCTGAATAGCTTTAATGCCGGGCCAAACGCCCCCGGAGTCCTGCCAGCCACCGCCGGAACCGCCAATCCACTCGCCTAAAATTGCCCGGGAAGCCACCAGTCGCCGTTCGCTTTCCTGCAGGCCGCCTTCCAGCGTTTGCGTTTGTCCCGTAGCCCGCATCAACAAACTGATCATACAGCCCAGCAGGTTGGTCGACACCGCAAAGCGGGAGCCCTTTGGAATATCGTTGACTTTCGTGACGAGTTCAATACCCATACCGGGCGCTACGATCCGGGCCAGAATTTCGGCCAGCGACTGGTTCGTACCTTCGAACGAGGGAGGAATCAACCCCGACGCGATAACCCCGGCTTTGACCAGGCTCAGGTAATCATTCCCGAAGTTGAACAGGTCGGCCAGGTCATGTATATCTTTGGTCGTGTTCAGGTCAACACTGGTCAGGCGGAGTACCGGCTCCGAAATAACCCGCACGTAGGCATGAAGGGGTGGCCGGATATCTTTGTCGCGCCCGAAAACGCCGAGGTCGATGGAGATATTGACCACGCGCGCCCCTTCGGGATAATCCATCCCCAGGAAGAATATATCAGACCAGCCGCTATGGGTCAGGTCCATCCGAACAGACGTCTGTTCGTGCAAAATCGGATAGAAAAGTGAGTTGTCCGGGCGCTGAAGCAGTTTGGGGTGAATGCGAATGGGGTGTTCGGACTGATGACCCACGCGGAACATCCACTGGTTGCCTTTGCTGGATCGAACGCTTTTTCGAACCTGATCGGCCAGGATCTGAAACGACAACTGGTGGTAGCTATCGGCCAGGGCACTAAACAGGGTGGCGTTGGGGCCGTTCCTGTCCAGGTCCTGCAGGAACGTAGCGATCGCCTGTTCGAACCGGCGGGCCAGCAGATCCTCAAAACCAGCGTACGGGATTTTGCCGATAGCCGGTATCTCGCGGGACTCCATCAGGAAGAAGCGAAAACCCGCCGATAAAAAGAGAATGGCCCTGACTTTATCGTAGAGGTTGGGTGCCGACTTTCTGAAATCGTCCAGCTCACGTAAAGCGGTGACTAAGGTAGGCGTAGATAACTGGCGGCTTAAGTCAAAAAAGGATCGATTACGCTTGGCAGGATCGGCAGAAGTAATAGTGTCTATAAAGATATTCATGTTGCCTGTTTCTAATGACGCGCTGTGAGTAGCCTTCGCTGGTTGGTTATGGAAAGGTCTGCCTGTGGGTACTTACTGCGTTAGCTGTGCTTTTCGGGTATTGGCTTCGGCCAGCAGTTCTACCATAGAGGTCAGTGTTTCGTCATGGGCAACGCCGGCCAGACCCAGGGCTACCTGTGCCCGCAGCAGGCCCTGCCGCCCACTCAGGTCGTAGCGGTTTCCTTTTACTTCCAGCGCCAGGTATTTCTCGCTATCGGCCAGTGCCTGTAGGGTAGGGGTAAGCAGGATGTTCGTGGTTTGCTGCGCCATCTGTTTTTCGAGCAGGTCGAAAACCGTGGGCGTAAACACGTGCATACCAAAGAAACACAGGTAATAGCCAACGCGCAGGCCGGAGGTCTGTAGCTCCAGCTCGGCCACGCTCAGGGATGGTTTTTCAATGATCTTCTCGATCTGGTAGACCCCGGACATGTTGGGCAGATGTTTACCCGTAAGCGTGCCGTAGCGGCCTATCTGGTGCTCAATCGTTGGGTTGACGGCCGATACCGAACAGTTCTCCTGGGTGGCCAGTTCGATCAGCTGGGCCGCACACCGTTTCGTCATCAGGTTGGACACGTACAGGTAGTCGCCCAGCAGGAGCAGAAAGGGTTCGTTATTGACAAAATCCCTGGCGCAATAGACCGCATGTCCATACCCAAGCGGCTCAAGCTGCTCAGTAAACTGAACCCGGCTGATGAGGTGGTCTATTTTCTCGGCCTCCTCGCGCGCCCAATCGACACTCTTGTACGATTTGACCAGGTTGTCGCGCAGGGAGGTGAACGCATTGATGTAGCGTTCGCCATCGCCGGGAGCGCAAACGACGCAGATTTCCTCGATACCGCTCAGAAAAGCTTCTTCGGCAATAGCCTGGATAACGGGTTTGTGCAAGCCATCGATATCGATAACCGGAAGCATGGCTTTCTGTATGGTGTCGGCGACCGGATATAACCGCTCTCCACGAGCGGCTGCGGTAATAACTGCTTTTCTTACTTTCATTTCGGATACAATTCAGTCACCGAATATAGGGGCACGGTACGGGTTTACCCAAACCTTCTTATTATATGATGATCGCCCGGGGTAAGCAACAGCCGGTAGTTCGCTGTAAAAACTTGTAAACGAGATAGGTTTCAGGGGACGACGCCTGAAAAATAGGTACCGCCAGGTGCTTGTCAATGACCCGGACATGGCCTGCGTTCGCTGTGGCAATTCCCCGCTACAAAGTATTTTGCTCAATTCACGCTGTATCTTTACGCTATGTTACTCACCACAGATACTCCCGTAACGCATACGCGCCCCCGCTTCGACGACATTTTTATGGAGCTGGCCGTAAACCTGGCCAAACGGTCGCACTGCATCAAGGCGCAGGTGGGGGCGGTGCTTACCCGCGACACCCGGATCATATCCATTGGCTACAACGGCCCGCCTGCCGGTACGCACAACTGCGACGAAGAATTTCCCGGTGTCGGTTGTCCGCGCGACTCCAAAGGATCGTGCTCACTGGCCTTGCATGCCGAGGAAAATGCCATTCTGTACGCTACCAAGAATGGGTCGGAGGTAGAAGGTGCCACCATCTATGTAACCCTGTCGCCCTGTATCGCCTGTGCCCGTATTATCTACAGTATGAAAATTGCGCGGGTCATTTTCCTTCACTCCTATGCCGAATACAAAGGGATCGGGTCCGACGAAGGTGTTGATTTCCTGCGTCGGTTTGGGGTAACGGTCGAACGGTATGCGCCGGGCAACGGGGTTACGCTACTCTCGGAGCCGCCCATTTCCAAACGCCTGGATGCGAACGTCAACAAGTCGGGCCGATGAATATACTGGCACATGGCTGGCTCTCCGGGCGGAACGATAGTTTGCTGGCGGGTAATTTTCTGGGCGATTTTGTAAAGGGTGCCCCAGACCATCCACGCCACGAACTGACACCGGGCGAGGTGGCGGGTGTTCGCCTGCATCGGGCCATCGATAGTTTTACCGACGATCACGATGAGGTGGCGGCCGTGCGTGACCTGTTGCGGCCGCGCTGCCACAAATACGCGGGGCCAGCGGTCGATATTTTCTTCGATCATTTTCTGGCGGCCAATTTTACTGAACTCACCGGGGAGTCCCTCGCGTCGTTCACGCAGTATTATTATGGAACCCTTCAGCGGAACAGCACCCATTTTCCTGACCCGGCCATGCAGATGCTGGGCGCTCTGGTGCAGTATGACTGGATACGGCATTACCCAACGATCGACGGGATTGACCGGTCGCTGAAAGGCGTCTCGCGCCGAACGGCGTTCCCCTCGGGCCTGGATACGGCAGTCATCGACCTGGAACGCTATTATGCCGAAATTAGCCAGTCCTTCTCCCGGTTCTGGCCAGCGCTGGTGGCCGAAGTCGAACGGGTGCGGCTGGAGTTGGGGAGGTAAGCCTTTTTCCTGCGTGTAAACAGCAGCAGGCTGGTTTGGTGATGCGCCGGAAGCCTCCAACTGAGATAAAAATTGTAGTTTTGTGGGTACCGAATACAGGGTTTGCGGTTCTTCTGATAAGGAGGCAGACCTTAGTTTAATCACGTCAACCTGTTCGTTCCGTTTTGATCCCCGCTGTCGACGCCCTGCTTAAAGACATCCGCAACAAGCGGATCGCTCCCGTTTACCTTATCCATGGCGATGAGCCATTTTACCTCGACCGTATCGCCGACGAACTGGAAAAAGTAGCTGTTCCCGTTGCAGAGCGCGGCTTCAACCAGTTCGTGCTGTTCGGGAAAGATACCGACATCGGGGCGGTCATGAACTACGCCCGGCGTTACCCGTTCATGGCCGAGCGGCAACTGGTACTCGTTAAAGAAGCCCAGCAACTAACTGGCCTTAACGACAAATCGGCGCAGACACTGCTCGAAGATTATGCACTCAACCCGCTGTCGAGCACCATTCTGATGTTGTGCTACACCAAAGAAGATGGTAAGCCCGGCCTCGATGAGCGTAAAGCATGGGTAAAGGCGTTTGGCGCGAAAGGTAAACTGCTGGGGGTTAAAAAGCTGTATGACAATAAGATACCCGACTGGGTAGGCGAGTACTGTCGCGAGCAGGGGGCTAAAATCAGCCCCAAAGCCTGCCAGCTACTGTCCGATCATATTGGCAATGATCTTAAACGGCTGGCCAGCGAGATCGATAAAGTCCTGATCAACCTGCACGTTGGCGAGGAAATTTCGGCCGCTACGGTCGAACGTCTGGTGGGGATCAGTAAAGAATATAACGTCTTTGAGTTGCAGAAAGCCCTCGTTCAGCGAGATGTGCTAAAGGCTAACCGTATCATCGATTATTTCGCCCGCAATCCCAAGGATAACCCGCTGGTAGTAATTCTGTCGCAGCTGTTCGGCTATTTCAGTAAGGTATTGCAGGTGCAGGCAAGCAAGGACCAGACCGACAAAGGACTGGCCCCGCTTCTGGGGGTAAACCCGTTCTTCGTGAAAGATTACCTGTCGGCAGCCCGTACTTTCCCGCTGGCTAAAGTTGCCGCTATTTTACACGCCATCCGGGTGGCCGATGCCCGCAGTAAAGGCATCGATGCGCCGACCATGACCGAAGGCGATATCCTCCGCGAACTGGTATTCGAAGTGCTCCATTGATCAGATTCCCGAACGGCTTCCCGTCTGCCTATCCGTAAAGTCCAAACTTTTTGCTATTATTGCAACTTAGTTGCATAAAGGAAGTTGTAGAAACGGATACGTTAAGGCACACAAAGAGTCATGCGGGGTAGTTGGAAAATAGGAGTGATAGTTGGACTGCTGGCTGGTAGTAGGCCGATGTGCCGGGCCCAAACGGCCTGTACAACCGTGCTGGCCGGCCGGATTCTATCGGCAGATACCTATAAACCGCTTACCGGGGCTACCGTAACCATCCGACAACTAACGACCGGGGCGGTTGCCGATACGGCCGGCTACTTTCGGCTATCGGGTGTTTGCCCCGGCAACTACACCGTGGAGTATCAGTTCCTGGGCTACAAGAGCCTGTCACAACCGGTTACCGTTGGCTCCGATTCGGTCGTGACGATGGCGGCTGTTGCGCTGCCCGTCGACAACCAGACCTTACAGGAAGTTATTGTAACAGACCGGCGCTCAGAAGCCCAGAAGCTGCTTCAGGTGCAGACGGCGCTGAGCGGCAGTGCCCTTGATGCTACCCGCGGACAGTCGCTGGGCGAAAGCCTGAAAGGACTGCCCGGTCTATACGCTGTTCAAACAGGCCCGTCTATTTCAAAGCCGGTGATTCATGGCTTGTACAGCAACCGGATCGTAACGCTCAACAATGGTGTGCGGCAGGAAGACCAGCAATGGGGTAGCGAACACGCTCCGCAGATCGATCCCTTTCTGGCCACCCGGCTGACAGTCATAAAAGGAGCCGCCAGTATCCGCTACGGTTCCGATGCTATTGGAGGAGTAATTCTGGTGGAGCCCAAAGCAATGCCTTCGTCGCCTGGTTTTGGGGGCGAAGTGAACGTGGTGGCTGGCACAAACGGTGGTCAGGGCGTTGTATCGGGTTATATCGAGCAGGCATTGAAGCAGATAGCCGGCTTAAGCTGGCGCTTGCAGGGTACGCTGAAACGGGTTGGCTACGCCCGAACACCGGACTATTACCTGGAAAACAGCAGCTACCGGGAAAATAATCTTTCGGGCACCGTTGCCTACAACCGGCGTCGGGGGGGGGCGGAGGTTTTCTATTCTCAGTTCAATACCCACGTTGGGTTGTTTACGGGTGCGCAGGTAGGAAGTCTGGCCGACTTTTACGCGGCTATTGCCCGGCCCGAGCCACTGAGCCAACCGGGGTTTTCCTATGATCTGGGACGACCTTATCAGCATGTACAGCATGACCTGCTCAAATTCCGGGCGTTTCTGCGTTCAGAACGGTGGGGAACGGTGACGGTTACCATAGCCCGGCAGCAGAATGTTCGGCGGGAGTACGACGTGCTGGCTTTCAGCCGATCGACGGACCCGGAGCTGTACCTGAAACTGGTGACCCAAACGGCTGACCTGGTTTGGGAACAGGAGCCGGTTAAACTGGCGGGTAGGGGGCAACTATCGGGTAGTGTGGGCCTGAGCGGCATCACCCAGGGCAACGTCCGGCGGTTTCTGTTTCTGATTCCCAACTACCGTAACTATGGCCTGGGGGTCTTCGCTATGGAGCGGTATGCCACTGCCCGCTGGACTGTCGAAGCGGGCATCCGGTATGATTATCGGTGGCTGCGGGCTTTCTTCCTCGATGAGTCGACGAATGCCGTCACGGCCCGTACCCGAGACTGGCGCAATACGACCGGTTCGCTGGGAGTTACGTACCAGGCCAATCAACACCTGACGGTGTCGGGCAATTTGAGCACGGCCTGGCGAGCCCCAAACGTCAGCGATTTATATTCCGATGGGCTACACCAGAGCGCCGTGGCCTACGAACGGGGCAATCCAGACTTAAAGCCCGAACAGGCGCTAAATACAAATCTTTCCCTTGAGTACACCGGTCAGCGCTTCTATGCCGACATCGGCCTGTATACGAACCAGATCGATAATTATATCTACCTCAAGCCGGATTCAGTGCCGATCGTGCGGCAACGGGGTACTTTTCCGGCCTACTCCTACAGCCAGGTGCTGGCCAGCTTCCGGGGAGTCGACGCCACGATCCGGTATAAACTCACCGATCGGCTTACGCTCAGTTCCAGAACGTCGATCCTGTTTGCCTACGATCGAACCAACCACAGCTACCTGGTCTATATTCCGCCCAACCGGACCGATAACAGCCTGCGTTACGCGGTGGGTCAGATGGAAGCATCTGCCCGGAAACGCCTATCCGGCCTGTATGTAAGTCTCACTCATAATTACGTGGCCCGGCAGAACCGGGTACCGGCCGTTACCCAGCGGCAGGAGAACGGGCAGGTAATTTTCACCGGTGATTTTGCTCCGCCACCGGCAGCTTATTCACTGGTGGGTGCCGAGGTTGGATTTGCGTGGCGGGTCATTCATCGGCCACTGACGGTTATCCTGACCGGTACGAACCTGTTCAACCGCGCCTACCGCGATTACCTGGACCGGTTCCGGTATTTCGCCGATGAGCCCGGTCGGAACCTGATACTAAAACTTAAACTGCCACTTGGGTTGTAATTGCTTTTTGTTTCTTTTTTTATTCACCTATATAACCTGTTGACGCTATGAATTTATTGACAAAGTCGTTTCTCCTGCTTATTCCGGTAGCTATGCTGGCTGGAGCCTGTAATACTACCGATGAGGAAAATGTGACCCCCACAGACGATAACGAAGCCATCACAACAGCCACACTGACGCTTACCAGTCAGACAACGCCCGTACAAACGGTGACCGCTACGATCGAAAATCTGAACACAAGTGCGGATCTTACCAACGCCACGCTGAATCTGAGGGTCAACACAACGTACACGGGTGCCGTTACGCTGCTGGATAAGACCAAAACGCCCACACTCGATGTGTCGGCCGAGGTGAAGACAGAAGGCAATGAACACTTGCTGGTGTATACGTTCACGCCAGCCACCGGTTCGCCGGCTTCCCTGACTGTGATGTCAACGGATACCGATACAAATCCCGCGCCCGGTCCATATCCCATCGGCTTAACGACGCAGGTACGTACGGGAGCCGCCGGAAGTGGCAAGCTAAGACTTGTCCTACGTCACCAGCCCAACGCGAAAAATGGTACCGCAGCCCCCGGTACGTCAGACCTGGATACCGAATTCAATGTGCTGATCAATTAATTCCGCTGTTTGGTAAGTATCAGAACTGATTCTGTAACGAAGAAGCCCGATCTATACTAAGTCGGGCTTCTTCGTTTATAAGAAATCAACGGGGAAAATTGAACAGAGTCATGTGACCCCTTCCGAATAGTTAGTCCAAAACACAGATGTTTACCCATACATACCTGACAATGGACGTTCTAACTTTTATTCTGTGGTTATATTTATTGCCAATGATTGTCGTGTTGCTCCCCGGCGCACTTGCCTTCGGGAAGCTTGACGATATGGAGGGCGTAACGAAGACCGATGTTCAGATAATAGCTATTCTCCCTGTTTTTAATCTTTATACCGCCTTTTGTATAGTAGATATCGTATTTACTTCAATTGTCAGCTACGTAAAGACCGGCCGGTAAGCCCGATCGATTGCCCTTCCTCTTTATTCCATTTCTCTGCCGGGTTCTGAAGCGGCAAACCCCCATTTTTCCGTCGACTCATATCGGTTGGTTTACCGATGGCTGTTACCTTCGTCCAAACGCTATGCTTCGTTGACGATGGTAAATCGACTTTTTCTCCTTGCCCTGTTCATGGCGCTGACGCTGGCAGCGTCGGCCCAGAAAAAAGCCTACCGGACCCGTGCCGATAAGCGCACACTGGCCGATAGTCTGCCGCTGGCCATGCCCTATAATCGGCTGATCGATGGGGCCGGAACCAGCCTGCTCTACGGCGATAACACACTGGAGAACCACGCACTCGACCTGATACCCCTACCCGGCGGAAATCAGGTCGTTATCGAAGACCGGTATGGTATTGCCATTCTCGACCGCGCCAGCCGGAAAATTACGTACCGCTGGAGCCTGCGCGATGCGCCCGAAACCAAGTCCCTGATGAGCACTTTTTCGGGTATCGAAGCCTTCGTCGACAATGGGCAGACCTACCTCGTCTGGGGTGCTTCGGAGCGGGAGAAGGGTAAGTCCGGGGTCGTAATTGCCACGCTTGCGAAGGGTAAAATCAGCCGGGTCGAGCTGTTGACCTTTGCGCCGGTGGCTCCGTCGCCCCTGTCGCTGCCCAACGATGTGGCGGTTCGGAAGGAGGGGAGCGCCTATTTTTTGTATGTGGTATTAAACGGGAATAACCAACTCGCCAAAGTTCGATTTGCCGACCGCCAGATCCTCTGGACGGTACCAACCGGCGTTGCTCCCTACAGTGTCGCCTTCGCCGGTAACCGCGCCTTCGTCACGAACTGGGCCGGACCAGTTCCCGGCATGGATGTGCCCCGCATGGATGTGCCCGGCGTGGATACGTCCGGCATGGATACAACGCAGCGTGCCCAAGCCGAAACGGCGGGTGTTCCCTGGGGGAGTGCCTATGTCGATCCCCGCACGGGAGCCATTTCGCGCGGCTCTGTCTCGGTTATCGATCTGGCCCAGGGCTCTGTCGACGCAGAAGTAGCGGTAGGACTGCATCCGAACGCAATCATCAGCAGCCCGGACGAGCGACTTCTTTACGTAGCCAACGGGAATAGTGATTATGTATCGGTCATCGATGTGCAGACGAAGCAGGTGACCGACTCTATTGCCGTGGGTCTGTTTGGTCGTGACAATCCCTATATTGGCAGTACGCCCAACGCTCTGGCCCTTGATTCGGCGGGTACCACGCTCTACGTAGCCAACGGCCTGGACAATGCCCTGGCAGTCGTGTCGCTGGTTACAGATGGGACCTCCACCGGGCCGCGCAGCCGGGTGCGGGGCTATATTCCCACTCAGGCCTACCCGGCTGGCATCCTGCTACTCGGCCGCGACCTGTACGTCGCCAACCTTGAAGGCACCGGAGCCCGCATCGCCACACTGGTAGAGTCGGGTAGTCGCGGGCCGGGCCTTAACCCCGACCAGAAAGCCTTTACGCCCCATCGGCAGCTGGCCACCTTATCCATCATTCCCGTACCCGACGATCGGACGCTGGCCGACTATACCCAGCGCGTACGCCGGCTGAGTCAGCAATTCCGGCTCGCACTGGCCGAGCGCCTGCCGCGCCCCAACGCCAAACCGGTACCCCTTCCGGAGCGCATCGGCGAACCATCGGTATTTAAACACGTCCTGTATATCATCAAGGAAAACCGCACCTACGATCAGGTACTGGGCGACATGCCAGAAGGGCGGGGGATGGCGTCGCTATGTGTTTTTGGCGACAGTATAACGCCCAATCAGCATCGGCTGGCGCGGGAGTATCTGCTGATGGACAATTACTATGCATCGGGCAAGTCATCGGCCGAAGGGCACCACTGGGTCGATGCCGCCATGGTTACCGATTATACAGAAAAGAGTGTGCGCGGCTGGTTCCGGTCTTATCCCCATGTCCTCTACGATGCGCTGGTTTATAACAAGAAGGGCATGATCTGGAACAACGCCCTCGACCACGGCAAAACCGTGCGTATCTACGGGGAAGCCTGCACCTGCCAGTTCGATAAAAAACAGTATGACTGGCAGAAGCTATACCGCATGCGGCAGGCGGGTCAGCCATTTTCGTATACCAACACCACAACCATATCGCGGGTGCGCCCGATTCTGGCGATGGATTTTCCGGGCTGTAACGATGAAGTGATCAACGACCAGATGCGGGCCGATGCCTTCATCCGGGAGTTGAACGAAACAGCCGCCCGCCCCGGCGATGAGTGGCCGAACCTGATGGTCATGTCGCTGCCCAACGATCATACGGCCGGCATGAGTCCCGCTTTTCCGACGCCCCGGGCCATGGTCGCTGACAACGACCTGGCCGTTGGGCGGATCGTAGAGGCTGTCAGTCGCAGCCGCTTTGCGGCTAGCACGGTTATTTTTATCACCGAAGACGACTCGCAGGCGGGCTGGGACCATATCTCGGCCTACCGAACAACGGGGTTCGTGATCAGTCCCTACTCGCGGCTTCGGCGGACGGTACGAACCAACTACAACCAGACGTCGATGGTCCGGACCATTGAGCAGATTCTGGGCCTGCCGCCTATGAATGTCATCGATGCAACCGCCCTGCCTATGTTCGACTGCTTCGTCAACAAACCGGACCAGGCACCCTATACCGCCCTGCCCAACCGGGTTCCGTTAGACGAAATGAATAAACCGCTGTCGGTGCTGCGCGGACGGGCCTTAGAGTACGCCCGGGAGTCGGTGGAGCAGTCTGATGAAGGCATCGATACGGGCGAGGACGACCTCATGAATCGGATTTTGTGGTTCTGGGCGCGGGGAAATAAGCCTTACCCGAAAGCCGGTCTGCACTAGACAACGTCTACGTCACTAACATGAGTCATCCTGAATTTTAAAAGTCGCTATCTTTTTAAGGTCCAGCATGAAAACAAGGGTATTAGGCGTGGTGTCAGGTACGTTGACCTACGTTTTTTTCTTACAGAAAAGCCCGGTAGGGGCGACCTGTCAATAGAAAAGAAAGGAGGGCTAGCCCCGTAAAGCACCGTAGGTGCGACCTAATCCAGTTCAGTTAGGTCGCACCTACGGCGCTTTAGACAAGAAAGGAGCGCTACCAACTAGTGACAGGTCGCCCTTACCGGGCTAACTGACCAAGGCTGGAGATCTACACCGACAATACGTCCCCTGACCCAATGCCACGCCCCCGCAGATGTGCCGTAACCAGGCAGCTTTGTGGGTAAGGTCATCCGGTATAACGAATCGTTAAAATTCGGGATGACTCATGTTTGTCGTTAACAAAAACAGCAGCCCGAATGGGCTGCTGTTTTTGTTAACGACAAACTAATCGGATGAAGGTTGTCAGAACAGGTTGGGGTAATCGGTAATGATGCCATCAACGCCCAGCTGTACCAGCGTATCTATTTCGGGTTTCGTATTTACCGTCCAGGGAATGATGCGCATGTTCTGCTGGTGGCAGGCCTGTACGGTTTCAGCCGTTACTGTTTTAAAGTAGGGGCTATACGTTTTTGGCGTGAAGCCCAGCGTAGCCAGATTGTCGGCGGGTGATTTTGTGTTTGCCGTCAGGAAGGACAGCGCTATAGCCGGAAACTGCTTGTGGAGTAACTGCAACGGCCGCACATCGAAGGATTGAATGGTGAGCCGATTGCCCAGGTTCCGTTTCTGTAAAACCGCCATAATCAGGTCGACAAATGCCTGTGGTTCGGGATGGTATACACCGTCGGTTTTGGGTGATGACTTGATCTCGATGTTGTACACCGGCATCGGTAGTCCCTTAATTTTTGCATAGGTTTCTACCGAATCGATCAGCTCACTCAGGAGGGGTTTATAGGCCACATAGTGCTGCTGCTGCGCGAACTCGGCATGCGGCTTACTGCCTACGTCGTACTTTTTCAGTTCGGCATAGGTCAGCTCGTATAAGTTGATCTGCTTTTCTTCGGCCGCCGTAACCGGTTTGCCATCCGGCTTCAGCGCTATTGCCGACGACATGTAGGTATCGTGCGAGACAACAACCTGCCTGTCTTTCGAAATAACCACGTCCAGTTCCAGCGTCTGAACCCCCAGATCAAGCGCTTTTTTCATGGCACCAACGGTATTCTCCGGCATCAGGCCCCGGCATCCCCGGTGGCCCTGCCGGTCAAATTTGGCCTGAGCCAACATTACGTGGGAACACAGCATCAGGCTGGCCAGTACTATCGTTTTCATCGTCTTTTGTACGCTGTTTTTCGGTTGATCATGGGGTCAGAGCGTTGTATCTGACCCCACTTTATTAATTAGAAACCGTACCGTAGACCCACCTGAAGCTGGAACGGGTCGCCCGATGGGGTAACAACACCGGCGGTATTTACCCGGTATACGAACCGCTGGTTGGCCTGGCTGAATCCGGCGACAGCCGGTGTCGTAGCCGTAGCCGGTATGCCCAGCGCATACAGGGCCTGGGTGCCGAGTGACTGGTTCACGCCTTTGCTGCGGCTCAGCAAGTTGGCGAAGTTGAACACATCGACCGACAGATCAATGGTATGGTTTTTATAGAGCCGTACCCGTTTGCTGGCTCTCAGGTCGAAAACACCGTAGAACCCGTTGATACCGCCGTTTCGCTCGGCAATCTGGCCCGAATACTGATTGATATAATTTTTAATGCTCTGGCTCGCGTTGGGGTTATCCAGTATCGCCTGTAAACCCGTCCGTACATTGGCCGGAACACTTTCATTGTTTCTGTCGAAAACATACGCCAGATCATTAGTGCCCGCCACAAAATCAGCATTGCTGTTCACGCCCGACAACAGGGAATACCGTGTGCCGCCTATGCCCGAAAAACGAACCCCGACGGTAACGCCCAAAAAGGTTGGTAACGTGCCATACACCACCACTTTATGACGGAACTGGTTATCGGAGTACGACATCTTCCGTAGATCGCGCGGATCATCTTTCACCGGTAGAACAAGCGTCGCCGTATTGGCTACGTTTCCGTTGTAGGACGTGTTGTCGCGGGTGTCGTTCCAGGTGTAGCTTACCGTAAACTCGCCGTCCCTGAAATACTGGTAGGTCGCGTCAGCCACTACGGCAAACTGGTTCACTTTTCCCTGGCTGTTCAATTCGAGCACACGCCCTAGCTTCTGGCTGATACGGCCCTGGAGCCAGTCGCCTGAGCCATTGGCCGGCATGGTGTTGAGCGGTACATAAACGCCCCGGTTATCCTCGTTCGCCAGTCGGAAATAAGGATCGGTTGCCATATTGCGGTCGACGTACATGTAATTATGGCGGCCCAGTGACGCATAACCCGCAATGCCTACTTTCAATTTGTCGGTCAGGTAACGGCTGTACGACACGTTGGCTTTGTAAAGAACCGGAACCTGCGCATCGGGGCCGGTCATGTTAATGGTAGGAAGCTGAAAAGCCGCCAGGGAAGGGATGCTGCCGTAATTGGCCCGGTAAGCTGCGAAGTCAGGCGTTGGCACGTTGGCTCCCCGGACATCTACCGTTGCCAGGTGCTTGCCATCGAAGGTCAGGTTGTTGATGATGGCGTAGTTGTTGATATCAGAGGCAAACACCCCCCCGCCGAAGCGGACAAAATCGGTGTGGTTATCGTTGATATCCCAGGTCAGCTGCAGGCGGGGCTGCACAACGAACGACTTGAGCTTATTATCGGTCCTCAGCTTGAGTTCGTCAAACACCACCTGGTTCAGGGGCGACGATGGGTAACGGGCCACATCGAACCGCAAACCGGCGGTCATTTCCAGCCCCGGCGTCAATTTGGTAGTCATCTGGCCATACAGACCGGCATTCAGCGTCGTTCCCGTTACGCTCGGGTCGGCCACCAGGGGCACCTCCCGGTAGTAGCGATACGGCTGTAACTTCTCGAATTTATCCAGTGCCGTCAGCCCTGCTGCCGCATCGACGGTGTAGTGGAAGCGCCCGTTTACCTCGCTGCCGTATAATGAATGAGCCCGGGTATACATCAGGTCAAGGCCGAAGGTGTACTGGATTCGGTCGGTATTATAGTACACGTTATCGACCAGCTGCACTACGTTATTGTCGAAGCCTTCCTGCGCAAAGCGATGTCCACCGGTTTGAATGTTAGTCGATCGGGTGACGTTATCGATGGACGAGTTTATGTTCTCGACGATGTTCCGGGGAATGTTAGCGGCCGGAAGCTGATCGCCGGGGCTGCTTTTCTGGTAAGTATACAGGTGCTGAAGCTTCAGCTCATTCGTAAACCGGGGATTGACCGAGGTACGCAGCGTTGCCAGCAGGCTGTTATCGATGTTGTAGTCGTTGCCGTACGACTCATAGAGATTCACCGCCGTGTTATCCTGCAAGCCGAGTTTGTTGCGGTCGTTGGTGTAGTTATCCCGGATCGTAAGTAAGTTCTTGGCGTTGATCTGCCAGTCGATCCGCGCAAAAGCGGCATCCGATCCGCGGGTTTTATTAAACGATCCGTACTGTGGGGTATTGGCCACACCATACTGGCTGCGGGCTATATTGACGAACCGGTCGAGGGTGGTCCGGGTCACGTTGAACCGGGTTTCGTCGGCCGGGGACTGTACGTCGGCAATGATCAGCGGGCGTGAGTCCTGCTGGTGATCCCACACGACAAAGAAGTGCAGCTTGTCTTTTATGATCGGCCCGCCGAGGGAAAACCCAAACTGGTTGGTGGCGAACTTGGCGATACGTTTGTTACCCCGAATGTCAAATTGACTCGACAGCCAGTTGGCGCGGGTGTAGTTAAAGGCACTGCCGCTTAGTTTGTTGGTACCGGCCTTGGTTACCGCGCTGACGATACCGCCACCACTGCGGCCATAAATCACGTCATACTGGTTGGTAACTACTTTGAATTCCCGCACAGCCTCGATCGAAATCGAGTACGGTGCCCCGCTCCGGCTCGTAGTCGACCCCGCCGAAGTTGGGTTCTTGGCCGTCATACCGTCGATGGTGTAATTGGTCGATGAGCCAAGCTGGCCTGAAATGCTGCCCCCTCTGCTCAGGGGCGACAGGTCGATGAGCGATGTGAAGTTCCGCCCGTTGACCGGAAGGGCCGCAATGGATTTGGCCGAAATAGCCGTGGCGGCTCCCAGGTTGTCTACTTTGTTCTTCAGACCCGACGCAGCTACCTGCACCACCTCCAGCGTTTGCCCGTTTTCCTCCATGCCGAGGTTTAACCGGATCGCATCGCCCTGGTTGAGGAAATAGCCTGTCCGTTTCTGCTCACCAAAACCGATGAAGCTAACGGTAACAGTATAAGGTCCGCCTAATGGTAATTCCTTAAAGGAGTATTCACCCTGTACGTTGGTAACAGTGCCTGTTGTAAAGCCGGTCGATTCATTTCGAACCTGGACCGTAGCGCCCGGAAGCGCTGTTTTCTGTTTGTCGGAAATAACCCCTAAAATAGAGGCCTGAGTGGTTTGCGCTACTGTTTTGTTCATGCCAATACAAGCAAAGACTATCAGTAGCAGTAAAGTAAATAGGTGTTTTTTCATGCAGCAGAATAAGTAGATTTTTACGCTGCAAAGAGAGTGTAAGTAAATTAATAGGGTGTTATAGAATTGTGATCAATTTGTGACTTTTTCCGCGTAAAAACAGACAGAAAAAAGTAATAAGTTAATAGTATCAACCTTTGATCATAGACTAACTTAGGTTATTGGTTGGTCTGCGGGGTGTTGGCTGGCCTACGCGCCAGTCGGCTGAAGGTCACCGTTTTTTTACCTCGAAGACGGTCAATGCCCCCCGGTTGGAGCCGACTAAAATACGCCGTTTGCCTCCGGCCATTGTTACGCCAGCCATACTTTTACAATCGCTATCGGCCAGGAAACCGCTTTCCGGGAACAGCAACGGCCTGAACCGGCCTCGTCCGTCGCCTTTGAGCACCAGCCCCGTCAGCGCATCATATTGCCCGGCTACCGATTCGGTGTCATAAGCATTGCCAGCCGCCAGCACGTCGAGATTGCCGTCCTTATCGATGTCTTCGACCAGCAGGCTTTGAATGGGCCCCCACTGCGCCAGGGCAGGGAGTGAGGTTAACTGGAAACCGGTGCCGGTATTCAGCAGTAACGTACTCTGCTGCCGACAGGCGCGAAAAATAGTACTGGCTTTTTGCTGCTCAGGCGACAGCAGATCGGAAAGCTGTGCGCTGGCATACCGGGCGTAATTGGTGAACTGCTTTTTAATGGCGGGTAGCTGCCGGCCCAGCTCATCGCGGGATGCAACGGGGTACTCGATCCCATTCAGGTAGTAGGCCATGATGGCATCGAGCCGTCCATTGCCATCGTAATCACCTGCGTAAACGCGCATGGGCTGTGCGGGTGATACCCGATAGCGGCTGTTCAAGCCGAGGTTTCCAAGGATAAAGTCGATACGGCCGTCGCGGTTGAAATCACCGGCTCGGATGCAGTTCCAGAAACCTTCAGAGTCGGTGAGGGCGTCGACCGGCCAGCGTGCCAGACGGCCCCGGTTGTTTTTGAAGAGGGTGACGGGCATCAGTTCGCCAACTACCACCAGGTCGGGCCAGCTGTCCCGGTCGATATCGGCCCAGACAGCATCCGTCACCATGCCGGTATGACGCAGGGTAGGGGCCAACGCATCGGTGGCATCCCGGAAATGGCCTCCCTCGTTGAGGAGCAGGTAGCTCTCCCCCGGCAGCGGGTACTGCAAGGCGCGGAGCCGCCCGCCCCGGAAAATATCCAGGTCGCCATCGTTGTCGAAATCTACGGCGGTGACGCACGAGCCGCTGTGTCGAATCGGCGGCAACCGGTCGGAAGCAGCTGTGAACGTTCCTTTGCCATTATTCAGATAAAGCCGGTCCTGGTAATAGACCGATCCATCATAGTACTCATTCGAGCCACTGACAATGTACAGGTCGGCATCACCATCCTTGTCGGCATCGAACAGGAGCGCCCCAACATCTTCTTCATCCTTTGGCTGTGACTCGTCGGTATAGGCTTTTTCGGTAAACCGACCGGTTGCGGTCTGTATCAGCAAGCGGCCATAATGCCGGAACGATCCGCCGACAAATACGTCGTCCAGCCCATCACCATTGACATCGCCAACGGCTAGCTTAGGTCCCTGCTGGGAAAATTTATGTGGTAGCAGGGGCTCCTGATTGTAGTCCAGATAGGATTCCTCCTGCTGCGTAAACGTTATTCCGGCGGAGCGTGTCACGTCGGTCAGCAGCCTGGGCGACGGCTCGTTTGCCGGTTTGGGGGCGGCCGGGCGGCTTGCCTGCCGGTAGTTCATGGGCAGGAGTCGGTCGGCGGGTGGGTTCGTTATGCGCTGGGTCCTGCCATCGGGCCATACAACCCTGACCGAATCGATGGTCGTTGCGGAGCCGAGTCCGAAATGGATGATGTAATCGCCCGACGACTGATAACCGCGGGTAACGGCCTGGTGGTAGGTTTGCGTCAATCCCTTTGTGAAGACAGCCACCTCGGCACCCAACCCGAACCGATTTTGGGATGGCCCCTCCAGACGGAGTTGCAGGTAGTGTTTTTTGGGCGTGTTGTTCTGTAGAATATACGCATCCTGGTTGATGTTGTTCACGACCAGATCCAGGTCACCATCCCGGTCGAGGTCGGCGTAGGCGGAGCCGTTCGACAGGGATGGCTCGGTGCCGAACCAGGCCGCCGTTACATCCTCGAAGGTCAGATCCTGCCGATTCCGGAAAAAACGGTTCACCTTGCTGATCGTGGGCATCTTCGGAGCGCCCTGCCGCAGGTATTGATTTACGGCCTCGGGCGTTCGGTTCGCCCCCTGCGCGAAGGTGTCGTTGAACGAGACAAAGTCCAGGTCTGTGATGTCGCGCAGATACCCGTTCGTGATAAACAGGTCGCGCCAGCCGTCGTTGTCCAGATCGGCCAGCAGGGGCGACCAGCTCCAGTCGGTGCTGTGGACACCGGCAAACTGCCCGATCTCCGAAAAGACCATCCGTCCGTCGGGGGCTTTGCCGCCATTGAACTGCAGCATATTTCGCATGAACTGCGGATGGTAGCCTTGCCGAATGGTACTCTCGAACTGCTGGTAGTTAGCCGGACCGGCCATCTTCTTGCGCTGTACATTGTCGGCGGGGAGCATATCGGCAACCACCAGATCGGTCAGGCCGTCGTTGTTGATGTCGGCGGCATCGCAACCCATAGAGAACTGGCTGTGGTGTTTAAAATACGATTTGCCGACTTCAGTGAATGTGCCATTCTTATTGTTGACATACAGAAAGTCATTGGCCAGGAAGTCGTTGGCCACATACACATCTTCCCAGCCATCCTGGTTGAAATCGGTCACGGCAAGCCCAAGCCCGAACCCGTCGTGAACGATACCGGCGGCCATCGTAACGTCGGTAAAGCGGGGCCCGGCGGTACTGGAATCGTTGCGCAGCAGTTTGTCGTTGGCCAGCCCTGACCCATCGGCGATAACAGGTGTGACTTGATTTGGATTGCGGATGAGGTTAGTACTGGTCAGCAGATACAGGTCGAGGTCGCCATCCTTGTCGTAATCGAAAAATGTAGCCTGATTTGTGTAGCTGGTATCGGCCAGGCCATAGCGTTCGGCCTGTTCCTCGAAACGCAGCGACCCAGCGGTTCCGTTGCTGGTGTTGATATACAGTTGGTTTTTGCGCCCGCTTCCCGGGTAGTTGCCCGATTTACAGACGTAGATATCGAGCAGCCCATCGGCGTTCACGTCGGCCATCGTTACGCCCGTCGACCAGCCGCCTTTGGTAATGCCAGCTGCTTCGGTAACGTCTTTAAACTCGGGGGCGTCTGAGCCGGGTCTGGTGGTATTTAGATAAAGCCGGTCGGGTACCTGATTGCCCGTGAAATACAAATCGGGCAGATTGTCATTGTTAAGGTCGCCTACGGCTACCCCGCCACCGTTGTAGACATAGTAATAATCGACCAGGTTAAAGGAGTCGTTTTCGGCGATGGTGTTGGTAAAACGAACCCCTGTTTTCGACGCGGGCAGGGCCGTAAACAGCGTCTTCGGTTGTTGTTCGCAGGCAAGTAACGGGAGCAGCACCAACAGGCATAGCGCGTATTTCATAGTGGGAATGTAGCAAAAAGTAAACGGATCAAAAAAGGGCTTACAAAAGCCCTTTTTTGATCCGTTTACTTTTACTTCCACGCTTCGTTTTGGGTCACATTCGGATTACCCTGTAATTCTTTAAGCGGGAGGGGCAGGACATAATCGCGGGGTTTGAGGGTCCGGCCAACGGTATACTTCGTAATGTAGTGGTTAATCCGCTCGCCCAGGTAGTCGGGCTGCCCGCCGGGTTTGCTTTTTCGGCGTAATTCCGGATACATCACCTGTTCGAAGATGAACTCCTGCATCCGTTCTTTAATGATGGCATCGCGCAGGGCCGACTGGCTGAGACCGGCCAGCGGGGTTAGTCCGGCCCGGGCCCGTACTTTGTTGACGCCCATGAACTTGTCGCCCTGGCCGCTTTCGTTACAGGCTTCCGAATGCCCCAGCAGCACATCGGCCAGCCGCAGGTAAATCGTATTCTTCTCGGTGTTGGTCCAGTTGGTGCCCAGCTCAACGAGCTTCCCTGACCAGGCTTTCCCGAAAACCAGTTGCTTCGGATCGGTTGGGTTGGCGTCGGCCTTGACAATTCCCCCAAACCGCGACAGGTTAAAGTCGGCGGTGGGGCTCCATTTCACCATCGGGTACTGGCCGTTCACTTTCCCCAGCCGCCCCGTTGGGTACGACTCGATGAAGGTAGCATCGATGCGCTTGTCTTTGGGATCGTATGCACTGCGAAACTCCTGGGTAGCACTCAGCCAGCTCCAGCCCGCGCCACCCAGGTCGCTCGGATAATCTTCGGGGTTGAAGTGGGCCGAGTGAACGTTGTATTCGTTGGCGTTGGCAACAGCCGAAACCTGCCCTTCGAACATGCGTTCACCCTGATTTTCGTGGGCCAGATCAAAATTATATCCGAAGTTGTCGAACAGCTGAATGCCGCTGTTGGCGATGATATCGTCGGCAGTGGTTTTGGCGTCAGCCCATTTTTCGTCCCACAACTGGGCTTTCATCAGAATGGCTTTGGCCGCCCATTTTGTAGCCCGCCCAATATCGGGACCGCTGTAGGAAGCGGGCAGCACCTCCGCTGCGGCTTTGGCATCGGCGTAAATCTGGTCGATGACCGCCCGTTTGCCGCCCGCATTGGTGGGCAGTTCGCTGATTCCTTTGGTAGATTTGATGGTCAGTGGCGGATTGTCGAAGTAACTGAGCAGACCATAATAATAGAAGGCCCGTAAGAACTGGGCTTCCCCCTTGAGCCGTTTCACCAGCGCATCGTTGCTGGGGTCTTTCATGCCATCGGCTATTTCGATAACGGCATTGGCCCGGTTAATAGACCGGTAGCTGATCGACCAGTACGCTTCGATGTATTCATCGGCGGGGTTCACGTTGCCTAGGTTGTATTGCAAAGGGCCTTTTTCCCATCCGATCTGTTCGCCTGTCAGGCATTCGAATACGTACCGGTCATAAAAGTAACCGGAGAAGCCGGAGTTGATATCGTCGTAAATGCCGTTAACACCGAGCTGTAGCTCTGTTGCCGACTTATAAAATGTGTCCGGGTTAATGAAATCCGGATTTTCTTTTAAGTCGGAACAGCTGATACCAACAACTACCATCGATAGGGTAAGCAGGTACTTGATTCGTGGAGATAAGATACGATTCATGTGTGTCTTGAGAATTGAAAAATGGACCGGATTATATACCAAGATTTACACCGACTGTCATCATCCGGGCGCGTGGATAGGCGTCGTAATCGTCACCCCGGTTGAGGTTGTTCTGCCCCTGGTTATTCACTTCGGGGTCAAAGCCTTTGTATTTCGTGATCAGGAACAGATTCTGACCGCTGACATAAAGGCGGGCGTTTCGGATGTATTTGCTTACAACCGGCAGCGTATAGCCCAGCGCTATGTTCTGGAGCCGAACGAAGGAGCCATCCTGGATGAAGAACGAAGACCGGCGAAAAGAAATGAAATCCCGGCGGCCATCGATGATGGGGCGGCTGGCTCCGGTGTTGGTCGGGGTCCAGGAGTCGGACAGGATATTGGCTACCTGATTGATCTTCTGAACGCCATCGCCCATCTCCGACTGCTGCAGGTTTCGGACATCGTTCCCATGAACACCCCGGAAGAAGATCGAGAAATCGAAGTTCTGGAACTTCACACTTGAATTGAATCCCCAGGTGAATTTAGGGTTCGGGTTGCCGATGATCACGTAGTCATCGGCCGAGTACTTACCGTCGCCATTCACGTCTTCGTACTTTGGATAACCGGCCAGGGCAGCAAAGCTTTTCCCTTCTTCGTCGGTCTGAAACTGACCTACGTATTTATAGCCCTTCCATACGCCAATTGAGTTACCCGCTTCGACCCAGCTTCCGAATACGCCCAGGTGGCCGCTGGTGCTGTTGGCGAAGAACGGGGTGCTGGTGCCCAAATCCAGAATCTTATTGCGCAGCAGCGATATGTTTCCGCTGATGTCCCACTTGAACGACTTGTTATTGATGATCTTATAATTGGTCGAGAACTCAATCCCTTTGTTCGAGAGCGAGCCGGAGTTGAGCATAATGGTGCTGAACCCCGTACTCTGCGGGATGGAAACATCGAGTAACAGATCGGTGGTTTTGTTACTGAAGACGTCGAACGTCATCGACAGGCGGTTGTTGAGCAGTGCTACGTCCAGGCCGAGGTTGAGCATGGTCGTACTTTCCCATTTGAGGTCGGGGTTGGCAATCCGGTCGGGGCCGTAGCCCGCCACGAGCCCACTGCCGAGCACGTAGTTGAAGGGAACCAGCCCACCCAGCGACCGGTATACGGGGATTTGCGAATTACCCGTAAGGCCGTAGCTGGCCCGGAACTTGACATCGTTGAAGACCTTACCCAGGCCTGAATTTACGAAGAAGGGTTCGTTGGCCAGCCGCCAGCCAATGGCTCCGGACGGGAACGTAGCCCATTTGTTGTTAGGGCCGAACTTCGAGGATCCATCCCGCCGGAAGGTTACCGTGAATAAATACCGATCCTTCAGGTTGTAATTTACCCGGCCCAGCAGGGACTGTAGCGACCAGTCCTGCCGCCCCGAGGTTGGGATCTGCGGCTTACTGCCATTCTGCATATTGACCGACAGGGGATCATCGGAGGGAAGGTCCCGCGTGGCGGCTGCCGTAAACAGGTTGCTTTCCACCTGGTAGGTATAACCCAGGGTAACATCCAGGTTATGACCAGGGGCTACCTGACGGTTATAGCTCAGGATATTTTCGTTCAGCAGGCTATTGACATTCCGGTTGGCTTTTTCCAGCTGACGGCTGTACTGCCGTCCGGTGAAGGTAGAGGAATTGTAGAAGGTCGTCCGGTTGGCATTGACAAGGTCGGCACCCAGGCTGGTCCGGAATTTCAATCCTTCCACGATATTGATCGTGAGGGCCGTAGTGCCGAACAGGCGGTTGATGTTGTCCCGGTCATACCCTTCCTGAGCTTCGGCCAGGGGGTTGATGTTAAAACGCTGGTCGTAGCTTGGGTAGTTATAGTTTCCATTCTGATTATAGACCGGAACCGTGGGGTCGAGACCCAGGGCTGTGATGATGATGCCGCCCGGCCCACCGCGGTCGGTGGGTACGTTGCTGCTGCCTGTCCGGTTAAACGACCAGCTGTTGCTCAGGGTAGCCCGCCCGTTCAGGAAGTCATTGTCGAGGTTCAGCCGGAATCCGTACCGGTTGAAGAACGTATTTTTTATGACGCCTTTATTATCCAGGTAATTGCCTACGAAAGCATATCGCATGGCTTTGTTTCCGCCCGTGAACGAAAGTTGATGACTCGACAAGCCACCCGTTTGCGAAATCGCATCCATCCAGTTGGTACCCGCGCCAATCTGGCTGATCTGCGCGTCGGTAAAGCGGGGGCTTCCGCCCTGACTTCGTTCCAGAATGTTCAGATAGCGGGCGTAGTCACCTCCGTTGAGCACATCGATATTCCGGGCAATAGTCTGGGCCGAGTAGGACCCTTCGTAGTCGACCCGGCTTTGGCCCTCCTTGCCGCGTTTGGTCGTGATCAGCACGACGCCGTTGGAGCCGCGCGACCCATAAATAGAAGTTGCCGAGGCATCTTTCAGAATTTCGATCGACTCGATCTCATTGGGGTTGATGGTGGCCATGGCGTTGGTAGCCTGCCGGTTTCCCGACGTGCCAATAGCCGCATTGTCGGGATACATGGGGAAGCCATCGATGACATAGAGCGGCTCACTCCCGCTGTTGATGGAGTTGGCTCCCCGAACCCGAATAGAAATACCGCCACCGGGAGCGGCTGAGCTTTGCGTAACCTGCACCCCCGGTGCCCTCGACTGAATCGCCTGGTCGACCGAAACGACTGGCATTTCCTTGATGGCTTCGGCCTTGATGGTTGAGACAGACCCTGTCAGATCGCTCTTTTTGACCGTGCCGTAGCCCACTACCACAATCTCATCGAGACTGCGGGTATCGGGGGCCAGCTTAATGGCAAAGGTGGTCCGGTTGTTAACCACAGCCTCCTGCGTAACATAGCCAACGTAACTAAATACCAGCGTCTCAGCCGTAGCCGCGTTGACCTGAAACAGGCCGCCTGCATCGGTTGTGGTTCCCCGGTTGGTCCCTTTTATCGTAATGGTAACACCGGGAATGCCGTCGTTCTGCTCGCCCGTAACCCGTCCCGAGACTAACGTTTGGGATAAGGCAGGCAGCGCCAGGCAGACCAGCAGGCAGGTCACACGTAAACACCGTAAATAAAAGTGCATAGTCGAAGGGAGTTAGAGGGTTTGATACAAAAAATGAAGGTAGTCAGTGAAAGAAGTTTAGTGTAACAAAGTGCAAAACAATATTTGATAAGTTCTAATCTATACAAATATCAATGGCTTTGTGGCCCAAATCAATAGAGAGAATATCGATTTAGATGGATAATATTATGAACTAGTGCGCCAGAAATGTGCCTTCCAGTTCTTCCAGCGTTTTGCCCTTTGTTTCGCGTACGTGACGGTAAACGAACCAGAAGCCAAGCAGGCAAATGGCCGAGTAAAGCCAGAACGGGCCATAGGTGCCAAGTTGCTCAGCCAGAACGGGAAAGGTGAACACCAGTATGAAATAAGACCCCCAGAGCGCCAGGATAGCAACCGACGACGCAACACCCCGGACCCGATTGGGGAAAATCTCCGAAATCAGTACCCAGGTAATAGGTGCCAGCGAGGTTGCGTATACGCTGATAGCCAGCAGCACGAAGATGGAGAGAAGGCCGGAGGACGCTTCGTTTTTGAGTAGCAGGGCAATTATGATGTACAGAAATGACAGGCTTAAAGTACCAATCAGCATGAGCGGTTTTCGTCCCAGTCGGTCCACCTGCCACATCGCCACGAGCGTAAAGACCAGGTTAACGACACCGATAGCCACTGTTTCAAATAGTTGCCGGTCCAGGTTAGCCCCCGTCGTTTCGAAAATCGTAGACGTATAATTAAATACGACGTTGATGCCGCAAAGCTGTTGCAGTACCGCCAGGCCGATACCCACCATCACCGCTGGACGTACGCTCTTTTCCAGCAGTGTGGCGTAAGATGATTTCTCTGTCTGGGTCATGGATTGCTGCACCGCTCTGACCGTGCTGGTAACAAAGTCCTGCCCGCCAATGCGCAGTAAGATGGCTTCCCCTTCGCTAACCCGTCCGCTTTGGACGAGCCACCGGGGGCTCTCGGGAAGCCAGATAACACCGACGAAAAAGGCGATGGAGGGTACGACCCCGAGGCCGAACATCCACCGCCAGGCATCGGGGCCATTGTCGGCCAGGGTATAGTTTATCAGGTTGGTAATCAGGATACCAACGACTATTGTCAATTGATTGATAGAGACGTTTCTGCCCCGTACGTTGGCCGGTGAGATCTCGGCAATGTACAGCGGGCTTAGGGTAGAAGCCATGCCTACACCGATACCAGCCGCGAAACGCATGGCAATGAACATCGATAGATTCGTAGAAAAGGCTAAGCCCAGGGAGGAAATCGCGAATATGAGCGCGGCAACCATAAGGCCAGGTCGTCGGCCATAGCGGTCGGCCATATTTCCCGCCAGCAGGCATCCTGCCATACAGCCCAGGGCCAGCGAACCGGTCAGAAATCCTTCCCACCAGGCATTCAAACCGAAAACGGTTCGCAGGAACGGAAGCGCCCCGGAGATAACGGCAAAGTCGAAACCGAACAGATACCCACCCATCGCTGAAATGAACGCGATACCGAAAATATACCCCGTATTTACCCCTGATTTACTCATGCCTGAAACTTTATAATATTCTTACAATTTTTAGTAAAAATAGAGGATGGTATAGTAGCTTTACATAGCTCTTTTCAGGAAAAAACTAGATAAAATTACGGTATGTACAGGAAGAAGGAGGGCTTCGCAGGCCAGCGCAGCTACGTGCTGCCAGCTGAGCTGAAAAAACAGATTACCGCTCATCCCTTATGCGAATCATTGTACATCACCAATATCGGGTATTACCCGAAAGCTGCCTTTCACGACCGTGAGCGCCGTAAAGGATGCCCGCAACACATCCTGATTTATTGCGTTCAGGGGGAAGGCTGGTATTACCTGAACGACAAAAAATACCGGGTGAAGCCTAATCAGGCCTTTATCCTGCCCGCCGACTCAGCGCATCGCTACGGCACCGACGCCCAAAACCCATGGACAATTTACTGGCTGCACTTCGCCGGTTCGCGCGCCCACCATTTTCTGCGTTTTCTCCAGCAGGAGGCCGACCCATCGCCGGTTACCGTATCCCCCCAGAACGAACGTTTTCTTCTTTTCGATGATATTTTTTCTCACGTCGAGATGTCGTTCAACATGGATAATATAGTGTATGCCAATACGAGTCTGGCTCGTTTTCTGGCCACGTTCAACAATGCCGTTTATAACCCAAACCCGGTTATCCAGCCCACCGCCGACCCCATCAGCCGGTCGATCGCGTTCATGAAAGCCAACCTGAGCCGCCCGCTCGATCTGGATGAACTGGCTCAGGTAGCGGGTATGTCGGCGTCGCATTATTCCGCTGTTTTCCGGTCGAAAGTTCAAAGTGCGCCCATTAACTTTTTCACGTTCCTGAAGATTCAGGAGGCCTGCCGCCAACTCGAAAACACACAACTTCGGATCAAAGAAGTGGCTTATCAGATTGGCTACAGCGACCCGTACCACTTCAGCCGGGTCTTCACCAACATGATGGGGGTCTCTCCCCGCGACTTCCGGAAGCTTCGCAAAGGCTAACCCGTTACTTCGTGCATACTTAAGAAACCGATCATCCTGCGGTGCAGAGCGGCCCCCTGATGACTGCTATCCAGCTGTAGGATATTGTCGAAATAGGTTTCGGCTTTGTGGCTGTTTCCATTGCCCAGCCCCAGGTACCCCAGGCCCATGAGGTAGTAACAATGGATACGATTACGGGTATCGAGGTCTGTATCGAAAACGAGCATATCGGGAAGCGATACGGCGAAGTAGTCGATTTCGACGGCATCGTTCAGGTGTGTTTCGCCAAACTGGATCAGGCGGGTGAACAGCGTTTCTGCCCGTTGCTGCTGACCCAGTTTTTTCCAGGCCAGGCCCTGGTAGAAAACCTTGTCCGGCTGCTGGTCATTGTAGAAAACCGCCTGCACCGGCGTATTCAGGCCAACTGTTGCCTTCTCATAGTAAGTGTGAGCGGTCTGCGTTTGCCCCATGGCTTCAAGGGCTAGCCCTTTCAGGTAAAGTATGTCGTTTTCCTGAACGCCGTATAACTTACCTTCCCCCAGCGTAACCGGATACGTTTCGGCGGCAGTCAGCAAGGTGAGCGCTTCGGGGTAGTGCCCATCGAGCAGGGCCTGCTTTGCCAGTTCGATATGGCAGATCAGGTATTGGGTGACCACCTTGCCTTCGCCCCCTTCCCAGGGGTGGAATTGGCGGGTAGACAGGAGTGCCCGGGCCGTTTCATAATCGCCGAGCTGATTATAGAGCGTCAGGCGTTCGAGGTATAGATCGTCGCGCTGCTCTGTGGCGGATACATACTGCTCCAGCCGGTTCAGCCGCTCCCGATGGGGCTGGTTCAGCTTTTTGTATAGCTGATCCAGTTCCATAAGCACCCGCGCATCGTGCGTGTCGAGCGCAAACGCCCGTTCGAGGGCTTGGCGGGCTTTTTGGGGCTGCTGCTGCTTGTTGTAATAAGCCAGCGCCAGGTTCCGAAAAACAGTCGGGAAGGTATCGTTTAGCTGAGCCGACCGCTCCCAGGCGTCGATAGCCTCGGTATACTGCCGGTTGGCATACCAGAAATTGCCGAGGAAGTACCAGGTAGTAGCATGGTTAAAGGACTGGCCAGCGGGAGTATGTGTCAACGCCCACTGCAATACCGCTAACTCCTCCAGGCGATTGGGGAAGACGAAGTCGGGGCTGGCGGTGGTTGCTTTTTGAAGCCAACCCCCACCCAATTCAGGCGTCCCCCGTTGCGCGTCGAAGAACGCCAGAAAGTAATAGACCAGGGGGTAAGCCGTCGTTGCCGACTGTTGCCAGTCCAGCAGAACACGGACGGCTTCGTCATACAAACCCGCCTGACTGTAATCCAGGGCATATTCAAGGTAATTATGAACGGAATGCCGCATCAGCCGGGTCCGGTGCCGGGCGGTTTGCTGAGCAGCCTCTGGCTGGGTGTCCTGCTCGATGAACTGCTTTTCGAATAAACAGCCAACCTGAAGCGGGTCAATAGCCAGTGTGTCGTCAATAAGCTGTAGCGCTTCAGATAGTCGACCCAGTTTCCGGAGCAGCACAGTTTTTAAGTGCCGTGCCGAGTGCCCGTGCCAGTTCCGGACCAGCGACCGGTCGATCAGTTCCAGCGCCTGTGTGAAGTTCTTGCGTCGGGTGCTGATCCGCGCTAATTCCAGAAAACCCGTATCCTGCCAGGCAGCATTCCAGGTCGCCTTGTAAAATGAATCGAATGCCTCATCGAAGCGGGTTTGCTGGCTCAGACACAAGCCCAGGTTGTAGTGAGCTTCCCCATCGTACGGGTTCGGATTACGTTGGGTCAGCGTGCCCGTGGCCTGCCGGAAATAGGGCTCGGCTTTGGCAAACTGTCCCCGTCTGTAATACCATAACCCTAACGCATTGGCGCAACGGCTGTCGCGTGGATCGCGACGCAGGGCTTCCTCGTAATAGGCGGTTGCCACATAGGTAGCATGGCGGTACTGCTCAATATGTAACCCGGTCAGATACAGCTGCTCGTTGGACTCGACGGCTGCTGGCTCTTTGGCCGCCTGCGCCGGTTCCGGAATCGGCTGCGCAGTGGCTGTGGCTGGCTGATAGGCAACCAGTTCGAGACCGTCGGCGGTTTTAACCGATAACCGCAGCCGGGTAGGGTCCGTAACGGCCTGCACAACTGTATGTTGAAAAGGCGTAGCAGGAGTTATGTTCACCCGCTGGTCGAAAATAAGTTTGTCCGCCAGGGTAAGCTGAATACTTACATTAGGATAAGCTGTAGTGACGTAAACCCCAACGTAAATGTTGCCATCCGAAAGTTCCAGATTGACCGCAGCTTCTTTGGTGGCGTTTTTAACGATACCTATTTCGCTGAAGGGCATGAAATACTGGACGAACCGACGTTCTTCGTTCGGCATGATCCACGAAAAGTCGGGTTGATTATCGGTGAAAACGCCGGTCATCAATTCGATGTAGGGTCCATCTTCGTCGGTCAGGTTGCGGTCCCAGGCATACCCAAATTCACCATTGCCCCAGGTCCATTGTTTTTTGCCCGGCGACACGTGATGATCGGCCACATGAAGTAATCCAGCCCGGGTGTCGTGTTCATAGCCGCCCATGAAATCGTAGGTGGACGAAATGGCCATGTAAGACGTGGGTACGGGTATGTTTTTATACCAGGAGATATCCGTTCCGGGCGCGTAGTCGACTTTGTAGTAGGTGCCGGTAGCGATGGGGAAGGCCGATACGTCGCGTTTGCCATGGTCGAAGACTGCGTATATGTCGGGAGGGAAAATAGATTGATAGTGCTCATTTACTTTCACCGCTGGGTTGGCCCACCACAAAAATGTTTGCGGAAGGGAAGTGCGGTTGTATAAAACGCCATTTATTTCGAAGTACGCTTTGTCAGGGTACAGCCTGAAACCGGCCATACCTTTGGTTCGAAACATCCGTTCTACTTCACTTACCCACACCGTTTTAGAGCCGTCGGCGTGGGATTCGGTGGTGTAGTCGACCGGTTCGAAAGTGCTGGGCCGGTGATGCTGGGGCCAGTTGAACTCAATACCGCCGGAGATCCAGGGGCCTGTCAACCCAACCAGGGCCGGTTTGATGACCTGGTTGTAGTAAATGAAATGCCGGTCTTTGATTTTATCGTAGGCCATCTGAATGCGCCCCCCCAACTGCGGGAGGATCATGATCTTCAGATAGTCATTTTCGATGAATACGGCCTGATAGGCACGATCCTCTTTATGATCGCTGATTGTCTCGATCACGGCATGCGGGTAAACGACCCCGCTGCTGCCCTGATACACCCGTTTCTCAAGAAACATCGGGTTCTTTTCGGGTGAACCGACGCCGTAAGTCGGTAGGATCACCTGCTCTTCCCAAACGGTTACTGCCTGTTCCTTCATGATATGTTCCTGGTACGGATTGACAAGCGTGTCGGATACGTTTCTAGTTTTTCTGGCCCGGTAACGATGAGGATAATTCCTCGTTGAACAGGGCGCTTACCTGTTGGGGGTCTAACGCTAAGGTCGGATTAAAGCGGGCACTGTTCATGTAACGGAGCAGACTATACTTCAGCTGGCGGGCCGATGGGCGCCGGGCCAGGTCAGATTCCAGATCGACGCTACAGACCATCAGCTTTCCTTTACCCACTTTGCCTTCGAAAGCCAGCGACAGCCGCCGGTTTTCAAACCAGTTATCAATGGGCTGTATCAGGGGGCGGAGCTGTTTGGGGAAATCGGTTAAAAGAACGACCTGTGAATGGCTGACAATATCCTGCCACTGGTAGTTACTGCTGGCCTCGGTGGGGAAGGTGGCAAACAACGGATGGGCCGGATCGCACAGCAGGCCGAGGGTATGTGGTGCCTGATTTTTTGTCCACGACGTGTTCCAGAATACGCTCGAAAAACCAATGGCCACTTCAGCGCCTTTGCCGGGTTTGACGCGTCCAAACGGGAGCAGCAGCACGTTGGCCCCCTGTTGTAACTGCTTTATCACGTCGGGGGTAAGGCGTTGCGCTACGACTACTTTACCCGTTGCAGCATCGGCATCAAGGCCTGCGGGATACACCCACAGGTTCCAGGAATTGGTAATCCGCGTTCCTTTCAGGGATACCTTCAGGGTGAGCATTGTTGGCTTTTTGAACGAAGACAGCGGCACCTGAACCATACCGACCGGCTGCCCATTGTCGAATGTCACATGCTCCTTCTTCAGACTGCCGGACTGGTATACTTTCCCGTTCGTATCCACTACCTGCCAGCCAATCGTCTGATCGTGCAGCTCGCTGGCACCGAAATGAGCAATCTCCAGAGCTGCCCGCAGCGTTTCGGTATTTTCGTAGATGAGCTTGTCCATCCGCGCCAGCAGCACGGTTGCGTTGGTAAAGGTTCGGTATTCTTCCGGCGTCGTATATCCTTTCGATTCCCAGAACACGTCCAGCGCGCCGACCAGGGCCGTACCCTGACCCGGGAAATCGTGCAGGCCCAGCAGCTGAAACCCGCCAAAGCCGGGTGTTCGCAGGGCCGCTTCAATATCCGCTTTGTAGCAGAGGGTTTGTAGCCGACCCGATGCGTTCAAAAAAGCCTCTGCCTGATCGCCCATGCCCGCTTCGTTGAGCGTCTCGTTGAAAATTTCGAAGTTGGTTGCTTTCACAACACCCGTGTATTTCTTTATTTCTTTGAAGTTAGGGTAAGCGCACCATTGCCCGATCTCATGACTTACATATGGTACCGTCAAGGCCTGGGTCGTTTCCCGCCAATCGTAGCTGGTTCGTGGGATTCCTTTATTGATGATGCTGTTTACGCCTTCGCCCCATTGCTGAACCCGCGCCTTGGAGTCGATATTGAACTGGTTTTCGGGTAAGATCGGCCAGCCTGCGCCACTGGTGTATAGTCGGCGTGAATCCTTGTGTTTGAAGTGATCGACCCACCGCCCCAGAAAGTCGTTCTGGCCAGCACCACCGGGTTCATTCCCGTACGACATCATACAAAATGATGGATGATTTCCGTATGTTTTGAGAATCTCTTCTGACTCCTGATAAATGAACGCATCGACAACACCGCCCGTACCAACGGCGCTGCTCTGATTCGCCCAGAGCGGACTTTCGACGTACAGGTAGAGGCCAAGCCGATCGGCCACGCGGAAAGCGGCCTCGGGTGGACACCAGGAGTGGAATCGAAGGTGATTCAGACCGTATTGCTGGGCAGTTTTCATGATTTTTTCCCAGTATGGCTCCGTCGTAGGTGGATAACCGGTCAGGGGAAAGGTAGCACATTCAACATCGCCCCGCAGAAAAATAGGCCGTCCGTTCATGGTGAACCGTGTACCCTGCGTACTGATCTCGCGCATACCAAATGTCACGTCCTGCTCCGAAAGCGGCTTCCCCTGCTCATCGATTAACTGAACAGCCAGGCTATATAAATTAGGTGTAAACTCATCCCAAAGCAGAGGATTCGCTAGCTGGTAAGATGTGGTTAGGGACGACGCTTCGGTTGATGAACTGACTGGTAACTCAACTGCCGGCAAGGGCTTCGCGTCCGCCTGAAGGCTCCTGGCCTGTAGGCGAACCGTTCCCTTAAATGTTTGGCGACGGGGCTGGTTCAACGAAAAACGAACGGAAACGGCTTTGGCAGCCAGGTTCGGAAACAGCTGAACGTTGTCTATATACGTTTTGGAGCTGCTCAGGAGCGATAAATCACCCACCAGCCCGTTCCAGTTGGTTTGCGTATGGTCACTGATACTATGCGAATTGGGTCCCAGGTGGGTTTTGACGCGGTTATCGACCCGCACGACAAGGGTGTTTCGACCGGGCTTGAGATAGGGCGTCACGTCGAACTGATGGGGAGCGACCAGGCTGTTGCGCGTGCCACAGAACTGGCCGTTCACGTAGACCATCGTCTCCCAGTGGCATCGCTCCAGGTTCAGCGTAATCCGCTGGTTGGTCCAGTTGTCTGGCAGGTCAATTTGCCGCTTGTACCAGGCGGGTCCGGCAAAGTAGTGGAGGGGTTTAAGCCAGAAAGGTATTTTGATGTCACCTTCCCGGTATTTTCCGTATTTGGCCTCGACGAAATACGTGCTGTCGACGATATCACCGACCCAGGGCGTTTGCAGGGTAACCTTATCCCCCTTGCCGTTCTCTGTCAGGGAGCCAGGCAGTTTTACCCGATCGGGAAAGGGAAACAGCCACCAGTGTTCACGTATGCCTTTGTCGTCCCGGTCTAATCGAAGCTGCCAGTCCCCCGCTAACGAAAGCCGGTGCTGACTGAAGGATTGAATTGGGCTGCCAAGCCAGATATAACTAAACAGAAGGGGTACTATAAACCAGTTCAGCTGTGTTTTAATCCAGATCAACACCGTTGCCTGCTTCATGGGTTTGCTCGTTTTTTCTACAAATAACCTAGTTCATTCCAGGATAAACCATAGTGTTAATTGGGGAAAAGATGGACGATTTTATGGTTATCATCACGAGATTATCATCCGGTTAACTACTCTTTCTTCGATCAGCTAAGACCAATTGATTGCCAAGGACTGAGAGTGAGCAGAATCTACGGTGATGACCGATTGCAATGAATGGGAAGCAACCTGTTCGTCGCGTGCAAACCAAGAGCGAATCAGGCTAACGGCAGGATGGTAATTGGATGAGTTTTTAAGGGAAGCGAGCCGTTTTAAAGAAGAGGTGCAGCTGGCAGCGGCCGACTTTCAGGCCCTCACATTCGTTTCCGAATGCCTATGAGTAGGGGCATAAAAAAACGTCTAAATGACTGGTGAACAGTTATTTAGACGTGATATAAGTAGCGGGGAGCAGGATCGAACTGCCGACCTTAGGGTTATGAATCCTACGCTCTAACCATCTGAGCTACCCCGCCGTTTTGATGCCACAAAAGTAGGTAAAATTTGTGCTAACGCAAAGAAGTGCGTTGACATTCGCAAAAATTTTCGTTTACCTTTGCCAAGGTCCCCTTGCCATCATAAACACTATGGAGAAATTGAAATTTGTTGCCGAATACGAACTTCGGGCATCTCCCAAAATGCTTTTCCCGTATATCAGTACTGCTTCTGGTTTATCGCAATGGTTTGCCAGTAAAGTCAATACCATGCCTGAGCAGCGGTTCGATTTCCAATGGGACAACGAAAGTCACATTGCCCGGCAGGTATCGCTGAGGCAGAATAAAGGCGTTCGGTTTGAGTTTTTAGATACAGCAGAAAACGGAGCTGACAATAATTACGTCGAGTTCCGCGTCGACCAGTCAGAGCTTACGCAGTCTACTTATCTGCGGGTCACCGACTACTCCTCCACCAATGACGAAGACGAACTCAAAGACTTATGGGACGGTTTAATGGATAAGCTGAAGGAGATCGTTGGAAGTTAAAAAAGTATAATGACTAGTGGATACTGACCAATGGCTCGTTATTAAGTAAGCCGATTATACTGTCGGGAACGCCCGTTGCTTTGTTCATCCATGAAGAAGATTGATAAATTAGTACTCGGCTCATTTTGGGGGCCGTTCTTTCTTACGCTTGGCGTCGTCATCTTTATCTTCCTGATGAGGCTGCTGATGTTCTACATTGATGAGTTCGTTTCAAAGGACCTCGATATTGCTACCTTTGGCCGGCTTCTTTTTTACTTCGCTCTACTTACCATCCCAACGGCACTGCCGCTGGCCGTGCTACTGTCGTCGCTGATGACGTTTGGTAACCTCGGCGAGTTTTTTGAACTGACCGCGCTCAAAAGTGCCGGCATTTCCCTTACCCGTGCCATGCGCCCGCTGCTGATCGTTGCGGTATTTATCAGTGCCTTCTCCTTTTGGTTTAACAACAGCGTATCCCCCTGGGCAAACCTGAAGGGATATAGTCTGCTTTATGACATAAAAACGGCTAAAGCTACACTGAACCTGAAAGAAGGTATTTTTTACAGTGACCTGCCAGGGTATAGTATCAAAGTCGATACGAAGGTAAAAGCGGCTGAAGGAAGCACAACCGGCGATCTGCTCAAGGGACTGGTTATTTACAAGCACCCGATGAGTGGTGTCGAAACGGGAAACCGCGAAATTATCCTCGCTGATTCCGGGCGTATGTATACCAGCAAAGACCGCAGTTATCTTGTTTTCGAGCTTTTCAATGGAAACGATTATCAGGAGTACGCCGATAACAATAGTGTAAGCTATGCCAGCACCGCATCCCAGCGAAAAGGCTCACAGTTCATGCGAAACGGGTTTAAAGATTACCGTCTGGTAATTAGTCTGGAGTCGTTCGGTATTAAACGCACCGACGAGAACCAGTTTGAGTACCACGAGTACATGAAAAATCTGAATGAACTGTCGACGCTGACCGACTCCCTGCGGAACGATTACAAATCGACCAGTCTGAATATAGCCAGTACATCAAGGCAGTACTACAGCTATCAGTTCAAGGCCGATGTGGCTGTCCCTCAGAAGAAAATAAAAGACGGGAAATGGGTAGACACGCTCTTGAAAAAGCAGGAACTGAACCGGCCTGATTTGACCCAGTCGGCATTGACCCAGGCACAAACCATTCTTTCCTATGCCAGCTCCAACGTATCCTATCTGACCGAGAAGGAGAAAAACGTGTGGAAGTACCAGTTGGAAACCCACCATAAGTTCACTCAGGCCATTGCTATCTTCGTTATGTTTCTGATCGGGGCATCTATGGGAGCAATTATCAAGAAGGGCGGATTTGGATTACCGGTTCTGATCGCCATTGTGTTTTTTATCTTTCTGTATATCCTGACCATTGCAGGCGACAAGTATGCTAAAGATGGCTTGCTATGGGTGCCGTTGGGCGCGTGGCTGGCCAATATTGTGTTGTTCCCTGTTGGCCTCTTTCTTATGCAGCGTGCCCGTCACGATTCGCGTCTGTTCGATAAAGACGTATATATAATAGCGTGGGAGAAACTAAGACGGAGATGGATCGCCTACCGGAGTAAACGCGCTTCGGCCGGCAGCCCGGCGTAGGGGTCAAGGCTGACTATTCAGTTACCTTTTTCGTCAAGAATATCAGCTTTTTTGCTATCTTTGCACCCAAATTCATTTTTTCAATTATAATTAGCTGTCTGAAGATGTATCTAACGACCGAAAAAAAGCAGGAGATATTCTCCACCTCGGGTTTTGCCAAAAGTGCAACTGACACCGGGTCGGCCGAATCCCAGATCGCGCTGTTTACTTACCGGATCAGTCACCTGACTGCCCACCTGAAAGTTCACAAGCACGACTACGGCACGCAACTGGGTTTGTTGAAGTTAGTGGGTAAGCGTCGGCGTCTGCTGAACTACCTCTACAAAACTGATATCATGCGATATCGCGCGATTCTTGCCGCGCTTGGTCTACGGAAATAGTCGATTAATTATAAGAAGGGAATCTGCCAATCAGTAGATTCCCTCCTTTTTGTTGTTTCCTTACTGAAACGGTAATTGCTGCGGTGAAAGCGGTGGAAGAGAGGATAAAATGCTGTTTTAAAGCTGTACGAGGGCGTATCTAAAAATTGATGTATGTTTGAAATTACCACGCAATCCGTTGCGCTGCCTGACGGGCGGGAAATCACCATCGAAACCGGAAAACTGGCTCGCCAGGCCGACGGAGCGGTGGTTGTACGGTTAGGCGACGCTATGTTGCTGGCTACCGTTGTATCTAGTAAAGATGCCAAAGAGGGCATCGACTTTCTGCCACTTTCTGTCGATTACCAGGAGAAATTCGCTTCGGCGGGTCGTATTCCAGGTAGCTTCCAACGGCGTGAAGGTCGCCTGGGCGATCATGAAATATTGATCAGCCGCCTAGTAGACCGCGCACTGCGGCCTATTTTCCCCGACGATTACCATGCCGATACGCAGGTAATGATCACGCTCATCTCGTCCGATCCGGAAGTAGAGCCCGATGCATTGGCAGCACTGGCCGCTTCGTCGGCACTGGCTGTATCGAATATTCCCTTCAACGGGCCAATATCTGAAGTGCGCGTTGCCAAAATCGACGGGCAGTATAAAATCAACCCAAAAACGTCGGAACTTGAACGCGCTACCATCGACCTGATCGTTGCTGCTACCGAAAAAGACGTTTGTATGGTGGAAGGTGAAATGAGCGAATGTTCAGAAGCCGAAGTCGTGGAAGCCATCAAGGTTGCTCACGAAGCCATCAAAGTACAATGCCAGGCGCAAAAAGAACTCGAAGCCAAGGTTGGCAAGACCGAAAAGCGTCAGTACAGTCACGAAACGCATGATGAAGAACTACGTGCGGCCGTTCGTGCCTACTGCTACGATAAAATATACGAAGTAGCCCGTCTTCAGAACCCCAGTAAAAAAGGGCGTTCAGAAGGATTCAAGGCTGTTCGTGAGGAATATTTAGCTACGTTCCCCGAAGGAGCAGACGTAAACGTATCCCTGGTGAAAACGTATTTCCATGATTTGGAATGGGAAGCGTCGCGCCGGTTGGTACTCGATGAGCGTGCCCGTTTAGATGGCCGTGCACTCGACCAGATCCGTCCTATTTCGGCTGAAGCGGGTTACCTGCCTGGTCCTCACGGATCGGCTCTGTTCACGCGGGGTGAAACCCAGTCGCTGACGACTGTTACGCTCGGTACCAAAACCGATGAGCAGATCGTCGATCAGGCGATGTACCAGGGCTATAGCAAATTCCTGCTTCATTACAACTTCCCTGGTTTCTCAACGGGCGAGGTGAAACCGAACCGGGGTGTGGGCCGACGCGAAGTGGGTCATGGTAACCTGGCCCATCGGTCGCTGAAAAAAGTGCTGCCTTCGGGTGAAGACAATCCCTATACCATCCGGATCGTGTCCGACATTCTGGAGTCGAACGGTTCGTCTTCAATGGCAACGGTTTGTGCTGGTACGATGGCCCTGATGGATGCCGGTATCAAAATCAAAGCGCCAGTTGCCGGCATTGCTATGGGTCTGATTTCAGATGGTGACAAGTACGCCGTTCTGTCTGACATCCTTGGCGATGAAGATCACCTGGGTGATATGGACTTCAAAGTAACGGGTACCGAGAAAGGCATTGTTGCCTGCCAGATGGACCTGAAGGTTGAAGGTCTGTCTTATGAAGTATTGACTCAGGCATTGGAACAGGCTCGTGCGGGTCGGTTGCATATTCTTGGGGAGATGAAGAAAGGGATTGACGAAGTTCGTTCCGATCTGAAACCACACGCGCCCCGGGCTGTAGTGATCAAGATTGAGACGAACCAGATCGGCGCTGTCATCGGACCCGGTGGTAAGGTCGTTCAGGATATCCAGAAAGATTCTGGTGCTGTAGTCAACATCGATGAACATGATAATGCTGGCTGGGTAAGTATTTTCGCTACCAGCAAAGAAAGCATGGACAAAGCGGTGTCGCGTGTGAAAGGGATCGTGGCTGTACCCGAAGTAGGCGAAGTCTACGTAGGTAAAGTCAAAACGATTCAGCCATTCGGGGCCTTCGTTGAATTCATGCCTGGCAAAGATGGGCTATTGCACATTTCCGAGATCAAGTGGGAACGTCTGGAAACGATGGACGGTGTACTACAGGTGGGAGAGGAAATAACCGTTAAGTTAGTAGACGTGGATAAAAAGACAGGAAAATATCGGCTTTCGCGCAAGGTTCTGCTACCCAAGCCGGAGAACAAAACTGCCTAAGGCATTGTTACTTTTTCGTGTAATGCAACGTCCTAAGTTAGCGTTATATAGTAACCCCACCGGGGGAAATGTATCATGAGACAGCTAAAGATTTCAAAACAAATTACCAACCGCGAGAGCCAGTCGTTAGACAAGTACTTGCAGGAAATTGGTAAAGTAGACTTGCTTACCCCCGATGAGGAGGTAACGCTGGCCCAGAAAATACGCGAGGGCGACCAACTCTCACTGGAACGCCTGACGAAAGCTAACCTGCGTTTCGTGGTGTCGGTTGCCAAACAATATCAGAACCAGGGTTTGTCACTGGGCGATTTGATCAATGAAGGAAATCTTGGTTTGATCAAAGCCGCGCAGCGTTTCGACGAAACCCGGGGATTCAAGTTTATTTCGTATGCTGTATGGTGGATTCGTCAATCGATTTTGCAGGCCTTGGCCGAGCAATCCCGTATTGTGCGTCTGCCGCTGAACCGCGTTGGCTCGCTGAACAAAATCTCCAAGACGTTTTCTGATCTGGAGCAAAAATTCGAGCGTGAGCCGTCGCCGGAAGAACTGGCAGCTGTACTGGAAATTTCAGCCGCCGAAGTTGTCGACACACTGAAAATTTCGGGACGTCACGTATCGATGGATGCACCGTTCGTACAGGGTGAAGAAAACAGCCTGCTCGACGTACTTGAAAACGATGGCGAAGACAAGCCCGATTCAGGACTCATCAACGATTCGCTACGGAAGGAAGTCCAACGGGCGCTGTCGACGCTGACCCAGCGCGAGGCCGATGTGATCACCCTTTATTTCGGACTGAACGGCGAACACGCCATGACGCTTGAAGAAATTGGTGAGAAGTTCAACTTAACGCGCGAACGGGTTCGGCAGATAAAAGAAAAAGCCATTCGTCGGCTGCGCCATACCTCACGGTCAAAAGCGTTGAAGACGTACTTGGGGTAAGGCTCCTGTTTGTTTCTGCTTGAGAAGGCTCCCGCGAAAGTGGGGGCCTTCTTTGTGTTTACAACTTACTGAACGACATAAGATCTGGATTCTAGTGCCGGTACTTAAAACAGAAAAGGTCAACCGTTTGGGTTGACCTTTTCGCTGAGCGAGATATTGCTTATCTAATTCTTGTAAATCCAGGCTGCTGTGCCAGCAAGTTTACTGATTGAACCAACACCAGCAATGGCTTCGTCCCGATTGTCTGAACCGGCAGCGGCTACTTTGTATAGCTGACCACGCCGTGATGGCATGATAACAAATGCATCCGTATACCCCGCTTTACGTAACTGGCGTTTCAATCGCAGGGCATTGCGTTTACTCGAAAAACTACCGGCGATAACAGTAAAGTAAGGCGTGGTACGTGCCGTCTTCAGGGCAGTAGCTACCTCAACCGGTTTAACAACGACGGGTACAGCAGCGGGAATATTGGCTTTTGCCAGTTCAGGAACAGGTGCATTGGTAACCGGTACAGTCGTTTTCTCAACCGGCACAGCCTTTGCAGGTACTATTGGTGCAGGCCTGGTAACGGCTGTTACTGGCTTAACCACTTCGTTTGCCGGGCCCGCTTTTTCAAACAGCGCAGCTGGTATACGCAACAGCATGGCTGGGTCCAGACTACTTTGTAAAGGCTGACCCGGTTTCACTACCGTAAAATAGCTGATGAACCCCAACGACCCGACCAGTAAGGCAGCCGCTGCTATACGCCAGTATGGACGCGAGCGGGGCATAGGCATCAGCGAGGTTTCTTCGTCCTGAGTAAGAACAGGTCCGACCGCAGTTGAGGGGGACTCCACAACAACCGCTTCGATAGCCTGTTTCGTCAGGGACTGTGCCGAAATAGCACTCATGCCATAGGCTTCACCATAAAAGTTATGGCGGAGGCTTGGATCAAACTGTAATTTTTCCTCTTCGTTAACGGTAAAGGTGCCAATGCCATCGATTTCGAACCGGCCCGATTCCGCAACCTGTCGGCGTAGTTCGTTAACGAATAAGCTAATATGTCGCTGAGCGCCATCGCGGGTGACGGGCTCATGGAGCATGATATAATTAGCGAGAATGCCATCGTCGAGACGAAGAGCTTCGTTAAACGCAACCCGTTTGCGGGGGGGCAAAAACAAGCCGCTCGATTCCGTAAAGGATGCTGGCTGGTAATGGGTCAGAAAAGCGCCCAGTTCCGGTACGACTACGCAGTCATATTGATACAGCAATTTTTTGAGGTAGTCGTTAACGGCAGCCATTGTTGAGGGCGTTTAAGCAGGATGGTCAGAATGAATAACTGATTCCTCCAAGAAAGTTAAGACCCTGCTGTTGATAATACAAATAACGCTGGTAGTTCTGGCCGAAGATATTATTTAACGACACAAAAGCAGATACCTGTTTTCCCAGGAAATAGTCAATTTTTATGTTGGCGTCATAAATTGGCTTCAGGGTATAGGTGACATTAGAGACTAGATTCCTGTTTTTTATACCCTCGTAAAAATATAAATCGGCCGTGACGAACAACTTTTTGTTCAGGATGTAGGAGTTTGTCCAGGTACCGGCCAGCCGCGGACGGCCCCAGGCTTCGGCCAGCCGGTCGAGGTTGTACCGGAAGAAATCGGCCTTGATCGCCGACCGGAACTTGTCTTTTTGCGCGTAGGCGAGCTGCGCCGAGATCGTCAGCACGCGGGATGTCCCGCCATCGTACAGAACGAAGAATTTTGTCGTGTCAGGAATGGTGTTGTTGAAGGTTGAAAAGTTGCGATAGCTGGCATAGGAAACCTTGCCTTCGTAGGAAAAGCCACCACCCAGTGCGCCCTTCGAGCCCCCGTATAGATCCAGCGATTTAACTGTGTTGGCCAGTGTTATTTCAGGAGCAAGCCACTTGTTCTCTGATAAAAAGGAGCGCAGCGTGTTCCGATTGATATCGCCATCGACCCCGGCAAAGAAGTGGATGTTACCCACCGGTGAAACATCGATGTCGACTACCGGGAAGGCTCTTGTGCTGTTCACCCCCGCCCGTTTGTCTGTTTCATTGACCGCGTTCAGCCCAGCCGTAATTGTCAATACCGGGGAGACATATTTGAACGTTGGCTTGACCCGGAACAGGTTACGATTGTCTACCAGTGGGCCATCCGTCCGCTGTGTCACATACGCATCGGCTGCCAACAGGGCGAACACCTTGTCGGTAATACCGAGCGACGCTGTAAAATTTGTACCCCAATCGGTTTCCGACGCGTTGTAAAGATCGCGCAGGTTGGTGATGCCGGTCCGGAGTGAATAATCGATAGCGTTATCGCTGTTGGCATTCTCGATACCGAGCTTGAAATTGACGGTATTCAGCCGTTGCCGGATCGATTCGGGGTTGAATGTTGGCTGGGCGGCATATTCACGGCTGTAGCCATAAAACCGGTACGCGTTTCGGTCGAAGCCCAGATCGGCCTGAAATTTGAACGCATCGGTCAGGAATTTGCCCGTTACCCGGGCGCGGGTATCGCTCTGGGCCGAGTTCTTGCCATCGACGGGGCCAATGGCCGACGACAGATGCCGCAACGAACCCTCTAACGCCAGATTCGACAGGGCATTGACGCCCACGAAGCCTTCCCCGAGAAATGAGCTGTAGTTACCAGCGCCAACCTTTACGTAGTTGGTGTAGGCAGGCGTTTCGTCAGGCTGGGTCGTAGCGGGCGACAGCACCGTCGTATTTATCTTCGGATCGCCAACGGTGAGTTTACGATCTTCAAATTCGTAGGTGAGTTTACGTTGCTCAGCCGATGGTTTGACCGAGGGTATTTTGTTAAAGAGCCGATTGGCCGGAGGAAGCTCGATTTTCCGGCTTTTCTCAACGGTGATTTCCTGATTGTCTACTTCACCTTCTTTCACGGGCCGCGTAGGGCGAGGCTGCTGCTGGGCGAAGAGCGTGGTAGAAATCGATAAAAGGGTAAGCGTAAGTAAGGGACGCACGATCATAGTGGATGTACGACGAACTACAGAGTGATGAGCGATGGGTGATGAGCAGTTGAGTAAATAACCCAATAAATTCACCACTCATCACCTACCAATTTCATCACTCTTCGTTCATCATTAATTTTTAGATTCCAGTCCAGCCAGCTTCTGTTTTGCTTCGGCAATGATGGTCTCGTCAGATGAGTTTTCGATAATCGAGTTTAGCACGGCTTTGGCCTGGGCAAACTCTTCCAGGGCTACGTTATTGTCAGAAACAAGAATAAACGCTTTCCCTTTCCAGTACTCGAAATCGGCGAAGAGTTCATTGAATTTCAACAGGGAGGCCACCGACTCTTTGTACTTTTTTTGCCTGAACAGGATGTCGCCGAGGTAGTACTGCGCTTCAGCTCCATTTACGTCCTTCGCTAATGCAATGGTCTTCTCAAATTCGGTTTGCGCTGTTTTGTAGTCGTTTTTGCCGAAGGCCACTTTACCAAGCATCAACTGCGCCCGGTTCTGCGCCCCAGCCACCACGTTGCCTACGGTAAGAACCTCACGCGCAAGAATGGCTGCCGAGTCGAGCTTTGGGTAAACAAAATAGGTATCCATAAGCCCCAGTTGAGCGGCTACCTGTTCGGCTTTTCCATCGGCTTTGCTCAAGATAGCCCGGTAGTTCCGAACGGCCTGCGGGTAATTCTTTTGCTTCGTTTCCAGTTCAGCGGCCCGGGTAGCGGCCCGAACCAGGAATTCAGACCGGTTGTCGGCTACGATCAGGTTGTAATAGCGCAGCGCATTAGCAGGGTCGTTCGTTTGCCGGTAGGATTCAGCCAGGTAATAGCGGGCCTCATTGGTGCCGGGGCTGGCTGGGTACTCCTGCATGAAGGCCAGCAATGACTGAATTGCCTGAGGATACTTCTCGTTGAAATATATATTCTTGGCATTGTCGAACTGAACGCGTTCCACATCGGTGCTGCCAGGATTGCCCTTTTTATACTGACCCAGCACCTGCGAAAACTCCTCGGGTCGCCCGGCATCATTCAGCGTATTCTGAATACCGAGCAACGCACTCTTGGCCTGATCGGAATCACCATAATCACTCAGGATCCGTTTGTAGTCGGCCACTGCCGGATCGTACTGCTGAAGGTTTCCGTAAGCGATGGCTCGTTTCAGCAGGGCCGCCGGAACCAGCGAACTGTTCGGTTTATCCTGAATCAATTTCGTGAAACCCCGGATGGCTACCTGATAAGCGCCTTTCTCAAAATCGACATTGGCGGTCTGGAACAGCGACTCATCGACAAATCGGGAGTTCGGATACTGACGTTGTACCTGATCGAACTGCGCCTTGGCTTCGGCGTCACGACCGACGTAACTCAGAATAACTGCTTTCTGATACGAGGCATAATCTTTATCTGGTGTGTTCTGAGCGATTGCCTGATCGTAGTAACGCATGGCGTTGTCATATTGCTTACCAGCAAAATAAGAATCGGCGAGCCGGAGCGTGGCGTCCTGTACCTGTGCCTGATCATCGGACGATGCCCCGCGGGCTATAAAGTCGCGGAAATAGGGGAGGGCCCGGGTGTAGTCTTTCTTATTATAATAGGAATAGCCAAGCGCATACAGGCTTTTGGTGGCATATTCGCCTGACCCACCTTTTGAAATACTGGCATAGAGCGGGATGGCCGTGTCATACTGCTTACCTGCTGAATAGGACTCGGCTTTCCAGAACTGAGCGGCCTGCTGGAGCGTGTTGTCGACCGGGTACCGCAATGATTTGTCCAGATTGGCAACGGCCTGTGGATAGCGTTCGGCATTGAAATCACTTACACCCTGATTATAGGTCAGCCGCTGGTAGGTCGCGTTGATTTTCGGCGTCCGGCGTTTTAACCCTTCGATGTAGGCAATGGCTGTCGGGTAATTGTTTGAGGCAAAATAAGCTTCTCCCACCAGTTCGTTAGCTTCATTCTCAAACTTACTGTCGGGATATTGCTTTAAAAATGCGGTCAGCTCACGAACGGCGTCAGCCCCTTTGTTCTGGTCTACCTGAAGTTTGGCATGGTTGAACAGCGCTTCTTCCTGTATGTCGCGGTTAAACGACAGCCGTCCTGCCTGATCGAAGGCCGTCAGGGCATAGGCCGGGTTTTGGGTCTGGAGGTAGCTGACACCAAGGGTGTAAGCGGCATACTGAGCCGTTGTATCCTTTCCGCCTGCCAAAGGCTTCAACTGAGTAATGGCGTCAGCGTAAGCGCCGGTACGAAACAGCGACTGCCCGTAACGGAACTTTACAGCGCCCGGTGCTTTGGTCCCCGTGGCGTTGATGTATTGTTTGTAGTAGGGTATCGCTTTCGCAAACTGATTCTGCTGGTAAAATACCTCGGCCGTAAACAAGGCTACTTCATTCAGCCCCGCACCATTGTTGCGTCGCAGCAGCGGTTCCGTGTACGTTAGCAGTTCGTCATACCGACGCTGCCGGTATAAGGCCTGCGCAATCCAGTTCGGCACCTGATTCTGGTAGATCGGGTTGGATTCTACCCGCCGGAAATCGGCTACGGCTTCGTTGTAATTCTTATTGCGGAAGTTAATGACGCCTGCATAATACGAAGCCGCCGGTGCGTCCGGAGAGTTGGCATCCGTTTTTATCCGGTTAAGCAGGGGTAATGCCTTTTGTAAGTCCTGTGTATTATAATAAGATAAGGCCAGCTGATAGGTGTAGGCAGTCTGAGCGGTGTTGCTGCCGCCCTGGGCTACGGCTTTCTCCAGAAAGTCGATGGCTTTCGGATAATCCTGACGGGTATAATAATACGTGCCCAGGTCGCCATATAACTGCCCGGCTTTTGGATGCTGGCTATGGTTTTTGACAAACCGGTCGACCAGTAGCTCAGCGCCCGGCTCGTCGACATATAAGCTCGTCAGGGCCACATAGTATTCGGCCTCTACTGCGTTCTGGTCAGCGGTGTTGAGCAGTGTACGGGGACCGTCGCCCAGGCGTGGTTCGAGGTATTGCCGGAATTCATAGCGGGCAGCGGCATAGTTGGCTTTTTCGAAAAGTTCAAGGCCATTACGGTAATGGTAATCGGGTTCAGCGTAACTCTGCGTTCGCTGCGCCGAAGCGGCCAGCGCAGTAAGCAACCCAAGGACCAGTACATACAGTGACCGGTTGGCTAAAAGCGGTAGCAACTGGTACTGACCTGGTTGGTGTTGAAGATAGGGCATAAACGAAATCAGCGGTTGTGAATGCTTGGAATGCATTGTAGTTTCGCCATTTGAATGGCAAATTTCACGTCAAATCTGGACAAAAAACGAAGGTATTCCCGTTTCCGTATGAAAAAAAACGCCCGGCTCCTGTATTTACTTACTGTCTGGATATTTTTTGCACCCAATAGCCCGTCCGCAGCAACTCCCCTAACGGACGACGAAACGCCCCCGGCCCCCATACCCAGCATCACCTACGTACTCTCGATGCCGGAGCCGCAAACGCACTACTTCGAAGTGGAGATGCAGCTTAAAAACAGCGCTGCGGCTACCAATGCCAAAAAGAACGGTTACGTCGATATTAAAATGCCGGTCTGGACACCGGGCTCCTACCTGATTCGGGAGTATGCGAAGAATGTAGAAGCGTTTACCGCTACCGCTGGTGGCAAAGCCGTCGCCAGCGACAAAATCCGCAAAAATGCCTGGCGCGTTTACTCCGCCGACAATGACCTGACGATTCGCTATCGTGTGTATGCCAATGAACTCACTGTCCGGACGAGTTTCGTGGATATCGATCATGGCTACGTGACCCCGGCGGGGGTATTCATGTACCTTGATGCCCTCAAAGGTAATCCACACCGGGTGGTTGTGCAGCCTTATAAAGCCTGGAAGCAGGTAGCAACGGGGCTAAAACCTGTTGCTGGAGCCACCTTCACCTATGAAGCAGCTGATTTTGATATACTGGTCGATTCGCCTATCGAGATTGGTAACCACAAAACGTTTAGCTTCACGGCTTCCAATGTGCCCCATACCGTAGCCATGTACGGCGACGCCGAGTACAATGAGCAACGGCTGACGGCCGACTACAAACGCGTTTGCGAAGCGGCTGCGACGGTGGTAGGTGAGCATCCCTGTACAGACTACACCTTTATTGTTCATCACATTCCGCCGGGTGGTGGAGGGCTTGAACACCTGAATTCAACAACCCTCGAAACAAACCGGTACGCCTACAGTACCGAAGCGAACTACAAGGGATTTTTGACCCTGGTCGCCCACGAATATTTTCACCTCTGGAACGTGAAGCGTATACGTCCCATTGCGTTGGGACCATTCGACTACGAGAATGAGAATTACACACACATGTTATGGCTGTCGGAAGGCTGCACCTCGTTTTACGAAGATAACATCCTCCGCCGGGCGGGTTTCCACACGCCGGAGGCTTACCTTGGTATTGTAGCCAACGACATCACACAAATCGAGAACCAGCCCGGCAACCGCGTTCAGTCGGCTACAGAGTCGAGTTGGGATGCATGGATCAAGGGATACCGTCCAAATGAAAATTCGTCGAATACGACAATCTCCTATTATAGCAAGGGAAGTGTGCTGGGAACGTTACTCAACCTGTCTATTCTGGCCGGCAGCAACGGCGAACGCAGCATGGACGACCTGATGCGTTACCTGTATGCTGAATACTACAAAAAACAGAAGCGCGGATTTACCGATGACGAATTCCGACGTGCAGCAGAACAGATTGCCGGCCGTAAACTCGACGACTTCTTTACAACAGCGCTTACAACAGCCGATCCTATTCAGTACAATGCGTATTTCGAGCCGGTCGGTCTTCAACTGGTCAATGTGGCTGGTAAGACGCAGGATGGCTTCCTGGGTGCGACTACGAGCGTGGTTAACGGAAAGTCAACGGTTACCAGCGTTCGGCGTGGTTCGGCGGCTTACACGGATGGGCTGAATGTAGGCGATGAACTAATTTCCGTCAACGGCCTGCGGGTGGGCGATGACCTGCTGCGATTCGTTAGCGGTCGGCGCGTGGGCGACGTTTTGCAACTCGTCGTTAACCGGTCGGGTCAGCTCCGGGAATTGCCCGTTAAGCTAACCCAAAATCCGCTGGTCAGTTACCGGCTGGAGCCCACAGCCAACCAGACAGCAGCGCAAAAATCACTTTACGCTAAATGGCTATTTATCAAGTAAGCAGACAGTTTTATACACAACAGGCCCGGCGATTTCGCCGGGCCTGTTGTGTATAAAACTGTCTGCTTAGGGTTGAAACATGCCTGGGCAGAATGCCAGACTACCGGTTATCTCTTCTCCGCTTGACCGATGTCCGACTGGCTACTTCGGCCTGAAATTTAATTTTCAATTGACGATCCAGTTCTTTGTCGCGGGGTACATAAATACTGGTCTTACCGTCCCAGGACTTGAGTAGCCAGTATACATTGTCGGTAGTAGGCGGAATAGACGTGTAAACAGGTTTGCTCATGCTATATACGGTGGGTTAAAACAGTACGATACGAATGGTAAAAAAAGGGTGTAGGCAATTTGCTCAACTGCCTACGAATGGGGAAAGGGAAGACGCACGTTTAGAAGGTGATCGAACGGATCACCCTAAACGATTTTTTTTACGTCGACGGCGTTAGGGCCTTTAGGCGTCATGGTAATGGCAAACGTTACCTTGTCCATTTCATTGATTGGCTCTGTCAGTGCGTTGATGTGCACGAAAATGCTGGCCTGGTTTTGCTGGTCTTTGATGAAACCGTAGCCCTTGGAAGCGTTAAAGAAGGTTACTACCCCCTGACGCGTCACTTCCTGCGGGGCTTCATCATCCTGTTTGGCCACGCCAATCTGGATATCCTCCTCGTTAATTTGCCGCTTTCTTCGCGGATCGGGCGGGGTAGAGGAGATGTTGCCGTTCTCGTCGACATACGCCATCATCTGGTCAAGAGGCTGACCCTTCTGCGCGGTTGCTTTCCGGTCCTCCTTCTTTTCCTGCTTATCTTTTCTCTTTTTCTGTCTTAATTTCTCTTTTTCCTTCTTACTAAATGATTCCATAGTTTGTGTCTAATCTCGCGGGCGAACCATGGTAAACGTCATGGGTTTAATTCGAGAATGATACCCTGGTAAGATCGATAGGGCTGTAAAAAATCTAGTTAAAACAGTCCTTCATTTAGAGAACCATTGGTAACTGAAATTAGTTGTTTATGGCTCATATATTGTAAAAAGTTTTCTGCTTCTTTTGTAGAACGGGCTTTTTTCATTCAGACGACTACACCGCAACCCCGTGCGTTTATGCCTTTGCGCAAGGAACGCAAGTTTATCGTAGCCAGCCGGTAGCGTCCGCCCCAAGGATAGTACGGGTATCAGGCACCGCTGAATGCCTTTATGGTGTAGCTACCAACACTGGCCATCGTTACTTCACGTTGAACCCCCATGCACATTTTTCGCTTCATTCGCTGCTTCACGATTGCGGGCCTGTTTACGATTGGGCTAGCCGCTGCTCAAACGGCTGACCGAGAACCCACATCCCTTGCGAAACCGGTCAATACAGCCCGCCCCTGGACATTCTGGTGGTGGATGGGTAGTACCGTCAACGAAACAGAACTTACGCTTCAGCTGGAGCAACTGGCCGAAGCAGGCATCGGGGGCGTTCATATCATACCCATTTACGGCGTAAAAGGATATGAAAATCAGGCTATCCCGTTTTTAAGCAAGCGGTGGCTGGCTGTCTTTGCCCACACGGTTCGGGAGGCCAGTCGGCTGGGCTTGGGAGTCGATCTGACAAACGGTACCGGCTGGCCGTTTGGGGGCCCCACCGTCACGCCCTATATGGCCGCTCAGAAATGGCAGCTAACCGGTAGCCAACTGACGGCTTCGCTGACGAATCAACAGGTAAAACGCCCGGCACCGGGCGGGGCAGGGCCGGCGCTGAACTACTTCGACGCACAGGCTACCGGCCGGTACCTGCGCTGGTTCGATTCAACGCTGGCAACCCTCCCTGAACGGCCAAGGGCCGTTTATAACGACTCCTACGAATTGTTCGGCGCGAACTGGACCGGTAACTTTCTCAGTGAGTTCAGAAAACGAAGGGGGTATGCCCTGGACAGCCAACTCCCTGCTTTTCTGGATACAAATCAGACCGACATGTCGATCCGGGTTCGGCAGGATTACCACGAAACCCTGTCCGATCTGCTGGCGGATGGATTTACCAAAACCTGGACCGGCTGGGCTACCCGCCAGCACTATGCAACCCGGAACCAGGCGCATGGGTCGCCCGGGAATCTGCTCGACCTGTATGCGCTGGCCGATATACCAGAGACAGAATCGTTTGGTAGCAGCCGGTTTGCCATTCCGGGCTTACGGGTGGACGAAGGGTATGAGGTCGACAACTTTGGTACACCTCATCCATTGGCTATGAAGTTTGCTTCCTCGGCGGCAAACCTGACGGGGAAGCGCCTGGTCAGTTCCGAAACGGGAACGTGGCTGGCGAATCATTTCAATGTGTCGCTCACGCAGTTGAAACCGCAGATGGATGAGTTATTCACGGCGGGTATCAACCACATATTTTACCACGGAATTACGTATTCACCCACCACCGAGAGCTGGCCCGGCTGGCTGTTTTATGCTTCGACCAATTACGGACCCACCGCTCATTTCTGGAAGGAGCTACCGGCGCTGAACCAGTATATTGAACACTGCCAGACCCGGTTGCAGGCCAGCAAACCCGACAATGATGTGTTGGTTTATTTTCCTATTCACGATTTGTGGGCCACCCGGGCGAAATCGGCGGGCGGTGTTCATCAACTGGAGGTTCACCATGTTGACCGCTGGCTGTTGCCATTACCCTTTGGCCAGTTGTGCGATACGCTCCGGCAACGGGGATACTCATTCGACTATGTGTCGGATAAACAACTGAATCAGCTTGCGGTATCGGCGGGTCGGATAACGGCACCTGGTGGGCGCTACCGGGTTATTCTGATTCCGGCCTGTCAGTATATGCCCGAGACGACCTTACGTCGATTGAAGGCGTTGGCGAAACAGGGGGCGACTATTGTTTTTGAAAAGGCATTGCCGCAGCAGGCACCCGGCTTTGCTAACTATGTCAATCGAAATGCGTTGATCCAGACGCTGGGCCTGGAAATGGGGCGGCAGGAAACGATCCACGTAGCCGCAGATGTGGTACAGACACTACAAGAACTTCATGTTCCTGCCGAACAACTGGCCACGCAGGGGTTGACATTCATTCGGAAGCGGGTAGCAGGCAAGGCGGTGTATTTTATCGCGAATCTGGCAAATCAGTTCGGGTCAGGCTGGGTATCACTGTCGACCGGAGACACCCACTGGTATCGGTACGATCCGCTTACTGACCAGACAACGGAAGTTCCTACGCGCCGAACGGCTATTGGCGGGACAGAACTGTGGTTACGGCTGTTGCCGGGGCAATCGTGCTTCCTGACGTCTTCGTCAACCTCACAGTCGGTTCGTGAGCAGAAGACAATACCCTACGGTCAGCCCGTGGTTGAGGAACTGACCGAGCCGTGGTCACTGTCGTTTCTGGCTGGAAAGCCAGCCGGATTGCCGCCTGCCAGGCTGGAACAGTTAACCAGCTGGACAACTCTGTCTGACTCGGCGAGCTATTTCTCCGGAACCGTCCGCTATGAAACATCCTTTACCCTGTCGGCATCGCCAACTCCGTCGGCAACCTACCGGCTGTCGCTCGGCGACGTGTGGGAAACCGCTCGTGTCTGGCTAAATGGGCAGGAAGTAGGTTTGGCGTGGTCATTGCCCTTTGAGATGACCATTCCTGTTGCACTGCTCAAACATGGCAAGAATAAATTAACCATCGAGGTAGTCAACCTGTCGGCCAATTACATGCGATTGCGGGATGGGCAGTTGCCCGATTGGAAGAAGTTCTACGATATCAACCTCGTCGATATTCGATACAAACCATTCGATGCCACCAAATGGAAACCGGCACCTTCCGGTTTGTTGGGGCCTGTTCGGCTGCTTAGCGAGGCAAACTAACAACTGAGCCAGGTAAGAGCGGGTGAGACAGCTATAAATCGGCCCACCGGTCCTTACCTGACACAGTCGTCAACTCAAAGGCTCTTCCTGGTTAGTTCACCATCGATGTTTCGCCAGATCGCCAACGGATTTTCGTTCTGTAGCGCCAGCGGCAGCAGCGTGTTGGGGAAGCTCTGGTAGGTGACAGGTCTAACGAAACGCAGGATGGCTCCGGTCCCGACAGAGGTGCTGCGCCCTCCGTCTGTTGTGGCCGGGAATGGTCCCCCGTGTGTCATGGCTTCGCTCACCTCTACGCCCGTCGGGAAGCCCCCGAACAATATCCGGCCAACATTACGTTGCAGCAATTCGATCCAGTTATAGGCCGACTGGTTTAATTCTGCCTCCGATGCATAGAGTGTCGCCGTTAGCTGGCCTTCCAGCATGTTCAGACACTCGGCTAGTTCAGCCTCCGTATGGCAGACGACAATCAGCGAACTCGGTCCGAATACTTCATGACTCATATCGGGACTCAGTAGAAAGAGTTGAGCCGTAGTGGTCAGTACGGCCGGACGCCCTTCGGTTCGGTCATCGCTGGGTTCGCTTTCGCTCTCGGCCAGCAGATGCACGCCGGGAATCACCCGAATCTGCTGGATACCCTTCTGAAACGCTTTATGGATTCCTGCATTAAGCATCGTAGCCGGTGACGATGCCTTTATCTTTTCAGCCACCGTACTCAGAAATTGTTCGGTTTGACGCGACGGGGCTGACGTACCTGTCTGTTCATCAGGTTCGGTTGAGTCGAGCAGGAAAGTAAGGCCGGGGTTGGTACAGAACTGACCGACACCCAGCGTTACGGAGGCCGCTAAGCCAGCCGCCACCGTTTCTGCCTGTTGCGCCAGCGCCCCCGGTAATATCACCACCGGATTTACGGAACTCATTTCGGCATAAACGGGAATAGGCTCGGGGCGCTCGTTGGCTACCCGCTGTATAGCCAGCCCGCCAGCCCGTGAGCCTGTGAAACCAACGGCTTTTACGGCAGGGTGTGCGACCAGAGCCTGTGCTACGTCGTTATCGGCATGGACCAGCGAAAAGACGCCGTCCGGCATGCCGGTTTTCTCCGCAGCGGCTACGATGGCCTGCCCCACCAGCGACGACGTGCCGGGGTGGGAGGGATGGGCCTTGACAACTACCGGACAGCCTGCCGCCAGTGCCGAGGCTGTATCGCCACCAGCCACCGAAAAAGCGAGGGGAAAGTTACTGGCTCCAAAGACCACTACAGGCCCCAGCGGAACCAGCATCCGCCGTAAGTCTACGCGTGGTACCGGTGTTCGGTCGGGAAGGGCGGTGTTGATGCGGGCATCTACCCATGACCCCTCGCGGAGCAGGTTGGCAAACATCCGTAACTGACCCGTGGTGCGTCCCCGTTCGCCCGTAATACGGCCTGTAGGCAGGCCGCTTTCGAGGACGGCCCGGTCAATGAGCTCCTGGCCGATGGCGTCAATTTCAACGGCTATGGCGTCCAGGAAATCGGCGCGCCGGTGGGGGTGTAAGTTTGAATAGGCTGAGAAAGCGGCTGCCGCTTTCTCGACGGCTCTATTGGCCTGCTCATTAGAAACGTTGGTAAATTCGTCTTCCAGAACTTGGGCCTGGGCGGGTGCCAGGGCCTGAAAAAGGTCGCCATCACCTGAAACCGGTTCGTTACCGATGAAACTGGCGGTGAAATAAGTTGCTTGCATGTAATTGAGTCGTTTTTATAGGTAAACACCGGGCAGGCTGCGACATAGTCCACGTCGCAGCCTGCCCGGTGTTTCTAAAAGCCATTATACCATAGCGCCGGTACGTTCCAGGAGCGCTTTCGTCTTGCGAATTCCTTCGTACTCATCGGTTGTCTGGCCTTCATATTCAATCCCGACAATACCCCGGAAACCACCGTCCTTGACAATTTTCATCATCTTCATGTAATCGACGAGCTTGTCATTTCCCTGTTCATCGAAGTCGTGCGTTTTAGCAGATATGCCTTTAGCATAGGGCAACATTTCCTTTGTGCCCTTGTAGCGGTCATAATCTTCAACACAATCGCCCCCCCACTCGGTGCCATTATCGGCCCGGCGCAGGCAGAAATTGCCGAAGTCAGGTAAGGTGCCCACGTTTTTCATGTTTACCTGCTTCATCACACTCGCCAGCCACTCGCCGTTGGACGAGTAACCCCCGTGGTTTTCAACGATCACGTTGATGTTCGAGGATTTCGCAAATTCGCCCAGCTTTCCCAGACCATCGATCGCGCTCTTCATCACATCGGCCGATGCGCCAACGCCGTGGGCATTGACCCGGATGGTTTTGCAGCCCAGATATTTAGCACACTCGACCCATTTCTTGTGGTTGTCGACCGCTTTCTGGCGTTTCGCTGCGTCGAGGTCACCTAGTCCGCCTTCGCCATCGATCATGATCAGGTGATTCGAAACGCCATTGTCTTTGCAGCGGGCCAGCAAATCGTTCAGGTAAGCCGTGTCGTTGGCTTTATCCTTGAAAAACTGGTTTACATACTCCACAATACTGATATCGAACTCTTTCTTGGCAATAGCGGGGAAGTCGAGGTTCGTGATTTTTTTGGCGAACAAGGCTTTATGCAGCGACCATTCGGCGAGCGAGATATCGAAGAACATTTTTTTCTTGGTTATTTCAGCGAAAGCTGCGGGCATAAGCGCCAGACCGGCAGCAGCTCCGGTAGCCTGTTTAATAAAGGAACGGCGATCAGTTTTCATGGGGAATAAGGAGTAGGTTTTGAGTTTATGACTTTGGAGTGCTAAACTACGAACTCAAAATCGTATATACCATAACCAATGATTTCACTCGACACCATCCAGCAGGCCCACGACCGAATCCGGCCCCATATTCATCGTACAGCTGTTCTGACAAACCGGACGATTAATGAAAAAGCCAATGCCAGTTTGTATTTCAAATGTGAAAACTTTCAGAAAATCGGGGCCTTCAAGGCACGGGGTGGTTTGAACGCCGTTTTGCAGGTGGCTGCTAACCGGGAGGGAACAGCCATAACGACCCATTCGTCGGGTAACCACGCGCAGGCAGTTGCTTTTGCGGCCCGGCAGGTAGGTATGCCCGCTTATATTGTTATGCCCCGTACCGCTCCCGAGGTTAAGAAAGCGGCCGTTCGGGGCTATGGAGCTGAGGTCATCGAGTGTGAGCCAACGCTCGAAGCCCGTGAAGCCGGGGTACGGGCGGTGATCGAGCGCACCGGGGCTGTACTGGTTCACCCGTTTGACGACGATCGTGTTATTGCCGGACAGGCCACGTCGGCCAAAGAACTGATCGAAGATTTCGGCCAGGAGTCTGGGTTCGACCTGATACTGGCTCCTGTTGGCGGGGGTGGCCTGCTGAGCGGTACAGCCCTGATCACGCATTACCTGTCGCCGGCTACCCGGGTTATTGCCGGGGAGCCGGCAGGAGCGGCCGATGCCATACTGTCTTTCCGGAGCGGGCGCGTGGAGAAAGCGCCTTTTATCGACACCATCGCCGATGGGCTCATGACCTCGCTCAGCGACCGGACGCTGGGTATCATCCGAACGCACGTGACCGATATACTGACCGTATCGGACGAAGAGATCATTGCGGCTATGCGGCTGATCTGGGAGCGGATGAAAATCATTATAGAGCCGTCCTGTGCTGTGCCGCTGGCAGTGGTGCTGAAACACCCCGACCAGTTTGCCAACCAGAAAATTGGTATCATCCTGACCGGTGGCAACGTCGATCTGGGGAAACTTCCGTTCTGATACATACTACCCATGATCACTATTCAGCCGATTACGCCGGTACAGACCTACCCGCTTCGTCATGCCGTACTTTGGCCCGACAAACCGCTCGACTACGTAAAAATCGATACTGACGACGAAGGCCATCATTATGGTGCGTTCCGGGAAGATGAGCTGGTGGCGGTCATTTCCCTGTTCGTCGATCAGAGAGACACCAGGCCGACAGAGGCACGTTTTCGGAAATTTGCCACGCGCTCCGATTGTCAGCGGACGGGGATCGGCACCCGCCTGCTCAGCCACGTCATAGCAGAAGCCCGCCGGATGAACGCCACCCGGCTCTGGTGCGACGCACGGCTCGATGCCGCCGATTTCTACAAACGGTTTGGCATGGAGCCCGTTAGCGAGGTATTCTATAAAGGGCCGATACCGTATGCCAAATTTTCGTTAACCTTGACCTGAAACTAAACCGTTGAAGCGTATGAACTCTTTTCTGTATGCGGGTCTGCTAATCAGCCTGCTGAGTATGGCCTCCGTCGTTCAGTCGAACGCCCAAACGCAGCCCGCAACGGCTGTTCCGGTGGTATCTGCTGATTCGGCCAACCTGAATGACTATTCCGGTACCTACACGTTCCCATCGGGCAGCCCGATCCAGAAGTTTACGGTCTCTGCCGACAAAGGCGAATTATACGGCGAAGCCGACACCTTTGGTAAAAACAAGCTTGTTAAACAGGCTAAGACGGACACGTATCAGTCGACCAGTTCGTATGGCTCAATCATTACGTTTGTGCGGGATACAGCCAAAAAGACAGTGACGGGGCTTACCCTGGCCGCACAGGGTTCCGAATTAGTAGCTAATAAGGAGAATCCGTAACCTGATCCTGTAAATAATGGTTATTGTAGCATGGACGACTGCGTAACAGCTGAATTCAATTTACAATACCCATTTTTTTATAGATCATACTCAACAATGAAAACGAAACCAATAGTAGTCGTCGCTCTGATCGCGATGATGGCGGCCTGTGGGCCGAAAAAAGAAGAAGGACAGACAGGGACGACCGTAGCGACAACCAGTGAAGCGGTAAATCTGCCAGCTCCGTACACGACAAAATCATCCGTTCGGTACAGTAATGTCGTAGGCTGGAGCGAGGGTAAGACGCCCCAGGCCCCCGAGGGGTTTACGGTAACTGAATATGCCCGGGATCTGACCAGCCCGCGTTGGATGTATGCTGCTCCTAACGGCGATGTTTTCGTCGCTGAAGCCAATACGGAACCTAAAACCGTCAAGAAAAAGGTAGTTTCGGCGGTATCGGGTCAAAATAAATCACAACCTTCCGGCGAAAGTGCCAATCGGATCACCCTGTTGCGTGACACCAACAAAGATGGTAAGCCGGATGTGCGGGAAACGTTTATTACAGGGCTTAATCAGCCTTTTGGCATGCTGGTGCTGGGTAATAGCTTCTATGCGGCCAATACCGATGGGTTGATGCAATACCCCTACCAGGCGGGGCAGACGAAGATCACGGCCCCCGGTAAAAAAATACTTGAACTGCCCGCAGGTGGCTACAATAACCACTGGACACGTAATTTGCTGGCTGGTCCCGACGGTAAGAAAATTTATATATCGGTAGGGTCGGGGAGTAACGTCGGCGAAAATGGAATGGAAAACGAAGTACGCCGGGCCAATATCCTCGAAGTCAATCCCGATGGTACCGGAGAACGCGTCTACGCCAGTGGGTTGCGTAACCCCGTGGGTATGGATTGGCAACCTACCACGAATACGCTGTATGCCGCCGTTAACGAACGCGACGAACTGGGCGACGACCTGGTGCCGGATTACCTGACGAGTGTAAAAGAAGGCGCTTTTTACGGGTGGCCCTATGCGTATTTTGGTCAGCATGAAGACCCTCGCCGGAAAGGTGAGCGTCTGGATCTCGTTAAAAAGACGGTCACGCCCGACGTTCCCCTGGGATCACATACAGCCTCGCTGGGTCTGGCTTTCTACGACGGAACCGCGTTCCCGGCTAAATACCGCAACGGAGCATTTATTGGTCAGCATGGTTCATGGAACCGTTCCGAGTTCTCGGGTTATAAAGTAGTCTTCGTCCCATTTGAAAACGGGAAGCCCGGCAAACCTGAGGATTTCCTGACAGGTTTTGTGGCGGGTAAAGACAAAGATGTATATGGTCGGCCGGTGGGCGTAACGGTTCTGCCTGATGGCTCGATGCTGGTAGCCGACGATGCGGCCGGGCGTATCTGGCGGATTGCAGCCAACTAACATAAGGAGTTGAAACGAGCGATGGTCACGATGAAGAAGGGTTAAGCCTCTCTCCATCGTGACCATCGCTCGTTTCAACTAACGCTTAAAACTGGTAGAATAGGCGGGCACGCAGCCCGGCTGATTTACCCTGCTGCCAATGAAAGTCTCGTGTAGCCGCAATAGCCAGCATCGGTCCTGCCTGCGCAACCCAGTGCCGATGGTGCCATTCGATCCCGGCTCCCAGCGTAAAGCTGTTGAGTAGCGCAACGGGTCGGGAAATCAAACCGGTAGTTTCTGCGAAGCCAAGGAATGGCTCGAAGTGGGTGAACGCGATCATTTCTCTGCTTTGTAAATTGAGCGTAGTACCAATGGAAGGCAATACGCTAAGCGTCTTGCTGACCGGAATCCGGTAACCCAGTGTCAAGGGTACCTGTAACCGTTCTGTATGCGTGCTAATGTCCTTGATGTTCTTAATAGGCCTTCGGTCGAGAACAGACGCGAAATCACGTCTGAAGTCCCGACGGTTGTCGTGGTTGAACTCAATTTCGTTGCGGAAGGTACCGCCTTCATAGCGGGCCATCCCCAGGCCTGCCCCCAGGGTAAAGTGACTGCCAATGAGCAGTTCACCCCGAATGTCGCCACTCAGGACCGCTTTTGTGACTTCCATACCGGCACCCAGCCGAAAGCCAAGCGCTACCTTGCTGGCTGGCTGACTTTCCGGCTCGACCCTGGTTACGGTTGGTGCTATGCCACTTACTACAGCGGTTCGGGCAGGCCGCATACGCCTGGCCCGAACAGCCAGCGCCCGGTCCCAGTCTACCCGTCCCATCGTTACCGGCCGGCTCGTTGTAAGTTCATACGTAGCTGCTGGCAGGCCCGTTGTGGCGTCTGACGGGACTTCCGGTGCTGGTTCGTCCGTTGCCCTGTTGGGGTTAGTGGTTGTACCGCTGGTAACTTGTCCATCCAGATTCAGGTCAGAACCAGCCGTCGGCCCCCGTTTTCTACGACTGGCTACGCCGTCCAGCGGTGTACTTTTGAGTGGTCTGCCCTCTTTTTCATTCAGTCGACGCGCTGAGCGACTTTTACTGACCGGCATACGGCTAGTCTCGTTCGTTACAGGCTCCGAAGGGGTGGAGAGCTTCCCGGCCTCATCGCTGACCGTTTCGGCCGTTTCTGACCGGCGGTTTGGTACACGTGCCACGTCGGGTTTAGCTGCCGGTTCGGTCGCCGTATTTTCTTTATCAGGTAATTCTGTGCTGGCTACGTCTGTATCCTGATCGGGTCGTGTTGATCGGGTAGCCCTTTTCTGTTGTTGGTCAGCTAGTGACCGGTTCTGCTCAGGAACGGGCATGTCGCGCTCGTCGCGCCTGTTCAGGGATCGCTCACCTGCCGCTGTTTGGGGTAAACGGTCGGGCACCGTTACATACCGCGTCACATAGACTGTATCGGGTTGGTTGGGTGTATTCTGGCTGCGGCTAGCCGACTCCTTGAGAGGCCCGGCTACTGCTTCCGGCTGGCCATTCGTTGCCTGGCTCCCTGGAAAAGGAAGAGCGTCGGGTGACGTTGGGAGAGGCTGCGTCGTTTGTGGCCGGGTCAGCTGACTAACCGTCTGCCGCAACTGCGCGATCTGTGACCGCTGCCATACCGCCACACTGATCAACACCACTGTACTAACGGCGGCTGCGGCCATCAGCCACGGCTGAGTCGACCAGGCGCTACCTGAAAACGGCTGGTGAGCCGTGGGCGAGCTAGACGATGGGGGCGGGGTTGCCTGCTGAAGCGAAGCCTGCATGCGTGCCCAGTCTTTCTCGCTGAAATCTGGCCGGATACTTTCCAGTTTCCGCCGGATACTATCGCTAAATCGGTCAGTTTTCATAATGTTGGATAGGAGCGGCTGAGCCGGTTTGAGGATGGAGCGGATACGCCTGTTTGATGAGTACCTGTAACTTCTGCCGGGCGCGGGCAAAGTTAGAGCGAACGGTGGCTTCGTTGTGTTCGAGCAGGCCCGCTATTTCGTGCAGGCTGTAGCCATCCACCACATGCATCATAAATACCGTTCGGAAGGTGGGAGTCAGTTGTTGAACCAGCGCGAGGATTTCTTCGGCAGCCATTTTATCGACGATGTCATCGTTAAAGGCAACCTGTTCGCCCGCATCCAGACTGGCATGCTGATCGAACCGGCTGTTTCGACGGTAGTGGCTAATGGCTGTATTGACCAGGATCGTGCGTAACCAGGCTTTGAAGGGTAACGATTCATCGTACTTTTCCATATGCTGAAAAGCCTTCAGAAACCCCTCATTCAGCACATCTTCGGCTTCTTCGACACTGGACGTGTAGCGCAGGCAAATACTTTTAGCATAGCCAAAAAACTGCTTGAACAATGTCCGTTGCGCACGTGGATCATTGACACGACAAGCCCTTATGATGCTCGGGAGATCATTGTCGGTGAAGGTAGACGTCTTTTTGAAGAACAAGGTTCAGTCAGATTTATAGGATCGCCTATAGGATAAAGCCCGTGATATAAAGGTAGTACGCATAAGAGCCGGGTAGTGTTGCACGAGGGTTTACAAACTAAATTATTTGCCGTTGCCACGTTTGCCGGATCCTGGACGTATGGTCGAAAAACGGATGTATAAGCGCCGTTTATAGCGTGTGATGAATGTACTGTTATTAGGTGATGAACACAGCTGTGGATATGGGTTGCCAGGACGGCAACTTAGTTATGCGGGCCATTTTATAAAACACTTATGCCGTACGGGCCGATCTGTTACAGTTGACGCGTATGCCCATCTAACCGTATGGGAGACAGCCGCCCTGCTGGCCCGACTACCCTTAAGCCGCTATGACCTGATCGTGCTGCAACTGGGTCCTGATCTGATGGCCCGGAAGTATCTGGGTGCCGGGCTATCCCACAACGGTATGGCAACAAGACCGTCAATCCTGAAAGGACCCGGGTTGAGTCGCAACCTTGGGCGTACGGTGCAGCTACACCGGATCAAACAGACGGTCCGCACACTTGCAGACATCGCACTTTCAGTTATGCCCGGACTTGGCGGTCCCCGGGGATTGACAAAATTGTTGGCGATGCTGCGGCCCTTTCGCCATAATGTGTTGCTCATGAGCCCATTTCCCCGCCGTACCCTGCTGGGCCAATGGTCAAGCCTTCGCGCTCGTTCGGTGTTGCGGAGAAGAGAGATAAGCCAGACGTTCAGTGTGTTCGATACACAGGCCATTGTTGAGCCAAGGGACGAGTATTTTCTAACGGGCGACCCGGATCACCTCAACGCTGTCAGCCATGAGCTTTTAGGCAGGGCTCTGTTCGACTTCTATCAATCGGCACCTACTATCGTTACTGTCCAGACCACTAACCGAAACTGACCTTATATCGACTAAATCATTTACTTGTACCGGTCAAAATTTTTAACTTTTTCAATTGATTTGCCATGAAGAAACAACTTATGATGGGTTTGCTGGCAGCGACTTTGCTGACGGCCTGTGACAAGAACAGTACAGTGCAGCCAGACGATCAAACCACGGCTTCGGCGCGGGGTGCTGCAGTCGATGGATTTGGCAAGGGCACTATAATCACCCAGGACAAATTGCCGCAGACGGTACTCGATTACCTGACCAAAACCTACGCCGGTTACACGTTCGTACAGGGTGTACAGGGAACGGATCGGGCTGGGGCTACATTTTACGCGGTTGTGATTGAACAGGGCGGGGTTCGGTACCACCTGCATTTCGACGCCAGTGGTGTTCTTCAACCGGGTCGGGGCGGTAAGGGTGGCCCTGGTCATAAAGAAGCCAATGAAACAACGATTACGCAGGATAAACTGCCACAGACTATTCTGGACTACCTGACCACTACCTATTCGGGGTACACCTTTGGCATGGCCGAGCAAGGGGCCGATTCGGCAGGAGTCGTGCTGTATTATGAAGTGACGATCACCCAGAACGCTACCATAATTCACCTTAATTTTGACGCAACGGGTAAATTGCTGGAGCGTAAAGGGGGCAAGGGCGGTCCGGGTGGGCATGGTCCTAAGGGGGCGGCTACCTCCATTACGCAGGATAAGTTACTGCAACCCACACGCGATTACCTGACTGCCAATTATGCCGGGTATACCTTCGTGCGGGCTGAACAGGTTACAACCCGCGACGCAGTGACCATCTATGCCGTTTTGATCACGCAGGGCGACACTCCTTATTTCCTTTTGTTCGATGCCAACGGGGCCTTCGTCAGCGTTCGAACCAAGAAGTAGGGTAGTAAATAATGAACAATGGTCCGACAGCGCAAGCAGTCGGACCATTGTTGTTTTTTGTTCTGGGGCCGACCTTAGCCCATCACGGCGATCATATCCAGTATTTTTTCGGCTAACCGACGATCACCGCCAAAATGCAGGTAGGGTAGTGCGTCCAAACGACCAATTCCCTTTGTGAACAGGCGCCAGGCAATTTTTTCATCGATACTAACCGATGCCGTTGGGACTATTTCACGGGACTGACCCGTCAATAGCCAGGCATCGAATTGGCGAAGTAACTGCCAGACGCCACCCCCTTCGCCTGAAACGGTAACCTGAACAACGGAACCCGTCGGGGCGGCAGTATGGCGGTAGGTGTGGGGTAAGGCGCGCATGAACGTATCGAGTAGCGGGTAATGGAAAGGCTGACTCAATAAGTCGCCCGGCCGATCGACCGCCAGCCGGATCTGTTGCTGGTGGTGCCACCGCTCTGTGTATTCACGGGCTATGTCGAACCAGTTCTCGGACGTTTCGTCACCCGCCCAGCCTACGGAGAAAGTTGCGGTTTCATGCGGTGGAAGCTGGCAGAATGCTTCGTAAACCTGCCGCCCGCTTTGTTCCAGCAGGTCGATCAGCAGGTTCGGGCTTAAGCGTCTGGTGGCTTTGACCCACTCTGCATTCAGTTGATTCAAATGGTTCACCAAATCCTGGTAGGATTCGATGACCGGCTTCTCGGGTGACTCATAGCCATCCCGGTTGATGGCAATCCGGCGAAAGTTTCCGTCCAGCAGGTGAGCCGTAATGTCCTTTACGGACCAGCCCCGGCAAACTGTCGGACGCTGCCAATCAGCGGCCGACAGACTACGCAACAACTCGATCAGGCGTTGATCGAGCAACGGGAAAAGCTCCGTCAGGTAAATAGGCGTAGGGAGCATGACAGGCAAAGGCTATTAAACCCGAACTTCCATCTCCTCAGGCTTTGTGGTATCACCTGTCGGTCTGCCTTCGGGCTGTGGCAGGGGGCGCTGGTGTTGCCCTTCATCACCCGGCTCAACGTCTTTCCGGCGCGTCATATACGTGTAAATGACTGGCACTACATAGAGCGTCAGGACGAGCGAGAACAGCAAACCACCTACGATCACGATACCCAGCGGAACCCGGCTCTTCGACGCTGAACCCAGGGCCAAAGCGAGGGGGAGGGCACCAAAGGCAGCCACCAGCGTTGTCATCAGAATCGGGCGCAGGCGAAGGGCGGCCGATTCGGTGGCCGCTTCGAACTTGTTCTTACCTGTCAGCCGCTGTTCATTCGCGAACTCAACAATCAGGATACCGTTCTTGGTGACCAGTCCAACCAGCATAATGATGCCGATTTGGCTGAAAATGTTCAGCGTCTGGTTAAACATCCAGAGGGAGAATACTGCACCCGCCAGCGCCAGAGGAACCGTTATCATGATGATTAACGGGTCGATGAACGAGTCGAACTGGGCAGCCAGAATCAGGTAAACCAGTATCAGTGCCAGACCAAACGCAAAAAGGGTGTTCGATGAACTCTCGGCATAGTCACGGGAAGGCCCGGAGAGTGCCGTCTGGAAAGTCTGGTCGAGCGTACGTTGAGCAATGGCCTGCATGGCGGCAACACCGTCGCCAACCGTTTTTCCTGGAGCCAGACCCGCCGACACCGTCGCCGACTTAAACCGGTTGTAGTGGTAGACCTGCGGGGGGCTGCTTACTTCCTGGAAATTCACCAGATTGTCTAACTGAATCAGTTCTCCCTCGCTGCTGCGCACGTAGAACGAACCGAGGTCTACCGGTGCATCCCGGTCATCCCGGTCAACCTGCCCAATCACCTGATACTGCTTGCCATTCATCAGGAAGTAAGCCAGCCGTCGGTTACTGAGCGCCAGCTGCAGCGTCTGCGCGACATCCTGCACCGACACGCCGAGGTTGGTTGCCTTCTCCCGGTCGATACTGATGTTCAGTTCCGGTTTGTTAAATTTCAGATCGACATCCGAGTTCTGGAAGGTGGGGTCTTTCTGTACTTCATCCAGGAAGGCAGGTAGTTTCTCCCGAAGTTTCTCAAAGTTCAGGTTCTGAATAACGAACTGTACAGGTAAGCCACCACCCCGGCCAACCTGAATCGTCTGATCCTGGGTAGGAAACATCCGGGCCTCAGTAAACTTCTTCAGGTTTTTGGTCAGGTAGTCGACGATTTCCTGCTGCGACCGTTTCCGTTCGGAGGGGTCGCTCATGTTGACGATAACGAAGGAGGAGTTTACGGCACCGGCACCCGAAAAGCCGGGGGCTACCACACTAAAGGCCAGACGCGTTTCAGGAACAGAATCAAGAATCATCTGCATCACCCGGTCGGTTGTGTTCGCCTGCGATTCGAAGCTGGTACCCTCCGGCGAGGTGATCACGATCCGGGTACGGCCCCGGTCTTCGAGTGGAGCCAACTCAGATTTTAGCAACGACCCCAGCCCGAAAATCATTGCCAGACAGGCAACGATCATGACGAGTGCCCAACCTCGTTTGGCCACAAACTTATTGAGCGAGCTTCGGTACGAATCATCGAGCCATTGAAAGAAGGGCTCCGTTTTCTTGTAGAACCACGATTTTTTGTGCGGGTCCTTACTCGTCATCTTAACGCTCAATACGGGTGTCAAGGTCAGTGAAACGAAAGCCGATATCAATACGGCTCCTGCAACGACAATGCCGAACTCCCGGAACAGACGACCAACAAACCCTTCCAGAAAAATAATGGGCAGGAACACGACCGCCAGCGTAATACTGGTAGCCAGCACAGCAAAGAAAATCTCGTTGGAGCCTTCTTTAGCTGCCTGTGTAGGCTCCATACCTGCTTCAACCTTCTTGAAGATGTTTTCGGTAACGACAATACCATCATCCACAACCAGACCCGTGGCCAGTACGATGGCCAACAGGGTCAGCACATTGATGCTGAAGTCGGCCACATACATGATAAAGAACCCGCCAATGAGCGATACCGGAATATCGATCAGCGGTCGGAAGGCGATCAGCCAGTTTCGGAAGAAGAAATAGATCACCAGAACGACCAGTACGAACGATATCAGCAGGGTTTCGCCTACTTCTTCAATCGCCCGGCGAATAAAGATACTGCGGTCGATACCAATACTGACGATAATATCCTTTGGCAGGTCTTTCTTGAGCTGATCGAACCGTTTGTAAAATTCATCGGCTATGCTGACATAGTTGGCTCCGGGCTGCGGTATCAGGACCAGAATAACGCCCACCGCCCCATTCTGTTTCGAGATCGTTTCTTCGTTTTCAGCACCCAGGGTTGCGTAGCCAATGTCCTTAAATCGGATGATCTGGCTATTGGTCTGACGTAGAATCAGGTTGTTAAAATCTTCTTCTGTTGTTAAACGTCCTACCGCCTTAACCGTTAGCTCGGTCGTATTACCGTATACTTTACCGCCCGGCAGCTCGACGTTTTGTGCCGTCAGAGCGGTTTGAATATCCTGGGTTGTCAGGCGGTAGGCCGACAGTTTGATCGGGTCGATCCAGAGACGCATGGCCTGCCGTTTCAACCCATAGATCGTTGCCTGGCTTACCCCTGGAATCGTCTGGAGACGCTCCTGCAAAACGTTCTCCGCATAGTCCGACAACTGCGTAGGGTTACGGGTCGTGCTCTGGACGGTCATGAAAATGATCGGTTCGGAGTTGGCATCCGCTTTGGTCACGACCGGAGGAGCGTCGATATCCTGCGGAAGTTGCCGCTGCGCCTGAGCTACCTTATCCCGCACGTCGTTGGCCGCCTGCTCCAGATTGGCATCGAGGTTGAACTCGACGGTAATCGTGCTCGCGCCCAGCGAACTGTTCGACGTAATCGTCCGGATACCCTCGATGCTGTTCAGCGATTTCTCGATGGGTTCGGTAATCTGCGACTCGATAATGTCGGGGTTAGCACCCGTGTAGTTGGTCCGCACCGAAATAACCGGTGGGTCAATGGCCGGGTACTCACGAACACCGAGGAAGGTGAAACCGATGATCCCGAAGAGAACGATGACGATCGACATCACCATCGCAAAAACGGGCCGGTTGAGACTTAATTCGGGTAGGCTCATTGTGTTGACGGATTGTAAAAAGGTAACGTTGTAGAATTATAGCGTTCAGGTACACTCCAGCTCGTTGTAGTATTCACCAAGCGACTGGAACAGGGCTACGTTTTAGTTGGCCGTGGCTACTTTAGGATTGCTGTTAGGCAGTGTTATAACGCGCCCTATTTTTACCGCTGCGTCAGGTTTGAGAAATAACAATCCCGTTGTTGCCACAGTATCTCCTTCGGCTACACCCGAAAGAATTTGAATGGAACCTGCTGTGCGGAGGCCGGTCTTCACATCCTTGAAAACAGCTTTTCCATTTTTAACGAGGATGACCTGATTCGTACGGGTTTGCGGAATAACCGCCTGCGTAGGCACCACCAGACTTTGTTCGTTTTGAATGGTCAGCGTTACCCGGGCAAACGTACCCGGTCTGAACTTGGCCGTTGTGTTATTGATGCGCGCCCGGATGCGCAGGTTACGGGTTTGCTCTTCCACACCCGGCTCAATGGCGTAAACAACGCCTTGACTCGGTTGACTGGAGCCATCGACTAAAAACGAAATTTTGCTGCCGTTTCGTACCGATTGCCCGTACTTTTCGGGTATTGAGAAATCGAGCTTCAGTGACGTAATCTGCTGTAGACGAGCAATCAGCGTACTCGGCGATACAACAGCTCCGTTGCTGACGTTGCGCAGCCCGATAACACCGGAGAAGGGAGCCCGAATTTCGGTTCGTTGGAGGTTGGCTTTCACCAGTTCAATGTCGGCCAGCGATGAGCGCAGGTTCGTTGTTACAATGTCATACTCCTGTTGACTGATACCACCACGTTCCAGCAGTTGCTTATTCCGATCTTCTGTGCGCCGGGCATTATCGGCCTGGGCCTGTAATTTCTGCAACTGAGCCCGCAGGTCGGCGTCGAACAGTTTGACCAGTAACGCACCTTTCGTTACGGGTTGCCCTTCCTGGATGTTGAGTTGCGTAATACGCGCCGATATCTCGGGGTAGATATCTACCTGTTCGGCGGCCAACAGCGAACCGCTGGACACAATGTCTTCTCTAAGCCGCTGGGTTTCCACAACGAAGCCGTTAACCGAAAGGGTTTGTCCTTTCGTTGCACCGGGAGGGCCACCTTTGCCACCGCCCCCTTTTTCTCCACCACCGGGACCAGCGCCGGGAGCCGGATGTAATACCTTATTATACACAATAATCCCGCCGAGTACCAGGACGACGAGGCCGATAGCAATCCATCTTTTCACAGTGTAACGTTTTGCAGGGAGGAACTTGATTTTAACGGCATGACGCCCGTTATTGTTTGTTAACCCGCAAAGCTATGACCGTTACCGCGTATATCAATCAACAAAGGACCAATCATCGACTAATTTTACGCGGGTTGCGCAAAATGATTCTGCAATCGGATACTGATTTGCAGGTATAAATTAACTGGAAGATTCCTTTTGGCAGTATAAAGAAAGGTAACGGCTCTACTTGCATACAGTCCGCACGGAGCCGCTAGCCACGAACCTGACGTTTGTCGATAGCACCGAATGGCGCAACCAGGCGGGTTTGCCAGAAAACCAGGACCGCAAACTAGCTAAGTCAGCCCGTATCCGGCGTGTTGGATCGCCGGGCAAAAATGCCATACGGACTTATTGGCAGGAAGCGTTAATCCTGATTATGTATAGGAGCGCCAAGTGATGCATATAAAAGATGCCGGACAAACCCAATGAGTTTGCCGGGGTGTGTATGTTGTCCGGCAGGAATTGGCCCGAAGTCAGTAAGCGAGGGCAGATTCTGCATGAAGAACGTTTGGTAATGGATCGTCTCGATCAGAGAACTGGCCAGCGACCGGGCGTAGGGATAATCAGGCCGAAGCTCCAGAATGATTCCTGCAATGCGCGCACACAAATCTTTATAAGGCTTAAAAAGATGCTGTCGGTTGTCTTCGGTAACGTGGTGGGTTAAATAAGCCTTGCTGGACTCCCGAATCACAATGCTGTGTAGCGCCTTCAGGTCCAGATCGTCGGTCATGGATTGATCCAGATCCTTCAGCAACAGCAGATTCAGCAGTCGTTCCAGCTTTTCATGTGGATCGGTGAGGTTATTGGTTCTGAAGACAAGCTGAAAATCAATCCATTGCCAATACCAGGCCACCAAATACACCAGTAGTCGGTGTTTGTTTTCGAAATACCGGTAGATGCTGGCTTCTTTCGTCCCCATGCGTTCGGCTAGTTTTCTAAAGGTGGCATCTTCAAAACCAACCTCATCGAATAGCAGGATGCTTTGGCGAATGATCCGTCGGCCTAAGTCAGATCCATCCGGGTCGCGAAGAAAAAGCCGCTCATTCATGCGGACGTGTACGGAGTATTCCATTAATCCTGTGTGCTAACCGTTCGGGTAAAATTTTCTGCAAGGTAAAAACACTTTCAGATATAAAAGTTAAGTTTGCATTAAAGATAGTAAAGCTATCGAATATACTAGTACTTATTATGGCTACAGTAGCAGTTGAAGCACCACCACCATCGCCGTTACGGCGGTTGATTCGACTTTTGGGCAACGAGAAAAAGGATATCGGTTATATTTACCTGTATGCTATCATGACTGGCCTGATAAGCCTGTCGCTACCCCTGGGTATCCAGGCTGTATTTAATCTGGTGTCGGGCGGGCTTGTATTCAGTTCTATTTATGTGATGATCGGGTTGGTCATAGCGGGTGTGTTGATCGCGGGTTTGCTCCTTGTCGGACAGACAGTTCTGGTTGAAGTATTACAGCAGCGGATCTTTGCGAAAGCTGCTTTTGAATTTGCTTACCGCCTGCCCCGTATACAGCCCGAGAGCTTTGGCAATTATTACCCGCCCGAATTGATGAACCGGTTCTTCGACGTGCTGACGCTTCAGAAAGGGTTACCCAAGTTGCTGATCGATCTGACAGCCGCTTCGGTACAGATTATTTTAGGGATCATCCTGCTGTCGTTTTACCACCCGGTTTTTCTGGCGTTTGGCTTGTTTACACTGATAGCCATTGTTGCACTGGTTTTGATAAGCGGTCCGAAGGGACTGCGTACCAGCCTGAGTGAGTCGAAAGATAAATACAAGGTAGTAGCCTGGCTGGAAGATATTGCCCGGGACCTGCCCTCGTTCCGGCATCGCGACGATCAGGTCGAGACTATCGATCATATGGACGGGCTGGTGGCTACCTATCTGGAGCATCGGCAGCAGCATTTTGGTGTGCTGAAACAGATTCTGTACTACGGGGTGGCGTTTAAAATGGCCGTCACCGGGGGGCTGCTCATTATCGGGACGGTGCTGGTTGTCGGACGCGATATGACACTAGGGCAATTTGTGGCGGCTGAACTCGTAATAGTTCTGATAACGAGCTCAGTTGATAAGCTTATGTCAGGCATCGATACCGTATTTGACCTGCTGACAGCTGTTGAAAAAATTGGGACTGTTACCGACTTACCCATGGTGAATGATTAGCCATACTTTGCGTTAAGCATGTATCGCACAGTATTCACCACTCATCATTATACCTTATGCTTAACCTGTCCAATCAGCGTGTAGATGAAGCGCTGTTTGATAAATACCCGCTCCGGACATTACGGACGCTGAAGCAACCGAATAACGGCCAAAAAATGGGCCGTTGGATGCTCTTTCTGTTACTTTTCTGTATTAGTATTCTGTTTTTACCGTGGCAGCAGAATATAAACGGCGAGGGTACCGTAACGGCGCTTACCCCACAGGACCGCCCACAAACGGTACAGAACGCCATTCCCGGCCGGATCGAGCGCTGGAACGTGCGCGAAGGGCAGCTGGTGCAAAAAGGCGATACGCTGCTGGTTATCTCCGATATTAAAGACGAGTATTTCGACCCGAAGCTGCAACAGCGGCTGGGCGAACAACTGACAGCCAAGCAGGGAAGTCTGACGGCTACCGACGCCAAGCTGAAAGCCCTCGACAACCAACTGAGGGCGCTGGAAACAGGCGTCCGCGTAAAACTGGAGTCGGCGCGCAATAAAGTTCGTCAAAGTCAATTCAAGGTACTCAGCGACAGTGCCGATCTGGTAGCTGTTCAGCGGAACTACCGGATTGCTGTCGATCGGCTGGAGCGCTTCGAGAAGGGGTACAAAAACGGGCTGTTCTCGCTGACCGATCTTGAAACCCGCCGACTCAAATTGCAGGAGGATGTGGCTAAAGTGGTGGCTCAGGAGAACAAACTCAATGTGTCCCGCCAAGAGCTTATCAACTCCCGGCTCGATCTGGGCTCGATCCAGGCCGACTACGAGGAGAAAGCAGCTAAAACGTTTTCCGACCGCAGTTCGGCGGTGTCGTACCGGACCGAAGCCGATGGTGAAATTGCAAAGCTTCGTAATAAAATCAGCAGCGTCACTGTACGTCAGGGTCTTTATGTAGTACGCGCCCCGCAGTCCGGTTATGTTGTTCGGTCGTTAAAGGCGGGGATAGGGGAGACGATCAAAGAGGGCGAATCCATTGTGACACTGCAACCCGAAAGTCCGCAGATAGCCGTCGATCTGGCTGTCCGGGCCATGGACGTACCGCTGATTCAGCGGGGTCGCACGGTACGAATTGAATTCGATGGGTGGCCTGCCGTGCAGTTCTCCGGCTGGCCGCTGGTAGCGGTTGGTACCTTTGGGGGCGAGGTAGCCGTGATTGATGCGGTAAGTAATACCAACGGTAGCTATCGCCTGCTGGTGACGCCCAAGCCAACCAAAGGTGACCAACCCTGGCCAAAACAACTACGGGTAGGGTCACGTGCCTATGGTTGGGTAATGCTTGATAATGTACCAATCTGGTATGAACTCTGGCGGCAGTTGAATGGCTTCCCACCGAGCCTGCAACAGGAGCCATCGGATGAAAAAGGAGCAAAAAAATGAAAGGATTGATTTTTGGTACCTGGTGTCTGATGCTGAGTACTCCGATTCGCGCAGTTCCGGCTTTTCAGGAATCGGCAACCGACGTATCGATCAGGGTAGAAGCCGCTCAGGTTCCTGACACCACCGTATTTCCGGCATCGGTGTTTTTTGAGCTGATTCGTCAGCATCATCCCCTGGTAAAACAGGCAAATCTCTTCGGCGAAGAGGCCCGGCAGGTGCTGGTGCAGGCGCGGGGTGCTTTCGACCCTAAACTGGTATCCTATTACGATCGAAAGGAGTTCGGTCGGGATCTGTATTTCGATCACTGGCAGAACAAACTGGCGGTGCCGATCTGGCTGGGGGGTATTGACCTGAACGTTTCGTATGACCGGAACAGCACCCGTGGTCGGTATATTAACCCCGAAGAACGGACGCCTGAGTCGGGCCTGACCGGTGTTGGGCTGAGTGTACCCGTTGGGCAGGGATTGCTGATCGATGCCCGGCGGAATGCAGTTCGGCAAGCCCGGCTGTCGCAGAATCTGGCAGAAGCTGACCGTATGAAGCTGGTTAACAAAACCCTGTTCGACGCAGCAAAAACGTATTGGGAGTGGTTCTTTGCCCACCAGCAACGGCGACTCATTACCGAAGGCTATGACCTGGCCGACCGGCGCTTTCAGGCGCTGCGCGAACGTGCCTTGCTGGGTGATGCGGCTACCATCGACACAACCGAAGCCCTCATTACGGTGCAGGACCGGCTTGTTCAGCGCCAGCAAGCCGAAGTTGATGAGCAAAACGCCCGACTTCGCGTCAACACCTTTTTATGGAACACCGCCAGCCAGCCGGTAGAACTGCCGGCAACGGCACTGCCCCAGCAACCCTCGCTCACCGCACCCGGCGATACCCTGCTACAGCGTCTGCTCGATTGGGCAAACCAGCAGCATCCCGACCTGCTTAAACTGGCGGTCAAAACCCAGCAGCTTACGCTCGAAGAACGCTTCCGGCGGGCTATGATTCAGCCGCAGGTGATGCTCAATGCCAGTTTGCTCAGCGAAACCCCCAACCCGGATATCCGTTACAGCTGGAATAGCTATTATTCATTTCGCCCGCAGAACTACAAGGTCAGTATGGACCTGGTATTTCCGCTGTTTCTGCGAAAGGAGCGGGGCAAGTTGCGGGAAGTGCAGGTCAAAAATCAGCAGGTGCAGCTGGAGCAGCTGCAAACGGGCCGCGACATCACCAACACGGTGCAGTCGGCCTATAACCAGCTCCAGACCCTGGCCCGGCAAGTGGCCGTTCAGCAGCAGACGATTCAGAATCAACAGCTGCTGCTACAGGCTGAGCAACAGAAATTCGAGTTGGGCGAAAGCTCTTTATTCCTGATCAATGCCCGCGAGACGAAACTGATCGATTTGCAGGTGAAAGGGGAGGAGTTGAAAACAAAATACCAGAAAGCGATAGCTGAGCTTTACTTCGTTGCCGGAACGAACGGGCAGGCTGATCGTTAAGCTGGTTACGATTCCAGTACTACCAGCAATTCGCTGATCATCATAGCTGTAGCCCCCCAGACACGGTATTCCTGAATCTGGTAATAGGGGGCGTCTACCAAGGTGCCGCGAACTTCTACCTGACTGTCGCCCACGATGGTTTCGTCCAGCAGTGTATTGAGTTCAACTTCAACAACGGCTTCTACCTCGCGTGGGTCGGGGTAAAAATCCGGTCGGTAAGGGAGAATGCCAACTACCGGTTGTACGTAGAAATTACTGGGTGGGATGAACAGCTCTGTCAGTAGGCCCAGCACCTTCACGTCCGAGACCCGAATGCCTACTTCTTCCTGCGTTTCGCGCAGGGCGGTTCGGGTCAGGTTTTCGTCGATGCGTTCCATACGTCCACCCGGAAAGGCCATCTGTCCTGCATGAACCCCATCGTACTGCGGCCTGAGAATGAGCGGCAGGTATATGGAGTTCTGGTAGGGGTAAAAGCAGATCAGCACAGCACTCCGGCGTGTTCGCTCGTTGGGTTTGATGCCAAGCCGGTAGCGCGACGCAGCCGCCATTTTGCTATGGGCCACCTCGCCCGGTAGGGGTTGCTGTAACCGGCGACGCAGGTCTTCGGTGAATGTATGGAACGAAGTGTCGATCATAAATAACATCCTTTGTAAGTAAGTGGCGGTCGACTGCGCGTTTAACCGGCTCATCAGGCTGGTTTACCGAAGCCCCCGGCCTCCTGCCTTGTATAATTTCGCCAATTCATCAGCGCAACGCTCCCCATCCATTGCGGCCGAGACGATGCCTCCCGCGTACCCCGCGCCTTCCCCACACGGAAACAGCCGCTGTACCTCCACATGTTCGCAGGTGTCGCGGTGCCGCGGAATCCGAACGGGCGAGGAGGTTCGGCTTTCGATACCAATCAACTGTCCGTCGTTACTCAGGTAGCCCCGCATTTTTTTGCCAAAGTCACGCAAACCCTGCCGTAATGGCTGTGCAATGTGATCGGGCAACACGTCATACATGTCTACCGAAGCCAGGCCCGGCTGGTAGGATGTTGGCAGCAACGTATCCGAAATACGCCCGTCGACAAAGTCGGCCACACGCTGGGCCGGTGCTGTTTGCGACGAAAGGGTATCGGTTCCGCCACCAGCCCGGCAAGCCCAGCGTTCGAGTTCCTGCTGGAGGGCTAACCCCGCCAGTGGACCTTCGTCGGCATATGGGCGGAGGTCGTTATCGGTAATGGCAACGACCAGCCCCGAGTTGGCATATTTCGAGTCCCGGCGCGAGGGCGACATTCCGTTGACAACCAACTCGCCGGGCGACGTGGCGGCCGGAACGATGAAGCCGCCCGGACACATACAAAACGAAAACACCCCCCGTTCTACCCCGTTAAAACGTGTTTGTGTTACCAAACTGTAGGACGCAGCCGGCAAGTAGTCTCCGCGATCAGGGCGGTGATACTGGAACTGATCGATCAGAGACTGCTGATGCTCAATGCGAACGCCCATGGCAAACGGCTTGGCTTCGATGGTCACATTGCGGTCGTGGAGCAGATGAAAAATATCCCGGGCCGAGTGTCCCGTCGCCAGAATAACGCCGATACCGGCCACTTCCTCGGGCTGCGCATCCGGGCCGGCGCTGGTGATAACGCCCCGGATTTCTTTCTTTTCCAGGATGAGATCGATCACCTTAGTATTGAACCGGACTTCACCGCCGGCCTCCAGAATACTGGCCCGCATGTCGGCTACGACCTGAGGAAGTTTATTGGTGCCGATGTGCGGGTGGGCGTCGACCAGGATCTCATCGGTCGCTCCGTGCGCTACGAATATCTCCAGAATCCGCCGGACATCGCCCCGTTTGGTTGATCGCGTATAGAGCTTCCCGTCGGAGTAGGTCCCTGCCCCGCCTTCGCCAAAACAGTAGTTCGATTCAGGGTTAACGATATGGTCTTTGTTGATAGCCGCCAAATCCCGCCGACGGGCCCGCACGTCGGAACCGCGTTCCAGAATGATGGGTTTGATGCCCAGTTCGATCAGCCGAAGGGCGGCAAACATGCCCGCCGGTCCGGCACCGACGATAATGGCCTGTGGTGCCCGGCTGACATCAACCTGTGGTTTTTTATACTGAAGAAGTGCTGGCGGTTGTTCGCCCACAAACACGTCGGCGTCGACATGGACGCGAATTTGTCGTCCCCGCGCATCGACCGATTGCCGACGTTTGCGCACAACGGCGGTGCTGTCGGTGGGGAGGTGCAGCGAGCGTAACGCCTGTTCCCGAAAAGCTGCGTCGTCATACGCCAGTTCGGGGGGTAGGGTTACCGAAAGTTGATGGATCATAGTCAGTTGATGGCCGGGTATTTATCCTGGCAACGTAGCGCGAAATTACTAAAAAAGCCTGCTGGTTGAGTAACAGGCGGACCTTGGTTTGGGTTCGCAGCGGAAGCTGTCTACAGGCGTCCTATGATCGTATTTACCAACCGACCCGTCAAAAGAACGAATCCTGCCAACAACGCACCCGGTTTTGGGTTAACCTGATATGCAAGCCGTAACCACAACTCCGCCCCGTGTAAAGGTCGACACCTTTGAGTCACCTGATTTTTACTGCCTCGACGATCTGCTTACTGCCGAACACAAGCTCGTGCGGTCGGCGGTGCGCGATTTTGTGAAGCGCGAGATTACGCCCATCGTGGAAGAGTATGCCCAGCGGGCAGCTTTCCCGGCGCACCTTGTGGCTAAGTTCGGACAGATTGGTGCATTTGGCTCAACGATACCGGTGGACTACGGTGGTGGGGGCCTTGATCAGATCAGTTATGGACTGATGACCCAGGAAATTGAACGGGGCGATTCGGGGATGCGATCGTGCGTGTCGGTCCAGAACTCGCTGGTCATGTACCCAATCTATACGTTTGGGTCGGAAGAGCAGAAGCAACGGTTTTTGCCCCGTTTAGCTAAAGGGGAATTACTGGGCTGTTTTGGCCTCACGGAAGCCAGTCACGGGTCTGACCCCGGATCGATGGAAACCAACTTCATCGAACGAAGTGACTACTTCCTGCTGAACGGCTCCAAACTCTGGATCACGAATGGCCCTATCGCCGACATCGCTATTGTATGGGCAAAGAATGACCAAGGTAAAATACGTGGTCTGATTGTTGAACGGGGTATGGAGGGCTTCACCACCAACGTGATCGAGAATAAATGGTCGCTGCGGGTCAGTACTACCGGTGAATTGGTGTTTCAGGATGTTCGGGTTCCCAAAGAGAACCTGCTGCCCGAAGCTTTTGGGCTGAAGAGTGCGCTGAAGTGTCTCGACCAGGCCCGTTATGGCATCGCCTGGGGTGCGCTGGGAGCCGCCATGGAATGTTATGATGTGGCCCGACGCTATGCGCTGGAGCGTGTTCAGTTCAGTAAACCGATTGCCAGTTTTCAACTGGTCCAGAAAAAGCTGGCCGAAATGCTCACTGATATTACGCAGGCCCAACTACTGTGCTGGCGGCTCGGAATGATCAAAAACGAAGATAAAGCCACCACCGCGCAAATATCCCTGGCCAAGCGGAACAACATTGAGATGGCGTTACGCATTGCCCGCGAGGCTCGTCAGATTTTAGGCGCAATGGGCATTACAGGCGACTATCCTGTGATGCGTCACCTGATGAACCTCGAATCGGTGAGTACCTATGAGGGTACGCACGATATTCATCTACTGATTCTGGGAGCAGAAATCACGGGTATACCGGCGTATAAGTAGGAGTCGTAAGTCGTAGAAGTCATAAGTCGTAGAAGTCGTAAGTGGCTGACGCGAAAGCAACGAGCCTGCGTCAGCCACTTACGACTTCTACGACTTACGACTTCTACGACTTATGACTTCTACGACTTATGACTTCTACGACTTCTTCCCACTTACAGCCGTTTGATTACGAAGTTGATCAGCTGCTTCACCCGGTCGGTATAGGGCGGATAGAGGAATTTCATGGTGCCGAAGCTACGCTCCATGACGCCCCGCTGGTTGGATAACTCCTGAAAGCTGAAAAAGCCATTCGACTTGCCGATGCCGCTGTTGTTGACCCCACCGAAGGGTAGCTCGACATTGCCGAACTGAAGCATCACATCGTTAATGATCGTGTCCCCGGCAGAAGTACGGGCCAGGATGTAATCGATGTTCTGGCGGTTGCGGCTATGAATATACAGCGCGAGTGGTTTCTCTTTTCCATTGATGAGTGCCAGCGCTTCGTCGGGCGTTGAAAAGGTAACCACAGGTAACACCGGGCCAAAAATCTCTTCCTGCATGATGCGCATGCCGTCGGTAACTCCCTCCAGGACGGTTGGCTCGATGAAGTTCTGGCTGTCGTTCAGGGTTCCGCCCATGGTTATACGGGCACCTTGCTCCACCGCGTTGTCGAGCAGAGACCGGACACGCTCGAAGTGCCGGTTGTTCACGATCCGGGCGTAACTGTCAGAGGCTTCTACGCCCTGTCCGTCTGCATTGTACATGCGCGTTACCACCCGCCGGAACTCGGCCAGAAACGGTTCTTTCACCGACTGGTGAATGAGTACATAATCGGGTGCTATGCAGGTCTGACCATTGTTGAGGTATTTTCCCCAGGCGATCTGTTCGGCGGCCGTTTTGAGGTTAGCCGTTTCATCGACGATGGAAGGCGACTTGCCGCCCAGTTCGAGCGTCACCGATGTCAGATGCTTTGCGGCTGCGGCCATGACAAGCTTACCGACGGCGGGGCTCCCCGTGAAAAAAACATGATTAAAGGGCAATTCGAGCAGTGCCTGCGATAAGACCGCGTCGCCTTCAAAAATGGCAACCTCCTCAATGGGAAATAACTCTCCGATCATCCGGCTCATGAACCGTGCTGTGTTGGGAGCCATCTCCGAGGGCTTGACTACACACACGTTGCCAGCCGCGATAGCCGATACCAGGGGCTTCATGATCAGGGCGAATGGGTAATTCCAGGCTGAGAATATAAGCACGTTGCCTTTAGGCTCATGCCGGATAGACGAGCGCATACCTACCATACTCAGTGGGGTGGGCAGCTTCTGCGGGCGCATCCATCGTTTCAGGTTTTTGATGATGTGCTTGATTTCCGCGTTGACAGCCATCAGCTCCCCCAAACCAACCTCGGCTGTGGGTTTGCGAAAGTCATCGAACATGGCTTTTTCCAGGTCAGACTGGTGGCTCAGCATCCAGGTTTGAATACGGCGGATCCGCTCGATCCGCTGGCTGGCCGTCGTCAGTGCCATCAAAGGGGCAAACTGACGCTGTTTCGTGAAGACTGCCTTCAAATCGCTGTTAAGGTCGGTTTCGGTAAGGGTCGTATGCATAGGTGGGTAACTGAGATTCGATTCGAACAAACGCATCGGTTAAAAGTACAAAAAAAAGGGCTTAAAGGCTGAGGTTGGCATTTAAAACAGGATTCGGCTATATTAGCTGAAACTTTAGTAAACCTAAACCGGATGACACTCGTCAGCGAAAACATCCGCTACCTACGCAAACTCAATGGGTTGACGCAGGAGCAGTTCTCCCGAAAAATAAACATAAAGCGTTCGTTGTTAGGAGCCTACGAAGAAGGTCGTGCCAATCCGAATCAGCAAAATATACAAGCAATTGCTAAAGCGTTCAACACCACAATTGAGCTGCTGACCCGCCAGGATCTACGAAAACTGCGCGAAACGCCCAATCTTAGTATTCCGCTGGGGCAGCCAGCCAAAGCCCCTGACGTCCGAATCCGGCATGAGCACGCCGATGGACCAACTATCCGGTCCGATGGTAAAATTGTTATGGATGACGATGATCAGGACGACCCGTTTCAGCACCCTGACTTCCCCGATATATTTGCTCAGCCGAAGGCTCCTCAGCCGGAGCCGCAACCGCTGGCGTCGGTACTGAACAAATACTACCGGACACAGGATGAAATGCAGGAGGCTCCGCCCAGCGCTCCCCGGTCTGTTCCCGTTCCACCCGTTATTCGGTCGCCGGAGCGACCTGGCAACACGGCCTTTCAGGCTGTTCAGTCGAACTCGCCCGTCGACCGGCTGTTTGGTCAGCAACCGGAGCGGGAGAACAGGGCCTCACCAGCGGTAAGCCGACCCGCTGATAACCGACCGGCCGGACCGAGGGGTGTAGCGCCGATGACATTCAATAACGTGTATGAAGGCAGGAGCGAGGTGGCTCACACGAACACACCCGCGCAGTCGATGGCCCCGGCGATTCCGGTGGTTATGGAGACTCAGTTCGGTGAGTATAGCCAACGCCACCAACAGGCCGAATTTCTGCACCGACTCCCGGCCATGCAACTGCCTCTGCTACCCCATGGACACTACCGGGCTTTTGAAGCAGGTGACGATTTTTCGTTTCCGGGTGCGTTGCTGATTGGTCAGTTTGTACGCAACTGGTTCGACATTGCCGACGGGAAATTGTACGTACTGTTACTCCATAATACAGGAATCTGCTGTCGACGGATCTACAACCAGGTCAAAATAAAAGGTACGCTGTTACTCACCGCCGATCGGGCCGATATCCCAAACCGGGAAGTATCCCTTAAAGACGTGCTGGAAGTTTGGGAAGTGAGCGCCTTTGTAAGCCAGCAGTTGCCTCCGCCTGCGCCCAATACCGACCGTCTGCGCCAACTGGTTGATGAACTGCGCTTTGAGGTTGAGCGAATTTAAGTGGTATCCATTGCCTGGCTGGGTCGACCTATCGTGTCGACCCGGCTTTTTTACAGGCCGCTATATCAATCTTTGCATTTTTTTTAGTGATCCTATAAAACTCTATTGATCTAATGGAGTTAATTCCTGCATAACTGGCTATACCCAACTATGCAAGCCCAACCTACATTGAATGCTATCGAGCTGGAGAAGCTTAAAGATAAAATCAAAGATATTCGCATCGCCATGCTGACCACAATGGAAGCTGATGGCGATTTTCATACCCGTCCCATGGCCACTCATGATATAGATGCCGATGGTACCATGTGGTTTTTCACCTACGATAATTCGAACAAGGTTGACGAAGTCCGTAAATACAATCGGGTGAGTCTTGCGTTTGCCGACACCGGTTCTGAAACCTACGTGTCGACAACGGGTACGGCAGAAATTGTAAAGGATCAGGCTAAAATCAACGAGCTATGGTCCGATTTCCTGAAAACCTGGTTTCCCAATGGCAAAGATGATCCGACCATCGCTTTGCTTAAAGTATCCATCCACGCGGGTGAATTCTGGGATCGGCCGGGTGGTAAGATGGTGAAGCTGTTTGAAATGGCTAAAGGAGCCATTACGGGTGATACCGACAAGACAGGCCGTAATGAGAAATTTGGCGATGAGCCGCGATAAAATACGCGGTTATCATTGCTGCTATTTTTGACGATTTTGAGCAGTGCGTTTTCGTTCCTTTCTCTTTTGAAAAGGGGGCTTTGGTGTTGGGGCTATTTCCCGATGCCAAGGCCCCTTACCTGTTCAGGGGTTTTCGACTTGTATGCGTACTTTTGCCTCATTATGCGTTACTTTCTTGAACTGGCCTATCGGGGCACCCGTTATCATGGCTGGCAACGGCAACCGAATGGCCTAAGTGTGCAGGAAGTGTTGGAAACCGCCCTGTCAACGGTGTTGCGTGAACCGGTCGCTATCGTTGGCAGTGGACGAACCGATACCGGTGTTCATGCCGGGCAGCAGTTTGCTCACTTCGAAACCGATAGACCCCTGCCGACGGCTTTGCTTCGATCGCTGAATAGCCTGATTCCGGGCGACATCGCTATCTATGACTGTTTTCCCGTTCAGGCAGAAGACCATGCCCGTTTTACCGCTACCTTCCGGTACTACCAGTATCAGCTGATTTCCCGGAGAGATCCTTTTCGTGACGGTCTGGCTTATGTATTTACGCTGCCACTGGATATACCGGCGATGAATGCTGCGGCCGAAAGACTGCTGCACCATTGTGACTTTGAAAGCTTCAGTAAAGTCAAAACCGATGTTAAAACCTTTAACTGCCAGATCGATATGGCTTATTGGGAGCAGACGGATGGTCAGACGCTAACCTTTCATGTTCGGGCCGATCGGTTTCTGCGGGGCATGGTGCGGGCTATCGTTGGAACGCTGCTGGACGTAGGCCAGGGCCGTTTAAGTGTGCCGGAGTTTGAGCAGATAATTGATGCCAGAGATCGTAAACGGGCCGGGCGGTCGGCACCGGCAGCGGGGTTATCGCTGGTGGAGGTGGGTTATCCCACAAGTTTGTTTAGTAAACGGTAGAACCTGACGTCAGACCAGATTGTTAACTAATCCAAAACAGTACCTCATCTTTTGAAAATAGGAACGATTATTTTAGCGGCTGGTGACTCCTCGCGAATGGGAGGAGAACCAAAGCAGCTTTTGATTTATAAAGGGCAGTCGCTTATGCGTCGGGTAACCGAAACGGCACTGGCCCTACAGCGTGGACCGATTGTTGTTGTGCTGGGTGCTAACCGTGAACAGGTTGTCCCTGAGCTGGCAGGCCTGCCTATAACGATGGTCGACAATTCAAGATGGTCGTCGGGTCAGGCATCGTCGCTTAAAACGGGGCTGGCCGGTTTGTACCTGACCCATAAGGACGTTGACGCCGTGCTGGTGCTTCATACCGATCAGCCACTGGTGTCGGTCGGTTTGCTGGTGCATATGCTGGATGTTTGGAAAGAAGAAGACAAGGGTATCGTTGCCTGTCGTTATGATACGCAGCTGAGTGTGCCGGCGTTGTTTTCCCGTGACTATATTGCTCAGCTTTTACAACTGGAAGGAGACAAAGGGGTGAAGTGGGTTATCGGTAAACACCGGAATGACTGTGTCGAAGTACCGTTTGAAGCGGGTGCCATCGATCTGGATTCCAAACGCGACGTTGAGTTGTTTGCGCAGGCCCAGGCCTTCGTCTGAGCCGATTAGGCCGGGTGGTTTAGTTAGCATCCGCCAACCACACATTTACGTACGTAGTGACTAGAGTATGCATAAGCTACTGATCAACTCATGAAGAAACTGGCTACCGCTCATCAACTTCAAACTCGCCTTTCGGCTGCGCTCGATACGGTCGAGCGTGAATTCAGGCCTCATACCGATGCTCAACTGCGCTGGAAACCGTCGCCCGACCGCTGGAGTATTGTGGAATGTCTCCAGCACCTGAACCTGGCCGAGCGTTTTTACATCCGTAACATCCAGCATAAAGTCGATGCGCTGGGTATTGTGCAGCACAGCCCCGTTGATCAGCTTCTCGAATCGGACTGGGTGGGTAAGACCCTGCTCTACATCGTCGATCCCGAAACGAAGATCAAATTTCCGGCCCCCGGCATGATCCGTCCCCGCCGACCCGAAGATATGAGTCCTCTTGATGTGATCAATCAATTTGTTGACTTACAGCGGACACTACACGATCTGCTCGATAAAGCGGTGTACCTCGACTGGAATCAGGAGAAAGTTTCCACTCTGTTCGGCAACTGGCTAAAAATAAGACTGGGCGATGCGCTGTACATGCTGGTTGCCCATACCGAGCGGCACATGAACCAGGCCATGCGGGTGCGGGCTGAAATGAGTACACTGACTCAGGCCCATTAACGGGCCTGAGTCAGCGCTGGACTAAGCTTCCAGTAGTACCCTCTGACTGGATGCAGGCTTTTGAGCACCACCCCGGTAGAAAACATAGAAGATCAGCGGAAAAATCAACAGCGTCAGTAAGGTGGCTGTGATCAGCCCACCAATCACGACGATTGCCAGTGGTTTTGACGTTTCTGAGCCGATGCCCGTCGAGATAGCGGCCGGAATCAGACCAATAGCGGCCATCATGGCGGTCATTACCACCGGCCGTACCCGCGACAGTACCCCTTCAAAAATGGCTTCGGGCAGCGACAGATTATTCTTCAGGTTTTTCTTGAAGACCGAAATCAGAATGACGCCGTTCTGGATACAGATACCAAAGAGCGCGATAAAGCCGATGCCCGCCGAAATGCTGAAGTTGACATGCGTGATCAGCAGGGCCGCAATACCGCCAATTATGGCAAAGGGAACATTGACCAGCACCAGCCCGGCATCTTTGGCGTTTCCGAAGAGAACGAACAAGATCACAAAGATCATGATAAGACTCACCGGTACCATCTGGCCCAGTCGTTTGGTTGCTCGCTGCTGGTTCTCAAAATCGCCCGCCCACTTGGCTGTATAACCCGGAGGAAACGTAACTGCCGAGGCTACTTTGTGCTGGGCTTCGGCAATGGCGCTGCCCATATCGCGGCCCCGGACGGAAAACTTCACGGCGGTGAACCGGCTGCTGCCCTCCCTGAAAATTAAAACCGGCCCGGTTTGCGTATATACCTTCGCAATTTCCTTGATGGGTATCTGCGACCCGTTCTGGGTGGGTACCATCAGATCGGCGATCTCGGCTTCGGTTTTGCGGAAGTTCTGCTCGTACCGAATCCGGAGGTCAAATTTGCGTTCACCCTCATAGATCTGCGTAGCCGCTTTACCGCCGATGGCCATTTCGATCACGGCCTGCGCGTCGGCTTTGTTGACGCCGTAGAGGGCCAGTTTGTACTCGTCCAACTCTATGCGCATCTCAGGCTGGCCAATGTTCTTGATTACGCCAAGGTCCTCGATTCCCTGCACGGTAGCCAGCTGTTTCTGGATCTGGCTGGCTTTGTCGGCCAGCGTGGCCAGATCATTGCCGTAGATCTTGACCGCAATCGATCCCTTCACCCCCGAGACGGCTTCGGCTACGTTGTCCATAATGGGTTGGGAGAACCCAAAGTCGATACCCGGAAATACCTTGAGTTTGTCCTGCATCTGCGCAATCAATTGCTGTTTGGTCAGGCCATTTTTCCATCGGTTAGTGGCTCCGTCGTCTTTTGGATAGATATCGACCAGAAACTCGACATTATAAAAGCCGGTTGGGTCGGTGCCGTCGTTGGGTCGGCCGGTTTGTGAAATGACTCCCTTTACTTCCGGAAACTGGTCAAACACCTTTCGCATCTGCGTCGTTAGGCGGACCGATTCGGGCAGTGAAATGCTCATGGGCATTGAAGCCCGCACGTAGATCGACCCTTCGTTCAATTCGGGCAGAAATTCGGTACCCAGCAGGTTGAACCCGGCCAGGCCAACTACCACAAGCAGTCCGGTTAGCAACAGGCTCATCCGCTTGTGAGCAAAAGTGAAGGAGAATGCCCGCGTCGCCAGACGGGTGATAAATTCGACGAACGGGTTATGCTTTTCCCGTACGTTTTTATTGAGCAGGATACTGGCCAGAACCGGTACCAGCGTCAGGGTGAAGATCAACGCGCCGAGCAGCGCAAACCCCAGCGTCCAGGCCAGTGGCGAGAACATTTTGCCTTCTACTTTCTGAAAAGCGAAAATGGGGATCAGGCAGGTGATGATGATGGCTTTGGAGAAGAAAATCGCCTTACCCATCTCCGTACCGGTTGCCCGCAGCAAACCCATTTTGGCGGCTTTGTTGAACCGGACCATCCCTTCCCGGTGTGCTTTGGCATCGAGCGTTACAAATATGCCCTCCACCATCACCACGGCTCCGTCAACGATGATCCCGAAGTCGATAGCGCCCATCGACAGCAGGTTGGCCGACATGCCTTTGAACCGCAGGCAGATAAAGGCAAACAACAGGGCCAGTGGTATGATGATGGAGACGGTCAGCGTAGTGCGCCAGTCGGCCATGAACAGGAACACGATGACCGTTACAAAAACGATCCCTTCGAGGAGGTTATGCGTGACGGTATGGGTGGCGAAGTTGACCAGCGTCTCCCGGTTGTAGAAGGTGTTGATCTTGACATCCGATGGCAGGATACTGGTGTTCAATTCCTGGATCTTGGCTTTCACCAGCTCGATGACCTCCGTTGGGTTCTCCCCTTTACGCATCACCACAACGCCCTCTACGACATCGTTCTGTTTGTCGCGGCCCGCCTGCCCTAGCCGGGGCAGAGCCGACTCGGCTACCTGCGCCACATTCCGGACCATGATGGGCGTACCGTTCACGTTTTTGACTACGATATTCTCGATGTCACGCTGGTTGCGGAGCAGGCCAATGCCGCGCACGACGTAAGCTTCCGAGTTTTTCTCGATCACATCGCCCCCTACATTCACGTTCGAGTTAGCAACCGCCTGATACAATTGAAGGGGGGTGATGTTATAATCTGTCAGACGACGCGGATCGACAGAGATCTCGTAGGTCTTGGCTTCCCCACCAAAGCTCACCACGTCGGCCACACCGGGAACGCTTTTGAGCTGGCGGTCCAGCACCCAGTCCTGCATGGTTTTCAGTTCCCGCACGGTGCGGGTGGGCGACGCCAGGGTGTAACGAAATATCTCACCTGTAGGGCCGTAGGGGGGCTGTACGTCGGGTTTGGCCCCGTCGGGGAGTTCGACGCCGGGCAGGAGGTTATTGATCTGCTGGCGGGCGAAGATGTCATCGACACCATCGTCGAACATCACGTTTACCACCGACAGACCGAAGAGGGTAGTGGAGCGTACATCCGTTTTTTTCTGAACCGAGTTCAGCCCGATCTCTACAGGGATGGTCACGAATTTCTCGACTTCTTCGGCCGAGCGGCCTGGCCACTGTGTGATGATCGTAATCCGGGTGTTGGTGACGTCGGGAAAGGCTTCGATCGGTGTATTCTGGTAACTGATGTAGCCCGCCACGATCGTGAGCCCCGTCAGAAAGAAGACGAAGAACCGATTCTTCAGCGAAAAGGTAAGAATACTTTTTATGAACTTGTTCATGTTGCCTATTGAGTCAGTGAGAAGTTGAATGACTGAAAGAGTGATTGATTGAGTGAATGACTGATCAGGGTTTATTGAATCACTCAATCACTCTTTCACTTTCTCATTCATTATTTCCCTAATGCGGTATAAATCAGGAGCTGATTTTGTGTCACTACGCGCTCTCCGGCTTTCACCCCGCCGTTGAGGTAGGTGGTGGCACCGATCGTTTTGAACGGATCCACTTCCCGTATAACCGGCTGATTTTGAGCGTTGGCAACGACGACGAAGTTGCGGCTGTCGGCAAAAACAATAGCTTTGGCCGGAATGGCAACCCGGCGGTCGTTGCCCGGATACTGTACACTTACGTTGGCAAACATCTCAGGCTTGAGGGTATTCCCCGACATGCCATCACGTCGATTAAGCAGGGTGATCCGCACTTTTTCCGTTTTGCTTTCGGGATCGAGGACATTGAAGACCTTGTCGATTTTGCCCTGGTATACCCGATCAGGATAGGACAGCGTCGTTATGCGGGCGGGATCGCCTTCGTGAACGTTGGCTAAGTCCGACTCATACACATTGGCCATAACCCAGACGTAGTCGAGGTTGGAGATCGTGAACAGGTTCTCCGGATCATCGGAGCGAAGTTCCATCCCCGGCGAGGCCGTCTTCTCCACCACATAGCCGCTAACGGGTGCCTTCACCAGGTAGACCGACGAGCCGCGCCCGCCCAGGATACTCCGGCGTTCGTTAACCCGGTTCAGCTCCCCTTTGGCGGCCTGTAGCTGTTCGCGGGCGGCTACCACATCGCGCTGAGAGGATAACCCTCCTTTCGCCATGTCTTCAGTCACCTGACTATTTTTCTGCGCAACGGCCAGTTGACCTTTGGCTGCAATAGCCTGCTGTTCGACATCGGCCATTTCGCCAGACCGGATAACGGCCAGCGTCTGGCCTTTCTGGACATAGTCGCCGAGGTCTGCCTTAACCGCTTCAATGTGGCCACCTACCAGGGGGAATACTTTAACGACTTTGTCCTGGTTGAAGGTGATCTTGCCGGTCAGGTTGAGTTCGTTGGTGACGGGTATCATGCGGGCCGTATCGAATTGAGCCGATGCCAGCAGGTTGACCGGCTTCTGGTCTGTGTTATCGGTTGCCGTCGCATCAGAAGACTGGCAGCCGGTTAGCAGAGTACCGAGCAGGGCGATAGCCGGTAGCATCAGCCAGTATGTTCGGGGGAATTGATTTGTTTTCATAGTCGGTTGAAACGATTGTTTGGGTTGGTCGGATTAGCGGATGAATGGGTTGCTGCCAACGGCAAGATCAAGTTCTTCCAGGCGTTGCATGCGGTCATTCTGTAGTTGGATGAACTGGAGCTGGCTGGTCTTGTAGGAGTCGAAAAAGTCCAGGAATTCAACCACGTCGATGTTCTGCTTGCGGTAATTGAGCGTAACCCCTTCGATGAGCCGGCTGAAGTCACTGTTGAAGCGCCGGTCGAAGGTGCGGTACAACTGGTCAGCTTGCCGGGCCTTCGTCAGCGATTGCTGTAGTTCGTTCTCCACCTGAAGCCGGTAGCCGGATTCCAGCTGCTGGCTACTCTGGGTGCGGATACGGGCCGCCTGAATATTACCCTGATTCCGATTGAAGAACGGAAGCGCCATGCCCACCCCGACGCCGAAGTAATTTGGGATGTAGCCCGCGTTACGGTCGTAGGTTCCCTGTACGGTCAGATCCGGAACCGCATTGGCCTTTTGCAGCGTGAGGTTCTGCCGCTCGGCTGTAACCTGATCGCGGTAGGCGCGCAGGTCGGGCCGGTTGCGTTCGGCCAGGGCGACCAGGCTATCGAGCGACAACACGGCCGGATTACGCCGGGGATCGGGATCCATGGCCGTTACCTCAGGTCGGATCGGCTGGTCGGGCATCGTGTTGAGCAATACCGACAGCGTAGCCTGATCATCGGCTATCTGAGCCAGTCGCTGCTGCCGTTCGTTCGATAGGTTGAAGAGGTAGGCTTTCAGCCGGGCCAGGTCTTTCAGCGGGACGTTGCCTTTGTCATATTGTTGTTGATAGAGCGTTACGGTCTGGCTGAGTGTGTTCATCACTTGATCGTACACGCTCATTGCCTGCTGCTGGTAATGCAGATCGTAAAAAGCCGAATGCAGTTGAAACGAGAGGGTCCGTGCCAGGTCCTCAAACCGGTCGGCAGCGATCTTGGTGTTGGTGGCGGCCAGGGCAAGCTGCTTGTTGCGTTTCCCCGCCAGCAGTAAAAGCTGCTGTACCTGAATGACCTGCTCGGAGTTGCTTTGCTTAACGGGCATGAAATCCCGCGTTTGCCGGTTGTACGGCATTTGCTCAATATAGACCGTTGGATTGCTGAACAGCTTAGCCTGCGCCTGATAGGCCCGGTATTCATCAATACCCAGGCGGGTGGCCAGCAGGGAGAGGTTGTGTCGGCGAAATTGGTCTTCGGCCTGCGGGAGCGTAAGCCGGAGCGAATCGGTGGGGGTGGTTGGGGTCTGGCCAAATCCGGGCCAGCTTAGGAGCATACAAATTAGCCCCGTCAATACTCGTTTCATACCTGTGTGTCATTGGTGTGTTACCGATGACTCAAAAGTAGGGGGTGCCTCAACGGGTGAGGTGGGATAATCGGGTGAAGCGGACAATGTGCCCGGCTAAACGGGCCAGAACAGCCGGTTAGTTTGCCTGCCAGGCTCAACGCTGCTCCAGCCAGCGCATAAAATCGCCTGCTTTGGCTTTGCTCACAATGATTGGCTCCGGGGTAGGGAGGTTGAGCCGAACGGCAAGTTTGCGGTTAAAGTAGGGTTCGAACTCCAGAATGGCTTCATAGCGGAGAACAAACTGGCGATTGGCCCGGTAAAACTGCGTGGGGTCCAGCATCGTCTCCAGTTCATCAAGTGTATGGTCGAGCGCATACTTCTCGCCGGACGATTTAAACAGCCAGACGATTTCATTTTCGGTATAAAAAAACGCAATCTCGCTAACCGGGATAGGATAATATTTGCCTTTGTAGTTGACCAGAAAGCTGGAACGACGGGTTGGCCGGAGCTGGTCGATCAGCCGCTGGAGGGGTTCGTTCAGTACCGGCTGCGGGATAGGCGTGTCGCGCTGAAAATAGGTTTGCAGGGTTTTGAACTTGGTGAGGCTGTTGGCTATAGCCTTCCGGTCAAACGGCTTGAGTACATAGTCGATGCCATTGGCCGCAAACGCCTGCATGGCATATTCATCGAAGGCGGTGCAGAAAATAACCGGGCAGCGAACCGGCACCTGATCGAACACGTCGAAGCTCAGGCCGTCGGCCAGCTGTATGTCGGAAAAAATCAGGTCGGGACCCGGCTTCGTGGTCAGAAAGTGAACGGCATCGTCAATCGTTTCCAGCAAGGCCACGACCTCTATGGTAGGGTCGATGTCACACACGTAATGGCGCAGTTCCTCGGCCGTAATGGCTTCATCTTCCAGGATAAGAACGGTCATGGCCGGGTGGTATTATGGGTAGTAAAACAGTAAAAAAACGGTCGTCCTGCTCAACCATCAGGGGCGACCCGCACAGGTGTTCGTAACGCCGGGTCAGGTTTTCGAGGCCAATGTGGCTGGCTGATGCCAGGGATTGCTTGGGTTGCACGTTATTTCGGAATAACACCGTTCCATCCCGTTCGGTTACGGTCACGAACAGTTTACGGCTTTGGGTAAGCACATTGTGTTTCACACAATTCTCCATCAGCATCTGGAACGTCAGGGGCGGGAGTACCGACCGGCGGGTTTCGGGCGATAGGTCAATGGTGAGGTCGATAGCATCGCGGAACCGGTTTTTCAGCATATAATGGTAGGATTCGAGCATGAGCAACTCATCGGCCAGGACTACGTCTTCTTTGGCGTTGCTTTGCAGGATATACCGGTACACTTCGGCCAGTTTGATCAGGTATTCTTCGGCATCTTCGTTGCCGGTTCTGATCATACCTTTCAGAATGTTAAGGGAGTTGAAGAGAAAATGCGGGTTTATCTGCTGTTTGAGCACTTCGTATTTAGCCTGAAAGTTCTCTTCTTTCAACTTGGATATCAGTCCCATTGCTTGTTGCTGTGCTAACGCTTTTTCGACACCCCAGGTCGTGATCAGGGAAAAGGCAACGATCAGCAGGCCACGAACCTGTAGTACGCCCGCAATATTGCTGGTGCTGGTGCTTTCCATGTGGTAAAACACATCGACCCCGGTCCACACCCGGAGCAATCCCTCACTAATGAGTAAACAGATCACAACCCGACCGCTGAATTCATACCTGGGCGGGATAAACCGATACACGAGGGGTAACCCCCGATTGGTGTTGATATAGATATTGAACATCCAGATCAGCATCGTAAACGAGAAGGCCATTCCAAACGAGAACAGCGCCACTTTCGGCTCAGGCCGCGCGTCGATCACCTCGTAAAACAACAGGGAGATCAACCCCATGAATAGGCCGGTGACCACCGAAGCCCGTACCAGGATTTTATCCACTTCCCGGTGCAGCTGTTCGCTGGAATGATCGTCAATCGGTTGAATTACACGCATAAGTCGATGATTGACCGTCCGCCAACCGAATCGACGGAATAGGTTAAAGGTAGGATTTGTCATAGGCCTGGCGGTGAAATAATACGGTGAAGCGGACAAATAAGCGGGTCAACAGCCGCCCCGCTTCTGCCAACCTGACAAAGAAAAAGTATAATTACCCAACGTTCAGCTTAAATTCGCGCAACGATCAAAGCCACTGAATGAAACATTATTTGCAACACGACCCGTGGTGTATTGTCGAAACCGACTTTCACCGCGAATTCAATGAAGTCACTGAAAGCGTCATGTCCCTCGGCAACGGCCGACATGGAGGACGCGGTTCATTTGAAGAAAAATATTCGGGTAAGACCTTACAGGGTAACTATGTAGCCGGCGTTTATTACCCCGATAAAACCCGGGTCGGCTGGTGGAAAAATGGCTATCCTGAATACTTTGCCAAAGTGCTGAACGCAGCCAACTGGATTGGCATCGATATCGACATCGACTATGAATCGCTGGATCTCAATACCTGCGAGGTGCGTGACTTCCGACGGGTGCTGAACATGCAGGAAGGCTTTCTGGAACGCGAATTTGTGGCGGTTCTCAAGAGCGGAAAGGAGCTGAAAGTGAATGCCAAGCGGTTTTGTTCCATTGTCGACGATGAGGCCGGGGTTATTCGCTACGCTATTACGCCCCTTAATTTCGACGCCAAAATTACCGTTACGCCCTATATCGACGGGGCCATCCGAAACCGCGATGCCAACTACGACGAGACATTCTGGGACGAAGTACGCAAAGAAACCGGATATGGTGAAGCCTTCATTGAACTGCGTACCCGCAAAACCGGATTCCATGTCGCTACGGGTATGTGCGTCGAAATCGAGCAGGATGGCGTAAAGGTCGATTACCAGTCGCAACCGATCAAATACGAGAAGTACGTGGCCAATCGTATCTCACTCGATTGTCGGCAGGGGCAGGAAACGGCGGTTTATAAGTATGCGGTCAATCTCTCGTCGCTCAATTACGATCCGGATACGATCATCAAGGAAGCGCACAAATCCATGCAGCATATTACACGCAAGGGATTTGAGAAGATGCTGCTTGAGCAGAAGCAGGCCTGGGCCGATAAGTGGAAAACCAACGACATCGTCATCGATGGCGACGTGGCAGCACAACAGGGTATCCGGTTCAATATCTTTCAACTGAACCAGACATATACCGGCGAAGATGAGCGGTTGAACATTGGCCCGAAAGGGTTCACCGGTGAAAAATACGGCGGGTCGACTTACTGGGATACCGAAGCCTACTGTCTGCCTTTCTACCTGTCGACAGCCGATCAGAAAGTTGCCAGAAACCTGCTCGTTTACCGCTACCGTCAGCTGGGTAAAGCTATTGAGAATGCACAGAAGCTGGGCTTCCGGGCTGGGGCTGCGCTTTATCCGATGGTGACCATGAACGGGGAAGAATGCCATAACGAGTGGGAGATAACGTTCGAGGAAATACACCGTAATGGGGCCATTGCCTACGCCATCTTCGATTATGTCCGCTATTCCGGCGACGAACAATACCTGGCTGACTACGGCCTGGAAGTGCTTATTGCCATCAGCCGCTTCTGGAGCCAGCGCGTCAACTGGTCGGCGGCCAAGCAGCAGTATGTGATGCTGGGCGTAACGGGACCGAATGAGTATGAGAACAACGTCAACAACAACTGGTACACCAACTACATTGCCGCCTGGACGCTTCGATACACCATAGAGGCTGTTGCTAAAGTTAAGTCACTGGACCCGACCAAATACGCGGAGCTGATCGACCGTATCCACTTTCGGGAAGAGAAAGAGTTAGCCACGGCCCAGCAGATCGTTGAAAAAATGTACCTGCCGGAGGACAGGGAGCGGGGTGTTTATCTGCAACAGGAAGGCTTCCTCGACAAAGACCTGATGCCTGTTTCCGATATTCCAAAAGGGCAGCGGCCTATTAACCAGAACTGGTCGTGGGATCGGATTCTGCGGTCATGTTTCATCAAACAGGCCGATGTGTTGCAGGGGTTGTACTTTTTTGAAGAGGAGTTCGATACGGAAACGCTTCGGCGCAACTTCGACTTCTACGAGCCCATGACGGTGCATGAGTCGTCGCTATCGCCCTGCGTTCACTCCATACAGGCGTCAAAACTGGGCATGCACGACAAAGCCTACGAAATGTACCTGCGTACGGCCCGGCTCGACCTCGACGATTATAATAACGATACTGAAGATGGTTGCCACATCACAAGCATGGCCGGTACGTGGCTGGCGGTGGTGAAAGGATTTGGGGGAATGCGGGTTGGTGCAGATGGACAACTCTCTTTTAGTCCCTACTTTCCGTCGAACTGGCAGTCGCTGGCGTTTAAAATCCGGTTCCAGGGAAGTCTGTTGCAGGTAACGACAACCCAGCAGAACGTAGCGGTAACCAATTTCTCGTCGACACCAATTCGTTTATCCGTATTGGGTAAAGTGATTACGGTTGCGGGCGAAGGGGAGGAGTTGGTAGCATTTGTGCCCCAATAGAAAAGCAGCGCCTATACCGGTTGTGGCTGGTTGGCAGGAACGTTGTCAACGTTCCTGCCAACCAGCCACAACCTTTTTATACTACGATCATCGGGTTCCGATACTGCCGCCGTGAGGAGCCGCCATACGGCTTAAACCCTTGAACGCTTCGGCATGATTGATGATAAATTGACGAACCGTCTTTCGGAAAAAAGTCCAATTGCTAATCGGCTGAGTAGATGTCGTATTTCCTATATGGCGATAGTTGGATAGTTGCATAACGAATATAATTAGTTAACAATCAGCAGGGTGAAAATATATCGTAGCCCTACCAGTTACAGTTATATAACCCGATGACGCATCTAAAAGATTCTATGTTATTAAAATAGTTATACTAGTGCTTCTAAAATAGCAGTAAAAACGAGTTGGTTGATAAAGATTCTTTGTTGAGTACAGCGTATTTTTCATGCCTTAACCCATAAACTCACTTACCGTCTGGTCTCGATGGCGTCCAATTTCAACTGGATAACACCCGTCTACGATACGCTCGCCCGGGCTGTATTCGGGCAGTCGCTGAATCGGGCGCAATCTGTATTTCTGGACCGTATTCCGGCAGGGGCATCGGTCCTGATCGTGGGGGGCGGAACGGGCTGGCTACTCGAACCACTGCTGAGGGGGGGGCGTACCAGCCACATCCTGTACCTGGAAACGTCAGCCAGAATGCTGGCCCGCGCTAGCCAACGGGTACTCGACCGCCAGTTGTTAGGGGTTGTTGCGTTTCAACTGGGCGACGAACGCACCTTACCGACGGGTATGAACGTCGATGTGGTCATTACGCCCTTCGTCCTGGATATGTTCACCGCGCAAAGCCTGCGTACCCAGATGATACCCTTGCTCCGGCAGGCGCTTAAGCCGGGTGGGCAATGGATCATCACCGATTTTGTGGTTGGTGCGGGCAAGTGGCAAAAACGCCTGATCCAATTGATGATCTGGTTCTTCCGGCTCACGGCCAGTATAGAAACCCGTCAACTGGTAGACTGGCAGTCGCTCATGGCTGAAACCGGTCTGCGGCTTCAGGAGCGGCAACCACAGGTAGGCGGCATGGTGTCGGCCGAAATTTGGGTGGATCCGTTAGTCAGTTGATCAACTAATTGATCAACTCATTCAGCGTTCGGGACAGCTTTGGTTCTTTGCTGATGTCATACCACTCTTCTGTACCGAGGTTAAGCCATTGGCCTGTGGTTTTGGGACGTCGGTCCAGGGTCGTTTCCGGATCGAAGTCCACGCTGTAAACCGTGCTCATTACCCTTTGCAGGGTAGACCAGGGGAGCATGCGTGCGCCATCGGTGTTGCGTTCATCGCGAACAGCAACCGACCGATTGGCGAACGACGCTGTCAGGGTTATAGCGCGGCCGGGCCTGCGGCTGTCGATGTCCAGATACGTGAGTTCGAATGGGCGTTCGCGTTTGTCGGCTTCGTACGTTGCCTGAATCAGCTCCTGAATCAGGTACTGCCAGTCGTCGGCATTGCCTGGTTTTCCGGTCTGGTCAACGCCTTTGCTGACCAGCGTTATTTCCCAGAAGTCGTCATCTTCTTTTAGATTTTCCTCATCGATTGGCTGTAGACGGGTTTTGCCGGCTACGGCCGCAAAGGCTTCGTGCCATACAGCGGGCAGCCGCCCCGACCAACTAAAATCATCATCGCGGGTGAATCCCTCGGCGATCAGTTCATCGTCGTCGATATCGTCGCGGTCAGGATAGGTGATCGCAAGATCAAGTTGGACTTCGTTGCCAGCCGGATTAACCGCGAGGGTATAGAAGTAGGCATAGGGCGCCGGTAGCGACCGGGCGGTCTGGTAACGAATCTGAAGACGGGTAAAAGACATCTGGGCTTGGTTAGCTGTAGCGCAAAATTAACGGTATCGGTCGATTGTCTGTGCACGATCGACTTTTCCGGTGGGCGTTTGAGCAAATTCGGTCACGCGGATAATTTCTTTGGGGACGGCATAGGGCCCAATCTGTTGCCTGATAGCCTGCTGTATGCGATTCCACTGGGGGGCATCCACCCAATAATCCTCGCAGAAAACTACAATACGCTGGCCCAGACGTTCATCGGGTAAACCCGCCACGAATAAACGGGCCGTGCTGCCCAGTGCCGCCAGTTCGTCCTCAATAATTCGTTCGATCTGTTCGGGTTGCACCTTTACCCCTCCGCTGTTGATGATCCGGTCGGCGCGGCCAAGCAGTTGAAACTGAGTCTGGCCGGGGCTGGCCGAGACAGTCATGACGACAACATCGTTGGTTTGGACACGTATAAAGTTGGTTGCGGCCGAGGTGATGTGAAGACAGGCTCGCTCATCGGTGCCAAGGTCGACGCCCCTGAGGGCCGTGAACCGTTCGGATCGTTCCGCTCCGTTTAATCGCCGGAGCGCAATGTGTGAAACCGTTTCGGTCATGCCATAGGTAGCAAAAACAGGGGCTTCGATAACCTGTAGAGCCTGCTCCAGTGCCGGACTGGTAGCCGCGCCCCCAACCAGAATAGCTTTTGCGCTGTTCAGCATAGGGAGCCTGCTGGTGTCCTGTTCCAGAATAGTCTGTAGTTGTAGCGGCACGAAGGCGGTAAAATCAAACCGTGTCCGCTCAAAATCGAACGGGGCAAGCGGGTTCCCGACCGGTTCGACGACGGTCATGGGCAGGCCTAGTTCCAGGCCCCGGACAAGCATCATCACTCCCGCTACATACCGTATATTCAGGCATACCAGGGCATGATCGCCTGCCTTCAGGCCCAGGGTTTGCCCGGTCAGGCGGGCGCTGGCCTGCATCTGCGCTCGTGTCAGCGTGATGAGTTTAGGTATACCCGTCGAGCCGGACGTTTGGAGCACGAAGTCGGCCTGACCGTTGAGCCAGGACTGGCAAAAGGCCAGGGCTTCGGCCTCGTACGGCGTTTGTGGCCGTGGCCAGTCTTGTGGCGTAGCAGGATCGATAAACATAGGTGTTACGCCCCTTGCCGGAAAAGGCAAACGGAGATCAATTACTAACCCGGAGCAGGCCCGATGTTGGGTTTGTTACAACCGTGTACTGTTGTAGTGCCTGGGTAGCGGGACCGGTTATGACGTTACCTTTGGTGTCAAAGCGCGACAGATGTAGCGGGCAATAAAACTGGTTTTCGGACGGCTTGAACACCAGTTGCGTGCCTTGATGAGTACAGTTGGCCGATACGGCTATAAAACGCCCATCTTTGGTTTGAGCGACAATGACGTCGTTGATGATAATATAACCGCCCTTTGCTTTCAGGTTTTCGCTCGTTTTATCGTCGAGGTTGATACTGAAATCTATTTTACGAGCCGGGTTAGGGGTAGGGTCCGGGGTATTGGCTCCGGAACAGCCCGACACACAGCGCGTTAGCAGTATAGCGCCGACACCGATTCCGACCAGCCGAAAAAATTCCTGCCGGTCCATAGGGCGCTGGTCTGTTGTCGGGAAGGTGGTTTCCATAGTGGTTTTAGCGTACTTTTGGGGTTGAAAACTTATTTTCTACCGTAAATGTACCTTTTTTTGACAGTCTACAGTACCGAACAAAGAAGTTCATCGGTTGGTTAGAGGTGGACGGTTCGTTTCGGGCAGGTGGCCTAACTTATTATGGAAGAAGCAAAGGTTATCATCAATCCGATCTCGCCGGAGAAAGTTGCTGAGTCGCCGGGATTGTTGGCTTACGCACATACAGCGGGAGGGGCCGTTATCCGGCCTGAAGACAAAGGGAAAATTACCGGTAGGGCTGTGTCGGCCATGCGCGAACAAACCGACATGCAGTTGACGCAGTTGTACAAGCAGATGCAGCTACTGGCCGAGCAGGCCACCGCTATCCGCAACCGGGTTGAAGTGTCGGAGCGGATTTACTCAGCCCAGATGAATTTTGAGCCCGTTGTAGGCCACACGTATTATTTTTACCAGCGTAAGGGCACCAACAGTACCGATGTGCTGTCGATGATCGGGCCAACCGAGTGGGGCCGTAAATTTCCCTTCGAACGTTGCCTGGCAACTGTCCGGATGATGGCCGATCACACCTGGGATGTACACTATCACGAAGTTTCATTTGATGAGTGAACGGGCAAAGGAGTGAAAAGGTGATGCCCGCCCTTCACCTATCTACCCGATCGCCGTTTACTCATTCGCTAATTCTCTCTTTTACGTATGCAAAGCAATTACCCCTGGGAATCCATTAAAGAATACGAGGAGATTCTGTTTAGTTATTACGAAGGAATCGCCAAGATAAGCATCAACCGGCCCCATAAACGCAACGCCTTTACGCCACAAACGGTCAAGGAAATGTCGGAAGCGATGGAAATCGCCCGGCAGGACCCGAAGATCGGGGTCGTCATTCTAACGGGCGAAGGGGGTGAAGCCTTCTGCTCAGGTGGCGATCAGTCGGTGCGGGGACATGGCGGTTACGTCGGCGAAGATCAGGTGCCTCGCCTGAATGTGCTGGACCTGCAAATGCAGATCCGGCGTATACCGAAACCTGTCATCGCTATGGTAGCGGGTTATGCCATTGGGGGTGGCCATGTTCTGCACGTTGTCTGTGACCTCAGCATTGCGGCCGATAACGCCCGCTTTGGACAGACCGGCCCTAAAGTTGGCTCCTTCGATGGTGGTTTCGGTGCCAGCTATCTGGCACGGGTCGTAGGGCAGAAGAAAGCCCGCGAGATCTGGTTTCTGTGCGATCAGTACGATGCACAGGAAGCCCTGGATATGGGTCTGGTCAATAAAGTCGTGCCGCTCGACCAGCTGGAGGAAACAACTATTGCGTGGTGCCGCAAGATTCTCGATAAGAGTCCCATTGCCCTTCGTATGCTGAAAGCATCGTTAAATGCCGAACTCGACGGGCAGGCTGGTATCCAGCAACTGGCAGGTGATGCCACGCTGCTCTATTACCTCTCCGAAGAAGCAAAAGAAGGAAAAGACGCATTTCTGGAAAAACGAAAACCCGATTTTAGTAAATTTCAGAAATTTCCATGAGTCAACCGGCCAGCGAATTTGCTGGCCTTTTTTTATCGCTGGTTATGAGCAAGATCTGTTTCCTGTTTGTGGTTATTCTGGTTGTGGGCTGTCAACAGATAGGCCCTGCGTATACGCTTGCTGTGGACGTCGAGAACCGAACCAACGCTCCTGTCGACTACCTGGCTTTCTCCAACCATATCGGGCAGGGCAGGCTAGAGACGTTTGCCCTGAAACCGCAGCAGAAAGTAAACGTTACCTTCGACTTTACCGACGTCGCCAAAACAGACGGGTTATACCAGGTTAGATACAGGTTTGCAGGCTCTGCTGATACCCTGACAAAAACCTTCGGTTATTACACCAATGGCTATCCCATTGACCAGCAAATAAGTCTGACCGTACATACTGATTCCCTCTCGGTCAAAACCGTCCTACGCAAGAACACCTATTGACCAGACGGCTCATTCAATCGAGAAGAACGCTGGTTGGTCAAGGTCTTAAACGAATTTTATATAGGTAAGCCTGCTTATTATCAGTATTATCGTTTGCTCTTTGGTTTGTGCAATGTATTTTTACGCTGTATCGCTCCTTCAAACTTCCTGATCATACGTCATGGCTACCCGCAGAACCTTCTTCCGGCAAGCAGCTGGTGCACTAACGCTGCCCAGCTTTCTCCCTGAAACGTACACGCTGCCTGTTTCGGTAGGCGATAGCGCCGTAAAGTCGCCGGGCGAATGGGCGCAGGATGAAGATTTCTGGGCGTGGGTGAAGTCCGAATATACTGTATCGCCCAACCTGCTTAACCTGAACAATGGGGGTGTTTGTCCGCAGCCGAAAGTGGTGCAGGACGCTCATATCCGGTTTTATCAGTACTGCAACGAAGCGCCATCCTACTATATGTGGCGAATTCTGGATCAGGGTCGTGAAGCGCTGCGTGATAAACTGGCCGATCTGGCCGGTTGCTCGTCGGAAGAAATCGCTATCAACCGCAACGCGACGGAGGGGTTGAATACCGTAATTTTCGGGCTGAACATGAAAGCAGGTGACGAAGTGGTCCTGACCAAACAGGATTACCCGAACATGCTCAACGCCTGGAAACAGCGGGAGAAACGCGATGGGGTCAAGCTGGTCTACCTGAACCTCGACCTCCCGAGCGAAAACGACGACGCCATCGTTGAGCAATTTGTAAAAGCATTTACGCCCCGAACGAAGGTGGTTCATATTACGCACCTCATCAATTGGGTTGGGCAGGTGTTACCCGTCCGGAAGATTGCCGACGAAGCGCACAAACGCGGTATCGAAGTCATTGCCGATGGCGCACACTCCTTTGCCCTTTTCGACTTCAAAATCCCAGACCTGGGTTGTGATTATTACGCCACCAGTCTGCACAAATGGCTTTGCGCGCCCTTTGGAAGCGGGATGCTGTATATCCGTCAGAAAAAAATAAAGAACGTCTGGGCTTTGTTGTCCAACACGGAACCTGATGGGCCGGATATTCGTAAGTTCGAGAGCCTGGGTACCCGTTCGTTTGCCTCGGAAATGGCGATTGGTACGGCTGTCGACTTCCACAACAGCATTGGAATTGCCCGTAAGTTTGCCCGTGCTCATTACCTCAAAAATTACTGGATGGAGCGTGTTCGGGAACTGCCCGGCGTAAAGATCCATACCTCGTTCAAGCCCGAGTTCGCCGGTGCGGTAGCCTTGTTCTCCATTGATGGCATGAAGTCCGGTGAGGTGGAAAGCCAGCTGCTGGGTAAGTATAAAATCCATACCTCGCCCATCGATTGGGAGAATATACACGGTGTTCGGGTAACGCCCCATATCTACCATACTCCCAAAGACCTCGACCGGCTTGTTGCCGCCATTACGGCCCTGTCGGCGAAGCAGGCTGTAGCCGGTACGTCCAAGAAAAGTTGATCCATCGTGACGTTTTGCGACAGTAAAAGACGATGTTCGTCGAAAGGCGGATAGGAACCGCCTTTGCCGGACTTTGTCTGCTACGCACCGATGCGCGCTAACAGGACCGGTTTAGCCGGTCAGTCACACTATGGATCAGGTAAAATGGGGTATTATCGGTTGCGGAGACGTCACCGAAGTGAAGAGTGGACCCGCTTTCAGTAAGGTACCAAATTCAACACTGGTGGCGGTTATGCGGAGAGACGCCGTAAAGGCCGCCGACTATGCCCGGAGACACCAGGTTAGCACCTGGTATGATGATGCCGACGCCCTGATCAACGACCCGGCTGTGAACGCCATCTACATTGCTACGCCCCCCGGTAGCCATGCTGAGTATGCCATCCGGGCGATGCGGGCGGGCAAACCCGTTTATGTGGAGAAGCCTATGGCGCTGAACGCGGCTGAGTGTGAAGCCATGAACCAGGTAAGTCGGGAAACGGGCGTGCCCCTGTTCGTGGCTTTTTATCGCCGGGCTCTAGCGTACTTTTCGGCCGTGAAAGAGCTGATCGATCAGCAAGTCATTGGCAACATCCGATACGTTCGCGTTGTACTGAACTGGCAGCCGGATGACCGGGAAGTGGGTAGCCAACCCGGCTGGCGGGTATCGCCTGAGATTTCGGGGGGTGGGCTTCTTCACGATCTGGCATCCCACCAGTTCGATTTTCTGGAATTTGCACTTGGTCCAATCAAGACCGCCAGCGGTATTGCCCGGAACCAGGCGGGGCTCTATCAGGCCGACGACATGGTTGTGGCGAATTTCGAATTCGAGTCCGGTGTCCTGGGAACCGGTAGCTGGTGCTTTACCGTGAATAAAGAGCAACGGATCGAAGAGACGCAGTTGATCGGTTCCAAAGGGAAAATCACGTTTTCGTTCTTCGAAAATTTTTTGATCCGGGTAGAAACGGAAACGGGTTCAGAAGAATACACTATTCCCTTCCCGGCGCATGTTCAACAGCCGTTGATTGAGCAGATCGTGAATGAACTACGGGGTAATGGGAAATGCCCCAGCACTGGCGAAACCGGCGCACGGGCCAGTGCTATTCTGGATCAGATAACGGCGCGGTAACTGCGTTTATAGCTGGACCCTTCGTCGAGACGATCGATACCAGTAGCCTACCGCAACCAGCCAGCCGACCACCCCCCACGCCAGTAGCGGCCAGCCGAACATGATGGCCAGTAAACCGCCGATGAAACCCCAGAAAATGGCTATTTGCCAGCGGTCGGGGTTGATACTGCGGCTGTAGCCCAGACTGTGCAACAGCATAATCCAGCCCCAGCCCGTCAGCCATAAACCAATGAGGTAGTAAACGGGAACGCTGATGGGGCCGTTGTGTAGCACGATGAGAAGTTCGGGAAACCAGATCAGGCCATAGATGAGTGCGTATTGTCCGAAACGCCGGGCTACCGACAGGGGCAGATTGGCCAGTAGCAGCAGGTAGCGTTGCTCGAACTGATGGAGTTGACGGCCCACCTGCGAATGGGTGATGATGGCTAACATCAGCCCAATGAGTAATAGTCGCTGGTCGTAATCGTCTGTCGGGTACAGTCGGCAGATACCAACCAGTATGCCGCAGGAAATAAGCTTGGTAAATACCAGCGACAGCGGTTCGTGACGCAGCCAGTAGGTTGGGAAAAACAGCTCATAAGGCAGACGAAACCGCAGGCTGGGGAGCCTGACCGTATCGGGAGCGGGTCGCAGCAGCCGGTAGTCGACAGCCAGCACACTGCCAATAAGCAGACAAAGCACGGCCAGTATAATGAACAAGAGCGATGCCCAGGATTGGTAATGAACAGCCCGTGCCAGCATCCAGGCCGCATAGCCAATTATGGGCAATAGCAGTTGGGTGAACAGCACGAACCAGTAGAAACAGCGCCTGCGGATGGGCACAAGCCGAAATGTTTGCAAGAACAGGTGTTCGGGAATGGCCAGTTGCCCGCGGATAAAGCTGACGGTTCTGGCGGTGTACAGTACCCATGCCAGCGCGAACAGGATCAACAGGAAAAATGAACCCAGCGCCGACGCAATCAGCGCTTCATGATCCATAGGGCGCATAAACCCAAATGCGAAATAAAACACAAGCCCGAACGTGCCGGCGTTGCGGATGTAAAAAGGCAGAACGAGGACCCGGTAGAGGACGGTCAGCATACGGGTATCAGGGTAGGGGGGTGATGATGCCGTCGCCCACCTGCCAGGAACCCGTCAGGGTAAGCCCCGTCAGGCTAACGTCCTGGTGGGAGGTGAGCATAAACGATACCTCCTGCTCATCCCGTAGTTTCCGTATCAGGTCGAAGAGACGGGCAGCAGTAGCTACATCCAGCGTCGTAAGTGGTTCATCCAGCAGTACCAGCCGGGGTTTGCCGAGCAGCGCCAGCAGCAGCGACAGCTTTTTGAGCATACCGCTCGAAAACGTACCGGTTGGCTGCGTCCAGAACGTCGAGACGCCGAGAATTTCGGCCAGTGTATCGACCTGACCCGCTGGGGCTAGCTTGGCCCGGCCAACAAAACCGGCCAGGTCGCGGGCGGTCAGAAAATCAGGGTAGAGGGGTTCAGCTTCGGCGTAGTTGACCCGCATCCGATAGGCCACCGGATCACGGCTGATCTCATACCGATCATCGAGTGTGATCTGACCCGCAAACGGCAGCAGGCCCGCCACCGTCCGGAAAAATGTGGTTTTCCCGGAACCGTTACCTCCCTGAAAGTAGTGGATGCCCGGTGATAGTAACAGAGCGGGTACGGTCAGGACCGTCCGTCCGCTGTAAGCTTTAGTGAGGTTAGCAACGGTAAGCAAAAGGAGGGTGATTACAAAGGAACAAACATAGCCATAGTTTCAGCAGGATCGCCTGGAATAGCCGGGTTGGCAACCAGCAACGGTTTGTTTACCATTTCACACTTACCCGAGCCCCCGCAATACCATTCCGCAGCGGTGCCGCATTGTAGTATCGATTTCCCAACGCGTTCAGGTCATACCCCAGCGAGTAGGTCCGGTTGAGGAGGTTGTCGCCACTGGCGTAGAGGTCGAGCAGCCAGTGCTTGCCCAGTGACCGCCGAAATCCGAGCGTCGCCTGCAACAACTGGATAGGGGCCGACTGGATGGTGTTGGCATCGTTGAGCGGGAAGGGATTCAGGAACTGGTAGGTTACGTGAGCATACAGGCCAACACGGGTTTCAGCATCCAGCCCCGTTACGTAGGTAGCGGGGGCCACCCCCGGCAGCCGCTTGTTCGACAGATCGGCAGTGCCCTGCTGATAGTCGCGGAAGCGGTAGTTGGTCAACGTCAGGCTATTCCAGAAACGAAGCAGGGAAACCAGGGAGGGTTGCGCTGAAAGAGATGACGGAGAAAGCAGGTCATAGGATAGCTGCGCTTCCAACCCCCGCTGGTTGGTGCGGCCTGCGTTGACAAAGAACTCGGCTCCGGCTGCGTCAGACCGCCGGACGATGGTTTCGCGCAGCTGAAACTGATAGGCCGTTATGTCGAACCGGAGTCGGCTTCGCAGCGCCGACCCTCGCAGCCCCACCTCATAGTTTGTGCCGCGTTCAGGATTGAGGGTGTTGTTGAAGCCCCCCGCCGATGGCCGGATCTCCTGACTCGATGGCGCTGAATAACCGGTGCTGATGCTGGCAAACCCCGACACATTTTGTCCGAACGTACGTAATAGCGCTACTCTTGGTAACCAGACAGGCGTGAAATTCCGGGTAAGTATCTGGGCGGGTTGCGCGTTGAGGGCGCGCGTTGGAAAACGCTGGAAACCATACCGGACGTCGTTGCGGCTCAGGCCCGCCGTTAGCCGGAAGTGAGCCGGTAACTGGGTTTCGGCCTGCACGAAAAGGGTCGACTGACGAGCGGTTAGTTCCTCGTCGGTCTGGATCGTATCGGCAACACCGCGCCGGTTCCCGAAGTTGCGGTCAACGGTGAAGTTGCGGAGCAGTTCGGCACCCACCGTGAACGTCGTTGGGAGCGGCCCGTTTGGCAACCGGATCTGTGTAATCGTACGTCCACCTATACCCTGGTCGGCCCGCTTCTCGTAGTTGGTGATAAATGGATTGGCAAAGTCAGTAGTGGAGCCGTAGAGAACGGTGGTATTCTGAATCCGGTCATTCCAGCGGTACTCATGCGAGAGGCCGAGGTAACCAAGTTTTTGATAGATGCCCGCCTGTTGCTCGGCACTGCCGGGCAGCGTACGGGTAGCGGGTCGTGAGGCTCGCGGATCGGCCTGATACTGGGCTTCCGTCAGACCGCCGGGTGTCTGGTAGTGCAGGTCGGAGTAAAGGCCCAGCACCGAGATGGTCCGTTTTTCAGTGACACCAAACGAACCGATCAGGCTTACGTTATCCCGCACCAGGGCGCTTTGATCGCGATAGCCGTCCGATCGCAGGTGGTTGTAGTTGATGGCAATGGCCGAATTGTTCTTTCCGGTCTGAACCGCTACCCCGTTGCCTAACAGTCCGTAACTACCAGCCAACCCTGACACCTCTACATTCGTTTGATTAGCAGGAACCGATAAGCCGCTGAAGAGGATCGTTCCACCCGTTCCTGCCCCATACAGGCTTCCGGACGGGCCTTTGATCACTTCGATACGCCCCAATGCCCGTACATCGAGCGCGTTGAGCGGGGTATTGCCGCCGGCGTCGGTGAGGGGAAGTTCATTCCAGTAGGCCTTGACATTACGTACCCCAAAAGGCGACCGAATGGCACTACCCCGGATAGCGAGCCGGTAGCTGCCCGGCGACCGTTCATCGGCCCGGACACCCGGTAGCGTATTGAGAGCGGGTACAAGTGTGGGCGTACCAAACCGCTGATTCAGGTCCCGGCGTGTTAGTAAACCAATAGAGGCCGGGGTTTCCAGCAGGCGTCGATTGGTAGCATAGCCCCGTACGACAACTTCGTTGAGCTGAAGCGTATCGTCGAGCGACGAAGCTGTAGGTGAAGTCGACTGAGCAAACGAGACCGTTGAGCAAAGAGAGAAAATGAGTAGACTAATTCGCACAGACGTATAGTTAAAAACTGGTCAAAGATACGGTAGCCTGACTCAAAAATAGAAGGTGAGATCCCGATCAATTTTTCAAACCATACCGTCAGTCGGCAGGTAATTAAATATACGCTACTACGTAGCTGAACATGTTTTTCATCATTCATCTATGACTAACGCAAGTAACGATTTACACGGTAATGCGCCCGACTCCGCTCCGGTGGCGCTCCTCATCATTGACATGATCAATGACCTTGAATTTCCGGAGGGACCAGACTTTTTCGCCCCTACACTCGATGCCGCAGAGCGGATTGCCGACCTGAAACGGCGCGCCAAATCTCTCGACATTCCGGTTATTTATGCCAACGATAATTTTGGTCGATGGAGATCCGATTTCAACGAGGTACTTGAGCATTGTTTAAACGACGGGGTACGGGGGCAACCCCTGGCCGAGCGGCTCCGTCCTGATGCCGATGATTACTGGGTACTGAAACCTAAAAGTTCGGCTTTTTTTGCGACGACCCTGGAAACGCTGCTGAATTACCTGAATGCCAAAACATTAATAATCACAGGTATCAGCGCTGATGCGTGTGTATTGTTCACGGCTAATGACGCTTACGTGCGGGACTATAACCTATATATACCACAGGACTGTGTAGTTGCTGCCCTGCCAACCTATACGAAAGACGCGCTGGCCTATATGAAACGGGTTCTGAAAGCAAACACAACCCCGTCAACTGATCTCAATCTGGATGAATTACTGGAAAATAGCCAACCAGTATCGGAGCACTTCCAGAAAAGTTGATTCATTGAAAGAGTACAACTGTATATAGAATAATATGTAACTCTATTTCTGGATAATTTTCTTTCCGGTTAATAATTAGCTATAATTTTATGAATAAATAAAATATTAGTATTGTAAATTGTCTTTTTGAGCACATTTTTGGCTCTGCTATCTGGCTATAGCTGATTACAGTTTCTGTGTTAGCTTGCTGCCCTGGTAGCTCCGTTTATTAATCGATGGACGGATAACAAGACGATTTCCTCAACTAGTTTTTATGCGTAAACAATTACGAAAATGGAGTGCCTTTGCGTTGATTGCGCCATTTCTGCTCTGTCAGCCAAGAATCGGCAATGCCCAGAATCCGATAAAAGAAGCTGCCAGAGCGGCAAAAGTCTCACCTGATCTGCTCGCCGTCCAGACCAATAACGGTGCGCCAACACCCTTACCCGTCCGGGGACTACAGGTGCAGAACCTCGCCATCCTGACGGGTAATACCGTGGCCATCGAAGCGGTGTCGATAGAGGAGAACAGCCAGGCGTTGTTAGAGAGTCTTCGAAGGCTGGGCTTACTGAACGGTGTATCTGTCAAGCGAATGGTATCGGGTTACTTACCCATTGACAAGATCGACGAGTTAAAAGAGGTGCCCGGCCTGAAGTTTGCGCGGCCTGCCTACCAGCCGCAACACAATGCCGGGTCGGTAACGTCACAGGGTGATAAGGCAATGCGGGCCGATGTGGCCCGTCAGACATATGGCGTAACGGGCGTCGGTTCTAAAATTGGTATTATCTCCGATTCATACGATAAACTTGGTGGAGCAGCTGCGGGCGTAAGATCGGGCGATTTGCCATCGGGGGTTGAGGTGCTCCTGGATTACCTACAGCCCGATGCCTCCGATGAAGGCCGTGCCATGGCTGAGCTGGTCCATGACGTGGCCCCTGGTGCCGCGATTGCCTTTCATACAGCTCAGGGTGGACAAGCCGTTTTTGCCAAAGCGATCAGAGACCTGGCAGCGGCTGGCTGCAACATCATTGTAGACGACATTATCTACTTTGCTGAGCCATTTTTTCAGGATGGAATTGTGGCGCAGGCAGCCGACGAAGTGGTAACAATGCACAATGCCACTTTCTTCTCGGCCGCCGGTAACCAGGCCCGGTCATCGTATCAGGCTGGATTCAAAGACTCAGGTATAAACATTCCTAACTATGGTCAGGCCCATGACTTCGGGGGTGGCGATATCCGGCAGCGTATAACCCTGCCCGCTGGTGGAACTATTCGTCTGGCCTTTCAGTGGGACGATTCGTTCTTCTCAGCCAGTGGGGTCGGTGCCCGGTCAGACCTGGATGTGCTTGTATACTCAACGGAGGGCGCGCTGATCAACGGCTCGTTTGGTGATAACATGCTTGGCGATCCCTTTGAGATCATCAGCCTGAGTAACTCCTCCAATGGGCCTATTTCCGTCGATATTGTTATTGTTAAGTTTGCCGGTCCGGACCCGGGTCTGGTCAAATGGATCAACTTCGGAAGCCAGAACATTGCTATTGAGTACGATACAAAAAGCTCGACCTCATACGGGCACGCCAACGCGTCCCGCGCCATCAGCGTTGCTGCGGCTCCGTACTTCTATACAAAAGCGTTCAACGGGAATCTGGAGACGGCCATTGTCGAAGACTTTTCGTCGGCAGGCGGCACACCCACACTGTTCACCACGACCGGTGAGCGCATCAATGGGGCCGTAGGTATTACCCGTCAAAAACCGGATATCACGTCTGTCGACGGTGGTAATACGACCTTTTTTTACCCCGGTCAGGATGCCGAGTCAGATGGTTTCCCCAACTTCTTCGGCACATCGGCGGCCGCCCCGCATGCTGCAGCGGTAGCGGCTCTTATGCAGCAAAAGGCTACTAACGGATTGGCACCGAGTAGTATAGCAACGGCTCTGAAAACAACGGCGATGGATATGGACGATCCGCTTACCCCGGATTTCGATAGCGGGTTCGACTACCGGACCGGCTATGGGTTCATCCAGGCTGACCGGGCCATTCAGGCCACTATTCAGCCGCTGGCGCTGGTACAGCCCATGTATACCTGTGCAACGGGGCAGCTTACGTTTCAGACTACCGGGGGCGATGGTTCGCCAGTCGAATACCGGAGTGTGGGAATTACCGACTGGACCTTACAGCCGGTGCAGTTTATAGATGCGCCGGTGAGGGCCGATAAAAATTCGACAACGGTGTATTTGCAGGCACGTCAGCACGGATTCGAGGCTACGACCTATGCGTTCAATTTCCGGGCCTACTGTGAGGGTAGTAACGGTAACCAGCCACCGATACTCGATAATCCCATCGGAACTCAATTGGCTCAGCGGGATACGTACTTCGCGTTTCAGCTTCCAGGTAATACCTTCTCCGACCCTGATAACGATCCACTCACTTATTCGGCAACGGGTCTGCCCACTGGACTGACTTTCGACGCGGTAAACCGACGGATCGAGGGCATACCTACCCAGGCGGGTACGTTTCCGATAACGATTACCGCAGTGGACGCTGGGGGGCTATCGGCGCAGGTCATGTTTACACTCCTTGTTTCGCCAACCGGCAGTACGCAGCCGCTGGCCCTGATCGCTCCCTTGTATGACTGCTCAACGGGGGCCATTACGTTTCGCACCGTAGAGGGTGACGGCACGCCTATAACGTATACGGCCATCGGTGTACAGCGGAATGCCCCAACAGAAGCATCGGGTATGGTAGAAGCCGAGTTGCGGGGCGACCCCAAACCGATTGTGATCTCGGCAACGCAGAGCGGAGTAACCGTTAGCTACACCTTCGATTTTGCTGCTTTCTGTAGAGGAGAGGGCGCTCCCACACCCCCTGTTACCGGAACGCTCGCTTTGCTTGCTCCGACCTACGATTGCGCCAGCGGCCAATTTTCTTTTCAGGTAACAGGCGTCAAGGCAGGTAAAACGGTCGAATACTATTCGGTACCGGGTATCACCGACTGGTCTGTTAACCCCACCCATCAGTTCAACAATGACCTTCGGACTGCGGGTGATGTGAAGCCATTCACGCTGCGGGCCCGTTATACAGGCGAACCGGGCTCGGAGGTGACGCTGGAATGGATTCGCCCCCTGCCGTGCTTACCCAATGCCCGTCTGGCAACCGAAGAGATACACCGTGGCTTGCAGGTAATGGTACTTGGCAACCCGGCCCGGGATGAGCAGGTTGAGATCAATGTGCTGGGTGCCACCGGGAAGTCGCTACAGGTACGGGTTAGTAATAGCCGGGGTGAGCCGATCAGTGAACAAACCGTTGAAACGACCGGAACGGCGTTGCGCCGTTATATTTCACTAGGACGTTCGCCTGGTATTTATTTGCTACAGGTTAATGATGGTGCAGCGCACAGGACGGTGAAGATTGTTCGCCAGTGAAAGTATACAGCCCTGCCAGTGGTCTGAAAGACCCTGGTAGTGGCTCGGCGGCAAGTTGGCCGGCACTAACAAAAAGATGATCTTCCTGGTCTGAAAGACCCTGGTAGTGGCTCGGCTAATCCTGCTTTGTTCTCAGCCACTACCAGGGTCTTTCAGACCACTGGCAGGGCTACTGCAATTACGATAACTTCGTAATCACTTTACTATACTTCTCCCGCCAGTGTTTCCAGCGCCTGTGTGACCAGAGCCAGTCGGATGGGTGATTTCGAATGGTTTCTTCCAGTAGGTCGCGGTATCGCTCCAGAATAGCGCCGGGTGGCACAGCCTCGTAGGGTGGCTCAGCGATCAGTGTAAACGTTGCTTCATAATAACCCCGCCGTAACCGAACCAATTGTAGGTAGAACACGGCGAATTTCCGACTGCGGGCCAGTCGTTCGGTACCAGGCGTAAAGGGGGTATTGCGGTGCAGAAAGGTAGTCCAGTAAGCGTGTTCGGGCACATCGGGCATTTGATCGGCCACCAGTGCAATGATGCGGGGTACATCTTTTCGGGCGACCAACTGGCGGGGCAAATTTCTCATCGAGGTGGGTACTGCGCCGAAGCTTGACCGTACCGTTCGCATCATCTCTTCGAAGAACGCATTGTTCAGGGGCTTATAGACACTGTCGACAGGCATGCTATTGAGTACCGATGCCGACGGTATCCATTCCCAGTTGCCCTGGTGAGAAGCCATACCGATAACTGTCTGACCAGCCCGCAGCCGGCTCTGTACCAACTCGGCATTGGTGAACCGGACCCGCCGGCGTAACTCATCGGGCGAAAGTGCGGGCATTTTTATCGTTTCAACGATGAGGTCGGTCAGGTTGCGGTAAAACCCCCGGGCAACTGCCTGTATTTCAGCGTCTGACTTTTCGGGAAACGATAATTTCATGTTCTCCAGTACCACTTTCCGGCGATACCGGATACCGTACAGCAACAAATAGTACAAGAAATCGGAAAAGAGGTAGAGCACACCAAGTGGTAATCGGGACAACAAACGAAAAAAGATCATTCGGCAAGTGGGGCGTATCGTGGAATAAAACGATTGTTTTACCCGATGGATACCTGAAATTAAAAATTTATAAAATCTGTAGGAGGTATTGATTTTTTACCTTACTTGTGAACAGATACGATTGTTATTATTGGAAAAGTACCAACTAAAGCCTTACCCGGCCGAATTGTTAATCGACCTGCATTACTTGCCCTGTCTGGATTATATGTCGGGGTTCATGCAGTTTGAGCGGGTGTGGCTTGAAGCAAACGAGCATTACCAGAAGCAAAGTTACAGAAATAGGTGCTATGTCCTGACGGCAAATAAAGTAGACGTGTTAACGGTACCGGTCATACAGGGAACGCACCACCGTCCCATTCGCGATCTCAGGATCGATACCGGGCAGCCCTGGCAACAGCATCACTGGCGGTGCTTACAGGCAGCTTACCGTAAGGCGCCGTTTTACGAACACTACGCACCCGAGTTTGAACCGGTTTATGGGAAGACCTGGTCGTATCTGTTCGATTTGAACTATGAACTGCTGACAATTTGTCTGAGACTGGTAGGGGTGAAGACGCCCGTTGACCTGACAGAATGGTATGAGAAAAGCCCGGATGCCGGTCGATTTGACGCCCGGTCGATGGTGAATCCGCGAAACGGTCCGGAATCGTATGTATTCCATCAGGCGGTATCTTACCAACAGAACTTTGGCCCCGATTTTGTACCGAATCTAAGTATAATCGATTTGTTGTTCTGCCAGGGACCGGCTGCGAAACAAGTTTTAAACCAACAGGTCGTTACTAGTTCAAGCTTGGGTTTGGCCAGTTAGCACTTAGTTGAGGGCCGTAAAATCAACCCTGGCATAGAGTGAACAAATCACGTTAACGCTGCGTTAAACCAGTATTACGCTTACCTAAGGAGACCCAAAGCGAATGGAAGCAAAATTCTCAAACCGCGTTAAGGAAGTTATCTCGCTGAGCCGGGAAGAAGCCTTGCGCTTAGGCCACGACTACATCGGAACGGAGCACCTGCTGCTCGGCATGATCCGTGAGGGCGAGGGTGTAGCGGTCGGGCTGTTAAAAAAACTCGGTATATCACTTGATGAACTCCGGGTCACTATTGAACAGGCCACGAAAGGAACGGCTACCAATAATGTGAAAAACCTGGCGAATATTCCGCTGACCCGTCAGTCGGAAAAAACGCTCAAGATCACGTATCTGGAAGCCAAGATATTCAAAAGCCCGCTTATCGGGACCGAGCACCTGCTGCTGTCGATTCTGCGCGATGAAGACAATGTCGCCACGCAGATTCTAAACAAATTTAATGTCAACTACGAAGTCATTAAGGAGATGCTGGAATATCAATCAACGGGAAGTCGCCCGACGATGGCGAGCGAGACCGACGATGACGATAATGACCGGGGTATGTTCGGTGGCAGCGGCAGCGCTGGTGCTGGAAAGGATACCAAAGGGTCTGAAAAGTCAAGGACACCGGTACTCGACAATTTCGGTCGGGATCTAACCAAATTTGCCGAAATCGGCAAACTCGATCCCATCGTGGGTCGGGAGAAAGAGATCGAACGGGTGGCCCAGATTCTGAGCCGCCGGAAGAAAAACAACCCAATTCTTATTGGTGAGCCGGGCGTTGGTAAAACGGCCATTGCCGAAGGACTGGCGTTGCGGATCGTTCAGAAGAAAGTATCGCGGGTGTTGTTCGGCAAACGCGTCGTTACGCTGGACCTTGCCTCTCTCGTAGCTGGTACCAAATACCGGGGCCAGTTTGAAGAGCGAATGAAGGCGGTCATGAACGAACTGGAGAAATCACCGGAGGTGATCCTGTTCATCGATGAGCTGCACACGATTGTTGGAGCAGGCGGTGCCTCAGGTTCGCTCGATGCCTCGAACATGTTCAAACCAGCGCTGGCACGGGGTGACATTCAATGTATCGGTGCTACCACGCTGGATGAGTACCGTCAGTACATCGAGAAAGATGGCGCGCTGGCCCGTCGTTTCCAGATGGTCATGGTTGACGCCACGTCTATCGATGAGACGATCGAAATCCTGAACAATATCAAAGACAAGTACGAAGAACACCACCACGTCAATTACACGCAGGAGGCTATCGAAGCCGCTGTGAAGTTGTCGGAACGGTATATTTCGGACCGGTTCCTGCCTGACAAAGCTATCGATGTGATGGATGAAGTGGGTGCCCGGGTTCACATATCGAACATCACGGTGCCCGAAGATATCCTGAAGCTCGAAGAGCAAATAGAGAATATCAAGAAGGAGAAAAATCAGGTTGTCAAGAGTCAGAAGTACGAAGAGGCTGCTCAACTCCGCGATAAGGAGAAGCGTTTGATCGACCAGCTCGATCGGGCCAAGCAGGCTTGGGAAGAGGATACCAAGAAGCGTCGTTACACGGTTAACGAAGAAAGTGTAGCCGAAGTCGTAGCAATGATGACGGGTATTCCGGTCACCAGCGTATCGAATGACGAAGGCAAGAAACTCGTCAACATGGGCGAGGAGCTGAAGGGGAAAGTAATAGGACAGGCGACGGCTATTGAGAAACTGGTGAAAGCCATTCAACGGACGCGCGTCGGTCTGAAAGATCCCAAGAAACCAATTGGTTCTTTCATCTTCCTCGGGCCAACGGGTGTTGGTAAAACGGAGCTGGCAAAAGTACTGGCTACATACCTCTTCGATAAAGATGACGCACTGGTTCGGATCGATATGTCGGAGTACATGGAGAAATTCAGCGTTAGCCGTTTAGTTGGCGCTCCTCCGGGCTATGTTGGTTACGAAGAAGGTGGTCAGTTGACTGAGAAAATACGTCGCAAGCCGTACAGTGTTGTCCTGCTTGACGAAATCGAGAAAGCCCACCCGGATGTATTCAACATCCTGTTGCAGGTGCTTGACGATGGTATTCTGACTGACGGATTGGGTCGCCGGGTCGATTTCCGGAACACGATCATCATCATGACGTCGAACATTGGGGTGCGTGACCTTAAAGATTTCGGTGCTGGTATTGGTTTTGCCACCAAGAAAACGGAGAACCAGGATGACTTGATGAAGAGCACTATTCAAAGTGCACTGCGGAAAGCGTTCTCGCCGGAATTCCTTAACCGTCTCGACGATGTGATTGTGTTTAACTCGCTGTTGCGTGAAGACATCCACAAAATCATTGACCTGATGCTGGGCAAACTGCTGGGCCGTGTGACCAACCTGGGCTATCATGTCGAACTGACGGAGAAGGCGAAAGACTTCCTGGCCGAAAAAGGATATGATCCTCAGTACGGTGCCCGTCCATTGAGCCGCGCCATCCAGCGTTATCTTGAAGACCCCGTTGCGGAAGAAATTCTGAAAGGGGAGCTGAAGGAAGGCGATGTGATCCAGGCCGACTACAGTGGCGAAGGTGAACTACTGACGATCACCGTCAAAAAGCCCGAAACAGTAGCTGAATAAGCAATTACAGGGTTACAGGCAACTGCCACCCAGATGATAAATAAGAAAGGCCGGACGGAAACGTTCGGCCTTTCTTGCTTTACAGGTACCTATAAGCGCTAGATACTTTTGCTCTTAACCTGATCGATCAGGTATTCAGACGTACGCATGGAAGCAGCCAGGATGGTCCAGGTGACGTTTTTGTCGCCCTGCGAAACAAACGGTGCGGCATCTACGACGAATAGATTTTTTACGTCGTGGGCTTGCTGGTACTTGTTCAGCGCTGACGTTTGAGGATCATTACCCATACGAACCGTTCCTACCTCGTGGATAATACGGCCCGGCGCGGCCAGTCCGTACCCATGAGCCGTAGTAGGGCCGGGTTTAGGGCCAAGGGCAATACCACCCATTGCATGGATAATTTCTTCGAAGGTATCCTGCATGTGTTTGGCTTGTTTCACTTCGTAATCGGACCACTTATAATGGAAGCGCAGCACGGGTATACCGTACTTGTCAACGGCATTGGGGTCGATCTCGCAGTAATTGCTTTCCAGCGGCACAGGTTCGCCCCGACCCGACATGCTGATATAAGCGCCGTAAAAACGGCGGAAGTCGTCTTTGAGTCCGGCACCGTATCCACCGCCTGGCTTCATCTTGCCATCGCGGCCGGGAATGAGACTGTGCATTGCTTCAACGCCACTGCCGAACCCGTAGCCCGGCATGCCCATGCCACCTCCGTACTCGATGTGGTAGCCCCTTGGGAAGTCCAGCTTTTTGTTATCGAGCCACCAGGGAGTAAACACGTGCATGCCGCCAACGCCATCTTCATTATATCGTTTGCGATCCATCAGGGCCGGAATAAAGCCCGAACGGCTGGCACCCGTAGAATCATTCAGGTACTTACCAACTACGCCACTGCTGTTGGCCAGTCCATTGGGAAAGCGGGATGATTTGGAGTTGAGCAGAATCCGGGCCGACTCGCAGGTACTGGCACCCAGCATAACAGCTTTTGCCCGAACGGTTACTTCTTCCAGGGTTTGGTTATTGACATAGCTCACCCCCGTAGCCAGTCCGGTTTGAGGGTCTGTTAATACCTCCCGAACCATAGCTCCATTAATAAGGGTCACGTTCCCGGTTTTAACGGCTGGAATACATAGCACGGACGACGCTGAGAAGTCGGCATAAGCCTGACAGCCCCGGTTACACTGGTGGCAATAGAAACAGGAACCCCGGTCTTTATTGATGGGCTTTGTTAAAATACTCAGGCGCGACGGAATGACCGGAATGCCAATACTGCGGGCACCCTTCCGGATCATCAACTCATGCAGGCGGGGTTTGGGGGGAGGCAGGAAAATACCATCGGGTTCGTTCGGGAAATTTTCGACAGAGCCAAAGACCCCAATCAATTTGTCTACCCGGTCATAGAAAGGCTTCATGTCGTCGTAGCCGATAGGCCAGTCGTCACCAACGCCTGACAGGGAACGACGACGAAAATCGTCGGGGCCGAAACGCATGGAGATACGTCCCCAGTGGTTCGTTCGACCACCCAGCATTCTGGATCTGAACCAGCCGAACTCGGTACCGTCTTTAGCCGAATAGGGTTCACCTTCAATGTCCCAGCCACCCCACGCAGCATCGAAATCTCCACCGGACCGGGCTGCCGTACTGGCTCCGCGCCGGGGCGACTCCCAGGGCCATTTCAGCTGAGTGATGTACTTTGGATCAGCCGGGTCGTAGTAGCCGCCCGCTTCGAGCAAGACGACTTTAGCCCCGGCTTTAGCCAACATATAAGCGGCCATACCGCCACCGGCCCCTGAGCCGACGATGGCAACATCATAAACGAGCGGGGCTTTTTTAAGTTGTGGAATGTCCATCTGACAGAAAAAGGGGTAAGGGTGTTCAACAAGCGTCGATAACTCCAAAAGCCCTATAGCTGTGTGGTTTACTCGTAAGCCAGTTCATACACTACCGTATGGCCTGCACTGCCTCCGCCACTTTGTCCGTACTGATAATGTCGATACCTAATTTCCTGAGCTGTTTCCAGGCATTGGGAGTATCCGGGGTACCCCAGAAACGGAAGGGTTTATTATCGCTATGAGCCCGTTTTATAACCCGTTTGAGTTTATCGCGGTCAGCATCGGGCAGGTCGCCGTTGCCGTCCCACCGGGAGTAGGACTGGAAATTGTCGCTGATGAGGGCGACGCGTTTGAGGGTCTCTTCGTCATACACCTCGCTCGGACGACCATCGAACTGAATAAGCAGCGGGTAGTCCAGAAAGGTGTCGATTTTGGGGCGGTTGCCACTGATTATAATCTGGACGGCTTTGGCATTTGCCGACCGGTTAAAACACGGTAGACGCTCCTGTAAAGCTGTAATCAGTTTCGGCAACACGTCTGAAGCTACATCCTTCACGTCGATGACCAGACTAAAGGTATAATCCCTGACCGGGCTCACCTTGTCGGTATATTGGCTGAACAGAGCAGCTATGGGAGTCAGGTAGAGCGAATCCAGCGTAGGAGCGAGGACCTCCGGTTTATCGTGTGTTACAACGAGTTTACCATTCTGTACCCATACATCGGCTTCAATATAATCGGCTCGCTGTTCGTAGGCCGCAGTGAACGGGCGAGATTGGGCGTAATCGTTATGTGAAAGAATTTTCTGAGCAAACAGATTGGTCGTTAACAGCCAGCTACCGAACAGAAGAATAGAGCGTATCATGGGCAGAAAATCGGTCGGGTGGTGATCAGGCGGAAAGTTAAGCAACTGCATCCGGTAGTTAGCTTTGGCAGGAGACGAGTTTTAACAAAATTTATACTGACCGTTTTATGAACAGATGACTAAATGCCCTACTTTGCTCCACACAATGTAACATAAAATAAAAATGAAAATACCGCTATGTACGCTGGCCGGGTTGCTGCTGGTAGGTGTTGCCGGGGCGCAGACGCAAAAAGGAAACGGCCTCATTAGTGGAGGTTTCTCGGTTAATTACAATAAGGCAGCCTATCAGCAATCAATTTCCCGTCTGGATTACTGGCAGCCTTCAATCGATTTAACAGCCGGACGATTTGTTGCCGATAACTGGCTGGTAGGGGCATCAGTATCTGGTACAGCCACCAGTCAGAAAATACAGAATGGACTGTATAACGGGCAGCCTGTCCGAACTACGAGCATTAATCAGGTAGCGGTCGAATTCGTGCCGTTTGTGCGTCGGTACTGGCAGTTTGCACCGGTTCAGGTTTTTGCTGGTGTTGGATTATCAGCGCAGGTCAATAGCGAACGGCTGAACAACGGTGAGCCTATTAGTACGAATCCACAGGATGTCCCAACGAACCAGTGGGTCAATGGTGTAACGATCGGTCCGTATCTGGAAGCGGGTGTGAATTATTTCGTGACAAAACGGCTGGCTCTCCAGCTATCGGCAGCAACACGCTCATTACCGTTTTCAGTGGCCAGTGTAAACACCGGCCTCGTATACTGGACAGGCTCGGATCGGAAATCGGATGCTGAGCAGCCACGCGACAACGAGCAGACGAACCGCGGTAACTGGGTAATCGAAGGGGGTTTTTCCGTCGAGCGCTCCTCCTCGGAGTATGAGAGCAACACGCAGCGCAATCAAACAACGAGTAGTTACACCCTTTCGCCGTCGGTCGGGTATTTTATTGGCAAGAACAACCTCCTTGGGGTTAGTGTACCGTTGTTTTTCGGGTCGGGAGAAAGCTTTAACCAGAATTTACCCACGTATACGAGCAATTACTGGTCGGTGGGGATTGCCCCCTATTTTCAGCACTACTGGACATCGACCCGATTAACACCCTATACCCGCGTTGGAGCGTCTTATACCCTATTAAAGTCTGGGGTAAACACGAATACAACCTATACAGCAAGCGCAACGTTTGGCATGGGACTTGCCTACATGGCAGGAAAGCGCTTCCTTATAGAAACATCGCTGGGCAGCGCGTCGGTTGCCTACACGCCGTTTAACGAAGCGGACACAAATGCCCAATCATGGAACGTCAATCTGTTGGCTGGGTTACGGGGAAACTTCACTGTTCGTTATGTACTTACGCGGCCTGACTGACCTTGTCGTTTGCGCCTAAATGGCTATTTTTGGCCAAACTTTATGTAAATGGATCATAGAGAACGGATGATGAGTACGGGAACAACAGATAACCCTTTATAGCGCATCCCGCTTTTATGATTCACGGAAATTGACGAATGGATTTACTGAAAGGAAAAGTAGTACTGATCACCGGCGCATCGCGCGGAATTGGCCGGGCAATGGCACAAAAATTTGTACAGGAAGGCGCATCGCTGGCCTTCACCTATCTGTCGAGTGTTGAAAAAGGACAGGCACTGGAAGAGGAGCTTCGGGCATTTGGCGGGCAGGTGAAAGGCTACCGGTCGGATGCGTCGGACTACAAAGCGGCTGAGGAACTCATAGGTCAGGTTGTTGCCGATTTTGGAAGAATCGACGTGTTGGTCAACAACGCAGGCATTACCAAAGACGGTCTGCTCATGCGAATGACCGAAGAACAATGGGATACCGTGATTACCGTTAATCTAAAGTCGGTCTTTAACCTGACAAAGGCGGTTATCAAACCAATGATGAAGGCTAAGTCAGGTTCAATCATCAACCTGACATCGGTAGTAGGCATCCGTGGTAATGCCGGGCAGGCCAACTACGCGGCCTCAAAAGCAGGTATAATTGGGTTTACGAAGTCGGTAGCGCTCGAACTGGGCTCGCGTAATATTCGGTCCAATGCGATCGCACCGGGCTTCATCGAGACCGAAATGACCGGTGAAATCAATGAAAAAGCCGTCGAGGAATGGAAACAGCAGATCCCGCTGAAACGCGGTGGCCAGCCCGAAGAGGTTGCCGACTGCGCTGTCTTCCTGGCGTCTGACCTCTCCCGCTACATCACCGGTCAGGTGTTGCAGGTGGATGGAGGAATGCTAACCTAATAAAGTCGAAAGAGTAAGTCGTATGAGTCGTAACGACTATGCGTCAGCTAATTACGACTCATACGACTTACTCTTTCGACTTTTACGACTTTCGACTTTATCCATGCGTTCTGACGTTGTCTTTCAATCCTCCCCCTGGTGGATTCTGGTATGTTTGCTCGTTGGAGCGGTCTATGCATTTGCTATGTATCAACCGCTTCCGCAGTTGGTAGGTAGTGGTACTGCCGTTGGTGGATTTGATAAACGGACAACCTACGGGCTGGCTGCCCTGCGGTTTGTACTCGTGAGCCTGCTATGCTTTCTGCTGCTTAATCCGCTCATCCGCAGCCTCCAGACGCTAACCGAGAAGCCTAAAGTTGTACTTGCCATCGACAACTCCGAGTCGGTAGCAGCCGCCGGGCGTCCGGCGCTCAACCAGGCGCTGTCGGGATTGCAGGCCATTCGTCAGCAACTGACCGAAAAAGGACTGGATGTGTCGATCCGTACGTTTGGCGACACGTTACCCGCCGACGGAGCGCAGGCACCGGATCTAACACAGATTTCATTTACCGGACGAACAACCGACCTGTCGGGGCTGCTGTCGGGTATTCGATCTGACTACGAAGGCCGCAACCTGACTGATGTCATCCTGGTATCGGACGGGATTTTCAATCAGGGGGTTTCACCTACTTTTGGCAAATACCCGTTTGCCGTGCAGACAGTAGGCCTGGGTGATACCATTCCGAAACGCGATATTCAACTGAAAGGTATCGTGGCTAACCGGATTGCTTACCTGGGCAATCAGTTTCCCGTTCAGGCCGAAGTGGTCAGCAACGGGTTTCAGGGACGGAGTGCTACGGTCGTACTCCGACAGAACGGGCGGGAACTGGGCCGGCAGTCGGTCAACTTCACGAGCAATGATAGCTTCAACCAATTGACGTTTCAAGCCACGGCAACGCAGAAGGGGGTTCAGCATTATGTGGTGGAGGTGTTGCCGCAAGCCGGCGAATTCAGTACCCGTAACAACCGGCAGGATGTTTACCTGGATGTGATCGACGGTAAAGAAAAAGTACTATTGCTGGCCCTGACGCCCCACCCCGACGTGAAGGCCATCCGGAATTTGCTGGAGAAAAATCAGAATTACGAAGTCGATGTGCGGATCATAACCGGTTCTGCCGACCCTAATCCTCCCGCCGACAAAACCTACGATCTCCTTATTCTCCACCAGATTCCCGACAACAATGGATTTGGAAGCGAGCTGCTTCGGAAATACCTGACCAAAAATACCCCCGTCCTGTTTGTACTGGGTAATCAGTCGGCGCTGGGGCCGTTCAACACCTCGAATCCTGTCATGCAGGTTAGTGCTCAGGCGAATCAGAGCGATAAAGTGACCGGGGTTTTTAACCCTAATTTCAAACAGCTCAATCTCGACCCGGCCCGGCTGGAACTGTTAAGCAAACTGCCTCCTATGGCCGTTCCCTACGGCGATTTTCGATTACAGCCGGGCAGTGAGGTTGTATTATGGCAACAGGTTGGCAGCGTACGCACCACCAAGCCACTGCTGGCTATCAATGTGACGGCCCCACGTAAAACCGCTGTGCTGGCGGGCGAAGGTCTGTGGGCGTGGCGACTGGAAGAATATGCCCTGACCGATAAACAGGAGGTCGTCGATGAGTTGATGCAGAAAGTCATTCAACTGATTTCGGTGAAAGAAGACCGTCGGAAGCTCCGCGTTTACCCGATCCGCGATGAGTTCGTAGCAGGAGAGAAAGTCATTTTCGTAACAGAACTCTACAATGATATCTATGAGCGGCTGTATGATAAACCCGTTCGGCTGGAAATCAGCGACGAAAAAGGCATAACACGCTCGTATACTTACACACCAACGGCCAGCAACAGCCGGTTCGAGATTAGCCGGCTGCCTCAGGGAGCCTACCGGTTTCGGGCCAGTGTTGCGGTTAATGGAAAGACGGAGCAATCGGCCGGTCAGTTTGTAGTACGGGATCTCCAGCTCGAAGCTCTGAATACCACCGCCGATCACGGTCTTCTCCGGCAGTTAGCTCAGCAGACGGGTGGTCAGTTTTATACCGCTGCTGGTGTCAATGAGCTGGTTCGCACGATAGCGGCACGACCGCATCCCTCCCGGCTGACGAGTACCGAAGAAATGAACGAAATCATCAACTGGCGCTGGCTGTTTTTCGTCGTCCTGATACTGGTAACGGCGGAATGGGGATTGCGGAAATTCTACGGCGGGTATTAGGCGAGCGCCTGTCTGGCTGCTATACTTCCTCTGCCCGCATGGCGTTGTAGACAAACCGAATTTCGCTATACGTCACATCGTTACCCAACGCGTTTTTGGCCTCTCCCAGCGTCTGAGACTTATTCTCAACCAGGTAGGAGCGAATGGCTGAAATTTTGGCCGGGGGCAGCAGCGCATCGATGGTGAGTTCGCCGGAGCTGACGGCCTGTGCCAGATGGGCCTCGACCGTCGAAATGGCCAGGCTTCGTTCTTCAGCGATTTCGGAGATAGACTTGCCCGACCGAAAGAAAGCGAGTGTAACCACTGGGGAGAAACCTTTGGGGTCTTTCTCCTTTTTGACTTTCGGGATAGCCAGCGTACCCGCCGATGTATCCGCTTTGCCGGATGGCCCTCCTGTATATTCCTGAATGATTCGCAGTACCTCGTCGCCAATCTGTTTCACTTTCGTCTTGCCAAATCCCTTGATCGCCAGTAGTTCGGCCTTGTTGGTTGGACGGATACGCGCCAGTTCGACAATTGTTTTCTGGGGTAGAACCATGTAGGCCGATGCGCCGTGCTCACCGGCCGTATCGTTCCGCCATTTCATCAGGGCACCATATAACCCATTGCCTCGGGCGTCGCTGCCCGGCGCGGCCACCTCGTTCTTCCGGCGCTCCGGCCGGAAATCGAGTTCAGCCAGGTTGCGGGTCTGTAGATACAGCAGCGCATCGAACCCGGTGTCAAGACCGGCAAAACAGCGGGATTTACTGAACAGCTGTTTCTCCAGTTCATCCAGCGCTTCGAGCAGCGAATCCCGTACCTGTTTGTTGTCGGAGTCTGTGGGGCAACGCTGTAGCAGAGGCAAAAGCTCGTCGGTCAGTAAAGACTGAAAATAGAGTCCCGCTTTACGGATTCGATCCTGTAACGGCTCGTTGGCTTCGGGCAACGCATCGGCAGAAAAATAGCCGGGAAGCTGGTGCACAAACCGGCGTGACACATCGCGGGCTTTGGTTTGCAGCATGTCGGTAAGCTGGGTCAGTAGCGGCATTAGTTCTTCCGGCAAACTACCGGCATGTTCGTTGGCAACCCGGCGGCAACGGTAGGCCATTGAACTCGCTTCTTCGAATGAGAACAGTTCCTGCAACAGCATTTCCTGATTGGTGCGCTTGGAGTCGTGCAGGTGCTGTTGGGTGGGCGTCTGCTGCTGAACCTGTTCGTGGAAATCCTCCAGGGTACGCTCCGTTTTGATGCTGCTCGATGGAATAGGAGTTCGAAGAACCAGCCCGCCGAGGGTTTTGCAGCGGCTGAGTGCCACATATACCTGACCATGCGCAAAAGCCGCGGAGGCATCGATAATGGCTTTTTCGAAGGTAAGGCCCTGGCTTTTATGGATCGTAATGGCCCAGGCCAGTCTCAGCGGGTACTGCGTGAATCGACCGATAACGTCACTTTTGATTTCTTTGGTGTCGGTATCGATCGTATACCGGATGTTCTCCCAGTCAACGGGGGTAGCGTAGATCATCTGCCCGTCAGACGCGCTCTTTACGTGGATCACGTCATCGTCAATGGCCGTAATCCGGCCAATCTTGCCATTGTAATACAGCTTGTCGCGGGAAATGTCGTTTTTGATAAACATCACCTGCGACCCTACTTTCAGCTCCAGTTTAGCCTCTGTAGGATACATATGCTCGGGAAACTCCCCTTCGGTGGTGGACGTAAACGTATGGAGCTTAGCTTTCAGCGATTGAAGCTTCTGGCTGTTGATTTGCTGAGCGGTGTTATTATGCGTCGACAGCGTGATATAGCCTTCCTCATCACCGGGCGTAAAATCGGGAATATACCGTTGGTTGAGTTGCGTAAACTGCTCCCGCGTGATGGTCTTCTCCCGTACGCCGTTCAGCAAATCGATAAATTGTTTGTCGGATTGCCGGTAGATGTGCGTCAGTTCGATGGATACATACGGCGTCTGGCCCAGCGCGCGGCTACCGAAAAAATAGCCCGTGTCGTAATAGGGGCTGAGCACGGCCCAGTCGTCTTCCCGAATTACCGGCGGCAACTGCTGCATATCGCCGATGAGCAGCAGCTGCACCCCGCCAAAGGGCTGTGTGCTGCTTCGGTACCGGCGCAGCACATCGTCGATCCCATCAAGCACGTCGGCGCGAACCATACTGATTTCGTCGATGACAAGGAGGTCGAGGGTGCGGAGCAGATTTATTTTTTCGCGGCTGAATCGACGTGCGTCTTTCTGGGTCGATCCGGGTATTATGGGTCCGAAGGGCAGCTGAAACAGGGAGTGTATCGTGACGCCCCCGGCGTTGATGGCAGCCACACCCGTTGGCGCTACTACCGCCAGCCGTTTTGCATTCGACTGCTTAATCTGATGCAGAAACGTGGTTTTTCCGGTGCCGGCCTTGCCCGTCAGGAAAATATGCCGGTTGGTATGCAGGACAAAATTGGTGGCCAAGTCAAGTTTTTCGTTTACGGGGGCAGGCATTGGATAGCGCGTAAGTGTCAGACAAATTTAACGATTTTGGCTGGTCCGGTCGATACCGCTGATCGGGCCATTGACTGGCAGTACAGAAACATTGATGCGTATCAAGTACACGTTTACGGTGTGGCTCTGTTCAATCCATTGTACTTTTGAACAATTGACGGCCTCTATTGGGTTTCCTTTAGCAGACCCATCCGATGATCTGATTAATTTATTGACTGCTTATGAATATTGGTGATAAAGTCCGGCTGTTGCGGGCGAAAGAACAGGGAGTCATCTCGCGTTTCCTGCCCGGCGACATGATTGAAATAGAGATTGAAGATGGCTTTCGGATTCCGGTCATGCGTTCCGAACTGGTGGCGGTTTCACCCCTGGAGGCCGAGCGGCTATTGAAGACCAGCACTTTTGCCCCACAAAAAACGGTTGCTGCCACGGCACCGACGATCCTGTCGAATCAGGGTATCTACCTGGCTTTTGTGGCGGTCAATGATCGGGAGTATACGCTGCACCTGATCAATAATACCGACTGGGACTTTCCGTACGTATTGGGGGAGGAGTCGGCGGCTCCTGGAGGTGGCGCGCAGTTCCGGGGGATCGGGAGTGGTGTGCTCAAGCCAAAATCGCAGCAGAAGATGAACGACCACTATGAACATGCCAAATTTGAAGAATGGCCAACGTTTGTGGTACAGGGACTCTGGTTCCGGGCCGGAAAATCGTCGTTGCGGCCTCCGCTGATCAAACGGTTCAAAGGTCGGGCGGCTACATTTTTCAACAAGAAAGCAACTGTTCCCGTCCTGGGCCAACCTGGTTTTCTGACCCAGCTGGATGCCGAAACAAGCGAAGCAGCACCCCAGGCACCAGCCAGTAATCGCCCTAAACCCGTAACGATACGGCCTGATGAGCTGAAGGCCGAAATGCTGAAATCCAAATCCGATCCGGGCGACGTTTCGATTGAGCGGCCAACGTCGGTAGTTGATCTGCATATCGAGGCACTGCTGCCTAACGGCACGGGTAACCGTACGCCGTCCGATCTGCTGACGCTGCAACTGCATATCTTTGAAAAGAACCTGGAAAACGCCATCGCCAGTGGAATGAGCGATATCACCTTTATCCATGGCCTTGGAAGCGGTGCCCTACGGAGCGAGTTACACCGCCGGCTGGGCCAGCATTCCAACGTTAAATTTTTTGAGGACGCCCAGAAACAGAAGTTTGGTTACGGTGCCACGAAGGTTACGATCAAGTAAGTAAACCCTGCCAGTGGTCGTAGACCCTGGTAGTGGTTGAGTTTTGTGTAGGTTTAACTTCAACCACTACCAGGGTCTACGACCACTGGCAGGGTTTTAACTTCAACCATTACCAGGGTCTACGACCGGAACGCCGGACCGCACTGGCAGGGTTTTAACCACCGTAATCTATTAGGCTTCACACCATGACCCGTTTTTTGCCGCCTGCTCTTTGCTGCCTGTTCCTGTGCATAGGCGTATTTTTTACCAGTTGCCAGCCCACCAAATCGAGTCGCCTGAGTCCTAAAGCGCCCAAAGAAGCCTACAACACTACCCGGATGGAAGTTAGAAATGACCGTTTTTTATCGACTGTTCACATTCCTGTTTCAATTGCTATGGCCGATATCGAACGGCAGATCAATGCGCAGGTGACGGGGCTGATCTACGAAGACAATAGTCTGGACGATAATAACAAGGACCAGTTCATGACTAAAGTCTGGAAACGGGGCACAATCATCGTAAACGCGGAAGACAGCCTGTTCCATTTTACAGTTCCCTTACGGATATGGGCAAAAGCGGGCGTGTCGGTGTTGGGCTTTACCCAGTACAAAGAGACGGAGTTCGACATTGATCTGCGGTTCAAAACAAAATTCGACCTTGATCAGGATTGGTCGGTAAATACCCAGACACAGGCCGATGGATACGGTTGGGTGCGACGCCCAACGGTCAGTGTTGTCGGTTTCAATGTTCCCATTACGAACCTGGTCAGCCGGATGATCGACAAGAACCTGGGGACCATTACGAAAACGCTGGATCAGCAGATCCGGCGGAACGTAGATCTTCGGACGCCTGTGCTTAAGGTATGGAATACCTTGCGCGACCCCTATTTGCTCTCCGAGCAATACCGGACCTACTTACAGGTAGTACCCAAACGAATACTTATCACACCGTTACGATTTGAGGGACGAACCGTCCGGGCTACCATCGGTATCGAAGGCTTTACCCTGACTACGACCGGCGCAAAACCGGCGGTCATCCCCGTCATTTCGTTACCCGACCTGACTGTCGTTACCCGGGTGAAAGACGACTTTCAGATTGGTTTGCTGAGTGAAGTTAGCTACCCTGAAGCCGCTAAACTGGCAGCTGAAGAGCTGGTTGGCAAGAATTTCAAGTTTAGTGATGATCGCTATAATGTCACGGTCATGAGCATAGACTTGTACGGCCAGAACGAAACCCTGATTATTAAAGCGGGCCTGAAGGGTACTATTACGGGTGATATCTACCTGCGTGGCCGACCCTATTACGATGCTCAGTCACAAACAATTTCGCTCAAAGACCTTACATACGATCTTGATACACGGAACGTGCTTCAGCGGTCGGCGAGCTGGTTATTGCAGGGTACGTTTGCCCGAACGCTTGAAAAGCAGCTGACATTTCCCGTTGGTTCATACATTACCGATATGCAGAAGCTGATCCAGGAGCGGCTCAAAAACAACCAGGTCGTTAAGGGAGTGACCATGAATGGTCGTATCGATGAAATTCGCCCCGACCAGGTCTACCTGACACCCACCGCTCTCCTCGCCGTAGTCAATGCACGGGGCCGCATCGATGTAAAAGTGGAAGGGTTATAAACCCGTTGTAACATGGCCATCAGGATCTCGATTCACGCCGTTTGGTCGAAAACCCGATCAAACGGCGTACCTTTGTATTTCCCAAACAACTCAGGCCAGCTTATCGCGTTCCGCCCTGGCGGGGCGAGGAAAGTCCGGGCAGCATAGGGCACCCTACTTCCTAACGGGAAGGCGGACGGCTGGTGACGGCCGTTCGACAGCCAGTGTCACAGAAAATATACCGCCCACTTTCAATGGGTGAATGAGTAAAGGTGTCAATGAATGAATAAGGTGCAGGACTCCTGTTTACTCTTTCTATCATTCTCCCATTTTACCATTCACTCATTGAAAAATGGGTAAGGGTGAAATGGTGGGGTAAGAGCCCACCGCCCGTCGGGTGACCGACGGGGCCAGATAAACCTTAGGGGCTGAAAGACCAAATAAGCGTCGGACGCGCGGCTGCTCGTCGCCAGCGGCCCGCAAGGGCCAACACCGACGCGGGTAGGTCGAATGAGGTGTCGGGTGACCGGCATCCCAGATAAATGATAAGCCATTCGGCGCAAGCTGGAGGACAGAACCCGGCTTATAGGCTTGGGTTGTATGGGTTTTTTATTAATTGAGTAGCTAAAACATTGAATAGCTTACCGGTCGGGCTTTCAACGTGCCACTAACGACGGCTTCCAGTTCATCCGCAATGGCGATTTCTACCTCGTCGGATGCCGTTCGGGCCTTTTTTATAGTATCTAGAGCACTCGCTTTATTGGCTTCCGTTGGGTTGTCCAGGACGAGTAGTAACGCCTGAGCGGCACTTGATAAGCGTATAGCGTGCGTTACTAGTGGTTTAAGGGCAGGTGCCTGCGTGAGTAGCGGACGAATGGCACTTGGTGCTTGCTGCCAGATACGTAACTGCTGACGCAACCTGATTTCTGTATCCCCATTTTTTTGTTGAAGATAGCTTTTTACCAGTTGCCGGAATTCGTAAGCAGCTTCGGAGTCGGGATTAAGCAGGTCGGCTAACTGGTTAAACGGTGACCGTTGATAGGTAGCGCCAACCGGCTTGCCCATTTGGACCATAAGCCGTTTGTAGCCTTTTACGGGTGTCAGTACGTCGGAAACGGCTTTCAGCCTGTCGATTGCCTGTCCGTTGGCAAGTTGCCGCAGCAGCCGGTCACTGTTCAGGCGATGATTGAGGCCGTTGCCTTCGAGCTGGTTACTGATCACAAACAGGCGACGATACAAATCATCGACATCGGTGAACGATGCGGGCGACCAGAATCGTTCAGCAATGGCAGCGGCCCTTGGCCATGCGCGGCCATCGACGGTTGTTTCATCGACCAGTTCACTCCAGAGGGCTGCTTCGCCACCCCAAAGGGCCGGTAAGGTTGCCGACGGAATCGCGTCGTTGGAGTAATGCACATGAGCGGGTAGAAAATAATCCAGGTAAAAGCCACGTGATATAATGACCGGGTTGCCTTTGTCAGTAATTGTCTGCGCTGATACTACGGGTCCTGCCAGGGCTGGTTTCCAGATTTGTACGCCAACATCGGGTGGTAACTCCGGCCCAAAGGCTTCCTCCCAGGCCAGCATCGTTCGATTGTATTTTTTAGCCAGTGCATAAATCCGCCGAATGAAATAATTCTGAAGGGCGTGGGTGTCTTTCAGGTTGTTTTGCACCATAAAAGCCTCGATGGTGGGGTTCTGTTTCCAGGCTACCCCATTGTTTTCGTCCGCTCCTATATGTAAATAAGGAGCCGGGAACAGGGATACCATCTCGGCCAGTAGTTTATCCAGAAACTGATATGTCTGTTCTTTGGTCGGATCGATGGTTGGCGTAGCTGCCGTATTTATCAGTTGCATCATCGCCATCATGTTAACTGGCTTGCTACGGTCAATATCGAAACGCGGGCCAGGCTTATAAGGCCCGGGAGCACTCGCCAGTTCAGGATACCCGGCAAACCAGCTTCGGCTATGTCCCGGCAGATCGAACTCCGGTACTATGATGATACCCCGGTCGTGGGCATAGGCTACGAGTTCATGAATCTGGGGCTGGGTATAATACTGGCCGTTGGAGCCAGCCTTATGCAGCCTGGGGAAAATCAGGGACTCAACCCGGAATCCTTCATCATCGGACAGGTGAAGGTGGAGTACGTTCATTTTGACCGCCGACATCGCATCGATTGTTCGTTTCAGGGCGTCGATAGAAATAAAGTGGCGGGCTACATCCATCATGAAACCACGCCATACAAAACGGGGGGCATCGATAATTTGTACCTGAGGCAGATAAAATCCGCTGGTGTCTGCCTGAACAAGTTGAAGCAAGGTTTCCAGACCGTGCAGAGCACCCAGCGTAGTTGGTGCATTCAGCAATATCGCTTTATCGCCAACGGTTAGTGTATAGGATTCCACCGTTTTAATTTCGGGTAGCGTTGATTTTGCTACTGTAATCACCAGCGATTCGGTACCGGAAGATTTTCCAGCCAATACCTGTTCCTGGTTAAAATAAAGGGACGTACGTTGGTTTAGCCGTTGTTGCATCCGATTGGCTGCTCCGAGCAACAGTGTGTCCGGCGTGGGACTCACTACGCCGATGCTGAACGTGTTGGTTAACCGAAAAAAGCCTGACCTTAAGACAACAGACTGTGGATAAGGCAATAGCGCAGGCGTAGGAGACTGGGCTAAAACAGAAGTGGCAATCAGAAAAAATGAAAATAATAGATTAAACAGCTTCATACAAGTACGATTAAGTCAAAAAGATACTAAAGCAAATAAGCGTTACGATGGAAACTAATACTCGTGAATAACTAGCTAGTTATCAGCTAGTTATTCTTTGTTTGAGCATTGGCCCTGTTCCGGTCAACCCGGAATAGACAACAGAAACCAGCCATCTTATTTAGACGCCATAAACCCTTACAGGTTTCTATACGAGAAGCATAGAAGAGTGAAAAAGGGAGCCGGCTTATAAATGATAAACTTTGAGCGGCTAACCTCAATAATTTTTCCTACCTTTGCGGCCACGTTTTACGAGGGAGTTCGTCTCCCATCAAAACCAAACAAGCACAAATGGCTGTTAAAATTCGTTTAGCGCGTCGTGGACGCAAAAAAATGGCGATGTATGACATCGTAGTGGCAGAATCAACTTCGCCCCGCGATGGCCGGTTTATTGAAAAGATCGGTTCATACAACCCCAACACCGACCCTTCGACGGTCGTATTAAAGTCGGAACGGGCCGTTTACTGGCTTATGGTTGGTGCTACGCCGACAGATACCGCGCGTTCGGTATTATCGCACGAAGGCATCATGTACCGCAAACACCTGCAGGTAGGCGTTAACAAGGGCGCTATCACACAGGATCAGGCCGATGAGAAATACACGACCTGGAAGGACGACAAGCAAAATCGTAAAGACAGCGCTGCCGATACCAAAACGCAGACTAAAGAGCAGGCTCGTGCCGTTCGTCTGGAAGCGGAGAAGAAAGTGAATGACGCTCGGGCAGAAGCCATTGTTAAGAAAAACAAGGTAGAAGAGCCTGTCGTTGAAGTAGCTGAAGAGCCAGTAGCAGCAGCCCCTGTGGTTGAAGAAGTGGCTCCCGTTGCTGAAGCACCAGCCGTTGAAGAAGCTGCGCCGGTGGCAGAAGCAGCTCCCGTTGCAGAGACACCAGCCGTTGAAGAAGTAGCTCCTGTTGCAGAAGCCGCGCCTGTTGAAGAAACTGCGCCTGTAGCTGAAGCAGCTCCTGTTGCTGAAGCAGAGGCTGCGCCAGTAGCTGAAGAGCCTGTTGCAGAAGCAGCACCAGCTGCTGAAGAAGTAGCTCCGGCCGCTGCGGATACCGATGAAACGAAGGCTGCGGAATAATTTTCCTTCTTACATTGTTATAGAAGAGCCTGTTCGTATCTGGACAGGCTCTTTTTATTACTATTAACCCGGCTGAGGCCGACAGTCGGTGATCCGACAATACCATGACTAAAGACGATTGTTACCAATTAGGCCATATCACCAAAACGCATGCCGTCAGTGGTGAGCTGGTACTCTATCTGGACGTCGACGATCCAAAAGAGTACGCTGACCTGGAATCGGTGCTGCTGGAAGTGAAAGGGGAGTTGATTCCGTATTTCATTGAGTCCATCGCCATCGTCAAGGGGAGCCGCGCCATCGTAGCCTTTGAAGATATCGATACCATCGAACAGGCCGAACGGCTCATCAACTGCGCGGCTTACCTGCCCCTGGATGAACTTGAACCCATCACGGACGAAACCCGGTTCTACTTTCACGAAATTGTAGGGTACCAGGTGATCGATGCCGAAGCCGGCGAACTGGGTACAGTTCGGGGTGTTTATGCGATGAACGCTCAGGATTTGATTGCTATGGACTACCAAGGCAAGGAAGTGCTGATTCCGATCAACAGCGACATTGTACGGACCGTTGATCGGGCCAATCAAAAATTGAATGTAGCCCTGCCTGACGGATTACTGGACATCTACATGGCCGATGAGAGTAAGCCCGATGTGGCGAACGGTGACGTAGCCGATGACGAAGACAACACCGATGAGGATTGATATTATCACCTGCCTGCCCCGCCTGCTGGATAGTTTCTTTGCCCATTCGATTTTGCAACGGGCCCAGCAGGGTGGCTATGTGGAGGTAGTTGTGCATGACCTGCGCGACTACACCGCCGATAAACACCGGCGGGTAGATGACTATGCGTTTGGTGGCGGAGCAGGTATGGTCATGCAGATCGAACCCATCGCCCGCTGTATTCGTGCGTTGCAGGCCGACCGGGCCTATGACGAAGTTATTTATATGACGCCCGATGGCGAGCGGCTCAACCAGCAAACGACGAATACGCTGTCGCTAAAGCAAAACCTGATCATCCTTTGTGGACACTACAAAGGTGTCGATGAGCGTGTACGGACGCTGTTCATCACCAAAGAAATAAGCATCGGCGATTATGTACTGAGTGGGGGAGAACTGGCGGCCTGCGTCCTGTCCGACGCGATTATCCGGTTGCTGCCTGGGGTGCTCAATGACGAGACATCGGCATTGACCGACTCCTTTCAGGATAACCTGCTGGCCCCGCCGGTGTATACCCGTCCCGCCGAATTTGAGGGTAATTCGGTTCCAGCCATTCTACTGTCGGGACACGAAGCGAAGATCGACGAGTGGCGCTATGAACAGGCTCTGGAGCGGACAAGAACCCGAAGACCAGACCTACTTGAGCCGTAGTAACCAGCTCTGTCGAACCAGATGGCTGATTTTTAGTTATAGCTGTAACTAAATCAGCCATTTTTCGTATGCAGTTATTGGTAATTGGAGCTACAGGCGGTACCGGCCGACAGGCTGTCTCGCAGGCGCTCAATCGTGGTCATTACGTCACTGCTCTTGTGCGTGATCCGGGCAAACTCACCATTCAGCATGACAATCTTACCGTGCTTGAGGGTGACGTGTTGAAACCAGAAACACTGTTGCCCGCCGTTCGTCGCCAGGATGTTGTCATTTGCTCACTTGGCGGGAAGCCGGGGCAGCCAGACAGATCGGTAGCCGATGGGACCAAAAACCTGATTGCCGTTATGCAGCAGCTGGACATCCGCCGACTGCTCGTGGTGTCGTCCTTCGGGGTAGGAACAAGTTATGTTGACGCACCGCTGTTCAGCAAACTATTTCTGAAAACGTTTTTGAGCGGTCCTATTGCTGAAAAAGAAGTGCAGGAGCAAGCTGTTCGGGAAAGCGGGCTGGATTGGATCGTTGCCCGGCCAACCCGACTGACGGATGATGCGGCCACAGGCCAGTACCGGGTAGCGGAACATGTGAAGTTACCGGCGTTTTCCATGCCCCGCATCAGTCGCGCTGATGTAGCCACGTTCCTGCTCGATCAACTCACGAATGACCGGTACCTGGGCAGGGCATTAACCATTACGGGTGCTAAAGGGTAATCAGCTCAATCTTAGTTAGGGTCTCCTGTCTGCTGATCCTGTGCTTCGCGTTCCCGGCGTTTACGGTCGCGTCGTTCCTGGCGAAGTTGTTTCCGGGTTTTAACGGTATCGGCCGGGGCTGATTCGCCGGGGATCGCATCGGGACGTGTCGTGTTGACCGATGGCTGCGTACCTTCAGGTCGGTTTTCGTCGGTTTTATTTCCCTTTAAAAGCCGCCGGAAGAAGTTGCCAAGTCCATCGCCTGTTTCCCCTTCATCCAGATCGCCATCCAGCGGGTCAACGATCAGACTATCGGTCTGAAACAGGGTGTCGACGGGCGCTACTTGTCTGCGTAGTCCCTCCCGCAGCCGAACGTCATAAAATCCGTAGGCACCAGAATCGGGCGTTGTCAGACCCCGCCGAGCCATAATCCGGCCGATAAGCCGGAAATACCCGCGTACATTACGTACCTGAAGCGTTCCGTCGGGCACAAACCAGTTCAAGGCTGCTTTGGGCCTTGGTACAACGAACGCCAGAAATATACTTTCGCCAAGGTTAAGATCGGCCGGACGCTTGCCGAAGTAGTAACGGGCTGCTTCGCCGATTCCGTAGATGTTGCGGCCCCATTCGATGATGTTAAGATACACCTCATACATCCGGTCCTTGGGAATGATGCGTTCGTTCTCGATCAGCCAGACAATGAGTATTTCCTCGATCTTGCGCGAAATAGTTTTATTCCGGTTCAAAAAGGCGTTTTTAACCAACTGCATCGAAACGGTGCTGGCTCCACGCTTGAATGATTTCTCCTTGAAGTTCGTCGCTATCGATACCCGAAATGCCTTTTCGTTGAAACCGTTGTGCGTAAAGAAATTATAGTCTTCAGATGTCAGCAGGGCGTTCCGAAGGTCAGGCGAAATTTGGTTGAGGGGCGTAAAGTCGGGATTTTTTGGGCCGACCTCAATGGCTCGGACGGGTTTTCCTTTTTCGTAGGGCGTATAAACGAATGGTTTGTTGATGGCGGCAAAATCAGTATGGCCCATCTTCACGATCCGGAAGTTGTCCTGGGTTAGGCCGGAGTTGAATTTGACAGAATCAGGAAGGGCGGTGTCAAGCTGGAAAGCCAGGTCATATTTTAGTTTTCCAGCCACCTGCATCCCTTCCAGGGATTCGAATAACCCTTGAGGAAAAGAGTTAAAGAGTGCCTGAGCATCGAGGAGGTCGGTATGGAGCTGCACTTCATACACCTTACCAGCCGCAGGTTTCTCCGGCTCAGGTAAGTTTGGCGTTGACAGCGTGTATTTGATGAAGGGCCGGGCCGTGATTTCGCCCAGCCGCAGGACCGAGGTACTGTCGACGCCCAGATAATTTTCACCCACAAAGACGTTTGCGTCCAGCGACGCCCGTTGAACCAGCACATCGGTGCGCGCAATGGCCGGGTGGTTGATACGAAGATTCCGTACTGACCCGGCCCCTTCGAGTCTGAACTCACCGCCCGACCGATCAACATCATGAAGTTCGGCCCGGAGTGTGTCGGCCTGAAGTTTCAGGTTGAATTTTTTCTGGATATAAGTTAGCTCCAGTGGTTTGGGGCGACCATTCTGGCCATCGGCGTAGAACGCCAGGTTGTACTCACGGTCGGCCGGGTCGGCTGTCCCGGTAATGTGCCAGGTAGCTTCATTCCCGTTAAGCTTTAGCGTTGAGGTAACGACTTCGTCTTTTATATAAGCCGTTTGAGTAAGCAGGCTTATGCTTTCCTCATTGTCAATTCCTTTAAATTCCAGATTACGGATATTCAGATCATCGGGAATTTTAGACAGGATATTTTCGATCAGGTTTTGGGCCACTCTGGAGAGGTTGGCACGCCGGGTTGTTTCGGCGGGCTGGTCGTTCAGGGCGGTTGAATCGCGCTGTTTACGGCGAATCAGGAAGTCGATGTTTGTTAGAGAGTCGCGTTTAACCACCTGAATGAAGCCATTCTCCAACGTCATGCCCGACAGCGCAATGGTACCGGTTAGCAGCGGCCAGAACCGAACGCCTACTTCCACCCGGTCGATACGGGCCAGACTGTCGCGGTCCTGTGGTACCACCGAAACGTCTGTAAATGCTACTGAGTTAAGGCCCGTAAACCCCGCTGACCCAATGTGTACGTCAAGGTTATAGTCTCGTTTCGCTTTGCGAACAGCCCGGTCGAGAGCTGTTTTGAGTAGGTTCTCGCGCTTTGAATACGCAATTCCCCCACCAACGCCCACGATAATGAAGAGGCTCAAAAATACCCATCCCGTTATACGGATGGCCTTACGTTGACGATACGTCATGCTTGATTACAATTCCAGGAAGCGCAAAGATAGAGAAAAGGGTAACAAAGGCGGAGGGTAAGCGGGCAGAAAAGGAGCAGTCCGCTGTCTTCCTTTTCTGCCCGCTTACCCTCCGCCAGATTTTCTCAGAAATCTAAGTGACAGTTTGTCCAGCCGTTGTCGAAGCGAGTACCAAACTGCTGATAAAACCCGATGGCTGGTTCATTCCAGTCCAATACCTGCCACATCATTCCTGTACAACCTGTTTCACGAGCCATGTCGATGGTGGCGTCCAGGAGCAGTTTGCCAATACCATAGCCCCGAAAAGCCTCAGTAACAATAATATCTTCCAGATAAAGCCGCTTGCCTTTCCAGGTCGAATAGCGAAAGTAATACAAGGCCATACCTACGATTTTCGCGTTGTCGGAGTCCTCGGCAACGAGCATACCAAATAATGGGTTCGGGCCAAAGCCCTCTTCAGCCATCTGATCGGCGGTATTGGAAACCTGATCGGCAGCTTTTTCGTAGACAGCTAGTTCACTTACCAGGGCAAATGCCTGCGGGATATCGTCGCGGGTGCCGGGGCGGATAGAAATCATTCGTTAGTGAGAGGTTATGAGTGAGGGTTTACGCGGGACTTAAAAGTATAGATGCAAATGGAGCAAATACCCTTGATTTACTGCTCTCTATTATCACTTGTTGCAATCAAACGTTCCCATTTTGTCAGGGCGGCCTGAAAATCGTCGGGTAAAGGCAGTTCGAACTGGAGCCATTCGCGGGAGCGTGGATGAACGAACCCCAGTGATTTGGCGTGCAATGCCTGCCGGGGAATGAGTTTGAACGCATTCTCGACAAAGGTTTTGTAGGTGCCGTTCGGCATACCGCGCACGACGCGATCACCGCCATACATAGCATCGTTGAACAGGGGGTGGCCAATGTGCTTGAAATGAGCCCGAATCTGGTGTGTTCGACCCGTTTCCAGGTTACACTGCACCAGCGATACATAGCGCAGGGGTTTCAACGTTTTGTAATGGGTGACGGCCCATTTGCCTTTTGTTTCGTCGTCGTAGATAGCCTGCACTTTCCGGTCTTTCAGTGCACGGCCAATGTATCCGGTTATGGTGCCATCTGCGGGTTCGGGAACGCCCCATATCAGCGCGTTATAGGTCCGCTCGATGCTATGGTCGAAAAACTGACGGGCCAGATGGGTCATGGCAAACTCGGTTTTGGCAATGACCATCAATCCCGACGTGTCTTTGTCGATCCGGTGAACCAGTCCCGGCCGTGCTTCCCCGTTACGGCCTGTTGGCAAGTTCTGGAAATGGTAAACCAGTGCATTGAGCAATGTCCCGTCCCAGTTGCCATGTGCAGGGTGGACAACCATGCCGGGCGGTTTGTTGATAACCAGCAGGTCGGCATCTTCGAAAACGATATCGAGTGGAATATTCTCCGGCTTGATATCCGTATCGCGGGGTGGGTGTGGCAGGGATACCGAAATGACATCCAGCGGCCTGATTTTATAACTGGCTTTGGTAGGTTTATCGTTTACCTGTACTGATTCGGAATCAATACCCGCCTGAATTTTGGTCCGCGTAGCGTTCTGCAACCGGTCCATCAAAAACCGATCGACCCGCAGCGGGCTTTGCCCCTTATCAACCACAATACGGTGGTGTTCGTATAATTCGTCGTCCTCTTCTAAAATTTCGTCTCGCTGGTCTGTCACAGATTGCTTCGATTAACGCAGATTTAAGCCGTCAATCCAGCCACGAAGATACGACATGCCTGACATAACGCAGCAATTAGCCCAGTTTGCGGCCAGTTCGCCGGTACAGTTTCTTTCCGACCCCTTCCCTGAACCGGTTTCGATTCGGGTATACATGAAACGCGATGACCTGCTGCACCCCCTGGTTTCGGGTAATAAATGGCGTAAACTGAAGTACAACCTACTGGCGGCTGGCGAGCAGGGACAGGCAACGATCATGACCTTCGGCGGGGCTTATTCCAATCACCTGTATGCGACGGCGGCCGCTGGCCGGGTGTTTGGTTTCAGAACCATTGGTATAGTTCGGGGAGAAGAACTGGCCAGCGCTCCTTTGAATTCGACATTGCAGTTCTGCCAGCAGCAGGGGATGCAGCTGCACTTCGTTGACCGGGCCAGCTACCGGCGAAAGGAAGAACCCGCATTTTTAGACCAGTTGACCGGTCTGTTTGGTCCTTGCTATGTGGTACCCGAAGGGGGAACAAATGCACTGGCCATACGCGGTACCGCCGAAATTATGCCAGAGATCATCAGCCAGATGGGGTATACCCCTGATTATGTAAGCTGTGCAGTAGGAACAGGCGGTACCGTTATGGGCTTAGCTGCATCGGCCCCATCCGACACCAGGGTACTTGGATTTCTGGTTCTGAAAGCGCCTGATTTTCAATTACCGCAACGGGTCAACTGCCAGATCAGGACGGAGTACCACTTTGGCGGTTACGCTAAAGTCAGTCCGGTACTACTCGGGTTTATTCGGGCCTTCGAGCAAAAAACGGGTATTCTCATCGAGCAGGTTTACACAGGTAAGATGCTTTATGGTATTTATGACCTTGCCCGTCAGGGCTTCTTTCCTGCTGGTGCCAATATAATGGCCGTCCACACGGGCGGCTTGCAGGGACGCAGCCAGCTACTGTGAGTCATTAATCGCTGATCCATCAGGGACGCTAGCCCGTCGGAGCCGGTCGTTCATGGCCTGGCCAAGCCCCTCACTAGGTAGCAATTCAGCATAAATCACGTTAACGTCGAGGGTATCGAGGGCCCGCAAGTAAGCAAACAGATTTTTAGCAGCCTCTGCGAGGTCCCCGGTGGGGGAGAGTACACGCTGGTGGTGTTCTGTGATGCCCCCAAATGATTGGCGAAAGGCCAGCGTACCCGTTCGTTCGCCGGGTGGCGGGCTAAAGCCGGGTCGCAGTAAACGCAGCGGTTTTCGCGGGGCATAGTGACTGCTAAGCATGCCAGGTGCCTGCGGGTTGGAAGTCGAGTGAGTCCGTATGTCAACCGGCCCTATAAGCCGTTCGATCTGTGCAGGATCCATACCACCAAGCCGGTATATCGTGGGAATAGGGTTCTCAAAACCAATAATGGTCGATTCGAGACCAACCAGGGCCGGTCCGCCATCCAGTATATACGGTATTTGGTCGCCCAGTTGATCCGCAACATGCTGAGCGGTGGTCGGGCTTATGTAGCCGAAGGGATTGGCGCTTGGAGCCGCCAGCGGATAGGGCAGTGACCGAAGCAGGGCCAGCGTTAATGGATGATTCGGAATACGGACGGCAACCGTTGATAAACCTGACGTAACCAGGTCGGGGATCAGATCCCGTTTGGGCAGGAGTAGCGTTAACGGGCCGGGCCAGCACGTTTCGGCAAGTATCCGGGCCGCATCAGGAATGGCCGACACGAATTGCTCAACTTTTAGGATCGAGTCAGTATGAACAATAAGTGGGTCGAAAGAGGGCCGGTTCTTAACCTTGAAGATGGTTAAAACAGCGTCGGGGTTCAGGGCATTGGCCGCTAGCCCATAAACGGTTTCGGTAGGGATGCCTACTACATTGCCTGCTTCCAGGTAAGTCTTCGCAAGGTGAATATCTGTACCAATCTGTGCCATATTACAGGCACAAAGATAAGCAGTAACCGATGAGTTTATGAGTTGGTCGATCAGGCGTAAGTTATCGACCAACTCATAAACTCATCAACTAATTAATGAGCCCCACCGGGTCCGTGAACATGACCATGGGCTAGTTCGTCGGCCGTAGCGTCACGAACTTCGAGCACTTCAATATCAAAATGCAGGTGCTGATCGGCCAGTGGATGATTACCGTCTACCGTAATTGTATCTGGCTTGACATCGGTAACGGTGATAATCTGGCCATCGTTTGCTTCGAACTGCATGCCAATATCAATTGTCTGGCTACCGAACGACCGACGTGGTACCTCCTCAATCAGTTGTGGATCACGCAAGCCATATCCTTTCTCGGGCGTAATGTCCAGGTGTAATTTATCACCAACCGTATGACCTTCCAGTCCTTCTTCCATGCCCGGAATCAGGTTGTTTTCACCGTGCAGGTAATAAAGGGGATCCTGTCCTTCGCTGGAGTCGAGCACAGTCCCGCTACTGTCGCGCAGGGTATAGTGGATAGCCGCTACTTTGTGTTTCGTAATGTTCATGACTTTGTTTCAATTTTGTGCTATGCTTTACCAAAATAACTAAACACATAAATTGGGCATAGTGGTTGCTTTTTTTACTGAAAAACCAGTTTTTAGCAATAAGTTAACACAACTAAATCAATTAAAAAAAGACGAATGGCCTTTACAAACCGTTATCATTGTGGGTATTTATTGACTGGTTGGCTACGAGTACCTCGAACTAATCAATTTTTAATCCGTTACAGATTTACCCACTTCATCCCGGGTACTCGCTCCTAATCAAAGCGTGAATTCTCCTCCTGGATCGGAAATTAGCCCGCTCGAATCTTATTTATTAAGAAACCGGGCACATGTTTAACAAATGGATTACCTATGCAGACTACATTGAAATTTACGAATACCAGTCGCTCCTTGTTTTTTAGTACTACCCGTAAGCGCGTAGATGCTTATTTTAAAGATAATAACCTTTCCCCCAACGCTAATGGGGCCATGTGGGGCAAAGTCGTCTTCTTTATGACGGGCTACGCGGTTCTTTACGGCTTGATCTTATCCAATCAGTTTAGTTTATGGGCAATGCTCGGTATGGCCATGCTACTGGGTATGTTTGCTGCGTTCATCGGTTTCAACGTGTCACACGATGCGATGCACGGGGCGCTCTCACGTCGCAGCTGGGTCAATGAATTATTCAGTAACAGCTTTTACCTGTTGGGTGCCAGTCCCTATGTCTGGAAAATTACCCATAACGTAGTTCACCATACATACACCAACATACCCGGTCACGACGAAGATATCGAGGTGGCTCCCGGTCTGATTCGTCTCGACCAGGATGAAGCCCTGCGGCCCTGGCAGCGCTATCAGCAATGGTATGCATTTCCATTGTATGGGTTGGCTTCGCTATCGTGGGTACTGCGAAAAGATTATGTCAAAATATTTAAGAACAAGATCGGCCAGACCCAGAATTCGGGCCACCCCATGAAAGAGTATGTTACGCTCTTTGTTACTAAACTGGCCTATTACGGGTTGTTTCTGGTTTTACCCTATTTAGTGCTGGACATAACCTTATGGCAGTTGGCACTTGGTTTTTTTATCATGCACTTTGTTGAAGGCTTGGTACTGGGTCTTGTTTTTCAGTTGGCGCACGTTGTTGAAGGAACCGATTTCCCCGTGCCAACAGAGCAAAACACCATCGAAGAGGCCTGGGCTATTCACCAGGTGCGGACGACCGCTAATTTCTCTCCCCGCAGTTGGCTAGCCTCCTTTTTCTGTGGTGGCCTTAACCGCCAGATCGAACACCACCTGTTTCCGAAGGTCTGTCATATTCATTATCCTGCTATTGCCGCCATTGTCGAACAAACGGCTCATGAATTTAACTTACCTTACCTGGAAAACCCTACCTTCGCAACGGCTCTCAAATCACATTACAAGATCCTGAAGATCATGGGTCGAACAAAGCCTGCTGTCTCCCGTCAGCTAGCCTATACCGATTTGGTGGATGAGCCGGTAAGCGTCTCATAAACCACCCTTTTCTATGGCCTCCCAGCAAGATTTAGAGTTTACCTACTCTACTATCGACAAAGTGTTTCGTTTAAGCATAGGCGAAACCGGCGATTATAGTGGAGCTATGTATAATGGCGATTTTTCGCTGACGCTCGAAGAGGCACAGCGGCAAAAACACCAGTTTATTGTCAACAGTCTGCGGATTGGGAACGGTACGAAAGTGCTGGACATGGGATGTGGCTGGGGGCCATTCCTTACCTATATAAAAGGTAAGGGGGCTCAGGGCCGTGGGGTAACGCTGTCTTCCGCTCAGGCAGCTGCCTGCGTGCAGAATGGACTAACGGTGGAGGTAAAGGACTGCCGTCAGATCACACCCGCCGATTATGGTATCTTTGATGCGGTAACCTGCATCGGTGGTCTGGAGCATTTCTGTTCTATCGAGCAATGGCAGGCTGGTCAGCAGGATGCTGTCTATGCTACCTTTTTCAGGAATCTCGCCGAGCTACTACCTTCTGGTGGCCGGTTCTATATGCAAACGATGGTGTTTGGTAAAAACATGATCGATTACAAGGATATAAGTTTACACGCTGACAAGAACTCGGATTCCTATGCGTTGGCGCTGATGATTGCCCAGTTTCCGGGCTCTTGGTTACCGTATGGGGCCGAGCAGGTTATTCGGAACGCTCAGCCTTATTTCAAGCTAGTATCTCAAAGTAGCGGTCGTCTGGATTATATTGAAACCATTGGCCAGTGGCGCAAACGGTTTCGGGCGTTCAGTCTGAAAAAATATGCGTTATATGCGTCGCTGCTTCCCCGGCTGTTGACGAATAAGGCATTCCAGGAAATGATTCCGGTATTCCGGGTAAGTCCAAACCGGGTTTGTTTCGAGCGGGAGACTATGGATCACTTCCGGCTGGTTTTCGAGAAAGTATAAGGTAAAGACAGACGTAACTCCTTCACATCATTCTCCCTGAAGAGGGATAGGTTGTTGGACCTGTTATTTTTGGTATATGAACGAGCGCTTTAAATTATGGCTTAAACGCGTAGGCTGGTTAGGCTTCTTCTTCTTTCTGATCAAAGGTCTCCTCTGGTTACTGATTCCATATTTGATTGCCAAAGGAATTATCTCTTTTTAAGAGGAACCGGTAGGGGGTGAAAAAAATGAGCGAAAGGCCAAATACGATTTTTGTATTTGGCCTTTCGCTCATTTTTTTCACCCCCTACACAATGTACTCCCCTATACCTACCGTTTAGTCAACAAAGTGGGGTATATTGCCCTACGCCAGCTCAGCGAGCGGGTCTCACGTTATTCGCTAAAACTATACCCAACATGACCAAACAAACACGTTTCGGATGGGCGCTTTCTATTGCCCTTCTAGCTGGAACTCAGGTAACAGTACTGGCCCAGGATCAGAATGCTACGGCTCAGGCTACCGGCGGGTCAACTACTACCGCACCCCAAAATACCATGAAACCAGGGGGGGTAACCGGCAAAGACCTGACTATCAGTGCCGCAAAGTCGGCCAGTCATACGATGTTATTTCGGGCTCTGCGTGTCTCGGGTTTAACGGATCAGGCTAGCGGAAAAGGACCATATACCGTATTTGCGCCAACAAACGATGCATTCGATAAACTTCCCACCGGCACATTCGATGAGTTGATGAAACCCGCTGCCAAGTCTAAGCTGGTCAAAGTGCTGGCATACCACGTTGTAAAGGGTAAACTCAAAGCCGCTGATTTACAGGATGGTCAGAAACTCAAGACGTTGACAGGCGGTACATTGACCGTGAATAAGGAAGGTGAGACCGTAACTATAGTAGATGGGGCCGGTAATAGTGCTACCATCAATCAGGCAGATATAGAAGCTACAAATGGGGTTGTCCATTCAGTGGACTCGGTACTGATGCCGGCTGGCGGAAAGTAAACCGTTGACAAATAACGAATTGATGCAAAAAGCCGGACCGTATCCGGCTTTTTGCATAAGCAGTAGCTGAGTCTGCTATCAGAACTGGAACTAACAGGAAGGAGTAATACCCGTAAACAATCCATATGACCTACAGTTAATCCAGAACAGGGTATAAACAAACCACAAACCTCAACGCAGAAAACGCTATGGAAAATCAGGATCAGGACAAAGAGGATATCTTACGTGCCAAGCAGGCTATCTCACCCGCAGGATTGGGTGACCGCTCCGATAAAGCAACCCGGCTTCCCGGTAACGACTCGCCCGAGGACACGCCTTTAAGTGGGCTGGATACGTCACCTTCAGACGATGAGGTGGAAGATGAAGCGACAACCCATCCCAATCGAAACCAGGATGGGAAAGTCGATATCGACAAACCGTCATACAGTTAGTCAGCATCTAACAACAAAGGCATTTCCTAACGAAATGCCTTTGTTGTTAGATGCTGACACCCGGTGATCAAATTAATTTATCCCAGTCGGTGTTATAGAATAGTATTTACTTAACGAATGAACATGAATAACCGGAATGTGTGGATTGGCGTGGCCGTAGTGGCTGGATTACTGCTTGTCTTTTTTGTTGGTCGTACTTTTTTCGCCAAAGATACCCTTCCGCCTGCCCGTGAACAGGAACAGGCCGAAGAGGGAACAAGACAGGAACAACTTACACTACACCAGGTATGCCGGTATGCCGATTCTGTCGGGATAGACACCACCCGTTTTGCTACAATCACAACCGATTCTAAAGCAGTTATATCCGATAAGCTTTCGCGCTTGTTAGTCGAAATCCGGTACGGTAAGAAGCCATCCCGGGTAGCGTACAGCGGCCTTAAAGAAACGATCGATTCCACCTGGGGCAAACAGGCAGCTAGTGCCTTCTCGCCCGTACAGCTTCAGCAAACCGCTACTTTTGGGCCCTACAACCAGCTGGTTGGCCATTATAACCGGCTGCGCAACCGGGCTAACGCTAGTCCGGCCGTTGCCGATACACTGCGACTGATCCGGCAGACGCTCAATTTCTACCGATACACGAATCGGTTTGAAGCAGATAAATTTGTTCTGGTCAACATACCGGCTGGCGAACTGAATGTATTTGACCGGGATGGCAAACGGTTGCTACCGATGCAGGTTATTGCCGGGAAAGCCGACAAGCGTACGCCCTGTATGACCACCTATATCAAGGGAATTGTAGCCTATCCGTACTGGAACGTACCACGGGGAATTGCACTGGAGGAAATGCTTCCCCGAATGAAACGTGACCTTTCCTATATCTACAACCAGAACCTCCAGATACTGGACGAGAAAGATAAAGAGGTAGACCCCGAAGAAATCGATTGGGAGAACCTGTCAGCTACAAACTTCCCTTACCGTGTACGGCAGGCCTCAGGTTGTGAGAACTCGCTTGGTTTGATCAAGTTTGAATTGGAAAACCCACTGGCAATCTACCTGCACGATACCAACAGCCGTGATCTGTTCACCCTAACCACCGACCGCTGGCGGAGTCACGGATGTGTTCGGGTACAGAAACCTGTTGAACTGGCTAATCTCGTACTGGGCAAGCAAACGTTCGATGCCGGTTTTATGGATCGCTGCCTGATCGATCAGAAACCTAAAACGCTGGCTATCCCCAAGCCTGTTCCGGTGTTTATCGCCTATAACACGGCCGACGTCGACGCATCCGGGAAGCTACGCATCTATCGGGATGTGTATGCGCTGGACTAGTTGCCATCCACCGATTGGGCCTGGCCTTACCTAATAATTGCCTTTCGTTTCAGAGTGACTTCTGGTCATAGTGAAGCGAAAGGCAACTTTTATTTGTGCTAAGGTCTGAAAATGAGTTGCCAATAGGACGCGTTGCTGGATAGCGAGTTAGCAACGCATTCCAGAAGAAGTAGAAGGGAAAGAAGGGCTGAATGACAATGTCTTCACCCTTAGAGTGAAACTGTCTGGCCACCGGTGAGGTAAGCCGAATTTTTCAGGTAATCAGGATTGGGAGAGTAAACGAATAGGCAGGTACCTCCCTTTACAACCTGAATGATCTTTTTCGACTCCGCATAAGGAACAGCCGGGCAGCCCTGGCTACGACCTAACCGGCCAGTTTTGCGGATGAACTCTTCGCAGACGTAATCGGCACCGTGAAGGACAATATTGCGGTTATATACGTTGTCGTTGAATCCTTTCTCCAATCCCTGTAGTTGCAGCGAAAGGCCGTGCTTTCCCATATACGTGTTGAGCGTTTTATAAAAGCCTAAGCTGCTCTGAAACGACGACTGGGTGTTGGAAAAAGAAGTAGCAACCAGGTCTCCCGATTTCTGGCCGTGCGATACGTACGTATTGAAGAGGATCTTCTTTTTAAGCAAATCGACGACATACAGTCGTTTCTTTGTGGAGGGCTGGCTCAAATCAACGATGGATAGAACCGGTTTTTGAGCCCCCATTTTCTGCCAGCCACGCAGGGCATAGTCGAAAACGTCGCGTTGAAGACCAAATTGATCGAGATTAAGCTGATCGTAAATGGTGGGGTTCCGGTGAGCGTTAATAGCCTTTTTAAGGGTGGCAACAAGTTTTCTGTCGTTGGTTCGGATTTCGGTTGAGCTGGTGCTTGCAATGTTAAGCAGAACGACCAAAACAAGGCAGATTCTCTTCATAAAAAGACGGAAATGATCAGAAGATAATAAGGAAAAAACGACAGAGAGAGGATTTTAATTCGTTAAAATTAGTTCTTTTTATATAAAATCTCATCTATGACCTCCTACGAAATTGCGGTTCGTGATGAACTGATACGCTGGCAAGAGGCAATGCAAAAGCCGCCTTCAGCCGTTGGAAGGCTTTCTACAGCGGTGCAACGCCGGATCAATCGCATCATTCCTGATCGGATACATCAGGCCATTACGGTAGCCATCAAGCAAATGACACGGGCGGTTCTGTTCGGTGCCGAGTTCCTTACCCGGCAGCCTGCCACGGGTATGACATTGACAGAACGGGATGCGGCTGTGGCCAGACGGATCAATTTCTACCGAAAGACAAGCGCTGCCGAAGGGGGCGTAACGGGGGCAGGAGGTATCCTGTTGAGCTTTGCCGATTTTCCACTGCTGCTGAGCCTGAAAATGAAGCTGCTTTTCGAAATCGCAGCTTTATACGGCTATTCGGTCAGCGACTACCGCGAGCGGGTATTTATCCTATACGTATTTCAACTGGCCTTCTCAAGTCAGGAGCGTCGCCAGTCTGTTTACCGGAATGTGGCCGACTGGGCTGAACACAGCCGCCAGCTACCCAATGATATCAACCAGTTCGACTGGCTCACGTTTCAGCAGGAATACCGTGACTACATCGACTTAGCCAAGCTGGCCCAGTTGATTCCAGGTATCGGAGCCGCCGTGGGAATTGTTGTCAACTACCGGCTTGTCAATCAGCTGGGCCGTACGGCCATGAATGCCTACCGGATGCGTTGGCTGGCGGAGAACGAGATGAAACAAGTGTCCTGAGTTATCCAGACAGGTAACTGCATCAGCGCTTTGCGGCTGGGGAAGGGCTGTCTTTTCTGTGAGGAGCATAACCCAGGAACTCAGGTGCCGGATGATCACCCCCGAGGAAATGGGTTACCATCTCCCGGCTGATGTTCAACCCGTTGGCACTATTGGTGAAATACACTAGTGCATTGCCTTGCTCCCGGCTGGCAGTCACGTAACATTTATAACTGCCATTGTCGCCCCAATGCCAGAAGTAGTCACCTGCCGGTGTATGCTCTAGCCCAAAACCCAGACCCCAGCTTAAAGAAGGAGAGAGGCCATCTTCTCCAAAAAGTTTTTTGGGGAGCTGCGTCTGGCGGGACAGCATTTGATCGGCAGTTTTCAGTTTCAGGCCACTGCCTGTCAGTATAGCTATCACAAACCGGGCATAATCATCGGCGGTAGTCTGTAGGGAGTAGGCTACGTTTGGCTGCTCCGGTTTCCCCTTTGGCTCCACCTGGCCGGATTCGTCATGTGGTAACGCAAAGTTGGTGTCGAATGCCGGGTTCCAGATGTAACTGCTCCGGGTCATCTGTAGGGGACCGAAAACACGCTCCGTCATCAACTCATTCAAGGGTTTTCCCGTGAGCTTCTGAACTACTTTCTGTAGGTATACAAAACCCTCACCGGAATAACCGAATCGCTGGCCGGGGGTAAACAGTAGGGAAAGCACCTTCGACTTTCGGTTTTTGCGCCAGTTAGGAAACCCCGTTTGGTGGCTGAGCACCATGCGCGTGGTGATTTGCTTATAGCGTTCGTCGGATGCTATATCCGTATAAGGCAGGTAGTTGAACAGGGGTGTATCTAACGCCAGCACGCCTTCATCTACCAATTGCAGAACGGCATAGGCAAAGACAGGCTTACTCAGCGAGGCCGCATCGAATACGGTGGCCGACGTTACCCGCTGCGACGAGTCGGTAGTGGTAAGCCCATACCCCTGGCTGTATTGCAGTCTATTACCCTGGATGATGGCAACAGACAGACCGGGTATGTGAGCGCTATCCATGAGTTGCTGAACGAACTGATCAATAACGACCGGCGTCCGTTCCGGCATGACCACCTGAGCAGCGGCAGGCTCCAGCCCGAGGAAGATGAGCAATATACACAGAGTCCGGTAGTCAGGAAAAAGAGGCAGTAAACGCATAAAATAATAGGGTCTTCAGAGGGCGTACGTTATCTGAGCCAATATATTCACTTCATACGACGAGTTATACGTTCGGGCTCCACCAAACCGACCCAGGTTATAGGACCAGACTGGCTGGACAATCAGTGCCCACCGGCGAGCAGGTTGATAGCGGCCACCAACGCCTAGTAAAGGTTGAAAGATCGGACCCGTGTCGGTTTTAAGTCGTAGACGCTGCGTTGGCTCATCGATTCGGTCAACGATGACGCGCGCGTTCAGGGGAAAGTCGAGCCACAGACCCAGTGAGAAATAGGGCGCGAACCGCCGGGTGGTCAACTGGTAATTGAGCAGGAGGGGCACGCGTAGGGTGCGACTTCTCAGTGTTGTTGTGCCTTCACCTGCTGCGGCCAGCCGGGCCTGCTGCCTCGCTGTCTGACTATACCAGATACCTGTAGCGACCGACCAGCCGGGCGCGTAGGTGTAGTGGGCTCCCAGACCTGCCGTGAAACCGATAGTGTTCACAGTACCAGCCAGAAAAACGGGCTCCACCACCTGGCCATCGCTATCAGGATAGAGGTAGGTTCGGTTGTGGTTGGTTCGGACCAGGGTGGGCGAGGCTGTCGCTGAGATCGAGAACGTACGCTGGCTAAAAGCGACTGTCGCCGACAGGCAAAACAGGGCAACGTACAGTTTTTTGAACATAGGCCGCAAAGTTATACGATATGGCTGCTGAATATACGCTGAATCGTAAGCGACAAGGGTGTAGTTTCGCAGAAAATTATCGTTCAGTTCATTATGTTATTCCTACTCCTGAGTATCGGTCTGTCTGTTTTACTGTTGCTGAACTTCCGGTTGTTTCCCCGGTACAACCTCAATACATTTCAGGCCATCGTATTCAACTACCCTGTTTGTTTCCTGACCGGCTATTTGCTGTTACCAGCCGATCAGTCCTTTCACATCGATTTTGCCCAGACCTGGACTTGGCTGGCTCTCGGTTTGGGCGTAGGATTCATCGTAACGTTTCTGCTGTCAGGAGCCAGTACGCAGCGGATGGGTATTACGGCCACTTCATTGGCCAATAACCTGTCGCTGGTGATTCCGGTTTGTTTCAGCCTGTTCGTGTTCAACGCAGCCAGTACGAAGGCGGGCAGCGGTTTCGACGCTTTCAATTACCTGGGCCTGGTGCTGGCCGTCGTGGCCGTTGGGCTGAGTACCTACAAAGAAGAAAGCAAGTCCGACAAGGAAACCAATCCGATGAACACGCCCAAATCCCGTCGAATGGGCCTACAGGTGCTGCTGCCCGTGGCCGTTTTTCTGTGCTACGGAGCAACCAATACCATGATTAACTACATGAACCTGCGGTACATACCCTCAACCGATAAGACCATTCAGGTGACGCTGACAATGGTAATTGGTGCTGTTGTAGCTGGTCTGCTCATGCTGACGGTACGCCTGGTGCAGGGAAAAGAAACTATTCACCCGCGCAGTCTGATCGGGGCCGTAACCCTGGGCGTTCCTAACTTTCTTAGCTTTTATACCCTGCTGCTGGCTTTGTCGGCATTCAACGGAAACGGCGCGTTTGTGTATCCAACTTATAATATTGGGGTCATTCTACTAGCCGCACTCGTAGCCGCACTGTTCTTTCGGGAGCGCTTGTCGGTGGCCAATAAGGTCGGTCTGGCTCTGGCGGTTCTTGCCATTGGCCTTATTTCATGGCAGGAACTGGCAGCCTAGCCCCGAAAGTCAATGCCGAAGATAGCGTCCTACGGCTGGGGTTGCACCACAGTCGTACTATCTGCTTTACGTTTGGACTCTTCTTTGGCCTTTTTCTTGAAAAAGCCCCGTAGCAGGAAATTGCTTTGAGCAGCCTTCAGGTCCTCGTTCAGTAACTCCGTACCCTTATTCAGGTTGCGCAGGGTCGTGCGGAGGTTCGTAGCCGTTTCCTGATCGGTCAGCAACACACCCAGCGGGCTGTTCGTGTTGTTGAGCTTTTCGGAAGCCCGGTTCACATTCTCGGAGGTCAGATTAAGCGTGCTAACGGTTTTTTCGGCCGAGCCCGCTGCATTCTCCAGCCGGGATGCAGTTCGGCTCAGTCGCCGGAATACGGTAGTGTCGGTCACCAGTTCGTTGGCCAGCGACCCCTTCGTATTGAGTTTAGCCGCAAACGCCGACACGGAACCCGTTACTTTTACCGTATTGAGCGAAGCTTTCTGTAGGTTCTCCATCGCCAGTTTGAAGTTATTAGCCACAACTGAATCGGTCAGAACGGCACCAACCGTTCCTTTACCCCGGCGGATGTTGCCTACCAGTGCTTTAAAATCGTTGGTAACCCGGAGCAGGTTCTGGTTATTCTCCTGCAAGGTTTCCAATACCTTATCGGAACTCAGAGCCTCCTGGGTTTTCAACCGGTCGTTCTCTTCCACCGGCCCGGCTTTGGGCGTACCGCCGAAAATCTGAACGATCTTGTTGCCGATCAGCCCATCCGAGCTGATGGTGGCCTGGGCATCTTTCCGGATATACGACTGGGCGCTCTGCTCAATATCCATATCGACTTCCACCTGATTCGTTCCGAAAAATTTGACCCGTTTGATAGTGCCAATTTTCACCCCCGAAAACCAGACGTTGTTACCGGCCTTCAACCCGGCGACATCGCTGAAAACGGCCATGATGCGAATGCTTTTGGTGAAGCGTTTTTGTTGACCGCCCAGGACAAACACCCCGGCCACGAAAATAAGGACGCCCAGCAGGACGAAGATGCCAACGACAACGGAGCGTTTATTCGATTCTGTACTCATCGGTTATAAGGGGCTGTGAACCCTGTTCAGTTCACGAAATTATAATTGTAAAACTGCTGAACCCGCTCGTCGGGATCGGCGAAAACCTCATCGAAAGTACCCACCCGTTCAAACTTGCCATCCAGCAACATGGCAACCCGGTCGCCGGTTGCTTTAGCACAGGTCAGATCGTGGGTAATGATGATCGATGTGGCTTTGTATCGTTCACGTACCTCATTGATGAGGTTATTGATTTCAATGCAGGTGATAGGGTCCAGGCCGGCTGTTGGTTCATCATATAACATGATCTCGGGCTTCAGAATCATCGTCCGGGCAATACCGATCCGCTTACGCTGCCCGCCAGACAGTTCAGACGGCATCTGGTTGATGGTTTGCGACAGCCCCACATCGTCAAGCGCTTCTTCAACGGCCCGGTCAATGTCGGCCCGGCTCAGGTTGCGTATGTTGCGTACAAGCGGGAATTCCAGGTTCTCCCGAATACTCATACTATCGTACAGCGCACTGCTCTGAAATGAAAAACCGACCTGCCGTCGAAAAGCATCCAGGTCTCTGCCACGTAACTGATCGACAGCCTGGCTCAGTACAACAACGCTGCCGGCGTCGGGTTTGAGCAGGCCAACCATTATTTTGATCAGGACCGATTTGCCCGTACCCGAACGCCCCAGAACGACCACGTTTTCGCTCCGGAATACGTCCAGATCAACGCCCTGCAACACGTGCAGATCGCCGAAGGACTTGCATAGTCCCCGAATGGTGATGACTGGTTCGGTAGATGGTGTCATGTAGTAAAGAGTAAATAAATAAGTGAATGTGTAAATAAGCCATCCAGGCTGGCCCGTTACTACTTCCACTCAACTGCCCCGAATAGCGCCCACAATTTGCAGCGAGAGCAATTCTTCAATAAATACCAGAAACATGGATGTGACAACAGCTGAATTTGCCGCTTTCCCAACGCCCTCCGTTCCTTTTGATGAATGGTAACCTTTATAACAGCCAACTATACCGATCGTAAAACCAAATACAATGGATTTGATCAGCGATGCGAAGATGTCTACGTAGGTAATAGCACCAAATACTTCCTGGATATAGGACGTAAAACTGGTTTGTTCGTGCTGATTGACATTGATATAAGCCCCAATGAGGGCGACGAATATCGTGTACATCGTCAGCAACGGAATGGTGAACGAGGTGGCAATAACCCGGCTGACGACCAGAAACTTGAAAGGATCGGTACCCGATACTTCCATCGCGTCGATTTGCTCCGTTACGTTCATCGATCCCAGCTCTGCCCCAATGCTCGATCCAACTTTACCTGCTGCAATCAGGGCCGTTACGAGCGGACCCAGCGCCCGAACAATGGCGATAGCGATCAGGGAAGGTAGCCACGATGCAGCACCGAACTCGGTAAGGGAGGGGCGGGATTGATTGGTAAAGACAATACCGGTGATGAAACCAGTGGTAGAAATAAGCAGTAAAGACCTGTAGCCCACTTCGTAACACTGTCTGACAATTTCCTTGAACTCATAAGGAGGCAGGAACATTTCCCTGAAAAAACGGCCGACGAACGAGGATACGTCGGCTAAATCCAGAAAAAGCCGGTCGAGTCGCCGGGTAATGACGGGCCGGTCAGGTTCCCGATCAGCGGGTTTTGTCGTGTCAGACTGCATTCAAACGCGGGATGTAGTGCCGGCCGGATGTTTACCCGGCCGTTGGAGTACTCTAATAACTGATTTGGCGGGGTAGGGTTTCGATTAGCCCTAACTCTTGTGAGCGAAACCACATTTTTGTACCAAAAGAACGCAGAAAAACCGCCCGATCAACCTGGTAAAGTATATCGGGCGGTTTTTTTAGGCTATACGGGCATCAACTCAGGCGGGCCAGGCCAGCGGCTGGCCAGGGTTGATAGGCCGTTTGGGTGGCCGGTGACAAAAACGATGAGTAGTCGCCGGGACGCGACATCACTTCTTTATAGAGCAGTACCCGGAACAGGTAATACTGGGTTTCACGCGGGAGCCGCATCTGGTAGTAGTCGCGGTGCGATTGGCGCTTCAGTTGCCCACTAATGTAGCCCGGTCCTACATTGTAAGCCGCGGCAACCAGTGACCAGGAACCTAGTTGGGTGTAGAGTGCCCGGAGGTATTTGCAGGCGGCTTCTGTGGCTTTATGCACATTGAAACGTTCGTCGGTTTTGCTGTTCACCTTGAGGCCTAACGAGCGGGCTGTGCCAGGCATGAGCTGCCAGTAACCCGCGGCTCCGGCCCGTGAAACGGCTTTAGGGCGCAAGCCGCTTTCGGCTAAAGGCACATACCGAAAATCGTCGGGGATGTCGTGTTTCTTTAAGATAGGATCGATAATGGGAAAGAACGAATCAGCCCGTCGTTGTATATCGCCCAGGTCGCTGGCATGGGGTCGGAACAGGGTAAATACCCGTTTCCAGCGATCGGCTACATTGGTTTGATCGAGCGGTAAACATTCTCCACAAAAATTGACATCGAGCATGGGCAGATCGGGGGCTGCCGTAGTGGAGTTTGCCAGTCGGGTGGTCATCATATCTGCACCGGTCAGGATCGACCGGGTAGCATCGGCGTTAACCGTAACCTTATTGGCAGATGAAGCCGATTGAAGAAGGGGGGATGCCGTTATTCGGGCTGCAACTGTAGTCGCCGGGCGAATAGCCGCCATCAATAGGGAAAATCCAACTCGTATTAGCAAGACACAAAAGAGATGATGATAGGAAAGTAACGTTTTGATTGAACGGTTTAGTTTATTGATTATCAATATTTTACATAAACGGCTTTTATATGGAAAAAGGCAAATGAAGGTGTGTGGACAGAAACTTGCTGAGTTTCACGCCCTTAGAGCGACCCTGGTTAAATTGATTTCGTACAAAAAAAAAGGCTAGTGGGAGCCTGTCGAAAGCCCGGTCAGACAGTCGATTATTCCGTCATTGGAAGATAGATTGGCTCAGGAGAAAAGTAAAACGGCCCTCTCATTGGCTTTACCGATAACTATCGACAGATTTTTGTACTCCTCCAGATAATGCCTTTACGCTCGCAAGATTGGTTTGGCCGCACCGGAAAAGATGGCTTTATATATCGTGCCTGGATGAAAAACCAGGGATTTCCGCATCACGAATTCGAAGGGAAACCTGTCATCGGGATTTGTAATACCTGGTCTGAACTGACCCCCTGCAATGCCCATTTCCGGGAACTGGCCGAAGCCATAAAGCGGGGCGTGTGGGAAGCCGGTGGTTTTCCGCTGGAATTTCCGGTCATGTCGCTCGGCGAATGCCAGATCAAACCTACCGCCATGCTGTTCCGGAATCTGGCCAGCATGGACGTTGAAGAAAGCATCCGGGGTAACTCGATCGATGGCGTTATTCTGATGTGTGGTTGTGATAAGACAACGCCTTCGCTGGTGATGGGGGCTTGTAGTGTCGATATTCCTACCATGGTCGTGTCGGGTGGGCCTATGCTGGCCGGGCGGTTCCAGGGACGGAAAATTGGCACCTCGGATTTGTGGCGCTTCGCCGAAGATTTCAAGATGGGCCTGATGTCGCAGGCCGAGTTCGTTGCGGCCGAAGCCAGTATGGCCCGTAGTCAGGGTCACTGTGCCGTAATGGGAACGGCCAGTACGATGGCGGCTATGGTGGAGTCGCTGGGCCTGAGTTTACCCGATAATGCGACGATCCCGGCCGCCGATTCACGCCGGAAGGTGCTCGCCCACATGACCGGCGTCCGGATGGTCGAGCTGGCTCGCGAGAACGTAAAACCGTCACAAATTCTGACCCGGAAGGCGTTCGAGAATGCCATTATGGTCAATGCTGCACTGGGTGGTTCAACCAACTTTATCTTGCACCTGACGGCCATTGCCGGGCGGGTAGGGGTCGATTTGTCGCTGGATGATTTCGATCTGCTGTCGGCCAAAATACCACTGCTGGCAAACCTGCAGCCGTCGGGCGAACACTTCGTCGAAGATCTGTTCTACGCCGGTGGATTGCCTGCTGTCATCCGTGAATTGCGGAACGTGCTCCATAATGATGTTTTAACGGTAAATGGGCATAGTATTGGCGACAATTGTGTCAACGCGCAATGCTACGACCCGGCCGTAATTGCTACCATCGATAACCCTTTCAAACCCGAGTCGGGGGTCGCTGTGTTACGGGGTAATCTGTGCCCGCATGGGGCTGTGCTGAAGCCCTCGGCCGCCACACCGGCGCTGATGCAGCATACCGGCCGGGCGGTGGTCTTTGAAAACATTGACGATTATAAGACCCGTATCGACGATCCAAACCTCGATGTCGATCCTACCTGTGTGCTGGTCCTGAAAAACGTAGGGCCAAAGGGATACCCGGGTATGCCCGAAGTAGGAAACATGCAGTTACCAGCCAAAATTCTGGCGCAGGGCGTTCACGACATGGTCCGTATTTCGGACGGACGTATGAGCGGTACAGGTTTCGGAACGGTGGTACTACACGTATCGCCTGAAGCAGCCGTGGGTGGCAATCTTGCCCTGGTTCAAAATGGCGATCTCATTACGCTTGATGTAGAAAACCGGCGCCTGCATCTTCATGTATCGGATGAAGAGCTGGCTGGCCGGCTGGTACATTTCAAGCCGGTCGATCTGGGCTATGACCGGGGGTATGTCAACCTGTATATACGCCACGTGACGCAGGCTCACGAAGGGGCCGACTTTGACTTTCTGCGGGGTGGTTCGGGTAGCGAGGTTAAGCGGGATTCGCACTAGAGCGTTTCCGTTTTCCTGTCAGCTTAACGCACCGAAAATTTATACACCGTAGTACTCCGATACGTTTCGCCGGGCCGAAGAGTCGTAGTCGGGAAGTTTGGATGATTCGGAGCGTCCGGGAAATGCTGCGTTTCCAGACAAACGCCCCATCGACGCTGGTAAGCAACGCCTTCTTTCCCCTTAAGTGATCCATTCAGGTGGTTTGCCGTGTAGATCTGTACCGCAGGTTCAGTCGTGTACATAGTCATCAGCCGGCCACTCACTGGCTCATACAGGGTTGCGCCCAGTTTTAAGGTCCGGGATGAGTCGGTAAACACCCAGCAATGGTCGTATCCTTTGCCATAGCGGAGTTGCGTATCGGTCGTATCGTTGATGCGTAGTCCGATGGAGGTTGCCTTCGTGAAGTCGAAGACGGTTCCGGCCACGGGCTTCAGTTCGCCTGTTGGGATCTGGGTTTTGTCGGTAAGCAGCACCTGGTCGGCCTTGATCAACAGCTCCTGGTTCAATACGTCCCGCTTCATCCCGCTCAGGTTAAAATAGGCGTGGTTGGTCAGGTTTAAAACTGTCGGTTTGTTGGTGGTTGCCTGATAGTCGATCCGCAGCGCATTGTCTTTTTGTACCGTATACGTAACCGTCACTGCCAGGGTGCCGGGATACCCTTCTTCGCCGTCGGGGGAGGTATACTGAAGGGCCAGCGAGGGTTCAGGGCCGGATTTGGTTGTGGCGGTCCACAGCTTTTTGTCGAAACCAACGCGACCCCCGTGGATGTGGTTGACCCCTGCGTTTTTTGCAACCGTATACACCTGTCCATCGAGGGTGAACGTACCCCCGCAAATGCGGTTGCCGAAGCGACCGATGATAGGTCCGAGGCTGGGCGTACCCTTCAGGTAATCGGCAAACGAAGGTAAACCCAGCGTAATGTTTTCCTGCCTGGCGTCCCTGTCGGGGGCTGTCCATGAAACGATATAGCCGCCGTAATTGGTAATCTGAACGGTCATTCCGGCCGTATTACGCAGGGTAAACAACTGGGCCACGCGCCCATCGGGAAAGGTGCCAAAATCAGTCTGCTCAATGCCCGCCCGGTTAGCAGGCTGAGCCACAGCAGTCATGATTGGGGATAGGACACTGATTATCAGTAGCAAACGTATATAAGTCATGGGTAATAGGGTTAAGGAACCCCAATTTACCGCCCGGCGGGATTTACAAAAGAAACATTTATGCAGTGAATAAACAGTAAGTGCCAAACCCGATCAGCTTTTCTGGTAACGTAATCGACATTTTGACGTTAGAATCCGCAACTTCTTATGTATCAGTTCAACATCAACCGCCGTCAGTTCATTCAGGGCGCTTCGGCATCACTTGCCCTTACTACCCTGGGAGCCAGCGGTATGGACTCAAGTTTTATCGATCAGGCAAAGACCTATCGGGTCGCCCTGATTGGTACAGGCTGGTACGGTAAAAGTGATTTGTTACGGCTTATTCAGGTCGCGCCCGTTGAGGTCGTCGCGCTCTGCGACGTAGACAAAAATATGCTGGCCGATGCGGCTAAACTGGTAAGCCAGCGTCAGAAATCAGGGAAAACGCCCCAGTTGTACGGCGACTACCGCAAAATGCTGGCTGAAAACAAGTTAGACATTGTGCTGATTGGCTCGCCGGATCACTGGCATGCCTTACAGGCCATCGACGCCATGAAAGCCGGGGCTCACGTGTACGTGCAGAAGCCCATCAGCGTGGACGTCATCGAAGGCGAAGCCATGGTGGCGGCCGCCCGTAAGTACAAACGGGTTGTGCAGGTAGGCACCCAGCGGAAAAGTACGCCCCACCTGATCGACGCTAAAAAGAATATTGTCGATGCCGGTTTGCTGGGTAAGGTACACCATGTAGAGATGTGCTGCTACTTCCCCATGCGGGCCAACGGTAATCCGGCCGTACAGGCTGTTCCTGAATTCCTGGACTACGACATGTGGACAGGCCCGGCACCGTTGCGCCCCTACGACGGATTGCCGCATGTTCGCTGGTGGCGCACGTTTATGGAATACGGCAATGGCATTACGGGGGATATGTGCGTACACATGTTCGATACCGTTCGCTGGATGCTGAAGCTGGGCTGGCCTACCCGAATTAGTTCTACGGGCGGTATTTACGTCGATAAATCCGGTAAATCCAATATATCCGATACGCAGTCGGCTGTTTTCGAATACGACAACTTAAACTGTGTCTGGCAGCATCGGTCCTGGGGAACGCCCAACAACCCGGATTATCCCTGGTCGTTTACGCTGTACGGCGATAAAGGCACGCTGTGGGGCAGCACCATGCAATGTGATTTCGTTCCGCTGAAAGACGGGGAGAAGATTCACAAGGATGTGGTATACGAAAAGGAAAAATACCCGGAAGATCTTACCGAGCCCACCAATCCGAAAATCGAACTGAACGCAGCACCCGCTACCCGCCTGCACATGCTCGACTTCCTGAAAGCGATCGAAACAGGGGGCCGACCAGTGGCCGATATTGAGGAAGGACATATTTCAACGGCAAGCTGTATTATGGCCAATATATCGATGAAAACGGGCCGTCCCATTGTTTACGACCCGAAAAAGCGTCAGGTCGTGGGCGACCCGGAGGCTACGGCACTCCTACAGCGGCCATACCGCAAAGGCTACCAGCACCCCGACCCAACCCGCGTTTGATTGTATTCCCTTTCCCTAATCGATTCCAACCAAGTATGTTTCGCTGCGTTTATCAACGAGTACGTATATCAACTTTTACTACGGCACATGACGTTATTTCGTAAATACGGTTTAGTAATAGCGGCATTGTCGGGCATTACCATGACAGCACTCGCACAACAGAACGACACGCCATCGGGCGAACTCCAGCGAATCATCCAACCCGGTGCAACGCTACAGAAGGTGTCTGGTCAGTTTAAATTTACCGAAGGGCCAGCCGTCGACAAGGACGGGACGGTCTTTTTTACCGACCAGCCTAACGACAAAATCTGGAAATACGATACGGAGGGGAAACTGTCGGTATTTATGGACAAAGCCGGTCGCTCCAATGGCATGTACTTCGATAAAAAAGGCAATCTCGTCACCTGCGCCGATCAAAATAACGAACTCTGGTCGATCACCCCGGACAAGACCGTTACGGTGCTGATGACCGATTTCAAGGGGAAAAAGCTTAATGGTCCCAATGATCTCTGGATTGAGCCCAACGGCGGTATCTTCTTCACCGATCCGTACTACCAGCGCGACTACTGGACGCGGCAAAGTCCCGAAATCGACGGACAGAAAGTGTACTATCTGCCAGTCGGGCAAAAAGAGCCGATAGTCGTCGATGCTGATCTGAAGCAGCCAAATGGTATTATCGGAACGCCCGATGGTAAGTTTCTGTACGTGGCCGACATCAAGGATAATAAAACCTATAAATACCAGATTGGTGCTGGTGGCAAGCTGACAAATCGCCAGCTTTATGTATCGCAGGGGTCGGATGGTATGACGCTCGACAACCTGGGAAATCTTTACATTACCGGTAAGGGCGTTACCGTTTATGACCCAGCCGGTAAAAAGCTTGGAAACATACCCGTACCAGCGGGTTGGGTTGGTAATATCTGCTTCTCGGGTAAAGACCGTCGGACCTTATTCATCACTGCTTCCGAAGGGATATATACGTTGCCCATGCAGGTGACAGGCGTCAACTAAGGGTATACTTATGGAGTCGATTACGAGTCCCCGTAACAACCGGACGGCGATCATCACCGGCGCGGGTATTGGCATTGGGTTTGCCATTGCGAAAGCGCTTGTAGAGCAGGGTGTTCATGTAGTGCTCAACGATTTTGACGAAGAAACGGCCCACAAGGCCGCCACTCGCATCAATGCCCTGGAGCCGGGCACTTCTTCGATGCGGGGTAACTGCGTAGCCTGCCCCGGCGATGCATCGGATGTGGCGTTCATTCAGCATATGGTCGAGACAGCGGCCAATACCTTTGGTTCGGTGGATATTGCTATTGCCAACGCTGGAATTACCATTTTCGGCGATATCTTCACCACGACACCCGATGCGTTTCAAACCATTGTGAATTTGAATTTGCGCGGAAGTTTTTTTCTGGCCCAGACGGCTGCCAGGCAAATGCGCGTTCAGCAAACAGGCGGTAGCGTCCTGTTTATGTCGTCGGTAGTGGGGCATCTGGGCCATCCGGGTCTTCCCGTTTACAGCATGACCAAGGCGGGGTTGGAAATGCTGGCGAAGCAGTTGGTTATCGATTTTTCGCCCCTGGGTATTACTGTCAACGCCATTGCCCCCGGTGCTACGCTCACCGAACGAACGCTGGATGACCCGGCTTATATTCCCACCTGGTCACGCATCACGCCGATGGGTCGACCAGCTACGGTCGATGATATTGCCAACGCAGCCCTCTTTCTGGTATCGCCCGCGTCACGCCACATCACCGGCCAAAGCTTGGTGGTCGATGGTGGCTGGACAAGTGTAGGTGTGCCACCGGTTAACTGAGTGATTGAGGGAATTAACCAGGCCAGTTACTCAGTCACTCACTTATTTTCTCCCCAGGGTAATCAGGATAACGCCTACCAGGGCAATAACGGCACCGAGCAGCGACTGGCTTGAAAATAGTTCACCGGCGAAGGTTACACCCAGCAGCATGGCAACTACTGGATTGACAAAGGCATAGGTAGATAACAATTGGGGCGATGCATTACGGGCAAGCCAGGCATAGGAGGAAAACCCGATGATACTGCCAAAAACAACCAGGTAAAACATAGAACCAACGGCCTTTGTGGGCGCATCTAAAATGCTCCAGGGCGTAACGGGTTCTACACACAGACTGATAGCCAGCAGGACGAAGCCGCCAACGAGCATTTGAATGCCACTCGAAATAGTGCCCGATGGCAGTGAAACACGCGGGGCAAGCAGCGTCCCGACAGCCCAGGCGAAGTTGCCGAATGTTACCAGTCCCGCACCGATCAGGTTGGCGTGGAGACCGCCTGTTCCCTGTAATTTGTCGGGTTTGACCAGAAAGTAGATACCCGTCAGCCCAATGACCAGCCCAACGAGGGCCAGATTCGTAGGCCGTTTACGCGCGAACGATGCCCAGTTGAGGGTTAGCAGGAAAACGGGCAGGAGACCACCCAATAGAGCAGCAACACCCGTAGGAATGTACTGAAGCGCCAGCGTCAAACACCCGTTAGCCACTGTCAGCAGCAAAATCCCGACGATACCGGCCGACTTCCATTCTGTACGCGTTGCCCGGGGTGTTCCTGTCAGTCGGGCGTACCCGTAAAGGAGCGTGCCGGCAATGATGTACCGCAGGGAGGCCATGTACAGGGGTGGCATCCGCTCGGTCATAAAGTGAATGAACAGGTAGGTCGATCCCCAGAGAAAATATACGGAGGTTAGGGCCGACCAGAGCGTTACGCGATTAGGCGCGGTGGTAAGAGGGGAAGTAGCAACTTGCATGCAACAGAGGTATTGACGTATAGCTAACACCGGCCGGTTGGCTTTCTATCCTATTTTAGCTCAATTTTCTGCTTTATCTATAATTGATTATGAAGATTCCAGGCAAAGTTTAATTGAGTCAATAGAAAACCTCTGTTTTGTTGGCTTCCAACTGCTCAATAAGTTGGGCATAAGGCCCCGTTTTAGCATCGCCCTGGGTAAGGGGATTGGACCGAAGGTGGAGCTTCTTCAGGTTTTTCAGCCGACTGAGGTCTGTGGGCAGTTCCTGTAAATTATTGTTGTTAAGGTCGAGCTCCTCCAGAGCAGGTAGTAACGACAATAGCGAAGGAGCTACGTTGAACCAGTTATAACTTATGTCCAGTACCCGCAGCTCGTTCAGGGTTGAGAAATTGACGGGTAGCTGGCTTATTCGATTATGGTGAGCATAGAGCATATGCAGGTTACGTAATTTGGCCAGGGATGCCGGAGAAGCTGAGTTAGTTCATTATGAGCAATGGCCAGCTGCTCAAGCCGCTTCATCCGTCCGATCCGGCGCGGTAATTCCCGGAGTTTATTGTAGTATAAATCAAGCACCGTCACGTGCCTGAGCCGTCCTATGGAGGCAGGCACGGCGGTGAGACCGGCGTTGTATAGATTCAGGTCGTTTAGCTTGTGTAGGCGACGAAGTGTCTTCATGTCCAGTGCTGCCAGCTTGTTATTGCCCAGCCAGAGACTTTCGAGACGGCGGTTCCGGTGAATAGCGGGCGGAACGCGCGTAAATTGGTTACTCTGTAGATTCAGCGCCCGTAAATGGGTGTTTCTGGTGATGAACACGCTGTCGTCCGGGATGGTATTACCCAGAAGACTAAGCCGTTTCAGGGTCGGAATATCGGCTGTTAACCGGGCGGGAAGCGTATGAAGCCTGTTTTTTGATAAATCCAGCTCTTCCAGATTTGGAAAGCGGTACACGATATCCGGTACGTCCAGGAGATCGAGCTGGTTGAAGGCCAGCATCTTTACCGTGTCGGGCCGATTGGTTGACTGAGCAGCTTCCAGGGTGCTTACAATGCCTGCTCCGCGACGGATAGTGCGGGGTGCCACGACAGTTCTTCCGAACATGAATCCCAACATACTACGAAAGGGTACCGGCCCGCTGGCCGGGTAGGGGGTAGCAGCATAAAAGTCGGTTAAGACCCGAACCATCTGTTTAAGTACGGAGTCAGGTTGTGGCCGATCGGTGTCGATCAGCACGAACTCCGCGTTGCCGCTGGGCTGATAATATTCGTAGACGATTACGTTGAACCCACGTTGAGGAACGTCGGCCCGCTTTTTCATAAACGTGTCGAACTGTTGCCCATGGGCCCGCATCGCATTCCCCAGCCCGGCCGGTTTAGCGCGAAAGAGGTTGGTTATGGCTGCGAATCTGGTGTCCAGGCCGGATTGGCTTAGCTGATAGGTGGCTGTATCTTTTAGCAGTATAACCTTCACCTGCGCCCATCCGGACAACGAAAACAGGGCTACTAACAGAAAAATGATGAAAAGTTTCATATTAAAACGTAACCTTTAGGTCTTTAACGATAAATATAGTTTAAAGATATAAAAAAAACTGAACCGGGTGTCTGGTACGAATAAAAAGCAGGGTCAGGCGAGTGAGCGGTGTATCCCTGACCCTGCATAGACTTTTATCGTTCCTGGACTCCCGGTTCAGCCGGGGTTAGTCTTTCTTACTGCCGCTCACCGATGAAGCGGGTTGTTTTTCTGCCAGTTTCTTTGATGCTTTTTCAAAATCACCTGCTTTGACGATAGTCAGCTTGTTATAGTCAATGTATTTTTTGACAGCTGCGTTGACCTGTTCGGGCGTTAGGGCGGCAATGCGTTTTTCGTAATCGGCGTCGTAAGCAAATGTTCGACCGTCGGCTTTGGTAAGGTATTGTGCCCACTTGCTGACCAGTATACCATCCTGCGATCGTTCTACCTGTTTGTTTTGCAGAACAGCTGTTTTAGCCGCTTTCAGCTCATCGGCGGTCACGCCGTCTTTCGCCATTTTTTCGATTTCTTCGCGATACGCTTTCTCCAGCCTCTCCGAGTTTTCGGGATTATAGATGGCATAGGAGCCAAAATTGGCCACTTTGTCGTTATCGTCGGCGTAGAGGAAAGAACCGACGCCATAGCTGACCCCTTCTTTCTGACGGATGCGGGTGGCCAGGCGCGAGTTCAGGAAACCATCACCAAGGATGTAATTGGCCATGTAGAGGGCTGCATACTCCGGGTCGTCGTCGCGCATGGGGAATTTCAAACCGGTCACGAACATGGCATTGGTCTTGTCGCTTGTCTGGATCGACTCCGTCTTGTTTTTCAGATCGGCGAAGAGCTGCATGGGTACACGGGCGAATGGTGTGGCGGCTTTCCACTTACCCAGGTCATTTTTGAGCGTGGTTCGGATAACCGGCTCATCGAACGCACCAACCACAGAAACTACGGCGTTCTGAGCGCCATAGTAATCTTTATAAAACTGCCTGACCTCGTTGACCGTTAACTTTTTAATAGCGTCGATCTCTTCATCGAACGTCATCGTATACCAGACGTGGCCTTTCGGGTACGGATTCATGGTACGCTGGGCAACGTTAAACGCGATGGCCTGCGGCTCCTGCTTCTGGGATTCGATCTGGGCCAGCCGTTCTTCTTTCAGTTTATTGAATTCCGCTTCGGGAAAGATCGGGTTTCGGAGGCAGTCGGTCACAATCTTCAGCACGGCTGCCAGATTTTCCTTCGCTGTTTCAATGCCGACGATGGCACTTTGCCCGTTTTGGTACACATAGGCGCGGGCTTTCAGCTTGTCCAGCTCATCTTTTAGTTGTTGATACGACCGGGTTTTGGTGCCACGTTCGAGCATGGAAGCCGTAAAGCCGGCGGTCGTCATCTTATTCATCAAACTGGTCTCGTTGCCCATGCGAAGCTGGATCTGCATATTTACCGAGTTCCCCCGCGTACTTTTAGGCAGCAGCGCATACTTGAGGCCATTGGCTTCCTGACCGCGTTTGGTACGGGCATCGATGTTGGCAGGCGATGCGTCGAAAGCTTCGCCAGCCGTTACCATCTTTTCGCCTTTATAATTGGTTACGAGCGACAGCACATCGGGGGCCGCTGGTATCTCGGCGCGGTCGGGCTTCTGATCGGGAATGAACAGGCCCACGGTGCGGTTGCTTGGTTTCAGGTAAGCCTGGGCCACGCGCTGTACGTCGGCGGGGGTCACCTTGCGGACGTTATCGCGGTAGAGGAACACCAGCCGCCAGTCGCCGGCCGCCATGTATTCGCTGAGTTGCAGGCCCACGCGGTCTACCTGCTTGAACATCAGGTCGATCGTGCTCAGGATCTTTGTTTTGGCACGCTCCACTTCTTCGGCTGTGGGCGCGTTTCGGCTGGCGTCGTCCAGTGTGTTCATCATCACGTTCCGGGCCGAGTCCAGCGAGCTTTCCTTGCGCACCTCCGCGTAGAAATAAGCGAAGCCGGGGTCATGCAGGGCGGGTGTCCAGCCATACTGAAAAGCGGCTTTCTTGTTCTCGACCAGGGCTTTATAGAGCCGGCCACTGGGTTCGTTGGTCATCACATCCATCAGCACATCGAGAACCGGGTAGTCGGGATGCGTTCCGGCGGGGGTGTGGTAAACGGCGGCTACGCCCTGGGTGTCGCCCACTCGCCGGAGCGTCACCTGCCGTTCGCCGTCCTGGGTCGGTTCAACGGTATAGGGCTGTTTGAGCACCCGGGCCGGCCGGGGAATCGGGCTGAATAGCTCATTGACCATCGTCAGCGTTTTAGCTTCATCGAATTTGCCGGCTATCAGCAAAATGGCATTGTCGGGCTGGTAATATTTCTGATAAAAGGATTTAAGGTTATCGATCGGCACCCGCTCGATATCTTCCTTAGAGCCGATGGTCGACTTTCCGTAATTATGCCACAGGTAAGCCGATGCCAGCACCCGCTCCATCAGCACATACTGAGGGGAGTTTTCGCCCATCTCAAACTCATTACGCACCACGGTAAATTCGGTTTCGAGATCTTCTTTTTTGATAAAAGAATTGACCATCCGGTCCGATTCGAGATCGAGTGCCCATTTCAGGTTTTCGTCGGTAGCCGCAAAGGTTTCAAAGTAATTTGTTCGGTCATACCAGGTGGTGCCGTTCGGCCAGGAGCCATGTTCGGTGAGTTCCTGCGGGATATTTTTATGCTTGGTCGAGCCTTTAAAAACCATATGCTCCACCAGGTGAGCCATTCCGGTCTCACCCAGACCTTCGTGCCGGGAGCCGACCATATAGGTGATATTGACGGTTATCGTAGGTTTGGATGGGTCGGGGAACAGCAAGACGCGCAAGCCGTTCTTAAGCTGGTATTCGGTGATTCCTTCAACGGAGGTGACCCGGGTTACGCCTTCGGGTGGGGTGGTTGCGGTATCCTGAGCAGGGGCGGGGGCGAAGACGCTGGCAAGCAGTAAAGCGGTCAGTATAATCTTGGCAGTGAAGCGGTGATATGAATCCATGTGCGTAGAAGAAGTGGAAAGTTGAGGTTCGTAAAACTACGCGTATAGTTACTGCTAAGCCTGCTGAAAGTCAACTGGTTTTGTGAATTTTTAACAAAAACATAGCTGATATTTTCCCGTGCACGAGCTAGCGTAGGGGATGGACTTATCCCTCAAACCACTGGCGAAACTGAGCTGCCTTTTCTTTGCTGACCATTAGCTCAAACTGATCGTTTGGAGGGTGCAGTAACACCTGCACTTTACCCGTGTGGTGGGGCCGGTAACCAGCAACGGCGTCGAGGTGGACCAGGCATTGGCGGGTGGCGCGGAAAAAGTGGGCAGGGTCAGCCAGCTCGTCCAGCTCATCGAGGGTCTTGTAATCCGTGACCAATCGTTGCCCGGTCATGGTATACAGGTAAATCAGTTCATCGCGTATGAAGCAGGCAACCAACTCCTGCGATACGGACACGATTTGGCGAAGCTGGTGGGCCATGAACCGCCGTTTGTAGTGGGGGGTTGCCGACTGTCCGTTCAACTGCGACAGAAAGGTCTTGAACTGATCGGCAAAGTCAGTACCCGATGGCTGCCAGCGGTGGTATTTGGCGAGGGCCGTCTGTAGTTCGTCGGGGTCGATGGGTTTGAGCAGGTAATCGATGCTGTTAAGCTTGAAGGCGCGGATAGCGTATTCGTCGTAAGCCGTGGTGAAGATGATGGGTACATTCAGATTCAGTTGTCCGAAGGCATCGAAACTGACACCATCGGCCAACTGAATGTCGGCAATGATCAGGTCAGGGCGGTGCACATTCAGGTAGTCGATTACGGCCTGTACACTGGTCAATGGCCCCTCAATCGTGGCTGAGGGTTCCAGTTGCTGTACCAGTTTGAGCAACTGTCGGGCAATAAGGGGTTCATCTTCGATCAGTAGAATTGTCATATTCTTGTTCTAAGGGATCAGCGGTACCTTCACTTCGAAAAGCGTTCCATCGTCGCGCACGTCGACAGGGCTGGTGCTGAGGTAGCTGTATAGCAACTGTAAGTTTTGTAGCCCTTGACCATTCGAAGTGCCCACCTGTTTCTTGCGCTGTATGTGGTTCGAGACGGTTAGCGAACGATGATCGGCGGTTATGTAAACGATGAGGGGCCGGGCCTCGCTGATGACGTTGTGTTTGACGGCGTTCTCGATCAGTATCTGTAAGGTAACCGGTACAATCTGCCGGTCAAGTGCATCCGGACTGATTTGATACGTGAGCCGGAAGGTGCCATCAAAGCGCGTTTGCAGCAGAGAGACGTAGTTTTTGATAAAGTCGAGTTCCGTTTCCAGGGGTACCAGCGCTTTGTCTTTATGCTGCAGCACATACCGGAATACTCGGGAAAGCTGTTGCAGAAACCGCCGGGCCAGCGCCGGGTTATCGTCGATCAGGCTATCCAGCGACGACAGGCTGTTGAACAGAAAATGAGGATTTAGCTGGTTTTTCAGGTTGTCGTACTGAACCTGTGATTTTTCTTTTTCGAGCCGCGCGGCCCGTAGCCTGTTCTCCTCCCACTGCTTGAATAAATAGCTGGCGATGAAGATCAGGCTGATAACGATGTTGACGAGAAAGGCAACGAGGCCAAGAGTGATCAGTGTCAGCCGGTTGATGGATTCACTGAGGGCCGGAATAATCTGCTTAATAATCAACAGGCCACCCATTAACAGCATTATTTTGACCACTATCCAGCCAACCAGTAACTGAACAGTAATACGACGCGCCATATTCTGCTCAAAAGGCAGATGCTTGTTCAGGTAGTTGTTGAACCAATAATGAAACAGCAGAATGCCATTGAAAAGCAGCAGCGTCACCACAAACAGGATAGCCTGCTGCCACCAGTTGATGCTGGGCAGTACCCACGCCCGCCCGGCAATACCGATCAGGGCGATAAGTAAAAAAGCGGCCTCAATTCGCCTGTCGATCTTTAGTTTCATGGCCGTTTATAATCATGCCGTCGCTCATTTCGATAACCCGGTCTGTGCCGGCCGCAAAGTCAGGATCGTGGGTAACGGCAATAATGGTCTGTCCCTTAGCCGCAAGGTCGCGAAAGATAGCGAATACATTTTCGGAGTTGGCCCGGTCTAAATTGCCGGTGGGTTCGTCACCCATAATGATAGTGGGGTCGTTGATGAGCGCACGGGCAATGGCCACGCGCTGCTGCTGGCCTCCGGAGAGCTTGCTGGCTGGTTTGCGGGCGTAGTCGGCCATACCAATTAACCGGAGCTTTTCCATGGCCCGTTCTTCAACTACCTTTTCCGGATACTTTCCCAGTTTAAGGCCCGGCAGCATGACGTTCTGCAACACCGAAAACTCAGGTAGCAAAAAGTGAAACTGAAACACAAAACCAAGGTGTTCGTTCCGGAACCGGGCCAGAAAATCCTGATTGCGCCCCGTCAGGGTGGTGCCCGCCATCTCGACCTGACCGTCGTAATCAGTATCCATCGTCGATAAAAGGTAGAGCAGGGTCGATTTGCCGCACCCAGACTTGCCAACGATAGCCAGAAACTCGCCCGACTGAACATCGAACGTAATGTCTTTCAATACCTGGAATTTATCCGGGTCGTAAAAGTACTTGTTGAGGTGTCGGGCAGAGAGGACAGTAGACATCATGGGTGAGGAGTGAAATACGTACGTGGCCCATTCTACAGACCACGGTCAATTAGTTATCCCCTTAAAATCGACACCGGGTCGACCTGGGCGGCTTTTCGAGAGGGGAAATAGCCTGCCAGTACCGTAGTGACTATGCCGAACAGCAGACCCATTCCATAGTATTTGGGTGCAAAAATAACCGGGAATGTTTTGATGCTCAGGAAGTCACCCGCGTCGAAGGGGGTAATGGAAAGCAGGTAGCTCAACCCGAAGCCGATTACCAGCCCAAGCAGCCCGCCCGTAAAGCCGATAAATAGGGCTTGCAGCAGGAAAATAGCCACAATGTCTTTCCCATCGAAACCCGTGGCTTTCAGGATCGCTATGTCTTTGATCTTGTTGATGACTGTCATGTTCATGATGTTGTAAATACCGAAGCCAGCCACGACCAGTAACGTGATCGATACGACATAGGTGAGCATATTACGGATTTTTTCGCCGGCCAGAATCGCGGTATTGGCCGTAGCCCAGTCTTCAGTATAGTAGCCATACATCGTGCGCAATCTTTTGCCGTAGTCGATCGCCTGAAGGGGATCGATCATTTTTATGTGGATATCGGTGATGTAGCTGGGATCACGTTGCATGATTTCCTGTACGGTCGAGATGTTGGCGTAGCTCTTGGTATTATCAACCGTGCCGACGCCAAAGCCAAAGGTGCCCACGACCCGCAGAATACGGGTGCCACCGCCGGGAAGCGTAACCGTCACTTTGTCGCCCAGTTGTACGTTGAGCTTACGGGCTAAAACAGAGCCCATAATAAGCCCGTCGGGGTTCGTTTTTAACGCTTTTAAACTACCCGACTTCAGCCGGGTGGTGAGCTTGTAAAGCCGGTTCTCGCGGTCGATGTCGACCCCCGAAATCGTACCGGATAACTGAATCGGGCCATTGTTGTAGAACACCTGTGTTGCAATCTGGGGCGACACACCCAGCACCCCCGGTTCACGCTCGATGTGCTGGGCCATAATCAGGCCGTTTTTAAGCCGGGCCGACTCATTTTTTGGTTTTTGATGGTAAATAACATTGAACCCATTTGGTTTGAGGGCTTCGATAAGGCCGGGTCGCTGCGTGTTAACCTCGTTGTACATACGGATGTGCGGGCTGGCATCGAGCGCCGAATCTTCCAGAAACTGGTTGACACCCTGCATGAACGAAATCATCGTAATGAACATGGCAATCCCAAACGTCACACCGAGCATAGCAACTAGTGTCTGACGTTTTTTGGCCAGTAAATGCGTCCGGGCAATTTGAGAAGCGATGTGCAGATCCATGAGGATTGAGTGAATTTCGAATGAGTGAATGAGCGGGGGGCGTAACCTGTTGAGTGAATGAGCGGGGCGCGTAGCCTGGTTGAGTGATTGAGTAAATAGTTGTATGTGATAGCTAGTCACTCATTCATTCACTCAACCCCTCACTCAATAAGTAGTAATTTAGTCGTTTCGCTCAATCCACTTTTTACTTCGACCAGATCGAAGTTCTCTGCTCCCTTTCTGAAGCGCACCTTCTGCTTTTTGCCCGCCTGCTCGATCCAGACACTATCGCTGCCGACAACGTACGTTTTGGGGATGGTCAGTACACGCCGGTTCTGACTAATGATGATGTTGGCCTCAACCGTAAGACCGTAATACGATGCCGGACTGTCGCCCACAAACTCCGCGTCGACCCGAAACGACTGGTCACTGCGGTTTAGCTTGGGATACATTTTTCGTACGCGCGCTTTCAGAACCTTGTCGGGGTAGGCGTCGGTCTTGATAACAACGTCCTGCCCGGGCCGAATGCGGCCGAAGTCACTTTCGTCGACAGCTAACTGGGCGTAAACCTGAGTACCACTGCCCACCAGCGCCAGTTGCTCACCGGAGCGGACAACTTCGCCGGGGTCCTTATAGACTTCATAGACCTTGCCATCGACAAAACTGCGGATGCGTGTGTTATTGCCCGCGACCTCCGACGTAACGAGTTGACTCCGGTTATTTTCAACATCGAGCCGTATCTGGTCGCGGCTGCGCAGGAGGGTATTTTGCTGAGCACGCAGGTTGTTGCGCGACAGCGTATAGTTCAGTTCCGCCCGTTCCAGTTCCGCGCGGGATGTCGCATTTTGCGCGTATAATTCACGAAAGCGGTTGTAGTTGACCGAGTCATTGGTAAGCCGGATGTGCGCGTTACGCACCTGGGCTTCCAGCTCTGCCAGCACGGGCGACCTGGCACCGAGGTTAGCCCTCGACTGCCGGTAAGCGTTGGCAGCCGCTTGTTGACGAGCGTCCTGGGTTGCACTTTCAAGTACGAACAGGAGTTGATTTTTACGGATAGTATCCCCTTCATTGACAAGCCGTTGCTCCAATACGCCGGTAGCATCGGCTGTGACTGTGTATTCATTGCGTGGGAAAATATTACCCGAAGCATAAACGGCTTCCGTCAGCGCCTGATAGGTAGGGGAGCGTTCCTCCTGCTTCCGGTTGCAGGACGTCAGGATAAGGCCGGAAAGTATACTGGTAATACAGAGGAGAGCTTTCATGAGTTGTGGAATCATAGTACCGCTACTGACCATGTCTTAGTTGCAGGATCGTCTGGTTGATGAATACGTTCGACAGATTGGTTAGAAACCGGTTTTGAGCCGACAAAGCCTCGTTGAACACGTTTAGGTACTGATCGTAAGCGAACAGACCAGACCGGTACTTTACGAGCGCGATCTGTACGTTCTGGTTGCTGAGTTCAAAATTCTGCCGGTTCAGTTCCAGCGAACGCAGGGCCTGATTATACGATTGCCGGACATCGTCGGTATCGGTCTGCTGACGGTTGCGTTCGTAGGCGAGTTCGCTTTCTGCCAGTTTAAGCTGGAGCCGGGCGCGGGTCAGGTTATTGGCTCTCAAGCCGCCGGAATAGATCGCCCAATTGAACTGCAGGCCGGTAACACCAATGGTAAACCAGCGCTCATTGGGGTTCAGAAAGTTGAGTTGATTGCGTTGTGCCTGCTGGGTATACCGTCCGTATGCCGCCAGCGTAGGCCAGCGCTGAAGGCGCTCGCGGTCGAGTTGTAACCGGGCCAGATCGAGCCGGGCCTGCCGGAGCGTCACTTGCGGGCGTTCTACGGTATTGATAACGGGTAAGGATTCCGGAACGGGCCGGTCTGATAAATCCTCGGAGAGATGGAGACTATCAGCGGGTGCCAGCCCCAGTAATAGCCTGAGCTGGTTGAGGTTACGAACGTAGGCCAGTTCGTTTTGAAACAGCACATCGGTCGTTGTAAGCTGTACCGCCCGGATACGGTTGTATTCCAGTGGTTCGATCAACCCTTTTGTGAGCCGCTGACGGGCGATCTGTGAGAGGGTGTCGGCAGCCAGCAGGTTACGTCGGGTAATAGCAATGGCCGAACGGGTTAGTATCGCAGCATGATAAATGCGGGCGATCTGGGTCGAAATCTCGTCCTGCAACACCAGGTTTTGGTCGTCGATGATCTGAAGATTCTGCCCCACTATACCCCGATCGGCGCGGGCCGGGCGGTTAACGATAGGGACATTCACCTCAATACCGGCTGTCAGAAAAAAGGGAAGCCCGAACCGAAACTCGCGGAATTCGCCCGGCCGACCACCTAGAAATTCGGCAGGAACTAACTGGACAGGAAGGGCATAGTTGTAATCGAAATTGGTAAACAGCCGGGCGGCAGGCATCAGGCTGGCCTGGGTGGCGGCCCGCTGCTGCTCCTGAACCAGGCGGTTTTGACGGGCATTGACCAGATCAGGGTTGTTCCGTCGGGCCAGCGCCAGAACCTCCTGCACGTTCGTTACGACTGTCTGCGCCCCAGCAGGCATCGAAAACAGCAAAAGAAAGAGAAGAGAAAGCCGGTTCATGCGTATCGTGAATTGATACCCAAAGGAAGCCGTTTAGCCAGACCTGGCGTTTCCTATTTACACGAAGCGGAAAAAAGAGCAGGCAAACCATCGATTTTGGACCATAAAAAAAGCCGGAGCTTGGTAGCTCCGGCCTTACTCTTATATAGGATTGCTTATAATTCGGCAATCGATTTGTTGATCTCGTCTTTGGTTTTACCCGTCTTCTGCTGGAGTTTGCCCCACATTTCGTCTTCCTTACCTTCCGTATAGGTCAGATCGTCATCGGTCAGGTCGCCGTAGGCTTGTTTGATTTTGCCTTTCAGTTCGTTCCAGCCGCCTTTCAAAGTTGTCTCGTTCATGGTAGTAGTGTTTTAACGTTGAATGATATAAACAATCGCTGTGACTGCTTCTGTATAACTAGGCTGGAATCGAATTGTTTTTGGCGACATGCCGGGCAATTTTCTCTGAGTCGATGGTCAGATTGTAAATGATACCGGTCAGGGGTGTGGTGAAGCCCAGGAAGTACAGGCCTTCCAATTCAGGCTGATCGAACCATAACTGTTTCGGGTAGCCGCGCTGGTTCAGAATCCGGTCCGACAGGTCGGGGCCGAGGATGGGGGCAAGGCCCGGCCGGTAACCTGTAGCCAGAATGATGGCATCGAAGGCAAGTTCACGGCCGTCGGTGAAGCTCACGGTTTTTGTATTGACCCGCTCGATACCGGGCAGGACCGTAATACGACCCGCTTTGATCTGATCGAGGGTGCCCAGATCAATGACTGGAATCTTGCCCCGGCGTGTATCGAAGGAAGCCGGATGGTCGGGTTTTCCTAACCCATACCGGGACAGGTTGCCAACGGTCATTTTCTGCGACAGACCTGTCACCAGGTCATAAAACCAGTTCGGGAACCTGTTCAGGATGATGGCTGTCGGCTGAGCTGGCTTCCCCATGATGTCGCGCTTGACAATGTTAACCGGCCCACGCACCGATATACAGGGGTTTGCGCCATGCTCCAGCAAGTCCAGCGCCAGCTCAGCACCGGTGTTGCCCATTCCCACCACCAAAACGTTCTCACCCCGGAACGGTGCTCCGTTTCGGTATTCCTGACTGTGCCAGATAATACCTCTGAACGCCTGCTGGCCGGGTAGTTCCGGTTTGTTTGGGATGCGGTTGTACCCCGTGGATACGATTACCTGTTCGGCTTCGAATGTCTGGGTTTGGGTTTGTACCTGCCACCTGCCCGTGGCGGTTCGCCTGATGCTGACTACGTGTTGATTGAAGAGGGGCTTTATGTTGAAATGGACCGCATATTGCTCCATGTATTCAACCAGTTGCAATCTCGATACATAGGTAGGGTAGGTAGCGGGATAAGGAAGGTGGGGCAGGGCCGAGTATTGTTTGACCGTATGCAGATGGAGCCGGTCATAGTGGTTACGCCAGGAAAAGCCAATGTATTCGCTGGCCTCCAGCACTACGAACGGGCGTTTGCGATGTGCCAGCTGTCCAGCCATCGCTAAACCCGCCGGACCGGCACCGATGATAATTGTCATGAACAGTTGGTGAGTTGGTGAGTCAGCCAGTCGGTGAGTTGGTGAGTCGGTGAGTCGGTGAGTTGGTGAGTCGGTCAGTTAGTCAGCTACTGACTCACCAACTGACTGACTCACCAACTCACCGACTGTTTATTTAATCCTTGTCCAGGTCTGGGTTTTGCCAAGCAGTGAAATGCCTACATAACCACGCACATCGAGGGTATTGGGGTCTTTGAGGGTCATCTTGCAATTGTACTCTTTTCCGTCTTCCGGGTTGTATATCTTGCCATCAGTCCAGACGTTTCCCCCATCGAATTTGAAGTTGTACATCAGGGGCAGGTTGATCAACGGACGGTTTCGTTTCGACACATCTGCATTTTTGATATCTGTTTTGGGCTTACCGGTGGCGGGGTCGTTCGGTTCGGTGAGGAAGATGAGTTTACCCCGGTAGGTATTTCCTTGTTTATAAATCTGAACGTGCCCTTTTTTGGTGCCATTCAACCACGTACCTACAACGGCATCGGAGTCAGCTTTAGGCGCAAATGAAACTAAAGCAATGAACAGGAGAGCAAGGGGCACTAGGAAGCGAGTGGATTTCATGGAAGCTGTTGATTTGAATAAAACACTGATTTTATTGAACTAACGCAAATATCCGAACTGTACATACTCGTAGAAACGGATTTAAGCGGAATTTTATGAAAACAGATCGGACCGACGATCCCTTTTTTAAGTTGTGATATCAGGAATAAAAAACGACATGCTATGTTCAAACGCGACCCTAACCGCAGCTACCCGACCGAAACCGAATCACGGACGATTATTCGATTTCAGGATTGTGACCCGCTTCAACACCTCAATAACGCTAAATACTTCGACTATTACTTTAATGCACGGGAAGATCAGGTGGCTAAGTTATATGACTTCAACCCCGGTCAGCTCTTCCATGAACTAAAGACCAGCTGGGTAATTTACCAGCACCAGATCGCCTATGTCCGGCCAGCGAAGGTAAGCGAATGGGTGCGCATCATGTCGCGGTTAATCTATGTCAATGAAGACACAACCGTAACCGAGTATTACATGACAGACGATGCTAAAACGCACTTAAAAAATGTGCTTTGGGTAACCTCGAAATACGTCAGTGTAGAAACTGGAAAGCGTATTCCACACGATGAGCTGGTGATGGGCTATCTGGAAGCTACGCTGGTGCCCCACATAGACTTCCCCACCTTGAATTTCAACGATCGAATCCGGGACATCAAACGACATGTTGCTACGGGCATCGAGTACGCAAAATAGCTCACCCAGGAGACGCCGGAACTCGATAGATTTATTTCCAGAATAAGTTAAACCATTTCATGGGCGGTTGTTCCAAGAGCCAAATACAACCTGAAAATAACAACCACCATGAAAAAAGTACTGATGACGGCCGCTATGTTGATTGCCTTAGTATCGACCGGAGCCATGGCGCAGCGATATGGGTACCCAGCCCCTCAGCCCAATACCTATCCGCAGCAGCAGCGAGGCTATGATCCGAATTATGGACAGCCGAACTACAACTACGATTACGACGATTATCAGTTTGACCGGCACCTCGACTGGTGGGATCGGGAATTGAATCTGAGCCGTCGGCAGGAGCGGGAGATTCGCCGGGTTCGGGATCGGTTCGACCAGCAGACCCGGTCGATCAACCCCCGCGACCCACGGCAGCGGGATGTAGTTCGTCAACTGCGCCAGCGCGAATTCTTCGACATGATGGCTGTGCTCGACGCTCGCCAGCGTGACCGGGTTATTGAACGAATGCGTCCGTATGAGCGCGTTGCCGGACGCGGCCCCGGTCGTGGAAATGGGCGTGGCTACGGAAATGGGCGAGGGGGTGGTTACGGCCCATACGGGTACTAACTACCAGTTGGTCACAGATAAAGGAGACGCAGTCGATCCATATCGGATCGGCTGTTTTTTTTGCCTGTCCGGGTAACTAACGACCACTTAGCCCATTTACAGCCCGTTCCAGATGGATTAAGTTGACCCGCCACAGTTTGTTTCGTATTTTTCGGGGAAACTCATCCTTCAGAACTGTATGTTATCACATCAACGAATCAAAAAAACTGGCGTATTGCTGGTGGCAGCGACCCTGTCGGCCGTTGCGCAACCCTCGCCCCAACAACCCAAGATGAGCCCAAATCCATTTTTATCGGCCTATGCGACACCCCACCAGACGGCCCCGTTCGACAAAGTAAAAAACACGGATTACCTGCCTGCCCTGACCGAAGGGCTTGCCCAGGGCCGGAAAGAGGTGGCTGCTATTGTTAACAGTACGGATAAACCCACCTTCGAAAACACCATTGTCGCGCTCGAACGGGCCGGTGATCTGCTGGGTAAGGTAACATCCGTGCTGTTCAACCTCAATAGTGCCGAAACAACGCCTGAGCTTCAGAAGATCGTGAAAGAAGCCTCGCCGATGCTGAGCGAGTATGGCAACGACATCACGCTGAATGAGAAACTGTTTGCCCGAATCAAGTCGGTTTATGACCAGCGGGCCAGTCTGAAACTCGACCCCGAGCGGTCGATGCTGCTGGAAAAGGCGTACAAACGCTTTGCCCGAAATGGCGCTAACCTCGATGCCACCGGTAAAGAGCGGCTGCGGGCTATCGATAAAGAGATGTCGCAGTTATCGCTTCAGTTTGGGGAGAACGTACTCAACGAAACCAATGAGTTCATGATGCCCGTTACGAATGAGAAGGACCTCGCCGGTCTGCCTGATTTTGTGCGGGAAGCCGCTAAAGCAACGGCCAAACAAAAAGGCAAAGAGGGGTATGTTTTCACCCTGCAGGCCCCCAGCTATGGCCCCTTCATGCAGTATGCCGACAATCGCAGCCTGCGCGAGAAACTGTATATGGCTTACAATGGCCGGGGTTTCCACGGCGATAAAAACGATAACTCGGCCATTATTGAGAAGATCGTAAACCTGCGCTATGAGCGGGCTAATCTGTTAGGCTATAAAACCCACGCCGATTTTGTACTTGAGGAAAGTATGGCTGGCTCGCGCGATAAGGTCCAGTCGTTTCTGGATGAGCTGGTGACGTATGCCCGCCCGGCAGCAGAACGGCAGCTGGCTGAGTTGACAACCTACGCCAAAGCGCATGGGTTTGCCGATGACAAGCTACAGGTTTGGGACAATAACTATTATGCCGAGAAACTGAAGAAAGAGAAGTACGACCTCGACGATGAAATGTTGAAGCCCTACTTCAAACTGGATAACGTGCTGAACGGTGCTTTTACAGTTGCCAATAAACTTTATGGTATTACCTTCAAAGAGCGCACCGATATTCCCGTCTACAACCCGGAGGTGAAAACCTTCGATGTATTCGACAAGGATGGCAAGTTTCTGGCGGTATTTTACGGTGACTACTTCCCCCGCGCCGGGAAGCGCAGCGGAGCCTGGATGAACGATATTCAGGGGCAGAAAGTAGAGAACGGTACCAACATCCGGCCGCACATCGTGAACGTCTGTAATTTCACCCGGCCAACCGATACCAAACCTTCCCTGCTGACTTTCTATGAAGTCACAACGCTGTTCCACGAGTTTGGTCATGGACTGCACGGTATGCTGGCCAACGGTACTTTCGAAAGCCTGAGCGGTACGAGTGTTCCCCGCGATTTTGTTGAGTTACCTTCGCAGGTGATGGAAAACTGGTGCTACGATCCTGAAGCCCTGAAGCTGTTCGCCCGGCATTACCAGACAGGCGAAGTTATTCCGAATGAACTGATCGAGAAGATCCGCGCGAGCCAGAACTTCCTGGCTGGTCTGGCTAACCTCCGGCAGCTACGGCTTGGCCTGACCGATATGTACTACCACGGTCAAAAGCCGACGGGTGAGAGTATTACAGAGGTCGAAAATCGTGTCGATTCGGTAGCGAACCTATTTCCCCGTGTGAAAGGGGTAGCGGTTAGTCCGGCCTTCTCGCACATCTTTGCGGGCGGGTATTCGGCTGGCTACTACAGTTATAAGTGGAGTGAAGTACTGGACGCCGATGCATTCGAGTTCTTCAAAGAGAAAGGTGGTCTGGAAAACAAAACGGCTGCCGATAGCTTCCGCAAAAACGTACTGGAGAAAGGCGGTACCGAAAAGCCGATGGAACTCTACAAGAAGTTCCGGGGCCGTGAACCGTCGCCTAAAGCGATGTTGCGAAGAAGTGGTTTGATTCTATAAGTTGAACAATTAACATGAAAAGCCCCGCCTGAAACGTTTCAGGCGGGGCTTTTCATGTTAATTGATGCGGCTAGGGCCGGTATCGGTCACTTAAAGTCAGGCTTGTTTGGTCACTTGAATGTTCATGATCAGGCGAACATCGTCGCTCACCACCACACCACCGGCTTCGGTAACGCCATCCCAGGTCAAGCCATACTCCTTACGCTTGATGACACCGGTTACTTCAAAACCAGCCTTGGTCTGACCATGAAAATCCTGCATCTGACCGCCATATTCTGCTTTAAGGATTACGGGTTTGGTTACGCCGTGCAGGCTAAGATCACCACTCAATTCATACGTATCGTCGCCCGTTTTTTTCATGCCGGTTGACGCGAAGGTAAGCTGGGGAAACTGGTCGGCGTCAAAGAACTCGCCCGATTTAAGGTGTGTATCCCGCTGCTCGTTATTGGTGCTGATGCTGCTGATGTCAGCCGAAAAATTGATTTTGGCGTCTTCAAAGTCATCCCCATTCATGATCAGTTGACCTTCATACTGGCCAAACGAACCCGTTACGGTCGAAACCATAAGGTGCTTCACTTTAAACTGGACTTCTGAGTGGGTAGGGTCTATAACCCAGGTAGTGGCGGTAATTGCTTGAGCTTCCATGATGATCGGTTATTTGATGTATGAGTATTTAATGTATATACATTTAAATGGTGCACTTTGGTTCAGCCACCTCCCAGTTTTTTTTCAGTGCCGTATCGGGCTGATATCACCCGTTAATATCTCGATAGTCGGCTGCCGGTTACCGGAGCAAACCAGCACTGGTAATTAAGGTTTTTTCGGCACCTTTGTAGCTCATTTTTTGTTCTAAATACGTATCAAATCCTTTAAAAATGCCTAACTGGTTCCTCGGAAAAATCCGCTATCAGCAACCTATTGACGACGCAACCGTCGGTACGCGCAACGAAGAATTTATTAAGCAGAAAACGGTTACGGAGGCCTATCTGGTCGATGCTGTCAGTTACACCGACGCGGAAGCCCGGCTCTATCAGGAGATCGCTGCCAATACACCCGACTTTGAAATTACCGATATCTCGCGTATGAAACTCGCCGACGTCTTTCATAATGAAGAGGGGGGAGAGATTTGGTATAAGGTGAAGGCCATGTTCATCACTGAAGACGAAAAGACCGGCAAGCAGAAGAAAACGCCCAGCCTGATGCTGGTCAATGCCGAAACCCCCAAGCAAGCGTATGAACTCATTGAGACGAGTCTGAAAACGGCGCTTGATCCCTACGAGATTACGGACGTCAATACAACGAAAATTCTGGATATTTTCCCGTTTAATGAAGAAGAGAAGCGTAATCTGCGCCCAATCAGCGAGGTAGCTGAACGCGAAACAGAAAATGCATGATTGAACCTATAGGTACTCATCCGATAACGGATCGTTATCGGATGAGTATAATTACCGCCGATTAGTACATAATTCGCCTATTTCTGGGGCGAATACTTGTGTTGAATTTGTTCAATGCTGATATTTGACCCATTATGAAACGCAAGCTGTTCCAATTGTTTAACCTTCTGATGACCTGTGTTGTGCTGCTGAGCAGTACGGGATTTGGTCTGGTTGAACATTCGTGCCAGATGCGCGGTAAGAAAAAAATGTTGGTCGTTGCGTTTAGCGACACCAAAACGAAAGTGGGTTGCTCGATCGATGGTCAACCCATGACGTCCCCGCAAACGTCTATCGACAAATCCAACTGCTGCCAGGATGAAAGCAGCTTTGAAAATGTTGATGCCCAATCGTCGCTGAGTCAGCTCGTTGCCAAGTTTGTTAAAACCGTCACTGAAACAGTGATGGCGGGGGTCATAACGCTTATTGCTTACCTTATCGAGTGGACCTTTGACCGCGAGTCATCTTCCATTTCGCTCGTTGAAGCGCCCCCTTCTCCGTCCGGGCGCGAAATCCTGACCCTCGACCGGTGTCTTCTCCTTTGATTTGTTGATTGAATTCATATTGCCGATGTCTGTAGGACATGGGCTTCCTGTGTTTTCCATTAATCAACAAAATCATGCGCTTTATCTCTTTATGGATACTGCTGTTGTTGCTAACAGCAGGGTTCAACCAGTCAGTGTTGGGCCAATCCGATTCCAGTTCTATCAAATCGTCCGCCGACTCTGTTACCAACGTCAACACAACCGTACGGGGGCGAATCAGTGAAACCCTCCATGGTAAACCGGCACCACTTACGGGAGCCACTGTGCTGTGGCTCGGTACATCGGCTGGAACCGTTACGGATTCTATCGGTAGTTTTCAGCTGGCTACTCATCCCTCAGTAAACCAGCTGGTCATTAGCTATGTGGGTTATCAGGCTGATACACTGCTGGTTATTGATCCCACTGTCACGCTAAATGTAACTCTGCGTGCTGAACGGACCTTACAGGAGGTGACCGTTTCCGGTGCACCCGGTCAAATCGACCGTATCAACCCAATCCAGACAGAACTTATCACGCAGCGGACGCTGGCGAAGGCCGCCTGCTGTAATCTGTCCGAAAGTTTCGAAACGAATGCATCGGTAAGTGTGTCCTATGCCGATGCGGTAACGGGCGCGCGGCAAATCCAGTTCCTGGGACTGGGTGGGCAATACGTTCAGACCAACGTCGAAAATATCCCGACCGTTCGGGGATTAGGGACCACGTTCGGCCTTAACTATATCCCCGGAACCTGGATTACGAGTATCGATGTGGGTAAAGGAGCTGGCTCGGTCGTCAATGGCTACGAGTCGATGAGTGGGCAGATGAACATCGAACTGCAAAAGCCAGACTCGCCCGATAAATTATTCGTGAACGGGTACGTAAACAGTTTCGGTCGGGTTGAAGGTAATCTCAACTGGTCTCAGCCTATCAACAAAAAATGGAGTGTTGGGGTATTGGGCCATGCCAGTACGCTGCAAAAAGAGACTGATCAGAATAAGGACGGTTTCCGCGACCTGCCGCTTTATACCCAGATCAATGCGATCAATCGCTACAAGTACAACGGGGAGCGGTTTATGGCTCAGTTTGGTGTAAAAGCGCTTTATGAGGACCGCAACGGCGGGCAGCTATCCCGTTTTGGTCCATCGAGGTACCGTTTCGGCAACACGACAAAGCGGCTGGAGTTCTTTTCCAAAACGGCCCGACTGTATCCCGATCAGCCTTATAAAGGGTTGGGTCTTATTCTGAACGGGCTGAATCACGAACAAACTGCCCTTTTCGGCTTTAAACCCTATGCAGGCCGACAGCGGACGATATATGCCAATTTGATCTATCAGAACATTATTGGCTCAACCAACCATACCTATAAGGCGGGACTTAGCTACCTGCTGGATGATTACAGGGAACAGCTGGGTACCCTGCAAACGAACCGCACGGAATCGGTACCGGGTGTTTTTGCCGAGTATACCTACACCTACCCCGAAAAAATGACGGTTGTGCTGGGCGGACGGTTTGATTACCATAATCTATTCGGTCCACAATGGACGCCACGGGCTCACCTGAAGTATGATCTAAGTCCAAACCTGACTCTGCGGGCATCGGCCGGACGCGGTTTCCGGGTGCCTAACTTCCTGGCCGAAAACTTTGGCTATCTCGTTAGTTCGCGTGTCGTCATCAATGAGGCCCAGCTACGCCCCGAAGTGTCATGGAATTATGGAGGAAGCCTGACCAACGATTTTACCCTTTTCGGGAAGAAAGCATCACTCGTTCTCGATTATCACCGCACCGATTTCCGGGAGCAGCTTTTTGTGGATATCGAGCACCCCCGCGAAATCCATTTTCATAACCTGTATGGTAAATCGTTCGCCAACAGTTTTCAGGCCGAACTCAATTACCAGCCCATCCGCCGGATGGATGTGAAACTGGCCTACCGGTTGTTTGATGTGCGTCAAAGTATGAGCGTACCGTCTGAAGACACGCTGTTATTGCCCCGTATGATGATCCCCCGCGACCGGTTCCTGCTGAACGTAGGGTATGCACTGCCTTTCGACAAATGGAAATTCGACGCAACCCTACAGTGGAACGGACCCCGTCGGATTCCGTATCTGCGCGCTGGAACAGGAGCTGATTATACCGTTGTCCCACTGGAATACTCCCCGGGTTATTATAACCTCAACGCTCAGGTTAGCCGTGCTTTCGTGAGCGGTTGGGAAATATACATTGGGGGAGAGAACCTAACGGGCTTTCGGCAGCAAACGCCCATCGTAGCGGCCAATGATCCTTTTGGGGCCGATTTTGACGCAGGATCGAGAGTGTGGGGGCCGGTAACGGGCCGGATGGTATATGTGGGTTTTCGCTTCAAACCGATACGCTGATGATCCTCACTATTCGCAACATGGTATGTGACCGCTGCAAGCGGGCTGTTCGTGACGATCTCGGAGCGATGGGTCTAACGATGCATCGGGTCGAACTGGGTGAGGTTGAGGTCGACGGCCTGCCGCCCGGGGTTACGCTCGACGATGTTCGGCGGGTATTGGTAGCAGGAGGGTTCGAACTGATCGACGACCGGAAACACGCGCTGGTTGAGCATATGAAAGCTCTGCTGATCAATGAAGTAAATCACCTGAAAGGCGATCGTTTGCCTACCGAAAACTATTCGGCGTTCCTGGAGCGTAAACTTGGATACGAATATTCCTACCTGAGTGGCCTGTTTTCGGGTATCGAAGGTCAGACTGTAGAAAAATACACCATTGCGCTGAAAATCGAAAAGGTGAAAGAGTGGCTTCGCTATGACGAGCTGACGCTGACCGAGATGGCCTGGCGACTGAGCTATAGTAGCGTGCAGCATTTGTCGAACCAGTTTCGGCAGGTAACCGGACAAACACCCGGTCAGTTCAAGAAACTGGCGCTCAATGCCCGTCGACCGCTGGATTCGATCTAAGGGCCGGTTATTCGTACAGACGGACCCGAATTGTGTAAAAACCGAACGAGCATCAGGCGGTTACTTTGTTGACCAATAATGGTCATTACATCGCTTACTCAATAAGATTATGGAAACGACACAACATCACCACAAGCACAGCGATACCTGCTTTGACTGTGCTGAAGCCTGCGAACGCTGCGTGACAGCCTGCCTGGAAATGGGCGATGAAGATAGCAAAGGTCATGATATGACGGCCTGTATCAAATTATGCCGTGACTGCGCCGACATTTGTACACTCTGCGGACGGCTCGAAGCACGGGGTTCGCAGTTTATGGGCCAGTTCATACAGTTATGTGCCGATGCGTGTGACGCTTGTGCGGCTGAGTGCGAAAAGCACGCTGACCACCATGCCCATTGCAAAGCCTGCGCTGAAGCCTGTCGCAAATGCGCCGAAGAATGCCGCCAGATGGCCAACGCCTAAGGGATACCGGGGAGGTGCCTTCCAGACAGGTCTGGGTGTCACTTCCCTATCCTTTACTTTTGAATTGACGTTAATTCCTAACCCAGCCAATGGCACAGCTTTACAGCCTATTCGTCTTATTTTTCATGAACGTGTTAAGTCCGGCAGACACGAGTCATGTTATCGGTACGGGCATGCACCCATCGGCGGTAACGGACCCTGCCGGGGCTGTCCATGTAGTATTCGGCCGGGGAGCACTAATCTATTACACGACCTCGGCTGATGGACATACCTTCTCGCGTCCGGCAGTTGTAGACAGCTTGTTCGGTTTGCATCTGGGCGCATCGCGCGGTCCTCAGATTGCTGCAACTACCCGCTCGGTGGTAATAACAGCCATCGACAAGGGGGGCGATGTTTGGGGGTATACCCTCGATCGTAAAACCGGTCGGTGGCAAAAGCCGGTACATGTAACTGATGAGCCTGAAATGGCTAAAGAAGGATTTGTTGCCTTAACGGCCGGGCCTGATGATTCTTTTATGGCCATCTGGCTTGATTTGCGGGGCAATCAGCAAAATAAACTGATGGGCGCTCACTCAACCGATGAGGGAAGGACATGGTCGGCAAACCGCCTGGTCTATGAATCACCCTCAGGAACTATCTGTGAGTGTTGCCAGCCCTCTATCGTGTGCCAGGGCCGGTCGGTGGCGGTGATGTTCCGGAATTCAATGGCCGGTTCGCGGGATATGTATCTGCTTCGATCGTCCGACGGCGGGCATATGTTCGGGAAGGCCGAAAAATTGGGCGCTGGTACCTGGAAACTCAATGCCTGCCCTATGGATGGTGGTGGTGTGTATATGGCTCCCGACGGGCCTGTCACAACCGTCTGGCGACGGTCTGATAAGCTGTTTACGGCTCGCCCTGGCCAGGCTGAAACGGAAGTGGGCACCGGCAGGAATGCCAAAATTGTCAGTACTAAAAAAGGGGATTACATCGCCTTTCAGCGCGATAGCCACGTATGGATTCTGGCACCGGGGGAAACGCAGCCCCGGTCTATTGGCGAGGGTGGCTTCCCCAAATTACTCCGATTGAGCAACGACCATGTGCTCTGCGTGTGGGAGCAGGCTGGGTCAGTGCTGACTGCTTCAATTTAATCTATTCAACAAAATCAACGGTATGAAAAAACTAAAACTGTTTGTGTTGTTGGGGGTATCGACCGTCGCGCTGGGGCAACACCAGCACCACCAGATGACACCCGCCAGCGGCAAACAACCAGCCGACACGATAAAACCCATGGACCATTCGATGCATGGAATGGACATGTCGGGCGGTAAGGACCCCTCCATGGAGAACATGGGTATGTCGAACGATGGCATGACGATGGATACCACCATGGGAATGACGCATTCGCTCTCTCGTAATTTATCGATGAATCGCAACGGATCAGGTACGACGTGGCACCCCGATAACACACCCATGTATGCCTACATGCGTCACCCGGTTAAACCCGGTGGTTGGAGTTATATGTTGCACTATGCCATCTACCTGCGCTACACGAGTCAGAATGTCAATAATGCTGGCGGACGGGGGCGGGATAGGCAACTGGGAGCCCCCAACTGGGTTATGGGCATGGCCCAGCGAAAGGTAGGCCAACGGGGTCTGTTTCAGGTACGGGCCATGCTGTCCCTCGACCCGCTTACGGTAAGCAATGGTGGGTACCCACTGCTCTTCCAGACGGGCGAAACCTACAAAGGCCAGCCACTCATCGACCGGCAGCACCCCCATGATCTGGTGTCCGAATTGTCGGTTAGTTACGCCCACGCATTCAGCAAAGACATCGACGTTTATGCGTATGTGGGTTATCCTGGCGAGCCGGCGGTAGGGCCACCGGCTTTTATGCACCGCATTTCGTCGTTCAATAACCCCGATGCACCCTTAAGTCACCACTGGCAGGACGCCACTCACATCCTTTTCGGCGTGGCAACGGCCGGGTTTCGGTATAAATGGATTAAGGTCGAGGGGTCAACGTTCAAGGGGCGCGAGCCTGACGAAAATCGGTATGATTTTGACCAACCCCGTTTCGACAGTTACGCTTATCGGGTGTCGGTAAACCCGTCGCCTTCGCTGGCAGTCCAGTTCTCGCAGGGATTCTTGACGAGTCCCGAAGAAAGCCATCCGGAGGAGGATGTTATCAGGACAACGGCTTCGGTACTGCACAGTAAAGGACTGGGTCGGGAAGGACGCTATGTAACGTCGGCGCTGGTCTGGGGACAGAATTCCCACGATGGCATTAATGAGAATGGATTCCTGGCCGAAAGTAGTCTTCAACTTGACCGGGTTGCTTTTTACGGCCGGTATGAAAATGTAGGGAAGTCGCCCGAGGAGCTTAGCTTACCCTTTTTCGACGGTATTCCCGGACTTGATAGTCATAAGCCTTTGACCATAAACAACCTGACGTTAGGTATGAACTATCGGATTGCTCAGCAATACGGGAGTGATCTGGTGCTGGGTGCTCAGGTAACAGGTGCTGCTATGGATCGATTATTGCAACCGATTTACGGCAAAACACCCGTGTCCGGGCAGGTTTACCTTCGGCTATCGCCTTCACTTATGACCATGAGCGGCATGAAAGGGCATAAGACACGGCACCATTAATATCTATTTTTCGTTATCAGTAAACCATAAACCATCTACAACCATGTTACGGAACCTATTTCTAACCGCCCTTACGTCGCTGATGATCTTCGGCAACAGCTTTGCCGGCATATCGCTCCGCGATGACAAAGAGAAAGAAGTAAAGATCAAAACATCAGCCATTTGTGGGATGTGTAAAGCCCGCATCGAGCGAAATCTGGCCTTTGAGAAAGGTGTCAAAGAGTCGACACTGGACGTCAAGTCAAAAGTAGTGACCATTAAATATAACCCTGCCAAAACCGATGTTGCCAAGTTGAAAGCAAACATCAGCAAAACCGGGTACGACGCCGAAGAAGTGCTGGCCGACGAAGCAGGATATGCCAAGTTGCCCAGTTGCTGCAAGAAAGGCGGAGGGATGGATCACCAGTAAGGAACAATTTACCATAGTCTCCCCTAACAGAATAGCCCGATACTCAGTGAGTGTCGGGCTGTTCTGTCATGGGAGTAACGGGTTTAACTATTTGAACGCATTTCTCAACTGAACGGCCGCAAGCTCCTGTGCCTGCGCAGCTTCCGGGACAACTGCATACATGCCGAAAAACTCATGGGTTACGCCCTCGTAGAGTTGATACGTAACCTGTACGCCAACAGATTTCAGTTTTTCCCGCAGGGCCATTCCTTCGCTTTGCAGCGGATCAATTTCTGCCCCAATGATCGTGGTTGGGGGTAAACCGCTTAGGTTAGCCACATCCGTCAGGGAAATCAGGGGGCTATCGCCATCGGCGGGCGTTCTGAAATAGCGCTCCACAAACCATTGGACTAAGGGACGGCTAAGAGGAACGGCGTTTGCATATTGGTTGTAAGACGGTGAAAACAGATCATTGTTTGCTACCGGAAACACCGACAAAATATGAACAGGTAAACCCAATCCCCGGTCGCGGGCCATCATAGCTACCGTGATCGCCATGTTTCCACCAGCGCTCTCCCCCGCAACCGCCACTTTCTCCGCATTTCCGCCAATAGATGCTGCGTTTTCCTTTACCCATTTATAGGCTGCGTAGGCATCTTCATGAGCGGTTGGGAATTTGTTTTCAGGAGCCAGCCGGTAATCGACCGACATAACAATTGCCCCTGTGTTCTGAGCAAGTGCCAGTGTCGAATACTCATATACTTCGGGGCTACCAATTACCCAGCCTCCACCATGGAAATAAACAATGACCGGGGCAGTGGCAGATGCGCCATCCGGTCTGTAGAGGACAACCCTGATTGGTGTGCCATTGGCACCTGGAATGGTACGCTCGCTCTTGGTAACCATTGCTTTGGGAGGAGCAATGTTATTTTTGTCGAGTACAGCGTTTAAGGCATCCTTGAACGTCGGTTGGCTACGGGCCTCCTCCGTCGAGAGTTGATAAAGCGGAACAGGATTCAGGCGTTGAAGCTCTTCGATAACAGCCTGCATTTGAGGTCTGATGGTAGGTGCAAAGTCAGGCTTAGGTCCGGTTGGCTGGATACTTTGCCCTGGCAGAGCAATTCGGTGATCTTCGCATGACGATAGTGTCAGGCCAGCCAGTAATGTAAGGGCGAGGCTCCATTGCGTAAAACGAAGCATTGAATCAGGGAAAAAATGGTTCATAACGTTTAGTTTAATGTAACGACATATAAACTTGATAGTTAGTCTATAGTTATAGAATATTAACTAAACGGTTGCTCATTTTGCCAATGTTACAGGCTGGGGAGCAGGGAGCGCTTGTAGTCAGCGCATTAGGTAATACTACTAAATAACGAGCTGTTTTGAAGCGAATAGAGTTGCCGTGTGTTCATGCCGGTAGGGAATATACGAAACCGGGCAACAGGCAGATACAAACGTTTAGGGAATCTGGGATGGCCCAAGCGAATTAGTCAACGTCAATCAAGGTTGGTTGACGGTAATGATGGCGAACTTCGTTAACCAGGGCACGCATCTTTTCCACCAGTAATTCTGGCTCTTCGACAGTAACGAATTTTCCGTAAGAGAGAAGCCAGCGGGCCAGCCCGTCGATGTAAGGTGTACTAAGTTGAATTCGAACGCGATCTCCCAGGTCTTCCTCACCCAAAAACCCCCATATATATTTTTGTTCGTGCAGATGGCGTACAATTGCCTTCTCAAAAACCACCGTTACTACGGCTGACGGCCTGTCAAATCTGGCTTTGATTTGGTTGAGGTATTGCTGTAAGGAAAGCCGTTCGTGGCGGGCAAATTGCTGCCCAGTATCACTGAGTTCACGAATGCGGTCGACCCGGAAATCACGATAGTCCTGACGGATGCGGCAATAGGCAATCAAATGCCACGCCATACTGTAGTGATACAGGCCAACAGGTTCGACTTCGCGCCGACTTTCAGCATCGTTATAGCTCGAATGGTATATAATATCAAGGATATACTGTTGCGCAATGGCCCGTTGAATGGTAGTCAGTAACGTATCGGAATAGGGCTGCCGGATTTCTGGCCTGGACACGTGCATCAGTTCATCGAGTTCGTTAAGGTGCTCCTGGTCCGGTTGCTTCAGCACCGATTTAATTTTATACAGGGCAGATTCAAACTCAGTGCGTATCGATTTGTCGGCCCATTTTTCAATTAGTTTTCCCGCCAGGAGCAGAGCACTGGCTTCTGCATTGGTGAACGATACGGGGGGCAGGTGATAATCGGTCAGAAAGTAGCCAACGCCTGCTTCTGCGCCGATTGGGACGCCCGCTTCTTCCAGAGAGCGCACATCACGGTAAACGGTGCGCAGGCTTATGGAAAACCGGTCAGCCAACTCCTGCGCTCGCACAACCCGTTTGGTTTGCAGGTGGATGAGAATAGCGGTCAAACGGTCGAGTCGGTTCATAAGAGGGGGACAGGAGGACTGAGTCGAAAATTAAGGGCTTTACCACCTACTTACAACCGCCAGGGTAGGTAAGGCCATTGGCTGAGCGCCCCATTGAAAATTGAAACGACCCGATGTGTCAAGTTAAACAAATGAGCCGGTAATGCAGTACGTAGAAGTAAGACACAGTCGTAAAAACAAATATACAGGTATGAAAATGTCCGACAGCCCGACCGACGGTTCCGTTGTTACGGATAATCGCCATCATCACCGGTTTGAGATGAAAACCGGTGATAAAGTATCCATCATAAACTACACGCAGGTCGATGATGAAACGCTTGCTCTAGTTCATACGGAAGTAGATCCTAGCCTGGAAGGTCAGGGAATAGGCTCACAGTTGGTAAAAGGTGCTCTGGACTATATCGACCGGAATAATCTGAAAATTGTGCCGCTCTGCCGGTTTGTATCCGTTTATATCAAACGCCATCCCGACTGGGACCGGGTTGTTTCAACGGCTTATCGGGCCGAGGATTTCTAACACTAGATCGAATCGGTGAGAACGCCGGACTTTTTTTGTTCCTCGTTTCTTAGCTGCTTCGTGGTTCGTCGGCTGCCATCGTGACTCCAGCCCGGCGGACCGAAGATATAACCCAGTGCGTTACGCAGGGACCCGGCCTGGCTTACATCCCGCCCGATAGCTGTCCACTCGTGGAAGGCGATTCTGATGGGGTTATGCGAATCGATATTGGTGGTCAGCCCGTAGGTTGGACGCTGTTGTTCAGGAGCGAACGTACCAAACAACCGGTCCCATATGATGAGAATACCGGCGTGGTTTTTGTCCAGATAGGCCAGATTTGACCCATGATGCACCCGGTGGTGGGATGGCGTATTGAAAATATACTCGATAGGGGCGGGCAGTTTATCGATGTGTTCGGTATGAATCCAGAACTGATACAGTAAACTGACCGCCTGCATCGTCATAACCGCAATGGGCGAAAAGCCGACCAGCGGCAGCCAGATCCAGAATAGAAAAGCACCCGAAAGGGTACCCGTCCAGGTTTGGCGTAGTGCCGTGCCGAGGTTGTACTTCTGCGAGGAGTGGTGTACCACGTGCGACGCCCAGAAGTAACGGCTGCTATGGCTGATCCGGTGAAACCAGTAATAGCTGAAATCATCGGCGAAGAACAGCACTATCCAGGCCCATACCTGCGTCATATCGACGGTGAACAGCCGAAATTGATAGACGAGAGAATACGTGCCGAAGACGATCATTTTCCCCACAATTCCCACGATCACGTTACCGATGCCCATGGTCAGGCTTCCGGCCGTGTCTTTGACGTCGTAGTAATCTTTCTGCTGCCTGGCGGTCAGGATGACCTCCGCAACGAGTAAGATGATAAAGCCCGGAATCGCATACTGAATTAGGTCCCTCATGTAGGTGTGCGTCTGGATATGCCAACCGATCCGTTACTATCGAAGGGCAGGAACTGGCTACTTCTGACCCTCGTCTTGGACCCCTATCGGCCCGGTACATTACCCTCTTATAAAGGCTAAACGCGACAACTACTACCTATATCCTAACAAAAGTAAGCAGGGTAATTATTCCAAGTGAACTACCGGAATGTATTTGAACAAGTAAAGCCAAAAATACCTGGGATAGTGATTTGAAAATCAGGTAGGGAAGCTTTCTTCTAGCATACAGGTCATACCAATTATTCAGTCAGGCTCATAAAAAAAGCCCGAACGGTGATGTTCAGGCTTTTTTTAAAGTGTGTAGAAGAACGATGTCGAATTACCGGTTCATCGAGATCAGGAATTCTTCGTTGTTTCGGGTACCTTTCATGCGGTCGAGCAGAAAATCCATACTTTCCATAGGGTTCATGTCAGACATGTGTTTGCGCAGGATCCATACCCGTTGCAGGGTTTCTTTATCCAGCAGCAGATCTTCCCGGCGCGTTCCTGAAGCCATTACATCGACAGCTGGGTATACACGTTTGTTCGCCAGTTTACGGTCGAGCTGGAGTTCCATGTTGCCGGTGCCTTTGAATTCCTCGAAAATCACTTCGTCCATTTTGGAGCCCGTATCGATCAGGGCTGTGGCAATGATCGTTAGCGAACCGCCATTCTCTACGTTACGGGCAGCCCCGAAGAACCGCTTCGGCCGATGGAGGGCGTTGGCATCCACACCACCCGACAGAATCTTACCCGAGGATGGAACAACGGTATTGTAGGCCCGGGCCAGACGGGTAATCGAATCGAGCAGAATAACCACATCATGGCCACATTCGACCATACGTTTAGCTTTTTCAAGCACCATGCTCGATACTTTCACATGCCGGTCGGCCTGTTCATCGAAGGTCGACGAAATAACCTCTGCGTTAACGCTGCGGGCCATGTCTGTCACTTCTTCCGGGCGCTCGTCGATGAGTAACACGATGAGGTATACTTCCGGGTGGTTACGCGTAATAGCGTTGGCTATCTCCTTCAATAGCACCGTTTTACCCGTCTTAGGCTGGGCCACGATCATGCCGCGCTGTCCTTTTCCGATTGGCGCAAACAAGTCCAGCACCCGCGACGAATAATTCTCGGGGCGGTTGCTCAGGTGAAGTTGCTCTTCGGGAAATAGAGGAGTCAGGTACTCGAACGGAATCCGGTCCCGAATTTCCTCCGTTGTTTTGCCATTTACGGTTGATACCCGTAATAGGGCAAAATATTTCTCTCCCTCTTTAGGTGGACGAATGGCTCCGCGTACGGTATCGCCGGTTTTCAGACCGAATAGCTTGATTTGTGAGGGCGATACATAAATATCGTCCGGACTGGCGAGGTAGTTGTAATCGGCTGAACGGAGAAAACCATAGCCGCCGTCCTGCATAATCTCCAGAACACCTTCGTTGTCGATGATACCATCGAATTCACGGATATGCTGGTTATACTGGCGACGAATGCGATTCTGGTATTCCTGTGCTTCCCGCGATGGCTGATTCAACGGCGGCTGCGACGGCTGGCCGGTTTGCGGCTGATCGCTCTGTTGCTGGTTCTCGCCTTCCTGCGTTTGGCCTGGCTGGGCATCCGTTTCAACCGAGGAATCTGTCACTACAGCTTCTTCAGATTGCCTGTTTCCAGCATTATCTTCTGATAGAACAGTTGGTGTCAGCGCTTCTTCGTCTGGCCGCGAAGCAAAGGTTGATGGCGCTTCGTCGGATACCACACGCGGTGTGCGGGGGCGCTGACCGGCAGATATGGGTCGATTTGACGATTCACTGCCTTCGCGTGGCCGGTCCAGCCGGTCCCGACGTGGCTGTGCGCCATCCCGGTTAGTATCTGTGCGTTGCCGATTATTTGCACCATCGCGCCCCGCCGGCTGGTTCCCGTCAGACCGCAGTGGGCGCTGCTGGCGGTTTACTTCAGTCCGTGGATTTATTTCCCGCTCGTTTCTTGAACGGGGCACCTGTTGTTCTGAGACACCATTTACAGGCTGAACGTCAGTCTGTACAGGTTGCTCATCGGCAGGCTGAGTTTTCGTTTCAGGTTGTTGTAAAGGCTCAGCGTCGGCTGGGAACGTACCTGGTTTTGTTTCGGCGGCAGCGCCCTGATCCGCGGAGGTCATGCCATCTTCGGGGGTAGGGGCTGGCATATCGGCCGCACCGGCATCGCGCCGAACACGCTGACGGGTCCGGCTGCTGTCAGGTCCATCGGTTGCCGGACGGGAGACGGGTGCACTGTCTGATGCGACAGGGGTTACGGGTTCAGGCGCAGGCTCGGTAGTAGCGGGTACTGCCTTGGGGCGCCGGCCACGACGGGGGGCTTCCTCTGCGACCGGGGCTGGAGCGGCTCCCTCAACGACATCAGGGCCGGGCATGACCGACTGTTTCTTCAGTATCTCGTAAATCAATTCTTTTTTCTGGAATTTGGCATTGTCGCGAATACCAAATTCATCGGCAATGGGACGAAGCTCAGAGAGGAGCTTTGCATTCAATTCTTCAATATTATACATAAGTGCAGGTTAGCAGTAAACCTTGGAGAAGCCAATTTACTGGCGGTAATGATAGAGTTTGGTATATAAGAAGCAGGTAACGCCTATCGTGAAAGGCAATGCTTCGGGTTGAAAAGCGAACAGAGGGGTCAAATGCCAAACCGATCTGAATCTAACAGGGTTGCTTAAGTACGCAATGAAAACAGGTTAACTGGAAGTAGTTTACTTGATCCAAACACAAAGGTCTGGTGGGGCCAGACTTGGTGATTATCAAAACGTTTGGGAAAACGGACAGTCTGTCGTAGCTATGGAGCGTTGCCTTTAAGAAAGCACCACCTGCTGACCGGGTTGATGGTAGCAAAGGTAATACACTGATCCGGTTTTGTCAACATAACGTTTCCCCGTATAAAATGTTTCCACCTGCCGACTGTGAAATGCATTTTCCTGAAAATTTCCGGACATAAGTAGGCTCCTGGTGCCGGGCTAAGGTTTCCAGTCTACAAGAATACTGGCTACAAAAGGCTTATTATGCCCCATAAAAGCATACAGCCAGCTGTACCTACAGACTACATAACAGGTCTGCTCAATACAGGCTACCGGGATTGTAATCGTCAACTTCCCATAAACTAATCCTGCCAATCGGTTCAACTACTTTTCTCTACCCATAGAACCTGTTCAGGATTACTGGCAGGAGGTAGTCGGTTGTAGCCTGGACGGCCACGTCCGGGTGTGAAATGGGAATACGCTTACCCGGACGTGGCCGTCCAGGCTACTACCTGTCAGTAATCCTGAACAGGTTCATATTCTTCAAAGAGCGACTACACCGTTGGCAGCATCCAGAATCTCGCTAAATTCATAGCGAAATACAATCAGGTAATGACGTAGCAGGATGGCCGACTACACATTTATACTACAATAATGCTCAGAATTTGCTTCCTTTTCGGGTTGTCATTAAGCTACTTGTTCAGCTCTGCTCAGATGACCGAATCTCTTCTTACTCAGAAACGCAGGACGGAGAGCGGAAAACTGATCTATAGTGGTAGCCAATATCGAATCTGGCTGCAACAGACAGAGCCAAGCGATATCAAACTACTAATCATTCCTGGTGGACCAGGTAACAACCATACGGGATACGCTCCATTTTCCTATTTTTTACCTCCTAAGGGCGTACAAGTATACATCGTAGATATGGTTGATTGTGGTCTGTCTGATCGAACAAATAACCCTGCTTTCTGGACGCTGACCAATTATGTTAAAGACATTGAACAAATCCGTAAGGAACTGGGCGTAGAGCAACTTTATTTGCTGGGTCACTCCTTTGGTGGAGCAATTGCCCTAGAGTATGCTTATGCCTTCCCGCAAGCCGTTAAAGGGCTTATAGTATCTAATATGAGTTACAGCACAGAAGCAGTGGGAATCAATACAGATCGATTCGTGGATAGCTTAGCCGCTCATGATGCTACGGTTCAGGGGTTACGAACCCAAGCGAAATCGCTGGAATCCAGCAGTAATTTATATAGTAAGCTGATGGCTCAATCCGACAGCTTGGCGTTCAATTTACTAAGCCACAGCCAAACTCCATCCATAGGCAATTCTCTGCCTGAATTAGCCACATTTCAAGAAGCAGCTCACTCATCTGAGCTAAATGATGCGAGCCAAAAAATTTATCAGCACTTCATCAACTCGGGTGAGCTAATGAGTTGGAACTTTGAGGATCGTATGCACCGTCTCCGAATGCCTGTGTTGATTTTGGCCGGCGATCAGGACTATGCCTTGTCCGTGTCCGACGCTGCCTTTATGAAGCAACATATTCCAAAGGCTGAAGTCACTATTTGCCCAGAGGGAGGTCATATTATGTTTTGGACTAATCGAGATTGTTACTATCCTTCTCTACTCAAATTTATCAATGGCGTTGAGCAGAAAAAGTGAAGAAAGTCAATTAATTGGTACGTGAATATGTGCCTAAGATTCATGCACAACAGTTCCGCCCAGGATGGCTAACTTATAAACCGGCGAAACAGCCAGGATAAGACTGTAGAGGAATACAAATCCTAATGGCGGTCGGTTAGCGAACGCTATCCTTAAATTTCCTTAAAACTAAACACTGGCGCAACGACTCACGGGTTGTTCAGCGTTACAGGTATCGAATGCGCATGATAATACCACACGCACCTATTGCCGCTAACCTGGTTATCGATTGGGGAAACACGATGGTGAAAACCGGCTGGTTCAATGGATCAACATTGCTGGATGTCCGTCGCTACAACTCGCCCGATGCTTTATTTGCTCATCTGGCCGAACGGCCGCCGATGCCGGTGATCGTTTCATCGACAAGCCAGTCGGCTGAGGGTATCAAAGACCGGTTAGCCGCTCTTGGCAGTGATGTGTGGGTGCTGGATGGGCTTACGCCCGTGCCGATTGGAAATACGTACGATACACCTCATACGCTCGGTGCTGACCGGGTGGCCGCAGCAGTGGGGGCCATGGTTCTTTTCCCTGACAAAGACTGTCTCGTCCTTGATCTGGGTACCTGCCTGACAGCTGACTTTGTCGATAAAAGTGGGGTATTTCAGGGTGGGCTTATTTCACCAGGACTACGGATGCGGTTCAGATCTATGCACGAGCAAACGGCACGGCTGCCCTTGATCGACTTCGATCCCGATGAACCGTCCTGGGAATGGCCCGTCCTGACAGCCAAAAATACGCGTCAGGCAATGCAGAGTGGCGTAGTGAACGGATTGGTGTTCGAGATGAATGGTATCATCGATATATACCGTCAGGAGCGGCCAGAAACGGTAGTGGTGTTGTGCGGAGGGGATGCGTCTTCCTTTGAAAGTCGTTTGAAAGGGCCGATATTTGCAGTGCCCGAATTAGTGCTGTTTGGGTTGAATCGAATTTTACGCTATAATGTTGAGAATTTACAAGCGGATACGCCAGACGTTAACGCATAGTTTGCTGGCCATTGCCGCATCGTCGCCTGTTGTTCTGGCGCAGGGATTAGGTAACTCGCCCTATTCGGCACTGGGCATTGGCGAGTTGTACAATGAAGGAAATGTGACCAATATGGGCATGGGTGGTATCGGCATCAGTAATGCCAGTCCGTTCTACCTGAATATGCAAAATCCAGCCCTGCTAGCCCGACGAACCCGTTTCACAGTCTTTGAAGTAGGCCTTATGGGCCAATCGAAAAGTCTGTCTCAAAATCTGAATGGTGGTTTGCAGAACCAGCGTGATTTTGGTGGTAACCTGGGCTATTTAGCGTTGGCTGTTCCGGCTAATACGCGGTGGAACCTGTCGCTGAGCCTCAAGCCCTATACCTACGTAGATTATAGCACCCGTCAGTACCGCCCTATTGCCGGAACCATCTACGAGGCCGAGTACAATTACACGGGCCGTGGTGGATTGAATAAAGCATCGCTTGCGAACGGTGTACGCATTACCAAAAACATCTATGTGGGTGTCGAAGCTGCCTTTGTCTTCGGGAATATCACGAACGCATCCGACTCTCGGGTTCTCATCAACGACAATACCGGCGCCGGCGTTCAGGATACGCGCGTCAGCCGGTTGAACCGGGCAAACTACAGCGACATAATCTGGAAACTGGGTGGTGCCTGGCGTCCTAAACTGAGTGAAAAATGGACGCTCAACGTGGGGGCTACCTACGATCCACAGACCCGCGTCAACGCACAGGAAACGGACGTTTACCAACAAACGTCATTGGGTGGTACTATCATTTCCTCCTCGGATACATTACGGATAAACGCGGGTGGGCGGGCAACCCTGCCGCAACGCACCAACTTTGGGATCAGTCTGGAAAAAAACAATACCTTTCTGGTAGGTCTGGATGTTGGCTTTCAACAGTGGAGTCAATTCCGCACCAGTACGGGTCAACCGGGCAATCTGACCAACGGGGTCAGTATTGCAACGGGTATGGAAATTACGCCAAAAGCAACGTCAACCCGCTACCGGGATCTGATAACATACCGATTAGGTTTCCAGTATAACAGGCTCCCATACCTTGTTGAAGGCGTTCAGATCAAAGACATAAATGCCAGCGTTGGTTTGTCACTACCCCTGGGTGCTTATCTGGTCAACCACGTCACGCTGTCTGTAGTTGGCGGCCAACGGGGCGTACTTACCGGTACGCAGATCAAAGAGCAGTATGTACGGATGGCGCTGGGCTTCTCGCTCAACGACTGGTGGTTCCGTAAGCAGGTAGTTGATTAAGCTGCCGTTACATATGAAACATGATTTATGATGAGCGTTGGAGTATGGACCAAACGGCTGACCACTGCCGTTACCGGGCAAACGGCTAACGTAGTGAGGTCGGTAAGGTATTCATCATTGATTATTTCCTTTCTGTCAATCACGCTGCTTTCCTGCGAAGAACCGAAACAAGCTAAAAAAGTAGCTGCCTATACGGGGCCGATAGAAGAAATAAATGATGTGAAATTGCTTTATAGCGAGGCCGCTCTACTGAAGGTAAAGCTGACGACCCCGAAACAATTTCGTTATGCCAATGATGACAGGAAGTATCCAAAACCGGTTTCCATCATTTTTTATGGCCCCGCAGGCGAGGAGGTAACGACACTTCGGTCAGATTCAGGCCGCTACAACAAAGCAAAAGACCTATATACGGTCATGGGCAATGTCGTGGTTGTAAATAAGCAAAAACAGGAGAAATTGCTTACGCCGGAGTTGAACTGGAACCCCGTCACAAAAAAGGTATTTACGGAGAAGCGGGTAGTAGTGCTTAGCCAGATGACGGGCGAAAAGCTGTATGGAGTTGGGCTTGATGCCAATCAGGATTTTACCCAGTATTCGATTCGTAAGCCAACGGGGGTCTTCAACGTAGAAGGCGGACCAGGATTTTAAAAAAGTCGCAGAAGTCATAAGTCGGTAAGTGGCTGACTGCGGACCAGCGAAAGCAGTACAACAGCGTCAGCCACTTACCGACTTATGACTTCTGTGCGTTACGACCTCTACCACTTTTTCACTGACTTGCGACTTTTTCCCTGCATTGATCCAGAACGGGCGTAACTGTTTTAACGTCGGTCACCGTCGTCTCTGTGCTCCACTCATTATAGATGTAGGTTGTCAACTCGGCAATTTCAAGATCACTCAGTTGTGGTTGCGCAGGCATTGGCCGGTTGTACCGTTTGCCATTGACCTGAATGGGCCCTTGTTGCCCGTATCGAATCAAACAGATAACAGTGTTCTTGTTCGCCAGGTAGTCTGACCCGGCAAGGGGAGGGTATAGGGCTGCTAAACCTTGGCCATTAGTTTGGTGGCAGTTTGCACAATTGGTCTTATAAATCAGAATCCCCTCGGTTATATAGCGCTGGCGTTTGATCTCTACGTCTGTCTGACAGGAAATCGTATTGATTAACACTAGAAGAAGGGCAACCATGGCACCGGTGCGTATCATGATTTGTACTCGGCCAGCAGCCGGTCTATATCTGCCATGAGTTTGTCGACCCCTGCTTCGGTGGTCCCGTCATAAATACCACGAATATGTTTGGCTTTGTCGACAAGGATAAAGGCACCACTATGGACAACGCCACCGGGTGCCGTCGAATCGGCCTGAGCCGTTACCATGTAGCTGTTTTGCCCAATGTCGTAAATTTTTTCCCGATCACCCGTCACAAACAACCACTGCCGACCTGCTATGCCCAGGTTGTCGGCAAACTCTTTTAGCACAGGCACTGAGTCATGAGCAGGATCAATGGTATGGGAGAGCATCATGACATTGGAGTTACCTTTGAATTTTTCATAAACCCGCTTCAACTGCACCTTCATTTTAGGGCATATGGTAGGGCAACTGGTAAAGAAAAAATCGGCAACATACACTTTGCCATCGAGTGTTTTAGCCGTTACGGTATCGCCATACTGACTTACAAACGCAAAGTCGGGGATTGTCTGGTAGGATGAGTCGGTGACCGGTTTTCCATCGACTAGTTTCGTGACAGCCTGACGCTGCCCAAGAATGGGAAGTTTGTCATCGGTTGAGCTACAGCTACTGAATGCAAGGGCTAAACCAATCACGAGGAAGCAACGACTACTTAGTGCCCAAAAACTGGCGGGCCTGGTCAATACTGGAATTAAGCTTTGTTTTAACATCGGTAATTTTGTCTTTTTGTTCAGATAGATAGCGCAGGGCATCCTCTGTAGAAAGTTTGGCGAGCGTATCACCATTGTAGCGACTCATCCAGTTCATCATCAAACTGTCTGCGTTTGAAAGATTTCGGACCAATAACCGGGCCTGTTCTTTTTCTTCGTCCGACCGGATAGTGCCCGCTGCCGAAGCCTGAACACTGTCGAGCGACGCGATGCGTTTGTTTAGTTGCTTCCGCAATTTCATCACATCATCTGTCTTGGGCATTACTTCATCGTGGAGGGCAAACACATCGTTTTCTGCTTTTTTGACGGCCTCTTCGTCGGACTGACAGGCCCAGAAAACGGTACTGACACTAAGTAAGGCGGCTATAGAGAAGACAAACTTTGACATCGAAAAGTTAATAAAAGGTACAGTTTGTGGGATAATCGGCCTGAGACCGTGTTGAACGAACTCCCTCAGGGAAGTAAATTAGTAAAACGCTACTTTGCCGTAACCGTAGCCCGCTGCTTCAGAATTTCCCGGGCATTTTTTACCGCGCTGGGCGATGGGGTTTTCCCGCCAATCATCTGTGAAATCTCATTCACACGCTCGTCAAACGTAAGTTTTTTGATACGACTGGCAGTCTTTGCCGCCGAATGATCTTTGTAGACGAAATAATGGGCCGTACCCTGAGCCGCAATCTGGTGGAGGTGCGTAATGGCAATAATTTGATGACTGTGGGCCATATCGCGCATCATGTTGCCCATCTTGATGGCAATTTCGCCGGAAACGCCCGTATCGATCTCATCGAAGATGATAGTTGGCAGGGAGCGTTTGTTGGCGAGAATGTACTTGATTGCCATCATCAACCGGGAAAACTCGCCCCCGGAAGCCACATTTTTCAATTGCTGAGGTTTAATGCCTTTATTCGCGCTGAACAAAAACGAGATCGTATCGATGCCCGCCAGCGTAGGCTTACCCGTTTCAGCCTGTATCTTGAGCGATGCGTTGGGCATGCCCAGGTCGTGAAGCAAGTGGCCAATTTCCGATTCGATGGGTTGTAGGACCGCCTGACGGGCAGCAGAAAGCGTATCGGCACTTGTCTGTAGTTCAGCGCGGGCCTGCTCAGTCTGTCGTTTGGCCTCAGCCAGTTCATCATCCAGATTAAGTACCTTGCTGATCTTCTGACTCAATTCATCGCGCAATGCGATCAGTCCTGCCACGTCGCTGGCCTGGTGTTTTGTCTGGAGTTGGTATAGGAGGTTAAGTCGCTCCCGGATCGTCTCGGCCCGCGCATCATCAACCTCAACCCGTTCCTGTTCAGTACTGATCTCATCGGCCAGATCACGCAGCTCGATCAGGGCGCTTTGTGCCCGTTGCTGTAACTGCTCATACTGATTAGAAATTTTACTGATGTACGCCAGATTACTGACCGTACCTTTCAGAAAGTCAATGACCGATTGCTCTGTATTATCCAGATACTCGTAGGCCACCTGTAAACGCTCCTTGATATCTTCGGCGTTCTCCAGAATCGTCAACTCCTGTTCCAGCGTTTCCTGCTCGTCGGGCACCAGTTGTGCTTTTGCTAATTCTTCATACAAAAAATTATTGTAATCGAATTCTTTGCGCATCGCCGACGCTTCTGACTGCAACTGGTCGTAAATAGCTTTTTTATTACGGTAGGCCTGAAAGTGGGACCGATAGCCACGTAATAAAATGTCGTCCTGCGCGTAGGTATCGACGATCTCCAATTGGTACTCATTGGAGCCAAGCATAACCGAGTCGTGTTGCGAATGGATATCCATCATCTGGCTCGACACCCGCCGGAGCGTCTCCAGGTTAACGGGGGTATCATTCACGAACGCGCGGGACTTTCCACTGACACTGATTTCGCGCCGTACAATGCAGGTATCGGAATAGTCCAGTTCTTCTTCCTCAAGAATCCGTTCGATAGCGAAGCCCGAGATGCTGAATGTGCCTTCTATAACACACTTTTGCTCTGGATTGTACAGCACTTTGGTATCAGCCCGGTTGCCAAGCAACAAGCCAATAGCTCCCAGCATAATCGATTTCCCTGCTCCGGTCTCTCCCGTGACAATATTCAGTTCACGGTCGGGTGCCAGTTCAAGTTCGTCAATAAGGGCGTAATTTTTTATGAGTAAATGCGATAGCATAGATGAGGCTCCTTGCTTACCTAACAACACCAGACGGGGTGCGGTTCAAACCCGGTGAGGCTACGTGGTTACTAATTTACGGTAAAGCTCCGTTTTAGACGGGTCCAGAAAAGACAGCAACTCAAAGGCTCGTTTACGTTCAGCGGGTGTGCCCTCAAAGAGAATATTATACAATTCCTGCGACTTGGCATCAAAAAACGTATTGATCAGCACCGAGTACTGAAGTTGCTGGCTCACGACCCGGATATTACTCAACAAATCCAGCGTTTGTTTGCGCATCTGCACTGGATTGGCCCCAAACACATCAAGTCCTTGCCGATGGTAGGTATACATCGCGTCCCTGAACGTAGTCAGTTGCTGATTTTGCAAGTTTTCAACCAGCCAGTACCGATTCCGACGATCACCACTTGTTTTCCAGCCAATGTTACTTGTTGAGGCACCATCGGCCAGAGTAGCGATGTTAAACGCCCGCTGGACGTACAAGTTGCCGCCCCGTTTGCCAAACGTATCATAATCTACCGCCAGAATCACATTCGCGTAGAATGCCAGCATGCTCGTCAGATCGTCGGAAAATTGATTTTCCCGAAAAAAAACAGGGGTAGTCGGTAAATAAAAAAAACTGAAGGATCGGTCGACGTAATTAAAAATCGTCGATTCATAACTGGTACCGTAAACAGGACGGGTAACAACAATCTGCGCAGTGGCTTCAAAGGTCCCCTGGGTAAGTGACTTTACCAGATTGATATTGATCGAACAGTTGATGCGTTCCGAAGCGGTAAACTGGTCGTTGGTCCACCGCCGACTGTTCATAAACTCCGTAATGACGGTCTGCAACTGACTGGCATAGGTGAAGTCTGTTTTTTGCTGAGCAATCAACTGATCGGAGTTGATCGTCACCTGGCAGTTCAATTCCTGCGCCTGCGCAGTTGTCAGCAAACCCAGCAGGCCGACTAATAGGGCTATCTTTATCATGACACTAGGTTTCCGGCGACAATGTTCACCAAATCTTCCGCTACTTCCGCTTTGGTTTTCAGCGCAAATTCGTGTGTTTGCCCGTCTTTATCAATAACGGTTATCTTGTTGGTATCGTGTCCAAAACCGGCACCAGTGTCGCGCAGGGAATTTAATACGATCCAGTCTAAATTCTTGGTATGCAGCTTTTTAAGGGCGTTCTCGCGCTCATTATTGGTCTCGAGTGCAAATCCCATCAATAGCTGACCGGGCTTCTTTTGAGCGCCCAACGTAGCGGCAATGTCGGTGGTTTTTGTCAGTTCAAGCGAAAAATGAGCTTCTTTTTTTTTGATTTTTTGCTCAGCCGGGTGGGCCGGGCTATAATCGGCCACGGCGGCATTCAGCACCAGGACATCCGCTTCGGCAAAAGCGGCCTGAGTAGCTTCGAACATTTGCCGGGCTGACTGTACGTCGATGCGCCGAATAGCCGGGTCGGGGAGTGGCAACCCGGTAGGTCCGCTCACCAGCGTAACCGTAGCACCGGCTTTGACGAAGGCTGCGGCAAGGGCATACCCCATTTTCCCGGTCGAGTGATTGCTGATATAACGTACAGGATCAATGGGCTCCTGGGTAGGTCCAGCCGTAATCAAGACGTGTTTACCAAGCAAAGGCTTCGGGTGATCAAAAAATGTGCTGAGGACCTGCATGATGGTTTCCGGTTCAGCCAGCCGCCCTTCGCCCACCAGTCCACTAGCCAATTCTCCGTGTTCCGCCCGGATAATGTGATTACCGAATGAACCCAGCCTACGTAAATTTTCGACTGTGGCGGGATGACGATACATGTCGAGATCCATAGCGGGGGCAAAAAAAACGGGGCATTTCGCTGATAGGTACACCGCCGACAACAGATCGTCACACAGACCGTTGGCGCATCGGGCCAGTGTATGGGCCGATGCCGGAGCCACCACAAAGACATCGGCCCAAAGGCCCAGTTCAACGTGATTTGTCCAGCTACCTTCGCCCCCGCTCTGGTGTTCAGACTGGACAAAGGAAGAGAAGACAGGTCGCTTCGCGAGCGTGGCTAACGTTAACGGCGTGATGAAGGCTTTTGCCGACTCGGTCATAACTACCTGTACGTCCGCGCCCGCTTTGACTAAAAGTCGAACCAGCAGAGCCGATTTGTAGGCCGAGATGCTGCCCGTTACACCCAATAGGATGCGTTTACCGTTTACTGACATTGGGCGTAAGAAATAGGAATCTAGCTGTATGGGCAAAACAGAAAAACCGCACGGGTACCAGTACCGTGCGGTCTACATTAAAAGGGGCGACGGTTCGGCTATTGCTGGCCTTCGTCTTCGCTATAGCGCCAATAGATTTTATCCTCCAGAAATTCGTCTGTAGCAACCGATGTTGGTTTCGGCATGCGCTCATAAAACTTGGAGATTTCGATCTGCTCACGGTTTTCGAAGACTTCTTCAAGGTTGTCGACGGCCGAAACGAATTCCGACAGTTTGTTGCTCAGTTCTTCTTTGTTCTTGGCGGCAATTTGACGGGCGCGCTTCGAAATAATTGAAACTGATTCGTAAAGATTACCCGTTTTGATCGCAATCTTATCATTATTGCGGGTGATGATCGACTGATTTGATGCCATAATTTGGGATATTGACAGTTGAATAGCGGCTACCGGATATGTATGAAGGACACGTCCAGCGCCCGCGAGGTTTACTATTTTAGTTAGCAGCCGTTACTTTGGCCGGGCGATTAGCGTCGGGCGTCTTCAGTTTTCCCTTTTCACGGGCCTGCTCTTCTTTCGTCAGCCGATCCAGCTCTTTTTGACTGGTTTCGTACATCTTCTCCGATTGTTTAAGGAATCGGCTGGTTGGGTACTTGTCGACAAACAATTGATGATAGTTCATTGCTTCCTGATACCGTTCTTTCTGCTTCGTTTCAAGGCTGTTCTGGGCCAGACTAAACTCGGCATCTACCTTTAAAAAAGCAAGTTCCTCGTTGTATTCCGAATCCGGGAATTCTTTCTGAAAGTTTTCGATCGCAATAACAGACGATTTGTAGGATGCGATATTGAAGCCGCTAGTTTTATAATAGAGTTTGGCCTTTTCGTACGCCTTTCGCTCCAGTTTCTTACGCAATTCCAGAATCATGCGTGTGCATTCTTCCTTGTACTGACTTTCAGGATAGGCGTTTACAAAATCCTGAAGGGCCGACGTAGCTGTTAGTGTATTTGACTGATCGAGGTTAAAAGCGGGGGTGTCTTTATAGAGCGAGAAGGCGTACATATACATAGCCTCCTGTGCATAATCACTCCGGGCAAACGTCTCATAGAATTTCTTGAAGAGAGTAGCGCTGAGCAGATACTGTTGCTGGTGATACTGCGTATAAGCGTAATAAAACTGAGCCATTTCCGATTCTGTACTGCCTTTTAGAACCGGGATCAGTTCCTCGAAAAGTAAGCCAGCGCGATACCAGTCGCTTTTCTTATAGTACTGGATGGCTCCTTTGTATTTTTCATCATCCGTACCGCTTTTCTGCAATTTCGAGAACGGACTGCATGAGCTAAGTAAAACTACGAACCAGGCTCCCAGCAGAACCTTACCAATATGACGTTGTTGCATACGATGCAAAGATACGAAAAAAAAACAGGCTACACTGTCCTAACGACGGTGCAGCCTGTATAGTGCCGAAATAAGGGCCTATACTACCTTGTTTATGATTATTTAACAGATCACAACAAGCTTACTGATGACGAACAAGTAGCCGTTTCGTAGCCACTTTTTTGCCTTCTACCGATAGCTGGTACAGATAATAGCCGGTTGCCAGGTCGCGGGTAACGATGCGGACTTTTCGGTCGTTGCGATCCAGTCCATATTCAGCAACCGGAGCGCCAAGAACGTTCAGCAACACAAGTTTAGCCTCGCCTACTGCTCCGTTCATCTGATAATCGATTTCCGTAACGTCATCGGCTGGGTTAGGATATACGTTGGAGACCCAAAGGCGTTCGTTAGTGAACAACCTGTTCTCAACCTTTCCTTCCTGCTCAGGTGCGGTTCGGGCTTCAGCCGGGGCAGGCGCATTGGTTGCTTCGGCCGACGCTGTGCGGGCACCAGATTTAGCCACCGGTGTCGCCATCAACAAGGACCGGTAGTGTTCGTTGATGGCTTTGTTTTTACGAGTCGTTACGGAGCGATCGAGTCCTGAAAGAACGGGCTCCGGAGCCATCGAGAAGCGACGGGAGTTTAGCAGTGGTGCGGTGGTTTTGCGGGTCGATGCCGTACGTCCCAGCTCCAGCCGGCTACCCTTTCGGGCGTCGGAATCGCGCAGCGCTACCTGCGCTCGGAGTGGGATTGTTGCCATCAGCAAACCCGTCAAAAAACCAATAAGTATATATTGCTTCATAGAAATCGTCTTCGTGTACACTATTACCCACCGCAAACCTATTCATCATAAAAGACAATGTCAACGGGGAGGTGTCTAAAAAATTGTTAAAAAAGTCAATTATTACCCCTTTGAACGTTTTTCTTGGCCAATGGTTTAGCTGAACTCCTGATTTTTAATGGTTTTTTAGCCGCCGGTTGTTCAGCCGGTGGTATTTCGAGCCACAGGACCTGGCCTTTCGTTGGCTTTTCAGCTTCACGCCAGCGAAATCCATCGAGCTTTTGGCTGTCTTCCGTAAACTCTTTTGGTGGAATGAGCTGTGCATCGGGGCGACCGTAAAACCGGATCTGACCTACTTTATTATTAGTAAATTCAAGGTTCATCCGGCTGCACTCGACATGGTTCAGACCAATCATTTTATTCTTGTCATCCACCGCGTAATAGATACTCTGCCCGTTGCCTTCTACAATTACCCGGTTCAGGGATGTTTCTTCCCGCGCTGGTGAGGTTGCGGTCGTGACCTGGGGTAAGCTGAGGGCCGGGGCCCCGGTCTTCGCCGAGGCCGTAACTTTATTCGTAGGCCGGGTCGCTTTGCCGGTTGTTGTAAGCGTAGTCGAAGCCGGAATCAGTTTCGATACGAAGTAGGCGGTAATCGTTCGTCCTTTAATCTGGTTGTAATTCCTGAGCGTATCGAGCGAAATAACGAATGACTTTGCTTTAAGAAACATGGTGTTGATGCGGTTATCTTTTAACAGCGCCCGCATCGTGTCGGCCTCCATCTGGTATTTGTTCTGACTCCATACGATGGGTTTCTTGAAGAAATAAATCGTTGAATCGGCGGAGTCATAAATAAGCGAATCGCATTTGCTTTGCAGATCGGATTTATAAACGAATACATTCTTCTGACCAATCAGCCGACGGGTATTCGTCCGTTTGTTGTCGAAGGAAAACAACGTGTCAGCGCGCAGGTAGAGGGTGTCCCTGGTGGTTTCGCTGGCCAGACTTTTTGCCACCGGACGTCCCGTTACCCGCGAAATTCCGGCCTTCCCATTGTACCGAACATGCTCTCCCGTAATGATGGCTTTCCGATCTTTGGCGACCATGATGACATTTCCTTTGGCGATGCCCAGTTCCGACACGTTATCGTAATAAAGTGAATCACCGGTTATCCGATATTTAGGGGTGTCGACAGTGGCCCGACGTTGAAAGTTCGAAATACCGGTCGCTGTGTTATACTGACCCTCGGTGGAGGTTAGGACACCGTCTTTATTGGTAATACGCGTTGGACCCTGAAACGTTGCAAGCCGGCTAAGGGAATTATAGAGCAGTGAATCGGCAGTAAGCGTACCTTTGGGGTTTACCAGCCGGACGTTTTGCCGGAACGTAAACAGTTTGGTATGGGTATCATAATAGCCTTCCTGACTGGTCAGCACGTTTTCTTTATCAACAATCCGGCCAGGACGATTTGGGGCTCCGGGTGGGTAATGGGCCACGCCCGATACCATGTCGTAGTCGAGCTGGGCTGTAGTAAGGGTCATCTTTCGGTCCCGCATGACCACGTGACCGCGCAGGTTGGCCAGCCGGGTGTTGCCGTAGTAGAACATCGTATCACCCCGGACGTTGATCGTGTCGCCCTGAACGAGCCGTACGTTTCCATAGGCTTCAATAACGTTGGTCGTTACGTTCTGAATGGCAAGATCGCAATACATCAGCACCCCTTTCTGGCGAAACCGGACGTTGTTGTAGATCTTTCTGATGACCTGGCCGGGGCTGTTGACGCCTACTAAACTGTCGGACCCGGGAAGCAATTCCACTTTGTCAGCGGCCGTACTACCGGCCATGGGAGGGCGGCCCGTCTGAGCGAGAACGTCGGCAGACAGAAGCAGCGAACCAAGCAGGATGAAACACGTGACAATATAAAGGAGGAAACGAACCATAGCGACAAAAATACGGCTTCGGGCCGAGTACGGATGTTGGAACGGGATTTTTTAGGATTTATTAACGAGAAACGATTGTTCGGTTGCGCCGATTGCATCCTGCTGGCGGTAAGTGGCGGACTGGACTCCGTTGTTATGGCCGACCTGTTTCAACGTACCGGCCTGCGGTTTGCCATAGCGCATTTCAACTTTGGCCTGCGGGAGGATGAGTCGGATGGCGACGCAGTTTTTGTACAAAACATGGCTATCGACTACGGGGTTCCGTTTCATCTGACCCGTTTTGAAACGAAGGCCATAGCGGCTGAGCGGGGCATATCAATCCAAATGGCCGCCCGCGATCTACGTTACGACTGGTTCAGGCAACTGATTCGTGCGCATGGGTATAACGGGGTGGCAACAGCCCATCACCAAAATGATGTTCTGGAAACGCTGTTGTTAAACCTGACGCGTGGTACGGGGCTGGCTGGTTTACATGGCATTTCTGCCCGTCAGGACGATATAATCCGTCCGCTTCTGTTTGCTACGCGCCAGGAACTGGAGGCTTACGTAGCCATACGTAACCTGTCTTACCGCGAAGATCGGTCGAACGCAGACGACAAGTACGCCCGGAACCGGATACGCCACCACGTTACGCCCATACTTCACGAACTCAATCCAGGGCTTTGGCATACGTTGCCGCGAACTGTTGAGCGGCTCAGAGCGGCTGAAGCCCTCGTCCGGGATGAACTCGACCGATCGTGGCAAGTGGTAGCGACTCCGGTCATGAACGGGTTTTTCCTGCCTGCCGATAAATTGCTGGCACAACCAGAGCTGGCATTCCGGCTGACCGAATGGTTGAAGCCTTACGGTTTTACTGAGGGGCAGACCCTGCAAATGATCGAATCATTGCATCGACAAACGGGGCAGACGTTTCTGTCGGCGGGAATTAATGAGGCTGTTACCCGAATAACGCATGATCGACTGAATAAGATGACTGGCCTGTTGCTGGAACCGTTCCGGGCTCATACTCCTTATGAGATTGACGTTGCTTCATGGTCAGGAGTACCTATAAATGTAGCTGGATATTTTACCCTGACGTTCGGCGTAGAAGCGAAACCAGCCGGCTTCACACCCGCTACCGACCCAAACAGCGCTTGTCTGGATGCCGATCAAGTGGTTTTCCCCGTAACAATTCGGCCCTGGCAGTTAGGAGACCGGTTTCGTCCGCTGGGAATGGCGGGTACCAAGCTGGTCAGCGACTTGCTGAACGACCTCAAGCTAAGTCGCCACGAACGGGAACAAACGGCCGTTGTACTATCCCAGGGTCAAATCGTCTGGGTAATTGGTCGTCGTATCGATCACCAGTATCGGGTGACGACCAGAACGAAAAACGTTTTGACTATCGTACGAAGTGACCTATAGTCAAGCTGAACCACATCGTATGGTATAGACTAGTTTTCTCTAGCCGGTGTAAAACTAGCCGGGCAAACGGTTGCCTGTAGTCCAGTAAGTTAGCGTTTTCGTTGACGTCAGTCCCCAGTAAATCGGTGACCAATTGAGGGCATGGGGTCTAAATGAACGTAAATTAAAGAGTGGATCTGTTCAGGTAATGTACCCTGGGTCGTTCCAACACAGGGAAATACTAGTTTGGTACGAGGCCATGAAGCGGCTGCTTAACAGAATTGTCCAATCGTTTCAGGAGCTGACTGTTGAACATCGCACGAAGCCAACTAATGCGATTTCACCTGCCAAATCTACTTTGGCATTTAATTTGACAAACATCGGGTAAGTGGTTACATGTACTTACTCATAAGCACGATTAGGCAATGTAGCTATTATAGGAAGTTTGGCATTTAATTTGATACTACTTCTGACAGGCTAATGTCAACAACTTTCCTTAGCACCATGAATCGAATTATCCGTGTGTTACTCATAGCTGGAATGGCATTATGGAGCCTGACTCTTCAGGCCCAAAATGCGCGATTGCGAGCGGCTAACAAGCAGTTTGATGATCTTAGCTATGCAAATGCTGTGCGGGGATATGAAGAGTTTCTGCGTGTGGATAAAAAGAAAGATCCTGCCGATACGCGGGATGCCTTGCTTAAACTGGGTTATAGTTACCGAAAGTTGCAGGACACCCGGAATGCCGAACGAATTTATGGTGAGTTAGTGAAAGACTACTCCGACCTGGAAAGTGAAGTGTATCTGTATTATGCTCAGTCACTGGCGGCCAACGGCAAGTACCGCGAATCTCAAAAACTATATAGCCAATACGGTGAGAAACAGTCCAAAGATCTAAGAGGCCGTCGGTTCACTGTTTCCTACATGGACATGAGCCGTTTCTACCAGGATTCGTCTTCGTTTCAGGTGCAAAGCTTACCGCTCAACTCCAGGCAAGCCGATTTTAGCCCGATGTACTATAAAGGTGGATTGGTGTTCGTATCGGCTCGTGACGAAAGCGGAGTCATTAAACGTGTTTTCAACTGGAATCAGACGCCATTTCTGGATCTGTATTTTCATCCTGACACCGCCCAGCTGCGTATTCCGGGGGGTGAGTTGGTCGTACCAGCATCAGCCGCTATCCTTGGTGGGGGCGGGGCCGACGAAGTAGTGCCCGCTGACGCAGCTGCCGGGACGCAGCCACTTTCGAAAGCTGAAGTGTTCAGCCGGACGCTGAATACCAAGTACCATGAGGGACCCATGACCTTCACACGAGATCAGAACTTTATCGTTTTTACCCGGAACAACTCCAGCAAGGGTAAATCAGGGAAAAGCTCAGACGGAATCAGGAAATTAAAATTATACTCGTCGGCGAACGTTAGCGGAAAATGGGTTGATGTTAAAGAGTTACCGTTCAATAATAGCGACTATTCTGTAGGTCACCCAGCCTTCTCCCCCGATGATTCACAGCTGTATTTTGTCTCCGATATGCCTGGTGGATATGGGGGCACCGATATTTATGTGGTAGAGTACCGGGGAGGTGAATGGGGGACGCCCGTTAATATGGGCAAGGAAATCAATACCGAAGGAAACGAAATGTTTCCATTCATCGATGAAGGTGGCAATTTGTATTTTTCCTCGGATGGACATGAAGGATTGGGCGGCCTGGACGTGTTTTTTGCTGAATTGCGGGATGGCGTAGCGTACCGGGGCGTTCAGAATACGGGTGCCCCGATCAACTCGGAGAAAGACGACTTCGGATTTATAACGGATCGAAGCCGTACGAACGGTTATTTCAGCAGTAACCGTAAAAAAGGGGTTAGCGACGATGATATTTACGCGTTCCGGCGGATTTGCAAACAACTGAATATCTTCGTTTACGACGCTAAGACGAGCACGCCCCTCGAAAATGCCGATGTGCGAATCCTGCGTAATGGTGCCAATCAGGAGCTGAAACTGACAAACCTGTCCGGCCAGACCGAACTGTGTGTAGATGCTAACACCGAGTACGAATTCAAAGCGATCAAGGAAGGATTTGCCATGAACAGCATCCGATTCTCGACGCTCACCCAATCGCCTAAGTCAGTGATGAACGTCTCGATTTATCTCGAACGAACGGAAAACACCCTTTTAAAAGGCATTGTAAAGACGGAGGTTAACCAGTTGCCCGCAACCGGGGTGAAGGTGACCTTACGCAATGAAAAAGATAAGTCGGAGCAGACGGTGGTAACGGGGCCAGACGGCGGGTATGAGTTCAGCACAAAAGCCAATGCGCCTTATACGATAACTGCCCAGAAAGATCAGTACGCTACCAAAAAGGCGCAATTCAATAAGACCAAACGGACCAACAAGCCCGTAACCGACTCGCTGAGTCTGTATGGTGTTGGTGACGTATTCGAGCTGGAAAATATCTACTATGATCTGAATAAGTTCTTCATCCGGCCGGATGCGGCCCGTGAACTGGACCGCGTCGTCGAACTCTTGAACGAGTACCCCAAAATGCAGATCGAACTCCGGTCGCATACCGACGCCCGCGCTACCGATACCTACAATATTCGCCTGTCGGAGAACCGCGCCCGCGCTGCCATGGGTTACCTGGTTTCGCGGGGTATTCAGCCCGACCGCCTGCTGGCCCGAGGCCTTGGCGAAACTGAAATTTTGAATGGTTGTGCCGATGGCGTTAGCTGCTCTGAACGGCAGCACCAGAGAAACCGCCGAACCGAATTCAAGATTCTGGCAGTACAATAGGGAAGCATGAAAAAGCCGTGGGTGGCTGGCACGAAGCGAATTCGCTTTGTGCCAGCCACCCACGGCTTTTTCATGCTTCCCTATTGTTGACTCCCCCAAAAACAGTTCATTCGCATAGTTGGTTAGTCTGTAAACAACCTGAACTATGCGATTTAAGGATAAAGTGTGTATTGTAACCGGCGCTACGTCGGGAATTGGGCGGGCTACTGCCGAGCGGATGGGCGAAGAAGGGGGGAAGGTGCTGGTGGTTGGGAGAGACGAAGAGCGCGGCAAAGAAGTTGTCGACACCATTAAAGGTAAAGGGGGTGACGCCCAGTTTGCCGACGTCGATGTGGCGGATGCGAAGGCGGTAGAAGCGGCCGTAAGGCAGGCGTTAGATACCTGGGGTCGAGTTGACGTAATGGTCAACAACGCAGCCATGATGACGTTTACGCCTATTGTCGACCTGGCCGTTGAGGACTGGGATCAGGTGTTAGCGGTTAACTTGCGGGCCGTATTTCTGTTCTGCAAATTCACGATCCCCCACATGAACGGAGGGGCAATTGTCAATGTAAGTTCTGTACACGCTTTCCAGAGTACGGCCAATGTGATTCCTTATGCATCCAGCAAAGGCGGTATGGAGGCTTTCTCGCGGGGGGTGGCGCTAGAGTATGATATGGCTAAAGTGCGCATTAACTGCGTCGCGCCGGGGGCTATCGATACACCAATGCTTTGGGAAAATCCAAACGTGAAAAGTGGAGAAGAAAAAATTGAAGGGGCTATTGGCCAACCGGCTGATATAGCATCGGCTATTTGCTACCTGGCCTCTGACGAAGCCCGCTACATCAATGGCACGACTCTTGTTGTAGATGGGGGCCGGTTAGGTATTCTATAAAATACTGATTCGGAACTAATCATGGGCGCTGGCAGTAACCAACTTTACTGTTACGATCAACTGGCCTACATGCCGCATGGTGTGTTCTGCCGCGTGAACCAGTAAACCTATGACGGTCGAGGGTATCTGTGCCCGTCCAACCAGCCTGACCGCTGTCAGCGTCTGATCGTCTGTTGTGCGAAGCTGAGCCAGGGCCGTTTCCACTTGCACACTGAACCGGGTCACTAATTGTTCCGTCGAAAGTGGGTCATTCGGTGATGGCTTACCTTCCTGTTTCAAATCAGCTAACTGCCTGTCAGAAAGGGCCATTGACCACGCGTAAGTAAAGAGACGGTCGAGCACACCGCTCAGATGCTGAAGGTGAAAGCCAACGGAAGCAACTGGCAATGGTTGCTTCCATAGCAGGTCATCGGGAAAGCCTTGCAGCAGGCTGGTCACTTCTTCACGAGCCTGCATCAGCGCATGGGCAACGGGCTGGAGTAAGGCCGGGACGTCGGGAAGAGGACCGCGCAACCACACTTCGGGTTTGTTCGTGGATTCCATACGCGTGAGGTTAGATAACCGTTCCTCCATCGGCATAGAACAGACTTCCTGTACTATAGGACGACGCATCCGAAGCCAGAAATAAAGCCAGCGGACTGATCTCATCAGTCGTACCCATGCGGGCAATTGGCAGTCGTTTGGTGAAATGAGCCAGTGTTTTGTCGTCCTGCCACAGCGCCTGGCTAAACTTGGTTTTAATCAAACCAGGGCAAATAGCGTTGACCCGGATGCCGTCGGGTCCCCATTCTTTGGCCAGTACTTTGGTGAGCATGTTTATACTGGCTTTGCTCACACTATAAATACCCAAACCGGGATCAGGCGTATGACCCGCTATACTGCTCATCATGATGATACTGCCACCGCCCCGTGATTTCATGCTGGGATAACAGAGTTTGCTCAACTCAAATGGCGACTTGACGTTTATGCCCATGATCTTGTCGAAGGCCAGTGCATCGCAGTCGAGCGAGGGACCATATACGGGGTTAGTGGCTGCATTGTTGACCAGAATATCGATGCCGCCGTATACGTCGATGGTTTTGTTAACCAGTTGTTCCAGTTGCTCCATATCGCCGGTATGGGCCGCAATGCCGGTAGCTTCCCCGCCCTGCTCTTTTATTTCATTGGCCAGCTGGTCGAGTGCTTCCTGTCGGCGGCTGCTGACAATGACCTTCGCGCCAAAACGGGCAAACAGCCGGGCAATGTCTTCGCCAATACCTTTACTGGCACCCGTTATAACGGCGACTTTACCGGTAAGATCAAAAACGGCTTTTTCAATGGATGAAACGGATTGTGTTTCCATGAGATAAACGATGGGAAAACGGCCAACCAGATCGTACATCGGCATTCAGGAGCCTGTGCTCTACTGCCCATATGCAGACGTGGTTGAACCACAGGAATTTATTGTTCGAAAAAACAGACGGTACCACCCACCCAGTCAAAATCTTTATTGAACCGAACGCCAATCATTTCACCCCGGCTCAACCGGCAGAGGTTGGTTACGAGGGTGGGTTTCGGGTCATGTTCAGGCCAGATGAACAGCATGCGTATTTCGCACTTGATCAGACCGTCGGGTGCCTGAACTACGGGCTCATACCGAACCTTGCGCTGAATAAGGTAGCCATTGCGCTGGTCGACCGGGATGGCGTCAAGATCGGCGGCTGTGATGTGCAGCTTTACTCCGCTGCCCGCAAAGGAGAACAAGGGTTTGAGAACGTAATTGTCGAGGTCGACTGGGTATTCCTTGAGGTCCGACAGGTAATAGCTGGCTGGTACATAGGGGCTCTTCAACAGGGGCAGCGTGTACTTACTGATGCGGAAGAACCAGTTGGGGTGCCCTATCCATTCCACATCCACATCGTCGGTGAGGTGGAAGTCTGTTTGCAGATCGGGGAAATTCTGCAAGTCATCAAATATCAGCCGGTTATAAATACGTTTGATAGGAATCTGCCGTCCGTCCTTTTCATAGAATATCTGCCGACCATCTTTCCGGATGCGGGTAATGCAGACTGGCGACACACCTATATAGGCTTCCGTTAGGGCAAAGTCGACGCGGGTTTTCTGGCGTTCCGGATAAATCTCCAGCAGGATAACTTCCTCGGGATTACAGTCGCCAATGATCATTTGCCGCAGCGTTTCGATGTATTCCGTATTGTCGGCTACATTGAACAGATGGGAGAGAGTATCAGGAATGGGGAAAAACTGACGAAACTGAGTCGCCAGGTAAGGCTGGAAACCGTAAAGTGATGGAAAGCCCTGTAGCTCTATTAATTGAGGGGTAAGCTCGCCCGGCGATGAATCATCGGACTCCTCACGGCAAATGGCGAAATCAATGGCGATGAATTGCGCGTGTTCATCGTCCCGCTCATTGGGTACCCACTGTTCGGACGGAATAGCCCGTTCTGCCTGCGCTTTGAAATCATCCCGGGTAATGACTGAAACAATATCGTTACAGGCCGACAGAAGCTTATCTGTTAGCACTTTAGAGATAAATACGGGCGTTTCGGCTACACGGAAGTCCAGCTGATCGGGGTAATCCTGATCGATCTTGTTCAGAAATGCCTGGTACTGTTCCTGGCTGAAGGCTTCATTATAGGCTTGACGTAAGGGCTTAATCATGTTTGATCAACGAGGTATCAAAATAAACAGAAAGGATCGCCAGTGCGCCTGGATGACTTAAGGCTGTTCCTGTTCAAAAAGTTGTTCACTGGCAACCAGCTGCTCCAGTATGTGGGAAGGGCTACGCTGTCCCTGGATCACCTGGCGAAGAAAGCCCGGTAGAATAACCGATTCGGTCAGCGCGATTTTATCCGGGTCCTGTAAATAGTTAACCATCTCATCATATTTCTGCTGGCCGAAGTTCCGGATGACCTGACTGCGTTTTTCGTCACTCAGAAAGTAACGCAGCATGCCTTCGTTATCCGCTTCGGGGTGAAACTGGGTCCCTACGACCTCGTCCGAAAAGCGAATAGCCATCACAGCCCGGTCCAGGGGGACATGAGGGCGGGATTTTTCAAGACATAGCACCGACGCGCCAAGGCTATCCAGCCGTTGCTTATCGGGGGTTGTGACCTGGTAATCGCGCGAATCGACCGCGTAAAACGGTTCGGGTAAGCCTGCCAGCAGTGAGTCTACATACCCCTCACCAACTTTATGCATTGGGAAAATGCCGAATGACGTGGAGCGACGTTTACTGAGTGTGCCAAGCTCCAGATGCCGTACGACCAGTTGAAACGAGTGACAGATGAGGAAAACGAATTTTTTGCGGTCGTTCCGGCGGTTCCAGTCGAAAAGCTGGTCGATCAACTGGAAGTAAGGCCGTTCCCAGGGCTCGTCAGATGCCAGCGGGCTACCCGGTCCACCGGATGAGATATAGATATCGTAGGACAGGTCCGGGATTTCGGTATTGCCCCGAACATTGAACACGTCGAAGGCCAGTTGAGCAGCCTCCTTTCCCTGTACGTTCCGAATGGCCTGTAAGATACAACGCATGCCTTCATTGGCCTGGTTGTTATTCATGTCGAGAACGGCAATTTTAAGTAAACCCATGATGAATAAAGAGCGGTCGGTGCACCGCACCGATTGATACGAAAATAGCGGCTTTGCAGCCGCTCTATACTCAACTACCTGATTCCGAAAGAAGTTTCTTCCACGATGTAATCCACCACCCGTTTAAGGTCATTGTGCTGTTGGAAAACGGCGAGTTGCCGATCGGCACCAGTACCCATTTCCAGGATTTTCAAGACATATTCACATTCAGAACGGCTACCCAGTTCGTCGACTACGTCGTCGATAAAATTCAATAATTCGTGGATCAGATGATGGGTGGGCACCTCTTCCTGCTTTCCGAAGTCGATGAGTTTGCCTTCTATGCCGTAGCGGGCGGCCCGCCACTTGTTTTCGTTGATCAGAATACGCCGGTAGGGCCGGAAGTTGAGATTCTGCCTGTGGAGTTTATAGATTTTGGCTACCAGTGCCTGCATAATGGCCGCCAGACAGATGGTTTCGTCAACGCGCATCGGCACATCACAGATGCGGAACTCGATGGTGTCGAAGAACGGATGAAGACGAATGTCCCACCATATCTTTTTGCCATTGTCGATACAGCCGGTTTTTACCAGCAGCGCTAGGTATTCGTCGTACTCGGCTGCCGAGGAAAAGTAATCGGGTATACCCGTACGGGGAAACTTATCGAAAACCTTGGAACGGTATGACTTAAAACCCGTGTTGCGGCCGCGCCAGAACGGCGAGTTTGTCGAGAGTGCATAAATATGGGGCAGGAAATACCGGACAGCGTTCATAATCTGAATGCCCTCGTTCCGGCTTTCGATGCCCACATGGACATGGAGGCCAAAGATCAGGTTCGAGCGCGCCACATCGCGGAGTTCATCGATGAGTTGGTCGTAGCGCTCGTTGGGAGTAATCAACTGCTGCTGCCAGTCGGAGAAGGGGTGAGTACCGGCGGCAGCAATCTTCAGGTTCTGGGCGTCGGCAAGCTCGATAATCATCTTTCTCAGGTAGGTCACCTCATTGCGGGCATCCTGAATATTCTGGCAGATATCGGTACCAACTTCAACAACGGCCTGGTGCATTTCGGCTTTTACACGTTCCTGAAGGATGATTTTGCCGCCTTCAACGATCTTCGACATGTGGGAGCGCAACTCACCCGTAGTTGGGTCAATGGTTTGAAATTCTTCTTCGATTCCGAGGGTAAATACGGGCATTGGCGCGCGGGGGTTAGATGCGTTATTCGTCAGCTGGGCTTACATTAGATGGGTAAGGTACAGAAATTTCACTAAACTCTATTCCCTCTTTTCCGCCTGCTTTCTATGCGTAACTGACGCGAAATAGGAATGTTCGTACCATTGATAATTATTGGTATTGGTAAACCGACACCTAAGGCAGGCAGGTTGACGAACATGGGTTTGTCTGCCCGCCCTGCCATTAGACAAACTTTTGTACTTTTGTAAAAACAGTTTAGTCTATGCAACCCCAAGAGTTATACGACGAGATTCCCTCGTTGAATTTAGCTGATTTTACATCGGGTGATGCCGATCGGAAAGCCCGTTTTGTTCAGGATCTGGGCCGGGCTTTCAACCAGATTGGTTTTGTCGCCATTCGTAACCACGGCCTCACCGATGACTTGACCAAGCGCTTATACGACTCGGCTCAGGCCTTTTTCTCGGCTCCCGATGCGGTTAAACAACAGTATGAGCACCCTGAGCTGAACGGACAGCGGGGCTACATCGGCAAGGGTAAGGAAACCGCGAAAGGATTCAAGGTTGCCGATCTGAAAGAGTTTTATCACATCGGTCAGCCCGAACCCGCAGGCGATATGCCTGCCAATGTGCTGCCCACCGAGTACCCTGAGTTTGGCGATGCCGCCCTTACGGCGTATCGGACCCTGGAGGGTGCGGGCAAGATGTTGCTACGGGCTATTGCGCTGTATCTGGAGTTGCCAGAAACCTATTTTGACGATAAAGTCCAGCAGGGCGACAGCATCCTGCGGGCCCTTCACTATTTTCCACTCGACCCCGACACTACGCCCGACGGTGCGGTGCGGGCGGCTGCCCACGGTGATATCAACCTCATTACGCTGTTGATGGGCGCATCGGCCGATGGGCTGGAAGTGCTCCGGCGTGATGGTAAATGGATTGGTATCACGGCGTTGCCCGATCAGGTGATTGTGAACGTAGGCGATATGCTCGACCGACTAACAAATCACAAACTGAAATCGACCATTCATCAGGTTGTGAATCCGCCCCGCGAAAAAATGAATCAGTCGCGCTACTCAATTCCGTTCTTCATGCACCCCCGTGCCGATATGAACTTGAGCTGTCTCGATACCTGCGTCGATCAGCAACACCCTAAACTATACGTCGACATGACTGCCGGCGACTTTCTGAACGAACGGCTCATGGAGCTGGGACTCAAGAAAGAATAGTTAGTCAGCTTAATGCTTGTCATTCCCTGTCCCGGAGTAGCCTGTATCAGTACGACCGGTCATGATAGACCGGGGCAGGGAATGACTTTTTCCGTATGATGCGCCCAAGCCTTCCTCATATTCAACCCGTTCGTCGAATCCGGTACGTCATCTTTTTGAAAGATGTGCTGATCCTGGCGTTGACTACGTTTGGCGGGCCGCAGGTACATCTGGCCATGCTTTATGATCGGTTTGTGGTAAAGCGCCGATACATCACCGAAAGCGAATTGATGGAGCTCAATGCCCTGGGGCAGGTATTGCCCGGGCCAACCTCCACACAAACCATTACGGCCGTTGGTTTTAAAATTGGTGGCCCCAACCTCGCCTATATCACCCTGCTTATCTGGATACTCCCCGGTGTCTCCATTATGACAGCCGCCGGGATGGGCATGTACTACCTGGAGCAACAAAACCTGTCGATCCATTTTACCCGGTTCATTCAGCCAATGGCGGTCGGATTTCTGGTCGTGGCGGGGTATCGGATTGGGCAGAAAGTGATAAAGAACAAGGTCAGTCTGGCGCTGGCCCTGACAGCCACACTGGTTGCCTACGTGTTCCGATCGCCGGTAATGACACCCATCGTGATCCTCGTTGGCGGTCTCACCACGGCGCTCACCTACGAGAAGCAGGAGCGGATGGACAAAAAACCGTTACGGGTGCAATGGGCCAACTTTTTTCTGTGGTTAGGGGTTTTTGTGGCCGCTGCCGGTCTGGGAGCGCTGACCCAATCGCTTCCTGTACGTCTATTCGAAAACTTCTACAGAAATGGGAGTCTGGTATTTGGCGGGGGGCAGGTGCTGACGCCAATGCTTTACAACGAATTTGTTGCCTTCAAGCACTACCTCAGCCGGGAGGAATTTCTGTCTGGGCTGGGTCTGGTGCAGGCGGTGCCGGGACCGGTCTTTGCGTTTGCCTCCTACATCGGGGCGCTATCGATGCGGCACGAGGGCATTAGCGGGCAGTTTTGGGGTAGTTTTGTGTCGACGGCCGGCATTTTTCTGCCCGGTACATTCCTGATCTTCTTCGTATACCGATTCTGGGAACAACTCAAACGATACCGGGTCGTGCGGGCCTCGCTGGAGGGAGTGAACGCGGCCAGCACCGGACTGACAGCCGCAGCCGCCATTATATTGTTTCAGCCCATGATTCCGCACTGGCCCTCCGTCGTGGTGGTGCTGGTAACCATCGGGTTGATGCTTTACACCCGAACCCCGCCCTACGCCCTGATCTTGGGCGGGTTGCTCGTAGGGTTGCTCTTCTGACCAATCGCCCTGTCCTTATTCGTGCAACAGGTCTCGATACGGAACTAGTTGTTGTTCCGCACCCGGACAGGCTTCAATTCGCCAAAACGCATTTGCAGCAGGTAGTAGCCGCCAAACAGCAGGGCGCTGAAGAACAGGTCGCCTGCCAGCCCGTTCAGGAAGAACGACGTACCGTTGTAGAAAGCCAGTCCAGCCACATAGCAGCCTACCAGACCCGACATCGTTTGTGGGTAGAATGAGCTACCGTACCAGACGGCGAAATTGGTAACCAGAAAAAACAGGATTGAGGACGCCACAGAAGCCGCAGCGATACGACCAGCGCTCACTTTCTGCCGGGCCGTACGACGAATTGCCCAGACGCCCAGCAGCCATGTAAGGCCAAAACTCAGGTAAACGGCAGTCATACTGCTATGAAACCCAATCAGCGCATCGCTCAGCAGCATAGCTGCCAGGGGAGCTACCAGGCCCAGCCACTTCCGCTCGAACATAGCTGCACCAAACAAAGCCAGGGCTGCAATAGGCGTGAAGTTGGGCCAGTGAGGCACCAAACGAAACAGCGCCGTAGCGAGGACGATGGTGGTCAGGGTGATCAAACGAATCGGGAGCGACTTCATCAGGTGGTCAGCGGTTGATATATTGAATTGTATAGGAAGAACCTGTCAGGGTCAATTTGGTAACAGCACCATAATCGAGGTTAATCCGGTAAGCGTTATGCAAAGATAAATCCAGAAATAAACACAGCAAAGCACGAATTACTCCACCGTGTGAAACAATGAACACAGGTTGACCCGGCGCTTGTTCGGACAGGGGAATAATTTTTTCACGCCAGAAGGCACCAACCCGGTCAAAGACGTCCTGAAAGTTTTCGCCGTTAGGGGTTGAAACATGCACAAAATCGGCCATCCAGGGGTCCAGGACATCGCGGCCGATGTCGGTCCAGGGCATCATCTCCCAATCGCCGAAGTGAAATTCCTTTAGCCGGTCGTCGAACTGCACGGCGGGGCGGTGCGAATCGACGACGGTCGTCTGTCCTGGTGCCGTTTCAATCCGACTGCCCGTATCGAGCGCAACCGCCAGGTCTTCAGTCAGTTGGCGGCAACGATTCAGGGGCGATGAAAAAATAGCCGATGGGTCTTCGGGCAGGTGCAGCGTCAGTTTGTCGCGCTGTTCTTCGTAATTGTCTGCCAGGTCAACATTCGACTGCCCGTAGGCCAGACTGCGGCCAACAGCTACTTCGGTATGGCGGATAAGATAAATGTCCATTTAAACAGATACCCATAACAGGGATACAAACGATAGATAAACGATCACTTCGGTGAGTTGTTGGGTAGCGCCAAGGCAGTCGCCGGTGTATCCACCGAGCCACTTGCTGAAGAAACCAATAAGCCGCCACCGAACTAACGCCAGCGGAATCAGAAAGGTTAGATAAATCCATAATCCCGTATACCCAACCAGAGCCAGCAGCGGTAACAGACCCAGTATGGCAGCAAGGCCCAACTGCCCCGCTGTGATGCCCTGGGCAATCGGTTTCGCTTTGGCGTCGAGATCTTCGCGGGCGTAGGGAAGCGCCCGAATGACCGTTGCGGCTGTCAGCCGACTCAGACTATGCGCTGAGATATACTTCAGGGCTACCGCCCAGCCGAAAGCTTCGGCAGTCAGCATCGACTGGAGCGCGAAGAACTTCACCGCCAGCAGCAGGCCGAGGCCTATGGTGCCATACGTGCCCAGTCGGCTATCTTTCATAATGGTCAGGATCTGCGTCTTGTTCCAGCCCCCCCCGAATCCATCACAGACATCGGCAAACCCATCTTCATGAAAAGCGCCGGTGGCCCAGACGGTAGCCACCATGCTGAACAGGATAGGTAGGTAAGTGGGCGGGAAGAGAACCGTGGCCAGCCAGTAAGTGCCGATGCCAATGCCGCCAATGATCCAGCCGATGAGCGGAAAGAACAGGGTCGATCGGTTGAGCGCATCGGGCGAGTGATCGATGTGTTTCGGCACCGGCAGGCGGGTGTAAAACATGAGTGCCGTAAAGAAAAGACGCATATAAACGGGGAGAGGTGAGTGGTCGGCCTGAATGCTTACTGAAGACTATCCATCGTTGCCATATCGTTCAACATGGCAACCGCTGCCTGAACAAGCGGGTAGGCCAGTGCGCAGCCCGTTCCTTCGCCCAATCGCAGGTCCAGTTGAAGTAAAGGTTTAACCTGAAGGGCCTTCAGCATCTGCTGGTGACCCGTTTCGGCAGACTGGTGGCAAAAGATGGCATGGGTCAGCACCGCCGGGTTCAGGGCCCTGGCAACCAGCAGGGCCGATGTGGCAATGAACCCATCGACGAGAATAACCATACCCTGTTCGGCCGCCTGAAGCATACCGCCCACGATAGCGGCAATTTCCAGGCCACCCATGGCCGCCAGCACGGCCATTGGCTCGGTCAGGTGCGCATACCGGTCGGCTATTTCCTCTAAAATGCTCAGTTTACGGGCCAGCCCCGCATCATCCAGCCCTGTACCCCGACCCACGCACTGGGTCAGCGGCAGGCCCGTCATCCGGTGCATGAGCAGCGCGGCCGGCGAGGTGTTTCCAATACCCATTTCGCCAAAGCCGACGATGTTGCAATCGCGGTACTTAACACCGTTAACCAGCGTTTTTCCGGCATCCAGGGCTGCTTCGCACTCGTCGGCCGTCATGGCTGGCTCCTGCCGCATGTTGCGCGTGCCGGGCCGGATTTTGTACTTGACGAAGGTATCGGACGTTGCCGAAAACGTACCAGCTACCCCCACATCACAGACCAGTAGCTGAAGTCCGTTCTGCCGGCAGAAGATATTGATCGCTGCACCACCGGCAATGAAATTGTTGACCATACTGTAGGTTACCGAGGCCGGGTAGGCACTTATCCCTTCGGCCGCCAGCCCGTGGTCACCGGCAAACACGATCACATGGGGGTTGCTCAGGATCGGAGTTTCTGTTTGCTGGATCAGGGCAATTTGCAGGGCCAGTTCCTCCAGGTGGCCCAGCGCGCCGAGGGGTTTGGTTTTGTTGTCGATGCGTTGGCGAATGCGGTCAGTCAACGGATCGGAAAGGTGAGAATCGTTCATAGAGTCGGGACGGCGCATCGGGCTGCGATGCCAAATCAACCCCAAAGTTCTCAAATGCGTTGATAGGAACAGATAAAACCCGACTAAAATGGACAAATAGATTGCGATCGACCGGGAGTCAATGGGTATTCCCGGCAGCTCAGTTGCCGAAATGGTGGTTCGGGGGCCAACCACTTACGGGGCTCGTTCTCTATGCATCCGGTTATTTCGCCGTCGTTCCGGACCGGATTTTTAGACTGGAGGAAAGAAAATAAACGCCATGGCCGGACCCCGGCCGATTTTTTCCTTCCGTTAACAGAAACGATGTTACTTTAACGCGGTAAATGATCTTCCAACCATGATCCGTCTACCCATGCTTACTTTCCTGGTATCGCTGATCAGCGTGGCCGGGCTGGCGCAAACGCAGGAAATGGTGCAGCTTAAAACCGCTGACCTCAATCTTAATGGCACCTTAACGCTGCCTGATGGGGCAACGGGGCGGGTGCCGGTACTCTTACTGATTGCCGGGTCCGGCGCCACCGATCGGGATGGCAACAACCCCATTCCGGCGGGTCAGATGGGCAGCGTAAAAGCCAATTCGTATAAATTGCTGGCCGATAGTCTGAGTAAGGCTGGCGTCGCGGTCCTGCGGTATGACAAACGGGGCGTTGGTACCAGTAAGTTACTGAATATGAACGAGGCTAGTTTGACGTTCGACACTTATATCGAGGATGCCGTTGGCTGGATAAAGCAACTGCGCAATGACAAACGATTCTCCAACGTTGGGATCGTTGGCCATAGCGAGGGGTCGTTGATTGGCATGGTAGCCGCCCGGCAGGCCAAAGCCGACGTATTCGTGTCGCTGGCCGGACCGGGGGATGACATCTGCGAAAAACTGAAGACACAGGTAGGGAAGCAACTGCCCGATGAGTCGAAACAGGAAGTTTTTCGGGCGCTGGACTCGTTGAAAGGGGGTCATACCCTGAGGAAGCTGCCAACCCCTTATGCACCGGTCAGGCAGTTGTTTCGCCCCAGCGTGCAGCCCTACCTTATTTCGTGGATGAAGTACAATCCGGCGGCTCAACTTAAGCTACTGACCATACCGGTGTTGATCATCCAGGGAATGCGCGATGTTCAGGTGTCGGTGAAGGATGCCGAACTATTGAAAGCCGCCCGGCCCAGTGCCAGGATCAAACTATTCGAAGCGATGAGTCATGGCCTTAAGGATGTCAGGACCGACTCTATGCAGGAAGCCATAACGTCCTATAATGAACCCGGCGGGCCACTCACCGCCGGTCTGGCAGCCGAAATTGCCCACTTTATAAAGGGATGAGGTAAGCCAATCCGCTGCGGGCGACAAACTCCCAACTATCAGTTCGGCGAATAGTGTTGCAGGTAGGAGATCAGCCGCTCGAAGTGAAGCTGTTCGTATGGATTCTGGGATTGTTGAACAAGCAACTGGCGGTAAGTGTCGATCAGCGTATCGAACAGGGGGTTGTGGTTCAGCCGGGCCACAATCAGGCCTTTATAGCACCGATGCGTCTGGTTGTACACATACAGGCTGGGCAGACCGGGATGCTCGTTCAGCAGTCGGTCGAGGGTTGGCAGTAAAGAGGCCGTTTGCAAAAAATCGAATCCCCTGTTGGTGAAAAAATCCTCGATATGGTCGCAGGTATCGGCCAACTCGCTCTCCGAATGGATCTTGTAGCGAAAATACTGGAGACCGTTGAACTTACCGATAGACAGGATGAGGGTATTGGCATCGGGCCGGTAATCGGTCACGTTGTTCAGGAATTGCTGGGCGATTTGCTCAACCTGTTCATTGCGCGCCCCGAAGTTCACTTCCAGCATCGTCTCGTCGCCGTAGAAAGCGGGCGACAGAATCACGTTCTGAAAGCCGGCGTCGGTCAATTTTCGATATTGTTTGCGTTCTGGCAGCAACACATACTGATGCCGACCGAAAAAAGGCGTCAGTTGCTGGTAGAGATTGGTTTCAAATGGAGTAAGCGTCATCGTAGTAGGGGCATGACACTGAAAAAAAAGAGTAAAGGAATAGGGGGGTAACTAATTCTAAACGAATTGGTTTCACTGAATGATACGACCCAACCCATCAGGAACCACTGTGAACGTCGAACTAAAGTGAGCGGCAATGAGTTCAGGGTATACGCGCTTGTACTGGCGTCGTTCTGGGGACGACCGGAATTGACAGCTTGCAGAGGTCGCGTGTAAGCATGCCGGGAGTTGACGGTATTTCCCGCCCAAACAAATCGTCAAAACAATAACTGGCGAATATAACTACGCCATGGCTGCCTAATCCGGAGGATTAAGCAATAGCCATTGTCTCCCCGGCCTACGTGCTGCTGGCTGGATCAGGAGGCATCGACTCGCAGCGCTGGCTCAGTTTATGGTGTTAACGGCTGAGTGAGACACAAGCACATACGGATGAGGGTTGGCCTGCCGCGAGCCTGCCCGATTCCCGACAATCCCAATCGCGGCTAAGCATGTAGAAGGCACGACGGGTTCCTTGACTGGACGAGAGTTCGAATCTCTCCGTCTCCACAAAATTCCGAAACCCCCGAAATCAGATTGATTTCAGGGGTTTTTTTCTACCCGAACATGTTGATAAGAAAAGCAAGATCTTGCTCTTCAGCGTCTATGTTTCGGTGCTCAGCCTGACCACCCCGCGCCACGAACGTATCCACTTGGTTGAAGTAAAACCATATGTTTAAGTAGATTATTCGTTGTTTCGCTGGCATACTTGTCGATGGATGGTTAGTGCTGAGTTAATAATTTCATCGTTAAGTCGTTAACCCATCAATCCGGCTTGCCTTGTGCCCGATCGTTGGCAGGGCTCCAGGCATCTTCGCCAGTGCTATCGGATACCAACGGATAGTCCTGCATTTGGCTGGTACGGATTCAGGTCATAATTTAACCGCAGCGTGTTCCGTCTCCTCAAAACAACCCGGGCCGGGCGGACAATTTGTCGGCATTTTTGTTATCCATTCATGACCCGTAACCAACTCGATGACCTGATTGCACAGGGTGAAAGTACCCGGCTGGAGTTCAAACGTTCGATCTCGGCTGCCCATCGTATTGCCCGCACGCTGGTGGCCTTTGCCAACACCGCCGGTGGAACGCTTCTGATTGGTGTAGCCGACAACGGGACCATTACGGGGGTAGCGTCGGAAAGCCGCGAAATGTACAAGATCGAAGAAGCAACCGACCGCCTGGCCGATCCAGCCCTTTCAATATCGTATGAAACAATATCGCCCGATGGCCGTAAGGTGCTCATCATCAGGGTAGAAGAAAGTATTGAAAAGCCGCATTACGCCATGGATGAAACCGGTAAGCGCACCATCTATGTCCGGGCCAAAGATAAATCGGTGCCGACAAGTAAGCTAATCATTGCGCCCGCAACCGCTGTGGCACCCCTGCTGAAGTCGCCAGTGGCCCGAACGCTGATTCTGTACCTACGCCGGAATGACGATATAACCGCCGAGAAATATGCGAAGCTGATCAACGTGTCCGCTTACCGGGCAGGGAAGCTCCTGACCGAATTCGCTGAGCAGGGTCTGCTGCTGCTGATCAATAAGTCGAGACCGGTCCGGTACGCGCTGAAGCTGGCCGAATGATGGTTGTCGGTAGCTAACTATGCCCAATCCTTACGAACTTTGCGGTCGATATGAGTTTGCAACAGCCAATTACCAAAGAAACAATTACTGAATTCTTCGCCGGTTTGCAGGACCGGATCTGTCGGGCACTGGAAGAGGCCGACGGTGTCGGAACCTTCCGGGAGGACGCCTGGGAACGGCCCGGTGGGGGCGGGGGGCGTTCGCGGACAATGGTCAACGGGGCCGTGATCGAAAAAGGGGGAGTAGGGTATTCGGTGGTGCACGGCGAAGCTACAGAAGCCACGCTGCGTTCCCTTAATCTGAATGAGCCAGCCGAATTTTATGCCACCGGTGTGTCTATCGTGCTGCACCCGCGCAACCCCATGGTGCCTATCATCCACATGAACGTCCGGTATTTCGAGATGAGCACCGGCCACAACTGGTTTGGGGGCGGCATCGACCTGACACCCCACTACGTCGTGGACGAAGATGCCCACTGGTTCCATCAATACCTCAAAAACGTCTGTGACCGCCACGACACGGCTTACCACACTAAATTCAAGCCGTGGGCCGACGACTATTTCTATATTCCCCATCGCCAGGAAACGCGGGGGATTGGTGGTATCTTTTTCGATTACCTGAAACCCGAGTCTGATACGCACAAAGCCGACCTGTTTGCGTTCGTTCAGGATGTAGGTAATGCCTTTGCGCCGATCTACACTCATTTCATGCACAAAAACCGCGATCTGCCGTTTGGTGAACGGGAAAAAAACTGGCAGCTGCTTCGTCGGGGACGGTATGTGGAGTTTAACCTGGTTTGGGACCGGGGTACCAAATTCGGTCTGGAAACCAACGGCCGCACAGAGTCTATTCTCATGAGCATGCCCCCGCAGGCGAACTGGCTATACGATTTCCATCCCGAACCGAATAGCGATGAGGCTCAGACGCTGACAAAGCTGCGGAAAGGCGTGGAATGGTAAATTCAGTTGGTCAGTTGGTGAGTCGGTCAGTGGCTGACGCATCCAGTGTTTTCGCGTCACCGACTAACCGACTCACCAACTGACGGACTGACCGACTCACCGACTGACGGACTGATTCACTGTAAGTTGGCTCAGATCCCAGGGTTGGGCGGGGTTGTAGCGTAACTGCCCATCCTGAATCGTGAGCGGGCTATCGAAGTTGTTTTGGTAAAGCTGTCCGGTACCCAGGCCCTGCGGAATTAGATTTTTGAATTGGGCCGTATACTGCGCTACGGCGTTCAGGCCGATATTCGACTCCAGGGCTGAGGTTACCCACCAGCCGATGTTAAGCCGCCCCGCCAGTTCGATCCATTCATCGCAATGGCGCATACCACCCAGCAAAGTAGGTTTCAGGATAATGAACTGCGGTTGTATTTTTTTGAGGAGCCGGAACTTATGGACGTATTCCATCTGGCCGATCAACTCTTCATCGAGGGCGATGGGCAGGGGGGAGTGACGACAAAGCTCCGCCATCAGGTCGGGCTGACCGGCGCGGATTGGTTGTTCGATGGAGTGCAGCCCATAGGTAGCCAGTCGTTCGAGTTTAGCCATGGCATCGTCGGGCCGGAAAGCACCGTTGGCGTCTACCCGCAGCGTAATCTGCTCCGGCGTGTACCGCTCCCGGATCATGGCCAGCAGCTCACATTCCTGCTCAAAATCGATGGCACCGATCTTTAGTTTGAGGGTTGTAAAGCCCGCTTCCAGCTTTTCTTCGATCTGCTGCCGCATGAAGGCCGGGCTACCCATCCAGATGAGCCCATTGATGGGCAGCAGGCGTAAACCATGACTGAAATCCGTTTTCCAAAGAACCCGTCGGCCACCCGCCAGAAAATCGAGCATGGCCGTTTCGAAGCCAAAGAGGATGCTGGGAAACTCCTGACCAATGACCTGGTTTAAAATAATGGGCAGATTCCAGCTGAAGAGCTGTAGATCGAGTTCATTAAAATCACGGCAGAACTGACTCAGATGGGCCTCAAAATCAGGCCGGTCGTCGTAACTGAGCCCTTTGAGGGGCCCACATTCCCCGTAGCCAATGATGGTCGGGTCTTCATCGTCGGAGAGCCGGATTAGATAGGACGTTTTTTCCGTGAGGGTGCCGCGCGACGTACCCGCTTCAAAGCGAAAGTGTAAGGTGTATTTTAGATAGTCGGCTTTGAGACTCATTGTACCGGTGAGTGATGGCGGGCGTTCACAATCCTAAAAGTACTACTTTTGACCGCTCATAAAAGCCAATGTTACTAAATTATTAGTGAAACACTCCGCCTTTACCTGGTTACTGAAGCCTCTCAGTAGAATTTACGGATTCATTACTGAAATTCGTAATTGGCTGTATGACAATGGATTGTTTGCCAAATATCATCCAGATATCTTCACGGTCAGCGTAGGGAATTTGACCGTCGGTGGAACGGGCAAAACACCTATGATTGAATATTTGATTAAACGGCATTTAAACCGGGAAGCATCAACAACTGCCGGGACGGTCACCCTGAGCCGGGGTTACGGTCGGCACACAAAAGGTTTCCGGGTAGCCTCAACGGCCGACACTGCCGCTACGATCGGGGATGAGCCTTTGCAGTTATACCGGAAGTTTGGTCAGCAGATACAGGTTTGCGTAGGCGAACGGCGGGCAGATGCCATCAAAGCCATCCAGGCACGTTTCCCAGCTACCAGACGCATTCTGCTCGACGATGCGTTTCAGCACCGGGCGGTCTCCCCGGACCTGAACCTACTGCTGATGGATTTTAACCGGCCTTTCTATACCGACTATCCATTTCCTGCGGGTCGGTTGCGGGAAAACCGGAATGGAGCCCAACGGGCTGATGCCCTGATTATTACCAAATGCCCGGTCGATTTGCCACTGGCCGACCAGCGGCTGATCGAGGAAAGAGCCCGGCAATATACCCGGCCACAGATCCCGGTTTTCTTTGCCGGCCTCCGGTATGATCAGCCAACGGCGTTTGCTACCCTTCAGCCTGTAACGGGGCTGGCAGATGTCGTGCTTGTATCGGGTCTGGCCAATGCCGACCCGCTGGAGCAGTATGTACAGCAGCAGTTTGTCATGCACCACCACCACCGCTTTGCCGACCATCGGGTGTATAGCCGTTCCGATTTCGATCGGCTTCTGGCCGGTTTAGCGTCTGGGGTAAGTTTGCTCACGACCGAAAAAGACTGGGTAAAACTCGATGCGCTGCTGTCGCCTGCCGAGCGCGCTACGCTACCCCTGTTCTTCCTGCCCGTTCAGATGGTCCTGCTGGGGGAGCATGATCGGGCATTCAACCAGTTTCTGGATACAGCAACCCTTAAAATTCGTTAACGGAGCCTGGCTTCGTTCGGGCTGTCCGGCGATTTGACGTACTTTTGATCCAATGAATCGACGTTTTAGGGTACTCCTTCTTTTTCTTCTACTTTCTACCGCAGGGTGGGCGCAGCAATTTCCGGGCGGTAGCCAGATGCCAAACGGCTTCGGGGCTCGTCCGGGCAGTACAACGGCTACCAGCAGCGGTAGTGGTACCGGCATCGATGATTCGACCAAGGTCATCTACGGCCCCACGTCGACTCGGTTCTGGCTGGAGGAGGATATTTTCAACAACCGGGCTAAACGCTATACGGTCGATACGACGATGGATGATGTTCATCGGTTCACGTATGTGCAGCGCAATCAGAACCAATACCAGGATCTGGGCAACCTCGGTACGCCGATGCGGCCCATATTCGTGCAGGTACCGCAGCAACTGGGTGCTCAAACGGGCTATTATACCTTTTCGCCCTATGCGTACCAGACGATGAACGTACGCTATTTCGATACCAAATCCCCTTTCTCGGATATGTACCTGGCCCTGGGTGGGCGAAACCAGAACATCCTCCGGTTCGACTTCACGCAAAACATCAATCCCCGCTTTAATGCCGGGTTCAATGTCCAGCGGTTTACCTCCCAGAAACAGTTTGGTACCAGCGGCCCCAACGACCCCAACAAGCTGCTGGCGCAGAACTGGGGCTTCCTGGGCCATACGAACTACCGCTCCAAAGATGATAAATACACCCTGCTGGTCCATTTTATCAATATGAACCACAGTCTCGACGAACAGGGAGGGGTGTTGCCGGGGCAGCGGGTCAATGAACTGGGCGACACGCTGACGATCCGGTACAATTATGATGGCGATGCCCGTCTGATCGGTGGTGGTCCGCCCACCGCCCCCCGCAAAGGACCGAACGGGCGCGAAATACGGAATGACTGGCATGTCTACCATCAATACGTACTGGATAAGGGGATACAGATTTTTCACCGGCTCGACTACCGGCGGCAGAAAAATTTCTATCAGGACGATACCCTCCGTCTCAACCAGCGGGTATTACCGGGCTTCCCCAACGGATTTTATCCATCCCGCGCCAACGATCCTAACCTGACGACGCTGGGCGACTCGTCCCGTATATTTCAGGATGCCCGCTTCCGGCTGGTGGAGAACCTGTTCGGGTTAAAAGGGATCTACCAGCGGGGCGGATCGGCCTTCAACTACCGGGCTTACCTGCGGAGCCGTATCTACGGTCAATATACCCGCTATAACACCGCTGCCAACCGCTTTAATGAATATGAAACCCGCCGTGCCGAAACCTTCCTCGGGGGCTGGCTGGGTTATTACCTGCCCGACAGCCTCTCGCGCGTTACGGCCGAGGCAGAGTACCAGATAGGGGGCGGATTTCGATTGCAGGGGCAGTTGGAAAGCAAATTTCTGACAGCGGGCTATACCGCCATGCTCGTCGATCCAACGCTTCTCCAGGAACGCTACCAGAGTGCCATTTACTTCTGGCGAAATAATTTCAAGCTGCGGGGCTACAATTATGCCTTCGGCAAGCTCAACCTCCGCTACCGGAAACTGCGCATCGAGCCGAGCATCGATTACCAGCTGCTCAGTAACTACACGTATTTCGATACCAACGCGGTAGCGCGGCAGGCAGAAGGCTCGTTCAGTGTGTTCCGGACCGGCCTTGGCTACAGCCTGGGTGTGGGGAAACTGCTGCTGGCAGGGCAGGCCTACTATACCGTTCAGTCGAGAACAGATATTCTGCGAACGCCACCCGTTTTCCTGAACGCCCGATTCCAGTATGAATTTCTCTACGCCAAAGTACTGTATATACAGGCGGGGATCGATCTGCACTACAAATCGGCCTATTTTGCCGATGCCTATATGCCGCTTACGCAGCAGTTCTATCTACAGAACCGGCAAAAGGTGGAGGGCTACCTCCTGGCCGATGTCTACGCCAACCTGCGCGTAAACCGGACCCGGCTTTTTATCAAACTAACCCATGCCAACCAGGGATTCCTGCAAACCCCCGGTTATTTTGTGGCCCCCGATTTTCTGCAAATGCGACGGGGCTTTGCGTTTGGAGTCGACTGGTACCTGTTCGATTAGGTATGCAGGGGCCGCAGGAACGGACGTGTCCGAACACACCCGGCTTTGCCGCCAGCCGTAGCGCCGTTTGCCACAAAGACCAGCACGGTCATGAAAAAAAACAGACCAGACAGGCGTAAATTATTCACTGAGTAGTATTCAGCTAAGGGCCTGTTAAATGATGATGAGTAAATATGTTGTCTTTGCGGGTCTATGCCTTATCACTCAACAGCATACAAAATCAGGTACCCAACTTGTGTTTATCAGGGAATCTGCCGGTTGGGGTTGGTAAATCTTCGGGGGGTAGATGAACTTGCTGGCTAACGGGGGGTAATAAATCTCTGTTTATTACTTTATTTGTAGTGGTTACGGTTGACCTGGTGATCAAACCTTACAAACCTATTCTTCAGTATGGATTCGTTTTATTATCAAAAAGCCCCGGTTCAGTACGACGCCATCATCGTCGGTTCGGGGGCAGGGGGCGGCATGGCGGCTTATACGCTGGCTAAAGCTGGGGCCAAGGTCCTGTTGCTGGAAGCGGGCGGCTACTATGACCCCGCCGATCCAAAATACATTACCCAACTGAAATGGCCCTGGGAGTCGCCCCGTCGGGGAGCCGGCACAACCCGCGCTTTCGGCGATTACGACGCAGCATGGGGCGGCTGGGACATTGAAGGGGAACCTTATACCACCGCACCCGGTACCGAATTTCACTGGTTCCGGTCACGCATGCTGGGTGGACGTACCAACCACTGGGGCCGGATTTCCCTGCGTTTCGGGCCGGATGATTTCCGTCGGAAAAGTATGACGGGCGTTGGCGTAGACTGGCCTATCGGCTATGACGACCTGAAACCGTTCTACGACCGTGTCGACAAGCTGATCGGTGTGTTCGGTTCGGTAGAAAATTTCCCCAACGAGCCGGACGGCATCTTCCTGCCGCCACCCAAACCTCGTTTGCACGAAATGATGATCCGGAAGGGAGCCAAAACGATTGGCATTCCGGTTCTTCCGTCACGGCTGTCGATCCTGACCAAACCCATCAACGAAGAGCGGGGTGCCTGTTTTTACTGTAGCCAGTGTAGTCGCGGCTGTCAGGCATACGCCGATTTTTCGTCGTCGTCGGTGCTGGTGAAGCCCGCCTTGAAAACGGGAAACGTCACCCTCATCAACGGGGCTATGGTGCGCGAAGTCCTGACCGATGCCGCAACGGGTCTCGCTACCGGCGTTAGTTACGTCGACACGCGCACGCTGGAGGAAGTTACGGTAAAAGGTAAAACGGTTGTACTGGCGGCCAGCGCGGGTGAAACGGCACGGTTGCTGCTCAACTCCAAATCGAGCCGTTTTTCTAACGGACTCGCCAATACCAGCGGAGTCGTTGGTAAATACATCAATGACTCGACGGGCGCCAGCCGGTCGGCGTTTGTGCCGGCCCTGATGGACCGCAAACGCTACAACGAAGATGGCGTTGGCGGCATGCACGTGTTTACTCCCTGGTGGCTCGATAACAAGAAGCTGGATTTCCCGCGCGGGTACCACATCGAATACTGGGGCGGCATGGGTATGCCGGCTTATGGCTTTGGCTGGGGCGTTGAAGAAATGAATGGCATGATTCCCGGTCGCGACGGCAAGATGAAGCCGGGCGGTGGGTATGGTGCCGCTCTGAAAGACGACTACCGCCGGTTCTACGGTGCCTACGTAGGCATGGCAGGCCGCGGAGAGCCCGTTCCCCTGGAGAGCAACTACTGCGAAATTGACCCGAACGTAGTCGATAAATACGGCATTCCGGTGCTGCGATTTAACTACAAATGGTCGCAGAACGAGGTCAACCAGGCAAAGCATATGCAGGACACGTTCGAGGAGATCATCCACTCGATGGGTGGTATTGCCCTGGGTGCCAAGCCTGACGCGAGCAGTAATTATGGACTGGCCGAACCCGGCAAGATCATCCACGAAGTAGGGACGTCCCGCATGGGCAACGATCCAAAGTCGTCGGCGCTCAACAAGTTCCAGCAGGCACATGACGTGAAGAACCTCTTTGTTGTCGACGCGGCAGCCTTCCCCTCGCAGGGGGACAAGAACGTAACCTGGACCATTCTGGCCAGTTCGATGCGCACCAGTGAATATTTGATCGATCAGGTCAAAAAGAAAAATATATAACGGCAATATGAAACGCAGAGACTCCCTAAAAGCCCTATCCCTTACCGGTTTTGGCCTGGCCGTTGGGCCCGTTGAAGCCGCCGTACCCGCGCCACCCGATGTAAAGCCGCTCAAAATACCGGGCGGTCGTCAGAAATTCGAGGCTGAGCGCGATGCTAAACTCATGAGTGAGAAATTCTTCACGCCCCATGAGTTGCAGACCGTTACGGTTCTGTCCGACATTATTATCCCCGCCGATGAGCGGTCGGGTAGCGCGTCCCAGTCGGGTGTGCCGGCGTTCATCGAGTTTATGATGAAGGACCAGCCCCGCAACCAGACGCCCATGCGCGGTGGTATTCGCTGGCTCGACAACACCTGCAAGAAGCGATACGGAAAGCAGTTCGTGCAATGCACCAAAGCCCAGCAGATCGAAATGGTCGACCAGATTGCCTATCCTAAACTGGCCAAACCGGATATGACCCAGGGCGCTTCCTTCTTCAGCATGATGCGTAACCTGACTGCATCGGGCTTTTATTCCAGTCAGATGGGCATCAAAGACATTGGGTATGTGGGCAACGTCCCCAACCAGTGGGAGGGTGTACCGGACGACGTGCTGAAGCAGTACGGTCTGGCGTACGAAGAGCGGGAGATGAACCCCGGGAAATAACGAAATGAATGATTGTAGAAGGCCCTCATTGAAAAATGAGGGCTTTTTTTTTGCATCACACCCATACGGTCACCAGTGGCCTGGTCAATGAAATACCGTCACGTAGGTCAGGACGAGCCGGTTTCCGATGCCGCCTGCGTCGGCATAATCCGGGGCATGCTCGATACGTATCGCAGACTTTGCAACACAGACGAGGAGATTAACGTACAGTCAGCAGGTAACTCAACAAACAACTTATCTGCTGGATCAAAATGACTAATTACGTTGTGAACAAAGTGATTCGGGGCGCTATCCGTCCGCTGACTATAGGGTACGCTATGGGCCAATGGGTGTTGCTGGCCGGGTTAATTGTATGCCTGACGGGCTGTAAAGACCAGGCTGCTGAAGTGACGCCCCTGTCCGTTGCCGATGCTGCCAATAAAAATGGGGTCGTCGACAACTGGATACTGACCAACATGCGGGATCTGTACTACTGGAACGACAAAATACCCGCGAATCCCGATACGACGCTTGCCCCCGAGATTTTCTTCGATTCGATCCTCAATACCTACGACGCCACGACCAATCCCACGGGTGATCGGTTCTCCTGGATCGAAGCGAGTGCTGCCGATCTTCAGGCGAGCCTGAGCGGAGAAACGACCACAACGGGTATGGAATACAACCTCTACCTGCGGTCGTCGGGGTCCGACGATATCATTGCTCAGGTACTGTATGTATTACCCGGCTCCCCGGCCGAAAAAGCGGGTATCCAACGGGGCGACATCATCAGTAAAGTCAACGGCCAGTTGCTTACCCGTACCAACTACGTCGATCTTCTGTTCGGCAGCACGACCACGTTTACCTTTGGCCTGGCCAGTGTTAGCGGCAATTCGCTGGTGGATACCGACCTGAGCAAGACCGTCACGGCCACGGTGTATCAGGAAAATCCGGTATTTCTGGATTCGGTTTACTCGGTAGGGGGTAAGACGGTCGGTTACCTGGTCTATAACCAGTTTGTTCCCGGTGCCAACAACAGCAACGCCAATGAATATGATGCGCAACTGGATGCCATCTTTGGCGATTTTAAAGCCAAAGGCGTCAACGAACTGGTGCTCGATCTACGCTACAACCCCGGCGGCTATACCTCCTCATCGGCCAATCTGGCCAGTCTGATCGGGAAAGGTGTCGGTGCGGGAAAAGTCTACTTCCGCGAAGAATGGAATACCTCCATCACGCCCCTGTTGCAGGAAAAGTATGGCGACAGCTTCTTTGTGCAGAACTTCCTGACTAAAGCCCAGAATATTGGCGGCAATCTCACGCGCCTGTTCGTATTGACGACCGATCAGACGGCATCGGCCAGCGAACTGATCATCAATGGGCTACGTCCCTACATGAGCGTCATCACGATTGGAACGACGACCTACGGCAAAAACGTCGGATCGATTACCATTACCGATGATAGTGGCCAGATACCGTGGGGTATTCAGCCTATTGTCTTTAAATCGTTCAACAGCGCCGGTCAGTCCGATTACTCGACGGGTTTTACGCCCACGATCGAAGTGGAGGAGCCGCTTACCCTGCTGCCGCTGGGCGACACCCGCGAAGCGCTGCTGAGCACGGCCCTGGGTCAGCTATCGGGAACAGCCGCCCCGGCCCGGGCAGGAGTTAGGCAGGCCAACCCACTCGCCGGCGTCGGGTCCTCGATCCAGCGCAAAGCGGGCGGGGGGCGTATGGTGAAAACGATGAAGATGCTGCACTGGTAGTCCCTTCCGGATGGTTCCAAACCCGGGTCTATGGATAAACACCGCCCCCGGGCCGGCACAGGTATAGCCGTGCGCCACACACCCGTTTGCCGGGACAACGAACGCGCCTGATGCAACGTAATAAAATCATGAATCGAATAGAAAATCTGACACGTAACCTGCTATGAAAATCGACGCCCCTATTTCCCGGCTGGACTTCCTGCGAAAAGCCTTCGCTGGCACCGCGCTGGCACCCGTACTTCTGCAAGCCTGTAGCCAGGATACAACCGGGATTGCCCCCGCAGGGACGAACGCGACGGGCACAACAACCGGGGTGGGCAGTACGACGGGCACCACGACCGGAAATTGTGTCGTTACCGACACCGAAACGGATGGCCCATATCCGCTCTACAACAGCCGGGGATCGGCTTTGCAGCGGGTCGATATCCGGGAAGGGAAGACGGGTTTGCAACTCGATATGGTCTTTACCGTTAAAAACGTTTCCAACAGCTGCGCCCTGCTGCCCAATGCCCGCGTCGATATCTGGTACTGCGACAAGGACGGTTATTATTCGGGCTACAGCAATTCGGGTTACCTGGGCACGCAGAACAATACGACCAGGACGTTTCTGCGGGGGCTCCAATATGCCGATGCCAGTGGGCAGGTAACCTTTACGGGCATCTACCCCGGCTGGTATCAGGGTCGGGCCACGCACCTCCACGTGCAGGTTTATGTCGATAACAGCCTGAAATTGACCACCCAGGTAGCTTTCCCGGAGGAAATCAACACCGCCGTCTACACAACGGACCTCTACAAAGCCCACGGGCAGAACTCGCTCAAGAATACCGGGGATGGCATTCTCCGCGACTCCCTCGGTAATGAATTGGCAACCGTGGTCGCCAATGCCACATCGGGGGGTATACGCTGACCCATACCTTGTTCGTGAAGGCATAAACCAATCCGATATGCATACGCTACAGCCGGAACGGACCAGCGCCCGCGCTACGGTCGCTGATCAGCAAGCCATCGACTGGACCTGTTTCAAGCCCTTCACCAGCCATTTTCTGGGCGTATCCACGTTCGATGCCTCAGATACGGATCAGGTACGGCGATATATGGACTGGGATTTATTTTTCAGGAAATGGGAATTCCCGCTTCCCTTTCCCGACGTGCTGGACGATGTTCACTGGGGACCACCCGCCCGAGCGCTCTATACCGATGCCCGGGCGCGGCTGGATGAACTGGTGGGCGACAACCTCAGGCCTGAGGTTGTATTTGGCGTCTGGCGAGCCAGTGCCCGGGGCGATCAGGTGCTGGTTGAAACAACAGGCGGCACAACGGTCGGGCTGTCATTCCCGCGTATTCAGGTTTCTGACAGCCGATCGTACTGTGTTGCCGATTTCATCAAGCCTGCAATGGCACTCCGGGTGGGTGAATCGGACTACCTGGGCGGGTATGCCCTACGCCTGGGAACGGATGTCGACAGACCCGCCGGGCAACCGGCCACCGGTCAGCACGACTATCGATCACTGCTGACAGCCGATCTTTGTGAATTATACCGCTCCGCCCTGGTAGATTACCTGCATTATCGGCTCCGGCGGTTTATCTGGGCCTACTGCGATGACGACGACCTGAGTAATGAGAAGGTGCTGACGGGAACACATCAGGGTATTCGGGTGGACGTTGGCGGGCCGGAATGTCCGGGACAGACGCTGCAAGCCCAGCTGCTGAAACAGCTGGGTGTCGACGCCTGGGAAGACGCCGGTGCGTTCCATCTTCCCGGTGATCGCCCGTCGCGGGTGTCCAGTGGTTTTTTTCTGGCGCATCCCCAAAGTCGAAACCTTCTTTCGCCCTTTACGGGGGCAGACCGGACGCCATGCCTATGCCCCTGATCCGTATCCGGCTGGTCTTCCGGCAGGTCATCGACGCCAGTACCGCCCGCACCGACTTCGAGAAAGCGGTTTTGACCGATACGTACCACGAGTTTCGGGTGCAGATACAAACCTACACGGCCGATCGACCGTTCACAAGCTGGCAGCAGCTACGCACGGCCATACCGCAGTCTGATCCGGCCCTGCCCATCCGGGTGGGGTTCGCCATTGGTCTGTACGTGAGCGGATTAAATGGTCAGATACCCGGCCTGACCGATGTGCTGGGTCAGCCTGTCGTCTTTACGGACTACCTGTTCTCCCTGCTAGATTCCGATACCACCGACCCGACTCGTCACCGGGTGGCCTTAACGTACCTGACCGATACACTAATCTGGCTCGACACCGTTGGTAATACACTGTTGCTCAGTCTACCAACAGGGCCTGGTACCGAACCGGCTACCAGCCATCGGTACGATACGTTTATGCTGGACAGGCATCCCAGCCTGAGCATAGTATCCTACGAGAAAGTACCCGCGTGACCGGATGACTCCCGGGTGCCCGCCCGTCGCTATCGTACAATGACCACACGGCCGCGCATAACGGGCTTGTCGGGCAGGGTATGCAGGGTATAGGGATACAGGCCGGTGGGGAGGTCGATACCGCCCGATCGACCATCGAAAGGCTGATGGTAGCCCTTGTCTGACTGGTAGATGACTTCGCCCCAGCGGTTAAACACAGTCACTGTCGCCTGCGGAAAAGCCTCGATACCCGATAAGACCCACACGTCATTAAGGCCATCGCTGTTGGGCGAGAAAGCGTCGGGAATCCAGACCCGCTCGTAGACGGTGATGTGGACCGTATCGCGGGTCGTACAACCGGTTTCATTTCCTACGGTCAGGGTGTAGGTGATATCGCGGTCGATGGACACTGCGGATGGCGTGGCCATCGACGGATTGTCGAGGTAGGTCGGGGGCGACCACTCGAACGTAACCGGGTTGCCTGTGTAGGCGGGGGCCAGGGCCAGGGTGTTTCCCCGGTAGGTAATCAGACTGTCGGGTAGCTGGATGGTGGGAATAGGCGCGACTACGGCCACCCGCGACGCGACGGTACCGGCACATTCGGGCGCGGGTTTTACCGTGTAGGTGAGCGGATGGTTACCGACCCCGGCGCTTCGGGCACTGAATGTATCGTCGATGACGCCCGGCCCGTCAAATTCGCCCCCCGGCGGACTGGCCCGGAGTGTATAAGCAGGAACATCAGGACCGCACACCCCCGGTATGGAGTCGAAGCGAACCGTCACGGGCGGGACCGGTACGATAACCAGCGGTGTCGAAACGCCCCGGCATCCATTTTCATCGATAGCCGTGAGTATGAACGTGCCGCCGGCCGGTGTGCGGTATTGGGCCGTTGTGGCTCCTGCGATAACCTGCCCGTCGCGTTCCCAGATATACTGCGTACCACCGCCGGCCAGTAGCGGCAGCGAATCCTGCGGACACAGTCGGTTGATACCCGTGGTCGAGGTAAGGGTTGCCTGTACGGCTGCCGATCGGGCCAGGCTGAGCGTGTTCGAGGAGACGGTGCAACCCGACCGGGTATAGGTAAGTCCGGCCCGGTAACGGCCTTCCTGCTCCACCCGAACCGAATCCGATACCCGACCGGCGAGTAAGACGTCGTTTCGATACCATTGGTACACAACCCCCGTGTCGTTCGTTACCGCCAGATCGACCGTTCCGGTGGTGGCGCATAGATGGCCCGTTTCACCTAATGTGGCTTCCTGTCCCACCACACGGACCGTTATCGTTTGCGAATTGCCGACTTTACTACATGCCTTTTTAGGGGACACTAAAACGGTGTAGTCGCCAGACTCACGAACGGTCAGGGTCGATCCGTTGGCATTGGGCAGGTTGACGCCATCCCGACGCCACTGGTAATTCCAGCTTGTGTCGAGGGTGGCCTGAACCCGGGCCGAATCGCCGTAACACAGGTCAACCGTACGCAGGTCCGTTGGCCGGTTCATAACCTGAATAGCCGGGTTGGGCGTGGTGGTGGGCGGGCAGTCGACGACCAGAAACTGAAAATCCCGCCTGACTTCCCCTAGTTTAACCCCATTTCGATATTCCTCTACTTTAACGGCAAATACGAATAAGCCCAATTGCGTCGCTGTAACCGACAACTGGCCGGTCTTACTGTCGATGGTCAGGGCCGGACTGCCCGGGATCGCGTTGGAAGCGCCATAACCCGGCTGCCAGACAACGTCGGGGTAGGGCCCCGGTGAGGTAGTCGGGGTACGGCCCGTGTTCTTCTGGTCCAGGGGTGTCACCATCGAATAGCGCAGTTCATCGCCGTCGGGGTCCGTGCCGCCGAAAGGAAAAGAAAATGGCTCATTTACGCACACATACTCGCCGTTGATGGGCGGAAAGCGGGGCGATGAGTAGGGGATGGCTAGACCATTTTGCTGGAGGGCCGGGAAGGCCAGGTAAAAGGTAAAACCCGTCAGGAGCGGATTGACCAGGTTATCGATACCCGCGTTGCGGTTCCGGGTCTGGTAGGAAATATAATAGCCCTGCGGGTCGCTGTAGGTGGCCGGGTCGAGTTGTAGATCTGCTTCGAAGGTAGCCACGACAAATTTCAGGTTGCGCAGTTCCGCGCAGAACTCGTTGGCATAAATAACGTTCTCACGCTGACCTGTTTCGCGCACCTGAAACGTAAGCATCTGTTGGTTATCCCGTTGGCGAAAAATGCCCAGCGGCCCGCCACTCTGCTGATCGGCCCGTCGGCCCGCTTCGAAATAATTAGTGACAATGATCCGGTATTGGCCCGGCCGGTTGCCCACCGCACGCATTTCCAGCTGGCCGCCCACCTGGTGCGTTGCCAGCACCGGCACCGAGGTCAGCAGCAGGATGAGCACTACGAACATACGAAGGGTAGTGGTAGGCATAGGGCAGGCTAGCAGAAAACGGTTGTGCTAAAACGAAGATTTCATAGCAATTTATCATTAATAGTTTTTGTTATATAGATTTAGCGGGATAAAATAACAGACCAGCCGACACGCGGGCTAAGCAATTGGGCCAGGGCCCCTGACCGGTAAGAGCCCCTGCTGTTGTCTGACGGGCCAATACCGGTTAACCGGCCTTGGCCACAATAAACCGTGCCGGAAAAAAATAAGGAGCGTAGTTGGTTGACTGTTACTTTCTTACCGACTATCGCTAATTTTTTTCGCGATTTCCTTTTAAAACTTGCGTACCTTTATGCCCCGTAACGACCTAAACAGGTTTCAATCATGGCGGCTACGGGACCCAAATCAGCAAAATACATCTTCGTCACAGGCGGAGTCACTTCATCACTTGGCAAAGGCATTATTGCCTCTTCATTAGCCAAACTCCTTCAGGCACGGGGCCTTACGGTAACTATCCAGAAGTTCGATCCGTACATTAACATCGACCCTGGCACACTCAATCCGTATGAACACGGTGAATGCTACGTTACCGACGACGGCGCTGAAACCGATCTTGACCTGGGTCACTACGAGCGGTTCCTGAACCGCCCGACTTCGCAGGCCAACAACATCACTACCGGGCGTATCTACAACAACGTGATCACCCGCGAACGGCGGGGGGATTTTCTGGGGAAAACGGTACAGGTAGTTCCGCACATCACCGACGAAATCAAACGCAACATCCGGCTCCTGGGCAACACCGGGGAGTACGACATCGTCATCACCGAGATTGGCGGCTGTGTAGGCGACATCGAATCGCTGCCGTTTGTGGAGGCCGTTCGGCAGCTGAAATTCGAACTGGGGGAGAAAGATACACTCGTTATTCACCTGACGCTGGTGCCGTACCTGCAGTCGGCGGGTGAGTTGAAAACAAAACCCACGCAGCACTCCGTGCGGATGCTGCTCGAAAACGGCGTGCAGCCCGATATCATCGCCTGCCGTACCGAACACCCGCTGCCGCAGGACATCCGCCGAAAAATTGCGCAGTTCTGTAACGTGCAGGTTGCTTCGGTTATCGAAGCCATCGATGCCGAAACGATTTACGACGTGCCCCTGCTGATGCAGAAGGAGCGTCTCGATCAACGGGCTTTATACATGCTCGATCTCTACAACGACAAAGACGCGGATCTGGATGCCTGGAAAGCATTCCTGGGGCGGCTCAAGAATCCCGGCGAAACGGTCACGATTGGGTTGGTGGGTAAATATGTCGAACTGCACGATGCCTATAAATCAATCGCTGAGTCGTTCATTCATGCCGGTGCCACCAACGAGTGCAAGGTGAAGCTGGAATGGATTCAGTCCGAAACGCTGGCCGACGAACATCACTGCACCGAGGTACTGCGCGAACTGGACGGGGTGCTGGTAGCCCCCGGATTTGGCGAGCGGGGTATAGAAGGCAAGATCAATGCTGTTCGCTACGTTCGGGAAAACGGCATTCCTTTCCTTGGTATATGCCTGGGGATGCAGATGGCCGTTATCGAGTATGCCCGTAACGTGATGGGTATCGAGGATGCCCACTCGACGGAAATGGAGCCCCATACGCCCAATCCGGTCATCAGCATGATGGAAGCGCAGAAAACCGTTACCGATAAGGGGGGGACGATGCGACTGGGGGCATACGCCTGTAAGCTTAAGCGCGACTCGAAAGCGCACCAGGTTTACGGTAAGAACCAGGTCAGTGAGCGCCATCGCCATCGCTACGAGTTCAACAACGATTACCTGGAGCGCTTCGAGCGCGCCGGTATGCGCCCAACGGGCATCAACCCCGAGACAGGTCTGGTTGAAATCGTTGAACTGACCAATCACCCCTGGTTCATGGGCGTACAGTTCCACCCCGAATTGAAAAGTACCGTCATGAATCCGCATCCGCTGTTTGTTCAGTTCGTTCGGGCTACCCTGGCCTACAGCCAGCAGAAACGCACGGCGCCCATGCCCGAATCCACCGCCGGTACACCGGAGCGGACGGTAGAAACCGCCGAGGTGGTTGGTTAAGCGCTCGGATTGGCGTAATTTTGCAGGAAATTAGTCTGCCCGTCGATGGGTTGGTCAGTCTGTGAGCCGGGTGTGTCAACGAACGTACCCCCGCATAGACTGACTAACCCGCTGGCTGACAGACTTACTAACTTACCTAATGGATCGTAATCAGATTATTGGCATTGTCCTGATATTGGCAATGCTGGTTGGCTACCAGTTACTGGTGCCAAAACCCGCGCCGGAGAAGGAGCCCGCTCAAACCACCCAAACTACCCGACCGTCGAATACGTCCGGGGTTACGGCCCCCGTGGGGTCAGCCTCGAGTGCTGTTGCAAGTACCTCAGCGGGACAGCCGCTCGACTCGGCCGCAGCCAAAGCAAAATACGGCGAATTCTCATCCGTAGCGGTGGGCCAGTCCCGTGACATTGTCGTTGAAAATAAGGACATGAAAGTAACCTTCAGCACCCAGGGTGGGCGCGTGAAGGAAGTCATCCTTAAGAAGTATAAAACCTACGACCAGAAGCCGCTGGTGCTGATCGATGCGGAAACCAGCCAGACCGCCCTCGAGCTACCCACCAGTCGGGGCAAAGTTGATCTGCACAAGCTCTATTACCAGACGACCGCCCAGAGCGGCACCGTGAGCGGGCAGTCGCAGTCGATTGTGTTCCGGGCCGAGATCGCACCGGGGCAGTCGGTGGAGCAGGTATATGCCATACCCGCCGATGGTTACGTGATGGACTACGATCTTAAACTCAACGGGCTCACCAACCTCGTTGGGAACGATAACATCCGGTTCCTGTGGATGGACCAGATGCAGCAATACGAGAACGACTTCAAGAACAACCGGATGGCCGCTACCATCAACTACCTCACCGCTGACGAGAACTTCGATAAATTAAAAGAAAGTGAGTCGAGCGAGGAAGCCACCATTGAGGAACCCGTTCAGTGGTTCACCATCAAGCACAAATACTTTCTGGCGGGGTTTGTTGCAAAAAACGCCCCCCTGCAAAAAGCGAGTTTCAAAGCACTCGTTAATCCTGACGTAGCCGACGTGGTCAAGACCGCCATTGCCGATGTGTCGCTGCCGATGGCCGATGTGAAGGCTGGCAAAGGAAACTACAAGTTCTACTACGGCCCCAACGATTTCCAGCTACTGGGTGATGTAGCTCCTGAGTTCGACCAGAACGTGTACCTGGGTTACTCCGTACTGAAGCCGATCAACAAGTACTTCTTTGTCCCCGTATTTAACTTTCTGGAGAAATTCATCAGCAACTACGGCTTGCTGATCATTGCGCTGGTTGTATTTGTCAAGCTCGTCTTAACCCCGTTGACGTATAAGTCATACATCAGTATGGCTAAAATGCGGGTATTACAACCGGAGTTGAATGAAATGAAGGAGCGAGTGGGCGACGACATGGCCAAGCAGCAGTCGGAGCAGATGAAACTCTACCAGGAAGTAGGGGTAAGTCCGCTCAACGGGTGTATACCCGTGCTGGCCACCATGCCGATCCTGTTCTCGCTGTTCATGCTCTTCCCGAACCTGATCGAACTGCGGCAGAAACCATTTTTGTGGGCCAGCGATCTCTCGACCTACGACGCATTCATCACGTTCCCGGCCATTCCGTTCGTGGGCAGCCACCTGAGTTTGTTTACGGTACTGATGACGGCTTCGTCCATTGCGTTTGCGTATTACAATAACCAGACGACCCCCACGCAGCCCGGCCCGGTAAATATGAAAGCCCTGAGCTACGTGTTCCCGCTGATGTTCATGTTCGTGCTGAACTCATACCCCGCTGGCCTGACGTTTTATTATTTCGTGTCCAACGTGGTAACGATTGCCCAGCAGCAACTGATCCGCCGGTTTGTCGATGAAGACAAACTGAAAGCAGTACTGGACGAAAACCGGCGCAAGAATGCATCCGGTCAGGGTAAGAAACCGGGCGGCTTTCAGGCGATGCTGCAGAAACAGCTGGCAGCGGCCGACGAAGCCCGGAAATTGGCCGATGAGGCCAGCCGAAAAGCAAAACAAAAGAAATAATCGTTTCGGGATGGTGTGTGCTGATACGAACAGACATGTTGCTAACGTATACGTGCCGGTTACATCATTCTATACACTACCTATTTAGTCAACAAAAGCAACGCGACGGCGTTGCTTTTGTGCATTAACCCAACCGAGCAGATCATGAATACAACCTTCCGTTGGTACCGCTTATCCCTGACAGGCTGGCTCGTGGTAGCCTGTTTTCTGACGGTCAACGCCCAGGTGTCGGTGGAGGCTCAGAAACGGTACAAAGAAGCCATCCGACTGATACAGACCGGGAGCTACGACAGGGCTAAGAATGAACTGAATCCGATCATTCAGCGCACCGGGCCCTTGGCTCCCTATGCCAGTTACTATGTTGCGCTGGCGGATTTTCGCCAGAAAAACTTCAGCCAGTCACGGCTCATGCTGAAACAACTGGTGACGCGTTTCCCCAACTGGCAGAAGATCGACGATGCGCAGTACCTGCTGGCGGCCGTTTGTATGGAGATGGGAGAGTATGAAGATGGTCTGGCAGCGCTCAAACCAATCGGTACGCCAGCCCTCCGGACAGAAGGGGTTAAACTGGAGCAGAACTTCATGGGGCGACTGACGGATCTGAACCGGTTGAAACGAATCAACCGCGACTATCCTGACGATAAACCTGTGGCACTGGCGCTGATCGATCTGATTCAGCGTACCGCCACCGACAAAGACGATCTGGAGCTTTCCGACCGGCTGACCAACCAGTTCGGTGTCCCCGTTTCGGTTGCAGGCCGTCCTGTGTCGCCTGTCTCATCTGGTACCACGACTTCGGCCAACCGCCCGACAACCCGCCCAAACCGCGCCAAAGGGTACTACAACGTGGCGGTGATGTTTCCGTTTCGCCTGGACGAATTCGATGCCGACAAGCGAGGGCGTTCCAACCAGTACGCCTATGACCTGTATGAGGGGATGAAAATGGCCAGGGCGAAGCTTCAGGAGGAAGGAATTACAGTAAACCTGTTTGCCTATGATGTTGAGAACGATCCCAATAAAACCCTGGAACTGGTCAACAGTCCCGGCTTTGCGCAAACGGATCTGATTATCGGGCCGCTATACGTAGAGCCGAACCGAATTGCATCGGCTTTTGCCAACCAGAACAACATATTGCTTGTCAATCCGATTGCGACCGGTAGCGAACTGGTCGCCAGCCAGCCCATGTCGTTTCTGGCCCAGCCATCGCTGAACGAGCAGGCCCGGCGCGCAGCCGAACAGGCCCGGAGTCTGATAGGCGGGGGTGCCCGACGGGTAGCGATCTACTTTGGTACGTCGCGCAAGGATTCCCTGCTGGCAGCCGCTTACCAGGCCGAGCTGAAACAGCAGAACTACCAGATACTTGATTTCAAGAGACTAAGCGGTACCGCGCAGGCAATGGCCGAGGCCATGCGCTTCGATGGGAAAATGACTACCGTCGGGTCGGTTTCGGCGGTGCCGACAACGCCAGTGCCGATCACGGTGAGCCATGTTTTCTTTGCCAGTAGCAACGATGACGATGGTGCCCGGATGCTGGATGCCCTGAGTCGCCGACGGGTTTCGGCCCCACTGATCGCTACGGCCAGCGCCTTCGATTACTACCGCAACCCGATGTCGACCTTTACGCGCTGGGAGCTGTATCTCCTCTATCCGGACTATATCGACACCATGCGCGAGCCCGTCATGGCGTTCCAGGAACAGTATATTGCCAAACGGAACACGATTCCATCGGTGTTCGCCGGGGAAGGGTACGATATGCTGCTGTTCTTCGGGCGGCAGATGGCTAAAAACGGGGTTCCGTTCCGTAGTCGAACCGCCCTGCGTACCGATCCCGAGGGCGATTATGTTCTGTCGGGCTTCGATTATACAGAAAGTAACGAAAACCAGGTCGTTCCCATCGTGAAGTACGAAGACGGCCGATTTATCAAAATAAACTAGCGTGGCGGCACCATCCGGTTCGGCTCACGGGTCACGGCTTTTTTAATAAAATGACTGACGCCTGTGAGACAAACCGGTTGCGTCACTACCCACTATACGAATGACAACCAGCGAACAACTTTTCGAGAAGGCTAAGACAATTATACCCGGCGGGGTCAATTCTCCGGTACGGGCATTCCGGTCAGTAGGGGGTACCCCCTTGTTCATTAAATCGGCCAAAGGCCCGTACGTCTATGATGAAGATGGTAATCGCTATGTCGAGCTGATCAATTCCTGGGGTCCCATGATCCTGGGCCATGCGTTCGAGCCCGTTGAAAAAGCCGTACGGGACGCCATCCAGCATTCATTTTCATTCGGTGCGCCAACCCGCAAGGAGGTAGAAATGGCCGAGTTGATCATCAGCATGGTACCGTCGGTGGAGAAGGTGCGGATGGTCAACTCCGGTACCGAAGCCACGATGGCGGCAATACGGGTGGCCCGTGGCTTTACGGGCCGCGACAAGATGATCAAGTTCGAAGGCTGCTACCACGGCCACGGCGACTCGTTTCTGATTGCGGCCGGCAGCGGGGCCATGACGATGGGAATTCCCGATTCGCCCGGCGTGACCAAAGCGACGGCGGCCGATACGCTGACAGCGCCCTATAACGATCTGGCGGCTGTAGAACGGCTATTCGATTCGAACCACAATCAGATCGCTGCGGTGATCCTGGAGCCTGTAGTAGGTAATATGGGTTGTGTATTGCCTGAGCCGGGTTTCCTGGAAGGGGTGCGGGACTTATGTACCAGCCATGGAGCGGTTCTGATCTTCGATGAGGTAATGACGGGTTTCCGGCTCGCCAAAGGCGGGGCGCAGGAACGGTTCGGGATCACCCCCGATCTGACGACGATGGGCAAGATCATCGGGGGCGGTATGCCCGTTGGTGCCTATGGTGGCCGGGCCGAGATCATGGATATCGTCGCGCCTGCTGGTCCGGTTTATCAGGCGGGTACGCTGTCGGGCAACCCCATAGCCATGTCGGCAGGTCTGGCGATGCTGCATCACCTGAACGATCATCCCGACGTGTATACGCGTTTGGATGAGGTTGGGGGTAGACTAGCCGCCGGATTCCGGGAAGGATTCGTTAAGGCAGGCCTGAACTTCACCATCAACCAGATTGGCTCCATGTTCACGCCGTTTATGACCGAACGGACCGTTACGAACTTCAGCGACGCCAAAACCTGCGACGTGTCTATGTTCGGTCGGTATTTCCATGCCATGCTCAAGCGGGGTGTTTATCTGGCCCCGTCGCAGTTCGAAAGCCTGTTCGTGTCCGTAGCCCTGACCGACGAGCTGATCGGGCAGGTTATCCAGGCCCATGCCGAAAGCCTGACCGAAGCGATTTGATTTTTTTAGACAGGAATACAGGATTTTCTTTCCCGGATGAATTGATAACCCGCCAGCGAGTCCTGTAGTCCCGTAATTCCGTCCGATATGCGTTTCTCGATCATCATCCCTGTCTTCAACCGCCCCGACGAACTGCGCGAACTGCTGGTCAGTCTGACAAAACAGACGTACCGGGATTTTGAGGTGCTGGTGATCGAAGACGGCTCGACCAACAAGGCCGACGGGGTGGTACAGGAATTTGCCAGCCAGCTGACAATCCGCTATTTCTACAAGGAGAACACGGGGCAGGGGTTTACCCGCAACTACGGCTTTGAGCGGGCTACGGGCGAGTACTTCGTCATTTTCGATTCCGACGCGCTTATCCCCTCGCCTTACTTTGCCGTTGTCAACCAACGGCTCCAGACCGATTGGCTCGATGCCTACGGCGGACCCGATGCGGCCCACCCGGATTTTACCGACGTTCAGAAAGCCATCAGCTATTCGATGACATCGCCGTTTACGACGGGTGGCATCCGGGGAAGCCGGAAAAACCTGGGCGGAACGTTCCACCCCCGTAGTTTTAATATGGGCCTGTCGCGGCAGGTGTGGGAGCAAACGGGCGGGTATAAACTGAGCCGGATGGGGGAGGACATCGAGTTTGCCATCCGTATCATCGAAAACGGCTTCAAAACCGGTCTCGTCCCGGATGCGTTGATCTACCATAAACGCCGGACAAACTTCGGGCAGTTCTTTCGCCAGCTCCGGTTCTTCGGCCGGGCCCGGATCAATATTGCCCGCTATTATCCCAAAGAACTGAAGGCTGTCCACGCGTTTCCGGCACTGTTTACGCTGGGCCTGGCCTCGATTCCGGTTTGGGCGCTGGTTAGTCCGGTCCTTTTAGCGGTAGCTTTGGGGGTGCTGCTGGTATTCTCGGCACTGATTTTGATTCACGCCACCTGGACCCAACAGAGCCTTAAGGTGGGCCTGCTGAGTGTGGCAGCCGCCTGGGTACAACTGGTCGGGTATGGGACAGGGTTCCTGAGCGAAGGATGGAAACGACTGCGCGAACCGAGTCATTTCCGCGAGACCGGTGCAACGATGGAATATCCATCCTGACCCGGAATGCGTTTACACTAGTACTTGTCCAATTTAATTATTAGAATAATCTGATTTATTCATAGGATTGACCTGCTCATACCATCGTTTGAGTTTATCTTCAGCCGTAGCCACCGTGAAACTCCAA
>NZ_VFIA01000002.1 GCF_014282275.1 Spirosoma utsteinense
TTGATCAAGTGTTGTCTGATCGGCTTCTGACAAGACGAATGGAGTAGCGATTTGGCCCATACTACAAAGCTACTCTATTTTACTTCAACTATTAATTTGGAAGAGCACTAGCCCTAAACCTACCCTTACCATGCATGCGTTACGTTATCTTTTTCTGATGAGTGCAAGCCTGCTAACGGGTTGCGTAGCCGTCACGATCCAGTCCAATGTAAAGCCAGATGCCAAACCGGATTTCCAGCGGATCCTGATTGTCTCCAGACTACCCATGCAGCGTCCCGGCTACCTGGCTAAGTTCCAGACGGCATTCCCAACCAGCTACCAGGTCTGCTCGGTGGCCGATAGCCCAATTGCTTTCGAAACCCCGGACGAACTGATTCAGCGGCAGCAGGAAAGCTGTAAAAGCGAGGTGATACTAACCCTGGGATTTAGCCGGAACTACACCAGCGGTGGCGGCAAGAGCATTGCGACCTTTAACGAGGTATACGCCGAAATGAGCAGTATAGCCACCGGTAAGCCTTTCTGGAAGGCAATCATCGAAACCAATGGCAGTGCTGAAATACCGCCCCGGCAAATCGTGAATCAACTCATCAACGATGGCGTCATTGCCGGTTCTGTACCCGCCGACCGCTATTAAGTCTGTTATTCATCATCATCGTCATCATCGGCGGTAACGACAAGAAAGGCACCCCGCCTGGGCGCAGGCATGACGGAATGTTCTCCTTTGATGGCCTTCCAGATGATTTCGTTGAACAGCCGGTCGTCGATCTTGTCGGCGTAACGCAGGTCGATCTTTTCCGACTGGCGGGCGGGCTCGGTCATGGCCGTGTTCTTCGCGTCGAGGTCAATGTTGGCCGGGATGTGCGTATACGGCGTCAGTGTGGGCGTGTTGGTGAAACAGGCGAACATGGGCGTGGCAGCCGCGTCGTACTGGCTCATGGGCGGCAGTCCCAGTATCAACTCCATCGTCCGGAGCATACCCGATGTCGAGTACATCGTATGCTCCGCGTGGTTCCGCTTCGTGTAGGGACTGATCACGAGCGCGGGCGAACGGTGCGCATCGACATGGTCGGCTCCGTTCTGGGCGTCGTCTTCCAGGACGAACACGGCCGACTCTTTCCAGATCGGGCTTTTCGACAGGTACTCGACAAACCGGCCAACGGCCAGATCGTTATCGGCTACGTGTGCCGTGGGCGTAGGTGCCCCAATGCGCGCGCCACTGGTATGGTTGTTACCCAGCCGGATGCTGCTGAAATGCGGTACGGCGTTCAGCGCGATAAGCGAGTCGATGTCTTTCTTCCAGATCTCCACCCGGTCAATATCTTTGACCTTCAGATCGTAATCGGGGTAATTTGACGCAAACCGACCGTCGAGTGCCGACCCTTTCCGTTTGGAATAGGCTTCGAACTCGCCGTAGCTGCGGTAGCGCAGGCCTGCCCGCTGGCAGTAGTCCCAGATGAATCCTTTTTTGGGGTACGCCACCGGCCGACTGCCTTCGTAATCGTAGGTGCCGCCCCGGCCGCCGTAACTCGTGGGCCAGGTTTTCTCGACAAAATCTGTAGCGTAGGCAGCCGTACTCCAGTTGTGACCGTCAGCGCTTACTTCGGCGTCGACATAAAAATTGTCGAGCAGCACAAACTCACGGGCCAGTGCGTGCTGGTTGGGGGTAACTTTTTCGGGAAACAGACACAGCGACGTATCGCCGTTGCCACCGGGCATATCGCCAAACACCTGGTCGTAGGTGCGATTTTCTTTGATGATATAAAATACGTACTTGATAGCGGCCGACTTCTCCCCTACTTTGGTTGGGATGGGTGATGCGCCCGCCTGCCCTATGGCAATTTTTTCTTTCTCCTTGGTATAGGGCGTGTTCTGGTACACCAGCTTCGACAACGCCGTAATATCGGCTGGCTTCGGCAGCGAAAACACGGACAACGCTCCCTTGAACAAACCGGCAATGTATTCGGTATTGGACTCCCGACGCTTGAATGGATTAGGCCCGTTCGGATTCGCCCGGGAGGCAAATCCTTTTCCGTTTGCTACCAGCACGGTTTTACCTACCACCTTCACCGAGGTTGGATACCAGCCCGTGGGAATGAAACCCAGGGAGCGGCTTTTTCCCGTTTTTTCTACGTCAAAAACGGCCAGGCAGTTGTTGTCGGCGTTGGCTACGAGCAGCGTTTTTCCATCGGGAGTTAGCGCAAGACCATTGGGCGTACTGCCCGCCAGCGCGTCGGGGAACAGCGCCGTGTTGAGCGTTTCGACTACCCGGCGGGTTTTCACGTCAATCACCGACACGGAGTTATCGTTGGCGTTGGCCACAAACAGTACGGTACCATTCCGGGTAAACGCCATGTCGTTGGGGTGGCTACCAGTCTGGATTTCGCCCGTTATTTTTTGCTGTCTAGGGTCGTAAATGACAATCTTCTCGCCACCCCAGATCGAGATGAACAACTCATCCGAAACCGGCGAACGAAGGCAGGTGTAGGCTTCGGCAGGCAGTTTTATGCGGTTCTTAACCTGCTTTGTTGCCAGATCGCACACATACAGGGAGCTGTCGTCCTTAGTAACGGCGTAGAGTGTAGCGCCAGCCTTGTCGGTTTCGACCCCCGCTACCGACAGGCGGTTTGGCCAGGGCTTTCCCAGCACGACCGAATCCGTCTTTTGCAGTTTGTCGCCCGATACGTCATAGATTATAACCTGGTTATCGTTCCCGCCGGATGCCAGCAACCGTTTCCCATCGGGTGTGAAACGCAGCCCCACCCACGATTTGGCAATAACTGTTTCGCTCAGTAACGCGGCTCCGGCCTGAGCCGCTGATTTGGCACCGGCAGCCGCGGTTATATCAATCAGCTGGATCGTTTGCGTGCTTTGACCGTTGTTCGTCACGGCCAGCCGTTTACCATTGGCGGATACCGCCATGTTGAGTGGCAGATCGCCCAGCGGTACCGACTGGCCCAGGGGCGTCAGGCTCCATCCGTTCGGTAAGGTTAGCCGTTGCCCCACGGCTACGCCCGTACGAGCAGCTGTGGACTTTTTAGGTGACTGCGCCAGAACAAGCGCGGGCACGAGAAGCAGGATCAGGGGAGCAAACAGGAAACGCATATAAACAGCTTTTTTCACAAAGGTAATCGGCTTTGACAGGCGCACTGTTACCCAGTTGTTAAGGGTTTGCTATCATCACTTCTTCAGGAAATCGACAACGGCTTTGGCAAACTCAGGGGTAGCCATGGCCCCGCCATGTGTTCCGGGCACCAGGACCAGGCGAGCACCGGGCACGGCATCGGCCAGTTCTTTAGGATCGCCATTGTCGAGGTCCTTGTCGCCGTTAACGACCAGCAGAGGTATCCGGATCTTACCCAGTTCGGCGCGGCTGGTGGTTGGCTGAAATTCCTGCATACGGGCCAGCGCCACGGTGTCGGCTCCACTTTTTTTGGCGTTATCGACGGCGGCCTGCAACTCAGGATGGCTGCCCGGTTTGGTCAGGGCTTCGTGGAAGTTTTTGCGCCGGAACCAGTTAGGATCTGTGAAATCGGCACTCATGCCGCCCATCACCGCCCGGTGTACCTGCTTATCCATCGTCATCAATTTTGCCGTTAGTATGGCCCCGCGCGAGTACCCCACTACGTCGTATGTTGTCAGGCCAAGGTGGTTCATGAGCGCCATGACGTCCTTTAGTTCAGCGTTATCGCTATAGGCTTCGGCGTTATGGGGCTTGTCGGAACGGCCATTGCCCCGCAAATCGAGCGTTACGACTTTGAAACCCGCGTCGGCCAGCGCCTGCCGAACGGGTGCCCGCTTCCAACTTTCCCCATTGGTGATAAATCCGTGGAGCAGCACGACCGGCTTACCTTCGCCCAGCACGTCGTAGTGAATTCGGGTACCATCGAACGACGTAAACAGCGGTTCGCGGGTTGTTTGCGCACAGGTTACCCATAATGGATAGAAACTCAGAATAAAAAGCAGGGCTCTCATAAGATATAGCAACCGGTTGGACTTCCTCCATAAGTTTAACCTTTACGGGTTCTACCGGTTAGTAGACTATAACTGATTCACAACGCTTATGACAACGCAACAAACGCAAACCAACCCGGTTGACGATGAACTGCCCATCGACAACGCGGATGTGATCGGTTCCCGTATGGGACGAATGGATCCGGCTATTTTCAGCAACCAGGATACACCCATCGACGGCGGGTCTGCCGCTGATGACGAAGATAGCGACAGCCACAAAGCCGAAGCCGAAGAAGATGAACCAACAACACCTTACCCAACAACGCATGAATAGCGGCAACAACACAGACTATAACCCCGCCGAAGACGAAAACCAGGGCGTATTGACAAAGCTGGTTCAAGGCGAAGAAGCGAACGATGGTATTTCGCAACTCGATTATATGAATCCGGTCACCAATCAGGGACCTGAACCGGAAAAAGAAGAAGTCGATGAATCGGATACGGAAAGTAACGGCATCAACGATGATAGGCTGATGGAGGAAGATGTCGAGAACGGCGATGTAGCTGTTGATTATGACTAAACATCCCTTTATGATGTCTTCCATTACCGCTAATCAGCTGGCCCAGCTTGTTATGCGTATTGGGTTAGGTATCAACATGCTTATGCATGGTCTGGTGCGGTTACCCAAATTAAGTGCATTCGTTGATAAAATGGCCGCTGGCTTCGCGGATACTGTCCTTCCCGATGTAGTGACGCGGGCGTTCCTGTACGGTCTGCCTCTTGTTGAGCTGGCCAGTGGCGTTCTTATTCTGCTGGGTGGTTCGCTGGGCAAGTGGGGGTACTTCATAGGCGGGCTAACGGTTGGAGCATTACTATTTGGGACAACCCTTAAAGAAGACTGGGCAACGGCAGGTTCACAGCTTGTGTATATCATTGCCTTTTATCTGGCCCTGCGTGGGCTGGAGTCATCAGGCCGAAGCAGACGGTAAGGGAAGACTGTCCTCAACAGCTTTCTATGCTCATTAGCAGTAGAACGGTTAGCCGTCTAATTGCTCCATTTGGCGGGTTTGCCCGGTTAGCGGTTGGCTTACATAACGGAAAGTTTCCGATATTTGTCCTAGCTACCCGGAACGTACCCATCCGGCCGATTGTTAAAATTATACTGCGACGGTGCTCATTAACCACGCGCCCAACCGACCATGACCAAGGACGAGGCAATTTTAGAAAGTATCACCAATTCAGAGTATAAGTACGGATTTGAGACGATCATTGAAGCCGACGAGGCTCCTATGGGTCTCGATGAAGACACGATTCGGTTTATTTCCGCCAAAAAGAATGAACCTGACTGGTTGCTCGAAGATCGGCTGAAGGCGTTCCGAATGTGGCAGGGAATGACCGAACCACACTGGCCCAATGTCAAGTATCCCAAAATAGATTATCAATCGATCATCTACTACTCGGCGCCTAAACAGAAGAAAACGGTAGGTTCGCTCGACGAGATCGATCCTGAGTTGCTCGACACGTTTCAGCGGCTGGGTATATCCCTCAATGAACAGAAACGGTTATTGGGGGTCGTTGAAGAACCGCAACCCGGCGACCGTCCGCGTGTAGCTGTCGACGCCGTTATGGACTCGGTATCGGTAGCGACCACGTTCAAGAAGGATCTGGCCGAACGGGGAATCATCTTCTGTTCTATGTCGGAGGCTGTTCATGAACACCCTGAGCTGGTGCGTAAGTACCTCGGCTCCGTTATTCCGGCCAAAGACAATTATTTTGCAGCCCTCAATGCAGCTGTATTTACCGACGGTTCGTTCTGTTACATTCCAAAGGGTGTTCGGTGTCCTATGGAACTATCCACGTACTTCCGCATCAATGCGGCTGGTACCGGACAATTCGAACGGACATTGATCGTAGCGGACGAAGGTTCGTATGTTAGCTACCTGGAAGGCTGTACAGCACCCATGCGTGACGAGAACCAGCTTCATGCGGCCTGCGTGGAACTGGTTGCTATGGCCAATGCCGAAATCAAATATTCGACGGTACAGAACTGGTATCCCGGCGATAAAGATGGCAAGGGGGGTATCTACAACTTTGTTACGAAACGCGGTATCTGTGACGGTGCCAATTCGAAAATATCCTGGACGCAGGTTGAAACAGGTTCCGCTATTACCTGGAAATACCCTTCTGTAATTCTTAAAGGTGATAATTCCATCGGTGAGTTTTATTCGGTGGCGGTGACCAACAACATGCAACAGGCCGATACGGGTACCAAAATGGTCCACATTGGCAAAAACACGAAAAGCCGGATCGTATCGAAAGGTATATCAGCCGGAAAGAGCCAGAACTCGTATCGGGGCCTCGTAAAAGTATTGAAGCGCGCTGAAAATGCCAGAAACTACTCCCAGTGCGATTCCTTATTGCTCGGCGACAAATGTGGTGCTCATACCTTCCCTTATCTGGAAGTAGATAACGCCACGGCTACCGTTGAACACGAAGCCACTACCTCCAAAATTGGTGAAGATCAGTTGTTCTACTGTAACCAACGGGGTATTCCAACAGAACAGGCTGTAGCGCTGATCATTAATGGCTACGCTAAAGAAGTACTGAACCAACTGCCCATGGAATTTGCGGTGGAAGCCCAGAAATTACTGGCAATCAGTCTGGAAGGAAGCGTTGGATAAACGAACAGACAGGCGCATTGCCTGAATGACTATACATCATGAAGCCCTGGCAGTTATGTCGGGGCTTTTTTGGTTTACACTGATCTGCATTTGGCGTCTCCTGCTGACTGTTGCCCTTGTTTTGATTAAGATTAATCAACATATAAGCATACTTAAACTATCTGCAAACAGATTAATTCTTCATTAATAAATAGACGAAAAGGATTGTGTCAACATTTTTTTTTAACGAGCTAAGTGTCACCTATCTCGCTCTTTATCAAAGATATATTATGTGGTAGAACTAGTATATTAATCAGGAACATACAAAAGAGCAGGCACCCGGATACACATAAAAATAGCCACAAAAAGTAGACTAATTTTTAGTAAAAATGACTTCATCACGGGTGTCCTTTTAGGACTTTTTGGGGGGCAAACCCCTTGGCAGACGCCGTATGAACCTCATTTCTAAAAAAATATGGGTAACCGAAACTGGCTTGTATAGTCTAAAAACTAGATCTAACCCATCTTTTTAATTCTTAAAGATTTCACCATGACTACTAAACACAGCTTGCTGCTGGTTGACGGGAACCCCTATGTATCCGGGATTCTTGTCCAATCGCTCAAAGCAAGTTTCAACGTTACCGTGGCAAACACGGGTCAGGAAGCAGTCCGTTTATTAATGCAGGGCAATCGATTTGATTGTGTGCTCACCGAACTACAGCTCCCCCAGCTTAGTGGCCTTGAGCTGACCAGGTTTATCCGAACAAGCCGACTGTTGAAACACATACCCATCGTGGTACTGTCGAATGCGTCAGACAGCGATACCCGAATCAATTGTCTCGAACAGGGGGTAGACAGTTACATCGCCAAACCATTTAATCCGCTCGAAGTAAAAGCCAAACTAACCGCATTGCTACGGCGGGCTCCCTCGCCGGTTGAAGAAACGCAGCATGCCTTTGTTCCGGCACGACCACAATTGGAAAGTAAACCACTCTGGCAACCAAAATCACGTATCCTATCTATGATCCTGAAACGCTATACTGTCTTACAACGAATGTAAATCTTATCTAATGTCAATTAGTAAGGCTTTTATTTGTAATTATGTAAAACTACTTACCTAATTGATTACCAGAATGCGTGCTAAAGTATCAAAAGAAGATAAAATAAGGTTCATCAATCCAGACTCTGAACATAGAGAACGGTTACAGTCTTTGCTACTAGTCGAAGAAGATGAACATCTAATTAATCGGATTTTAGCTGTAGCATACACCCTCTGTTCTGTGACTCGGCTCAGTAGCGCCGACGAAGCAGAAAAATGGCTCGCTGGTGGGTATAAACCGGACCTGATTATTGCCAATCAGAAAAATGGACAACGATTGATGCTGATGGCGGGAAAAATGCTACCTCATCGAACGGTTCCGGTACTGATTTGCTGTGGCTTGTCAGCCATACAATCGGTAGAAACCACGTCGCTGGCAAAAGCCACTGACTTGCTGATAACCGACGAGAGTGACTACAGCCTTGAGTCGAAGATAGCGTATTACCTTCAGTTGAGTGCGGCTGTCTCGACCGTTCAGGAGGCAGATCAGGTACCGGCTATGCATCGGTTCAGGTTACCCTGGTGGAAACGGTTCATAGACATCAGCGTTTCTCTAACCCTGCTGGTCATACTGTCACCGCTTTTAATGGTGGTGGCCTTATTGATCGTGCTGGATTCAAAAGGCCCGGTTCTGTATAAATCGAAACGGGCCGGTGCCAACTTTTACATATTCAATATGTATAAGTTTCGAACGATGAAGGTTAAGGCCGACCAGCTGATCAGTAAACTATCGCTACACAACATTTATGCGAACAAGGCTGATTCAAACGACTCGTTCGATTCAGAAAACAGCCGAAGCGAATATATGTGTAGTGCTTGCCGGCAGCAGGGCGTTTCATGCCAGCAACCTCTTTTTGACCAAAACCAGTCTATATGCGAGAAATTGTACCTACAGGAAAATGAGGAGTTGGCCAAGTTCATGAAGTTCCGCAACGATCCACGTATTACCCGACTGGGCACGTTTCTGCGCAATAGCAGCATCGATGAATTGCCGCAGTTGGTGAACGTACTTACGGGCGATATGTCGCTGGTGGGCAACAGGCCGCTACCCTTATACGAAGCCGAGAAGTTGACTACCGACGAATCAGCCCGGCGATTTGCTGGCCCGGCTGGCCTAACGGGCATCTGGCAAACCAAAAAACGCGCCAAAGGGCAGGGAGTGATGTCGGACCGGGAGCGGATTTTGCTCGATATCGAGTATGCCAGCACGTTTTCGTTTAAAACGGATATGTACATCATCTGGAAAACGTTTTTCAGCTTATGGCAAAAGGAGAACGTCTAGCGGCTGATGGCTCCACCCGTGCCTGTCCGCTGGTGTCGATTATAACGATCAACTACAACCAGGCCGAAACGACGCGTCAGTTCCTGGATTCGTGCCGGGGGTTGCAGTATGCCAATTATGAGGTGATTGTGGTCGACAACGCATCGGTCCCCGCCCTCGATACCGTACTTGACCAGCGCCAGTATGCTCACCTTCGCATTGTCCGGACCGAACGTAATCTGGGCTTTACCGGCGGCAATAATGTAGGCATCGACCAGGCACGGGGGGACTATTTTTTTATCGTCAACAATGATACAGAACTGACTCCGACGCTCCTCGACGAGCTGCTGCTCCCGTTTGATGCCAACGATCGGGTGGGTGTCGTTTGTCCCAAGATCCGGTACTTCGATTTGCCAAACGTTGTTCAGTATGCAGGCTATAACCCAATGAATATGTATACGGGAACAGCTACCCCCATTGGGCTGAACCAGCCAGATGGCCAGCTGTATGACCGACCGGGCTTTACCAATTTTGCGCACGGTTGCGCCATGCTGGTAAGCCGGGCCGTAGTCGAAACGGTAGGCCGGTTTGCCGATCGGTTCTTTTTATACTACGAAGAACTCGACTGGTCACAACGGATCAAGGATGCCGGTTTTCTCATCTATTACCAGTCATCGGCTTCTATTCTGCACAAAGAGTCTGTTTCCGTTGGCCAGCATAATCCATTGAAGACCTATTATCTCACCAGAAACCGTATTCTGTTCATGCGACGGCACTGTTCGTCGGTTCAGCTCACTGTTTTCTACCTCTTTTTTGGAGGCTGTGTACTGCCCAAACATCTGTTCGGCTACATGGCTACCGGTCAGTTTCAGCATGCCAGCGCTTTTGCCAGGGGCGTTCTCTGGAACTTTACTTCGCCCAGTACATCGCCTGTTTAGCAACCTAGTTCAATGACCGCTTTTTACCTGTTTGTTCGTATTCTGTTTTTCCTGCTGGCCTTCCTTGTTTTCTACACGTATGTAGGATACGGGGTGGTAGCGTGGGTATTGGTATGGTTCCGGTCCCACAGAAAAAAAGCGATAACAGATACCGTCGACAAGTTACCTCATGTAACATTGATCGTACCGGCTTACAACGAATTGGCCTACCTGCCGGGTAAACTCCAGAACTGCATCGATCAGGATTATCCATTAGACCATTTACACCTGCTGTTCGTGGCCGAAGGGTCGGATGATGGGTCGGAAGAATACCTGACGAAGATGATGCGCAGCATGCCTAACCTGAGTCTGATTAGTGGCTCACAGCGACTAGGCAAGGTAGCGGCCATGAATCAGGCCATGCGTCAGGTAGCCACACCCATCACGATCTTCACCGACGCCAATACCCAGCTCAACCGCGAAGCGGTTAGCCGGCTGGTAGAGCGCTTCGAGGTAGCCAGCGTGGGAGCCGTAACGGGCGAAAAGCGTATCCGTGTTCATGGTAGCGAAGCGGCAGCAGGCAGCGGTGAAGGACTTTACTGGCGGTATGAGTCGTTTCTGAAAAGACTCGATGCCAAGCTCCACACCATCGTGGGGGCAGCCGGCGAATTGTTTGCCATACGCACCTCCCTCTACGAACCCGTGGAGCCGGATACCCTTCTCGATGACTTCATGATTTCGCTTCGCATTGCCGGACGCGGCTACCGGGTCGAGTATGCTCCGGATGCTTACGCCCTTGAACGACCGTCGCATTCGATGGGGGAAGAGATGAAGCGTAAAGTTCGCATTGCCACGGGCGGTTTTCAGGCGATACAACGGCTGAGCCACCTGCTCAACGTATTCAAATACGGCTGGCTTACCTTTCAGTACGTGTCTCACCGGGTGCTGCGGTGGGCCGTTACTCCGTTTTGCTTACCGGTTCTTATAGCGTTGAATATCATGTTACTAACTGAGCCCTATATGACGGGGAAATCTTCTTCAGATTCTAATTTTTGGCCTTTAATGCTCTTATTACAATTTATTTTTTACCTAACGGCTTATATTGGATACACATTGGAAAACCGGCAAACCCGCTGGAAACTTACCTTTGTACCCTTCTACTTCGTGTTCATGAACTGGTGTGTTTTGCTGGGCTTCGCCCGATTCTGCCACGGCAACGTTTCCGGCATGTGGGAGAAGTCAAAACGGGCTGCCTGATCAATGCCTGACCCAGCTTTTACAAAAAGATAATCCGCTCCCTGACGACCATGCTTGACCGAACGATTTTCGTGACCCATCCACCACGCGATAACCGCTGGCTATACGGTGGGCTGGGATTACTGGTCGCTCTGGCAGCTGGCTGGCTCATGGGCACCTGGGGCGTTATGGGTGGCCTTCTGATCATAGCCATCCCCGTAGCAGTGATACTGATTGTAAGTATTCTGCTTGAGCCCAAGATAGGCCTGCTGGTGTATATCAACCTGAGCTTCGTCCTTGGCTTCACCCGGTTTGTGCAGAGCGACGCTCCGCTGGGATTATCAATCGATGGGGTGCTGGTGCTGACGTTGCTGAGCGTCATGCTCAACGGCAAACAGATGAACTGGAAACGGCTTCGCCATCCGGTTTTTTACCTCCTTACCGGCTGGTTGTTTTATACGATTCTGGAGTATTTCAACCCGGAGGCTCCCTACAGACCTGCCTGGTTTTACCACGCCCGCTCGTTTTCACTGAACTGGTTCTACGTGGCCATTATCGTTCTGGTAACGCCTATTACCAGATCCGATATCCGGCTGCTCATCAAACTCTGGCTGGGCTGGTCGTTTTTAGCGGCACTGTGGGCTTTCAAGCAACAATATATTGGCCTGGCGGAGGCCGAACTTCGCTGGCTGTATGAAGAGGGGAACGCCAAGACACACATATTGTGGGGTCAACTGCGGAGCTTCTCTTTTTACTCCGATGCGTCGCAGTTTGGGGCCGAGATGGCTGGCGTAACGCTGGTTTGCCTGATTCGTCTTTTGGAAAGCAAAAAACTGGTTGTCCGGCTTGGTTTCCTGGCGCTGGCGCTGGTGTTTTTCTGGGGATATGCGGTCTCAGGCACCCGGAGCGCCCTTTTTGTTCTTCTGGCGGGTTATCCAGCCTACCTGGTGCTGACCCGGGATGTAAAGCGTATTCTGTGGGGAGCCGCTGTAGCAGCTCCTCTGCTCGCCATTCTGCTATTCACCCACCTGGGCGACTCGGTCTATCAGATTTACCGCATACGCACGGCCCTCCACCCAACCGAAGATGCTTCGTTCCTGCTTCGGCTCGAAAACCAGCAAAAGCTGCGGGGCTACCTCAAAAATCTTCCTTTCGGTGCCGGAATCGGCACGTCGGCCGATACCGGCGCACGGTTCTCACCCGACCACTTCGCAGCGCAGATTCCGCCCGATAGCTGGTATGTCGAACTATGGATCGAAACCGGCATTGTGGGTCTAACCCTTTATCTGCTTATGCTGGCCGTTATTATTGGGTACGGTGTGTATAAAGTCTGGCAAATAAAAGACCCCTGGCTTAGCCTAACGATGATTACCTTTCTGGCCGAGTTTATTGGCATTGCGCTCATGTGCTACTCCAACCCGACACTGAGTCAGTTTCCAACCAGTACCCTGCTCTACATCACCTGCATTCTGTTTACGACCTGTGAGCGTTGGGATACTACGGCGAGTGGTACCCCGCCAACTGACCCAACCCTTAGCTATCTATCCCACCATGAATCTGTTCTCAAACCCTGAATGGATCGAGCCGTATGCCTATTCATTCGGTACTGTTGAAGAGGTGCCTCAGTCCGTGTTCGACGAGATCAACGCCCGACTCGATCAGAAACGCAGTGCCAACCCGCTGGTGTCGATTCTGGTAGCTGCCTACAACGAAGAGATCAATATCCTTCGCTGCATCAGCACCCTGTCGGCCCTTGAAACAGAGGTGCCTTTCGAAATTATTGCGATCAACAACAACTCGCAGGACCGCACGCAGGTGACAATGGACAAGCTTCATATCAACTGCCTGTATCAACCCATCCAGGGCTGCGGACCAGCCCGCCAACTTGGGCAGGAGCAGGCGCGTGGTACGTATATCCTGCTCGCCGACGCCGATTGCCTGTACCCGACAAACTGGCTGAATAAAATGCTCGCTACACTCCAGCAGCCGGGGGTGGTATGCGTATACGGACGCTATTCCTTTATTTCGACGCCAACTATTCCACGCTGGCACTTATTTATTCATGAGACCCTGAAAGATGCGATTGCCGTAGTACGCCATTTTAAACGGCCCTACCTCAACGCATACGGTATTAGTATGGGCTACGTAAAAGAAGCCGGTATGGCTGCGGGGTACATCATGCACAATACCTGGGGTGACGATGGCCGCCTGTGTTTCGATATGATGAAATACGGCAAAGTCCGAACGATGACAGCACGATCGGCGCGCGTCTGGACCGCCCCACGGAGCCTGCTCAGGGACGGTACGGCCGGACAAGCTTTGCGGAAACGCATTACGGGCGAGGTGAAAAGTATGTTCTCATACCTCTCGGAACACCCCGCACACGACACTAAAACATCGAAGAATTAAGCGAAGGCCGCTTGCTGTCAACGGCCCGGCGCACCACCATTGGGTACTTGCATGAAGAATTTTGATAGTATAATCTGCGTTGGTCAAACACCCTGGGAAGGCGATTTCCAGAAAGCCATTGTTCAGTTGATGACGGAATTGTCTGTCCGGCATCGGGTTCTGTATATCGACTACCAGTATACCCTGAAAGACTGGATGATGAGTGTGACCGGCAGACGGGTGGTTCCCGTTGGCACCCTGTTGCACCGGGTCGGCGCGCTCACGAAGAAGACGTTCGAAAATGGCAGCGAGGTGTATGTATGGGTACCGCCCATGATGTTGCCGGTCAATTTTTTGCCGGCCAAACTGCATGACCGGCTGCTGCAATGGAACGTGAATCGGCTGCTGAAAGGAATCCGGCGGGTAATGCGCCAGCTGGACTTGAAACAGCCACTGGTTGTCAATGGGATGAATCCCGTTATCGGGTTGCCGATGCTCAACCAACTCAATGAGTGCGCCACCATCTATTACTGCTTCGACGAAATTACCCTTTCGCCCTGGATGAATCGGCATGGAACACGGTACGAACCCCTTTACCTTGAGCGAGTCGATGCCGTTGTGACAACGTCGGAGACGCTGTGTCAGGCCAAGTCGGTGCTGCAACCCAACGCTTACTGTGTTAAGAATGGGGTCAATTTTGATCTGTTCAACCAAAGTCGCCAGTTGATCGATACCGAACCAGCGGCTGCCCCCGTTGTTGGGTACCTCGGCACCGCCGACGACCGCATCAACATCGACATCGTTGAACATTGCATACGAACGATGCCCGATGTTCAGTTTCAGTTCGTGGGTGAGGTTCACGAACCTAAACTGACCCAGCGCCTGTCGGTGTATCCCAATGTAGCGTTCATTCCACCCCATCAGCCAGCCGAACTCCCTGCGCTGCTGGCCCGGATGAATGCGGCTATGATCCCGTTCGTCTGCAACCCACATACCTATACCATCTACCCGTTGAAGATCAACGAATACCTGGCGGCAGGGTTGCCAGTTGTTTCAACCCCTTTCTCCCTGCTGGGCGATTTCGATGGGGTTATCCAGCTGGCCAGTACCCCCGATCAGTTTGCGCAGGCACTGCGTAACGCGCTGGGCGACACCAATCCTGCCCGTATTGAGGAACGGGTAACTATGGCAAAGTCCAACTCCTGGGAACGGCGCGCGGAAGAGTTCGAAGCCGTGATCCGGCATATGGAACTAGCCTGACAGCGCTACCGGGCACCTGTTTACAGGCGAACCCAGGATGAGGGCACCAGATCCTTCGTATCCCAGTCGGGCTTGTTTTTGAACCACCGCGCCGGGGTTATAACGACCTTGTTTTTATCCCCGTTGAGCCAGGCTCCCCACCAGCTGAAGGAACTGTTGGCAATGATATGGTGGCTGCACAGGCTCATCAGCTGCAAATCATCGAGATCGGCATCAGGACCGGTATTTCGCACGAAAACGTGGGGCTGGCTCGGGGCCAGCGACTCCGCTACCCAAGCCGGATCGTCGCTGAACAAAAAGAGGGTAGCCGCCGGAAACTGAGCCGTTAAGCGAGCAATAGCCGCCTGGTAGTACGTTAATCCAACGAAGCCAAACGACTGGCTGAACTCAGGATGACTCACGTAGTCACCCCGCCGTATGTGTACCGATATGGGTTGCACTGCGGCTTCGATTGCCTGCCGGTACGCGGCAAACGCAGGACCCGGCTGCCGCTGAAAGGTCAGTTCACGACGGATTATCGTCTCGTGGGCAGCGAAGTAGCCCTCCGACTGCCAGAATCCATCCAGCGTCACAAACCGGTCGGTAGTATCCAGCACGGTTGGATCGACATGGAAGTGCTTTTCTTTTACCCAGTTCACCAGCGGCTTCAGGGTCCGGTTGGGTAGCAGTCTGGTCGCTTTCGATACATAAAGATAAGGCGACGTGTTGAGCACCTTATAGTCGATAGCAAACCGATCCAGTTTGAATGACCTCGGCGTATCGGTTGCGTAAAGTTGCTTGTAGTAACTCAGATCGAAGTACAGGGGCGTGTTCGTACGCTGGGCCAGGCTGCGTCCCAGCGCGTACTGAAACAGCTGATTGCCCAGCCCACTCGTTATTCTGGCAATGATCATACAACGTCACATTGGGGGTGAAGGTAAATTTCGGGGCGCATCGGCTGGCCTGTCAGAAGGTTTTCAGGTGCTGAAATACCTCGTCTCTGTTTCTGGCATGAAGGATGGTAGCCCCCGACAGCGCCGGAAAGATCGTGGCGTATTCGTTGAAGTGGTGTTCCAGTCCACCCCCCGGATGCGACAGAATCAGGTTGATGCCACCAAAATAACTGGCCAGAGCGGCCGTACCACCGTGCATGGAGATAAACCGGTTGCAGTTGGCATAGACCATCAGTTGAAGGTGATTGAAACTCTGCACGTTATCCCGGTGCTGCTCATACAGATCATTCATCTGAACTACTTCCGGATGATGCTCCCGAAGCCATTGGTGTTCCTTCAGGTCCATTGTCTCGCTGTTGTCGCCCACAATCTGGGTAGCCAGCGGCCGGTTATAAACGATCTGGTGCGTTGCCTTGAACATCGTTACGATCCGGTCCAGCGCGGGTATATCCAGAAAATTGACCGGCGGCTTATCCCACTCGATATTGTACTTGTTGGCAATCACCAGCAGGGGTTTATCGAACGCGAACACGTCGTTTTTATACTGATCCCTGAGCGGCACGCGGGCCCATTTCGTGAAGTCGAAGGTGGGGCTATGGGTCATGTTCGGCACCTCGTAATAATCGTATCCGGCCTCCCAAATCCGCTTGTCGTATCGTTCGAGGTGGTTTTCGCTGAAAAAATAGAAGGGCTTTGTGTTGCTACAGGAGATCGTTTGCCGAAGGGTCCCATTCAGGTGGTGCCAGTAGGCAAATGGAAGTACATACCGTAACTCCTGGTCGAACTCGCCCTGGTAATCGATGACTTTGTAGGGCGACCTGGACACATAATCACGACCAGCAAATCGCAGCTGGTTGAGTCGGCAGAAGTAATTATCGCGGACAAAATAGCGTAGGTCGCGCCGAATGGCCGGGTACTTCAGAGCAGCTACGACGTAGAGAAATTTGAGTACCAATCGTTGCATGAACGAGCTTGTTATTCCGATGCTGAAGATAAAGAATACCAGCCAGGCGACCCGCTAAACAAGGGCCATCGGCTAAGTTGACCAATAAGGACGCAATGTACTTAATCACCACCAATGAGACGGCCCGAATCAAGGGTATAAAACACGGGAACCAGCAAGGAAGGCCCGGGATCATGATAGGCGATGGCCGCAGGATACCCATCGGCAACGGCAAAACCAGTCACCTCCCAGTGCCCCATCCCACCAATCAACATAGCCTCAGTCCTATGGGTACCCGGCAGGGAAGGAATCTGGTCGAAGGCGTCGTCCATACCTTTGCCCGTTGCTTTCACCAGCGCTTCTTTCCGGGTCCAGAGTTGATAAAAGCCCAGACGTGGATTGGAACAAGACTCAATATACTGCTGTTCGCGGGAGCTGAAACTGATCTGGCTCACATCCTGAAACGGAAATTCAGGACTTATCCATTCCAGATCAACGCCAACGTCGATTCGCCCAATGGCAATCAACAGCCAGTCACCGGAGTGGGATACGTTGAACTGATAGCCCTTCGGGTTGACTAACGCCGGCTTTTTAGTAATGCCCTGCACAAACTGAAGCTCATCAGGGGGCTGGCGCACAAATTGTCCCAGGAGCAGCCGCAGCAACCCCCGCGTACAGCGAAACCGAATCTGGTCGTCGGCCCGGCGGTATCGGTCGGCCCGCGCCCGCTCGTAGGGCGACAGAACCAGGTCCAGATGCGCTAACCACCCGGCCGCTTCTGAAACGGCAATCCGAAAGACAGGTATGTTGTGGTTCAGGGATGTGTCATTCCCTGACCAGATCTGCCATGTAACCGCTGGTAAGGCCGTACAGGTAACCGTTGTCGTGTCCATAACTCTGTTTTATACGCTCCGGCGGTTACGCCCGATACAGCCTGCAAGTCCATATCATTGAGTTGTAATTGACTAATTCCATCGATAATAGGGTGACGGAAAGGCAGTTTATCGTCTTAATTGATAGTTAGCCTATAGGTAAAACAACCAGTTAACAAGACCCTGTTTAAAAGCAGGCTTGTAAACGTTTACCTGACTGCCTGCTCCCCAGGTCTTACCCTTTTACCCAGCCCTTCGGGGAGCGACCCTTCCTCTATCTCCTAGCCCAGATGAACATCAAGCAACTGACTAAAAGACTGCTGCAAACTACGTTTGGCTTGAAAACGTATCTATACTGCTTCTCAATCTACAAAATTCATACACTCCATCGGGATTCGAACGAGAAAATCATGTTCACATTTCTCGATCTTATTCCAAACGATAGTTTGATTCTGGACATCGGTGCCAATTTAGGTTTTGTTACCTACCACCTGTCCAAAAAGCAGGGCTGTTCGGTCATTGCTTTCGAACCGATCCCTATCAACTACAGTGTGCTTACCCGAATGATGGCGTCCAGGAACCTGACCAACACGACCGCCCTGCCTTATGCCCTGGGGCAGGAATCGGGCGTACTTACCATGGTGATGCCCTTCCATAACGGGGTTCCCATGCAGGGGTTAAGCCATGTTACCGATGACACCAGTCAGGAAGCAGGGTACCAGTTTACTGTACCCGTAAAACGACTCGACGATCTCAGCGAGATCCACAACAATGGTAAGCGGGTAGGAGGCATAAAAATAGACGTCGAAAACTACGAGTATTATATTTTACAGGGGGGCATAGAACTCATCCGGCAGCACAAACCCGTGATCTGCATCGAGCTATGGGAAGATCAAAACCGCGCCCGCTCGCTGGCCCTCCTTACCTCGCTGGGCTACGTTGTCTATATTCTGGTCAACGATCAGCTTACTCCGCTAATCGATAACCTGACCGACTCAACTACAATCAATTATATCTGTATGGCGGCCTGAACGCCACCCGTCCAGACCTTTCTGGTACTATGATAGTTTCGACACATAACCGATTCAATTTACCGGGACTGCCTGCCACACTGGTGCGGGCCGTCTTCGTTGGCCTGATCGGGTTTGTTTTTGGATATAGTCAACCTGCATACGCCCAGGTTTGTCTCGACTTTGCCCGTGAGCCTGCCTTCAGCCAGTCGTTTGGACGGGTCGGTGCGGGTGTGTCGCTGGCCGGGCGGACCAACTACCCCTATTCGGCAGAAGCCTGTCCGCTCGATGGCTCATACACCATCGCCGATGCGGTTGATGGTAACTGCTTTCTAACGCTGTGGCACGACATACCCGAAGACCATACACCTAACGACGCGCGGGGCAACATGATGATTGTCAACGGGTCTAACAGACCGGTGGAGCTGTATACACTCCCGCCGATCAGTTTGTGCAGCGGCACCACATACGAGCTATCGGTCTGGGCAATAAACCTGCTGGAACCCCGTATCTGCTCCGCCCCCCTCCTGCCCGAACTGGCCATTAGCGTTGAAACGGCAAACGGGCAGGTGCTCCAGTCGATCAGCATCAGCCCTATTCCGCAAGCCGTAACCCCCGACTGGAAGCGGTATGCTACCCTGTTTACGGCACCCGAAACGACAGAAGCTATTGTTGTAAAGCTCATTAACCTACAAAGCACCGAAGGCTGCGGCAATGATATGGCGCTGGATGACATCCGGCTGAAACAGTGTGGTGCCTGCTCACCGGCACCCATGTACGTACCGGGTGCCTTCTCGCCCAACAACGACGGCCTGAACGATCAGCTGGCAGTTATCCTGCGCGAAGCCACTGCCTACTCGATCACCATCTTCAATCGCTGGGGTAGTCCCGTTTTTACCAGCGATGCGCTGAACCAACCCTGGGATGGAACCCATAGTGGTACGCCCTGCCCCACGGGAGACTATACCTGGGTGATCAACTACCAACTAACCGACGCCACGAATATAGCCCGCAAATACGTCAAGACCGGACGTGTTCTTTTGCTACGCTGACAACGCATTATAGTGGAAGCAACCGGGATGAAACCACACATCCGTCATCAACCATTCATGAAAAAAAACCTGCTTACACTTACAGCAACCTGCTTCGCCCTGTTACTCTTTGGCGCAACAAAGACCTGTACCTCTGCGACTCCCCCCGCGCTACGGTTCGTTCAGGGCGCACCGACCGCCAGTGGTAAAATACCGATCGACGCCAGGCGCTGGTATCAGGTCAATAACGTCAGTGATGGACTCGATGGGCTGTTCGACGGCATAACGAATGTACCCGTCAATACGGGTTACAACAAAATGTTGCCCAGCTACGACGCGTATTACCCACTGCTGCCCGGCGAAACGATGCGGATCGAGCAGATAAAATTTTACGATGCCGAAGGCTCCAATACCGATGCACCGCTGACGCTCTCCATCATTACCGATACCTGGCAGCGCATTCCCATTGCCCGCTTTCTGGGCGATAAGTATCAGGAATGGGTAGGTCCCGACCCGGCTAACCCGGCAGAATTTGGCCTTAAAACGCCCATTTCAAACGCCCGATACCTGGTACTGAACACGTCGGGGTCTTACCCATCCGAAATGGAACTGTACGGCACCTATCAGGCAGGAACTGTCCCTACAGCGGCCCCACCGCGCTTTACCCCCTTTAAGCAGTCGGTAGGCGTCAATGCCTTCGAGTGGAATTTTGAAGAGTCCAGCGCGCCCTGGCAGATTGAAGAAACACGCATGCCTGCGGTGAAAGTGTTTTCGGCCATACGGCATTATATGGACTGGGAAAAGCTGGAGTCCATACCGGGTGAGTACACCTTCAATCCAACCTATAGCGGCAGCTGGAATTACGATCTCATTTATGAGCGCTGCCAGAAAGAAGGGATCGAAGTGCTGGCCTGCCTCAAAACGATTCCTACCTGGATGCAGGAAACTTACCCCGTTGGCGGACGCGATCACGAAAACATTCCGGCTCCGTACGGGCGGGATCTGCTGGCACCCAGGTCCTATATCGAACAGGCCCGGGTGGGCTTTCAGTACATGGCCCGCTACGGCCGCAACAAAAACGTGGACCCCGGCCTTGTTAAGGTCAGCGCCATAAAAAGCTGGGCGGGCACCAACGTTGCCAAGATCGGCATGGGCCTGATCCGCTACATCGAATGTGAGAACGAGCGGGACAAGACCTGGAAAGGCCGCAACGCCTACCAGTCGGGCCGCGAGTATGCAGCGAACCTGTCGGCGTTTTACGATGGACATAAAAATACCCTCGGGGCAGGCGTAGGCGTCAAAAATGCCGACCCGTTGGTGACTGTTGTGATTGGCGGGCTGGCGGCCTCCTCCACCGACTATGTACGGGCCATGATCGACTGGTGCCGCGAGTTTCGTGGCTACCTGCCCAACGGCCGGGTCAACCTCTGCTGGGACATTATCAATCAGCACCTCTATGCCAACGACTCCAAGAACTCGCAGGGTGGCGGCTCAACGCGGGGAGCAGCGCCGGAAATATCGGGTGTAGGCGAGCAGGCAGCCGCTTTTGTAACGCTGGCGCATCAGTACGCCAACGATATGCCCGTCTGGATTACCGAGGCCGGTTATGACGTGCATCCGGGTAGTCCGCTCAAAGCTATTGCCATCGGGTCTAAAAGTGTGCTGGAGACCCAGGCCGACTGGATTCTGCGGACAGCCCTTCTGTACACTCGCGTAGGCATCGACCGCTTGTTCTTCTACCAGCTTTATGACGACAACCCCCTTATCCCGACTCAGTTTTACTCGATGGGGCTGATCAATGGCGACAAAACGCGCAAGCCCGCGGCCGACTACCTCCATCAGGCCAGCCAGCTCATCGGCGATTATCGATTCCGGGAGACCCTCAACCAGGACCCTATCGTAGACCGCTATGACCTGAACGGACAATCGGCTTATGTACTGGTAGTACCCGACGAAAAAGGACGGACCGCTACCTATAATCTGGCCATACCCAAAGGCGATACGGTCCTGATCTGTACGCCCGCTATCGGCCGGGAAACGATGAATCAAAAAACGCAGGTCAGCACGACGGGTACTATCACGGTGAACGTGAGCGAAACACCCGTGTTTGTCCTGCTCTCGAAAAAGGGCAGCAGCGCAACGGGAAACGAGTTGGACGGCCAGCTCGGCTCGCTGCAGGTGTACCCAACCCCGACATACGACTTTTTGACTCTGTCTCTCGAAAACAGCGTTACCGATCCCGTATCGGTGGCCGTCTACGATTCAGGAGCAGGTCGACATCAGCGACAGTTTACCTTTACGAAAACAGACCAGACATTTCGGGAACGGATCGATTTAAGTAACTTGCCCTATGGAATGTACCTATTGGAAGTACGGCAAGGTCAATCACGAGTAGTACGAAAGATCCTTAAGGTTCAATAAAATGTAAACCTGATTGGATTACGTTAATCATTTTCAACTCAATGGGGCAATTGTAGCCGATGCTTTTTTCATCAAAATGACATATCCAGCGAGTATGACAACTCTATTTGCATGAGTAACGCGTCAAAGGCAATGAACGGGGGGAAGTGGATCACCATCGCTACCGTCATTTCAACTCTGTTTCAGTTCGTTCAGGTAGCTATACTGGCTCGTCTGTTGAGCCCCGCCGACTTTGGTATTGTTAGTATCAGCAATCTGATCATTGCCTTTTTCCAGATCTTCGCCAACCTAGGCTTTTCCAATTCCATCATTTACAAACAGGAAAGTGATCGGCGGGTATTGTCGACGCTTTACTTCCTGAACCTGATCGTTGGCATTGTTATTTTTGTCATCATCTACCTCAGCGCTCCGTATATCATTACCTTTTACAGTGAGCCTAAGCTGGAACGGGTTGTCAAGCTGGCGTCCTACTACTTCCTGATCGTTTATTTCGGTCAGCTTTACCTGTTCCTGCTCGAAAAAGAACTACGCTTCCGCTCGGTTGCTATCATCGACATTGCCGGTACGGTTATTGGGTCGAGTGTTACGATTACACTGGCCTACAGCGGCCTTGAGGAACTTTCGCTGATCATCGGTTCGCTGGTCATGCAAACCGTGAAAACCGTATTGCAGGTCCTGTTCGGCGTGAAATTCTTTATACCAACCTGGTTTTTCAGCCTGCGCGATATAAAAGAGCACCTTCGATTCGGGATCTTCAACCTGGGCGATGGGCTGCTGGGCTTCGTTCAGTCGAACGCCGACACGATCTTTATTGGCGGGATGCTGGGCGTGAAAATGCTGGGCTACTACACGATAGCGGTCCAGCTGGCTATCTTCCCGATTGGTAAACTAAATCCTATCATTTTGCAGGTAGCCTACCCTATACTGGCCAAAATGAAAGACAACCATGAGAACCTGAAACAGTCTTACCTGAAAATTCTGGACTTTATCAGCTATTGTAACCTGCCACTTCTGGCTGGCTTGTACATCACAGCCGATAGTGTTGTCCCGTTGTTCTACGGCCCCGGCTGGGAACAGACGATCGGCCTGATTAAAATCTTCGTGTTTGTCGGCGCGTTTACCTGCCTGAGTCACCCGCTGTTCACGCTGGCCTTCACCAAGGGCAAACCAAATCTGCTCTTCTACCTGAACCTCGGTACGCTCATCGTGAAGTTGCCGCTCGTCTATTTCCTGGGTACTTATTATCAGGTGACCGGGATTGCAACCGCCTTTCTCCTGGCTACGTTTCTTAACCTGGTGATCAATTTCGTCATCGTTCACTACCTGATCGGCGACTTCATGGGTGTCTTTCTGAACAACATGGCCAAACCGCTGGTGTTTTGCGTCATTATGGTCGGTGCGGTGGCGTTGTATAAAACGCTGGTAGGCTATGAAGGGCTGGCCAATACCATTGCCGAAGTACTGGTTGGGGGAGCTACCTACGTTGCGTTGACGCTGGCTTATAAACTCTCGTTTGCCGAAATTAAAGCCTACCGCCAGGCTTTGTTATAAGTGGCCTGCCAACAGAGGCAAGGCCCCTGCGCCGGTGCCATACGGGCCCGCGTCAGGCCGTGCTTTTTTCCGAAAAAAATTGTTCTAACCGGCGTTCCAGATCCGGAACGGATACCAGAATATCTTCTTCCAGCTGACTGAACCGGTTTTCACTTTCAGGCCCGAAATAGTGCGCTGAATAACGCAGGTCCAGTTGCCGGGCCATGTACAGGAAAAAATCAGGGACGTAATTGGATGAGAACAGTTCAACCAGGTGGGTTCCAGGCCGACACCAGAGTATGTTGGTAAACGATCCGCCATGGGGACCGATTATGAACGATGCATTCCGGTAGATTGCTACCTGCTCGGCAACCGTTCGTGGCCGATCCTCGATGATCTGGATGTCGTATTTTTTCAGCATGGCAATCAATGCGTCTTCGTTTACAATACGACGACGGCCCGACCGGCTGATATAGATCCGGTTCGATTGATATGCATCTGTCTCTAATTGAAGCTCGATCTGTCTTTTCAGGGCCATCAGGTCTTCCATATTTGGATAAAACCAATGCCCGCTATTTCCCAGGATGCACGTAGTAAATCGCAGATCGGTCGATCGACTGTCGAAAATCTGCCCCCCGCTAAATCCTATCAGTGCCAGCAGTTCCTGTTCATATGCTGTATTGAATAAGGGGTATGCTACCACCGCCTGATTGAAAACATCGGCAGGCAACGCTTCTTTAATGCGGCACAGCTTCCCGGCAACCAGCACCAGGTAGTCATAGTATCCGCCAAACCGCACACCGTCCAGGTAATGACTCCAGGGAGCAATGACGGTATCGACGTCCCGGATAGCACGCGGCTGTAGCGTAACGAAATCGCTCAGTAACCGTTGGTTTCCCCGCCAGTCCAGACACAGCACTTTGCTTTCACTGAATAAAGCCCCACAGCGTAGTAACGTTGCTTTGCGGGCGTTGGATTGGTACTGCCAGACGTAACCCGGCTCAGGCATAGCCGTTGTACGGCCGAAAACGAGTTTATCGGCGTCAATAAAGTCGTTCACATCAGGCAGGACGGCCTGGTCGCCGGGGGTGGCAGCTATGCGATAGGGAGACAGGAAATCGATGGACTCTTCTTTACCGAGCACCTCGAATCCCATCCACCTCCCCCACCCTACCAATTGCCTCCTGAGACGAGCCTTGACTACGTTTACGACTACCTGATTCATGCACTATGGGTGTAAGTCGGATTACTCTATTTATATCCTATATACTTGTATCCTTTTGACGTTTGAAAGGCTCATTCGCAACCAGCCAACTGTTACATAATTTTTAGTTTTTGCGCAAGCGAACTGCTCATTTGGTAACAGAAAACAACCGATCAGTTACGCATACGAGTACCGTCCCCGATAACATACGGGTTAACGCAAGCACCTAAATTTGCCATGTCGGGCAGCACTATCGGGTTACTGGCAGTGGAATGGAAGAACCTACAGGCCCACGTTTGTGTCTAATGCCGCCTGGAGAGCCCGGGCAAAATGACGGTCGTTTGGCGGAAGCATCATTTGTTTATGATCGCCGGGAACATCATGTACCCGAACGCCTTTTCGGGCATATTTTTTCCAGCCCAGGTAGTTTGGATCATCCACGAAGTAGCGCCGGACTTCGGCCTTGAACAAATCGATGGTCCCATCGTATGGTTTCAGCCGGTAGTTATTGTAAGCAATTTCGTGCTTTTCAATAATGCGATCCATATGGTCGGGGCCCGCTTCGGTCTTGGGTTCGGGCACGCCAGCTACCCGGCTCCGAAGGCTACCCAACTTCCATTTTACGTAAGACCGCTGGTAACGGACGGTAGCGCTTGGCTCTTTGGCAAATGACCGCATTATCCACATAAACTTGGGCAACTGACGCGATGCCTTTATGCCAAGTTTTTTAATGACCGAATAATGGGTCATCGATTCTTCGGCATTGGTATCGAACATGGCCAGCATCTTCACGTCTTTACCCATCTTTTTGAGCTGCCGCGCCATTTCCAGCGCCACATAGCCACCGAACGAGTAACCGGCAATAGCATACGGACCAGCCGGATTCTGGATCAGTACCTCGTCAATGTAACAGCCCGCAATGGCTTCTATGCTATCCAATGGCTCTTCAACACCATCGAGACCACGCGCCTGCAAGCCATAAATAGGCTGTTCGATATCCATATTATCGACCAGGCTCTTGAAATTCAGTAGGTTTAGCCCAATACCGTGAATAATGTAAATGGGCACTTTTCTACCCTGTGGCCTGATTGGAACCAGTGATTTGAAGACAGTTGCCGGTTTATCATCCTGGAGTAAGGAAGCCAGTTTCCGTATAGTCGGATACTCGAACAGCGTCGACAGCGGCAACCGCCGACCGGTTGCTTTTTCGAGCCGGGTCATTACCCGAACGGCGATCAGGGAGTGTCCGCCGAGTTCAAAAAAATCGTCGAGCACGCTAATCGATTCCCGACCCAGTATATCTCTCCAGATCGACAGCAGCAATTCTTCTTCCTTCGTCTCTGGTCGGAGCAGTTGAGCCGGGTCGGCCGGGGTTGCCTGCACCGGCTTTGGCAGCGCTTTCCGGTCGATTTTGCCATTAGGGGTGAGGGGCAACTGCGACAATAACAGAAACTCAGCAGGCACCATATAGTCGGGTAACGACGTACCAGCCTGCTTTTTCCAGATTCGGGCCTGTTCCGGCGATACGGCATAGGCAGCGCCGGGCTGGCCGGTCGATTCCGGTGCATAGGCCGGCAGACGGTCGGCATCGACAACGATATAAGCGACCAGACGCTGATCGCCGGGCCGGTCTTCGCGCGCCACTACCACCGCTTCGTTGATATCGCTGAGTTGGCTGAGGGTATTTTCGATTTCGCCCAGTTCAATGCGGTACCCCCTGATTTTCACCTGCTGATCGATCCGGCCCAGGCAATGGATCTCGCCCGTTTCGGTAAACTGGCCAAGGTCACCGGTCCGGTACATCAACCCGTTTCCGGTGTCGAACGGATTGGGAACAAACCGCTCCGCCGTTAACTCCTGTTGATTTTTGTACCCTCGGGCTACGCCATCACCGGCAATATAGATCTCTCCAACCGCCCCTTTCCGCACCGGATTGAGCTGTTCATCGACGATGTACACCTGCGTGTTATTGATCGGCCGGCCAATGGTAATGAGTTTATCACCGTCTGTGATTTGCGTACCCGTCGAATAGATCGTTGTTTCAGTGGGGCCATACATGTTCCAGAGCGTAGCACAGCGGGGAATAAGTTGCCGGGCCAGCTCGTTCGACATGGGTTCGCCACAACATAAAATCCTGAGCGGCAAACGCGTCTGCCAGTCTGCCGCCAGCAGCATCTTGTAGGTAGCGGGGGTAGCCTGGATAATGGTTATCGACTCCTCGGCAACAGTCCGGTCCGACAGGCGCTGCAACAACGCCCGACCATCTCTGGCCATGGCAGCATCGGCCAGTACCAGCGTTGCCCCCGTTAACAGGGGCAGGAAAAGCTCCAGCCCGGCAATGTCGAACGAAACAGTCGTAACCCCCAGCAGCACATCGCTATGATCGATACCCGGCCAGTCGATCATGCTGTAGAGCAGATTGACAAGACTGTGGTGTTCGATCATCACGCCCTTGGGCTGACCCGTTGAGCCGGACGTATACAGGATATAAGCCAGATCCTGGCCCGTTACGGTCGTGGCGGGTGGCGTGGCCGGATACAGTTCCAATTCGGTCAGTGTCTGCTCAATCAGCCATTCAGGGGCGCTGTGTGCCAGTCGGCCGGCGTATTTCTTCGACGTGATCACTAACCGGGCTGCCGAGTTGGTCAGCATGTAAGCGATCCGGTCGTGAGGATAATCCGGGTCGATCGGCACATAAGCCGCACCCGCTTTCAGGACAGCCAGGAGGGTAACGAGCAGGTCGGTGGATCGATCCAGCATCACGCCCACCATATCACCCACCTGGACACCACTGCGTTGCAGGCAGTGGGCCACCTGACTGGATGTTTCGTCCAGCGTTTTGAAACTCATTCGGTCCTGATTGACGATCAGCGCCGTTTTTTGCGGATATTCAGCCGCCGTCTGCGTGAGTAACTGATGCAGGGGTGTGTGCCGGGGATACTCGGCCTGGGTTTTATTCCATTCGGCGATGACCGTTTCTTTTTCCGGCTCAGGAGTCAGCGGAATCTGATCGAGCTGGATGGTGGGGTCAGCCACAACCGCCCTGAGCAGCCCTTCGAACTCAGCCATCATCCGGTCGATGGTCGTTTCGCTGAACAACTGGGTGTTATACGACCATTCCAGCATCAGGGCTTTCTCGGAGCCCCCGGCATTCAGGAACAGGTCGACCGATTCATACTGCCGTGGGTTGCTGATGAACGTGTAGTCGAGGCCGTAAAAATTGACATCGTCGACCAGCCCCATGTCTACGTTGAAGATCACCGGTACCAGCGCCACCCGTGACGGGTCCCGGGCTACCTTTATTTTTTTGAGCAGACTGCCAAAGGTGAGCTGCTGATACTCGAACGCATCCAGCACGGCCTCTTTACGCTGCTTCAGAAAATCGATGAAGCGAAGGGTGCGTTTGGGGAAACTACGCAGAGGCAGCAGGTTGACACAGTGCCCAACCAGACGGTAGTTCCCGGTAGCCGACTGCCCGGCCGCCGGCAAACCCAGCACAATATCTTCCTGACCGGTCAAGCGATGCAGCAACACCTCAAATGAAGCCAGCAGTGTAGTCACAAAACTGCAACCCGCTTTAACACCCATTGCTTTTACCGCCAGCACCAGCGCTTCGTCCAGCGGGTAATCCCGCCGATTGCTTTTGTACGTACGCAGCGCAGGCCGGGGAAAATCGGTCGGCAAGTTCAGGACCGGTACGTTTTGCCGGTACTGATCGATCCAGTAACGCTCAATTTCCCGATAGGTCTCACTCGTGGCAAACGTCTGCTGGTCGGCTGCGTGCTGACTAAACAAGGGTGCCTCGGGCAGGGAGGGAGTCAGGTGCTGGGCATAGGCCGAATAAAGCGCACTTAAATCCTGCATCAGAATACCCAGCGACCAGCCGTCGCAAACGATATGGTGCGCGGTGATGGTGAGATGATGGGTTTGTTCAGCCAGTTTGATCAATCCAATCCTGACCAGCGGACCTGTTTGCAGATCGAACAGGTGCAGCGCATCCTGCTTCGTATGATCGGCAACGATCGTGGCTTGCTCGACCTCGGTTTTGTCGGAGCAGTCGAGCCAGTTCATCTCGGCAGGGCCATCGCGAAAAATGATCACCTGCGAGCCGTCGGTGCTGAAAGCCGACCGAAGCATTTCGTGCCGGTCCACTAAAGCGCGCCATGCCTGTTGCAGCGCCGGTTTATTCAGCGCTCCGGTAAACCGCAGGGATATGGATTCGTTGTAGGCACGGCTGGCGTCGTCACCACCGAGCAGGCAAGCCGTTAAAATTTCCAGTTGCGGCTCGGTTGCCGTTGCCAGGCGCAAAATAGCAGGACCGGCAAACGGATCGAAGTCAACCGCCACAAAGTTCATATGGGTCGTAGTATCAACCATCCGAGTTCAATTTAATTCGACCTGTAGATACTTACCGGGCTGATCGGGATTGGGCATAAACCAGGCCGCATTCCCATCCAAATCCCGTCCCAGACGGGCACCAGCAACAGGGGGTCTGTTTTCGGAGACGATCATGTCTGCTACCGGTTTCTTTGGGGTTTCCGGCTTACTTCCAGCATAAAATCCGGCATCGATCAAGGCGTCGATACTATCGGTAAATACAGCAACGACCCGGTCCATGTCCACATCGGTATGGGCTTCGGTCATGAAACACGGGAACCCATCCCAGATATGAATGCCTTTCTCGCGCATCAGGGTGAACAGAAGCTCATTGTAAGGCACGTCCTGGTTGAACTTTATCTTCCAGAGCGAGCCGTAGTGGACAACATGAAAGGGTAAGTTCCGGCGATCGATAACGGCGTTCATCGCGTCGGCAAGCCGGTTGGTTCGCGTTGTCAATCCCTGCTGAAGACCCGGTCCGGTGTCTTTCATGTATTGCAGTGAGGCCCGGGCTGCGGCCAGTGCCAGCGGATGTCGGACGAACGTACCGGCGAAGTACGTTACGCCTACCTCCGGCACGGAGTCATCGCCGTATTGCCAGAAACCCCCATCGAGCGCGTCCATGAATTCACGCTTACCGGCAATGACACCGATCGGTAAACCAGCACCCACCACTTTGCCGTACGAGGCCAGGTCGGCCTTAATACCAAACAGCGCCTGTGTGCCGCCGGGGTGCATCCGGAAACCCGTGATGATCTCATCGAAAATCAATGCCGTACCCGAAGCGGCCGTAATAGCCCGTACCTCGCGTAGAAACTCAATGGGCACAAACTCAGGCCGGCGGCTTTGCACCGGCTCCACCAGCACGGCTGCCAGTTCGTTTGCCCGCTCCCGAATAATCTTCAGGCTTTCGTCGGTACCGTAGTCCAGAATCAGCATGTTCTGCACCGACTCCGGCATGATACCCGGTGCGGCCGGGTACGACTTCAGTTTTTTTGTACCCCGGATAAGGACCTCATCCACAATGCCGTGGTACGAACCGGAGAACGCCACGATCAGCGACCGGCCCGTCACCGTCCGGGCTACCCGCATAGCGCCCAGCACCGCTTCAGAACCGGTACTGCACAGGGCCGACCGATCGGCACCCGTCAGCTCACAAACCAGACGGCTCACCTCACCCGCCAGTTCATGTTGCGGGCCAACTTCAAATCCATTCTCGACCTGTTCGTGCAGCGCCTGTTTGATCAGGTCGGGCTGGTAGCCAAACATGTTGGAGCCAAACCCGTTCAGGACATCGATGTATTCGTTCCCGTCGATATCCCATAACCGACTTCCTTTGGAGCGGTTCATAACCAGGGGATACACAATTTCTTTGGTAAGTGGCCGGAAGCCCGACACCACACGCGGATCGGCCATGTGGGGTCTATTTTCCTGGGCGTAGGTCTTGCTGCCCTTTGTTTTTTGGTTGTAGGCCTGCGTAAGCTGCTTCAGAAAATCGTGTTGTTCAGCGCTCAGTCCCATGGCCTGCCGGTCAATTCGGGCAGTGGCACCAAACGGCTTTTTAAGTTCAGCCTCTTCTTCAGGACTCAGGTCGGGCCGGACCGATAACGCGGGAGCTGCTTTCGGGGCGGGCGCAGCCGCTGGTTTAGCCGCTACTGGCTGCGGTATGGCAGCCGGAGCTACCGGGGACGGGGCAGCGGGGGCAACGCCCTGTAAAATAGCCAGCTGCCGACCCAGCAACTGTAGCTGCTGAGCAATCAGACCCAATGCGGAATCACCATCAGGAGAAGCCATCATCTGTGGAGCCGGGGTCGATGCAACAACCGGCGTCGGCGCAACAGGTGTATGAACAGCCGGAGCAGGTGTAGCTACTGGTGCCGGAACGGCAACCGGCTGATACACATCGGCGGGCAAATGCTGATCCAGGTACACGGCCAGCTGACCGGGTGTAGCGAAGTCACCGGTCAGCTGGCGAAACGTAATCGGCAATCCAAACTCACGCTTGACGGTGAGGGCCACCTGGGTTAACAGCAGCGAATCGAGGCCAATTTCCAGAAAACTCATGTCTGGCGTTACGCCATCCATTTCGATACCGGATGCATCTTCCAGTATATCCTTGATTTTATCGACGAGTAGATCGTTTCTCATAGGAACCGGTGTGGATTGGGTTTCAATAATCGTAGGTACTGGCAACGGAGCCGCCATTAAAGTTTGAGGATCAGAATAAACCGGGGCTACAGGGTGAACGGGATCGACCCAACACCGCTTACGGTCAAAGGCATAGGAAGGTAAAGAGACAATGCTGCGGTTCTGGCCTGCGTAAAAGGCGTTCCAGTCAGGTGCCAGACCGGCCATCCAGAGCTGACCCGCCGTTTTCATTAGTGCCGTATAATCAGCCGACTGACCCTCATGTTTTACCAGACTGGCCAGAATGGTCAGGGGACGGCCACTGGCCTGCTGACGGGCGAGCGTAGCCGTAACACCGCCGGGGCCAACGTCGAGCAGCAGCGGATTTTCCAGTTCAAAGAGGGTATTGAGCGCGTCGGCAAAGCGCACCGTCGACCGCAGGTGTTTGGCCCAGTAGTGGGGATCAGTCGCCTGCGCATCGGTCAGGTAAGCGCCTGTTACGGTCGACACGATCGGTTTTTGGGGGCGGTTCAGCGTCACCCCGGCTACGAGCGTCTCAAAGAGACCAACGATGGGGTCCATCATGGCCGAGTGGAAGGCATGACTGGTAAGAAGCAGCCGATTGGGTATCTCCTGCTCATCCAGCAACCGGACGAAATCGGCAATGTGTTCATCGGGGCCAGCCACCACACACAGGCTATAACTGTTGATGGCCGCCACAGATAGCGTTGGCGGCAGCATCGTTTCTATGACGCCGACATCCATCCGTACCGACAGCATACTACCGCGAGCCTGTTCACTTACCATACGACCGCGGGCGGCAATCAGGGCCAGCGCATCGCTCAGGCTGAACACCCCCGCCAGGTGAGCCGCTACAAACTCGCCAATGCTATGCCCGCAAAAGATTGTCGGTTCAATACCCCAGCTCATCCACAACCGGGCCATGGCATAGCTGGTCACGAACAGGGCTGGCTGCGTATATCGTGTGTTTCTGAGCCACTGCTCCGCTTCAGATGTGGCCGTTTCGGGGTATATGACCTGCCGGATATCGACATTCAGGTGCGGGAGTAACTGCTCGGAACAGTCGTCGACAGCCTGACGGAAAACGGCTTCGTTTTCGTAGAACGTGCGGCCCATATTGAGGTACTGCGCCCCCTGCCCCGGAAACATAAATACCACCTCATCGGGTAGCGATCGGCTGGCTGGCACGGCCGTTGTCAGCCGCAGCTGTTCTACCAGTTCGGTGGCTGTAGCGGCAACGGCAAAGCGCCGATGGCTGAAATCGACGCGCGTCGTCTGGAGCGTAAAGGCAACATCGGCCAGGTTCAGGTCGCGGGGTTGCGTCAGGACATCGGCCAGCTGACTGCCGTAAGCATCCCGGCTCTTTGCCGTTTTCGCCGACCAGGTCAGTAACTGTACAGGTCGTGGCTGCAATGCCGCCCTGTCCACAGAGGCACTGTCCGGCTTAAGCTGATCAGCACGGCACTCTTCCAGAACGACGTGAACGTTTGTCCCGCCCACGCCGAACGAACTGACGCCCGCCCGGCGTAGACTTTCTGGTTTCGATGCCCAGTCGATGAGTGTTGTATTGACAAAAAACGGGCTGTTGGCAAAATCGATAGCCGGGTTGGGCGTGTTGAAACCCAGCGACGGCGGAATTTGCCGGTGATGCAGCGCCAATGTGGTTTTGATAAAGCCAACTACGCCTGCTGCCTGCGTCAGGTGGCCCATGTTGCTCTTAACAGAGCCCAGCGCACAGAACTGCCGCTCCGTCTGCTCGCCAAATGCGCTGATGAGTCCATCTACTTCGATGGGATCGCCAACGGGTGTAGCCGTCCCGTGGGCTTCCACATACGTGATCGTGGCCGGGTCGACGCCCGCATCGGCAATAGCCATGCTGATCGCTCCCGCCTGTCCGTCGGCGTTGGGGGCGGTGAAACTTCCTTTGCCTCCCCCATCGTTATTAACGCCAATGCCTTTGATGACAGCATACACCGTGTCGCCGTCGCGCCGGGCAGCCTCGGCATTTTTAAGCAGTACCACCCCGGCTCCATCACTGAAAACGGTTCCCTGTGCATCGGCATCGAACGACCGGCAGTGACCGTCTTTACTGAGCATGGCCCCTTCCTGATACAGGTGGCCGCTGTTGACCGGCACGGTAATAGAGGCTCCACCCGCCAGCGCTACCTCACACTGACCACTGCGGATGCTCTGAACGGCCTGAGTAATAGCCAGCAGGGATGTAGAACAGGCCGAATAAACGCTGACCGCAGGCCCTTTGAGGTTAAGCTGGTAGGCTGTTCGGGATGCGATGTAGTCTTTTTCGTTGACGGTCATCACCTGAAATTCACCGACCTGATCGACCAGATGCTGATTGCCCAGCACGTTGTTCAGGTAATAGGTATTATTGCCACAACCGGCAAAAACGCCCACACGCCCGCTGTAATGCTGAGGCAGGTAGCCCGTTTGTTCCAGCGCTTCCCAGGCAATTTCCAGAAAGACCCGTTGTTGAGGGTCCATCAGTTCGGCCAGTTTGGGCGTTATGCCGAAGAAGAGAGCGTCGAACTGATCGGCATGATCGATAACCCCCCTGGCAGCCACATACAGCGGGTCGTTTTTAACCCGGTCGGGAATGCTGGTGTCCAGTTCATGGGTGGCAAAAAAGCGGGTTGTTTCTTTACCTGCCTTCAACACATCCCAAAGCTCATCGATGGTATTGGCACCCGGAAAGCGGCCTGCCATACCAATAACCGCCACATCGGCACCAGCAGCCTCGACCCGGTTCGGGCCGGCTGACGAACGGGTCGACGGAGCAGCCCCCTGCGGCTCCATGTACCGGGCGATACCAGCCGCCGTTGGGTGCTGATAGAGTCGGGTAATAGGTAAGGTATAGTGGTGCTGTTTCAGAGCAGCCACCGTTTTCTGAGCCAGCAATGAATTGCCGCCCAGCTCAAAGAAATTATCGTCTACGCCAACTCGGTCGAGCTGCAACAGGCTGGCCCATACACCCGTAATTGTTTTTTCCAGTGCCGTTCTTGGCTTGCGGTATGGCACAGCGGCATCCGGTCGCCTGCGTTCCGGAGCCGGCAATGCCTTGCGGTCCACTTTACCGCTGCTGGTTTTAGGAAACTCATCCATCCGGATGAAGTGGGCAGGAATCATAAAATCGGGCAGCAACTGCTCGATAGCGGTGCGGAGCGTACTTATCTCCGTATCCGGCGTAGTAATGACGTAAGCGATCAGGGTTTTAGACCCCACTACATCCTCGCGGGCAATGACTACGGCTTGCTGAACGCCCGGCTGCTGAGCGAGCGCCACCTCGATCTCACCCAACTCAACCCGGTTACCCCGTATCTTGACCTGATCGTCTTTACGGCCCTGAAACTCGATCGATCCATCGGGTAGATAGCGGGCCAGATCGCCGGTACGGTACATGTCGACCGGCCCCAGTTGCTGGTGTGCATACCGGCTAAACTTTTCTGCTGTCAGTTCGGGCTGGTTCAGGTAACCGCTGGCCAGACACACGCCACTGATACACAGCTCGCCCACCAGACCATCGGCCACGAGCTGTCCGTTTTCGTCCAGCATAAACACGTCGATATCCGCAATGGGTTTGCCAATGGTGGGTATCGAAGGCCAGTTCAACGCGTTCCCTTTCAGTTTATTTTCTGTAACCCAGATACTGGCTTCCGTTGGGCCGTATACGTTCATGAGCGTACAGTTGGTCAGAGCCTCGAAAAAACGGGCGATCTGTGGAGTGATCTTAAGTAGCTCCCCCCCTGTTATCACGTCGATCAACCCGGCGGGATACTGCTGTTCACTATCGGCTGTCTCGGCCAGATACTGTAAGACGACATAAGGCAGGAACACGCGGCTTATGTGCTTTTGATCGATAAAATTCAGTAACCGTCCTGCATCCAGCCGGTACGAATCGTCGATCAGGTAGAGCGTTCCTCCACTCAGCAGGGGAACAAAGATCTCCTGAAATGAGGCATCGAAGCTCAGATGGCAAAACTGAAGCGTATTCAGAGCGGGGGCCGCTTCTGAATGCGCCAGTTGCCACCGTAGCAGGTTAGTTAGCCCTTTATGGCCCAGGCAGACCCCTTTAGGCTTGCCGGTGGAGCCGGACGTATAGAGCACACAGGCCGTTTCGCTCTGATGGGTGACGGATTGGTATGGAAACGAATAGCCGTTCTCCGACAGGGTTACCCACAGACCCAGCGATTCGAAGGTAAGCAGGTCGACTTCCGTTGTGAGGCAGGTTGTAACACCCGAATCGGTCACCAGTTGCTGCAGTCGCTGGGTGGGGTAAGTTGGGTCGAGTGGCAAGTAGGCTTTCCCCGCCTTCAGGATAGCCAGCATACCAATGACCATCTCGATACTACGGGTAGCACTCAGGCCGATCAGCTCCTGATCGGACGCGTAGTGGAGCAGTGTCTGGCAAAGCACATCGGCGCGTTCATCCAACTCCCGATATGTGATCTGCCGGTCGCCGAAAACGACAGCCGTACGGTCCTGGTGAGTCAGAACAGCCTGCTCAACCAGGTGATGGACCAGCCATGGAGTAACACTTGCCGATTCTGAATCAGCATCAGGGAGAATGAGCATAGACGTACGTTATTTCAATTCTACTTACTCATTTACAGAGCGTTACGCTGAACTTGAAACGACCGATCCGGATTACTGGAGGCTTGTTTGGCATCGGCCCGACCTGGCATGTCGATGTAGTTTTCTTCGACCCGGTTCAGCACGGTTAAAATGGGCTGCTTCGTTACGCGTACATACAGAGAGAGCAACTGCTTTTCGATCCGACTCCAGGGGCTGTTGGCCGATACGACCAGCAGCGACATAGCACTGTTTTTGAGCAGATAGACTGGTATCTGGTTGTTGACAAGCGCCGGCAGTTCCAGCATGATACGGTCATACTGGGTAGCTTCGAAACCCTGTTCAGCATCGATAAGGTACTCGACACTCGTCACGTTCATGAAATCGGGCCGTACCGTATACGGAAAATAGGTAACGCCGTTCTTTAACTCGCGCTGTTCTTTACCCGTTTGGCGCGGGTAGCAGCAGGCTACCTGTAGGTTGGCGTCACTGTAAAGTTTATTCAGTCCATCGACAACCCAGCTTTTTCCCTGCTTACTTCTGATGCTGAACACAGTGATGACAGGCGGGTACACTTTGGTTGTTATCTGCGCAATTTCAATATTGATGGCATTGACGAGTTGCTCGAACATGCTTTGGGCCCCCAGCGTTGCTTTCGAAAAAACACCGGGTTTCGTCACGGTTGGAAATACGGCCGCAATCGGCATACCGATCATTGACTCCCCCTGCTCCGGCGAATGAATACCTTTATCCAACCAGAAGCGCAATGCCGTCAGCAGCAGCGCCAGAAATAGACCAACGCCCAGGGCCACAATAATCAGTTGGGTCCGTTTGGAACCCTTGGGTACCAATGGAAAATCAGGAGCGTCCAGCACTTCCAGCGTACCGCCAACAGCCACATCCTGACGACGGGTGCGTGATTGATCTACGCTCTGAAGCAGCGCCAGATATTCTTTCTCGGCCACGCCCAGCTCCCGGTTAAGTTGCCGCAACTGCGACCCCAGGGGGCCATACGCATTTGTCTTTGCCTGATAATCGGACATCCGCTTCTGGTATAGTTTCAGCCGGGCCGATGACTCTTCGTATTCCAGGTTTTTAGCCAGCAGATCGGTACTGATGGTTTGTTGCGGAACGGATTCGGCGGAGTTAGTAGCCGCATCGTATTTCTGAGCGCTAACTTTAAGATCCTCGGACAGTTGCGCTACCGTGGCCTGTAGCCGGACAAGCACATTTTTTGGCTGTCCGTAAGCCCGGGCATTAGCTAGTTTATTTTCGGCATCCGTCAACCGTTTCTGTTTTTCGCCGATATCGTTGTTTGCCGCCCGTACCCCACCTTGCTGCCCCATACGTTGCGTGAGCGCATCCACAGCCGCTTTGGCCGCATTCCGCCGGCCAAGTTCCTGGTTATACTCACCATTCAGCGCTTCCCGCGAACTGGCTACGGTTCGGGCTTCTTCATCATAATCGAGCACCTTGTTCCGGATACTGAAAGCTCTGAGGTTTCCTTCGGCACGATCGAGCGCTTCCTTGGCCTTTTTAAGCTTGATTTCGTAATAGCCGACAACAGAATTCGTTTCCGACGTTTTAAACAAAGAATACCGCTTGTTAAGGATGTCGATCGCGTACGTGAGCGTTTGCTGTGTCACCGCCGGATCGTCGGATTCGTACTCCATGAGCAGGACGTCGTTGGTGTTCTTCCGGGCGGTTGCCTGTAGGTTGGCCCCGATCCGCTGAATCGAATAATACGTATTCGACGTGAGGAGCAGTTTTTTGATGGGGTTGTCGCTCTGTGTTTTCGACAGGCTGTCCAGTGTCCGACGCAGGCTAACAGGATCATCGCCATGTTCGATCAACTGCAACCGGAGATCGAGCGGCACTTCCTTTTCAAGTTGTTCAAAACCCGCTGTTCCAAGCACCAGGCTATCCGGCTGCTGTAGACGCAGGTGGTCGGTCAGCAGGCTTATACCCACCTGAAGCAGCGTTTCCTTTGAATTCAGTGTAGTCAGCAGGTTATCAAACGCGCTGGACGACCGGTCGGGAAGGTTTCCCTGTCGATCAGACATCAACGAGTAACCAGACGCCAGGCCTGTGTATAAGGTAGCCTCTGACTTATATACGCTCGGCTCGTTCCGGGTCATATACAGAGCCACTCCTGCTGTTACACAGGGAAAAAGAATGAACCAGATCAGATTCTGTTTCAGCAGGCGTAGAAATGCGTCGAGTGTCATAGCGATTCAATTAATTTCGTTTCAACCGTTGGATAGGAACGCCAACCATCGTTTCGAAGTAGTGAACATTCTTGAGAAAATCTCCTTTCACCTGCTCAGAAGTGGTCTTGGTTTCCACATAGCGGTTAGTCGCATTAGCCAGGATATCGGCGCTGATACGCCCTTTTTGAAGTTCTACTTCAGCAATCCGGTACGCTGCCAGCGAAGCCTGTTCATCGATCAACCGGAGTTTCAGAACCTGCTGTGCCGTAATCATATCCTGGTAAATGGTAATTAGCTCGCGCTTCAACTGTAACTCGATCGTTTCTTTCTGAACAATCGAAGCCTGGTAGTTCGAATAAGCCTGCCGTACCAGATGTTTCCGTCCGAAGAGGTCAAAGAGTGATATGCGTAAATCGACGCCCACGCGGTAGCCATTAGCGAGCTGCCCGATGGATTCCCGGCCCGATGGTATTGTTGCACTCGTTGCTAAAAGGGTTTGATTACCACCCGAGTAGTTGGCAAAACCAGATATGTTCTGAAGAATCTGAACCTTGGAAACCGCATAGGCCGAATTCAGCGAATTAGTGATTTCATTCTGGTATTTGATCAGCGGAGAGTGCAAAATAGCCACTTTCATCACCTCGTCGAAGGGCATCAGCTGAACGGCTATGTCCTGGTCAATATCCAGATAAAGTGTGTCGTCGGCCAGGCCGGACGAAGCCCCAAACGAAACGAGCCGTCGCGCCCCTACAGCCTGCGCAGAACAATCTATGTTCGAGAACAATCCAAACAGGACAAGTAGAATAATATGATAAAATGAAGCACCAGGTAAAGGCCGGTAAACGTGAAGTTTCATATGCGAACTTGTGTTACTGAAGGATGTATGCTACAGACGCTTAAAGACAGTAGCCGACAATTTACATATTTATCAAACTGGAAATATAAAAATACTATGTTTCTAATAAATCTAATTATTTAACTTAAAGCAAACTTCACTACTGCTTGCTTAACCATGTGTACCATTATACCTTATGACTGTTGTTGTACTTTTTAGTCACGCAACAGATTGTAACCAATTGATCGTAGGTAAATTTATCTTGACTATGGGCTAGCCTAACTACAGAGGGAAGTAGGGCCTACGGGGGGAAGCACATGAATCAACATTGCCCAAAGGCCTTTCCAATACAGCCCTACGGGGTTGCAATCCAGTCCTGTTATCTGGCGGAGATAGTTGCCTGGAAACGGCCGGAGCGTGCCCATCCAATTACAACACGGGTTTTAGAAACCCACAGAATTACTTCTTGTCACAGATGAATGGCAATTCAGGCTAAGGAGGTATGGAAGCTTGAGCAAGTCAAAGTAAGGTATGTCGACTCGAATGACAAGCCTAAATTAATTATAGGGTAGGTATACTTTGAACAAGTGGAAAAACCCGCCGGGGAAGCAGGAACATCGAATACCCTCATCGGTTAAAAGCCCATCTTCACTTCATGACGCTCGCCCGAAACCGTTTGTTCTTCCAGATTGAAAATGTCGGCAAGGGTCATTGGCTCATCCGTACGATGTTCTCTGCCGAGGTGCATCAGCAGATCATTGGCCTTGGGAGCGGCCAGTTTACCGAACGCGTAATCAACCATCAGGCGGCCTTTTCGCAGCAGTGCTTTATCCAGAAGATGCTTGCTGGCATTGAAGGTAGCAATGACCTGAATGTGCATACAGTCGGCAAGGAGTCCGTCTGTCAGGTTCAGAATGTTTGAAACGCTGTTGGTATCACCCCCGGCATCCCGCGACTGGAGGATACGTTCGGCGTCTTCGATGATGAGTACCGAATCTTTGTTATCGAGCAGAAACGGAATAATTTCGGGTGACGTCAGGTAGTTGGTCATGTAAGGCGGCAGAATAAGCATATCCTTCTTGACCAGCGAGCTGAGGTACTTAATATAGGTTGTCTTACCGGTTCCCGGTTCGCCATGCAACAGAATGAGGCCTTTGCTCTTGGGCTGAGCCAATAACGCCGTCAGTCGTTCATGAACGGGCAAAAAGTCTTCATTATAATGCAGGCTGAGGTTAATATCGGGCGGAAGAATTTCGACACGCTCCGTATGAAGACCACCCAACCCACTCTGGATCAGGTAAATATGGGTCTGATTATCCTCATGAACATACTTGTGGGCCTGTAAACTGTCGAGGAGCTGTTTTACTGATGACTCATCGCGGTAGTAGCCGTAAAGCCGAAAAAACCGTTCACCAACGAACTCCGCTTTGAGTAGAACGCCCTCTTCATGCTGGTAAATGCGCTCAACCGTATGCCATCCCTCTTCCATGACCCGGGTCGACTGGTTGACCACCTGAAAACCACGGCTATCGAGCAGTTCGCGCGCCGATAGTTTAAAATCGTCACTAAAATGCAGGTAGTTGGGATAACTGCCGAAAGCCTGAACAAAGTGCGGAGCCAGCGGAAACTCGCGATCAAGGTCGCTGGGGATGTATAGATTTTGAATAGTTTGTTGATTAGGCATGCGACTGTCGGCCGTCAGATAGCGAAACATGTCGTCCTTCGAAATCTCGTCGTAGGGTTTCAATGGGGCGTTGGATTACGTTTCTGCGGGACCAAGTTACCCAGAAAACCGTTAAATGACTAAACACATAAGGAGTAATAAACCCTATACTCTACTTAGTAAGTAAACTTCAGAATGTTGGGCGAGAACCGGAACATAACTTCATGTACGCTCTGCTGAAAGTAAAGGCCAGCAGCCGGGTTTTCGGGTGTTTTGGAGTTGAAGGTGTAGCCCAGCCGGATTGCCTTTGTCAGTTGGTACTCGGCCAGTGCCTGTACATAATTCGTTTGAACCAGACCAGGACTGTTCTGCCGGTAGGAGACACCCAGTCCAAACTGCTCGTTGAACCACACGCGGGCATTTAAATCGACACCCACCGGCCGGTTGGCGATCTTTGATATCAGTATCGATGGAATCAGCACGGCGTTATCGCTTACTTCGACTGTTGTTCCCACCTGTACCATCACCGGCCGAACGCTCCTATATACAAACTGGCCCGTCAGATCCAGTGTTTGTCCCGTTGTTTCGGGTGCCGAAATACCAGCGAACAGCCGGTCTGACTGGTAATATACGCCCAATCCAAAGCTGGCAATAGCCCGGTTCAGGCTCGATGCACTGGCAAAATCGTAGAGTGGGACGACACTCACCCCTCCCTGAACGCCAATAGACAGTTTTGCCAAGGCGGGTAAGTTAAAGCGATAAGCTACGCTGCCATACACGCCCGTTGCGGCAAACAAACCCATCCGGTCGTTCAGTGCCTGAAAACCCAGCCCAACCCGCCCGTTGGCAATAGCCCCGTCGGCCGAAACGCTCTGCGTTACCGGTGCATTGCGCAGGCTTACCCATTTACGCCGGAAGGAGGCTGTCAGGTGAAACGACTCCCGGCTACCCGCCGTAGCCGGATTGATGCTCAATGGATTGACCAGATACTGTGAGTAAAGTACTTCTTTCTGCGCCTGAGCGGCCTGAATGGAGAAAAAAGACAGTAGCAGGCCCACCAGAAGAGCCTGATAATTTTGGAGAAGAGCGGGCATAGGCGTTGATGATAAACCGTCAAATGTCGGTCTTTCAAACTGAAAACGTATCGTTTACTTAGGTAGTGTTCGGAAAAGAGGCTTACTCCATCCCCAAAATCTTGATTTCTGTCCGGCGGTTTCGTTGGTGGTCGCTTTCCGAACAAGGAACGCCATCTGCACACTTGTTCAGGAGCACGCTTTCTCCAAGCCCTCTGGCTACTACCCGGCCCGGTACAATGCCTTTTGACTTTAGATAAGAAGCCGCCGACCTGGCTCGGTCGCCCGACAGTTTCTGGTTATACGGAGCCGTTGACCGACTGTCGGTGTGGGCCCGTATTTCAATTGTCATGGCGGGGTATTTATTCATCATCTTAACCACCTTATCGAGTTCTGCCGCTGCGTCGGGTCGGATAGCCGACTGATTACGATCGTAGTGAATATTATCGATGGTAATAATGTCTCCTTCTTTAAACATCAACAGGTTGGTATACCCCGTGCTATCTTTCGTTAGGCGGCTACCCCATGTACCCATGTGCTCTTTCACGGCTTCAAGATGGTAGTCACAATTGGGCTGAATAACAAAGTGGTAGCGCCCGTTGACATCGGTCGTAGTTTCCTGCACGGTACCGTCGCACTCGTTCACGATGATAACCCTGGCTGCCCCAATCGGTTTCCGGTAGGTTTGCGTCAGCACCTCGCCTTCTACCAGTTTACCGGCCATACCCGATGTAAGTGTATTTTCAACGCCTGGCTGATTAGTGACTCCTGGTGGGGGATAACTCCCGGCAGTGGCAATCTTGTGTTCAGCCTCTGCGGCTGGTTTTGTCATTAAAATTTCGATACGCGATGGCTGCATATCTTCTTTGTTTTTGGTTGAAAAGCCAACTTTGTTCGTCAGGTATCCATCCTGACTAATGATAAACCGATTATCACTACCCGCTGTCAGACAGATACGAACCAAGCCTTCACTATTGGTTCTGAGTTCTTCCGCCGTGTTATCAGTCTTGTTGTCAAGGCGCAGTATTGTATTGGCCAGCGGCTCCCTCGTAGCGGCATCGATTATACTAATTGTCAACTCCCGACAGGTGTGCAATACGCCCTCGCGGGTAAAACGGTACACATCATTGTCGGCCCCGCCGTTTTTCCGGTTACTGCTGAGATAGCCCTTATTGCGTTCGCCATCCGTTACTATACCAAAATCGTCTTTGGACGAATTGAGTGGTTCACCCAGACCGAGCAACTTGCCAACTGGCTGGCTGGGACCATTGAGTTGAATATAAAATAAATCCAGCCCGCCCAGTCCACCATGACCGTCTGAGGCTACGTACAGATTTCCCTTTTCGTCGACAAAGGGGAATAGCTCATTCCCCTTCGAATTGACGCGTTCACCCAGGTTTACAGGCGTATCCCACTGGCCATTTTTCCAGCTTGACACATATATATCAGATCCGCCAAAACCGCCCGGCCTATCGGATGAGAAATAGAGCAGTTGGTCAGGTTCACCGCTGCGGCCTTTGGCTAAACATGGGTGTCCCGTCGAAAACTCTTCGCTGTTGACCGGCAATTCGGTAGCGCTGCTCCACGACCCGTACGTACGGGTAGCGGTAAAAAGTTTGAGTTTATTGACGCCGTCTTTACTTTCCCGGTATTGCCCTTCGTTATAATTGTTCCGGGTAAAAATCACGCGTGAGCCATCTACCGAAAAGGTGGCCGGTCCTTCATGATACCTTGAATTGAGCGCATGACTAAATGGTTTCAACGCGGTAGCGGTAGCAAACTTACCACCATATCCTGCTCTGCCTGGAACTCCCTCAAATGAACCAACCAGCCTCGAATCATTGGCCGTTGGGGCCGTGTAGGCATCGAACCCCAGCAACTGAATTGGTTTGGGTTGGGTCCTCTTACCAGTTGTTGATGTCGCGCCCGTCAGTGCATTCGCTTTGGGGAAATAATAAAGATCAAGAAAAGCAGTTTTAGTACGCTTGAATAAATTTCGCCTTTTGTTTTCTGTCACGAACACCAGCCCGTCCTCGTAAAGCACGGGGCTGAATTCTGGCTTTTCTGTGTTCATGTTCAGGAATTCAACGCTGTACGTACCAGTCGTTCGGGTCAACGAACCCACATCCTGACTAAGCTTTGCTGAAACGGTCCTGTAGTTATCTGCCGATAGCATTTCATCATACCTGGCATAGGCAACCTGGGCTTCCTTGTATTTCCCGTTGCTGGCCAGAGCCTGTGCATAATATAAGTGATAACGAGGGTATTTGGCCAGTGAATCGCTTTCGGCCAACAGTTCACGGTACACCCGCTCGGCATTCTTCGTATCGCGTGCCTGCTGGTAGCTATACCCCAGCCGGGCTTTAATGGTCAATCGTTCCGGATAGGAGAGCGATACCGGATTCGTCAATACCTGCTCATACAGATCGGCCGCTTTCGTATAGGCTAACTGATCGAACTGATGGTCAGCCTGCTTTGTCAATGACTGCGCCCATACGGCACTAATCGACAAACTGATGAATCCGAAAAGGAAAACAATACGTTTCATGCGATGGACAAGTTGAAAGACGGTAGATAGGCAAACCTGGTACTGTAGCCACCCATATTCCGGGCAAGGCCACCCGTACTGATAAGCAAATACTGCGCCGGAACCCGTTCGTATCAGGTACCACATAGGGAAACTGGTTGACATAAAGCTTTTGGTAGCTTACATCAACCAGTTTCCGGGTGTGTATTATTGGTTCTGTTGCTTATTAAAAATAACGGGGCGTCAGGATACGACTCTTGCCAATGCCGAACTCATAGCGGAGCATGATCTCATGGGAGTTTGGAGCGATCCGCTGAAAATTGTTCATCGTGCGATCATAAGCATAACCGAACCGAAACTGATCGGTCAGTTGTACTTCCAGGAGCCCTACGATTGCATCGGTACTGTACGGTGTCCACGACGTAAATTGATTTCGGCGTATCGATGTTCCAATGGCGATGCGGTCGGCAAACCAAACGTTGACGTTTGCATCGAAACCCAGAGGAGCACCCTCGGCGTACTTCACTAATACCGATGGTTTTAGTTTAACAACCGGACTCACACCGATCACGAAACCCGCCGTAGCATAGGCATGGCGACGTTGTACCGAGCGGTAATCGCCGGAAGCATATTCAGAAAGCCGGTTCTTGATAAGCCGGGGTACGGATACTCCGATGTACGATTTATCATTGCTCAGGTAGATACCGGTTCCAAAGTTTGGCAGCACTTTGCTGATATTGGTTGCAAAAGCCGGATCAAGTTGTCCCGTTCCGTCCGGGCTGGTCTGCACGCGGGTCAGGTCCCACCGGAAACTGGAAGCCCCTCCCTGAAGGCCCAGGGCCAGCGTCGATCGGTTACCTACCTTCATCCGAAATGCATAGGAGACAAACGCACCAGCCTCCTGCATCTCGCCGAACTTATCTCCATACAGCTGCAGGCCTACCCCTACCCGCTCCCGGTTGAGGGGCATGTCCATGGTGAAGGTTGCTGTTTGGGGAGCACCCGGCACGCCTGTCCATTGATTCCGGTAAAGGGCCGCCATGCTCAGTACATCGCGGCTGCCCGCATAGGCCGGGTTGATAGCCGTCATGTTAAACATGTACTGCGAGAACATCTTGTCCTGCTGTGCCCGGAGTTGGCTGCTGCCGACCCCAAGGATCAGCAGCGCGACTGCCCAACGTTTGATTGAAAACTGATTTGACATCGGTATTAGCGGTTAATCGTCATGTATCGTACAAACTTGCGTCCATCGCCCGTCTTAATCACGTAATAGTAAGTCCCGTCGGGAAGGCCGTTGGCTCCGTCGCTGATGACGATACCGGTGTTTGGTTTCCCGTCCCAATCGTTCCTGTAGTCATCATTCCTGTAGACTAGATATCCCCAGCGATTGTACACTTCCAGACTGATTGTCTGACCAGCAGCACCCCGGATCACGAACAGGTCGTTGATACCATCACCGTTTGGCGAGAAGCCCTGCGGAATGAAGAGCGTCGTACCTGTTGACGGCAGATTCAGCGGAGTTGCTTCACGCTCATTTAGGTCGGTTGGGTTATTGTTGCCATTCAGATCAGGATCCAGCCCGCTTGTCGAGATATCGGTCACCGTGGTGGTTCCAGACTTAGCTGTAGCTATTACCGAGTTCAGGAACGTATTGGTGCTGCCATCGGTCGATATGTTCAGCGTCACCAGGATTGAATCTGTCTTGCCAGCAGCCAGCGTACTAAGGCTATCACCCAGCACAAGTCGAGGGTCAGCAGCGCCATCGAAGTTCGGATTCAGTTTTAGCGCGCTGCCCGTCGAGACCATCACCGGTGCCTTTACGATGGTGAAGGTTGCTCCGGTCGTTGTGTTGAACACCTTCGACAATGAATCAGTCACGCTGACATTTCTCAACACCTCACGTCCATAGTTTTTAACTACGATTTTGTACGTCACATTGAAGCTGCCATCGGCCTGCCGGATTGTGTCCTGAACGGCCATAGCTACACCCACATAGGATTCGGATGACAGGCTATTCAGTGAAATAGGCGTTGGTATGCTGTTATTACGTGGATCAAGGTCATTGTCTGGGTCATCATTGATACCTGCTGTCGACATATCTTCCACCAGATCGCCCGTTTCTGTTTGCGCCATTGCTCTGGCCGTGTTGTAGAACGTCAGCGAATCGGCGTTTTTCACATTTACCCGAACAGCAAACGAGAGAGTACTAAACGCCCCGACCGGCAGATTACTGAGCGATTCGACGAGCATCTTCGTAATGAGCCCCTGACCGGTGTAGAGCGAATCTACGGTCAGACCCGCGTCAGATTTTACGACAATTCGATTGCTCACGATCAGCGCGCCGTTCCTGAACGTTTCGGATAGGTTATCCATTACCTGAACTTTACGAAGCGCTACCGAACCCAGGTTACTTACCTTAATGGTGTACGGGATATCATAAACACCGGCCTCCACCAGTATAGGTGTACCAACCGATTTGGCAACTCCGATCAGGCCTTTTGGCAGGTCGAAACGAACCGCAGTCGACATGGCACCCTGCTTGGCAGGATCGAGTCCGTTGTTGGAGATGTCCCTGACAACCTGACCAGGATTAGCCGTATTAGCCGTTGCTATTGCCGTTGAATAGAACGGTCCGTTCGTACCATTTGGCTTTATGTTTACGGTTACATCCACCGTTTGCTGCTCCCCAACAGCCAGTTTACTGGCACTGGTTAACAAGTCAGGCCGCGTGCTACCATTGAAGTTAGGGTTGACGACCAGACTACTGCCTGCCGCAGTCACCGGGACACCAACGACAGAGTAAGAAGCAGGTGCCTTGAATGCCCGGATCAGGCTATCGGTCAGGCTTATAGCTGACAGTGCCATATCGCCCAGGTTTTTAAGCGTTGCCCTGTAGGTAACGTTAAAGCTACCATCGGCCTGTGGGTCCACCTTCATAACAGCCAGAGCTACCCCGATCGACGGGCCTACCAGCTGAACTGCACGAAGTGTGAAACTCGTCTGACTGGTGTTATTCGTTGGGTTACCATCGCCATCGGGGTCCGGATCACCACCGTCGACCGACTGATCATAGACCGATGTCAGGCTATTCTGAGCCGTTACGCTGGCACTATTCAGGAACATACTCGTGGCATTGCCCGCGGCCCGTCTCACCATCACATCGAGCGTGAAGAGCTGCGAACGACCGGGTGCCAGATAACTAGCCTGACCCAACAGAGCCGTATTGGAGCCCGTGCCACTGAAGGCAGGATTGACAACCAGTGTAGAACCGACCGCTCCTGGCTTAACAACCGCACTAACCACCGTGTTGGGGGCAAAAACCCGGGCCAGATCGTCTGTCACCTGCACCTTACGCAGGGTGTCGTCACCGAAATTGGTCAGAACAAAGCTGTAACTAACCTTAAAGTTCGATGCATCGATGACTGTAGGCGTTCCCAATACAGCCTTGGCAAGACCAATAAGGCTCGGCTTATGAGCCGACGTGTTGCTTACTGTCGCATACGCCCAGTTGTTAGGCTTATCTGTGTCATGCTGATCGAGATACGTGATATCGGCATAGTTGAAAATTTCACCTTTACCAATCACACGGGCATCGAAAACAATAAGCACAGAGTCTCTTACGGCAAGACTGGGGATATGTTTGTAGATAACTCCACCAGTTACCGTGTAGTTTGCAGAAGCCGATGGAATCAATTCCACTTCCTTCGGCAGCACATCCTTAACTTCGATGTTCGTTGCCAGGTTAGGGCCGAGGTTACTTACCCTAATGGTATAAGTAACGATTTCACCGGTTTTGGCTCTGGCCTTGTTAACTGTTTTAACAATGCGTACATCCGTATGCAGCGTATCGGTTTCGCAATTGAAGATATTCACCTTCACCTGCGAGGGTGCGCTCACACAACCCTCTCTGCTTCTGGCAAAGATGTAGTAGGTACCGGATCCAACAGAATCCGGCCGCATTACCCGGGGTGAAGAAGCCGATGAGCCGATTCGATATTCAAAGCTCACACCAACGGCAGTAACCGACATAGGGGTGAAGGCACTCGCCAGGTTGGCCACTTTAGATGGGCATATATTACGGATATTATCAACCTGGGGACCTGCCGCTGGTTCTGCAACCGTTATAACCACATCCGCTGATTTCGCCGAACTACACCCTTTCGCGTTGATCAGTTGTACACTATACCTGCCGCTTGTTTTGACAACGATCTGCTGCGTTCGGGCATTGTTGCTCCATAGGTAACCATCGCCCGCAGTAGCCCGGAGCGTTACCGAATCGCCATAGCAGAAATTAGTGGCTCCGCTAACGGTTATCGTTGGAACCGTCTTAACGCTCTCGATTGTCAATACCATCTCATCTTTAGCGACAGCACAGGCGGCATTGTTCGTACTCACCGATAGGGTCAGGGTTACTTTGCCTACCAGTATATCTTCTGCGCTTGCGGTGTAAATCGCCCTTGTCGAGAACGGATTATCGAACGTGCCGTTTCCAGTACTGGTCCATTGGGCTATCTGACCAGCTCCTCCAATTACACCACTCAACTGATAGGTCTTTATAGCGCAGATGACGGCATCCGGACCGGCACTGGCCGTTACGGGATTGGCCGGATTGCAGGGAATGGGATCATTACAGTTACTGATCATGACATGCATAAGGGCAGGTAGACTGTAGCAGCCCGCCACTGTCTTCTCCACGACATAATAGATTCCTGTACCAGCAGTAGCCGGATTAGCCACTTTCGATTCACGGCCTAGGGTTGCGCTCGTGTAATATTCGAACACGCCCCCTGGCGTCGATGCCGTGGTAGTCAGGCCCGTTGCCAGATTAACCGTGCTGGACGGACACGTATTGGTACGGTCGACGACTAGTGGCGCGGTCACCTTTGGCAGTACCGTTATCGCAATTGGGTTCGAGGCAACGCTCTTGCAGTTGGTCGAGTTACAGCAACGGGCCGTATACGTTCCGCTAGTGGCGAGTGATACGGTTATGGATGTACCCACCAGATCATTGGACCACGTCACATAGCTGTTAGCCGGGCAACCCTGAGCCGTGAGCGTAATGGGTGCTCCGAAGCAGACTGTCGTACTGCTAACGATCGACGTTCCCGAACCAGCCACTGAGATCGTTGGTGCATTAGGTGCGCCGACCCTGATGGTTGTGGAAGCCGACCAGTCACCCTCGCAGCTACCAACCTTACACTTAACACGGTAGCTGACGTCGGCGGTTGCTATCACGGTTAAGGTGTTACCAATTGTCCTACCGTCAGACCAGACGTAAGCACTGCCTTCGCAACCGGTAGCCGTTAAGACCACCGTTTCGTTGATACAAACTGCCGTACGATTGCTCGTAATGGTTGGGATACCCGGCGTCCCTAAATCGATCCTCAGGCTGGCCGATGGCTTACTGATACAACCGTCGATTGAGCAGGTAGCCGTTAGTACCGTATTGCTGAAAATCGTCTTGTCAACCGCCTGACCTATGGAGCCGTCCGACCAGCGTATTGTCCCGCCAACACAGCCTCTAGCCTCAAGCGTCACCGTCGCGCCGGAGCATACCGTCTGAGCCGAAGCTGACAGCACGGGCGGATCTATTTGCGTAACCCTTACCAGTGCGCCCACAGCATCCAGATCAGCACAGATTCTCTTATCAGCTATGATTTTGAGGACATCCGCTCCTGTTGTTATGCCTGGTCTCACCAGCGACAGATCGAGGTAGTTCCTGTCGGCCGGGTTGGCGTTATACACCAGCGTATGAATAGTGTAGCCGGCAGCCGCTGACGTTACCGTGAACGAAGGTGCAGCACTCGTTTGCTGGACTACTAAACTGGTTCCTTTCGTCAACACGTAAAGTATCGAATAGCCCGCTGGCTGTAGCAGACCTCCACCCGGACGGGCAGCGATTTCTGTTATGACCGGACCGGCACAGACCGCAGGATTAACCGGGATAAGCGTACCTGCCCTAGCCAGGCAGCTGCCTCCGTTTATTACCACCGTAATCGATGGATCGCTCAGGCAGGTACGGACCTTACATTGTACGTAATAGGACTGGGTACCTACCGGCCGGACAACAAGTACAGCGCCTTTATTATTTCCATTGATATCATTTGCCGACCAGATCAGTTCGCCCCCCGTACAACCCGTCGCCGTGAGCGTTACCGTACCACCTGGCTCAACCGCCGTAGCTGAAGCTACGATGGTTGGCATTGGTACCGGCACTACTGTGAGGGTGTATTGGGTCGATGAATTGCTCCTGCATACCCCATCCTGGCAGTATACTGTATAGGATGTTGTTACAGCAGGGGACACCACAATCTCCCGGGTGGTTTCGCTGGTGCTCCAGTGGGGCGTACCCTGACAGTTGCTGACCATTAGCGTTACCCGTTCGCCAGGGCAGATCGTATTGGTGCCGGAAGCGATGACTGGCCTTGGTGCCGGTGTCACGTTAATTCTAACAACGTTCGACCTACCACTACCGCATTGGCCATCGGCCTTGCAGATCGCGTAGAACTCATTGCTGGTGGAAGTAGGCGTAACGGAGACTACAGTACCCCTTTGACCATCCGACCAGAGTACGGTAGCCGTACAGCCCGTTGCCGTCAGCGAAACAAGGCCACCCTCACAGGTAGCGGTAGCTGAAGCCACGATACGGGGTGCCGTGCCACTGGTATTTACCGTGATACGCACTCTGTTGGACGCGTCACTTTCGCAGGTGGCCTGCTTGCAGGTTGCATAGTATTCGTTGCTTTCCGTTGGCATCACCTCGATACTAGCCCCGAACTTGTTATCAGGGCCATACCATTTAACGATACCCTGACAGCCCTCGGCCGTCAGTACCACTTTCTCACCACTACAAATCAACGATTTATCGCTCCTGATAATCGGAGCCGATGGTGTTACTACAGTGATCGGTATGGCTATCGATGGATTACTGATACAGGTCCCGACTCTACACTGCGCGTAATAGCTGATGTTTGCCCTTGGATATACGCTGATCACGGAACCGGTCAGGCTCACGCCGTTTCTGTCGGTAGCATTCCAGGTTACCGTACCCGTGCAGCCCGTTGCTGTCAGCGAAAGAACACCATTCGCGCAAATTGAATCGGCGCTGGCTACAATCGTTGGAACAACCGGAGCAACTACAGTAATGGTATAAGCAGCCGATGGCCTGCTGGTACAGGTACCATTTCTACAGGAGACGCTGTACGTGTTCGTACCCAGCGCTGGTGTAACAACTATACTAGCTGTGGTCTGACTTGTATTGCTCCAGACCGGTGTTCCCACACAACCGTTGACGGTCAGCGTAACCGTTTCGCCAGGACAAACAACGGTAGTACTGGCAGTGATCGTTGGTGTTGGTAGGTTGGTAGCTATATCGATTATTCTCGTCGCCGGGTCGCTCAGGCAGCTACCCTTCAGACACTGTGCCGTGTACGTTGTTCTGATATATGGAATAACAACGATCGACGCACCAGTCTTACCTGCTTCCGACCACTGAACAGTTCCTCCTTCACAACCACTCGCCGTTAGCGTAACCGAAGTACCCGCACACACGTCACCCGTAATCGAAGCGGTGATGGTGGGTATGGCTACATTCGTTACCGTTACGGCAATTATGTTCGATGGACCGCTCGTACAACCGTTCAGAACGCAGTTTGCCGAGTAACTGGTCGTTATCGTTGGACTTACTGTAACAGTCAGACCCGTGCGTCCATTCGACCAGTTGACCACACCACCTTCACAGCCAGTTGCGCTCAGCGTAGTCGATCCATCTTTGCAAATTATAGTTGAAGAAGCGGCAATGGATGGTGCAACACCAATGCAACGATTCGTTTCTATCGTTACCGAAGAGGTATCGTTCTGCGGGTATCGCGGATCATTATTTGAGCCACCTACGATAGCCGTATTTTTAATTGAGCCAACTGCGTTAATGGTGGCTTCGATCAGCAGATTACGATTCGAGTCCTTTGTAAGCGTACCAACTGTCCAGATACCGGTTCCAACGTTGTACTCGCCTGCTGGTGTCGAACTAACGTAGGTCAGTGTCGATGGCAGCAGATCGTTTACGTAGACAGTAGTACCGGTGATAGGACCATTGTTCGCTGCCCTGATCGAGTAGGTAATCTTCTGACCTACCGAATAGGGTCCTGCTGTTACAACTTGTTTCACCACCGCCAGATCAGCCAGGCAAGACCCCACGGTAACCGTTAGGGAGGTGCGGGTGCTTACGCAGTTTTCCGGGCTAATAGCCTCAGCGGTATAAACAATCCGTCCGGCCCTCGATGGGGTCACCGTTAATTTTCCACCGCTTGATGTTGTACCAATTAACTGATTGTTCTGATCGTACCAGTTGATTCTAGAGCCCGGCGCAAAACCGATCAGCTTTGTACTACTACCCTGACATACCAGTGTGTCGTCGCAGGCGACACCAACGGGTGTAGTTGGGCGACTATTGATCCTGAGGATCAATGAACTTCTGGCAGCCGCACACTCATCGTCCGGACCGCCCGGATCATTTGTCGTTACGGTGAGAAGCACAGAGCCACGCGTGATATCAGCCGTCGATGGGGTATAATTGGCTGTCAGGCTATTTGGATTTGAAAATGTACCTGTACCATCAGACGACCAGGTGACACTCGTTGCCGAACCCCCCAGTATGGCTCTTAGCGCCACGACATCACCAGCACAGATAACCTGACCCGGCCCTGCACTCACAATGGCTTCATTCTGACACCTACACGTGCTAATCTCAACCGTCAGAACAGTCGGATTACTGTAGCAGCCCGTTGCCGATTTAGCAAACAGGTATAGCCTGCCAGCTCCCCGTGCTGTCAGGTTAGTTACTCGGGTAGCTTCAGAACGATTGATACTGGTGTACCATTCATAGGTCAGACCACTCGTCTGGTTCTCGATCTGAATTCTGGTCAGGTCGACTGTTTGCGTCGGGCATGTATTTCTTATGTTTCCTAAGGCAATAGGAGTCGGAACGGTTGTGACGGTTACTACAATTGGCTTACGGATACTGCGACAGCCGGTGGCCGTAACCGCTTCAACATAATAGACCGTTGTTGTTGTCGGCCTCACCACCAGGGGCTCTCCCGATTCAAGCGTATCAAATGCAACACCATCGTAGGGCGTCAGGTACCAGTAAAGTTTGGCCGTAGGCACAGACGTCGAGGCCGTTAACTGAAGCGACTCACCATTACACAGGCTACCGTCGTTCGAGGTTATCAGGTTAAAGTTGGGTGGGCAGGGCGACTGTAGAAAGTAGCCGGCATCTACCGTTGGATTATTACGTGCTATACTCGATCCGGGCTGACTGGTATCAATTGTATAGACGCCCGTGAATCCATTTAGCCCGGCATCGCTGTCAAGGTCATCCGTAACACCTGACGCATTGGAAACCGTTAGTTGATAGCCCGGTGGATTCATAAACCGAACTATATATTGGCCGTCAGTCAGACGGTCAAACGTATACAGCCCCCCGCCAGCGGTGACAGTCGACCCTAGTTGTCGTGTTCCAGTTTCATCGTAGAGGTAAACCGTTACACCATCGATACCGGTAGCGCCATCATCCTGCTTACCGTTCTTATTGGTATCCACAAATACGTAATTACCAAGGCTACCATAAGGACCCTGGATTACCTCTATGTTGCAGCAGTTCGATGCCGGACAGCCGTTTCGGTAGGTTACGAACCGGTAGGTACCCGTGCTCTTGAAGGTTAGAGAAAAGTCAGCATTTACTGCCGCCAATGTAGGAGAGACACTGGCGGGGCTAATGAGGACATCATTACGGTACCACTCCGTCCTGTCAAACCCTGTTGGAATTGATATAGTGAACTCATCACCCGGATACCAAAGTATCGGTACCGAAAAACAAACCACGTCATAATCGTCTTCGACCAGGTTCTGGTTATTAGGACTTGAGTCGACGTCGGGCAGATTAGCGAATACAACTTCTGCTGAGTTGAACCATACCCCACGTTCAAGCACTTTGGCTCTGAACGTAATAACGCTCGAATCATTGGCCGCTATCTGACCAACATTCCAGGTGCCGGTTGTAGATACATAAGTACCACTACCCCGTACCACCAGCGCTGAACCGGGAACATAGGCCACGCCATCAGCAGGGAGCCCATCTTTCACCACTACACCAGTAGCAGTAGCCATGTTCGGGGCGTTAGCCACAACGACGGTATAGGTTATAATATCACCGATAGCAGGATTCGGTACACTGACTTTAGTGTGAACGCTTAGATCAATCACCGCTATGGCAGGAGGTGACTGAGCCTTCGCTGTTGAACCTACCAGCCCCAACAGCGCCACTAATCCCAGGCAGACAAATGCCATAAACAACGAATAAGCATCGTTATTTATGGCTGATCGTCTTCGAAAAATACGCCGGGGGGGGCTCTTTCCCTCAGTTACAATGCACCCTTCACCAGCATCCAGCGGGAGATGATCAGTAGTATAATTGAGGGTTTTAATTTGTAGAAGTTGATCATTCATTGGATGCTGCAGAAAAGGAGTGAATACCGGTGGGATAGTTCGGATTGATGGACCGGACGGGCCGGAGTCAGGTAAATCGGGAGGCTCACCCGGAGAGCCAGGTTCTACCTGAGTCGGTCGCCCCTCTGTTATATCCGGGGTGAGTATTCTGTCAGCGGCAGCTATAAGGCTGGTATACGGCACGGCACCGGGAGTAAGAACAGTCGTGGTACTCCGTACAAAGTGAAGAAAACAACGAATCATCCGACTGGTTAGTCGGATGATTCGTTGTTGTGTAGCAACGTTTACGCAGGGATGGGGTGTTGCCTTACGGGCTTGCGGGGCATATGGATATTCTATGCTTGGCGTAAATGTTACTCTCATCTGCAACTTGATTTGGAGCGATACACTTGAACGCAAAATGCTCCATGTAAATCATAGCAATCAGACTACTGAACCGATAACTAGTAACGATTCCGCCAACCACAATATAGGAGCACTTTTGCTCCCCAGAAATAAACTAAAACTATGCCAAAGGGCACCTAAATAGCCTTTGAGCCTATTCGACAAGATATAATATAATGATATACAGCCACTTATCCAGAGTGGCTTTATATATTAACGAGGTTACATAAATTAATTCTTCAACAAAGTTTGAGCAACAGTAACCTACATTGTTGTAGTTTGGGTTTAGCGAAAAGTGTGCCAAGTAGGGTACACTTTTTATATAAAATCATTTAGTTATTAGTCTACTAATCTTAAAGATTCACTTATAATTAACGTAATAAAATCTATCAAATAAGTGGCAACATTCAATAAGTAACACAGGTAATAAGCTCTTTTTCGACTACGCCATTAGCGCTGAACAAACCGTATAGCAATACATCGGTTAGCCAGTTAAGTTGTTATGCATTGCATTTTCCCAATAGTAGGCTACAAAAAAAAGCCGCTCCCCGGGGAGCGGCTTCATCACTGGAGCAAACCTGATATGTCAGAAATCGTATCCCAATGTCAGATAAGCGATTGGCTTACTCACAAATTTATCTTCGATTCCCCAGCCGTAATCAAACTTCACAAAGTAACCAAACAACATCGTTCGCACCCCAGCTCCGTAGCCAATCAGGAAAGGATTTTTGAAATTGGTGACCGTAGCCCGGAACGGAATGTTACCTCCGCCAACGACCTCTGTATTAAGACTGTTCTGCTGGCTGAATGGTCCACTACCCGTCCAGGCTGTTCCAATATCCGTAAACGCGACCAGTTGAAGATTACGCAGGAAATTCGACGTAATGTTACCTCGATACAGGTAGCGAATCAAGGGCAGACGAAGTTCAGCATTGAAAAGCATATAACTGTTTCCGGTCAGCTTACCCTGCCGGAATCCACGCAGCGGCCCTGCAAAATCCAGGAAGAAAACATCCCGGTAATCAGTCCGAACCTCATTTGGCACCGTGTTGGGTACCAAGAGCGGATTGGACGCAACACGTTCCTTTTGATTCGACCCTACCCAGTTTTCCATTCCTCCCAGCGTACTTTGCTTAGGTGACCGGCCGCCTGACTGGCTGAACGAAAACCGGGTAGCCAGCACCAGATCACGGTGTATTTTCTGGTAATGCCGTAAGTCGAGCGACAGCCGCCGAAAACCCTGTGCAGCTGCCTGAAGGCCCGAATACTCTTCAAAACGGAGTTTCATCTTAGTGCCCATCGTCATGTTCATACCGTTAACTTTGGTATTATCAAACACAAACTCGGCCCGTAGCCCGGCATAATCAGACACCCGGTCTGGCTCACCGTAGGAGGCCAGATCGATAAGCCGGGTCAGCGCATAGAAAGGTGAAAGAGTGAAGCGACTGTTGACCGAGATAGGGTACGAGGCCGAAAGAGCAAAGCGGTTATACCGATACTTCTGCAATAACCCAATGTCAGAGGCATCCACGAATAAGGATTGGCGATCCACACGAACACCGTAATCAATACGATGCGTTTGATTCGTGTACTCCGCAAACAAATCCGTATTGCGAAGTGATGTTGTGATAAAACCGCCCGCCCGCAACGTATGATTTTCCAGCAGATCGGTTAGCGTAACATCCTGATAATACCCAAACCCCTTGGCCGAAATAGGATCTACGCGCCAGCCCGACGTAGCGTCGTTCACTGTAAACATACCTTTATAGTCGAATGGACCACGAATGGTGATGTTCTCACGGCGACGGGTTCTGGGTAGTGTAGCAGACAAAGCAGGTGTATTCGACGCAGAACGGCGCTGGCGATACTCAGCGGCTTTTACAACCTCCGGATCAAACTGGTAGTTATCCGTATCTACTTCACCAGGCTCCATAGCTAATCGGGAGGCCGGGTTTGAACCTGGCGCGACAGCCCTCCCGGTAGAATCGACCGAGGCACTGTCGGAGCGAACAATAGTATCTGTCGATGCCTGTCCGGTTCGATTAACACCAGCACTCGTTGTCGGGCTGGTTGGCCGCTTCAAGCTACGGCTTCGTGGGGTAGGTGGTGCTGGTACCGACTGGGTCAGGTTCAGCGATGAACGGAACCCGATGTACTCATCTCCGTTCTTCAAACTACTGTACACAAACCCGCCATTAGCTGGATTGAGGTCGTAGAGTCGTATACTTTGCGGGAAAGCCGTTAGTTGATTAATGGCTTTTGTTTCGGTTTCAAGCCGGTAAAGATTCGAGATACCACCTGTATTATTCAGGAAGTATATGGTTGATTCGCCAGCTGTAACAGGCTGTGTAGCGTAAGAAAGCGAGTCGGTCAGCCGCGTCACCGATAAATCACGGGCGGTGCCTTCGTGCGAAAACAGACTTAACTGATCACGAATGGTTCGGTACGATCCTTTATCGACACCCAATGTGTCGGCCTGGCGGTTTGAACTGAACACAACTGTCCGCGCCGTGCGGCCCACAAATTGAGGGTACAGGTCATCGTACAGGTCGTTGGTTATCTGCTGGTACGAGCCTCGGCTTATGCTATACAGGAACAAGTCGTTTTGCCCCTGTCGGTCGGCGCTCAGGATCAGGCTACCCCCATCGTCCGATGCATCCATCCAAACCACCTGCGACAGGCTGTTTACCGGCCGCTTAAACTCCTGTTTTGGCCGCTTTTCGAAATTACCGAACCGGTACAAATTCGTTTTCCCCAATTCATCGGTCAGAATAAGCAGGTTATTATCACGCTGCCAGGCTAACAGTGGTGTACTAGTTCGGGAGGCCTGCCCATCGAGCCGGTACCCTCCTGTGAGCACCGATATTTTTTTACGCGTAGTGGTATTGACAACCTCCACCGTAAACTTTCCGTCGCGTAGCACTGAGTACGCAAAAAACTGTTTGTCGGGGCTAAGTTTCAGGCTCACCAGCGCCGACTTATCGTTAGCCGACCCTATTTTAAGTTGAAAATCATCGGCACCAGCCTGATACGATTGCGTTACCGCATTGGCCATACCGGTGTAATAGTCGCGCCAATCACGCAAGAATCGATTGTAAGGAATGCCGAGGGTGCTGGCAATACTGCTCTGCTCATTGCGAATGATACGCGTCAGGTTCAGAATATTGGAAACGTTGTCACGACCATATTTCTGAACGATATAATTCCAGATCGAATGACCCACACGCTCTGCTTCGGCACCAGCCAGTAACCCAGGCTTCTTAACAGGACGGGTCAGCGACAGGTCGCGCATGTAATCATCAAGTTCAAGGCTGTTCCCTTCGGCAATGTACGATGCGATGCCGGGCATAAACCAATCAGGCAGGGTAAGCAGCAGTGAGCTTTGTAAGGCATCTTTCAAGCTACCACCGTAAAGCATATCATAGACAAACAGCATGGAAATATCCCGTACGATCTGTCGGCGGAAGCTGATCTGGTCTCCGGTAAAGGCCAGCTCGACCCGCGATTTGGACAAGTCCAGTTCCCGGCTGCTCAACCCACCCTGGGCATTAAGGCCAATATTACTTTGCGCTAGCTCCTGAGGTGAATTAAAGAGAAATATTTTGACCCGGTTGTAGGGCGTATAGCCAAGTAACTCGGTGACCCGATCGAACTCCGACTCAGCGTACTGCGCCGTCAGATTGGCGATCTGACTCCCCCCCTGGTAATAGTAAATCTCGAAATTGGCCGTACGAATGGTTTTCCAGTCGAAACTTCGGTACTGGATGCGGTTCTTGCCGAACCGTTCGAGAGATGGGTAGTTCTGTGCCGTGGCTATGCTTAGGCCACCCAGCCATACTACCAATAGCAGTAAGTATTTATTTCGCATACATTAAATAGACGTTGGCAATTGAATAGTAGACACAGCTAGAAGAGTAATGAGTTTTCAGTCAGTAGTTAACCTCCGCTATCGACCAGCTTTTATTCAACGAGTATATAACGAAACGCACCGGCTAATATTCGCTTCAGGCTCCAATTCTTCACCATCGAGCAAGTGGCGGGCAAACTGCTCGGCCAGATAGGGTGCCAACGATACGCCTTTCGTACCCATTCCGCCAAAAATTCCGACCGCTGGCTGCGCCGGATGTACGCCAATAAAGGGTCGACGATCTTTTGTTGACGGTCTGATACCCGCTTGCTGAGCTACGATTTGGTAAGGTACGGTTAGGATAGAATTGACCTTCGATTCTAAAAACTCCCGACCGTCGTCTGTTGTTTGCCAGTCGAGATCATGCCAGGAATAGGTGGCTCCTATCCGAATGAGCCCGTCCCGAATAGGCAATATAAACAAACCCTGATTGACTATATTTTTTATGGAATACCTTTCGGCAACAGCCGTCAGAATCTGCCCCTTAACAGGATTATACGGCAAGTAGCTGAACAACGTATTCTCCTGGCCCTGCGTACCTTCGCAGAAGATAACTTTACCAAACTGAATACCCTGCCAGGCAACCTTTTTGTCACTGATAACCAAATCATTATCACTTACCCGCCCTTCGTAATATTGATTTTTTCGAATAAAATACCCTTTAATAATTCGAACAAACTCAGTTAAATCCAGCCACCCGGCCTGGGTCACTTCCAGTCCACCAAACGGGTTATTGATACATGAACTATATAACTCATTATCAACCGGCTGAGAAACAAATTGCCGTACATCCGGATCAGCCATCAGAGCCAGATAGTCAGCTTGTTCAGCGATAGACCGGAACGGACGATAGATGGATTTGGAGTGAAAAAACTGAACACCCAATTCTTGTTCAATACCCGTGTAAAATTGATGCAGGAAGGGAAACAGGTCATCGGCTTTCCAGGTCCGGACGAGTTTACGGCCCGTCAGCGGATTAACGATTCCAGCCGCTACAGCCGAGGCAGAGGGTTGTGTAGGATCATCGGCAAGAATGACGGAGCAGCCGCGCTGATCGAGTGTCCAGGCGAGTACGGAACCCGCTACGCCTTGTCCAACAATTAAAAAATCGGCCGTCATACAAGTAAGGTGTCAGTCAGTAAATCAGTCAGAAGGTGGCCGATGTGGAAGCGTTGAACGTGTCAGCCAGATAGTACCTTACGACTTCTCCGACCGGCGGCTACTTTTCGTCCGGTGCAGGGCTGAGAGCCGCCGGTCGGCCTGTTCAATAACCCAGTCTACCTGCTCCTCAATGGTCATGTGCGACGTATCGAGGAGTGCTGCGTCGGGGGCCTGCACCAGCGGGCTCTCCGAACGCGTGGTGTCAATTTTGTCGCGTTTTTCCAGGTTCTGAATGATATCGTCCAGATTGATCATCTCTCCCTTCGACAGGAGTTCCTGCTGTCGGCGTCGGGCCCGGATCGTGGTATCGGCTGTCATAAAGACCTTCACCTCAGCATCCGGGAAAACTTTGGTACCAATATCCCGGCCATCCATGACCACCCCCCGCCGACGACCCATTTTTTGCTGCTGGGCTACCATCGCCCACCGCACTTCGGGAATAGCGCTCACCTCACTAACAATATTGGAGATATACATTTTACGAATCTCCTCTTCTACGTTCAGCCCGTTCAGACAGGTTTCGTTCCGGCCCGTTCGGTTGTTATGATTGAAGGTGATATGGAGTTGCTCAAGCGCGGTAATAACTTCGTTTTTGTTGGAGAGGGCAACGTGTTTTTCAATGAAAAACAGGCTGACAGCGCGGTACATAGCCCCAGTGTCGATGTAGCCATACCCCATTCGGGCAGCTACGGCTTTGGCAGTGGTGCTTTTCCCACAACTCGAATACCCGTCAATCGCAATAACTATCTTCGGCATGAAAGGACTCCGCCGAAGCGGAAACGTTTCGACAAAATAACCACAAAAACAGTTAGAAGTGAACAGCCAATTGCGAACACTTTTCCGGATAGGATGGATAAGCTGGAGAAAGAAGCCAGATCAGTGGTCTGCTACTGCCCACGGTGTTCGGCCCGTAAGATGGCAAAAATGTATTCATCCAGGTACTGATTGTTCTTAATAGCTGCTTTACGAAGAATAGCTTCCCGCTGATAACCAGCCGTTTCGAGCACCCGCATAGAGCCAATGTTTCCTTCGAGTACGCAGGCGAAAAGGCGGTTTACCTGGAAATTTTTGAAAATATAATCCGTCATCACCTGTATGGCTTCGGTCATGATACCCCGCCCCCAGTAATCTTCGCTGAGCCAATAGCCAATTTCGGCATTGTATCGATAGATATCATCCTTAACCGTAAATCCGATATTGCCCACTGCCTGCCCCTCGATCTCGATAGCCAGGTTGTTGGGTTGTTGATACGACTTGTTCGAACGCACCCAGGAATGAGCATCTCGGGGGGTGTAGGGATAGGGGAAAAAATCGCGGACATTGTTCCAAATATGCCGGTTACTGGCATGATGAGACAAGGCGTCTTCATCGCCTTCACGCCACGGGCGAAGACGACCAGTTGATAGTTGAAACGTAGTCAGGGTAGCAGTCAACGGTAAGCAGGTTTTATTACGTCAGTAACTCGATTTATTTCTAAATGTTAGCGCTATTTAGTAGGCGTAGCTACCATTTTATCGCTTTCCAATCCTATTTCATTGGCCTTTATCCGGCATTCGTCGGAATTAACGGGTGGACATTGATCGATCACAGTATGTTTGACTACTCGAACCAAAGCGTAAGTCGCGGCTATAATACCATTCAACGCTGAGGATCGATGAATTTAGTGGTTTGCCAGCACAAAATGGTTACAATGTATCAAACCTTATGACCAAACGAAAATCTGTTTTATTCGCCTTTGGACTGTTACTTTCAATACGTAGCCGGCTTACGAAGCGATTCGACACAAACGAGCAGAACATCAAGTAACTAGCTTTTTTAAATCAGTCGCTATCTTAACCTGATGGGTGCAAATCAAACGCCCTACGACCCACTTAGTAGCTCACACACATGACCCGCGAACAATTGATCGGCACCATTGGCAAAAACGGTCGACGCCTTAAAATGCGGGCGTCAGATATGTCAAATTTCGACTTTAGCGGTCTCGACCTGACGGGAGCCGACCTACGGTTTTCGAACCTGGCCCGCGCCAACTTCAGGGGTTCGGTATTACGACAGGCCGACTTAAGCTTTTCTGACCTGAACGAAGCTGATTTCACCGACGCTGACCTCTACGAAGCCAACCTTAGCTTTAGCGGTCTGGAGGGCACTAACCTGACGGGAGCCAATGTCGAAGGCGCGAAGTTTAATTTTTCGGGGCGAAGCCATTACCGGCCCGAACCGATCCGCCCCGAACCAATTACCCTTACCACAATTCTGCAAAAACCGGGGTGGGGAACGCTTATTGGGATGATACTGGGAGCATTGTTGATTTACGGCTGTAACGCCGTGGTTTATTTTACCAACCTGATCTGGATCACCAAAGACCCGCTTATGGCTGGCCTTTACCAGTTTATCATTATCCAGAATATCGTTGATGGTGCCGTTGTATTCCTACTGACCTGGTCATTGGTCACCTGGCTGACTACTCGTTTTCAGACCATCTGGAAACGACATCTGTTTGTGAGTGTGGTCGTGGTTCTTGGCTTTTTCAGTCTCAACACCCTACTCTACTACTGGCTGGGGAAAGAGAGTGTTGACGCCTTATTAAAACGGCCGGAATTCACCACCGAGAGCGCCCCCTGGTATTTTTATATACTTGGCAACCTGCTCATTACCAACATCTTTCTATACGTTCTACAGGAAGGCCGTCAACTGACGCGTAAGCTTTCTGAGCAGGAATTTCAATTACTGAACCTGGAGAAACTGAAAACGCGCGCTGAACTGGATGCACTACAGGCCAAGATCAATCCGCATTTTTTGTATAATGCCTTGAACAGTATTGCCAGTCTGGTGCACGAAAACCCCGATCAGGCAGAAGAAATGACCTTGTTGCTGTCCAAGTTATTTCGCTACTCGACCGGGCGGGACGGGGAGCTATTCGGGACACTGTCCGACGAGCTGGAGATGGTTAGTACTTATTTGCAGGTAGAACAGGTACGCTTTGGCAACCGGCTCACCTTCAGCGTCGACGTAGCTAACCCCGCCCTCAACGAGCTACGGTTACCTCAATTCCTGCTCCAGCCAATTGTCGAAAACGCCATTAAACATGGCATTGCCAAACGGGCCGACTCTGGCCGGATCGACGTTCGGATTTACGAAAAAAATGGAGAACTTCATTTATGCGTTCATGATAACGGCCCGGCTTTTCCTGATGATATGGGTGGCGGCTATGGGCTGCGAAGTATTCAGGATAAGCTCAAACTGCTTTATACCGACGACGCCCGCGTTGAACTTCAAAACTGGCCGATCAAGCAAGTCTTGGTTTCCATTCAGATGAGCAAGTTGAAAAATAGTGTCAATGACACCCGAATGACAAGTGATCACTAACGAAATGGGTTGTCTTCTTTCTTCATTCCTCACTCACTGACCATGCACCTCCCGCTCAAAACTATCCTCATCGACGACGAACCCCTGGCTATCAGCCGCCTGCGCCGTTTGTTAGGTAAACACCGTGATACATTCGAGGTTGTTGGCGAAGCGCTCAACGGAGCCGAGGGGCTGACGCTTATTGAAGCCCAACGACCGGACGTTATTTTCCTGGATATCGAAATGCCACTACTCAATGGCTTTGAGATGCTGGCTCGCCTGAATGCCATGCCGATCGTGGTTTTTGCCACCGCATTCGATCAATATGCCATCCGGGCTTTTGAAGAAAATTCAGTCGACTACCTCCTCAAACCTATTGAAGCCGAGCGGCTGGCCCGGACGGCCCGTAAAATCAGGGCATTGGTTGAACACAGTACCACCGACCAACCGGGAATGAATCCGTCGGCCACCGACAACATGATCCGGTTGCTGGCGCAGATGCAGCCCAGAAAGGAGATCTATTCCTTGTCGGTAAAAACGGGGGACAAGATCAGGCTGGTCCCCTTGTCTGACATTGCCTTTTTCGAGGCCGAAGACAAGTATGTGTTCCTGGCAACGATGGATGGACAAAAATTTCTGACAACCTATACACTAACAACGCTCGCAGAGAAATTACCTGATACGTTTGTACGCGTGAGCCGGTCGGTAACGGTTAACCGGCACAAAATTGCCGAAGTCCACCGCCATTTCGACGGCAAATTCATCCTGTCTATGACTGACAAGAAGGGTACCCGGCTCACCACGGGTAGTACCTATGGCGAGACCATACGGCAGTTGCTCGAGTTATAGGCACTTCTATCGTTGGCCTTACCGGAATGATTCATGAACGTACTCGCTGGCTTCATATGGGCACATGGAACACCTACACCTGGTGTAGCACACCGGATGATTCGGCAAAAGGCATTACTTTTACGCCAGGAACCAGCCAGAAACATGAGCAAAAAAGGCCGTATCAGCGGGGTCGTGTACTCCACCGACCCTAACTTTAAGTATCAATCCAACGAGCAGCCACAACCCGAAACCCTGCCCCCTGCCAAACAGGACCTGAAGATTTGGCTGGTGAAACTGGGCGGCAACAAAGTTGTCACAACCGTTCGTGGATTCATCGGTACTGATGGTGATTTGTCTGATCTGGGCAAACAACTGAAAGCCGCCTGTGGGGCAGGCGGCTCGGTCAAAGACGAAGAAATTCTTATTCAGGGCGACCACCGCGACAAAGTACTGGCATGGCTCACCGGCAAAGGGTATGGCGCAAAAAAAGCCGGTGGTTGACGGTGGATGTACTTTCGTCTGGGATCATTCATCTTTCAGTCAATTCCACCCATCCATTTCTTCAGCGGCTTAGAGAAGATCAGCAGCACCAGACCGGCTGCCAGCGCGAAAATGGCCACGCTCTGAAACATGCCCGGCATTTGCTGAACGTTCTCTTCATCGAACCCACCGGCAAACAGCCCGGCAATCAGGTTGCCCAGCGACGAGCCCACAAACCAGAGACCCATCAACTGACTGGTATACCGTTTGGGCGAAAGCTTGGAGAACGCACTCAGGCCAACCGGACTCAGAAACAGTTCAGCGAGGGTAAAGAACAGATACGTAGAGCCTAAGAACAAGGGCGTGGTCCGTTCACCGGTCAGGGCCACATTGGCGGCAAATACCATGATGATGTACGCAATCCCCAGCAACAGCAGGGACACCGCGAATTTGGCTGGTACTGAAAAGTTGATATGCTTATTAGCCAGAAAAACCCAGAAACCGGCCAGCACCGGCGAAAAGATCAGAATAAAGGCCGGGTTCAAATTTTGAAACCAGCTCGACGGCATCTGCCAGCCAAACACATTCAGGTCGGTATAGCGGTCAGCAAAAATTTGCAGCGATGACCCCTGCTGCTCATTACCCGCCCAATACAAAGCTGCGGCCAGAAAGAAAACAAACAGGACAACGACCCGTTTTTTCTCGGTAGCATCCAGTCCACCGGCAATCAGTATATACGTAAAATAACTGACGGCAATGAGCGATATAACGGTGCCCATGGCCCGGGCCAGCCCCTGGGCCGTAGTCAGGTCCAGGACGCCCGTGAATTGCAAACCAGCCAGCAAAACGGCGATTACGGTAAGAAAAACCAGCAGCGACCGGTTACCAGTAGATGATTTTTCGCCATCAGCCTGCTCGGGCTGAGCCACGAACTTACCGTAATCGCCCAGATACCGTTGAGCGAATAACCGGTAGGTAACCAGGCCAAGCGCCATGGCTACGGCAGCCGCTCCAAACCCATAATGCCAGCCGACTTTCTGACCCAGATAGCCTACAATAGAGATACCCAGCAATGAGCCGGTGTTGATACCCATGTAGAAGATCGAGAAAGCTGTGTCTTTACGGGCACCGCCTTCGGGGTATAGTTCGCCAACGACGCTGCTGATGTTGGGTTTCAGCAAACCCGTACCCATGGCTACCGTACATAGTCCTGCATAGAACAGCCCGGGGCCGGCTGGGAAAGCCAGGATTATATGTCCCAGCATAATGATGATGCCACCATACCAGATGGACTTTCGCTGACCCAGCAGATTATCGGCTATCCAGCCGCCAGGCAACGAGAGCAGATATACCGATGCGGTATAGATACCATAAATAGCCGCCCCCTCAGCTTCGTTCAGGCCCATACCACCCCGAACATTGTCGAGCAGGAATAACAACAGAATGGCCCGCATCCCGTAGTAGCTGAACCGCTCCCACATCTCGGTAAAAAACAGAACGAAAAGCCCTACCGGGTGGCCTAAGAGCGTAGCCTGATGAACGGGTGGACGAACAGCTGATTCCATGCAGTTGGATTAAGAATTGGTCACGTGACCAAATTATGTAGTTTATTGACGAATAAAATAGTCGTAAATATACCTCGGGTTGTTGAAACCGGCAACTGAGCCAATCCGTACCCCACAGGTGCCTTTTTCAATTAATCTGTACGACCTTTGCCAAAACCGTTTGCCCCGTTTTCGCTAGAACCAATGATGATCCTGCCCTTCGACTTCCAGCATGACCCGTATCTGGTGCTTGACTTTTCGGCCACTAATCCGGATCTGTCGACCGTAAATCTGACCGACACCGCAGCGTTCACCGACTATGTATTCGGTCAACTCCGGTCGGCCGGTACCACCATGGGCGTTGGCGGTTATAATGAACACCGCATTATCTACCGGCGAAGCACACATTTCAAAGGTGAAGAGGCAGAACCCCGTGAAATTCACCTTGGTATCGACTTGTGGACAGATGCGGGAACGCCTGTCTTCGCTCCGTTGGCCGGTAGGGTCCATAGCTTTCAGGACAACGCGAACTTCGGCGACTATGGTCCAACCATCATTCTGGAACATACCACAGCCAATGGGCCGCTTTATAGTCTCTACGGTCATCTGAGCCGCCAGTCGCTTATAGGCTTATACGAAGGCAAGTCATTTCAGGCGGGCGAAAAACTGGCCGAAATTGGCCCATATCCCGAGAACGGTGACTGGCCTCCACACCTGCATTTTCAACTGATAACCGATATGCTGGGGCGTCGGGGTGACTTTCCCGGTGTCTGTTCACTGGCAGACCGCGAACGGTTTCTGGCCATCTGCCCTGACCCGAACCAGTTACTGGACATACCTTACTGAGTTTAAAGATAGCCTGCGAATGCCATTGTTTCGAGTAATGGCATTCGCAGGCTATCCCTCCAGCACCTCCCGAATAGCCCGTGCCTTCAGCAGGCACTCTTCCCATTCCTGTGCCGGGTCGGCCTCATAGGTGATAGCGCTGCCAACCGAAAAAGAGGCATACCGGCCTGGAGCATCATACAGCAGGGAGCGAATAACCACGCTGAAATCAAAATCGCCCTTGGGTGTGATAAAACCGAGGGCACCGGAATAAATACCCCGGCGGCTTACCTCCAGCTGGTCGATTAATTCCATTGCCCGTATTTTGGGGGCACCCGTCATACTGCCCATCGGAAACGCGTTTCGGAGCCCCTCGGCCCAGGAGATCTCGTTACGCAGCGTGGCCGATACCGTCGAGATCATCTGAAATACATGCTCAAACCCGTAGATGCCAAACAGCTCATTTACCTGTACCGAACCCGTTTCGGCTGAGCGGGCCAGATCGTTACGGACCAGATCAACGATCATCAGGTTTTCGGCCCGTTCTTTTTCAGAATGAAGCAGTTGTAGCCGCAGCTGCTCATCTTCGATCGGGGTATGACCGCGCCGGATGGTCCCTTTGATCGGCTGGGACAGAATCTGTTGCCCTTGCTTGCGAAGAAAACGCTCCGGCGATGCACCAACCACGTAGCGGTTGTTCACTTTCATAAAACTCGAAAATGGCATCGGCGACCGATCGTTGAGGGCCCGGTACGTCTCCAGCGGATCAAGATCAGCCGCTTCTACCAGAAATTCAATGCAGTAGTTCAATTCGTAGACATCACCAGCCAGGATGTGTTGCTGAATTGTCCGGACGTTGTCCATGTATTCAGCAGGAGTAACGCGGCATTGAATTGGGAGCTTTCCCTTCCCCGCTGTCTGACGCTGCGGGAGAGGGAAAGCACAGAAGGCTTTGACTTCCTCCATCAGCGCGTCTACATCGCCCTCGCCCCGCACGATGATTTCATGACCGTCAAAATCGATTACCCATTCCGGTTCCACAAAACAGGCGTCCGGGAAGCCCAGCCGATTAGGGTGGCGGCTCGTCAGGTTTTCGAGTTGGTTTTTCAGATCATAGCCAAAATAGCCTGCCAGGTATGAGGGGTTTTCCAGATGAGCCTTATACAGACTCTGAAACGCATCCGGCTCTGACAACGAAATGACCCGCTTCGCACCGACAAACAGCCGGTTGGGAAACGGGTCACTGGGGTAATCGATTCCATTATTGGTCAGAAACAGCACAAACCCATCGTCATGGGCTTGCCGGGTCGTAGCCCAGGCCAGTGTCTGCCACCGAAATGCTAACCCGTCGGCAACGGCCACGCGAGCTTCGTTCATACTACGGACGAACTAACTGAACATCGACAGCGATGTCTTTACCCTCCGCATTTTGCCCGATGGTAAATTCGATTTCGTCGTCGACCTGTAGCTCATTGAAGTCTGTATCGATCAGGCTGGTGTAATGGAAAAACAGGTTGTTGGGCGGGTAATTGACGAATCCATAGCCCGTTTTCAGGCTGCGAATGGTACTGATTTTGCGTCCTTCGGGGTCATCGTCGACAATGACGCCATCGGCTACGTTATAGTTAGGTTCGTCTGACTCCTGATAACCACTGTAGGCGCTGCCATTTGTAAGATTACCAAAGCTGTTCCCATTCCCGTAGGCCCCACCCGTGGTGGGGGTAGCCGCCGTGAAGGTGGGACGTGCCTGTGCCTGTTTTACGAACAGGTTCTGAATAACCAGATCACTTTTGCGCGTCCGGTTATCGATCAATTCATGCATCGCTACCGGATACGATACCTCTTCCAGGAGATCCTGTGAGGTACGGGTTACCTGCTTTTCACCCTGTTCGTTCTGGAATTCAAAATCCCAGCTCAGGACCATGATTCGCGAGCCAATAGTATTTAATTTGCGGATCAATGGCACATAGTCACCATCGGACGTAATAAGTACGACAACGTCGAATTTCTTATACTGAGCCAGTTCGAACGCTTCCAGAGCCAGCCATACATCAATGCCTTTTTCCTGTCGGTAACCCTGGTATGTTTTCACGGGAAGGTAGTGGGTCACTACGCCTTCCGACATAAGAATATCATCGAACAACCGATCGTAGAACAGTTGATTACCCCGTTGATTTGCTTCGTGGGCGTTTAAGCGACCCCGGAAATAATGGGCATCCACAATCTGGCAAAGACGTTCGTTGACCCCCTCCTCCTCGGCTACCTGCCGCCGTATAAATGCATGAAGTCCCGAAATGCTGATCCGACTGCGTCGTTCGTGGGAATAATTGTAGTAGTTGCTTACGTGTAAGAAATAGTTACCGTCATAAAAAACCCCAATACGGGTCAATCTGGAAGATGATGTTGGCATGTTTTAACTATACGATTTAAACTGTATGACTACCAGGTAATTCAGTAAAACGGTTCTTTACCGCTATTGGGTTAGTTCAATAGAAATTAGGCTGCTCAAAAAATCTGATTCAGGGAGGCCTGTCTCGGGTCTATAGTTAAAAACAGTAGGAAGCAACTAATAACGCTAAGAACGATTGCTATGGATAGAATAGAAGGTATAAACAGGTATAAAGAACTACAGTGCAAAAGTAGTACATTTTCGTTTGCAACGCGTCAGGGCCGTATCTTTGTCGGCTTACTAAGGCCCTATTATGCAAAAACTTTTGTTTATCGACCGCGACGGGACGCTCATTGCCGAGCCGCAGCCCGATCAGCAGGTTGATTCGTTAGCCAAACTCGATTTCATTCCGAAAGCAATCTCGGCTATGCGCCGAATTGCCGAAGAAACGAACTATGGCTTGATTATGGTTACCAATCAGGACGGCCTCGGTACCGATTCATTTCCTGAAGATACCTTCTGGCCAGCCCACAACAAAATGATGACCACACTGGCCGGTGAGAACATCCGGTTTGCCGGTGTTCATATTGATCGCCATTTCCCCCGCGACAACGCTCCTACCCGCAAACCCGGTATCGGCATGCTGACCCAGTACCTCTCCAATGACTTCGATCTGGCTAACAGTTATGTCATTGGCGACCGACTGACCGACGTTCAGCTAGCCGTTAACCTGGGCGCAAAAGCCATATTGTTCCTGCCTCCCAACGGCCTGGAAACAGTTCAGACAGCCGATGTGTCTGGCCTGACCGATGCCATGCGCGACGCCATCGTATTCACGACCGGTGACTGGGACAAAATTTATGAGTTCCTGCGCTTACCCGCCCGAACAGCCACGGTTGACCGTAATACAAAAGAAACGCAGATTCGTGTCGACCTGAACCTCGACGGTACCGGCCAGGCTGCTATGCATACAGGGCTTGGCTTTTTCGATCATATGCTCGACCAGGTGGCCAAGCATTCCGGAGCCGACCTACGCATTCATGTCCAGGGTGATCTTCATATCGATGAGCACCACACTATTGAGGATACGGCGCTGGCCCTCGGAGAAGCCTACCGCCAGGCGCTTGGCGACAAACGGGGTATCAGCCGTTACGGCTTTTTGCTGCCAATGGACGAAGCGCTGGCTCAGGTAGCCATCGACTTTTCGGGGCGCCCCTGGTTAGTGTGGGATGCCGACTTCAAACGAGAGAAGATTGGCGATATGCCTACGGAAATGTTCTTTCATTTTTTCAAATCATTCGCCGACACAGCGCTGTGTAATTTGAATGTGAAAGTGGAAGGTGACAATGAACACCACAAAATCGAGGCTATTTTCAAAGCGTTTGCCAAAGCCATCAAAATGGCTGTTCGGCGCGATATCAACCAGTTAGACAACATGCCAAGCACAAAGGGCGTTCTATAACGTCTTTCTTACGCCTGCAAGGAAGCTGTCAAAACAAAAGTCTGCTGTTCAGCGTCTATTATCCGACGTCTCTCGTATTTTTGCACCCGATTTCAACCGCTTATATCATGGATTTATCAACCCCATTAACGCTCCTGTTCTACGCCGTTCTGCTGGTATCCGCATTCGTCACCGGTAAATGGCTGGAACGTAAAGACCGGAAATATTAATCCAATAGACAGTCATCAGTGAGCAGCTGCCAGTTAGTCTGCGTGGTTAACGTCTTATGAAGCTGCTCACTGCAACTGTTTGCTGTATCTATGCTCGGTGCCCTCACCCGCTGGCTGTTTAAATTGTGGGGCTGGCGAATTGTCGGCCCGGTGCCGACCGTGCCGAAAAGTATTTGGGTCGTTGCTCCCCATTCCACCAATTGGGACTTCCCCATTGGTTTGGGTATCCGCCCAACTATCCATATCTGGATTCAGTTTCTGGCGAAAAGCTCTCTCTTTACCTGGTATTCCGGTTGGTTGTTCAGAGCGCTGGGTGGTAAACCTGTTTACCGCGATAAATCGCACAACCTGGTCGACGCCACTGTCGACGTTTTCAATCAGAGTGAGCAACTTCACATCTGTATCGCTCCCGAAGGCACCCGAGCCAACGTCAGGAAGCTAAAAACTGGATTTTACTACATTGCGCTTAAATCCGGCGTTCCCCTCATCCTGACCGGCTTCGACTGGCCTCGCAAACTCGTTCTCCTTAGCGAACCACTTTATGTTACCGGCGATTACGAGCAGGACATGAAGCCATTTTACGCATTCTTCTCGCAGGTCCAGGGGGTAAAAAAAGACTGGCTCAAGGAGTGGGAAGCTACCGGCATCATCCGTCGGGACTGAGCGCTTAATAGAACGACTATGACCTACCGATTCGACCAGCGAGGGAATAAATTTATTAACTGATGATGTAGCTCTACGCATCAACAAGCCGCTTTTCGAACCTTTCTTTGCGAATAAAGCTCAACAGACCTATGGTGTCGATGCTTATTTTCTGCTCATGGGCGAATCTGACAAGGCAAAAGAATTGTTAACTTACTGGCAGACATGGTTAGGTACAGACCGGTCTGGTTTTAACAAAGGAATTGTTGAACTAACCATAACCTTTTGAACGATATGCTCCTGGATGATATCAAAAAGAGAGTAGATAACCGCTCAACCAGTCAGGTTTATGAGATTGAGCAGGCTATTGAAAAGGTTACTGAGCAACAGCAGGAAAGCCCATCCACGGCTAATGAGTTAATGCTGAAAAGTTTACGCTTCCGCAAACAGAAGCTGGAGACGGAGCGTCGGGATTAGCAATCACACTTACAGCTACTCTTACGCATTTTCCTCGCAGGTCCAAGGAAAAAAAGATTGGCTCAAGGAGTGGGAAGCTACCGGCATCATCCGTCGGGAGTGAAGTTTGACCAGGTGAGAAAGGGAAGTTTCATAAACCCAGAGCCGACAATTTTGTTGGATTCATACTGCCTGTTATCTTCACCGAACCGGTGATGAAGGCACGTCTAACTCCTCAAACGTTATGTCGACTGGAAATAAAGTAACCAGCATTCTGTTTAACAAATGCCCACGCTGCCTGCAAGGCGACTTCTTCATTACAAAAGGTGCGTTTAGCCGGGGATTCGACAAGATGCATGATCGTTGCCCGCATTGTAATCTGAATTATATGCCCGAACCCGGTTTTTATTGGGCCTCCATGTTCGTCAGCTACGCCCTTTACACGGTTTATATCCTGCTCACGTTTTTCGTTGTGGTAAACTGGCTGAAAGTCGATCTGACGTATTACCTGATCGGACTGGTTCCTACATTGATCCTGTTGACACCTTACTTCTTCCGGCTGGCGCGACGCACCTGGCTGAATATATTTGTGGCCCCTGACCCGACTAAAATTTAAGTATAGGTTGAGCCACACCGGCTGCTTAAGGCGTTTTCAGCATTGCCTGCAGCGCCGTTACCATCGCCCGGCCGGCCCTTCCCGACGCACCTGGTTCACCCATTTTCTGGCGGACTTCATCGTAACCCGCCAGTTGCGCATTCCGATTGGGGCCTCCTGGTAAAATTGCCTGCAGTTCAGCCGAAACCCGATCCGGTGTGCAGTCGTAAATAAGTTCAGGTACTACCGATCGGTCGGCGATCAGGTTCACCAGCGACAGAAACGGCACCGTCAGAATACGCTTGCCGATTTCATACCACCACCGGGCCGTTTTGTAACACACGACCTGTGGCACCTTGAACAAGCCCGTTTCCAGCGTAGCCGTTCCTGATGTGACAAGAGCTGCCGTAGCCACATGAAGCAGGTCATAGGCCGAATCGCCGACACGTCGTACAGCGGGATAGGCCGCCATAAGGTCATCATATAGTGTTTCCGGCAGATTACTTACCGTACCAACCACAAACTGACAGGCTGGAAACGAACGTGTTGCGGCCAGCATAACAGGAAGCATAGCCGTGATTTCCTGACGACGGCTACCCGGTAGCAGCGCAATAACGGGTGACTGATCCAGACCAAGTTTCTGCCGAAAATCAGGATCGGGATGAAAGTCGGCAAGAGCATCCAGAAGTGGATTCCCAACATACTCGACCTCATAACCGTAGTTGGCGAAAAAAGCCGTTTCGAACGGTAGAATAGTAAACAATCGGTCTACACTCGCCTTGATATTGCGCGCCCGACCGGGATTCCAGGCCCATACTTTAGGAGAGATGTAATAAAAGACCCGGATACCGTGCTTCTTGGCAAAACGAGCCATGCGCAGGTTGAACCCCGCATAGTCGATCAGGATCAATACGTCGGGACGATGGGCGAGCAAATCGGCCTGGCACTCGCGCATGATCCGGCGAATAGTACCCAGATTTTTAGCTACCTCCAGAAACCCCATAAATGCCATCTGGCGATAATGGCGAACCAGTACAGATCCGGCCGCTTCCATCTGCTCGCCACCATAGGCCCGACAATGAGCGTCGGGATCATGCTGATGGATAGCTCGGATTAGGTTGGCGCCGTGCAGGTCTCCGGAACGCTCACCGGCAATGAGGTAGTAGGTCATAGTCCGGTCATTCGCCGAAATAATCGACAAAATTTTTCGGTGTCTCGTAGAGACGAAGCTGATGCAGGTGGGCTTCGGTAACAGGGGCCAGGGCGCGTTCGATGATTTTCCAGATTTCCATGATAAAAATCTCGCAGCTCGCCATTTTACCCTGCATGAAATCTACGTCGAGATTCAGGTTTTTATGATCGACCTTCTCAATGACTTCACGCTTGACGATGTCGCCCAGCAGTTTCAGGTCAATGACGAAGCCGGTGTCGGGATTAGGCTCTCCCTTGACCGTGACGATCAACTCAAAATTATGTCCATGCCAGTTTGCGTTGGCACAGGGACCAAAAACTTCCTTGTTGCGCTCATCGGTCCAAGCCGGATTATAGAGCCTGTGAGCCGCATTGAAATGCTCGATTCTATTGATATATACCATTTCTCTGGTTTAGAATGGCGGTTGCCAGAAACGCCGGTGTCAACATGAAAAGACAAAGGTACAAACTGTTAAGACGGTATAAAAAGTTGTGGTTGAACCTACAACTAACGGCCCTATCTATTCTAAGAATAACACAATTTAATCCCGAAAAACCCTAGTCAATTTGTAGCTTTAAATCCTTTAACTTTACAGCCAATTTCGCCAGGTATAGCTCGCATAGCATCCAAATTATTCAGGAAACACGTTTACGACCACCAGTTTATGATCATTGTCACGGGAGCCGCTGGTTTCATAGGGAGTTGCCTGATTGGGAAACTGAATCAGGAAAACTTCAATTTTATCATTGCTGTCGATGATTTCTCGCATCCAGAGAAAGAAGCGAATCTAGCCGGTAAGCGTATCCAGGAACGGGTAGACCGTGAAGTCTTTTTCGACTGGCTCGATCAGAATAATCAGGAGGTTGAATTCATTTTTCATATTGGTGCCCGGACAGATACCACTGAGTTTGACCGGCATATTTTTGAGCATCTGAACGTCGAATATTCCAAACAGATCTGGAATCGCTGTATCGAATACCAGATTCCGCTTGTCTATGCTTCCTCGGCTGCGACCTATGGACTGGGTGAGTTTGGCTACGACGATAACGAGTCGATCATTCCGCAGCTGAAACCACTCAACCCTTACGGCGACTCCAAAAATGAATTCGATATCTGGGCACTGGAGCAGGAACGCAAGCCGTTCTTCTGGGCGGGTCTGAAGTTCTTCAACGTATATGGGCCTAATGAATACCACAAAGGCCGGATGGCATCGGTGATTTTCCATGCCCACAAACAGATCTGTAATGCGGGCGAAATGAAGCTGTTCCGCTCACACAATCCTGATTTTGCCGATGGCGAGCAGATGCGTGACTTCGTTTACGTGAAAGATGTAGTTGAAGTTTGTTCGTTCCTGATGCACCACCGTCGCCATTCGGGTATCTATAACCTCGGTAGCGGCAAAGCCCGTACCTTCCACGATCTGGCCACGAATACGTTCCACGCCCTGGGTCTCGATCCCACCATCAGCTTCGTCGATACCCCCGCCGACATCCGCGACAAATACCAGTATTTCACCCAGGCTAACATGGCCAAGCTTCGCTCTATCGGCTACGAACGTCCCTTCCATACGCTGGAAGAAGGTATTGCCGATTATGTAGGCAACTACCTCAAAGAGAGTAAGTATTTGTAGGGCGTTGTAGGTAAGCAAGCGACAAAGCCCGATCTACCTTTCTGCTGTTTCGATATCAGTCTGCACCACTAGCCGATCAACCGGTAGTGGTGTTTTGCGTTACCACTTTTTAAAGATGAAAAATACCGCAATCACCAGAAACACAAACCCAACCAGGTGATTCCATGCGAGTTTGTCGGTTTTAAAGATAAAGACGGTGATAAGGGTGAAAACCGTCAGCGAAACGGCCTCCTGAATCGTTTTTAGCTGGAATAGTGAAAACGGGCCACCTGTCTCCTCGGACCCGAGCCGGTTGGCTGGCACCTGAAAGATGTACTCGAAAAATGCCAGTCCCCAGCTCAGCATAATGATACCAAAAATGGAGAGTTTCGCCAGCATGGGAAATTGCTTTAGCTGGAGATGGCCGTACCAGGCCAGGGTCATGAAGACATTCGATAACGTGAGCAGTAAAATGCAATACAGGGCTTTCATGGAACGATACGTGTTGGTTATAATGCCCTCACCGGAACGCCGGGGCGGTCCGGCGAGGGATGTTCCCTACTCCCAAATGACCTCGATAACTTCCTGCTTCAGGTCGATGGTCGTCTGTTTTTCGCCCGTCGCCCGGCGCAGTGTCAGCTGGCCATTGGTGACCTTGGCGGCTTCCTGCTGGATGACGTGGGTTGCGTCTTTCTTGTGAAAGATCGAAGCCGTCGTTTCCGGTGTGGTAACCGGGACAGTGACCGTCTTGCCGGGTGCTTTTACCAACCGGGACGTAGCGGGCATGGGCTGGTTTTTGAGCAACGCAATTGCCCGTGACGCCTGGGGTACGCCATAGCCGACGTAATTATTTCCGTAGGGATAGAGGTGCGATGATTTTTCGATGAGTTCCATAACCTCCTTGTTGGTTAGCTTCGGGTTAGCCTGCATCACACAGGCGGCAAAACCCGTAATCACCGGTGCTGACAGCGACGTACCGTACAGCGAAAAACACGAAACATTGGGTTTCAGATAAGGCAGACTCTCGGGGCCGATGCTGCTATAGCCGATACGGTTCCAGAGTTTGGAATTAGTCGCGCCAATAGCCAGCACACCCTGCGCATCGGCGGGGGTGCTGATGATGCGCCACGAGCGATCTTCGCCTTCATTGCCAGCCGATACAATGACCAGAATCCCCTTTTTGTCTGCGGCAATCTGCGCAGCCCGGCTAATCAGGCTGGTGTGGCCATCCATCTGGCTCGGCGCGTAGTTGTCTTTGGGATTGCTCATGCCCTTGGCATACCCCAGCGAGGTATTGATAAGCCGAACACCCAGGCTATCCATCCACTCCATGGCTGCTACCCAGTTATCTTCTTCGCCCCGGTACTCGCGGTTGCCCTGGTCGGTACGGGCCAGGTAGAACTTGGCATCGGTAGCCAGTCCGTACTGCACATTCTCGCCGGGATCGTTTCCCGCAATGGCCGCCAGCACTTCGGTACCATGGAAATCAGACATGGTCTCGAGCGTTCGGAAGAGTTGCCCGTGGGTCTTCTTGTCGTTCACATAATCCCGTACCTGATTGACACCCTCCCGGGCAAAAATGTGCTTGAGCGCGCTCACCGAGTCGGCACCGAAAAACCCGGCATCGATAACGCCGATGGTTACAAACCGTCCTGTCAGGCCCGCCTTCGCAAAGTCCGGTGCCTGTATCTGGGTCATGACCGGTGCCAGCATCGGGTTGACTTCATCCGACTTGGCGGGGTGCGTAAGCGATGTGATAATGATAGCCGGGTCGATGGTGACGATCGATTTTACGAACGGCAACGTCGATACCTGAGCATACTGCTCTGTCGTCAACCGGGCCGATACGGCATTCAGCCAGCGTGACTGACAAACGGGCTCCACGCCTATCTGCTGCAACTGCTTCAGGTAAGCCCCCGAAACCGGCCGGTCTGTATCATCGACGGACAGGGCCTGCTCATACCGACGGGCCAGCGCGGCAGCGGACAGGGCCGGCGCTGTCGATTGATCCTTCGAATCGAGTAAAATCCAGTACTTGGGCCGGGCCACACCTGGCTGGCTTGTGGTCCGGGCAGCTGGGTCCCCGTTGATAGAGGTCGGCAGGCCAACGCCTGGTCGAGCGTATCCCGACACAAACGTCAGGCAGAGCAGAACAATAAGTCGAACGATCATAGAGGTTAAGAAAACGATTGCAAACGGGCTTCAGTAAAGCCGTCTAAGAAGTTAAACGCAGGAAGACCCAAAAACTCCTGCGCCTTTTGGTTTTCTTTGCAAACTTAATCACGAACGCCCTGTAACAACCCCGCTATGCGCTATTTCCCCATAGACAACCAACTCTTCGTTCAGAACCGGCAGCGGCTCACCGCCCTGCTGAAACCTAAATCGCTGGTTGTTGTCAACGCCAACGACATCATGCCTACCAATGCTGATGGCACCATGGTTTTCCGGCAAAACAACGATCTGTTCTACCTTACCGGCGTCGATCAGGAGGAAACGCGGCTCCTGCTATTTCCTGATCACCCCGACCCAAAATTCCGCGAGGTGCTATTTCTGCGCGAAACCAGCGAACTGATCGAGATCTGGGAAGGGCACAAGCTCACCAAAGCCGAAGTGGAAGAGGTGACCGGTATTGCGCAGAAGCAGGTCTACTGGACCAGTCAGTTTGAGCAGATACTCGGGCAGATGGTTTACGAAGCGGAGTACGTATACCTCAACACCAACGAGCACACCCGCGCCGACGTGGCCGTTCAAACCCGCGACGCCCGCTACATCGATACCTTCCGGCAGCAGTATCCGTTGCACCACCTGGAACGGCTGGCTCCTCTTATGCATCACCTGCGGGCCATTAAGCACCCGCAGGAAATGGCACTGCTGCAAACGGCCATCGACATTACCGACACCATGTTCCGGCGGTTGCTCGGGTTCATTAAGCCGGGTGTTTGGGAGTACGAGATCGAAGCCGAGATGATGCACGAGTTCATCCGGAACCGGTCGCGGGGAGCCGCCTATACCCCCATTATCGCATCGGGAGCCAATGCCTGCGTCTTGCATTACATCGACAACAGCGCCCAATGCCAGGCCGGTGATGTGATTCTGCTCGACATCGGGGCCGAGTACGCCAATTACAACGCCGACATGACCCGGTCGGTACCGGTGAGCGGGCGATTCACCGATCGGCAGCGGGCCGTTTACGAAGCCGTCCTGCGTGTTATGAACGAGGCCAAACAAATGCTGCGTCCCGGTAACCTCTGGGACGAGTACCACCGCGAAGTGGGTAAGGTAATGGAGTCGGAGCTGATCGGCCTGGGCCTGCTGGATCGCACGGCCGTAGCCAACCAAAACCCCGATGCACCCTTGTACAAGAAATACTTCATGCACGGAACGTCTCACTTTCTGGGTCTCGACGTTCACGATGTGGGGAACAAATACCGAAAAATGGAACCGGGTATGGTGTTTACAGTCGAGCCCGGCATTTACATCCGCGAGGAAAATCTCGGCATACGGCTGGAAAACAATGTTGTCATCACCGAATCCGGCAACACCGACCTGATGGCCAATATCCCCGTCGAAGCCGACGCCATCGAAGAATTAATGAATTCAAAGCAGTGATTCGTGCCCATTTCCACCCGTGCCGTAGGTACCCAACAGCGCAGTCGGTAGGCCGGGTGCATATTCCCGCCCGCCCCGTAGGGGCATAACAGCGCAGCGTCGGTAGAGCGTCGGTAGAAAAGGCATATATTCCCACCCGTGCCGTAGGTACGGCACAGCGCAGCGTCGGTAGCAACGGTAGCATGTTTTTGACGATCATTCTACCATGTCGTAGGTCCGGCACAGATTGTTCCGTACCTACGGCACGGCAACCGGATGAAATCGTTGCGTTCGTTGCTACCGACGCTGCGCTGTTACGCCCCTACGGGGCACGGGCGGAAATATGCACACGATTCATCGTTGCTACCGACTCTACGCTGTTTCGTACCTACGGCACGGGCGGGGATGGACACGATTTACCGTTGCTACCGACGCTGCGCTGTTGAGCCCCTATGGGGCTTTGCGTTTGAATACAAACCATATTTTCTGATTAATACACCTCATCAACGTTATGAACAATCTGTTTTTTCGCTATCTCTTTCTGCTGACGGTAACTCTCCTCCCTATCCTTTCACCCGCTCAGGACTTTGCCAAAGGGGCCGACATTAGCTGGCTACCCCAAATGGAAGCCACGGGTTACACCTTTTACAGTGACAAGGGCGTGAAGCAGGACTGCTTTCAGATCCTTAAAGATCATGGTATCAACACCATCCGGCTGCGGACCTGGGTGAACCCATCCAGCGATAAAGCCAGCGGCCATTGCAGCAAAGAGGAAACGGTGGCCATGGCCATTCGCGCCAGGAAATGGGGGATGCGGGTCATGATCGATTTTCATTACAGCGATACCTGGGCCGATCCGGGAAAGCAGAAAAAGCCAGCCGCCTGGGAAGGGCATACCTTCCCGCAGTTACTGACCGACGTCCATGACTATACCGCCGACGTCATGACGGCACTCAAAACGGCCGGCATCACCCCCGAATGGGTACAGATTGGCAACGAAACGGCGAGCGGCATGATTTATCCTGAAGGCAGTACGTCGAACTGGTCCGGCCTGGCTCAACTGATCAACAAAGGCTATGAAGCCATCAAGTCCGTAAGCCCAAACTCGAAGGTGATTTTGCACGTAGACTAGGGCAACAACAAAGCACGATTCAGAGCCTGGTTCGATAGCGCCCGGGTTCACCAGGCCAGGTACGATGTGATCGGCCTCTCGTACTATCCCTACTGGCTTGAAGGAAACCCCGATTATACACTGTCGATCGCTGACTTAGGCCAGAATATGAAGGATATGGCCGCCCGATATGGCAAAGAGGTTATGGTTGTTGAAGTGGGCGGAGAAGACACAAAAGTTCAGAACACCTACGATATGCTGGTCGCCGTTCAGAAACAGGTAAAGGCCGTTCCTGACAGAAAAGGCCTAGGCGTAATCTATTGGGAGCCTCAGGGTGCCCGAAGCTGGAGCAAATACGGGCTTAGTGCCTGGGGGGCCGACGGTAAGCCGACCAAAGCACTGGATGCTTTTTTAATCAAATGAATACCATAAAGCTCACCTGCATTGTACAGGGTAGCCAATAAGTATATAGTTGTTAACAGGCACGCACAATTCCTCCCCGGAATGCGTTCCATATCCAAAAAGCAGACTAGCTAGGGTTTATCCTAAATTTTTAACGGGTAGGGTTTACACTACTAATTCAGTTGTATTCTAATCCTAATTTTGCTAAGTAAAATTCTATTTTACAGGTATGTATTGGTGTAAGAGAGAGACAGAGGAGTTAGAAAACCAATTGGTTGACGTATGATACGGGTCCTGATTGCCGACGACCACAACGTGTTCGTTGAGGGTATTGCATCACTTATTTCAGGAGCTGATGATATAGCAGTAGTTGAACGGTGTTACAACGTCGATTCTGTCAAACAAAAGCTGGCCCTGAACCATGTCGATGTGGTGTTGCTGGACATCTCGTTCCCAAGAGTAGAAGATGGACTCGAACTATGTGAACAGATCCATCAGCAACACCCCGATACGAAGATCGTTGCGTTGACCATGCACGACGATGCCAGTCTGGTCAAACGAATGGTTAAGAAAGGAGCCAACGGTTACCTGCTTAAAAACACGACAAAAGTTGAGTTGCTACAGGCTATTCAAACGGTATACCAGGGGAAACAGTACTTCAACGATACGATCTTGCAGTTACTGCTGACCGAGGGTCCGAAAAGCCGGAAAACATCGATCGGGATGGGCGTCAGACCTACGCTGACACCCCGCGAAACGGAAGTGCTCGGGCTGATTGCCGAAGGGTTGACGACACAGCAAATGGCAAACCAGTTGTTTGTCAGCAGCAAAGCCGTCGAGTTTCACCGCAGCAGTCTGCTCATGAAGTTTGGGGTGTCCAATACCGCCCTTCTTATCAAAACGGCAATGGAATTACAGTGTATCAATTAGGGTGACTACCATGTTTACTACTGGCTTACTGCTGCGAAAATACGCCTGGCTTGGCTGCCTCCTGCTACTGGCTGGCGGCTGGCTTCAGCCCGGGCAGGCGTATGGGCAATCGGCGAGTATCGACAGTCTGCGAAATCGAATCAAACCGCTCCTGCAGGCAAAACAATACGGTGCTGCGGCCGATGTATACGTTCGGTTAGGGGGTATGTACCAGACATTATACGGCTATAATAAACACTCGATCGGGTGTTATTTCAACAGCCTGAACTATGCGCAGAGGGCGGGCGATTCGACAGCGTATTACAACACGCACCTGATCATCGGCGATTACTATTCGCAGGACCCGTTCCTGCAATCCAACGCCGAGCAGCACCTGAACAAAGCCCTTACGTATTTTGCCCGAATCCAGAATATGGCCAAAGTGATCGAGTGTCGTCTCGCTATTGCCAACATGCGGCAACGGCGGGAGCCTATGGCCAAAAACCTGATCACCGAGCTACGGAAAACCGAGCAAATGTGTAGCCAGTACCACGAAACCTATTTTCAGGCGTATGCGCTCAACTTACTGGCCACGACGTATTTACGATCGAAACGACCTGATTCAGCCCAGTATTTTGCCAACCGGAGCCTGACGATGGCAACGAAACTCGATACCAAATGGCTCATTGCCCTGAACCACTTCTACCTCGGGATCGTCGATCAGTTTCGGGACCGCTCGCAGGAAGCGATCGCGTCATATAAAAAGAGCTATGAGATCGCTGAATCCCAGAAGAACATCACCATGATGCAGGAATTGTCGAAGCACACCGCCGACAGCTATTCCCGCCTGGGTAACTACCAGCAGGCTTACGTGTTCGCGCTGAAAGCCATGGATTTCACGAACCAGTTTTACAATTCGGAACAGACAAAGAGCATCCGGCTCCACGAGCTGAACAACCGGATCAGCACACTGGCGGTTAAAAAGAAACTAATTGAAGAGCAAAACCGCCACCAGCATACCCTGAACATGGTATTGATTGCGGTACTGATCATCAGCGTATTTGGCGTTATCGCCCTGTTTTTGCTGCGGGGTCAGCAGAAGCTCATCACCCACCAGCAAACGGTCATTGCTCAACAACAGATCAAGGAACTGGAATTGAAATCACTCCGTGCCATGATTGAAGGGCAGGAAGGCGAACGAAGCCGGATTGCCCGTGATCTGCACGATGGCCTGGGCATTCAATTGTCGCGCATCAAACTATTCGTCGAGGCACACCAGGAACTGCTGCCCTTATCGGTTAAAGATCCGCTGAACCAGTTTCTGGATGATGCCTGCGTTGAAACCCGGCTTATTTCCAACGACCTCCGCCCCTACGCGCTCTCTATGTTCGGGTTGATTCCGGCACTGGAAGACCTGGTTCAGAAACTGAATCTGGTCAATGAAACCCGCCTGTTTCTGGAGCATTACGGGCAATTGCCCGTGCTGGGCGACGAGGCATCGGTCATGATCTACCGGGTCATTCAGGAATTACTTAACAACGCACTGAAACACGCCCATGCCCGCTTCATTACCGTTCAGGTCATGACCGACGAAGAACGAGCACTGATCAGCGTGGAGGACGATGGCCTGGGGGGCGACTTTGAGAACACGTTTCATAGTGGCAACGGTATCATCAATGTTAAAACGCGTATTGCGTATCTGGGCGGACAGGTTATCTGGCAGAGCAGACCCGAAAAAGGAACCTCTGTTCTTATCTCCCTCCCCATGCAGCGGTTAACAAAAGGCGACACACCCCCTGTGTATGCCGATCCCGCGCCCGCCCATGAACCGCTGGCTGTATCAACCGCCTGACAATCAACCTGCCTAAGCATTGCCGAATTACATTGAACCAGACCGCGTAGAGCGCCTGGCAGAGACGCTGGTGTCTAAAAAGCCGAAATCGCTAAAAAAAACGATCCATTACCGACCAAACATACCCGTAAACCTGCCATCAAGTGGCTACCCGCCTGGAGGGAAAGACACTACCGGCTGTTGGCCATCGGGACTCACTGTTGACTTTTCTATTGACCAAATCGAATACTTTACTTTTCTACACGTATGCTTAAACATATGCTCTCGGGGTTCTTTATTGTGAGCAATTTGTCTGTCGCTTCGGCCACAGACAAAAGCCCGGACCGGGTCCCGACCAACCGAAATGAAGTTGTTTCGGCCCTCTATCTCGACAGACTGGCCGCAGAGAACCGGCTATCTGATGTTAAAGCCCTGATTCGGGGGATCGTTTCCGACGAACGGGGTGGTGCGCTGCCGGGCGCAACGGTCTCCGTTAAGGGAACCCAGGTTGGTACCACAACGGATGCCGACGGTAAGTTTACCCTGAACGTTCCGGCGGGTGCGCAGACGCTGGTTGTCTCCTACATCGGCATGACCACCCAGGAAGTGGCGATCGGGAGCCGCCAGTCGTTCGATATCAAGCTCAAAGCCGCTGATAACGTCCTGAATGACGTCGTCGTTATCGGCTATGGTACCCAGCGTCGGCAGGATGTCAATGGCGCTATTTCAAGCGTCCGGTCAGAAGACATCGCCAACATTCCCCAGCCTAGCGTCGACCAGCTGCTCCAGGGCCGGGCGGCCGGTCTGACAGTAACCCAGAATTCCGGCCAGCCGGGTAGTTCGACATCGGTGCGGATTCGGGGGGTAACCTCACTTACGGGTAGCAGCGAACCGCTGTACGTGATCGACGGCGTACCCATTTCCGGCGACGCCAACAACCAGAGCACGAGCGGCCGGTCGCCGTTGCAGAACTTTAATGGCAGCGGCCAGAGCGGTGTCAGTCCCTTGTCGCTGATCAACCCGAACGACATCGAATCGATCGACGTACTGAAAGATGCATCGGCAACGGCTATCTACGGTAACCGGGCGGCCAACGGCGTTATCATCATCACGACCAAGCGGGGCAAGAACGGAAGTGCGCGCATCGCTTACGACGGGTATGTTGGTATTCAGTCGCCGTCCAAATACCTGAGTCTGATGAAGCTGCAGCAGTATGCCAAACTACAGAACGACCTTGCCGATGTGTATGGCACCCAGCGCCGGGCGGAGTTTTCGGACCCCAGCCTGTTGCCCGAAGGTACTGACTGGCAGCGCGAAGTATTCAAGTCGGCGGTGATGCAGAACCACCAGGTGTCTATATCGGGCGGCAAGGAAGGCATCAACTATTACGTATCGGGCGGTTACCTGAAACAGGACGGTATCGTCATTGGCTCGGGCTTCAACCGGTATACGTTCCGAACCAACGTAGACGGCCAGGTGAAACCCTGGTTCAAGATGGGCGTCAGCCTGACCGGCAGCAGCTCGGTCGACAACGTAACCCTGAACGACAACGTCAACGGCATCATCTACCTGGCCATGCTCCAGTCGCCGGATGTAGCGGTACGCAACCCCGATGGATCGTTTGCCGGACCGCCGAACGATCCGAACGCCACGGCGGGTGTGATCAACCCCGTTGCGCAGGCACTGAGCATTACTAACCGGCTAAACCGGACGGGTCTGAACGGCAACCTCTACGCCGACATCAAGTTCTCGAACTCGCTGTCGTTCCGTACCGAGCTGGGCGGTGATTTTGGCTACTCCGACAATACCTATTTCGTACCGACCTATTCGTTCGGCCGCTTCGTGAACACCACGGCTACGCTGAACCAGCGGTGGCAGAAGAACACGTTCAACATCCTGAAGAACTACTTTACCTACACCCACACCTTCGGGGGCGATCATAACATAACTGGTCTGCTGGGTCATGAGGTGCAGCAATCCCGCTGGAATGGCATCGAAGGCTACCGCGCCGGTTTCTACAGCAACGATATCAAGTCGCTCAATCTCGGTGAAGCCGCTACGGCAACCAACAACGAGTTCAAGGGAAGTCAGTCGCTGGAATCGGTCTACGCCCGCGCTATTTATGCCTTCAAAGACCGCTACAGCCTGACGGCTACGATCCGGGGCGACCGCTCATCGAAGTTCGCACAAGGACGGCAGGTGGGTTATTTTCCTTCCTTCGCGGCCTCGTGGCGGATCATCGAAGAACCGTTCATGGCCGGCGTCAAAAAAGTAGCCGACGATGTACGCATCCGGGTGGGTTACGGTTCGGTGGGCAACCAGCAGATTGCCAACTACCTCTACGGTTCGTCGCTGTCACCAACGTCAACCGGTCTGGGAACGGGCTTCCTGACTGACCGGATTGCCAACCCGGACCTGAAGTGGGAAAGCAATACGCAGGTAAACGTGGGAGTCGATCTGGCCTTCCTCGGCAGCCGGTTCAACGCTACCATCGACGTCTATAACAAACTGTCGAAAAACTTCCTCTACCAGTTGCCGTTGCCTGCTTACCTGATTGGCGACTTCAACTACCTGGGCGGTATTGCCTCGCCGTACGTTAACCTGGGCCAGATGCAAAACCGGGGTATCGACCTGACGCTGACCTCGAAGAACATCACAAAAGGCGATTTCCGCTGGAATACGACCCTTATTTTCTCGCAGTACAAAAACAGCGTGAAAGAGCTGTCGGAGAACTTCACCGAGATCATCAACAGCGTGTACAGCGGCTTCCTGAACGTGCCGGTAACCCGGACGGTAGTGGGCCAGCCTATCGGGCAGTTCTACGGCTATAAAGTGAAAGGGCTCTTCCAGAATGCCGAGCAGCTCTCGACGGCTCCCGTTCAGTTCAACCGGCCCGTGCAGAATTCCAGCGCGGGTACCTGGCTGGGCGACGTGCAGTATGAAGACGTGAACGGCGATGGCGTTGTCAACGAACAGGACCGCACCATCATCGGCAACCCGAACCCCAAGTTCACGTTCGGCCTGACCAACACATTCTCCTACAAATCATTCGATGTAAGCCTGTTCCTGCAGGGATCGTACGGGGCCAAAATCCTGAACCTGACGCGCCGGACCGTTGGTGGCCTGTCGAACCTGTACAACAACCAGTTCACGTCGGCGGGTAACTACTGGACGCCGGCCAACACCAATACAGACGTGCCTGCTCCTAAGAGCGGTATCGACAATCCCAATCTGTTCATCTCAGACCGGTTTGTCGAAGACGGTTCCTACGCCCGGATTCAGAACCTGAACATCGGCTATAACGTACCAACCGCGGTCGTTCGCCGGGTTAAACTGAACCGCCTGAAAGTGTATGCCAGCGTGCAGAACCTGTACACGTTCACCAGCTACTCGGGCTACGATCCCGAGGTGGGCGCGTTCAACCAGAACTCGCTGCAAATGAACGTAGAGAACGGCCGCTATCCGCTGCCACGCACCTACACCTTCGGTATCAATGCTGAATTTTAATTTCGTTGCTCACACATGAAATCGACACCCAATAAATACCTCCTTGTCCTGCTCACGGCCGTTGGCGTCACCGTCTCCGGCTGCAAGGACTCCTTCTTCGACCGGGCGCCTGAGGATGCGCTCACGCTGGATAGCTACTACCAGACGGCCGAACAGGTGAAAGCCAGTACCAATGCGCTTTATAATGTCCCCTGGTTTAACTTCAACAACAAAGCCTTCTGGGCCATTACGGAGCTGTCGGGCGGTAACGCACGGACCTACTCGGGCGACGTTGTCAACTTCAGCAACTTCTCCGTAACAGCCGACAACAACGAGCTGACCAACGGCTGGAAATCGCTGTTCTCGGTGGTGGCGCAGGCCAACGCCATTATCAACAACATGCCCGCCAAGGTGCCGGCATCGGTCGATCCGACGGTGGTGAACAACGCCCTTGGCGAGGCCCGGCTAATGCGCGCCATGGCTTATTTCTACCTGGTCCGGCTGTGGGGCAACGTCCCTATTATCGAGAATACGCTGGACTTCGTCTATTCGCCCAAGATCAACACGAACCCGGTCGAAGACGTGTACACGTTCATTATTCAGGACCTGGAATTTGCGGAAGCCAACTGCACGAAGAAGATCCGGACGGGCACATCGGTCGAGAACGGTCACGTGTCCAGCGGCTCGGCCTCGGCCATGCTGGCCAAGGTGCACCTGTACAGACAGGACTATGCCCAGGCACGCACCTACGCGGAGAAAGTCATCAACAGCGGTGAGTTCAAACTGTACGGTACGCAGGTGGCCGGGCGGACATTTACCGACCTGTTCAGAACGGCCAACAACAACAATGAAGAGTCGATCATCGCCCTGCAATGGGTGGGTGGCGGACAATATGGCCGGGGCAATTCCATGCAGGCATCGTTTGCTATCAGCTCGCAGATCACCGGTACCGGCGATGGGTATGGCGTAGTCGGGCCCACGATCGACCTGCAGGCCGACTTTGCCAAAGAGCCGGGCGATGTTCGGCGGAAAGCAACCATCATGCTGGCGGGCGACGTCTACCCGGAGCTGAACTCAGCCGGTGGCGGTTACACGGTTCCGGCCGATGTGAACGCGCAGAACACGAAAGCAGGGATCAAGAAGTATGTAGTAGGAAGCCGGGCTGATAACGGTGGTTTGGGAGCCGCGCAGTCGGCGGGCAATAACACCTACCTGATGCGCTATGCAGAAGTGCTGCTTATCGAGGCTGAAGCCGTATTGGCCGGGGCCGCCAGCACCAGCGTACCAGCCGCCATAACGGCCTACAACCAGGTGCGGGCCCGCGCGGGTCTGTCGCCCAAAGCATCCATCACACAGGCCGATATCCTGCGCGAACGGCGGCTGGAACTGGCCATCGAAGGCGACTACTGGTTCGACCTGGGCCGAATCGATGGCTTCAACGCCACCACGCACCCCCGAGCCATCGCTATCATCAGCCAGCAGGAGCGCGGCACCTACAGCAACGACAAAACTGAGATCTATTCGGAGCGGTATACCCCTACCAACGACCGGTTCCGGTTCCCGTATCCGTCAACCGAAACGGCGATCAACCCGTTGCTGACGCAGGCACCCGTTCCATACACGTTTAAATAACCAACGTTCAGATGAAAGCCATCATAAAACAATTCGTCAGCCTGTGCGGCCTGCTGGCCGTCGTCGGTAGTTTCAGCGCCTGTCAGGACAAGGACGAGGTCGTACCCGCGCCGGTTATCAGCCGCGTTCGTACGATCAGTAGAGATTCGATCTCTACCTTTCAAACGCCCTACAACCTCGACTCTACCTACACGGCCACCCGCACCACGCCCGTTGCGTTCGATTCGACGACGGCGCTCGGCAAACCCGGCACCCTGTATGCGATCATCGGCCAGAATTTACAGACGGTAACGGCTGTTTATTTTAACGATGTCAACGCCTATTTCAACCCGGCACTAGTTACCAACACGTCTATCGTACTTACCATCCCACAAACGACCCCCTTTGCTGGCAGCAACAAGCTAAAGGTGGTTACTCAGGGTGGTACCGTCGAGTACGACTTCGCCATTCAGCAACCGGCACCGGTCATTACCCGAGTCGACCAACTGGCGGGGGTTGCCGGTGATGTCATTACCATCACCGGAACCACCTTCGATAATGTCAGCGCGGTACGTTTTGGGACAGCAGTGGCCACGATCACCGAAAAGACAGCCACCCAGTTGAAGGTGACAGTGCCCGCATCTGTTTCGACGGCGGCTATTTCGGTGACGACACCGGGCGGTACAGTGGCCTATGGCATTCCATTTGGTTTCCGGCTTCCAATCTTCACCGATGCGCTGGCTACAGGCTGGTCGCCGGGTGGCTGGAATGGCGCATCGGAAGTACCATCGAAAGGGGCAGCCAAACGGGGTACTCAGTCGCTCAAATACGAGTACACGGGCGGTTATGGTGGGTTCCAGCTTAGCAACGGTGGCCCCGCCATTGCGCTGGCTGGCGCTACCGGCCTCAAGTTCTCTATTTATGGCGGCAGCGGCACCGAAGGAAAGATCGTCAAGCTGGTACTGAACGGTAACTACGACGCCGGGCGGCAGATTGTGCTGCATGCCGGAACCTGGACCGATTATGCCGTTCCGTTCACATCACTGGGCGCTACCGGCAGCCTGGCCGACATTACCATTCAGGAGTTCAGCGGTAATGTACCGACGGTTATTTACGTAGACGACCTCGGGTTGTATTAAACGTAGTCGAACAGCCTGCTTTATACCTTTGTCTTCGATGACAGACGTATGGAGCAGGCTGTCTTTTTTTACCCAATTTTACTCAACCTGTCCTGGTTTGTCCCCGTCAGCCAAGGCTGATAAACCGGCAAACCAACGCTCAATCTGTTCCAAAACGCATGCACCCTGTTACAAAACGACTTGTCCGGCTCTATGCATTCCTGCTGCTTTTAGGTCTGTTGCCGCTGGTCACAGAAGCCGCCGGAAAGCCTCGGCTTATCGACCGGAAAGCCACGAAAGAAACCGTTGCCTTACATCGTAACCTGCACCGGCTGACCAAAAAACATATTTTGTTCGGTCATCAGCATGCAACAGAGTATGGCCACGGCTGGTCGGATGAGCCCGGCCGCTCCGATGTTAAATCCGTATCCGGGTCGCACCCGGCCGTTATCGGGGTCGATTTTAGTGGTTTAACGGGCCGGTCCCAGCAAAGCATCGACGCCTATCGGGAACGCCTGCGTGCTTCCATCGTCGACACCTACGACCGGGGTGGCGTTACCACAGCCGCCTGGCACTTTTCCAATCCCGTTTCCGGTAACGGGTTCAATTGGGTCGATTCCGTTTCGTCGCCCGCCGTACAACACCTTATTCCGGGTGGATCGCACCATGAACAGTACAAGGCTATTCTTCGCACACTTGGCGACCTGGCACAGTCCGTACGGGGGCGCGACGGGAAACTGGTGCCGGTGATTTTTCGGCCGTATCACGAGTTTGACGGCAACTGGTTCTGGTGGGGCAAATCGCATTGTACGCCCGCTGAGTTCAAGTCGCTCTGGCGGTTTACGGTTGGTTATCTGCGGGATTCGCTACAGGTCCACAACTTCATCTATACCTTCTCGCCCGACTGCCTTTTTACCACGACGGAGCAGTACCTGGAACGGTATCCGGGCGACGAATGGGTCGATATGGTAGGGGTAGACAACTACGCTGACTTCGGGCGGAACGAACGCTACAACTTACAGGCAGGCGTTCAGAAATTAAAGATCGTATCAGACTATGCCCGGAAAGCCGGTAAGCTGGCGGCCTTCACCGAAACCGGCCTGGAGTCTATCCCCAACAGGAGCTGGTGGACCGAGACCCTGTTGAAATCACTCCTGGCGGAGAAGATGCGGCTTACCTACGTGCTGGTCTGGCGCAATGACAGTCGAAGCCCGACCCATTATTATGCCCCCTACCCCGGTCAGGTCAGTATCCCCGATTTCCTCCGGTTCTACCAGCACCCGTACACCTGGTTCGAGGCCGATCTGCCGAAGATGTACAAAAAACGGCTGCTGAGTCTCTGACGTTTAAAAGAAATGAGGTGGCTAAAAGGCTATCAGAGTAGTAGGAACATTTCAGGCAATTCCTTTCCCCTAAAAATACCTTATTCCTTTTCTCCATGCGATCGAAACGCTTTGCAGTACTTATACTAACGATACTCCTGTGCCAGTGGTCGGCGATAGCCAGAGCGCAAAAATCGACCGTCGTCGGGCAGTTTGAGAACCAGTCAGACATTGGCAAGGTCAAACGCCCCGGCTCCGCTACCTATAACGCAGCCCGGCAAGAATACACCGTAGAAGGATCGGGCGTCAATATGTGGTTCAACAGTGACCAGTTCCATATGGTCTGGAAGCGCATGAAAGGCGATTTTATCCTGCAAACAACGGCCCATCTCCTGGGCAAAGGCGTTGACCCGCACCGTAAACTAGGCTGGATCGTACGGTCGGGCCTCGACTCCAGCGCGGCCCACATCAATGCTGCGGTACATGGCGATGGCCTTACGTCGCTGCAATTCCGACGGACAGCGGGTGGCACGACAGAAGAGAAAAAATCGACGCTAACAGCGGCCGACGTGATTCAGTTAGCCCGCCATGGCAACACGTACACGATGTCGGTAGCCCGCAACGGACAGCCGTTTGTGAGCGAAGAGGTAACCGATCTGAATCTGGGCGATGAGGTGTATGTAGGGTTATTCGTTTGTTCGCACAACCCCGACGTTTCGGAGAAAGCGCTGTTCACCAATGTCCGCGTTATCGTACCGGCCCGCGATAACTTCGTCCCTTACCGCGAGTATATCGGTAGTTGCCTGGAGTTGATGGACGTGGCCAGCGGGCATCGTACCGTTATTTACCAATCGCCCGAAAGCCTGCAGGCACCAAACTGGTTACCCAACAACAAGGCGCTCATTTACAACAGCAAAGGCGGGCTGTACCGCTTCGACCTGAAGACGAAAACCCCCACGCTGATCAACAGCGATTTTGCTACCAACAACAATAATGACCACGTGCTGTCATTCGATGGCAAGCAGTTGGGGATCAGTCACCACAGCAAGGACGACAACAACCAATCGGTCGTCTATACCATGCCCACGACGGGTGGCAAGCCCAAACGCGTTACGGCTGTCACCACGGGTCCCTCCTACCTGCATGGCTGGTCGCCCGACAGTCGGGAACTGGTCTACACCGCCCAGCGCAACGGCGACTTCGACATCTACAAAATCAACGCCAACGGAGGGCAGGAGATCAAACTCACCGAGGGCAAACCCCTGGACGACGGCCCTGAATACGCCCCCGACGGCAAATACATTTATTTCAACTCGACCCGGACGGGCACCATGCAGATCTGGCGCATGAAAGCTGACGGCAGTGAGGAAGAGCAGATCACGAACGACGGGTATAACAACTGGTTTCCCCACATCTCGCCGGATGGCAAATGGATGACGATCCTGTCGTTCAGCACCGATGTAAAACCCGACGATCACCCGTTCTACAAACAGGTCTATCTGCGGCTGTTGCCAATCGCAGATGGCAATCCAGCGAAGGAAACGCCTAAAGTTATTGCTTACATTTACGGTGGGCAGGGCACGATCAATACACCATCGTGGTCGCCCGACAGCAAACAGCTTTCCTTTATCAGCAACACATCCTTATTGGACATCCCGGGGCCCAAAGCTCGGTAGTCTACTCGCTAACAGCAGCAACAATCTCAAACAAAACAATAAATCTTTTTCTACCCGAATGAAACGAAGACAATTTGTGGCGGCCTCGCTGGCTGCCTCCGCTGCCGTCACAAGCGGCCAGGTAGTGGCACAAGCCGCTCCCGCTCAGAAGCAGGTATTTGAGTTAAGAATATATGAATTTCGTACCGGCGCGTCGCCAGCCAGTCTGGAAACGTACCTGAAAGAAGGGCTGATGCCCGCCCTCAACAAACTGGGCGCGAAAAACATTGGCGTTTTCAGCGAGTTGGCGAAACCGGAGCCCGGCAAGCTGTATGTACTGATTCCCCACGCATCCTGGGACGCTTACTCGACTTCAGCTACCAAACTGGCCGCCGACTCGACGTATACGCAGGCGCGGACTGCCTATGACGCTGTGGCCGTTGACAAAGCGCCCTACGCCCGCTATACGACCTCTATCCTGAATGCCTTCGATGCGCTGCCTGCGCTGGCAGTCCCCGCCAAAGAAAGCCGGATCTTCGAACTTCGCACCTACGAAGGGTATTCGGAAGACGCCGTCCGGCGGAAGGTCAAGATGTTCAACGTCGATGAGCTCCCCATTTTTTACAAGACCAAACTCAACCCGGTCTTCTTTGGCGAAGTTATAGCTGGCGAACATATGCCCTGCCTGACTTATATGCTTACCTTCAAGAACATGGAAGAGCGTGACGCGAACTGGAAACAATTTGGCAGCCATCCTGACTGGAAACGCGTATCGCAGGCCCCCGAATATGCCAATACGGTTTCGCACATAATCCGGGTTTTCCTGGAGCCTACGGCCTATTCGCAGGTATAGATTTCAGGTGTAGCGGGCTTTGGCTGCCTACTTCCTGCGGCCCAGCCAAAGCCCGCCAATAACCAGTGCGGTACCTGCCAGCGTATACAGGGTGATGGGTTCGCCCATGAGGAAATAGGAGTACACGAAGCCGAAAATAGGGCATAGAAACAGCCACAGCGATGCCCCGACGGGGTTCTGCCGGATGAGGTAGAACCACAGTTGCAGCGCGGCCACCGACACGGGCAAAATCAGCCAGAACACCGACGCCCAGAATCGTCCGTCGTAGTGTGACGCCCCGAAGTCGGCGAACAACAACGTAAACGGAAGAAGTTGAATACCCCCCAGCAGCACCTGCCAGCCGTTGATGACCAGGTTCGACAAGCGCCAGTCGATGCCCGCATAATACACCGTTGCCGCCGACACCGATACCATCCCGGCCAGTAGAATCAACAGACCTTCGATCGTAGCAAAACTGTTTTGCAGCAGGGGATACGTCGCCACGCCCACGCCCACGATACCCAGCAGCAACCCGCCAATTTCATTGCGCCCCGGTATTCGGCGCAACCATAACGCCGACAGTAGGGCAATGAACAGCGGGTTGGTAGCGGTCGATAAACTACCGATTCCCGCCGAAACCTGCTTGAGCGCCAGCACGAAAGCCCCGAGGTAGATAGTCGTGTTCAGGAGCGCGAAAATAGCCAGCTGTTTGAACTCAGCGCGGGTCGGCCAGGCGCTTTTAGTGGGTTGTAACCCATACGCAAAGGCCAGCATAGCCGTTCCGGCAATGAAAAACCGGACGTTAGCCAGGATCAGCGGATGGACCGACTGCACGCCGAATTTGGTAGCGACCGAAGCCGATGCCCAGAGCGCGGCAAAAAGAAGACCGGGAACGGTGTTGGCGGGGAGAGACTTACGCACAATTATAGCGTTCGGGTACGCACTTTTTTTGCGGTGATTACCGTGAATGAGTTGATCAGTTTATCACCGTGCTCCTGCAGAGTTTTTAGAATAATGTGAGCTTTTTCTTCCGTTGTTGTCCGGGGCAATCGATAAAACAAGATGCCACTATGAATGTGCCCTTTCTGAAAGTGCAGTTTCCCAAAGTCACTGTCGCCCGTTAACAAAACAGTGTCTGACGAAACCGATGTTTTCAGTACGGTTTCGTCAGACACTCCGCTTTGCGTTTCCTGTATGGCGGTTACGCTATACCCCTCTGAACGTAACAGGTGAATTACTCTACCTTCCACGTTTTCATCAGCCAGTAGCCGAATCATGCGGCTAATTTTCGACTGCGTCTGCTTTGTACGGTATGAGCAGCAAACCGTAGACAAGCATAAATCTGCTCTCGGGTCAGGTGAGGATAGTCTTCGAGAATATCCTCTACCGTCTCACCATAAGCCAGTTTTCCGACAATGAGCTCAACCGTAATTCGGGTTCCCTTTAGGGTTGGCTTTCCAACCATGATTGCCGGATCGGCTATAATGTAGTCCTGCCACTTTACGTCAATCATCGCCTTGTTCATTTTCTGCAAATATATTCCTAAAACCCAATCTTCCCCTTGCGGCCGTTTGGCTTCTGCTGGTTGGCCCACGCCTTCATCTCGTCCAGCTCCTTCTCAAAGCCGCTTAGTGATCAGTCAAAGAAATCACCAGGTAATGATCGTACAGCCTTAATCGCCCGCATCAACATCGTAAAATGGCTGTCTCTTGACAATAATTTCTTGAGCAAGAGTTCTTTTTCAAATTCCTCCCGTTCATCTCCCACCTTCCTGGAATGGTGCCATTCTGCCACGGCATTGACGACCTCATGGTGTTTGTCCTTGACCGCTGGTTTCAGGTCTTTATGAAGATGATTCAGTAACGCAGCCGTGTTAACCGCTTTCTGATTCGTAGAATCTCTGGCTTTAAACAGAGAGTTGCCTCCAAATTCAATAATATAAATTATCTCCTGCTCAACATTATCTTCTGCGTGACAAGGATCAAGATAACCACCTACTGGTGTTTTCTTCGGCCTTTGTTTATTGGCTTTCTGATCGATCACATACAGATTCTGCCAGTCAAATACTAAGTCAGGCCGTTCAGTCTTCGTAAGGAAATGATCAACCTCCATTTCCTTGGGGCTATCGAACACTTTTTCGGTTAAATAGCATTTACCGTTGAAAACCTGATGTAACGCTTCAATTACGTCTGGCCTTCGATATGATTTTAAACTAGCTAGTGAAAGTGGAGCGGGTTGATCCCGAACTACATTAATCATTGGTGGGCGGTGTGTTGGGCTTCCTGTTGGGCAATTAACAACTCTAATTCAATTTTAAGAGTTGGAGAAAGATAATCACTGTTTTCGTCATAAATCTGCTGCAACGCCTTCTTCACCTCATCTCCCTTTTCACCCAGCCTATTCAAAACAGCATTTACCTGATTGATAATCTGATCCGCCGTCTCGGAGTACTCATTGTTCAGTCCAAAATGTGAGATCATCAAATCCGAATAACTACGGCCCGCCGTTTCTTCACTGATTCGACTTTCTTTTGTTGTCAGGTCAAAAATGGTAGCACTCTTAATGCTGGCAATTACAGCAGGTGAATGGGTAGCGGCAATGAACTGCACATTTGGGAATAATTCTGTAAGTAGAGGCAGAACTTGCTCCTGCAATTGTAGATGAAGGTGTGTTTCTGGCTCATCAATTAGTACTATCCCGCACGGATTATAACTGTAGTCCTTCACCTTTTTGCGAATTATATCAGTTCGCATGAATAAATCCATCATTATGCTAAGCAGAGCGGATAAACCTTCAGGAAGAACATCAAAGGTTACTCTCCGACTACCTGATAAATTCAAATAAAATTCGTAGCTACTCCTTGCAAACTCAATTTCCAACAAATCATCACCTAATATTTTTCGAAAAGTAGTCTCTAAGCTTTTGAAGAAATAATTAATTTGTTCAATTTGAGCACTCTTATTTTCAATCTGACTAAATGCTTGTTCAATTTTCTGATTTACCAGATACTGTTTAAACTTGCGAATAAAATACTCTGTTGAATCAGCATCATTAAGTTTACTAGAAAACTCTACTTCTTTCGACGGAGCATCGACACCATCAACTATACTAGCACGTTTGGCGGGGAAATAAGAATAGATTTTATCGTTATACAAATCCAAAACTTCTTTAGGAGTCATGGATCTACTAGCAGTCCCTTCGGCATTAATCTCATGTGGAATTGAAAAAGAGACAACAACCTGTTGTACACTTTTAGCATGAGATACTGGTGCAGTTACTTTAACGCCATCCTTTGTAGAAGCTATAGCAAGCAAAGATAGTTTAGTCTGATTCTCTTTACCTGAGAAGAACTGTCTATTGATAGCTCTCAAAATAGTGCTTTTTCCTGACCCATTTTTCCCTGTCAAGATTAGATGACTGAACGGCTTATAATCGTGCAGCGCTATATTGAAATTCCTGTATGCGTAACAGTTATTCACATGCAAGGATTTGATATAAGGAAATTTTTCAGGTGTAGTCATAATTCGCTGCTTTTCACAAAGTTACACGGGCTTATCTAAAACCCAATTTTCCCTTTCCGGCCGTTTGGCTTCTGCTCGTTGGCCCACGACTTCATCTCGTCCAGTTCCTTCTCATAGCCGCCCGACAGGATCGGGAAACGCATCCAGGAGCGCGGATCGAGGTTGTGGTCGTCGAGGTGGAAGCTGGGTGCGTAGCGTTCGCGCTTCCATTGGTTGCGGCTCCAGAGCTTGAAGAACCGCTCGACCCAGATCAATAACTTCTCCCGATCATGGACACCGGCATAATGCACTTCGGCCAGCTTCAGGACCTCAATGGGCGGCTGTTTGTCCCGAATGGCGGCCAGTTCGATCGTGTTCAGTACGTCATACGGCATCAGGTCATCTTCGTCGGTCTGCTTCTTGTCCAGTGGGCGCAGTTCGGCAGTCGGCTGTAGGTTATTGACCGCGTACAGCCCTTTTACTTTGATCAGCTCATCAGGAGCAATCGGGCCGGTTGCCAGGCTCGTACGGTCGGTGGGCTCCGGCGCGTTCTTCACGTTCAGGCCAACCGTTTCGAGCCAGCGCAACCAGCCCCGCAGAAAGTGCTTATCGATACCGGTAATCGGCGAAATGCTGCCCGCCGTGTCGCCATCCATGGTGGCATACCCAACGGCCGCTTCGGAGCGGTTCGATGTGCTCAGCAACAGGGCGTTGTTGATGTTTGCCAGCATCCAAATACTCGGAGCGCGCACCCGTGCCTGAATATTTTGCAGTGCCAGATCATCGGTATCCCACGACAGCTTGCGGCCCAGCTGGGCTTCGATCAGGCCGGTATAGGTTTCGACAAGCCCGTTGATGTTGATATTCAGGAAGGTAGCCCCGATGTCGTCGGCCAGTTCTTTGGCGGAGTTGAAGGTATCGTCGGATGAGTTTTCGGTGCCCTGGTACATCACCGTCAACAGTTTACCCATCATCGCTTCGGGGGTGTCGCAGGTTTGAAGCGCTTTGATATAGCTAAGCTTTTTCTTCACCCCTTCGATACCCAGATTTTCGACAGCCATCCGGATCATCAGATAGACCGTGGCGGCAATAGCCGATGAATCGGCCCCGCCACTCAGCGATAGGACATAGCCCTGTGAGCGGCTTTTGCGCAGGTAATCGAACAGGCCGAGCGCTACCGCCCGAGCAAATTCCTCTTCTTTCAGGTAACCGCCCCGCTCCCACGCTTCCAGCTCTGCTTTCTGGATAACGGGCGCAATATCGGGCCAGTCGAACCGCTCCACGACGCGCAGGTTGGGCAGGGTCAACGCCAGATTTCCCCGGTTTTGCACCTGGCTTAGCCGCGTAGCCTCGACGTCGACTACCGCCGGAACAATCACAAAGTCGTGGTAGCTAAGCCGCGCGCCGGATACCAGCAGTTCGCCGTTGGAAGCGACCATGGCATCGCCATCGAAAATAACCCGACCGGCTTCGTTCCCCAGCATGTTGGTATAGACATAACTGACGCCAAACGCCCGGCTGGCATCGACAACGAAGCGTTCGCGAATCTGTGATTTGAAGAAACCGAAATGACTGGCCGACGGGTTCAGGATAATATCGACACCCCGTTCGTAGAGTGCGCGGCCAGGGCGGTTGGCAATCCAGGCATCCTCGCATATTTCGAATCCGATCCGAATGCCCGACAGATCGAACACGATGTCACCGAACGGATACGAGAACTCGCCGATGCGGGTTTCGTCGCGCAGACCTATCTGCCAGGGCTGGAACCAGCGGGCTTCGTAGTGCAGCCCGTTATTGGCCATGTACTGCTTTACGGCGAAACCCAGAATCCGCTTATTGGCTATCAGGCAGGCCACATCATAAATCCGGTTGTTGTGGCGCAGCGCCAAACCCACCGCCACGGCGATATCGTTGGTATGCTCAACAATCTCCAGCAGCGAGGCAATGGACTGGTCGATGGTGCTTTGCGCGTAAAACGCATCTTCGCAGCCGTAACCCGAAATACAGAGTTCGGGCAGGCACAACAGATTTACATCCTGCCGCTGGGCCTCTTCAATGGCGTTGATGATATTTTGCTTGTTATGTTCCCAGGCAAGTGGAATTTGATTCAGTACCCCGGCGGCAACTTTCAGAAGTTTCATTCAGGTTGTGTATTGGTTATAGAAAGTACAGGTGCCAACGACCCTTCAAAAAACAGGAAACGTCTCCACCCACTTCGCTTTATAGTATATGGCTATTTGTAATAACTTCATTCTGTACGAAGAACACAAATCAGACTAAAATAGATTTGGTTAAAAATCGCCGTAATCTACCTGAATACAGGTTAGGCCGATGGTTCGGCGCCACATATCGACCACCTGCTGGCGATCGTCGACCACAACCTCAACGTAATAGCGCCCGGCAATGTGCTGATCGAACAACTCGGCTTTGACGATGGAGTCTTTGCGGTTGTCGTTTTTGGGACGCATGAACAACGCAAAATCCGTAGCGGCCCACCCGAAATATTCGCTCAGCCAGGCCGTAGTCTCAGGCCGGCACACGGCATCCCGACCGGAGAAAAACACGATAGCATACCCCGACGTCCGCATCGCCTGCACCAGCCGGATAATGGGCCACCTGGGCGTGTCTTCGCTTACCCGATGCCAGGCAAACGGGGAACGGTCTCCCTTGTCGGCGACAGTACCGTCGATATCGACCAGAATACAGCGGGGCAGCGACGCATCCTGATGGCGTTGGAACACGTCAGGCCGGGTCAGGACTTCCGGGCGAAAAGTAACGTTCTTTTTGAGGACGGCGAGTTGTTCGGCCTGTTGCCGGATGACCTCCTCCCCTACCAAATCATTGCGGTATTTGTCGCGCTGAATGCATTCGGCTACGGGAACATCCAGCAGCTGGTAACTGATTTCAACCTCGTCGAATTTGTCGGACAGCATCTGGCGAAACTCGGTGAAGTAGCTTTGTTTCAGGTTAGTGTTGTCGATGAGTACGTTCCAGTTACGGGCCAGACCTTCCAGAATGGCGGTCTTCTGCAACTCACTGACCAGGGTTTCGATGCGGTTCTTCTCCCGCTCGGACCAGGTTTGCCAATACTCCGACAGCGAAACCGGCAGCAAACTCCGGCGCAAATCATCGCGGTTCACGCGGAGCCAATTGGCGTTGTCGATGCAGAACTGCCGCGCAAAGGTGGACTTACCACTACCACTCAGGCCACTCAAAATCAAGACTTTCTTCATCCGGTTGATTGATGCCCATTTTCACAAAATCGTACGAAATCAGGCTTTTACCGTTGGGCATCCGATACGTTTGCCGTCCTTCGAAGCGCAGGTCCGGCGCAGCATGACGGAGCAGTGTTTCTTCCGACACTTCGTTCGCAATAGCGGCTACGGGCTGGAGGGTGGTCACACCCGTATTGCTGACCCAGCCGGTGTCATTGCTGCGCTGGAGTACGATGTTTAACAAGCCACCCGGCCGGAGGGTTTGCCGGATACTGGCAAAGGTCCGCTCCAGGTCGACATATTCCAGAAACAGATGGCAAATGACCAGATCGACGGAGTCGGGCGGGATGGCGACGGCGTCTGTAGTAACATCGGCCTGTAACAGGATCAGTTCATTCAGAATGGGTTCGTAACGCTCATACAGGACCGCCAGATAAGTTGGGTTGAGGTCTACCGCATAGACCGTCCGGGCCTCAACGAAATGAGCGAACCCGTTACCCGTACAGGCGCCATAGACCGCCACCGTCTGGGGATAACGCTGCTCGACTTTCTCTTTCGTTATTTCGCTCAACGACGCCAGCTGCCCAACGCTCTCGTGGCTCATGTGGCGTTCGTAATCGGCGTAAGGCACCAGACTCCAGGGATTCATAGGCATTTTTACACAAAAGTAGCCGATTACGCCTTCTTCATCAGCGAACGATCAATCGGCCGGCGAAGAAGGCGTCAATAGTGCATCCAATCGCCGGATCGACTGCACCATCGAGCGGACGGTATGGTAATTGATCTTCCAGGAATGGCTCATGTGCGTCCAGATCGGAATACCCTGGCGGGTCATGAGCGGCCACCACTCGCCAACCTCGTGGTTGACCATTTTATCCATTACAAAACGGTGTACATTTTCGTAGGCCTTCCAGTACTTAGCATCGCCAAAAATCCGGTAGGCATCCAGAAAACCGATAAGCACCTCGGCCTGCTGCCAGAATTCCTTTTCCCGGTCATACACGTCGCCACTGTGCGACCCTTCTACAAAAACGCCCCCATATTCCCAGTCTACGCCATAGTTGGCTGTGTGAGAAAATGACTTCTGTAGTTGGTTAATATAGGTCTCATGGGGTATTTCCAGTACAGCGAGGGCATGGAGCAGCAGCCAGGCAAATTCAGCGTTATGGCCATAGCTGGTGTTATCGTCGGCCTTTCGCTTCACGCCATCTTCCGTAAAGCGATCCCAGCCCCAGATGACGTCAAATTTGATCTGGGGTGCCACCCGCCAGTCGGCCCAGAACTGGGGGATGCCTGTGCCATAGGCCGGGTGCATAACTTTCGCGACCAGCAAGCTGATCACTTCCAGCAGCTTCCGGCGGTGGATGGCCTGCCGGGTGCATTCATACAAACTCGTGAAGGCTTCCATCAAATGCATATGGGCGTCGAGCGTTTTCCGGTTTCCGCCCGCAGCACCCGGCCCGGTCAGCGTCCAGTCGTGTTTAAATACCTCGAAATAACCTCCATAAGCCGTATCCGACGCGTACTTCTGCAACAGATCGAATACCTTCTCAGCATATTCCACGCCACGCGGATCGCCTGTTGCCAGGGTGTACTCACTCAGGCAATAGATAGCGAAGCTTTGGCCATAAACGATTTTCTGATCGTTCAGCACGTCGCCTTTCCGATTGGTCATCCAGTAGAAACCACCAAATTCGGCATCCCACATCCGGGTCAGCAGGTAATCGACACCATGCCGGGCGAGGTCAGCCAGTTTACCATCGCCATAGCCCGCACGGTGGGCTGATGAATAAGTATAAATGGAGCGCGTCTGGGCAATGAGCGATTTCTCGTCCTCGCCCGAATCGTTTCCGTATTCATCGAAATGCGTCACAAATCCACCGTTTTCGTGGTCGGCCGTGCGCGTTATCCAGAACGGCAGCAGTTCGGTGGTCAGGTGGGTGTGCAGTTCGTCACGGCACTGTTTTACTACTTGGTCAGTCATGATTAAGAGGAATAGAGCACCGTTGACGCTGATTAGTATGAGTTACAAGGATCGTTTTGAATCATAACAATCAGCGTCATCGGTGTTCCATTGGGTTTAAGGTCTCATACAACAGGAGAAGTTCAGCCAGGCTGGCCGTACCCGTCTGATTTACTTTCTGAACGGTGACGGCAGCGGCCATATTGGCGATCTGCACAGCCTGAGCGGGCGTAGCGCCGGCTCCCCGACAAGCAGCCCAGGCCGCTACGACAGTATCGCCAGCCCCCACCGTGTCGAGTTCACCCCACAGGGGCAGCCCCGCTACCGACTGCGTTTCGTGCTCATCCAGATACAGCATACCCGCCTGGCCCCGCGTGATCAGCAGAGGGCCACCCGTTTGCTCCCGCAATGTCGTACCATTTCGAATACACCAGTCCAAGTCGGGGGAATGGGGTAGATCGATAGCCAGAAATTTAGCCAGTTCGGCGGTGTTCACTTTCAGCGTAGCCCCCCGAATCAACGTGCCCACATCCCGCATGTCGGCTACGCACCGAACGTGGGGGAAGCGAACCAGCAACGCGTTCAGCACCGCTACCCGTTCGGGGGTAAGCAACGGATTTGCAAACTGCTGGTTGATGATCAACACATCAAGGTCGGCAAGGGCTTCCTGCAACCCAGCGATGAGGGTTGTAAAGAGAGCATCCGGCAACTGGTTGGCAACACCAAAATCTATCCGGTTCACTTCCTGTCCGGCCCGGAGAGGCTTGGTATACACACAGGTATCCCAGCCATTGGCGACCGTATGCAGCTGCGCTGTATCAACACCCAGATTATTGAGCAAAAACTGCATCTCCCGCCCGAACAGGTCGTTTCCTACGCACCCTATTACCCGGCAGTTGGCTATGCCCAGCGCCATCAGATTTTGAACGACATTACCCGCCCCGCCGAGCGATGCCGCCGGACGACTCCCCCAGAATACGTCCAGATTCGTTTCCAGTGAGCGTTCACCCGTGGTGGTTTGCAGGGTAAAATAGAGATCGAGGGCGAAGTCGCCGATAACGCCCACCCGCGTGGTGGTCAATTGCTCAAAAAGCGTACTGATTTCGGAAGTTGTCATTCGGTAAGGTCCGCCATATACAGGTGTCCATAAAACCATTTCCGGGCCGTTGGCTACTCACCCGACAGGTTGGTTACGGCCTTTTTCAACGCTGCTTCCACTTTTGCCGGAGCCGCCATAAAGTTGTCAACTATTCCGCTTAGCTTCGCACAAAACCCGGTAACCATGGAAAAGAGAACGTTCATCAAATTATCGACTACCCTGCTCGCTATGCCCGCTATAGCCCCCCTGGCGAGTTGGGTACCTGATAAGAAATTAAAAAACTGGGCGGGCAATCTCTCTTACAGTACCGACCGATTACATCCCGCCAGTTCCGTTGAACAGGTCCGGGAAGCCGTCAAAAAATACCCCAAACTGAAAGTACTGGGCACGCGCCACTGCTTCAATACCATCGCCGACAGTACCGATAATCTACTGTCTCTGAATGCGATGGACAAGGTGGTTTCCCTGAATGAAAAAGCCCGAACCGTAACCGTCGATGCCACGATGAAATACGGCCAGCTGGCCCCCTATCTCGATAAGAAAGGATTTGCGCTCCATAACCTGGCTTCCCTGCCGCATATCTCCATTGCCGGGGCCTGCGCTACGGCCACACACGGCTCGGGCGTAAAAAACGGCAACCTCTCCACGGCGGTGTCGGCCATGGAAATTGTTACGGCAGCGGGCGACGTCCGAACAGTATCTCGCGCGAACGATGGCGACCTCTTCCGGGCAGCCGTTGTCCACCTGGGCGCGCTGGGTGTGGTTACCAAAGTGACCCTCGATATGGAACCAACGTTTCAGATGCGGCAGTATGTGTATGAGAACCTGCCCATCGCTCAGCTCAAAGAGCATTTCGAAGCCATTGTATCGGGCGGCTACAGTGTCAGCCTGTTCACCGACTGGCAGAAAAGCCGCGTCAACGAAGTGTGGATAAAACAACGCATCGACAAAAACGCCGGGCCTGAACGCGGGGCCGCCACCTATTTTGGCGCTACCCTGGCCAAAAAGAACCTGCACCCCATCGCCGAACTTTCGGCTGTCAACTGCACCGAACAAATGGGCGTGCCGGGACCCTGGTATGAACGCATGCCCCACTTCCGGATGGGTTTTACGCCCAGCAGTGGTACAGAACTGCAATCGGAATACTTCGTTCCGCGCCGGAACGCCATTGACGCCATTCTGGCAGTTGAGCGGCTGCGGGATTCCATCAGTCCACACCTGATGATTTCGGAATTACGTACCATCGATGCCGACAACCTGTGGCTGAGTCCGTGCTATAAACAACCCAGTCTGGCCATTCACTTCACCTGGAAGCAGGACTGGGCATCGGTCAAAAAGGTGCTGCCGCTGATCGAGAGAGAATTGGCTCCCTTCAAAGCCCGACCGCACTGGGGCAAACTGTTTACGATGGCTCCCGCGCAACTCCAATCCCGCTATGAAAAACTAGCCGCCTTTAAACAGCTGGTTCATGAGTACGACCCGAAAGGCAAGTTTCGCAACGCTTTTTTAGACACCAACCTGTACGGGAGCTGAGCCGCTGACCATAGCATTCAGCCAACGGTAAACTGAGCTACGCCAAAATATCTACTCCTCGAAGACGTCCTGAAAGCAGGGCGTCTTTTTTTTTGCATTATATCAAGAAAGCCTGAGGCAACGGCTTTTATTTTCGGCCATTCGATAAATAGTAAATCATGCGCGGATTAAACCAGAAAAAAGAAAAATACAACTAACAGCTATATCCCTACTCCCAATACAATTTGATCTTTATATAGTCAAAACAAGAAAATAGAACAATTTTATAGCCAGAAACAAGCCGTATACCTAATGATTATATTGATAGTGAGAATCGATGCAGGAAGCCCGGTAAGCGGGCCAAACGCAGAAAAATCTCATCAATACAACCTAATCATAAAGGGTATGAATACACCACTAAAATTTACAGGAACGTTATTGATTGTACTTTTTCTCGTTCTACCCACGATAGCATCCTCGCCAAAAATCAACTGGCAGGCTGGCCATCTTTTGTTTTGGGATAGGACCGTTCTGGAAGGCGACCTATCCTACAACTGGGCTGCTGAGATGATTTCTCTTCGTGAGCCAGACGGCCGCATCCGTGCATTCTCGGCCAATCAGGTTTCGGAGTTCGGTTGGTTCGATTTCTCGCTGCATAAACAGCGTGATTTTGTTTCGCTGGTCAAACACCTGGATAAAAGCCGCGTCAGCCAGGCGTTTTTCGAGATTTGTATCGATGGGTCGCTGCCTGTCGTTCGCCGGTTAAGAACGCGGCACGGTTTCCTGAAGCGGGCCTTCAGCCATCCGGTTTATTCGAATGACCAGCCAACACTGACCCAGAACGCAGAACACTTCGACTACTTCGTCTATGACGCGGGACGCCTGCTGGCCCTGGATCGCTATTACCTGGATATTTACGATCCGCTGATGACAGGCTATGACCGGGAATTACACCAGTATGTGCTTACCCATAACATCAACGACCGGACGCTTCCGGGGCGGCTCGTTCTTATAAACCATTACAACTGGCTGGTGCAGCATGATACCAAAGCAGCCTCTGCCAAGGAGACTGTTCCTATCGCTAATTAACGCCCCAATCCGGCAGAGAATCCAGTTATAAGGGGCCGCGTCATTGACATCGGGTCGAAACGGCGAGTATCTTTGGCGTTCGGGTGGCCCAGCCAAACCGGCCAGCCAATCTACCAGAACCATGCTCAACCCCCTTCAACCCGACCCAGCCCCTATTACCCGCTATTTACGGGCCATGTTCGGATCGCGTCTGCTGATCGCGGCCGTCCATCACCTGCCCGTTTTTGAAACCCTGAGCGCCGGGCCGCTCTCGCTGACCGAGCTGAGCAGCCGACTGAATCTCGCTGAGCGTCCGGCCCACGTGCTGATTCCGGCCCTGTGCGCCATGGACTTGCTGGGTTCCGATGAGGCCGGACAACTGCATATTACCGAGCTGGGACGTTATCTGACCCAGGACCAAACGCCCAATCTAACGGGTTACACGGGTCTGGAAAAAGACGATCCAGGCGCTACAGAGATGGCCCTTCGCCTGAAAAACGATGGCCCCCTCGACACGTCCGACGGTATTTCATTTGTGAAAGAAGGCGAAGGGCCCTCACCGATGGATGATCCGGAACTATCCCGCAAATTTACGCTGGGACTGGCCGGGCGGGCTAAACACCTGTCGCCTATCGTAGCCGCAAACCTGACCGAACGGGAAGGCCACCTGCTCGATGTGGCCGGGGGAACAGGCTATTACACCTATGAATGGCTGCTGAAGAACCCGGCTTCGACCGCCACCCTGCTGGACCGTCCGGCGGTGCTGGCGGTAGCCACCGAAGTGCTGGACGAATTGATCCGGAGTGGCCGACCGGGAGCCAGCCGTCTGCGCGATCAGGTAACCTTCCTGCCGGGCGACATGCTCACCGACGCACTGCCGCAAACGGATCTACTGCTGGCCGCCAGTCTCTTCCACGACTGGCCCTCTCCCACCTGCCAGTTGCTGGCTCATCGTTTTGCGTCAGCCCTGCGACCGGGGGGCGAATTATGGGTCCATGACGCGTTCCTGAACGATGGGCTGGATGGGCCGCTGGCAGTTACCGACTACTCGGCTCAGCTGTTCTGGGGTACCAAAGGCCGGTGCTACAGCCGGGCCGAATACCGAAGCTGGTTCGTCGAAGCAGGCCTTCAGCCTACTACCGATGCGATTCCAACCCAGCTGGATTACGGATTGATCCGGGCCAGGAAATGATCCGTCGATCAGTGTTCTTTACCGTAGGCCTTCTCACCGGCTTCAACCGGGACCGACAGGGTATTCGTTTTAGGTGGAATCGGGCAGGGATACCCTTCTTTAAAAGCGCAATAGGGATTGTAAGCTTTGTTGAAATCAAGGGTTACCTGCCCATTTCTGATGTCACCCACCCGTAAGTCCATGTAACGACCTCCCCCGTACGTCTCGGTTCCGGAGGTTGCATCTTTGAACGGCAGAAACAGATAATCGCGGTATTCGGGCATCTTGATAGCGTTTAGATTACGATACAGCGTCAACACCTGCGTTTTGCCCTTGAGCGTAAATGTCAGCGACGCATAAGCGACGTGTGCTCTTGTTTTCCCGTTGTAGGTGGGCATCTCGAATGGCTCGGCATTGGGTATGCGCGCTGCGGTAGCCACTACCCGGTAGGTCGAGTCGGGCGCATAGAACTGCACATACGACAAATCGGCTTCGTCGGTCAGGGGCCCACCCGATGCGGCCAGTAAATCCTTCCTGTAGGTTTCCCGGTGTTTGGCGAGCTGATCGGCGAAAGGTGCCTGAGCGATGGCTGCGGTCGTCAGAAAACTTAGAAACAGAGAAATCAGAAAACGCATCGGTAGCTTGTTAAATGAAGTAAAATGGCTTGAGTCTACCACAAACCTGCTTTTGTGCTTATCAGACTACAGCATGTTGACGACTTATCTCCTATAGGTAAAGCTACTTGTTTATCGGCATCCCTGTATAAAGCTGTCTGGCGAAATTACAGGAAGCTTGCCTCGCGGGTCCCGGCGCTTCGATCGCTCCTTACAGCAGCTTATCCGGCGTAATCGGCAATTCACGAACTCGTTTACCGGTTGCGTTGAAAATGGCGTTGGCAACGGCAGCAGCTACGCCCACAATGCCCACTTCACCAATCCCCTTCACGCCGAGGGTGTTAGCCTTCTGATCGTCTTCCCGAATAAAAATAGCGTCCATATCCCCGATGTCGAGGTTGGCTGGCACGTGGTAATCAGCAAAGGAACGGGTCACGAAATTACCGTAGCGCGGGTCGACAACGGATTCTTCGGTGAGCGCCATGCCAATACCCCATATGTTGCCGCCGATGATTTGCGAACGGGCCGTTTTAGGGTTCAGGATCGTACCCGCTCCCGTCACTGCCAGAAAACGATTGACCCGAACCATGCCCGTAAATCGATTCACGGTAACCTCAGCAAAGTTGGCGTTGAAGCTATGGGCCGAATACTCCTCGGCGCTTTCCAACGGTTTGGCGTCGATGCGGGTTTGGTAATCGGTGATCTTTTCGGACCGCATCAGCTGCGCGGCTGTAGGGCGGGCATAGAACTGCTTGCCGGATTTGGCCAGTAACTCGTCCGTAATCTTCTGGCAGGCATCATTTACAGCATTGGCGTAGCTGGATGCCCCTACCGAACCCACCGCACCAGCGGCAGGAGGAAGATCAGAGTCGCCGATCACGACCTTAACGTTACGCAGAGGGAGGTCCAGTGCATCGGCCGCCGTTTGCGTCAGAATGGTATACGTGCCGGTTCCAAGATCGGCAGCGGCCAGTTCGACGGTGGCCATGATGTCGTTACCCGTTCGTTTCAGCTTCACGATGGCCGACGTCGGGCGTTGGTGGGCTGGGTACGTCCCGCAGGCTACCCCATACCCAACCAGGTAATTTCCCTGCTGATTCTGGCGTGGTTCTGCTTTGCGTTTTTCCCAGCCAAAAGCAGCAGCCCCCGCCCGCAAGCACTGAACTGTTGTTCGCGACGACCAGGGTTTACCGTTCGACGGATCGCGTTCGGGCTCGTTTCTGATCCGCAGTTCGATCGGGTCTATTTTCAGCGTGTGGGCCAGCTCATCCATTGCCGATTCGAGGGCGAAGCTCCCGGTCGATTTGCCGGGGCCGCGCGTGTAGGTCGGCAGGATCACGTTCATCGGCACCGTCCGGTACGTAATGAGCGAGTTGGGCACGTCGTACATGATCTTCGAGCAATCACCGCAGGGCTCTATGAATTCGTTCTTGATAGCCCCGTGCGTCGTAATCTCATGGGCCAGGGCCGTCAGTTTACCGTCTTTGGTAGCGGCAAGGCTCACTTTCTGGTAGTTCCGCTGGCGCAGCCCCACCGAATTGACCATCTGCTGGCGCGTCAGGGCCAGCTTTACCGGTCGGTTCACCTGCTTGGCCGCTACGGCCGTCAGCACCAGGTTGGCCCACTGGCCGCCCTTGGAGCCGAAACCACCCCCAATGTAGGGCGTAACGATACGCACCTGTTCCGGCTTTATGTTCAGGGTCTTTGCCGCTGCACTTTGTGCCCCGTTCACGATCTGCGAGCTGTTATACAGCGTTACATGATCGCCGTTCCATTCGGCTATGGTAGCGTGGGGTTCCAGTGGATGGTGGTGCTCAATGGGTGTTCCGTAAACCTCTTCAACTTTATAGGTAGCCTCGCGCAGGGCTGCTTTCGCATCGCCCCGGCTGGCATCGGCCTTTTCTTTATCCCTGGACGGAACAGCCTCTTTCGCCAGCTTTTCGAAATCGGCTTTCGGCTCCTTCTTGTCGTAGGTTACGCTGATCAGGTGGGTGGCGTGGCGGGCCTGTTCGAACGTTTCGGCGACAACCATACCAATATGCTGGCCGTAGAATTCGATTTCGGGGCTTTGCAGCAAGGCCCCTCCGCGAATACCCCCGTCCACATTCAGTTTTGGCGCATTTGCATGGGTGATCACCGCCAGTACACCGGGGGCCTTTTCGGCCGTGGCGGTGTCGATACTCCGAATATTTCCGGCGGCAATGGTACTTTTGAACAGAACAGCGTAGGCGAGGTTTTTGACGGGATAATCTGTCGAGTAGGCAGCTTTCCCCGTCACCTTGGCAATCCCGTCGATACGACTGACGGGAGTACCGATTAGTTTGTTTTTGTCTTGCATGGCAGTTAGTGACGTTACCGTCAGGCTTTACCTCCGTTCATAGCCATTTGCAACGCCAGCACAATGCTTCGGTTACCCAGCTCTACTTTAAACTTGTTGTGCTCCAGCGGTTTGGCTGCGGCCATTTCGGCATCGGCGGCCCGTTTGAAATTTTCTGCCGTGGCTTCTTTGCCTACCAGCATCTTTTCGGCGGTCAGCGCGCGCCACGGTTTGTGGGAAACACCACCCATAGCAATTCTGGCCTGCACGATCGTGTTGCCGGTAACCTCCAGGGCGGCCGCCACCGAAATCAGCGCAAAAGCATACGACGCCCGGTCGCGCACTTTAAGGTAGTAGGACCTGTCGGCGAACTTGTTTTGGGGCAGGTCGATAGCCGTGATCAGTTCGCCATGCGCCAGGTTCGTATCCTGTTCGGGGGTGTCGCCGGGTAACCGGTGGAAGTCGGTAAAAGGAATGCTTCGCTCCTCACCGTTCGGACGTTTGACCCTGACAAAGGCGTCTAAAGCAGCCAGGGCAATGGCCATATCGGACGGGTAAACCGCCACACATTTCTCAGACCAGCCAAAGATGGCATGCAGCCGGTTAATGCCTTCCAGGGCCCCGCAGCCGCTGCCGGGTTCGCGCTTGTTGCAGGGCATTGCTACCTCGTAAAAATAGGGGCAGCGCGTGCGTTGCAGCAAGTTCCCGCCGTTTGTGGCCATGTTGCGTATCTGACCGGATGCTCCTGCCAGAATGGCCTGGGTCAGCAGTGGGTAGTGCTGGCGGATCGACGGGTGGTTGGCGGCATCGGTGTTTTTACCCAGCCCTCCTATCGAAATGCCGCCTTTGCTGGTTCCGGCGGCAATAGGTTTGATCTCCGTCAGAGTCAACGCCGAAATATCGATGACAGCACTGGGGCGCTCAACATCTTCCTTCATCAGGTCGATGAGGTTGGTACCGCCAGCGAGGAATTTTGCCGTTGGGTTGGCAGCCAGTTCCCTAACGGCCAACGACGGATCACTGGCCCGGGTATAGGTGAAGGGTCTCATGGAGTACGGGATAAAGGGTTAGGCCGAAAACCGGAACGTTTGCTCAACAGGTTTTCCGCTATGGACCTCCTGAATGGCGGCCACAATATTGGGATAGGCTCCGCACCGGCACAGGTTTCCCGACATCCGCTCCCGAATCTCCTCGGTCGATAGTTGGACTGGCCCTGTCTTCTTACGGACGTCTTCGGTTACGTAGCTGGCATCACCTTTCCTGGCTTCGTCCAGCAGCGCCACCGCCGAACAGATCTGGCCGGGCGTACAGAATCCGCACTGAAACCCATCATGTTTGAGAAACGCTTCCTGCATTGGATGCAACGTACTTCCCTTCGCCAGCCCTTCGATCGTTTGTACCGTTTTCCCTTCGCAGCTGGCGGCTAACGTAAGGCAGGATAAGACCCGATGTCCATTTACGATGACCGTACAGGCACCACACTGGCCGTGATCGCATCCTTTTTTGGAACCGGTCAGTTCCAGGCGTTCCCGCAGCGTGTCCAGCAGGGTCATTCGGGAGTCGACCATCAGCTTGCGGGCCGTACCGTTGACCTTAAGCGATACGTTGACGCCGTTTTCAATCGTTGCTGCCGATACCCCGGCGGTCGATGGTGCCGGGAACGACCTGGTAAACAGTTGCTCGGCAGCAGCTGACTGAGCAGCCAGAAGACCACCACCGGCCAGGGTTACCAGTTTTAGAAAATGACGCCGGTTTACGCCCGTATCGAGAATTTCGTCCAGATCCTCCGGCATGAAGTCTTCGAACAGTTTCTTTTCGTCGTCAGACAGGTCCAGGTTTTGGTTTTCATCCATTAGACAGTTCGTATGGGAAGTTCAGGGTTCTGAGCTTCCCATACGTAACGGGCCGTGGATGCCTTATGTTATGTAGAGACGGCTTTGCGTTTCTACGGACGGGAATGAGACGCGTTTACGGGCGGGGAAATTTCAGGAAACACCTGCTACGAGGGTAGCCAATCGGATAATAAAGGTGGGGTGGTAATGTAGCTTACTGTCAAAATCGTAGATAGGTACGATCATTGAAAGCAGGCTGAGTATAAACAGACATTTGCGCACATAGGCCTTTGGTAAGCCTCTTCCCACTTGATACAGGCTGATAACCAGCAAAGGCAGTGAATAAGCCAGGCTTCGATTGATGTCGGCAATCATCATCACCACCCCCAGATTCGCGATGATGCCAGCCCCGATCAGTGCTATCATCAACCAGTCTCGCCGAAGAATGATCAGGGCCAGCGTCACCAGGATAAGCCACCACACCAGACCGTAGGTTGAGAATATAGCCAGCGGAATAAACTGGCGGGAAATCGAAAACTGACTTGCGCCAACACCTGCAGTCTGGGTCTGAAACCCATAATAGTGACTCAAGAGCCAGCGTATACAAAAGTAGCCTGCCCAACTAAGCAAAACAGCCACTACCTGCCTGTTTATGGGTGGTACAGCTATAATGAATCGGCTTATTGATACCCTGGGATTGGTGGCACCTACGTATAGCCAGTATACCGCTGTAAATAAGGTGTTGATCAGACCCCGCTCATCAGACCAGGCGGTTAAGAAGCAGAACAAAAAGACAAGAACCGGACTGCGCCAGTACACCGATAAGAGGATGAATAAATACCCAAACGCATCGATGCGTCCGAAGACATCGTAAAACGCGGAATACCCACTATAGCAAGTGACAAAAGCCGTCATGAAAAACACAGTACTCGCTTTATCCGCCAAAGCGCTATAGCTCACCTTCACCATTATACGCAGGATGAGTAGGCCGCATACAACCTGACTGATAAAAACCTGCATAGCGGTCAGGTTGAAAAGCCTGATCAGAACCGGCACCGCCAATCGAAACACCTTGTTGGCATCGTGGGAACCCGGCACCCCTTTGTAAGGCACCAGCAAATCGGAAGCCTGAATAAGCAGGGTATTCCAGGAAGAGTTTGCGGCTGAAAAATACTGGAGGTTGAAGAATGGAGTTGTTGTCAGGACGATTAGTACTAAACAATAAACCAGTACTTTCAGCTGCCAGTAGGGGCCGGTCAGGAGTTTTTCAATCAACTCGTTGACGCGTCCGAAAACGCGGCCGGTTACCCCTATCAGAGAAACTTGATCATTAGTAGTGTGCATACGAGATTGGGTGGATAGTGGCGATAAAATAGGCATGGGTGAGAGAAGATCCTCCACGCAGGTCAGTACGTGGAGGAACCCGGTCAGATTTGAACTAAATCTATCGATTAGCGCAAAACTAAGTAAATTTACGTACGTTTTTCTACCGATTGGGGACATCTGTTAGCCGATTGGGGACAGGAAAAACCAGACTCTCTGGTAGTAGCTCCTTTGCTGAGAGTCAGGTTATCATCAAATAAACCAATGGGTAGTTTACTGATGCGAGTCTGGAGAGGCACAAATCTAATTGCCAACGTAATCCGCCAAAACCGTTGACGACCCTATGCAGTTATTAGCTGCATGAACGAACAACCTGAATATCGCGCCAACCCCGGGCCTGCGCGGACCATACGCCAGCCCTATGCCCTTCTACTCCCGGTATGCCTGCTTGCACTGCTGAATGCCTGCAGCGTCGGCCGGTCCAATACAGACGTAGGCATAAAACAACGGCTGCGGCTGATGGTCGGCGATATCAAAGAAGTATCTATCGCCACACGGCAGGATACCACCTGGCAGTTGACCGCCACCTCCGACAATCAGGAAGTTGTCGATGTGTCGCGCAAACCGCAAACACCAACAACCGGCAGCCAAGCCAAAACAGCCGACTCAGGTTCAGCTACGTTTCTGGTTAAAGGGGTTACGGTTGGTACGGCCAACGTGATTATTTCGGAAAAACAGGTGGGGACGGACGGCGACGGACGGGTTCGAAAATCCTATGTGGTAACCGTATCCAGTAAATAACAAAAGCCGGGGGCAGGTATAGTCAATTCTATACCTGCCCCCGGCCAGTTACTGCTTTGTTATTAAGAGACGCTCTTGAATGCCTCGTCCTCGGCGAAGGGCTGGTTACGTACCCGTTTGCCGGTCGCTTTGAAAATAGCGTTGGCAACAGCGGCTCCGGCGGGCGGCAGTGCCGGTTCGCCAAGGCCGGTGGGGTCCATACCATTATCGACAAAGTGGACTTCCACGTCCGGAATTTCGTTTAGCCGGATCAGGCGGTACGTGTTGAAGTTCGTCTGTTCAGGTACGCCATCCTTGAACGTGATATTGCCATACATAGCATGACCGATCCCATCGACGATACAGCCCGTAACCTGCTGCCTGGCCCCGCTCTGGTTGATAACGACCCCGCAGTCGGCAACCGCGTACATCTTCTGCACAACGGGTTTGCCTTTCTTCACGACGACTTCACCCACCTGGGCCACATAAGACCGGTGTGAGAAATAGACGCTGAAGCCCTGCGAAACAGCATTGCCATCAACTCCTTTCTTTGTACCCCAGCCCGACTTTTCAACCGCCAGTTTAATAACGCCAACCATCCGGTCGACATCGTATTTGACAGCGCCGGCGGGCTTGGCTTTGGCTTTCTCCAACAGGTCAAGCCGGAACTGCACGGCGTCTTTACCCGCTGCCTGCGCCACCTCGTCCAGAAATGACTGCTCGGCAAATGCCAGGAAGTTCGTAATCGGTGCGCGCCAGGGGCCGGTCGTAATTGCCGACTTGTGATCGACACTGTCGATGAGCAGATTATCCACGGCTCCGGCGGGAAAGTTATCTTCCCGGGTCGAGTTACCCGCATTAATGCTGGCTCCGCGCAGTTTATAACCGATCATATTGCCCTGCGCATCCAGCGCAGCCTGAAACCGGTAGCGTACAGCCGGGCGGTAGCTCCCTCCCGTCATATCGTCTTCGCGGGTCCAGATCAGTTTGACCGGCGCGTTGACCCGTTTCGATACCTGCACGGCTTCAATAACGTAATCAGCTTTGAGCCGACGGCCGAAGCCTCCGCCCATGCGTGTCAGCTGCACCGATACTTTTTCGGGTGGGATTCCGAGAAGTTTGGCCGTTTCGTTGCGGGCCAGTTCAGGCGTTTGGGTTGGTCCTACCAGTTCCACACCATCCGGCCGGACGTGGGCGAAGAAGTTCATCGGCTCCATCGGGGTGTGGGGCAGGAACGGGCACTGGTATTCGGCGGTGACAACCTTGGCCGCGCTCTTGAAAGCCGCATCTACGTCGCCATCTTTCCGGCGAACCGTTGCGTCGGGCTTATCCAGCAGTTCTTTAAACAGCCGGTTGTGATCGTCTGTGCTTTCCGTTGCATCGGTCTTTGTCCAGTCGATCTTCAGGGCATCTTTTGCCTTTTTCACCTGCCAGGTCGACTTACCCACCACGGCCACGTTGTTATCGAAGGTCACCACATCGACAATGCCGGGCATAGCTTTGATCGTGGTATCGTTAACCGACTTCAGCGTGTAGCCAAAAGCGGGGCGCTGGATCATGGCGAACAGCATGCCCTCGCGGTAGAAATCCAGCCCGAACAGCGGCTTACCCGTTATGATGCCGGGGTTATCGACGTTCTTTATCGTTTGACCGATAATCTTGAAGTCCTTCTGGTCTTTGAGCTTCACATCGGTCGGAACGGGCAGTTGAGCCGCTTCGGTAGCCAGTTCGCCGTAGGTGAGTTTGCGGTTGCTGCCCGTATGTATAACGGAACCGGAAGCGGTTGTGCATTCGGCTGCGGGTACGTTCCAGCGTTTGGCGGCTGCGCCGATGAGCATCTGCCGGGCCGTGGCCCCCGCCTGACGCAGGCGTGTCCAGGAGTGAGGAATAGACCCACTACCACCCGCCACCTGCCGTTCAAATTTTTTGGTATCCAGCGGAGCCTGTTCCACGACCACCTTCCGCCAGTCGGCGTCCAGTTCTTCGGCTACGATGATGGGGAAAGCGGTTTTGATCCCCTGCCCTACTTCGGGATTCGGCGACAGGATGGTGATGACACCCTGCGGATTGATGGACAGGTAGCTGTTGAAGCCAACACCCGGAACGGCTGCGTTTACGGCCGTAGCGTCTGTAGCCACCACTGCTCCCTCGGTTTCGGTCCAGTTAAATCCCAGCAGCAGCCCGCCCCCGGCGGTGGCCGCTAGTTTCAGAAAATTCCGTCTGCTCGCGTTCGGTAATGTCTGCATGGCTATTTGGATTTAGTGGATGCGGAACCCGTCGATGCAGCGGCCACTTTTACGGCCTCACGAATACGGTGGTAGGTACCACAGCGGCAGATATTTCCGGTCATCGCCGTGTCGATTTCGGCCGTTGACGGTTTCGGGTTATGCTTGAGCAGGGCGGCCGCCGTCATGATCTGGCCTGCCTGGCAATAGCCGCACTGCGGTACGTCGATCTTGTCCCAGGCCTGCTGAACGGGGTGCGTTCCCGTGGCAGAGAGACCTTCGATGGTTGTTACTTTCGATTTACCAACCGCCGAAACCGGCAGTACGCAGGCGCGGGTGGCTTCGCCATTCAGGTGAACCGTACAGGCACCGCACTGAGCAATGCCGCAACCATATTTGGTGCCGACCAGGCCCAGATTGTCGCGCAGAACCCACAGCAGCGGGGTATCCGGGTCGACGTCAGCGCGGTAGCTCCGACCGTTAATTTGCAGGTTGAAGAGTGCCATTATTCTATTGAATTAAATGAGTAAACCAAGTTAAGAAGAATATGGGACGGGCTTTATACTTTCCTGCTGAAACTTCTGTCTGAAATAAACGAAGGAGATGATAACCAGCACGCTATACAGAATCGCCAGTGTGTAGGCACCATACATAAAAAACGTCCGGAAGCTTATCTCGGCCTGACCGAAGTTCTTGTACAGTAATACACTCACGCTACCGAGGTAGCCGTACCAGTCGGCCAGCGTGACGATAAACCCAACGGTACTGACATACCGAAAAGCCGCCACCAACCGCTCGAAGTACAGCCCGTTGCAGGGGACGTAGCCCATATACAGGCCCAGTCCCGTCAGCAAAAACCAGGTGCCGGGGCTGACGATCCCCAGCGAATAGGCGTAGGTACTCAGTCCAACCAGCGCCCCGCCAGCCAGCATAATACCGTTGAGCAGCATGAACGCCCGGAAGTTGTCGGTCACACGCTGGAGAAGGGCCATCACGATCAATACACCCACCGCCACCAGCGTCTCGGTCTGGGCGAACAGAGCCGGGTTTTCCACGCCCGCATCACGCAGAATTTCGGGGCCGAAGTTGTCGCGGAAGTCGCGGAAGGCGGTGAGCAGGACGTAGGAAGCAATAAGTAGTATCAGCCCCGGTCCAAAGTCGCGCACGAAGGTTTTCCGCTCCGACTGGCTCATAGGCTTGCGTTCGGTACGCAGGTCGCGGTCTTCAGCGGTGGGGGGCGGCAGCAGCGTCAGGCCATAGACCGATACCAGCATAGGCAGCACGAACAGCGAACCCGTGACGAAGGGTAGCCAGAATTCCGTTACGCCCCAGTCGCTTTTGATGGTCAGCGCTACGGTCTTGACAAAACCCGATGCGAAGATGAACGACGCCGTCAGCCCCGCCACGAGCGCATCGGTCTGGCGACGACCTTCCAGAAAGCCAAGCATAATCCCGTAGACCATACCCAGCGGCAGGCCATTCAGGAACAGAAAGATGATGTTATAGGGGGCCGGAACGAGGGCAAAAGCAAGCAGGGCCAGCAGGGCCGCGCCCACCAGCGCCAGCAAACTAATGGCCCGTCGGGCGGGTGCCATCTCGGACACAAACTTGATACCCAGCCCTTTGGAACAGGCATAGCCCAGCACCTGCGCCGTTACGAGCCATGTCTTATAACCAACGCCAGCGAAGAACATACCTTCGAAGGTGACGGCGGTAATGCCCTTGCGGAAGGCATACATGCAGGCGTAGGTACAGAACGCAGCCGTGGCTCCGAAGAGCATAAAAGCGGTAGGATTTCGGAGGAATCTGGGTGCGTTAGTAGTGGTCACGACAGGAAAGAACGAGGATGGTTTCGTCGGTTACTTTATAGATAAGCCGATGTTCCTGATCAATTCTTCTTGACCAACAACCCTTATAATCATGCTTGAGCGCTTCGGGCTTTCCTGTTCCATCAAACGGTGTTCGCCGAATCTCAGCAAGCAGTTTCACAATTCGGATAAACAGTTTTTTATCGTGCGTAGCCCATTCCGTGAACTCATCGAATGCCTCGTTCTCAAACGTCAGTCGATGCATCGCTCAGGTACTGATTTAGGTTTACTTCTTTTACTGAACCAGCGTCTGCATTCGCCATCCGGCGAATCAGCTTTTCATGTAAAGCTCCGTTTGACCGAATAGCTTCGGTTTCGTCGTCTTCAATCTCAACCGTAACTTTTAGGCGTCGGTCCTGGAACAGCACTTGAATAGCCTTCAAAAAGTTTTCGTTCAGTTCGTCGGGATTCAGATGATAAGTGGCCTCCATACGCTCTTTTCGTTTGAAACAAAGGTAGTCAATAGAGTGCTTGGTTTCACCAACTCACCAGTACTGACAGCCAGGCGCTGCGGCCTATGCCATCCACGCCGGAGCCGTGGGTGCGGTAGGCTTCGTTCGTCAGGTTTTGCAGTTCGGCGCTCAGCGTTACGAACCGCCAGCGGTAGCCACCGTTCAGGTTCAGCACCTGCCAGGCCGGGGTACCCCCTTTCGCAATCCGGTTGTCGTCCTGGTCGCCTTTAGCCAGGCGCGTCTGCGCGCCCGCCAGCAACAGTTCGGCCCGGGCCCACCAGCCCGCCGAGGGTTGGTAGGTTACGCCAGCGCGCCCGTTCAGGGGCGGAATCCGGCGGAAGGGTTCGCCAGCGGTGGTGTTCTGGCCGTAGGTATACGAACCACCCGCATAGGTCAGCCAGCCGGGGGCAACCTCATATTCGGCTTCGGCCTCCAGTCCGCGAATGAACGCCTGTGCGCTGTTCTGTTTTAGATAAACCGGGTAGCCCTGTATGGAATCCCGCCCCGCCCGAACCCGGCTGATGAAGTTGCTCAGCTGGTTGTGGTAGGCCAGCACCGTGGCCGAAAATCGCTCCGTTCTGACCTTGACACCAACTTCTTTGTTCAGCGACCGTTCGGGTTGAAGGCTTGCGTTGGGCACTTCGTACCGGAAGTCGACGATTCCCAGCGTTCCCAGATCGTCGACGTTGGGCGCGCGGAAAGCCGACTGTACCGACGCCACCAGCCGCACCGCTGGTAGAATAGCGAACGACGCCCCCACGTTACCCACCAGGGCCGAAGGCCGGATGGTAGCCTGCAAGCTGCTTTCGGGGGTGGTAATCCGGAACGCGTTGTAACGACCACCCGCCGTCAGAATCAATCTGTTCAGGGTGAACGTGTGGAGCGAGAACAGCGCCAGACTGCTCATCGTGGACCCGTCGGGATAAAGTCCCCGTTTCGGTGCTACGGCTCCGGTGAGCAGATTCACATCGTCGCGACGGCTTCCTACCCGGTCGTAATACCATTCAATGCCGTTTTGCATCTGCCAGAATCTGGCTGGCTCGGCGGTAGCCAGTAGGGTCAGGCCGGTTGTCGTGGTTTCATCGCGCTCGTACACAGCCGGTGCAGCAACCCCCGCCGTGCTGGGGTTCTTCTGACTCTGTCGGCCCTCCGTTTGTCGCTGCCACGACGCCGTCAGTTGCACCGACTTAAGAAGCGGCCGGTTATAAAAGCCCTCCAGCCGGGCGTAGGTCAGTTGACGCCGTTGCGGATTGAACTGGTTGTAAGCAAAATTTTCCAGCCGTACTTTATGGTAGACCGGTACGCTATCCTGCCGTAGATCCTGATACGCCACCGTCGCCACAAACCGATCCGACAGTCGGAAGCGGGCTTTTACGTCACCCGACAGCTGGTTGTAGCCGGTGGGGGTTTCTCGACCCAGCCCCCGCCCTGCCACCAGATCGCCGAATTTCCGGTAGGCCAGTGCGCCCACAACTGCGACGGTGGCCGACGAATACCCCAGTTCGGCCCGGCCGCTGTATTCCATGCCCTGGGTCATGGCTTTACCGAAAGCACTACCCGTAAAGCCAGCCTCGTCGGAAAACTGCGGAGTCCGGGTCAGTACATTAACGACGCCCCCAATAGCATCGGAGCCATACGCGACCGAGCCACTACTCCGCACAACCTCGATCTGACTCACACTCTGCGGGTCAATGGTGTTGAGATACTGATTGGGGCCCGAGCGAAACGTAGCGTTGTTGAGCCGGATACCATCGACCAGCAACAGCGTCTGCTGACCCGTCAACCCGCGTACGAAGGGTGAGCCACCCCCGTGATTCGTCTTTTGCAGAAATACCCCCGTGGCACCGAAAAGTGCTTCAGGAACCGTTCGGGGTGCCCGCTGGCGCAGGTCGCGGGCCGTGATGACCGTAGTGACTTCGGGCCGTAAAAAATCGGGCGATTCTGACCGCTGGCTGGTGGTAACGGTTTGCTGGTTAAGCTGGATAACCGTTGGCTGAAGCTGAATATCCCGCTCGACAGGCGACGACCCGGCCACCTCGACAGCTTGATCGATCAGACGATACCCCACCGAACTTAGCTGCACGGTGTAGGATCCGGCTGGCAAATTACGCAGGACATAATAACCCCGCTGGTCGGTTACCGCCCCGCGGTTTGTGGACAGCAACCGTACCGATACGCCCGGCAGCGGCTGATTGGTACGCGCGTCACGAACAATTCCGGATAGTGATTGCGCCATGCAGAAACTACCAATAAGATAAAAAAGGAAGGTAAAAAGTTTGAATTTCATAACATAGATGGATTTAAACCCTGCCAGTGGGCGTAGCCCCTGGTAGTGGTTGAACGCTTTGACCGCTTTTCAATCACTACCAGGGGCTTTTAACCACTAAGATACTCTTCAACCACTACCAGGGGCTACGCCCACTGGCAGGGTTGTTATTTCTCCCCCTGCTGGCGGTAGTGTTCGGCTCGTTGGTCGGCGCGGTCGTCCATTTCGGGGCCTTTCTGGATTTTGCGCCAGTCGAAGGGTTTGTTGTAGGGTTTCATAGCCTGTTGTGGATCGAAAACGCGGGCGTCGGGCAGCACCGCGTCATACGGCCGGAGATCGGGTTTGTCGGTGAACATATCCTGCAAGAGCGACGCCGTCAGGTCGTACTGGTTCACGTAGTTCACGCCGAGGATGTTGTAGATCACTTTCAGGATGGAGCCGAAGTTGGCGTGGGTGTGCGATACGTAGCCACGCTTTACATACGGCCCGGCCAGCATCAGCAGCGACCGGTGGGCATCGATGTGGTCGACGCCCCCCTGCGGGTCATCTTCGGTAACGATAACGAGCATGTTCTTCCAGTACTTTGTGCGCGACAGGAAGTGCAGCATCCGACCTACAGCCAGGTCGTTGTCGGCCATGTAGGAGTGCAGGTAGGGGTATCCCTCTGTGGGGCGCGGGCCGGAACCGTGGTCGTTGGGCAGCATGACCGTCAGCAATTGCGGCAACGGCTGTTTTCCCTTGATCCAGCGCGCCGTAAACTCCCGCTCAAACTGGTCCATCCGAAACTGGTCGGGGATGTTGGTGTTGTAGCCTGCGAAGTTCCGCGACGTGTGCCGGAAGGCCGCTGCGGGCATGGGAAACACAACCGGGTGCGCCGTCCCGAAGGTAGTGTCGAACTGCTCTTCGTAATTTCCGGCATACTCGTTCACCTGCCCGAAATTATAGAACGACACCTTGCTGCGCTCCAGCGCTTCCCACAGCCCACCAATCTCGTTGTAATCTTCCGGATCGATACCACCCGACGACTTGGGAAACTGCCGACCGGATGCTTTCGAGAACGCATCGAACCGCCCCGCCGAAGCCGCGTTAGCCTCGATCCATTCGTTTGGAATGGTGCCCATCATCCAGTGATGGCCGTGAATACTGGCATCCGAATCGCAGTAGAAATTATCGGAAAACGTGAACTGGCTGGCCAGTCGACTGTGGTTGGGCATGACATCGGCCGCCGTAATCCGAATCGAATCCCCGGCGGTATCTGTTGTCCGGCCGCTGTTACCCCGCGCGGTAGCGATCCGGCTTTTCATGGTAACACCCACGCCAAACCGCGCCAGCGTCGAATCGCCATTGGCCATCTTCAGCTGTCCCAGCACTTCATCATACGTCCGGTTCTCCTTCGTGATGTAGACAATATGTTTAATGGGTGACGTACGCGTTTTGGGCAGAACCGGTAACGGATTCCGACCATTGTCAGCCAGCGCAACGGTCTGGTAGGTATTGGCCAGAACCTGTCGGGTGTAGGTCTGGAGGGGGCCGGGGGTGAGGGCCGTCACAGCCACCGCCTGAAATGTTCCCAATTGAATATCGCCGATATACGTCCCCTGTGGTGGTTTCACAAACGTAGCGCCCCCGTTGGGACCGGCACCGTAGCCCCGTGCCGACGTAATGTATAGCGTAGAACCTTCAGGAGAAAGCGATACGCGGGTGGGTCCCCAGCCGGTTGGGATCAGACCCCTGACCTTGCGGGTCGGCACGTCCACAACGGCTACCGCGTTGAAGGCCAGCAAGGCGACGTAAATCGTTTTTTCGTCTTTGCTGAGCGTCAGCCCAAACGGCATCATACCCCGGTAGCGATCCAGACGCGGGTCTATTTGAAGCGAAATCGTACCGGCCAGTTTACGTAGTTTATGGTCGATGATCGAGATATTGTCGTTGGTCGCGTTCGAGACGTAGGCGTAGCGGCTTCCCACCGCCACCGAGTTCGGCGATGAGCCGCCCACGACTTCGGCCTCTTCGATCATCCGTCCGGCGGCCTGGTCTCCTATTTGTACACCTGTTTTGAGTTTGGTGGTAACCTTATTGGTCGCCAGATCGACCATCCAGACGCTCATAGCCTCATCGACGAGGGGGCTACCTAATCCCGGTATCCGCCGACCTTCCACCTCAACGCCCTCCCGGGATTCTTTGGTGTGGGCACCGTAAGCCGGAAACTTGAGCATCATCGTATCCTTATTGGTAGGCGTCACGCCCGGCACTTTGGGGTAAGCATACAGGCCCACATTGGCAACGAAAGCCGTTTTCCTGTCGGGCGTCAAGGCAAGGCCAAACGGTTGCCGACCCGTTGGTATCGAAGCCGTAATCCGTTTAGTGGCCAGATCGATGCGTACCAGCCGGAAATTACCCCGGTCCAGCACGAGCAACTCATTGCCATTCAGGATCAGATCGGAGGTGAAGCTGTCCACATAGCCGTTCCCGTCGAGGCTGATGCTGTCCAGGACACGAAGCTGCTCCGTATCGAAGATCAGCACCCGGCCTTTGTCGCCGTTGCTGAGGTAGGCCGTCCGGTTGTCGGCACCCATAGCCACGCCCAGAAACGAACCGTCTTTCAGCACGGCGGGGATTCTCCCGGCATAATCGGGAACGCGGGTGGCCTGCATGGTGCGCAGGTCGAGCACGCTCAGCAAGCCATCGTGGAGGGTAACCGCCCGTTGGCCGTTAGGCGAGATCGCCATACCAAACGGGTCGTTGGCAATGCGAATCGTTTTTCCCGCCGGCGTCACGTAGCGTCCACTCGGCAGCACCGACTTCCCGGCTGAGTCGATCCGGCAGAACTCCGCCCGGCCCGGCACCTGCAGGGTGGTGTAGGTCTTCTGCGAAAAGGCGGTCAGGGAAACGAAAAAAAGTGAGCCGAGGAGAACGTGTTTCATGTAGTTGGAGGTAAAATCAGTGTTCCCGTCAGGCTTTATCAATTAGCGACAGGTAGTGGTTCATATCCGGCGTTGGCAGACCGGGAATTTTGGCCTGCTCATCCCACCGGCGCATAAGCAGAATCTCGTTGAAATGAGGATGGACTTCAAACGCAGCAGCTTCGTCGGTGTTCATGGGGCCGCCCTGAAATGCCAGCGTTTTCAAACTCGCTTCCGACAGGTTGGCCAGGTACTCGGGCTGTTTCGAGACCAGGTACCGCTTGGCGTTGACGTGATTTTCGATCAACTGCGCAATCTTCTCCGAAAAGCCCAGTTCCCGTAAATAGTCGGCCCCAAGCTGTTCGTGGTCGACGGTGCCGTAGCCATCCATATAGCCATGGCTGGCCTCGGGTGGCAGCAGGTGGCCGATGTCATGCAAAAAAGCCGCCACGACAGTTTCCCGGTCGGCCCCGGCCTGCTCGGCCAGTTGCGCCGATTGCAGAGCGTGTTCGAGTTGGGTTACCGGCTCACCAAAGTAAGCGTCGTGGCCGCTGTGAGCGAAAAGAGTAGCAATGGTATCCATAGTGTCGGACAGGCTGTCCGGGGAGTTAAGTCAAATCCAGGCCATAGTGTCGGTCCGAGCCTATATGTATTGCAAATACGTCCGTTCAACGGTTCCGTCATCGTATAGGTCCATGAGTGCGTACCCGGCTTTGGTCTGGTGGTAGGTATCATTCGTCCACCAGTTACCGCTAACGGCTCCGTTGCACATATAGGCCACCCCATTGTAATCGACCCGGTCCAGCAGGTGCATATGCCCGCTCAGGGCGGTTTTCACATTCGGATACTGGTAGAACAGCTCGATCAGTTCGGCGGCATCGGTATGGTTCCAGCTACCGGGAATCTGCCAGTTACCGTTCTTTATGTTCGACTTGTCATAAAATACCGTTGCCGACACGATGGGAATGTGTGACATCAGAAGGATCGGGGTTTTGGAATTGGTTTTGGCCAGATCAGCTTTGAGCCAGGCCAGTTGTTCGGGATCGATATGGCCCGTGTACCACTTGTTTTCGGGCGTTAGCTGAACACTGTCGAGGACAATGAAATGCCAGCCGTTCCGGTCGAACGAGCGATACCGTTCGTTGAGTTTCATCTGGTCCAGCGCCCACTTTTTACCGTACTGCGGATCGGTTTTGGCCTGCTCATATCCCCACACGTCATGATTACCGATGCAGTACTCGATGGGCAGCGAATTGTCGGCTTTAACGACGGTATTCCAGGCGTCCCACTGTTTCTGCACCTTGTCGCGGTCCTGTCCCAGCGCGTCCATGATCGTGTCGCCCCCGTGCAGAATGAAAGCGGGTTTGTCGGCCTGGTTTTGCAGGTGATGAAAGCACTTAGCCACGTGCTCCATCGGTTTCGTTTCGGCCGTAATGTGCGTGTCGCCGATGTAGGCAAAGCGGACACTGCGTTTGCGGGCAGCAGCGGGCGCAGCCATACTATCGGCAGCCGCTACGAGCGGTAACAGGCCAGCGCTTTTGAGGAGGGTTCTGCGGTTCATAAGGAGTCGTAGAAGTCGTAAGTCGAAGTAGTCGAAGTAGTCGTAAGGGTCGTAAGGGTCGTAAGGGTCGTAAGTCGTAGAAGTCAAAAGTGGCTGACGCATGACGGCTACTTACGACTATTACGACTTACGACTTCTACGACTTTTGACGACTTCTATTTCAAAATCCACATCGTGGCGTTAATATCGTCATTGGCCCCATACTGACTGGTGATGGCGGCTTTCAGGTTGTCACCGTTGGTTGTCCGCTCACTGGTGGGATACTGCCACCGCTTGGGAATCCGGCCACTGTTGCCGGTGCCGACACCCGTCAGGAATGCAGGGACACCCGTCCGGCGCTGGTTGTAGAAAGCTTCCAGGCCAGAGTTCTGAAAGAAAGCGATGTACTTCTGGGTCAGGATCTGGTTTAGTCCCGTTGCATTGTCGCCAGCATAGTTCACCGATGGCTGAGCAAGATAATCGCTTGTGCTCACTTTTACGACATAGTCGGTGAAGTTGGTAATACCGCCGTCGCGCGAGAACGTAACGGTATTGTCGCCGTCTTTCAACCCGTAGAAGCCCATCGATGCCAGGATACCTTTCCGGTAGTAGTTATCGGCGCTGCCTGCCGACGTCGATGCAGCCGCCCAGCCCCGGTTGATTCCTTCGGCCAGATTGAACATCTGTTCGGGATAGCCGACGATAAAGACGGATTCACCCACGTAGGATGTATAATAATGCTTCCGGTTCTGGAACGAATACTGGCCCTTGAGCACGTTGGTGGCCATATCCTGCTGGTCCTCGCCCGACGACGCCCCGACGAAAGCGGCAAAGTCGGTGGGCCGAAGACCAGCCGCCAGCTTGGCCGAAGCCGGTTCGGCGACTACAAAAACGCGCGGGTCTTTCCGGTCTACCAGCAAATCGATGTAGGTCTTCGCCATGTTTTCGCGGGTGGCGCTCTGCCCGAAATTGTCCTGGTTGCGCGGGTACTTGCTCTGAATCCCGTTATGAACGTATTGCAGATTATCGCTCATACCGGTCAGCAGCGGATATTTGGTTGGATTACCCACCATGTCGGCAAACTTCTGTTTGATGTTTAAATCCGCATCGGCCTCTTTCTTACTCAGACTGATCAGTACCCGCAGGCGATAGGCATTGACGGCTTTCTGCCATTGCCGCAGGTTGTTGTTGTAATAGAAATCACCGCCCAGGGTGTTGTCACCTTTCGTGATGATAGCCGCCATATCGGTGTTGGCTTCGTCGAGCCATTGCAGAATCTGCACATAAACGGCTTTCTGCGTATCATATTTGGGCGTCAGATTAGCCTGATCTTTCAGGGCTTCGGTCATTGGAATATCGCCCACGCGCCGGGTCATATTCTCGAAGAAGTAAGCCCGGAAGAACTTACCCAGTGCCGCGTAGGGGTTCAGGTCGGCGGCTCCCGCCCGTTTGGCTTCGGCTTCCATTCGCAGCACATTTTTCAACGTGAAAAAATTCAGTTTGGTCGTTGTCCAGGTGTACTCGTTCGTAGAGTAGTAGTTGTAATTGCTGGCGTAGAACTGATTGTAACGTTGCTCAGCGCTCCAGGGCGCATAGGTCACCCCTGCGAAACCCTCCGGGCTGTTTTCTGAATCGTACATGTCGTTCAGAATGCCCTTCAGGACCAGCGAGGCCGGAGCATTCACCGCCCGGTTGGGGTCCTTCTCCAGTTCGTCGAACGATTTTTCGCAGGCCGTCAGCGTCAGCATGAGGGCCAGTATGGGTAAAATCCGTTTGTATAGGTTCATGTTGTTTGTAGTTATTGGCGCGTTTCCCGCCCCCGGTCTGCAACCACGGGCTGCTTCGGAAAGACCGGGGGAGGAAAGGCTGGTTAAAATGTCAGATTCAGGTTGAAACCGTACCGGCGGGTGGTTGGTGTTTGCAGATCGGAGCGGCCATTGACCGTAAACTGATCGATATCGATGTCCTTCCGCTCGGCGAAGTACAACAGGTTACGACCCACGAAGGAGATCGATGCCTGCTTGATGCCCAGCCGGCCAACCAGTGTCTGGGGCAGGGTGTAGCCAATGACAACCTCCCGAAGTTTGACGAACGAACGGCTGATGATGTTGCCCCCGTCGAACCCGTATCGCCGGGCGATGTAATCCTGTAAAAACGCTTTCGTCGTGTTAGGAGCAAACTGTAGCTCGGCGTAGTTGGTCACGTTGCCATCGGCGTCGTAGTTGATCTGGGCCCCGTTGCTCACCTGAACGCCCTCGCCCAGATACGACTTGATGCCTTTCGTGTCGTTCAGGCGCGCAACACCCATATCGCCTTCGACCGTATTGATGATGCGGCCCCCGGCATAGGTTTTCTGCTGGACATAATCGGAGATCACTCCGCCCACGCGCCCATCGAACTGGAAGCTGAAAGTGACATTTTTGTAGCTGAACCGGTTGTTCAGCCCCCACACCCAGTCGGGGTTGATATTGCCAACGTACTGGGCCACCGTGGTCTGGAGGGGCCGCCCACCCGCGTCGTTCACGATCTGGCCGTCGGGCGAGCGAACGAACGTTTTGGTGTAATACTTATCGGTGCGGTCGCCAATTTTAAAGAACGTGTTCAGGGCTGTCACCCCCGGATAAAACTCCCGGTAAACCTCCCGGTAAGTCGACCAGTTGGCCAGCACATCCCAGTTGAGGCCATCGGGATTTTGCAGCACCTTACCCGTCAGCGATAGTTCGAACCCTTTTTTCTGGGTTTTGATCCCGTTTACCAGCAGCGACGAATAGCCGGTCGTTTCGGAAATAGGCAGTTGGAAAATCCGGGGACCATCATTACTGATGAAATAAGCCGCATCGAAAGCCAGGCGGTTTCTCAGGAAACGGGCATCCAAACCGACCTCGAACTGCGACGTGCTGTTCGGTTTGATGTTCGGGTTGTTGAGCGCGTTGGTGAAGTAGGCTGTAGACGTGTTGTTGACCGTGTAGGGCGTGCTGTACACCGCCGAGTTCTGATACGTTGGTCCATCGTAGGACGATGAATACTGCTGGCCATAACCGAGCGGGAAGGACGGCACTCCAATGGTCGACTGGGTCAGGCCATCTTTCACGTTGGCATAGGACGCCCGGAGTTTCAGGAACGAAATCGCTTCGGGAACCGGCACATAATCGGACAGTACGGTGCTCAGCGCTACCGATGGATAGAAGAAGGTGTTATTACCCTTCGGCAAGGTCGACAGTTTGTCCATCCGACCCGTTGTCGACAAGGTCACAACATCCTTCAGGGTGAAGTCGGCGGAGTAATACGCCGACAATACCCGCATATCGGCATTGAAGTTAGACGCAATCAGGGGGTTGACCGAGTTCGAGAAGTTATACACGCCCGGCACGTTCAGGTAGTTGGTCGTCGTGTAGTTCGAATTGTAGTTATACACCCGCAGGTTGCCCCCGGCAATGGCGTTCACGCTCAGCAGCGGACTCACCCGCCGATCGAACTTCAGCAGCAGGTCGGTGTTGTTGTCGAGCAGGTTACGCCGGTCTTCGCGGTAATCGCCTTTGGCTTCTTCCCGGCCATAGACCGTTGCCGAATAGGGAAACTTCTCGGTCCGCAGCAAATTCCAGGTCGACACCTGGGTCCGAAGTTGCAGGTCCAGTCCGTCGAGAATCTTGTACTTGAGCGATGTCTGCCCGATAATATCGGTTTTATAATGTCCCCGCAGCCATTCTTTGGTAATAAACCAGGGGTTGTTATACCGCTGGTATTCGGCGTAGATCTGCTGCGTTCCTTCTTTACCGGGCTGCCAGTAGTTCTTCAGCTGGTCGACATCCCAGTCGGCACCACCCCAGATAGCGATGTTGTAGATCATGGAGTTAGGACCATAGTCGACATCGGGAATGTTGGGCGTATACTGGCGGTTGACCTGCACATCGCCCTCGAAACGCAGGCGGCTGGTGAAGTTGTAGCCGGTAGACACTTTGAAGGTCGTGCTGTTGAGCTTGGTATTAGGGACCAGACCGCGCTGGTAGTTGTGCGACAGCGAGAACCGCAGGTCGTATTTCTCGCCCGACGACGATATGGATATGTTGTTGGTAGACAGAATACCGGCTTGCAGAAACCGGCTCAGGTTGTCTTTGCCCCGCGCAACCCAGGGGGTACCGGTCCGTTTGCCCGTTGCTGGATCGACCGGGCTATCGTACTGGGGTATCAACTGTCCCTCAAAGCGGGGTCCCCAGATATCGTAGTCACCGTCGTTCTTGCCGCCCCCTTTACCGTTGACAAATTCATAGACGCCGTGGTCGCCGGGGCCATACTCATCCTGCACCTTCGGAATAGCCAGGAAGCCATTGTCGACCATCTGACTGGTATTGACGTCGACCGAAAACCCCCGCTTATCTTTAGTACCGCGTTTCGTCGTGATCAGGATAGCCCCGTTTTTACCCCGAAAGCCGTACAAAGCCGATGCCGATGCGCCTTTCAGGACCGAATACGTTTCGATGTCGTCGGGGCTGATGTTCCAGGTGTCGGAGTTGATGGGCAACCCGTCGACCACGAACAGCACATCGCTGTTACCCCGCAGAATAACGTTGGGCCGACGCAGTAGTTCGGCCGACGCCCCGATCGTCAGACCGGCGACTTTCCCTACCAGCGAGTTGATCGCGTTTGGTTCGCGGGCCTTGATCAGCTGTGCCCCTTCGACCGACTGAATGGAAACGCCAATGTTCCGAACGTCCTTTTTAATACCGAGGGCCGTGTAAACGAATTCGTTCAGCGTTGTAACCGCTGCTTTCATCGTCACGTCGATTGCCGATCGGTTTCCCACGGCGATTTCCTGCGTTTCGTAGCCGATAAACGAGAAGGTCAGCGTACGGTCAGGGCCGGTAACGTTGAGGGTGTAGCCCCCGTCGGCTTTAGTGGTCGTACCGGTGGTTGTTCCTTTAATGACGATGGATACGCCGGGCAGCGGCTGCTGATCATCGGCCGAGAGCACCCGACCGGTAATCGTCTGTGCCAGTGCCGCTATACCCGGCAGCAGGCACAGGAGAAGCATCACCAGATACCGAGGTAATCTCGATGGCAAGGATGCCCGTGAAGGTAAAGATGTTGATTTCATACATTTCTCAGGTTAGCCAATTAAGCATTTCCTGCAAAAGTATGTGCACACCGTTACGTCAATGTGTGCTGTTTATCAATGAATTATGAATAGATTTTAAAAAAATTCATAAAAGGATAACAGCGAGCCCCTAAACGCCCACGCCCAGCCACTGCCGGATGGTATGCCCGGCGAAGCCCGCACCGGAGCTCATGCCTTTGCCGCCAATGCCGGTCACGATGCGGATATGCTCGTCGATATCGTACTCGAAGATCTCGGCTGGTGTCTGGCTATAGAAGCCCGCCCACGTCTTCCGGATCGTCAACGGAAACGTCACGATCCGCCGGGCTTCGGTCAGCATCAGGTCATTGATAAAATCCTGCGTATGGTAGCCCAGGTCTTCGGCCTGCGTGGCATCGGCATACTCGTGCGAGTCACCCACGATGATCGACCCATCGGTGGCCTGCTTGAAGAGGATATGAATACCCCACTTTTTGAGTTCAGCCAGGTGATCGGGTGTGGTGATCGAAGGATAAGACGGGCACTCCTGAAACGCTTCGTACCGCCGAATCGACAGGCCCGTCAGGATATTCCCCGGCAACGGCAGACCGGCCACCGGTTCGGCCAGCAGCATCTGCAACTTGCTGACGACCAGCCCGGCATCGGCCAGCAGCTCAGGAAACAGCAGCTTCACCTCATGGCCGTTACAGATAAGTACCCGCCCGCCCTGAAAACGCTGTTTGTTGGACAAAGTAACAATGGCACCGGCATAATTTGACTGCACATCGATAACCGCCGAACCAGGTCGGTAGTCGACACCGTATTTATGCTGCACATAGCCAATAAGCCGGTGAATCATCTGCTCCGGCTCCACGCTCATCTCCTCGGGAAAGTATAATCCGCCTACGACATAATCGGCTCTCAGGTGCGGGTATTTGTCGAGGCACTGCGCTTTACTGAGCAATTCGCTCGGGTAATCCAGCCCTACATACCGGTCGTGGAGTTCGTTGGCCAGTTGCCACTCGTCGGCGTCGGACGCTACATAGAGGGTACCGTTCTGCCGCACCGTAATATCGGTTTGCTGCTGGATGTCGCGGTATATAGCCAGGCTCTGCCGGCCATAGTCGAACCACCTTCCGGCCAGACCGGAAGGCACCACCTGCCCGAAATTGCGTACCGTGGCCCCTACCGGATAGCGGTCTTTTTCAAGCAGCAGCACCCGCTGACCCGCTTTGGCCGCATGATAGGCATGAAACGCACCCAGCGCCCCAGCGCCAATAATGATCAAGTCGTACATGGTTTTTTTAGGGAAGGGGTGAGGATAGTCGTAGAAGTCGTAGAAGTCGTAAGTCGTAAGAGTCGTAAGAGTCGTAAGTGGCTGACGCGAAAGCAACAAGCCTGCATCAGCCACTTACGACTTCTACGACTTATGACTTCTACGACTATTATGACTTCTACGACTAATACAACTAGTCCATCACTACCTGTCTGATCAAAGCTGGTAGCTCCCGTAATGAGCCGATGAGCAGATCGTGGGGGTAGGCATCGAGTTGATCGGCGGTATGGGTACCGTTGGTAATACCTATGTTCAGGGCAACCCCGGCCGCCCGACCCGACAACAGATCAGAAGGTGTGTCGCCGATGTTAACGACCGCTTTGGGATTCGTGACGTTCAGCAGCTGCATGGCCCGCTCGATCATCTGCGGGTAGGGTCGGCCGCGCTCCACCTCATCACTGGCAATAGAGACTTGAATGATGCTGGATGGCCCTCCCCTATGCTGCTCGTCGAGATCGGCCAGCCAGCCCAGCTTGTCGAGGATAATATCGGTTACGACGCGGTAAAACCCCGTTGTCAGCGCAACGGCGATACCCCGTTCGCGCAGATACGCCAGTGTTTCCAGGCAGCCTTCGGTCGGTGTGGCACCGTTGGTGAGGTAATGATGTTCGAGGATGTCTTTGAACGCTGCGTAAGAAACATCGACCTGCGACTGAACATCGGGATGGGTGTCGCCCAGTTGCTCTTTCCAGAGTGTTTCGAACACATACCGTTTCGCCAGGCCCTGCATGGCCAGAATTCGCTCGTCGGTAACGGATAGCCCCGTTTGGGTGGCTGCCTCAGCAAAACACCGCTCTACCTCATGGTGGTCGGTCACGGTCGTACCGGCCATATCGAATACCACTAATTCAATGGGTTGCATGATGGGAAGTTCTGGAAAAGTGGGCCGCCGAAGCGGAACGGTAAAACAACGCAAACTTTTACTACAGTCCGTTAAGCAGGTGTTAAGAAAAATTATTCACTCATTCCCTTCCCCCCTCCCGCAGTTTCAGGATCAGTTCTGTTTTCAGTTCGTGTAAGCTCTTTTCCAGGCCGACCGGATACGTGTGTGGGTTGACGAATCGCTTCACGCCGGGATGCAGTCCGGCCAGTTGCTCCTGTACCCGGGCACGGGTGGCATGGATGTCGGGGCAATCATAGACCTGCTCACCTCCGCGAAAAACAGGTACCAGCAAATCCTCGAAGGGTTGATCGGCTTCGAACCGACGGCGTTTGGTGAAGTCGAGCGGGTCGATCATGGTGGTTGTAGCCTCGTTCAGATCATCGGCGCTCCGCTCCTCGTCGAAGATCATGTCGGCCAGGAAGCCCCGCTCATCCCGAAACCGGCGTACCTGCTGGATGCCCGGCGTCGATATTTTGATCGCCTGCTCCGACAGTTTCATCTTGTAATCCCAGCGCACGGCGGTGTGGTTTTCGGCGGGATCACTATCCGGATCGGCATGGTTTGCCTGACGAACGGCCGCCAGCTTATAAACACCGCCCAGCGCAGGCTGGTCGTAAGCTGTCACGAGTTTCGTGCCAACACCCCAAACGGTAATTTTCGCGCCCTGCTGTTTGAGGCTGTTTATAATTATTTCGTCCAGATCATTGCTGGCAACAATAGCGGTATCCGTAAATCCGGCCGCGTCGAGCAGCTTGCGGGCCTCGATGCTCAGGTAGGCCAGATCACCTGAATCGAGCCGGATTCCACTCAATGCGTAGCCCTTTTGCCGAAGTTTATGGCCCGTTTGAATAGCATGTTTGACCCCTTCCAGGGTGTCGTAGGTATCGACCAGCAGGGTTACGTTGTTGGGCATCATCTCGGCATAGGTATCGAAGGCTTCCTGCTCCGTATCAAACGACATCACCCAACTGTGGGCGTGGGTACCGCGAACGGGAATATCGTACAGCTTCCCGGCCAGCACATTCGACGTAGCATCGAAGCCACCAATATAGGCCGCCCGGCTCGCCGTCATGCCCCCGTCGGCACCCTGCGCCCGCCGTAGTCCGAATTCCAGTAAGGTGTCGGTACCGGCCACCAGCCGCAACCGGGCCGCTTTTGTCGTGATCAGCGACTCAAAATTGACGAGGTTCAGCAAGGGCGTTTCCAGCAGCTGACACTGGAGAATAGGCCCCCGCACCCGCAGCAGCGGCTCATTGGGAAAGACGACCGTTCCTTCCGGAATAGCGTCAATATCGCAGCTAAGCTTCAGATTGGCCAGGTAGGTCAGGAACCCCTCTTCAAACAGCGGCTGTCCGTCGCTGCCAGTGAGGCTACGGAGATAGCGCAGGTCTTTCCGGGAGAAGCCAAAATTATTGATATAACCGATCACGTTGGTCAGCCCGCCGGATACGGTGAAGCCCCCGCTAAATGGGTTTTTTCGAAAATACAGGTTAAATACCGCTTCCTTTTCGGCTGCTCCCGAGCGGGTTGAGTCAGAAGATGGCTGCCGGTCATCGGTCATGCCAGCCTTCCAGTAGCCGTAGGCCATCGTGACCTGATAGAGGTCGGTTAACAGACTCAGCGAAGTATCATATAGTTTGTTCGTCATGACAACGAAGGTACAGGCCCGCGACTTTATAGAAAATTTATGTGGCCGAAAACAAATAACAAAGTAAATTGGTCTGATAATTGTGAGGGGCACTTTTATCGACAGCTTGCTCATCGCAGTAATTTGTTGATCCTTAGCCCGTACGCCACCGATAACCGCCATGCAGAAGTTAAGCCTTTCCCAGTCGCTCCAGCAAAAACTGTCTCCTCAACAGATACAGTTCATAAAACTGCTGCAAATTCCGACGGTCGAACTGGATGCACGGATCGAAGAAGAGCTGGAAATAAACCCTGCCCTGGAAGAGGGAGCCGACGACGATCATGAGCAGAAGGAAGACGATTCATTCGACGATGACTATGACGACGACGTCAAAGATCGCAACGAAGACCTCGATATAGACACCTACTTGCAGGGTGAAGATTATGCCGGTTATAAGATGCAGGGCGACGGCAACTACAATGAGGAAGAGCGCGACATGCCGCTGGCTACCAGCTCAAGCCTGGCCGATTCGCTGCTCCAGCAGTTCGGCTATATGCAGCTTACCGAGGAGCAGCGGGTAATTGGATTGCAGCTCATCGGCAGTATCGAAACCGATGGGTATATCCGCCGGTCGATGCAGGCCATTGTCAACGACCTTGCTTTTTCGCAGAACATATTCACCGATACCGACGAGATTGAAGAGGTGCTGCATAAAATACAGTCGTTCGATCCGGCCGGTATTGCCGCCCGCACGCTCCAGGAATGTCTCCTCCTTCAGCTCCACCGCAAAGACCAGACGGAGCCCTACAACGTGCTGGCCATTCGCATCATCGAAGATTTCTTCGACGAGTTCTCCAAGAAACACTACGACAAAATTCAGCGACGGCTCAACATCAGCGACGACTCGCTGAAAAAAGTCGTCGACATCATCATAAAGTTGAACCCTAAACCCGGCTCTGTCGAGGGCGAGTCGAGTACGGCGCAGTACCTCATTCCAGACTTTATCCTGGTCAACGCCAGCGGGAAACTCGAACTGTCGCTCAACTCGAAAAACGCGCCCGAGCTGCGCATCAGCCGTTCGTTTGCCGACATGCTCGATACCTACGACAAGAGCAGCAAGCAGAACAAGACTCTCAAGGAGACAGTCACATTCGTGAAACAGAAACTCGATGCGGCCAAGTGGTTCATCGATGCCATCAAGCAGCGGCAGCAAACACTACTCCGCACCATGAACGCCATCGTGCGTTTCCAGTACGACTTTTTCCTGACCGGCGACGAGTCCCGGCTCCGGCCCATGATCCTGAAAGATATCGCTACGCTGATCGATATGGACGTATCGACAGTATCGCGGGTGGCCAACAGCAAGGCGGTACAGACCGAGTTCGGGATCTATCCGCTCAAGTACTTTTTCTCCGAAGGTATCGCCACCGACTCAGGCGAAGATGTCAGCAGCCGCGAAGTGAAGAACATCCTGCGCGAGATGATCGACAACGAGCCCAAGCTTAACCCCCTCTCCGACGATAAGCTCGAAAAGATCCTCAACGACCGGGGCTATAATATTGCCCGCCGGACGGTGGCCAAGTACCGCGAACAGCTCAACATCCCGGTGGCACGGCTGCGTAAACAATTATAAAAAATGATGCATGATGAACGCTTGATAATGAACGAGGGTGCGCTGTAGTTGGTACCTTTGCCGTGGCATTTCCCGAGTATCGTTCATCATCCATTATTGATCATTGACTACGTCTTTCGCCCGTTTCCTCTCCGTTGCCTTTCACCCGTTGCTGATGCCGACATTCGTGTTTGGCATTTTACTGTTTCAGGTACCCAACGTGCTGGGGGTCGATGTATACGCACCCACCATACGGCTTAGCCTGCTGGTGCTGATTTTTGTCGGTACGTTCGGTGTACCCGCCCTGCTTATCTATTACCTCTACCGGAGCGGACTCGTACAAACCCTGCACCTGACCACCCTCGCCGACCGGCGGCTCCCCTTTTTCCTGACGGCCCTGGTCTATGTGCTGCTAACGTATCTGTTCGCGTTCAGGATGGACCTTATCTCGACCATTGCCCCCGAGATTGGGGTGCTGCTGGGGTCCATAGCCCTGTCTATCCTGCTCGTTGGTATCATCAGCCTATACTGGCAAATCAGCGCCCATAGCGTAGGTATCAGTGGCGTGGTGGGCATTCTTGCGGGTGTCATGCTTAAATTCAGCCTGACCGAACTCTTTGTGCCCCTGCTGCTGAGCGTCCTGCTCACAGGACTGGTGGGCAGTGCCCGGCTCAGGCTCAACGCCCACACCCCCGCCCAGATCGGTGCGGGCGTCGTACTCGGATTAATCGTTAGCTTAGTGGCCGTATTCTGGCTGGTGTAGCCTGGCCGGGCTGAACCACCCCAAACCCTATACTTCATGTACGAAAATATTCTTTACGAGCTGGCCGACGGCATTTGCCGGATCACCCTCAACCGGCCATCGGTTTATAACGCGCTCAGCCCCGGCCTGATCGGCGACATCACCACAGCGGTAGAGGCAGCCGGGGCCGACGACAGCGTGCGCGTCCTGGTCATCACCGGAACAGGCGATCGGGCGTTCTGCTCCGGTGCCGACCTGAAAGAAGGGTTTGCCAATGCCCAGTCGTCGGGCGGCATGAACCTCGGCGAGTCGCTGCGGGCGGGCTACCACCCCATGATCCGCGCCATCCGAAACATCGCCAAACCAGTCATTGGCCGTATCAACGGCGTAGCGGCCGGGGCTGGCTGCTCGCTGGCGCTGGCCTGCGACGTGGTCATCTGCACCGACGACGCTTATTTCAGCCAGATCTTCGTCAACATAGGCCTCATGCCCGACGCCGGCGCTACGTTTTTTCTGCCGCGGCTGGTTGGTCCGCAGCGGGCGTTTGAACTCAGCAGCACCGGCCGACGGGTTTACGGCCCCGAAGCGGCCCGGATCGGCCTGGTAAGCCAGTCGGTCCCGGCGGCTGAGCTGGACGCCACTGTCGACCAGGTTGTCGGGTATTACGCCACTGCGCCGACCCGCGCCATTGGTGCGATGAAAAAAGTTTTGAACGAATCGCTCTCCTCCACCCTCGACCAGCAACTGGAGCAGGAGGCTGAAAATCAGGATGCATTGGGCCGATCGGCGGATGCGGCCGAGGGTATCGGCTCGTTCCTGATGAAGCGCAAAGCAAATTTTTCGGGCAAATAGGTTGACAGACGTCTTTTTTCTCCCTACTTTTGCACTCCCTATCAACGGGAAATACTTCATAGCAATGCATTTGTAGCTCAATTGGATAGAGCACCTCACTACGGATGAGGAGGTTTGGGGTTCGAATCCCTACAAGTGCACTGAGCCTATTAACCGGTTAGCTTTCAAAAGCTAACCGGTTTTTTTAGTTGCGTACAAATGACCTTATCCCCTTCAAGGATCCAGTTTTAGTTCGACATGGCCCCGGTAGCCGTGTCCGGCAATTTGAAACATTTTCCCAGAATGTTGGCAACAACCCTGAATAAGTTACTAAACCGACAGTTGCCAAAGACAGTTATATCCGTGTAAGGGGACTACCTGCATTTATACAACCTCTCAACTTATGAAAAATTTAGCTCGTTTTTCAGCTGTGCTCTATTTCGCAGCCGTATTCTTCGTTGTATTTCACAACTGCGGGTTTCAGCTGCGCGGCTTGCTCGAAGCCCGTTTCCTGGTCATGCTGCTTATGGGTGCCCTTGGCTTTATGGCCATTCTGAAAGTAATTCACGAAGAGCCCGACGAATCGAATTAACTATTTTCGGAGCGAAGCAATGTAAAAGGCAGGTTGTTCCCTAAGATGCCCCTATACGGTCCATTTTTCGCCGGTTGACGTGGCCTTGTCCAGGTTGTGAACCCGTTCGTCAGAAAAGCCAATATTCTACCTAGCGACCTGATTATAAACAAGAAAGCGAGGAAGGCGGTTAGAAACAGCACTACTAAAGTCTACGCTGATGTTCTTAAGAAACTACCCTTCCGGCTACAAAGCCCCGCTCCACAATGTGTTGTTGATAAGCTGCATGGACCTGCGCCTGCTCGATAACATTACCCATTTTATGGAGCACGAAAATCTCATTAACCGCTACGACCAGTACATTATGGCCGGGGCGTCTATTGGTGCATTGGTGGGTTCGGCTGCGCCCGATGATCAACTGAGCCGGATTGCCGACTACCAGTGCTGGTAAACAGGGCTGTTTCAGCACGTAGACCTCGCTATCCAGCTACACCACATCAAAGACATCTATATTCTCGAACATCGAAATTGTGGGGCTTACAAAGCGTTTCTGAAAAATGATCTGGGTGATTACGAAGAGCAGGGCTACCAGAAAGAATTCGACGATCATCAACGGTACGCCAAACAGCTTTCCGATAAGCTGGTCGGGTATCTGAAAAACCGTACAGCCGCCAATCCCAATCCGGTAACACTTAAGAAAGAGCTACCCATCCAGGTTCATGGTTTTATAATGGACATCAAAGGCAATGTGGAGCTGCTGTGCACGACCGCGCCTTTTCCTGAATTAACCGCCTGAACAATTGGGCCCCACGTCCCGATCTGCCGTACTCGGACGGATAAAACCCCGCGGGATGACTCTAAATTATACCCGATCAGGTATAATTTAGAGTCGATCTACTAAAAATATACCCGATCAGGTATAGCGCTTGTTTGGGATTACTGGCAGGACGTGGCGGTTGTAGCCTGGACGGCCACGTCCGGGTAAGAAGAGCCCCGTTTCACTCCCGGACGTAGCCGTCCAGGCTACAACCAGCCCCTTGCTGAATAAAACACGGGCCAACATGAAATCCTAAACAGGTTCATAGCGTGGATAACTCACTTCGTCTTTGACGAAGACTGGATTGCTTTTGCCCACTATCTGGGTTTGACGGATAAACAGCGAAGCAATGTATACGGGCGTTTCGGCAAGCGATTACCGGTGGTGTTCGACTGGATCGACCGCAGCTTCCTGACCCCCAACAGCAAACAGATGTACGGCGACCTGATAACCGATCGGGCACAACGACTCGGGTTATAACGGCAACACGCCTGTAATCCTCATTGCTTCACTTACCTTGCAGGCGAAACACGCTCCTTTTGTTTGCGTGCGCCCACAAAGCAGAGCGGCCTGTGCGGTTCCTGCCCGGCAAACGACGGTTCCTGACGGCAAAGCCCGGTACAGGCGTGGCCCGACTGACGTACTTACCCAGACCAGCCGCTGGTTGATGTCAATTTTTCTCAACAAACGAACGACCCGAATGAACATCGCTTTTTTCAGCAGCCAACCCTACGAACAGCCTTTCCTGGAAGCGGCCAACCGCAACCACCACCATACACTAACCTTCCTGACCGAGACGCTGACACCGGAAACAGTTCGGCTGGCGGCTGGCCACCAGGCCATTTGTGTGTTCGTCAACGACCAGCTTTCGCGCCCCGTGTTGCAGGCGCTGGCCGAACAGGGCATTCAACTGATCGCCCTGCGCTGTACGGGCTTTAACCAGGTCGATGTGGAGGCAGCACAGGAGCTCCGCTTCCGTATCTTGCGTGTTCCCGCTTACTCGCCCCATTCCGTTGCCGAACATGCGGTGGCGCTGCTGCTGTCGCTGAACCGAAAAACGTATCTGGCCTACCAGCGCACGAAAGACAACAACTTCACCCTCGACGGACTGATGGGTTTCGACCTCTACGGCAGGCGGGTTGGGGTAATCGGGACGGGCAAGATCGGAGCGGCTTTTGCCCGGATCATGCTTGGGTTTGGCTGTCAGGTGCTGGCCTATGACAAAGTACCCTCGCCCCAGTTGCAGGCGCTGGGTGTACCGTTTCTTTCGCTGGAGGAAATTCTGGAACAGGCCGATGTGATTTCGCTGCATTGCCCGCTGCTGCCCGAAACTCACCATCTGATCGACGCAGCCGCGCTGGCCCGCATGAAACCGGGGGCCTACCTGCTTAACACCAGCCGGGGTGGCCTGATCGATACGCCTGCGGTGCTGGAAGCGCTCGAAAGTGGGCACTTGGGCGCGTTGGGCATGGATGTGTACGAGCTGGAAGACGACTTTTTCTTTGCCGACTGGTCGGATAAGCCCCTGCCCGATGCAGACCTGAACGCCCTCACTCACCTGCCAAACGTACTGGTTACGTCACACCAGGGTTTCTTCACCCGCGAGGCCATGGAGCAGATCGCCGACACAACGATCAGCAACCTGACGGCTCTGGAGCAGGAACACCTACCCGAAAAGGCGTTGGTTGTCGGGTAAGTTCTCCGGCAGCCGCCATCCTATCAACCCTGCTCAACATCAACCGCTATGGATTTCTACGTCACGCCGATTACCGATGTTGCCCGTTCGCTGGATACGTCCCCCGCCGGGCTCAGCGCCGAAACGGCCCGGCAGCGGCTGGCCAAAGCTGGCCCTAACCAGATTACCGACGTCCGCAAAAAGACCGTCTGGCTCATTCTGCTACACCAGTTTACCGATGTCATGATTCTGGTCCTTATCGCAGCCGCTATTATTTCGGTGGCGGTGGGCGAAGAGAAATCGGCCTACGTAATTCTGGCCATTGTACTGCTCAATGCGCTGATCGGGTTTATTCAGGAGTACCGGGCCGAGAAATCGATGGAAGCCCTCAAAAAGATGGCGGCCAATCAGGCCCATGTACGGCGAAACGGACAAACGCTGTTGGTGGCCACTGCCGACCTGGTACCGGGCGATGTGGCGCTGCTCGAAGCCGGTATGATTATTCCCGCCGACGTTCGGTTTCTGGATACCCACGCGCTCAAAGTCGATGAGTCGTCACTGACGGGCGAATCGGATAACGTCGAGAAAAAACCGGATGCGCTTCCCCCCGGTGAGTATCCGCTCGGCGACCGGGTGAATATGGGCTACAAGGGTACGTTCGTAACGAATGGGCGCGCCACCGCCTATGTCGTCGCCACGGGGATGAACACCGAACTGGGAAAAATTGCCCGACTGATCCAGCGCGACGAAACAAACACCCCCCTCCAGAAACGGCTGGCCATCTTTGGCAAAGGCCTGTCGGTTGGGGCACTGGTCATTTGCGGGCTCTTCTTCGTGGCCGGGTGGTTACGCGGTGAGCCGCTACTGAATTTGCTGCTGGTCTCCATTTCATTAGCCGTAGCTGCTATTCCCGAAGCCCTGCCCGCCGTGGTTACCATTGCCCTGGCCCTGGGTGCCAAACGCCTGGTAAAGAATAACGCCCTCATCCGCCGGCTGCCGGCCGTTGAAACGCTGGGGTCGGTCACCTACATCTGCACCGACAAAACCGGCACCCTGACGCTCAACAAGATGACAGTGGAGGAAGTCGACAAATCGCCCGATTTCTCCCTGCCCGGCTTATCCAATGGCGACGCACTGCTCACCGCGCTGGCACTCAATAACGACGTCACCAGGGATGATGACGGACACTGGCTGGGCGAATCCACCGAAGTAGCGCTGGCCCGGTATGCCGCCGACAGAGACTATGAGCGAACAACGCTCGAATCCCGGTTCCCGCGCATTGCCGAACTCCCATTCGACTCAGACCGCAAGTGTATGACCACCCTCCACCAAACCGACAAGGGCGTGCTGGTTATCACCAAAGGGGCCGTGGGGTCGTTGTTCACCCAGCTCGAAGCCGGCCAGCAAACGGCCGTTCCCGATCTGAGACAACGCGTCGACGCGATGGCCGAACGGGGCTACCGGACGCTGGGCTACGCTGGCAAGCTGTTACCTAAACTCCCAGCCACCCTTACCCCCGCCACCATCGAATCCGACCTGACGTTTATGGGGTTCGTGGGCCTCATAGACCCGCCCCGACACGAAGCCCGGCAGGCCGTAGCCGAATGCAAACAGGCCGGCATCGTTACGGTCATGATCACCGGCGACCATAAGCTAACCGCCCGATCCATTGCCGAAACCCTGGGTATTGTTTCATCAGCCGATGATCTGGTACTGACCGGACCGGAACTGGCCAAACTGGATGAGCCTGCGTTCGCAGCCATCGTCGAAAAGGTGCGGGTATATGCGCGTGTCGATCCGGCGCAGAAGCTCCGGATCATTCAGGCACTACAGACCCGCGACCAGTTCGTAGCCATGACCGGCGACGGGGTCAACGATGCGCCGGCCCTGAAAAACGCCGACATCGGCATCGCCATGGGCATCAACGGGACGGAGGTGGCCAAAGAAGCCGCACACATGATCCTGCTCGACGATAACTTTGCCACCATTGTTAAAGCGGTTAAGCACGGCCGACGGATCTACGATAACATCCTGAAGTTTATCCGCTACATCATGTCGGGCAACGCAGGCGAGATGGTCGCGATTTTCGCAGCGCCTTTTCTCGGCCTGCCTATTCCGTTGCTGGCGATCCATATTTTGTGGGTCAATCTGCTGACGGATGGATTGCCCGGCCTGGCACTGGCCTACGAACCCGCCGAAAAAAGCAGCATGGAACGCCCGCCCATCGACCCCCGGCAAACTATTTTCGGCGATGGGCTGGGCTGGTTCATTGTCTGGGTGGGTTTTCTGATTGGGGCCGTTACCCTGGGTATCGAAGCCTGGGCTATTGACCGGGGCGTTGATCACTGGCAAACCATGACCTTTACCGTACTCTGCTTCAGTCAGCTGGGTAATGCCATCGCAATCCGGTCCCGGCAGTGGTCGGTGTTCAGCATTGGCCTGTTGGCCAACAAACGCATGCTGGCCGCCATTCTGATTACCGTTGCCGGTCAGCTGATGATTATATATACCCCGTTCTTCAATGACCTCTTCAGTACAAAGCCGCTGACCTGGACCGAACTGGGCGTTACCGTAGCCGTATCGAGCCTTACGTTCTGGGCCGTCGAGCTGGTAAAACTGATTCAGCGCAAACGGAGTAAACGCGTTCAGTTACCAACAAACATGAGTCATCCCGAATGTTAAAAGTCGCTATCTTTTTAGAAAACAAGGGTATTAGGCGTGGTGTCAGGTACCTTGACCTACCGTGTATACACTTCTTTTTTTCCTACAGAAAAGCCCGGTAGGGGCGACATGTCAATAGAAAAGAAAGAAGGAATAGCCCCCTAAAGCGCCGTAGGTGCGACCTAATCCAGTTCAGTTAGGTCGCACCTACGGCGCTTTAGAGAGGATAGGAGCGCTACCAACTAGTGACAGGTCGCCCTTACGGGGCTAGCTGACCAAGGCTGGAGATCTACTCCGACAATACGGCACTTGACCTGACGCCACGCCCCCACAGATGTGCCGGAACCAGGCAGCTTTTTGGGTAAGGTTTTTCCGAAGTGTAACGATTCGTTAAATTCGGGATGACACATCGGTTGACCAGATCACTCGTGCCCGTTACAGACAAGAGTATGTTCATGGACCTCGGGATTGGTCAGGATACAGTCGAGTTTATCATTGATCTGCTGAAGTAAGATGAACTGTTTTTCCTGCGTATCGAACAGGGTTTTAATTTGCTCTTCCAGCAGCAGATCTATTTTCTGATTGATACTTCGAATCTGCATTTCCGCCTTCAGATTGATCATGTAATCGTTTTCACTTCGCATGCGGTCTTTCTCTTCCTGCCGGTTTTGACTCATCATAATGATCGGAGCCTGCAGGGCAGCAATGCACGACAGGATCAGGTTCATCAGAATGAAGGGATACGGGTCAAATTTGTAGTGACCGATGGCCAGCACATTGAACGTGATCCAGCCCGTGAGGATGATGCCGAACAGAATGATGAACCGCCAGCTTCCGCCAAACTGCGCCACCTTATCCGATAGCTTCTGCCCCGGCGTCACTACTTCCAGCGGGGGGTTTACTAGGTTTTGAATAATGAGCTGCTCGGCTTCGAGGGTCTCCTTCACGATCCGGTGTAATTTCTCCAGATGTGCATTTTCATCAAAGAGCAGTTGATCAATTTCTGTGTTGTTCATATCCGATGTTCACGGGAATTAAAAGGGTAATAACGACTCGTTGGCTGACCGAAAATAAACGGTTCAACCTCCCCGGGGATTCCGTCAGCGCCAAAGAGCGGGATGATCGTATGAACGCGAATAACGGCATTGACAGCTGGCCATTCGTTGATCTCCGACAGGCCATGAGCTGATACCTGTCAGGCTGATAAGAATCAGGGGCCAGGCTGATGGCTCTCAACCGGGTGGCAATCCCGATGGCAGACCTTCGGGGCAATCTAATCAGTTGCTCACCTTATGCCCGATACCAGTCCATTTGACGCTGTTGGCGTACCGCTCCAGCCAGCACGCCAGGTAGCTTATTTTTCGATGGAATTCGCGATTGCCCAGCCGCTCAAGACCTATTCCGGCGGGCTGGGTTTTTTGGCAGGCTCCCACATGCGCAGTGCCTACAGCCTGCAACAGCCCATGACAGGCATCGGTATTCTGTGGAAATACGGCTATTACGATCAGGGCCGAAGAGCAGACCAGACGATGGACATCCTGTTCATGGAGAAACAGTACAGCTTCCTTGAGCCAACAAACCTGAAATTCCAGATTCAGGTCAACCACGCGCCTGTCTGGGTGACCGCTTATTATTTGCCGCCCCCGGTTTTCGGTACGGCCCCGCTGTATTTTCTGTCCACCGACCTGCCCGAAAACGACTACCTGTCCCGGACGATCTGCCACCGGCTGTATGACCCCAATCCCGAAACCCGTATTGCGGCCAGTATCCTGCTCGGTATCGGTGGGGCCAGGCTACTGGAACAACTGTCTATCTGCCCCGACGTGTACCACATGAACGAAAGCCACCCGCTGCCCCTGGCATTTTATCTCTACAACCAGTTGGGTAGCGCAGAAGCCGTTCGGGAACGACTGGTGTTTACCACGCACACGCCGGAAGAGGCCGGAAACCCTTGTTCCGACAGCCGGCTGCTGGACCGGATGGGCTTTTTCGACTACCTGCCGCTGGATCAGGTCCGGCTTTTGACCGGTATCGCCGACGATTCCTTCAACTGGGCATTGGGTGCGCTTCGGCTGGCGGGCCGCGCTAATGCAGTATCTAAAAAGCACCGCGCCGTTTCCGAACAGCTATGGCAGAACTACCCGGACTTGTGCCCCATTATTGCTATCACCAACGCCCAGAACCGGTTGTTCTGGGGCGACCCCTTGCTGGATGTGGCGGCTGCCAGCGACGACGGCCCGGCCCTGACAGCCCGCAAGAAGTCGGGCAAGCAGGCACTGTTCGACGAAGTAGCCGATCAGACAGGCGACCTCTATAATCCCGATATATTCACGCTGGTATGGGCCCGTCGGTTTGCGGGCTACAAACGCGCCGACCTCCTCCTGACAGACCCGGCCCGGCTCGACCGCTTGCTGACCAACCCACGCTACCCCGTTCAGTTCATCTGGGCCGGCAAACCGTATCCCTACGATTATGGCAGTGTCGGCACCTTCGATCGGCTGGTTCATCTGGCCCGCCATTACGTGAACTGTGCCGTGCTGGTGGGCTACGAGCTTAAGCTCTCCAGGCTGCTCAAACGGGGTGCCGACCTTTGGTTGAACACCCCCCGGCTGACGCGCGAAGCCTCCGGAACCAGCGGAATGACGGCGGCCATGAACGGCGCTATCAACTGCTCGACCAACGATGGCTGGGTACCGGAGTTCGCCCGGAACGGCATCAACAGTTTTGTTTTGCCCGAAGCCGATCCTGCCTGGCCCGCACACGAACAGGACGCCTTCGATGCCGATAACTTGTTTACACTGCTGGAGACGGTCATTCTGCCGATGTATTACGAACAACCGGATCAATGGCTGTCGATACAAAAAAACAGTTTACACGATATTATCCCCTATTTCGACGCCGACCGGATGGCAGCCGAGTATTACCAGACCCTATACGCACTGCCTCAGCCCGTTAATCAGGCTGCCGAACACCAGTCGGCCTGAGCGGGATGACTACTCTTTTCAGCGAACCTGTTTAGGATTACTGGCCGGACGTGGCCGGTCGTAGCCTGGACGGCCATGTCCGGGTGAGAGAAATACATAGTTCACGCCCGGACGTGGCCGTCCAGGCTACGACCGACCCCTGGCTGAATGAAACAGGGGCCAACGTGAAATCCTAAACAGGCTCAGCGTACTAATAAACCATTGATTCATAAACACTACCGAAATGATCTCCTCAAAAAAACTGGGCATCTGGATGGACCATTCCAACGCTAACCTCATGGAATTTACCAGGGACCCGCTCGAGACCCGCGTCCTCTCCGCCGACTTCTCTCACCAGGATAAAGTGCATACGCTGAACAGAAGCGAAGCGGTGATGCACAACAGAGAACAGCACCAGAAGGGAGACTATTACAAACGGCTGAGCGAAGTAATCCGCAATTATGACGACGTGCTTCTGTTCGGCCCCACCGATGCCAAAACAGAACTGTTCAATCAGTTACGGCTGGATCACCGTTTCGAAACGATAAAAATAGCGGTTCAGCAGACCGATAAAATGACCGACAATCAGCAACATGCGTTTGTCAAAGACTATTTTTCCCGGCACTGACGCAGCAGCGTATCCCCGGCGAGGGAGAACTTAATGCCATTATGAAGCATAGTACCGTTAGCAGACAATACCAGCTGATTCCGGTTGCTGTATGGGAGACGTGTTTTCATGAGTTGGGCAGGTGCGTTGAAGACACCGCTGTAAAGGTGAGCGCTGGAACTCGCCCCGGCTATTAAGCCTGCTCACAAACAGTGTTGATCGTTCCAAACAGCTGTCAACGCGCCCCATCCCGGCTATCGCTGCCCAGAATGGCGACTGGGCTTTATTTGCTGGCAGTCAGCAGGTTGGTCCATGAAGATAATCAGGCAAATGGGCGTTTTAAGTCAGTTCTAGCCAGATACCCGACCCGTAGCTTTGACTTCTGTAACGGTAACCTATATACTTTGCCTGAATCAGGAAAAGCAGCGCTCGTTCCGAGGCAAAGTAGCGGAGAACCAAGTGCAACGAGCGGCTTTACCCCTTCCGGCCAGATAGCCTTTCGCCACTGATTTGTTATTGTTTAAACAATTACCTGTCATGAACGGACTTGACCAAAACCTGACCCCTTACCTTATTGCCCAGGGCGTATCGGTGCTTTTTCTGCTGGCCGCCTGGCATAGCACCCGGTTGGCGCGGTTGCTCTTTGCGCTTCTGTTCATCGGCGCATCCGGCACCAATTTCTTCTTTGGCCTGACCAATCCCGCTATCTACCAGACGTACGCGGCCTTTGCCATTTCGCCCTATCGGGCCTTTATCAGTGGCTGGTTCAGTTCGCATAGCGGGCTGATTGTGCCGGTGATTGCTACCGGCCAACTCCTGATTGGTATTGGCATGCTCCTGAACGGCGCGTGGGTACGCTGGGCCAGTATAGGCGCTATCCTATTCCTGCTGAACATCATTCCCCTGCTGGTCGGATCTGGCTTTCCGTTTTCGCTGGTCGTAGCCTGGGCCGCGTGGATCGTTCTGTCAACTGACAGCCGGGCTTATCTGTGGCAGGCAGCGCCAGTCACGCCAAATGTATCCCCGCCCCTTTCGCAGCTGGCCTCGATTGTGGCAATCCTGGCGGCTATCACCTCGATAACGAGTCTTTTTTTCAGTCAGCTATACCGCGACAACACCTTTGTAAAAACGGTCTGGCACGCCAACGACTGGGTAACGGTCGGCCTGTCGGTGACCACACTCCTTTGTATCACCCTGGCGAAACGACAGCCGAAAGCCCGGCTTATCGTGGCGGGTCTACTGGGTTATTTCGTCTATAATTATGCGTTCTATCTGGTCGGTGCGGCTTTTAATGTACTGTTTCTGTTGTATGTCGGTATCGTGGCGCTGGGTCTGGTAGCACTGATCGGCCTATTGGTTTCACTACCTGTTTATTCCTTGCGGCCCGGCCCGAACGGCCTTCGATACGTGGCCGTTTATCTTGCCGGCATTGCGCTGATGCTGCTTCTGGTTGAACTACCGCCCATCGGCAGGTTTCTGACTACGGGTATACTACCGGATATGGTTATAAAATCGGCCCATCCCACCAGCATCGTATACGCCCTCGATCTGTCGCTGATCGTACCCGCCTGTCTGCTGGGGGCTGTGTGGCTCTGGCAGCGGAAACCCTGGGGCCCGGTAGTGGCCGCCATCATGCTGGTGAAAGGTGTGGCTTATGGTCTCGTGCTTTGCGCCGGGGCGCTGTTGCTGGTAAGCCGGGGCATCGGGACCGACCCCCTGTTGGCATTTTACGTTGTGCTGGTGCTGGGCGGGCGGGCCAGTCTGGTTGTCTTGTTTAAGGCACTTGCGGGGTATACTCCGTCATCTTCCCAGCCTCACACCCTTGCTGCTGCCAACGCACCGGTTCCTCTTAAAACCCATCAGTTACCACAGACTACGCCATCACTCTAACCAAAACCGACAGTGATCAAGCCTAAAAGCCTGTAACGATGCGTTGCGGGCTTTTTTGATGCCACTCAGGCAAGCGTAATCCGGAATACAGCGGTATTGCCTCCCGGGCACCGACTGACCTATTAATTCAACGCGAACTATGGATGATTTTTTGTCATCCCGACGCAAGGAGGGATCTTCGGTAAGTTGGGGCACTTTGTCTTGTCCGAAGATCCCTCCTTGCGTCGGGATGACAAAAAGCACCTAATTGAATTCCATTTTTTAACTAAAAATCTATCCATAGTTCACGTTATTTCAACATTCTTGTTTAACCAAAACACCATTTAATTTATTTTTTCTGGAAAAAAGTTAAACAAACCTTATCTTCACTTCTTCGTAAGCGCAGGCTCTTACGTAAGTCCACACAGTTGTACCCAATGTAGTGCAACAGGTTATCTCCAGAAAAGCAAACAGATTGGTGGAGGCCCTGGGTTACGCTCAGGCTAGAACCGGCTCAACGCCTTACCCTGCAAATCGCTGGCCGTGCCAGCCGTCAAGAAGTTTATCGATCGCGTCGGATTGTTCTGAACCGTTTATGCTTACCTCTTTTTCCTCAATAGCCCATGAAAACTATTCTTGTTATAGAAGACAATTTAGCCATTCGTGAAAACACGGTTGAGCTGTTGGAATTGCTGGGTTTTCAGGTTGCTTCGGCTTCAGATGGACGCAGTGGCTTACAACTCATCCAGGAAATCAGGCCCGACTCGGTGCTTTGTGATGTTCTCATGCCCGGTATGGATGGGTATGCCGTATTGAGCGAATTACGAAGCCAGGCCTGCTATACACCCATACCCTTCTACTTTATGTCTGCTATTGCGGAAGTGAAAGACCGGCAACGTGGGATTGATCTGGGGGCTACGGGTTATCTGATCAAGCCTTTCACCGAGGAGGAACTGCTTCAGTGCCTGTAAACACGCGCAACAGGCTACCGAAACAAACCGCTCTTTTCGGATAACGTATATACTTGATCGTACGATGTTGCTCTAAGCAATCGGGCAGGCACGTTACCAAACTACTCTATCCTCTACTGTTTGATCACCTTCACGGTTTCCGATTGCCGTTGGGTCGACACCTTCAGCAGATATCCTACCAACCCGGCAGTCGAACTACTAATCCCCAGATTACCTGTACTGGGCAAGCTGTTAAAATTCTGGGTGAAGCTGCTGGGTGTAGTTCCAGGGGGAATGGTTATCTCCACAAATGGCGCTCTGGTTCTGGCTGGCGTAGACTTTTCATCATCCGTCAACTTGGGTAGCCCAAAAAGAGCCCCGGTCTTGGGACCGGGGCTCATAAAACTCAATGCTAACGTGATTCGCTTCTAAAGGTTATTGCTTTACCTGTACTGGCAACCCCTCCAGTTGGGCATAACTGAGTTTCCAGGTAGCATCAGTGCCTTTCTTCCAGAGCAGAATAAAATTTCCTTCACCAATACCATGCGGCTGGTCGGGGCTTTCGGGCAATACATCAACCGAGTACGTACCTGCTTCGTAAGCCGTCTTCGTATCGGCCGACGAGCTAACCACGTTCGTTTTAAGATCTGTCAGGGTCGGCAGGGTTTCCCGCACCCATTTCTGGGCTACCTCCGACTTTCCCTTGAAATGTGTATTTCCCTGCAGGAAGTGGACATCCTCGTCCAGAAAAGAGATGATTTTCTCGGTGTCTTTATTGTTCCAGGCACCAATGAACTGTTGGTTCAGGTCCTGCACGTTAACTGCATCGCCCGAGGAGCAGGCCGATGTCAGCAACGCAAAGAAGAGGATACAAATGGATGGTTTCATGATGGATGTGTGATGGATGTAGTAGAAAGAAAGCTCCCATCGGGACCGGGTCCTGATGGGAGTAACAGCCAGGGCAACTACCAGCTTTTACGGCGCACCTCCGACGTGGGGTAAGCAGAGCTCTGGTCACCGTAATGGGTGTTGCTCAGAAAAAGCGCATTGCCGGAGTAAGGGTCTGAAACCGTCTGGGCAGAGAAAGCAGTAGCCGCCAGCGCAGCGCCTACGCCAGCACCAGCCACGGCACCAACGGCTGCGGGTACCGCTTTTCGCTGGGCCACCACCGGGCGATTAACGACCACAGCGGGTTTGTTGGCCGCGCTGGCGGCTTCCTGACGGGCCAGCGCAGCTTCGCGCCGGGCTTCGGCTGCTTCACGCTCAGCAGCCGCAATCCGGGCATTCGTTTTGCGCCGGTTGTCGACACTTTTGCCAACACCATAGCCAGCTGCCCCACCGGCCAGACCGCCGATGACCCCGCCAACGACCCGGTTACGTTTATTTATAATAGCACCAGCTGCACCACCCACGCCAGCACCAATAGCGGTACCTTTGGCCTGTGGACTCCAGGGACGTCTCTGCTGTGCCTGAACGGAGCTGCTGATGATAAATGCCAGTAATAAAGTCAGCGTGGTGTAAGAATGAATCGTTTTCATAGCGTTACGTAATAAATTAAGTGGTGTAAATAACAAAACTGATCGTTGGACAATAGAACATAGGAAAGGTTTACTGTCCGGTAATCTACGAGTAGCCTAACATCCTGGATTGCCGCCTTGTTTACGGATGGTTAAATTCTGAACCAACCAACGAATGAACAAGTAGGCTATACCTTGCCAGCCCTTTTATTTTTTTTCAACCTATTTATCATGAAAACTCTGCTTAGCCTGTCACTGCTAACTGTTCAGTTGGGCATAACAGCCATTGCTCAGCCCCAAATGGACTCACCACGCGCCAAGACCGTCAATGGTATCGTTGAGGGCACAACCGAAGCCAGTGGGGTACGCTCGTTCAAGGGCGTTCCCTTTGCCGCTCCCCCCGTTGGTGACCTCCGCTGGAAAGAGCCACAACCCACAAAGAACTGGACCGATGTTCGCCAGACCAAAAAGTTCGGCCCCCGGGCCATGCAGCGGGCGGTCTTCGGTGACATGGGCTTTCGATCAGACGGCATGAGCGAAGACTGTCTATATCTTAACGTATGGACCCCGGCAAAATCCGACAAGGAGCGCTTGCCGGTACTGGTCTACTTCTACGGGGGTGGCTTCATCGCAGGCGATGGCTCCGAGTCCCGTTACGATGGCGAGAGCATGGCCCGCAAAGGCATTGTGGCGATTACCGTCAATTACCGCCTGGGCGCTTTTGGGTTTATGGCCCACCCCGAACTGACCGCCGAATCGGCGAATAAAGCGTCGAGCAACTTCGGTTACCTCGACCAGACGGCTGCGCTGCGCTGGGTGCAGCAAAATATCGCGGCCTTCGGTGGCGACCCCAAAAAAGTCACCATTGCCGGTGAATCGGCCGGATCGGTGTCGGTAAGTGCTCAGATGGCCTCGCCCCTGTCGAAAAATCTGTTTGCAAAAGCCATTGGCGAAAGCGGCTCCCTGCTGGGCACCCTACCGCCTTCGTCGCTGGCCGAAGCGGAACAGAATGGCGTGAAGTTTGCCGAACAGGTGGGTGCTAAATCGCTGGCCGAGTTACGGGCCATGCCAGCTGCGCAGCTGCTTGAAGCGACAGCAAATCCTAAAACACCGCGCTTCTCATCGGCTATCGACGGCTATTTCTTCCCTAAATCACCCATGGCCATTTTCCAGGCGGGCGAACAGGCACAGGTACCGCTGCTGGTTGGCTGGAACTCGGAGGAATCAAACTACCGGGCCGTTCTCGGTCAGGATGCCCCAACGGCTGAAAATTACACGAAAGCGGTACAGAAACTCTATGGCGACCGCGCCGACGAAGTGCTTAAGGTCTATAACGGCAGCAGCAGCGAAGCCATCGAGCAGGTTGCAACCGACCTGGCTGGTGATCGTTTCATTGGCTACAGCACCTGGAAATGGGCCGATCTGCAAAGCAAAACGGGGAAACCGGTATACCGCTACCTGTATGCCCGCGCTCGTCCGGCAATGACCCCCGAAATGGGAAACGCCACACCGGGTCTGGCGGGTGGTGTGGTGAAAAGCACGACAGCCACGCCTGTCAAACCGCAACCAGCCGCTCGTGGAGCCGTTCACTCGGCCGAGATCGAATATGCTATGGGCAACCTGCCCGGCAACAAGGTCTACGCCTGGACACCCGACGATTATAAGGTATCGGAAGTCATGCAGAACTACTTTGCCAACTTCATCAAGACTGGCAACCCCAACGGCTCCTGCCTGCCCAAATGGCCTGCTCTCAGCACCAAAGCACCGGCACAGTTTCTGCACATCGACGTAAACACCCGCCCGGAAACCGAACAACACCGGGACCGGTATCTGCTTTTAGATCAGATGAGCACCCGGCAGTAACTGCTGGCAGTACTTATACAGACCGCTTACCCTTACTCCACCGGCACCACGGTGGAGTTTTTTATTTCGGCCATGACAAAGAAACTGCTGATATGAAGCGTACCGGCAATGACCGATAACCGGTCCTGATAAAAGCGGTTGTAGGTTTCAATGTCACGGCTGACAATTTTGAGCAGGTAATCGAATGTACCCGAAACCCGATTACACTCCAGTACTTCGGGCAGGTCCCGCACGGCCGCATCGAAGTCGGCGAAGGTGTCGCGGGTTTGTTTGTCGAGCGTCACCTGGCAGTACACCATGACGCCGTTACCCACTTTCTTCTTATCGACAATGGTGACGTACCGGTCAATGATACCGGCGCGTTCGAGTCGTTTGATGCGCTCGTGAACCGGCGTTTTGGACAGGTTGATCTGCTGCCCTATTTCCTGAATAGTCAGCCGGGCGTTTGCCTGCAGCAAACTTAAAATAACACGGTCGGTCTTGTCCAATAGGTCCATCGCGGATTTTTTACGGAGATAAGAGCAGAAATGAAACGTACTTAGAATTTTTTTCTTCTAAATGACACATTTGCCGCCATAATTCCTAATTAAAGGGGCACTACTAGAAAAGATGTACCGTGAAATTATCTTTGTATCCGTAGGCTCAGACAACCCAACTACTCCAGTCATCATGGTTATTGGCGTTCCCAAAGAAATAAAAAACAACGAGAACCGCGTGGCATTGACGCCCGCTGGTGTGACTGAATTGCGTAAATACGGCCACACCGTACACGTACAGGTCAATGCCGGTTTGGAAAGTGGTTTCGAAGATGAAGAATACATTGCTGCCGGAGCCATCATGCTGCCAACCATCGAAGACATCTACGGCATCGCCGAGATGATCATGAAGGTGAAGGAGCCTATCGCATCCGAATATAACCTGATCAAAGAAAATCAACTCCTCTTCACCTATTTCCACTTTGCCTCGTCGGAAGAGCTGACGCGGGCCATGCTGGCGAAAGGCGCTGTTTGTCTGGCTTATGAAACCGTTGAGCGGCCCGACCGCAGCCTGCCGCTGCTGGTGCCGATGTCGGAAGTAGCGGGTCGGATGGCTATTCAGGAAGGAGCCAAGTATCTGGAGAAGCCCCTGAAAGGACGGGGTATTCTGCTGGGGGGCGTACCGGGTGTGAAACCTGCCAATGTCCTGATCCTGGGCGGTGGTATCGTTGGCACACAGGCCGCTAAAATGGCCGCCGGGCTGGGTGCCCATGTCACAATAATGGACGTAAGCCTGCCGCGGCTGCGCTACCTGTCCGACATTATGCCCCCGAACGTGCAGACAATGATGTCGAACGAATACAACATTCGGGAAATGATCAAGGTTTGTGATCTGATCGTTGGCGCGGTACTGATTCCGGGTGCGAAAGCCCCCCACCTCATTACCCGTGAGATGCTGAAGCTGATGCGTACCGGTACGGTGCTTGTCGACGTAGCTGTCGATCAGGGTGGTTGTATTGAAACCTGCCGGCCTACTACCCACGAAGACCCAACGTTCATTATCGATGGCGTTGTGCATTACTGCGTAGCCAACATGCCCGGCGCAGTGCCTTACACCAGCACCCTTGCCCTCACCAACGCAACCTTGCCTTACGCGCTGCAACTGGCCAACAAAGGCTGGCAGCAGGCTTGCCGCGACAACCTAGATCTGAAACTGGGGCTGAATGTTGTGGAAGGCAAGATTGTTTACAAAGGTGTTGCCGATGCATTCGGTATGGAACTCACCCCGGTCAACGACGTACTGACCGAAGAAGAACTCGCTTAACCCTCTGTTCAGTAGCTCACTTACTGAATCGAATTCAATATTACCTATTCATCGACGAACGCAGGCCGCTTCCTTTGGGGGCGGCCTTTTTTTGGCTACCTTACCTGACCAGTTATCTAAACATGTAGCCTCATGGAGCCAAAAACCGCAATACCCGTCCCATCCCTGTATGAATGGGCCGGTGGTATGGAAAAGTTTGAAGCCTGGACGACCCTGTTCTATCAGCGGGTAGCCCAAGATGCTATGCTGGAGCCTGTTTTTCGGGATATGTCACCCGCGCATGCGCAACATGTGGCTCATTTCGTAGCCGAAGTCTTTCGGGGTCCAACCCGGTATAGCGACAGTGAAGGGAGTCATTATGAAATGATTCATCATCACGTAGGCAAATACCTGACCGAACCGCAGCGCCAGCGGTGGGTCCGGCTCATCCAGGATGCGGCCGACGATGTTGGTATGCCTGACGACCCGGAGTTTCGATCGGCCCTGGTTGGTTATCTGGAATGGGGATCACGACTGGCGGTACTGAACTCCAACACAGATACGATCAGTGAACAGGTAGAGGCTCCCATGCCCAAGTGGGGCTGGGGCGAAACGGGCGGGCCCTACATCCCATAAAAGCGGCTTAGCCGGATAACTGTCGTGAATAAACAGGACACCCACCCGGCTAAGCCGCTTCTTTATGTCAAATCAGTGAAGATCAATCAGGCAACTTCGGCGCTGTACAGGTCAGGCTCCAGCGTAGACAGCCCGATAACCCGCGCACCCATCAGGTTCTGCAAGGCTTCCCGGCCCGTATTCCACCGGCGGGTAACATTCTCCTCCCGAACCTGAACAGGATCTCTGGGCTGGTTTGCCTCTTCGAAATAAGCGGGCATGCGGGCGGTCATCGCGCTGACAACCTCGCTGATGCTACCCGTCAGGATCAGGTCCGGAGTCGATTGAGCCACCTGGATCAGCGCACTCACCATCGACGCCGTGTAAAAAGCACAGTCGATATCCTGATGTCGCACCGGCACGCCATCATGAAGGCGCTGCAAATTGACACCGCCATCTTCCAGCCGTTCCGAGACGGGTACACAATCAACTGGCTGCGGAAATACATCGTCTACCTTCTGTTTGAACTTATCCCACCACGGGGGTTGCCCCAATGGGTTCAGCGTATCGCAGAAGATGATCCGCCGGGGGTTGCCCGGCTGTGCCGGGTCCATAACCAGCAGGGCCGCGCCCAGATGCCGGTCGTCGGCCGCATGGCGTCGCTGAATGACAAAACAATGCAACTGGGTGTCGCCCTGCGCCTGAAGCTGCTCGGAACGATCCCGAACCATACGGAGCGAATCGGTCATGTAGCCTTCCGTTACAACGTGGACAGGCAGGCTGGTGGGGGTCGGCAACAGGGCCTGCCGACGAAGGTGATCGCCCAGGATAGTCAACGCAGTGGTATCCGACCGCCGGGTTCCGAAATACATGCCGATGTCTTCTCTGGACTGGCCGGTATGTTCATCGAACAGCCCAATGGTATCGCCGTGGGCACCCTGCCGACTGGCGGGGCTGTAGCGAAACGGGACCTCACGGTGTTCGCGGTGAGCGGCTAGATTGTAAATCCGTTTCTCGAAGACAGCCAGCATGGGTTCATAAGCGTCATTCTCGAAATAGACCTCACCAACGGGCCGGAGAAGATGCCGCGCAATGGCATCCTGCCTTAGCAGTCGTTCCAGCGCATCGTCGCTGTGTTTGAAGAAGCTGCGGAGGGCACCGTGCTCAACAAACGCATCGGTGTCGGTATCCCGGTCGGCGTCCAGGTGATTTCCCGTTACCGTGCTGTGGTCGATCCACTCGCGGAGAAACTGTTTGACGGCATGATCGAAGGCATTGTTAGCCCAGTCAGCGCGCTCTTTTGTGTAGTGTGTTGGGCGAATTAGTTCGCAATTGATCGGACCTTCCTCACCAGACAGGGTCCGAAATGCTATGTTCATAGGGCAGGTAAAATATACCCACAATATAGGCTAAAAGCGGCATTTTTTAAAAGCCCCTGCCCACAATTATTTACGTCAAACCGACCTCATAATTACTGGCGTACGAGTGTTTCCCATTCTTCGGCCAGTGACCCGTCAAAAAATGACGTTTTAGCCCGTTTATACCAGTAGTTGGCGTTAAACCGGTCGCCTTCTTTCCGATGCAGGTAGGCATGCAGCCGATCGTAGGGCTGGTCACCTTCGCGGCTCTGGGCAACATTATGAGCCTGCTCCCACTCGCCCCTGGCATCGTGCCAGAGCGCGGTCAAAACTGGATGAATACCAGCAGGAGGCTGAGGTTGATCTAAGGAAGTATTAAACTGATCGAATGTCATGCGGGTAGGTGTATGTTCCAGGAAGTCTATCTATACGTTGTGTCACAAGTTCCGGCTTTACAGTGGCAGCTTTTTTCGCAGTTGCTGGTAGCGTGGGTCGTTATCCAGTTGGGTGAGTGATTCAAACATGCTGATAAACGTGCGAACCAGTTCAGGGTCGGCGGTCATCATGGCCCGGGCATCCTGAATGCGGTTCATGTTGTACTGGCCTACAAAAATAATCAACGCTTTAAACGGTTCGGGATGTTCCAGATCGACCCGGATATAAGCCTGAAAGGGCAGCGTTGTCAACTTATGGCAGGGTTCAAGACCCATCTCGCGTTGTTCCCGGTGGCCCTCATAAAACGCAAACGCATCCTGAATCTGACGGATCGTACGCTGGTGCAGTGCCAGATGTTCCAGCCAGTGACCTTCCGGCAACGGTTCGTTATGTAAGGTTTGCCAGATCGGTAACAGGTAATGCTGATACAAACTATTGGCATGCTGCCCATCGGTGGTGGTTTCGTCGTCGCTCAGGGTGGCAATGTAGAATTCGCGCGAGTCACGAACGCGCTCCAGCAGGGTTTCGTGCAGGCGGTCGGCCAGCGCACCGAGTTCGGGAGCTGAGCTGTGCAGGTTGGGGTCATAGTGGGCCGGAAACTTGCCAACCGCTGCCGTATCAGAAATAATGTACAGGCATTCGCTGTTTGTCGCTTCTTCCAGAAACTGTTGAAGCTCTGCCAGGATCTGGCCATAACCCCGGAAGAGTTCGCGGGTAGAATCGGAGATGGTCACAACCGCCTTTTTGATCTGCTGGTCGATCTCGAAATTCGACTGGGCAAGGCGGTGTGTTTCCTGGGCAATGTTCTCGATCTGTCGAATGGCCTCGTCGGCCTTACGCGACCCATCGTCGGCCGCCTTCCAGCTTTGGAAGGCGACAAAGAAAGCCAGGAACGACGCAACACTCCCGATTATCGAGTAATGTCCGTTAACTGCTTCATACAGCGACAGACCCAGCCAGATGAGACCACCAAAGAGCAGGAAGTAAAAAATACCGCTCTGGGTAGGGTTAAACAGAAACGATTTGCGCGAAAACATGCCAAACGTAAGATGCGTGTAAGGGGCCGTAACATCGATCCCCGCCACAAAGCTACTCATCGACCCGGATTCTGTGCTGCTCTCAGGTAGGGTTCATAAGCTGGCGTGATATAGATCGTGTAGGTGTCCAGCCGCACAGCCCGATTCGGGTACTTCATGACGCGTGGTAATCGCTCGCTCAACTGCTGAAAATCGTCATTGGGAATAATGGCTATATCGGCGTCTTCCCACTGCTTTTCGGTTGGCCAGATATTGTAGTGCTTATGAAAGACCGGAATCAGGTAGTCGAAAACAAATACGCTGGAACGGGCCGGGATAATACTGGCCAGCCGATTTATTACGGCCATGTCGGAGGCTGGCAGAAAAGGCTCTTTCCGGGGATCGAAACGGTGTGTAGCCATATCGCGCAGGATAGTCAGCAGCCGAAAGTCAGCGCGGGCGTAGGGAACGATGGCAAACTGGATGACAACGAGCAGCGTGCCCAGCACCATCGGTTGCCAGCGGGGCCTTGAGCGCTCCTCCCCCAGCCCGAACAGGAACCAGATCGTCAGTACGTACACCACCGAGAAAGCATAGACCAGCACGAAACGCGGTGGCCACGTCAGCGACACCAGATCGAACAGTGGATTGGTACCGTAGTAGGTTGCGCCCTGTACCCAGTTGGAGAACAGCAGTGCAACTTGTGCCAGCGTATAGACCAGCAAAACGCTCCCTACCTGTCGCCAACCAGTCCGATACAGACCATAGAACAACAAACAAATTGAAGGTAATAATAACAGAAACGTGTGCAGAAGCAGCGTGAGGTGTCGGTTGATAAAGTCAGCGTCGTGCAGTCCCGAGGTCATCACGGCCAGGGCCTGTTGCAGGCGGGGCTCCGGCTCAGTCGAATGGTTCTTATAGGACAAAAACAACATACCCACGACGAACAGCGTAGCCCAGCCGCCCAGTACGACCCAGAACCGGGACCGGGTCAGGATACCAAAAATAGACAACTTCGGGTTGGCCGTCAGGTACTGAACGCTGATGAAGCCGAGGTGAAGCGCACCGGCCAGCAATGCCCCGTCTTCTTTGACGAGCAGGAGCAGAACAGCCGTTACCAGAAACCAGCTCGTGCGGGAAGACAACAAAGCCAGCAGGAACAGGATCGACAGGGGAAAATAGGTCAGTTCGGGGTGCCAGCCAATACCGGGGTGATCGTTGAACCAGAACCAGACAGGCCCCAGGAGCAGTACGCCCATTACAAGCCACATGGCCCATACGGGCAATCGCCGACCGATCTGGTACAACAGCAGTCCATAGCTCAGCAACGACAGGGCCGTCTGCACGGCAAACGCACCATACGCCCCGAACACGTAGATCAGCGGTCCCCAGAGCAGCATTGCATAATTGTTATGGATTCGATCATCGTACCCCCAAACGTTCTCATAAAGCACAGGTCGACCATCCAGCCAGCTACACGAGCTTTGCAGAAAGATATACATGTCGTTGTAGGTGTAGTACAACGCCTGGAAGCGGGTGATCTTAAACCAGAAGAACAGGAGCAATGCTAGACTGCTGACGGCAACCGGGATAATCCATTTTTTTGTCATACGAAGAGTAAGAAATCAACTCCTGGTAGAGATGACCAACGGTTAAAAGACGCATACGAGCGTTAATTGGCACGCAGAATTCCGCTTAACTGATCATAGGGTACAGTTACCTCTATAGGCCCAAGAGCGTAGGCCGCTATTTCATAGGGATTGTAATAAAAAACCAATCCCTTACGGCTCATGCCAATGTTGGCTGGCAGAAAAAACCGGCCATCCCGCAGGAAATAACCACGCTCTTCAAGATTGGTTTGTGGCAACAGTCCCTGCTGCCGGCGGAATGACTGCTCAACTACGTTCAGCAGGGCCGTCGTGTCGGTCACGAGGTCGTTGAGCGATAGTGCCCGGCCAGATTCCCGATCGAAGGTGTAGAACGCCAGGTTTGTATTCGGGTGGGCACCCCCCGTATAGGCGTAGGTTTCCATCTGAACGGTTACCGCATCATCACTGGCATACAGGGTATCGGCCTGGGTTTTGAGCTCCCAGCACCCGCCCAGCCCGCCCATGTCCTGAGTCATGGTGTGGTAGTCGGTGGCAAAGAGCGAAGCCGCCCTGGCCAGATCCGTGCGGGCCTCCGGATGGGCGGCTACCGTAGTGCTGTCCAGCCAGCCAGTGATACTGCCTACGGCCAGTTGCTGCAAGGTGTCGTTTATTCGGTGAGCGCCGTCGGTGTCTTCTTTGAGCAGGACATAGGAAACAGACACATCTACCCCCTTGTTGGCAGTGGTATCACAGCGGCTCCCGCCGGTCAGCGTATACTGCTGACGTTCCAGAACGGGAGGACCCAAGGGTGTCTGACGACAGGCCGAAAAAAAAGGAATAAGACCGAAAAGAAAGAGGTTGAGTAAATACTTCATGCAACGAAAAAGGAGGACACCATCGGGTTGTCCACCCCGCGAACTTGTCTGCGTGGCTAACGACGGTCAAAAAACGCCTTACCGATACTACAAACTTAGTAAATCTTTAAACCGAATAGCCTGCCGTCGGCTTATTTCGATTTTATCGCCACCACGCAGGGTTACCAGTAGTCCACCACTAAACCAGGGTTCTATTTTTTCGATCCATTGCAGGTTGATAATGTGCTTGCGGTTAGCCCGGAAAAACGTAGCCGGGTTGAGCCGGTCTTCCAGCGCGTTGAGCGATTTCAGCACCAGGGGCTTCTGGTCGTCAAAATACAGCCGCACGTAGTTGCCCATCGATTCGAACAGTCGCACCTTACCCAGCTTCACGAACCAGCACTTCTCGCCATCCTTTACGAACACCTGATCGTTTTCGCCCAATGTTTTGGTAGTCAGGCCCGTCGACACCCCGTTTACTTCATTGGTGTGCTGCTCCTCTTCGACGCGGTGAATGGCTTCGCTCAGCCGCGCCAGTTCAACGGGCTTAAGCAGGTAATCGAGCGCGTTGAACTCAAAGGCTTTGATAGCATATTCATCGAAGGCCGTTGTGAAAATAACCTCCGGCGCTTTGCCCTCGATGGCCTGCAACAACTCAAAACCGTTCTTGCCGGGCATCTGTATATCCAGAAACAGGAGTTCGGGTTCCAACTCTTCGATCATCGGCAGGGCCTCATCGGCGTTGGCCGCTTCGCCGATAATCTGAATTTTAGGGAAGTTTTCGAGGAGCCGACGCAGTTCGTTACGCGCCAGGCGTTCGTCGTCAATGATAAGTGTTTTCATCTACTGGGGTTTGGCAGTTAACAATCGAATAGGAACCGGTATGGTTGACAGAGAAACGGTCAATCTAGCTGGCGTTCGACATCGCTTCGCTGGTACGTCGGAACAAGCCCTCTGACTGGGCGGGAATGGTAATGGTTGCGCACACAACAGAGCCACCCGTTTCAGCAGACTGATCGGGCGTACTTTCTTCCTGGAAAATCTGAAAGGCCGCTTCAGGACCGTACAGCAGTTCGAGCCGCTGGGCCGTATTTGCCAACCCAAAACCGCCCGACGCTTCTTTGTCGCCCAATACGCCTGTGTTACGAATGATAATGTGAAGTTTATCGGCAACGATCATCGATTTCACCTCAATAAAGCCCCCGCCTATGGCCGTTGACACACCATGTTTAATGGCATTTTCGACCAGCGTCTGTAGCATCATGGGCGGCACCTGCCAGAACAGCGTCCGGCCATCGAGTTCGATCCGGGACGTTAATCGTTCTTCGTAGCGCACTTTTTCAAGGGCCAGGTAATCTTCGACCGTTTTCATTTCCTCCCGTAGTTCAACCGTTTTACGCCGATCGGCCAGCAATGAGTTACGGAGGAGGTTGGAAAGCTGGGTAATACTCTGCTGCGCTTTTGTGGGATTTTCGTAGACCAGTGCCCGAATACTGTTCAACGCATTGAACACAAAGTGCGGGTTCAATTGCGACCGTAATACTTTTGCTTCGGTTTCACGGATACTCGTTTTCAGCAGAATCTTCTCGATTTCAGCATTCCGCGTCCGTTCTACGTAGTGGTAAACGGTATAGCTCAACACCCACGCCAGCATGGTCTTTCCCCAGGTCAGGATATAACCGATGAACAGCCAGGGTTCATTGACCAAATACTGCGGCACGATAACCCGGTCGATGGGCAGGTTAACGAGCGTCATGATCAGGGCGAGCACAAACACGGAAAACAGCACACGGGGGGCCAACTGAATAAACGGCAGCCGTACCCAGTACCACCGGCGGATCATGAGTCGGTACAGGTGCGTCAAGGTAATCCCCAGAAAGATATTGACAATAGCCAGGTATAGCGTGTCGGCGTCAAAGCCTAGCTCGGCCAGGTAAGCCAGATACTCCACCATAATGAGGAGCGTCCAGCCAAACAGCTGACAAAACCAGTATATTTTTTGCTTAGCGATGCCCATTCTGATTCATGCCGCTTATCAGACACACAACGAATATACGGAACCACCGTAGGAGCGGGCGAAATTATACACGAAAGGAAAATACAGAATACTGAATGCGGAATAATGATGGTTGAACGAGTAAGCTTTCCTTATCCATTCCGGTGATTATTATTCAGTATCGATAGAACAGGTCTTATTGTGCCAGCGCCAGCGACAACAGGTGCGACGTATCGTTGGATAAGTCGATCGTAAACGTTTTTGTATCGTAGTCGTAGCGGAGTTTATAGAGACACAGGTTACTGTGCTCAAAATGGTCCATCTGCGCTAACGGCCGGTTTGTAATCCAGCAGAGCAGAATGCGCATGGCGCGCCCATGCATGGCAATAAGAACGGGCGCTTCGTCCGGTTGCGCCAGCACCACGTCCATAGCCGTTCGCTGCCGGGCCTCTACCTGTTCCGGACTTTCGCCCCCGTCGGTAGGAAGGGCCGTATTGCCCGATGCCCAGGCTTCGATCAGACTGCGGTAATATTCATTATCCAGGTTGCCCGGCACTTTGCCCTCCATGACACCCCAGCTTATCTCGTTGAAACCGGTGAGTTTTTCGTGCGCAATACCCAGTTCGATAAACGGACGGGCCGTTTGGTAGGTACGCTTTAAACCGGAAATATAAATTTTGAGAAACGGTACATGCTGATACGCCTGAAAGAACGCCATCGCCTGTGCCTGTCCCATCTCATTGAGATCCGAATCGACGCCACTACCTTGTACTACCCCCCGTCGGTTGTAATCGGTTTCGCCGTGGCGAATCAAATAAATGGTTTTTTGTGCCAAGCTTGTGCGTTGTTGATTATCAATAAATCACCAAATTGGGTGCAAAATTACATAAACCCTTTTCAATATGAAAGCTGGTTTTGATCTGGCCAATTTGTCATTTGCCCACGCCGACTCGATTGTGAAACACCTTGGCATTGAATTTACCGAAGTAGGCGATGGATACCTCGTAGCGCGGATGCCGGTCGATGGCCGCACTCATCAGCCGTTTGGCATTCTGCACGGTGGGGCATCGGTCGTGCTGGCTGAATCGCTGGGTAGTACAGCTTCCTGGATGCTGCTCGACGATCCGGCCAAACAGCGGGCAGTAGGGCTTGAAATCAACGCCAACCACCTGCGCTCCGTACAGGATGGCTGGGTGTATGGCCGCTGTACACCGATTCATACGGGCCGTACCACCCACGTCTGGGACGTTCGCATTACCGACGACCGGGGGAAACTGGTGTGCATAAGCCGGCTTACCGTAGCTATTATCACCGGCTGAATTTTAGGAGGGCTGGCTCGCTTAGCCTTCGTAAAACTTGACCCCTTTTTCCCGCAAAAACGCTTTGATGACATCGACATGGACGCACTGACCCACATTCAGGAATGGATAGTTGGAAACGCTTCGTTTACGACCGTTGACCATTACCTCCCGATCCTCTATGTCGAAACCCAGGTGCAGGTGACGCGTAGCCGACTGCATACCGTAAATTAATCCGCCAGAGTCGAACAAGGGGCCGCCACTCTGCCCCCGTAAACCCGGTGTGCTCATTTCGATTCCCGTAATCCCGCCGTTCTCACTCAGCAGACGGGTTACAATGCCATCGATGGGAAAGCGGGGTGAGGTGCTGCGCCCCGTATTTGTCCATTCTATATCGTCGGTGGCGGGGTTGTACCGAAAATTAGTGAACTCAGGGAAGGGGTAACCCACCCGGCAGAGACTACGCCCCGCCTTTACGCGGCTGCTGTCTCCCAAAAACGTAGCATGAGAGCGGTACAGCGAGGGGCCGTACCCGTCGAACCGGAGCAGGGCCAGATCCTGGGTCGGGTGCATGTCAACGGTCAGTTTGACATCGTTGCTACAGCCCACAAAATAATTCTGGATACGGATGATCGTTTCAGACTGAAGCTTGTACTGGGCTTCCAGCTGACTGATACGCTGGGCAGCATCTTTTTCGCGCTGAACATCCCGCCGGGCACCCTGGAAACTCCGGTAGTTCTGATAAATAGTCTCTGCCTTGGTAACGAGCTCTGCAACGTGTTTGCAGGTGACAGCGCAACCGTGTTCATTCACAAAGAAAATCGTTGCACTGCCGGGAATGATTTCACCGTGGCCATACAGCCGGACAATGGAGTGAAGCGGACGGGTAAACGGATCGATGCGCTCAATGGCGTCAACAAACATAAAAAGAGCAATAAAATCGGTGAGTCAATGAGTCGGCAAGTTACGCACTGACTGCCTAACTTGCCGACTCATTGACTCACCAACTCAATCACCAGGTGTTATTTCTTAACGCGCACATTCACCTGCGCGGGGGCTACTGCTCCGGGCTGGCTATCGACAGGGGCCTGCTGGGGTGCATCCATAGCCGACGAGTTGAGGGTATCACCCTGACGGCCCATGAAGGAACTGTCGGCGGTAGTCGTCGTAGACTCGCTGCTGTCGGCCTTTTTTTCGCCCTGACAGTTTAGCATCGTTAAGCTGACAACGGTCAGGAATGCAGCTAGCAAGCCATTCTGTAGCATTGTTCGGGTGTTATTCATCATCTTCTTCAATCGGTTGAGTTCGTTCATTAAAACAGCACAGATAGCCGGGCGGTTTAATTAACCTATCCTAAGGCCGCTCTATCTTTGATGAATCGCGAATACCGAGCGCACCCGGTGCGGTAGAGTCCGACACCTGCCCGTTAGCATCCTGAATACTGCGTTTTGTGGCCGCTGATGTGTCTTCTACAGCATCTGACTCAACACGGGCGGTTGAATCGGTACTGATACCATCGGTACCATTCTGATTCTCGCTGCACTTTTGAATAATGAGAGCAGCGACCAGTATAGCTATAACGACCATTACCCAACGCAGCCACCGTACATTTTCAAGCCTTCGGTCGCCCTCGGCACTCTTGGGTATGTTCGGGTTGATGACGGTTCCGCTGAAATTATCGGCTCCCTGCACTTCCGTCTGCGGCCCGGCGGGGGTCTGTAGTTCATCGAAACCAAGCAGGCTGCCTACGGCTTCCAAACCACCCGGCATGGCTTTCCGAAATTCGGTGGCCTGCCCCAGCAGGAGTGTCGACAGGCTATGAGCTGTCAGTCCGTTCTCCTGTTGCTGCCGGCCCAGAACGCCCATCAGCACAGAACCGGACAAGCCCAGAACCGTTACTACCGATTGGGGCTTTATACCACTATACGTGCCAATCAACTCGGTAGTCCGGGTGAGATTACTGCCAAAAATTTCAGCGAGAAAACTACGGCCAGCCGTGACGGTATCGGCGGTTTGCTGGTGTTCATCGAGTACCTGACTCACATCGAGGGGAGTATTACCGTACTCGCCTTTCGATAGCAGATTGATGATCGACGACGTCCCGCCCGAGGTCTGAACCCGACGGGTCAGACCGCCTAATAATATAGAGATCGAACCATTGACCGCCTTTAATGTAGTAGCGGGTGACTCGCCCAACTCCCGGCTAAGCAGATCGATAACGCCGGGGGTAAATTGTTCTTTCAGGTAGGTTAATAAATGAACGGCCATTTTTCAAACGTTGGTTGATAGGCCATTAACCGAGCCATAGCCTGAATGTTCGGAAATGGGACGTGTTAGGTAAATAAAGGAAAGGCGGAAGCAGAAAGAAAATGACCCGGTCAATTCCTTTCTGCTTCCGCCTTTCCTTTATTTCTACCCTATTCCTTTTTTTACAATTGGGGAATACGCAGCACCTGATTTGGATAAATCAGATCAGGATCTTTCAACATTGGCTTGTTGGCTTCAAAAATGACACCATATTTCATTGGGTCACCATACACCTCTTTCGAGATTTTGGATAGCGTGTCTCCCGACTTAACCGTATAGTATTTGCCTTCTGGCGTTGGCTCTGCTACATCGAGTTGGTTATCAACCGCTTCAACACCTTCGACGTTACCGACGGCCAGTGCAATTTTTTCGGAATCTTCCTGCGATTTTACCGATCCAATCAGCGTGACGGTATCTCCCTTTGTTTTAACTGTCAGCGAGTTATAGGTCAGGCCCAACTGTTTGACGTGGTCGAGCAGCGCCTGTGCCCGTAGGGGCTCTACTTTCTCGGCCTGTGCCGGATCGGCTGGTGTGGCTACCTGATCTTTGTGGAAAATCTTTTCTCCAACACCCTTGAAAAATGATAAAAGGCCCATTGATTTAGTATAGTTTTAATGAAACATGAGTTTACTGACTGGCAAGTACGCCAAGCCGGTTGATTCAAACAACCCGCCAGACACATGAATGTTTAGTCTTGTTAATGCATAGTTTAATTAGTATTTCATCTGTATCGCTTAATTTCTTACATACAATCGAGTTACTTTTACGTTGTTTATGTACCAATATGTCCTTATTTTTTCCTAATCAACAATCGATTTAGAATGCACTTTACTGTACGATTCAGGTGGGGTTTATTAGTAACGACCCTCGTTGGCCTGGTGGCCTGTACCAACAATGACGTTGACCCCAACTCCCCCGGTGGAACGCCCTCAAAAGGTGACGCTGACTTTACCAAATACGTTGCCGTTGGCAATTCACTTACCGCTGGTTATGCCGATGCAGGTCTGTATCGCGACAGCCAACTCAACTCCTACCCGAACATCCTGTCGGGGCAGTTCAGGACCGTTGGCGGAGGTGACTTTATCCAGCCCCTGTTTACCGAAGCCCAGGCAAACGGATCAGGTTATATCCGTCTGATCAAGTTACCAGCCAGTGCAACCAGCCTACCTACTTTCGATACGACCCGGTCGCAATTAGGCGTTCGTGGTATATCTACGAATAACACTGTACTTTATACGAAATTCACGGATGCGAATCAGAACCTGGGTGTTCCCGGTATTCGCGTAGCTGACCTGCTTATCCAGGGTTATGGTTCTACTGCCGGGGGCAATCCTTACTTTGAGCGATTTCTGACCAATCAGGGACTGACCTACTTCCAGTATGTCAGTGACAATCTCAGCGGGGCAACATTTTATTCCTGCTGGCTTGGCAATAACGATGCCTTAGGCTATGCTATATCCGGCGGTACAGGCGAAGAGAACGGAGTTAGAGGATTGACCAGTACAAGCCTGTTCACAACCAACTTTACGGCTGTTATGAACAAGCTAGCCGAAGGAAACCGAAAAGGTGTTGTTATAGGTATTCCCAATATTGTTCAGACGCCTTATTTCACGACTGCCACAGCTCAGATCAACGGATTGCTTCAGGCACAGGGCATACCCGGTTTAGCTATCCGTTCCAGATCAGCACCGGGGGGTGTTCGGCGGTCTACTACCAGCGACTACTTTCTACTTTCTATAGCGCCTGTATTGAACAGTTTCATAGCCAGAGGAATCGGCCTTAGTACGACGAATCCTGTTCCTGACGAATATGTATTGGATGCGAACGAAGTACAGATTCTCAATACACGCATTGGCGAGTTCAACGGCGTTATGAAAGCGCAGGCCGATGCCAAGGGAGCTGCTTTTATTGATCCAAACATAGTGCTCAATCAGGTTTCATCAGCGACGGGCCTGATTCAGAACGGAATCACGTATAAAGCTGATTATTTACAAGGCGGTGTTTATAGCTTAGATGGTATTCATTTGACGCCTGCCGGATATGCGCTGATGGCCAATGAAATCATCAAGGGCATCAATACGAAATACACTGCAACCGTCCCACAGGTCAACGCCGGCAACTACCGTCGCGTACTGCTTCAAAATTAATTACGCATGAAAATCAGTCAATTTTCTCTGGCCGCGCTACTTCTGATGAGCGCCACGGCTTCTATGGCCCAATCCCCGACATCCGGCATCGAGTTCGGTATCAAAGGGGGCGGTACATTTACACATGGATTCACCAAGATTCCCGCTCAGACGGTTGGGACAGGCGTTGAGGTACCATCCCTCGACAACAAAAGTGACGGGATCGGTTTTGGTTATTCGGGTGGTTTATGGGCACGAAAAAACTTCAATACGTTTTTCATCCAGGCGGAGGTTACCTATAACCGGTTTGTGCTCAAGCAAAAAACCGATGTCACCTTGGACGTAAATGCCAACCCGGCCATTTCCAATGCCTTACCCGTTAGCGTAGTACCCGGCTTGCTCACTGCCTCCCTCAACATCAAGTCGGAGTCGGTGCTGGAAGCGATCGATGTGCCTATCCTGTTCGGCAAACGGTTCATGGACGGCCGCCTACGCGCTTATGCGGGTCCAAACTTCATATTTGTTCAAAAGGCCGAAGCAACACGTATAAACAACGGCAAGATCAATGGCAATGGAACGGTTGGCTTTCCCGAAACAACCATCCCGGAAACAACCGGTACGACGAACCTGCTTAACAAGTTCGAGGCTCGTAACCTTGAGGTAAAGGACTTTACTTATGCAATTGAGTTGGGAGCCGGTTTCTCGCCGATCAGGAGCCTGGATGTCGACGTTCGGTATGCGGTACCGGTTGGGGGCGTCTATAATGATAGCAACGTCACTGGTTTCCTCGGCATAGCCACGCTTTCGCTGGCTTACAGGATTTTCTGAAGCCGAAGCCATTAATAGGGTTGTAGCCTGCTATCCTGAGCTAAGATGTTCGCTCAGAATAGCAGGCTACAACCCTATTTTTTGGTATGGCCCAGTCGGCAGTGCAGTATAAGCGCTATAGGTCCGGGAAACCACCGGACAAATGGGTCGTTTTATTAAAGGCAATTAAGGCTTTAAGAACAGTTCGCCGATCGATGTCAACTTCTGGAGCATGGGTAATACCTCAAGCCCTTTAGGCGTCAAGCCATATTCAACACGGGGGGGAACTTCAGGGAAAGACTTCTTCTCAACCATACCGAGCGCAGCCAGAGCCTTGAGTTCCTGAATCAAAACTTTTTCACTTACCTCAGGAATCATCCGACGCAGTTCACCATACCGGCGGGCCTGAGTACCTAATTGAAAAATGATGTAAAGACGCCACTTTCCACATATTATATCCAGTGTTTTCTTAAGTACTACCTGCGAATTATTGGCTACTATCTGAGTCCGAGGCTGTTCGTTCATAAACGAGGTATCAACTAACCTTTAGGTTGGCAACCTACTGAGTAAAAGGTATTTGAATCGATATAGGCAAAGATAAATCTTTGTGTGACAAATAGCGCATAAAGTCAATTGACATGTCGTATACAGCAAGAGATTTCAGCCTAACTAGTTACCAATCAGACGCTGAACAGCCTAAAAAATAACCTATATACGTTAACAGATTTTCACCGCTATCTTCCTGAAATGACAAAACTACTTATGTCCTATTCGACCTTTTATTACCATAAAGAAGGTACACAATAACGTTGCATTTCTGTTGTACGATAGGTGTAAAGAGGCAGCCCGGAGAATCAACAGTACTCTACACGGCCAGACAGCGCGATATACGCTACAAACACACTACTTCTGTTAGTTTGATTATAGCGATAAACACTCAAACTAATTATAGCTGGAAGCCAGTACGTTATGCTAAAAACCAGTACTAACTGATCTATTCAAACACAGGATTGTTCCTCCCCGCAGCAAAACACGATACGTAGTTATGTAAAGGCCGAGTCGGGCGAAACAGCTATTTTTGTATGATCGATACCCAGCTTCACTTTTTTTGAAAACCTTACTCGTCATAGCCGGACCTACAGCCGTTGGGAAAACGCAGCTTTGCGTTCGGCTGGCAACGCGATTGCAAACCGATGTTGTCTCCGCTGATTCGCGCCAGCTATACCGGGAAATAACCATTGGCACTGCCAAACCCTCAACAGTTGAGATGGCTGGCGTGACTCACCATTTTATCGACTCTCACAGCATCCTGGAACCCGTTAACGCGGGACGCTACGAACGCGATTGCCTACCCATTCTGGAAGGTCTGTTTGAAAAAAATGAGGTGGTTATTCTGTCCGGCGGCACAGGCTTATACATCAAGGCCGTTTGCGAGGGTCTGGATGATCTGCCACCCGTTGAACCCGCGTTACGGCAGCAACTGATCGATAAGCTGGACCAGGAGGGATTGGCATCGCTCCAGACCGAGCTTCGCCGATTGGATCCGGCTTATGCCCAAACGGCCGACCTGCAAAACCCAATCCGGGTAACGCGGGCTCTTGAGGTATGCCTGTCATCGGGAATGCCGTATTCTTCGTTTCGAAAACAACAGCCTGCCGAGCGCCCTTTCCGATCGGTTCTGATTGCCCTCGACCGCCCGCGCGATGAACTGTATACCCGTATCGATACGCGTATGGACGCTATGCTGTCGGCCGGGCTGCTTGACGAAGTACGGTCGCTCCTGCCCTATCGCCACCTTCCCGCGTTGCACACTGTTGGTTATCAGGAGGTATTCCCGTATCTCGATGGTGAGTACAGTTATGAAGAGATGGTACGGCTGCTGAAGCGAAACTCGCGCCGGTACGCGAAACGCCAGCTAACCTGGTTTCGCAACCAGGCTAACTTCAGCTGGTTCAGCCCCGACGATGAGGAGGGAATTTTAAAGCAAGTGATGAGCAACGAGTAGCTTTCGCCGGTAAACTCATTGCTCATCGCCCGAAAGCGCTACTGGGCACGATAGGCCAGCATACCGCCAATAACGTTGCGCACGTTGTTGAAGCCATTCTGTTCAAGTATCTGCTGGGCCATCTCGCTACGTTTTCCCGAGCGGCAATGCACAATAACTTCTTCGTCCTGTAACCCATCCAGCTCATCCAACCGGTAGGGTAAGTCACCCAGTGGAATAAGGGTAGCGCCAATGTTATCGGCTTCGTATTCGTTCGGTTCACGAACGTCGATCAGGTTTAGTTTTTCGCCTTTATCAAGACGCTCTTTCAAATCCTGTACGGTAATGTCCATTGTGGTATAGGTTAATAAATCGCCGAAGAATCAGCAGGCAGCATTTACCAGCCACTTGTTGCTGACCCTCGTCTTAGTGATGAATAATTAATTTCTGCACAGCTACCCTGTCGCCTTCTGTGAGTCGCAGCAAATATAGACCATCGGGCAGATGGCCCAGGTCGGCCGTTTGTTGCCCGCGTTGGGGTTCGACGGTATGCAACAACCGGCCGCTAACACTCGTCACTTCCAGGCGGGTCAGGCGTGAACTCTCCCAACGAATAGAACCTGTCGTTGGGTTCGGATAAACCTGTAAAAGAGCGAGTGGTTCCGGCTCGGGTATGGCCGTGACAACCCCTGTACCCTGACCACCCATCACCGGCCGAAGCATAAAAGCTCCCTGAATATTCAGGATGTCTATACTTCCATTCTGATTCCAGTCGCTCCCCCCGCTATAAAAGATCTGACTGCCAAACGGACTGTTCTTATCAACGCCCAGTCGCAGAAACGTGGTGTCGCTGGTACTTATCTGCTGGTAGCCTACATAAAAGGTATCGGTTACCGAAACGCCCCGGTCAAATTTGAAGTCGACAAACCCGTTTCGATTGGGAGCATACTGGGTGGCAAATGACTTCTGGTAAATGGGAGAACCTGGTTTGCCATTGTTGTTGCTGAACACGCTCAAGACAAACGGCTGGCCGGTTTGGTTGGTACGAAAGGGGACAATGACCGCCCGAACGCCTGAAATGATATCGGGCTTGTTCAGGATGTAACGCACAGCCACGCGTTCGCGCGGACCAATCTGTAGCCCAAACTCCCAGGTACCATCATCGTAGGCGTAGTAGTCATCCAATACGGTCTGTGCTGAAATAGTATCGTTCCGGCGCAAATTGATACCGGGTATCGACGGGTTTTGATCATCAGTCGTCAACAGGTCGACTTTGTAACGGAGCACAGCCCGGGTAGCCGTCCCGAAACTGGTAACGGGAGTTGGGCGAGCGCTTTTACGCTGTGAGCTCAAGGAGGGAATAAGGACCGTATTTGTCTGCGGATTATCCTGAACCACCCGCCCCGATACTTCGTCCCGGACCGTGAAGCGGAAGGTTGTAAAATTGAAGTTATTGAACAGATTCGTGATGTCTGTCGTGACCGAGTCGGCCGTTTCTGCCGCCGGATTGACGATATACTGCGCCAGCGGCATGGCTGTATAGCGTTTTAACAAAGGACTAAGCAACTGTCGTACGGCCACGTCTTTCACGAACCGATCGTTACGCGAACGACCTCGGTTGAGGTATACGTAATCGAGGTTCCAGGTGTCGAACGGCCCCGATGTACGGCCATAGGACCGGAACCGAAACGCAAAGGCAGCGTGCAGATAAGCCGTAGCGGTCACCGGAATGAAGGCCTGCACGAAATTGTTATTGGGTACTCCTCCTTCCATTTGCCAGACAGTCCGCCAGGTGCCGGTGCGATCGAGAAACTGAACGGTAAGTGAGTCACCGGCATCCGGCGATTCGCCCAGTCCCCGGCTCTGCCAGTAGAAACTGAGGTATACCGAATCGGCTACCGACAAGCCCGCCAGACTAATTGGCCGGGAGGCCAGGGTATCGGTATAGCCCTGCGCAAACTGATTGTTCCGCACGTACGGCAACCCATTGGCTGCCAGTCCATCAAATGACGCCATACCAATAGTGGGCTGGTTGATAGACATGCTGTTATTCAGATACACGCCACTACCGGGTTGCCAGCGGGTGGGATCGGGCCGGTCGATGCCGGGTCGGCCGGGGGCCGTCGAGAAATCATCGAAAAACGGGAGACTAAGCGACGTCTGTGCCCATGCGGTGCCCCCCATGCACCAGCAAAACAAGAGTGACACGCCTAACAAGCGTCGGGCCGTGTTCACAGAGAACCAGTCAGGTAAAGCAATTGTCATGTGGTATCCGTGCCGGACGCGCTGTTTATCTATCCGGGTCCACCGGTCCTACAACCCATAAATCCATCGTTTCGCCCACCCGAATCCGTTCGCCCGACCGCGCTTCGGGCCGCTGCCGAACGACGGTACCCACTTCTTTTTCGGGATCGTCGACGGGAATTTTGGTCCCTATTTTCAGGTTGGAACCGCGAATAGCCGCTTCGGCTTCGTCGATCTGCAACCCTACAACGTCGGGAATATCGAACATCGTATTTCCCAACCCATCGCCAATCTCAAGGTCAATTTTGGCACCTTTCGGCACGGGAGTACCTACTGCAATTTCTTTGCCATTATACAGTTGACGAAGTACCGCGTTCTTGGCTACGTCGGGCACATAATCCTTGTCTCCTACTTCGAGCCCCATCGATCTTAGATTTAGCTCAGCGCTGCGAAATGTCAGGCTAACCAGTTGGGGCATAGACACCATGGGGGCTACCCGTCGGGTAAGGGTGATATAAATCTTACGTTCCTCCTTAACCTTCATATTGGCCCGCGGATACTGCTGAACAACCGTCAGGGGTTGTGCACCAGCCACAAACGTGCAGTCGCTGACTTCATATCGCAGGTTGCGGTCGTCCAGAATATTCTGTAGCTCATCGAGGCTCAAACGGGTTACGTCCGGGACTGTGATGGTCTGACCGTGGTTGGTTGTATAAGGCAGGTAGATAAAGAAAAACGCCAGAAACAGCGCAGTCACCAAGGCCACGATCAGGCCAATGTGAATCAGCAGGTCAGGAAAGTATCGGGTGCTGATTTTAGCCATTCAATAATAAGTATGTCGTAAACAGTGGAAAAGTATAGAGGCAAGTCTCAACCCGTAGGTAAAATGCCTTTGTACCCGTGAACTCATTTCCACAAAAGTAGCAGAATCCATAACCGCTTACCGGTATCCTGCCAGCATTTTTTTAATGTACTTCCCCACAATATCGAATTCCAGATTGACGGTGTCTCCCACCTTAAGCTCCCGGAAACTAGTGTGTTCGTACGTGTATGGAATGATTGTAACCCGAAACCCGTCGGGCTGCGAGTTGAAAACGGTTAAACTAACACCATTGATACAGATCGACCCTTTTTCGACCGTTACGTTGTCGGTTGTGGCGGGATACTGAAAATCGAAAAGCCAGCTGCCGTCCATGTCCTGTACCCCGGTACACTGCCCGGTCAGGTCGACATGGCCCTGCACGATATGACCGTCGAAACGACCCGTTGCCGGCATGCAGCGCTCAAGATTGATACGATCGCCGGGTTTGACCTGGCCCAGATTGGTTTTTTTAAGCGTCTCGTCAACGGCGGTTACGGTATAACTGTCGTCGGCAACGCTCGTTACCGTTAAACAAACCCCATTGTGGCTGACGCTCTGGTCTATTTTCAACTCCGACGACAGTGACGATTCAATTCGAAATGTCAGGTTAGTCCCTTCTGGCTCAATAGCCGACACAAGGCCGGTGGTTTCGATAATTCCGGTGAACATGATATGATTGGTTAGGTAGTTGGCAGGCTGGTCACTGGTTGGCACCGCTATTTCGTTTCCCAACTCACCTCACAACCGACCTACTGACTACCAGAAACAGCGAACGACTAAAGGGGGTTCGGCGGAACCGCGTTTGTTGGTTTACTTATTCTCTTAACCCTCCATAGCGTTCACGGCGTCAATGATGTACCTCACATGCTCATCTGTCAGGGCTGGATTGAGCGGCAGGCTAATTACCTCGCGGTGTAGCTGTTCGGAGATGGGCAACGACAGATCCCTGAACACGCGGTAGGCTTGTTGATGGTGGGGTGGAACAGGGTAATGCATATCCGTACTGATACCGCGCTCGTACAAATATGATCTGAACGCGTCGCGCCGGGGGTGGCGAACCACAAAGAGGTGCCAGACATCCTGGGGAATACGGTCTGCCGGGGGCAGGCTTACGTCCGGGTTGTCAATGCCCGTCAGGTAGCATTCTGCCAGCACACGACGTCGTTCATTGTCCCTGTCCAGCCCGGGGAGCTTAGCCAGCAGAATGGCCGCCTGTAGTTCGTCCAGACGACTGTTATGTCCGACAACATCTTTCCTGTATTTTACCGCTGAACCGTAGTTTCGCAAAGCCCGGAGCCGGTCGGCAAGCGCATCGTCATTTGTCGTGATAGCCCCGGCATCGCCCAGCGCGCCCAGATTTTTACTGGGATAAAAACTCCACCCGGCCGCATCGCTCAGGCTCCCCGCCCGGCGTCCCTCCCATTCTGCCCCATGTGCCTGAGCGGCATCTTCCAGTACCATCAGATCATACCGCCGTGCAATGACGTTAATGGCGGTCATGTTGCAACAGCGTCCATACAGGTGAATTGGCAGAACAGCTTTGGTATTTGGACCAATAGCCGCTTCGATTCGGGCTTGATCGAGCAAATAAGTGAGGGGGTCCGGTTCAACGAATACGGGCGTTAAACCGGCCTGGGTCACGCTCATCACCGATGCGATATAAGCGTTCGATGGTACAATAACTTCGCTACCGGGAGCAAACGCCCAGGCTTTCAGTACGAGCGTCAGAGCATCGAGTCCATTAGCCACACCAATGCAATGGCGGACGCCACAATAGTTGGCAAAGAGTTGCTCGAACAGCCCGACCTCCTGGCCTAAAATGTACCAGCCCGACTGTAAAACCCGTTCAATAGCGGCCTGTATGGCATCCTGATAGGGTTCGTTGATACGTTTCAGGTCTAAAAATGGAATCATCTCAGCATGCTGAAAATGGAATCATCTCAACCAATCTACTGATTGGCCGATTTATACGGATAAAAAGATGCCAGAATGCGGCCTGAACAGGCGGTGCTGTCTCTCAACGAGCGCAACGACCATTCAACGAACTGGTTCAATCCCGACTCATGGCCATTGTGAGAGAGCTATCTACTACTTTAGCGAACGAAAACCAGACCAATCAGCTACAACTACACAGCTAGTCCGCAAAGTACATAAACTCACGAAACGGTTTTCCACTTTGAGCGTGCTGTTGTTCGAGGTTGTTCTGTTACTTTGAAGTCCTTTTCCTGAACAGTACGCTTCGTTGGCAGCCCTGTAGGCTACTTTTATAACTATGTTAAAAAACAGATTTTTATTAGGCGGTTTGGCGCTCCTGCTGGTAGTGGTGCTTTACTACGCTTTTTTTGACAACGGCACCTCAGCCGATGGGCTGGCCGCCATAACGGACCCTCGCGCTTACCAACAGCAGATGGATACAGCCCGTAGCGAGAAAGACCGCTCTTTACGTACCAGTGCCGACTCACCTTTACCTGACAAAGCAAACTTCAAAGGCCTCGTCTACTTCAAACCTGACCTAACTTATCGGGTAACCGCCCGGCTTGAGCCCTTTGCCGATAAGACCCAGAAACTGGTTGTTCGAATGAGCGACGGAAGCGAGGAAGTGTACGAGAAATTCGCCCATGTCGTCTTCAGCCTGAATGGTGAAACCTGCCGACTGCTGGTTGTCAAGTTCGATGATACCTATTCGATTCTGTTTCGCGATGTGACTTCCGGCAAAGAAACCTATGGGGGTGGTCGTTATCTCGAACTTGCCCCGTCAGATATGATCGATAACCGTGCCATTCTTGATTTCAACAAAGCGTATAACCCCTATTGCGCCTATAATCCCAGCTATGCCTGTCCACTTCCCCCCGCCGAGAATACGCTGAAGACCGCCGTCAACGCGGGGGAACGGTATGTAGCCCATGACTAATGGCGGGCTTTTTCTGACCGGTTACGGGTACAGCGTCAAGAATGCCAGATCAGAAAAGGTGTCCAGGAAAAATTGATCCCGTTAAATCAACAAATAGGCGTATTCGGCTAGTGGCCCTGTAATCACCAGGCAACTGGCGGTGTTTTGTGCTGACTGCCCGCCAACTTTCCCATATCTTTGTAGCTTTTATTCGCTATGCTGCCGTATGGAAGTTTCCTATAAGTGGTTAAAAGAGTTTATTGAGTTGCCAGAATCGCCCGAAGAAGTTGGCAAACTATTGACCGGAACGGGCCTGGAAGTTGAAGCAATTGACAAGATTGGACCGTCTGGTGAACCTACCCAGGCAAATGGTCTGGAAGGGGTTGTTATTGGCGAAGTACTCAGCTGTACCAAGCATCCCGACGCCGATAAATTGAGCCTGACAACGGTAGATGTTGGTACCGGCCAGCCCCTGCCGATCGTTTGTGGAGCCCCTAATGTAGCAGCCGGGCAAAAGGTTGTTGTTGCGCTGGTTGGGGCTACCCTGCACCCCACCTCCGGAGAACCCTTCCAGATTAAAAAAGCCAAGATCCGCGGTGCCGTTTCAGAAGGCATGATTTGCGCTGAAGACGAAATAGGCCTGGGAACGTCACACGCGGGAATCATTGTGCTGGACCCAAACACCCCGGCGGCCCAGTTACCGAATGGTACCCCTGCTGATCAATACTTCGATGTTTCACCCGATTACCGCATCAGCATAGGCCTCACGCCTAACCGCATCGATGCGGCCTCTCACCTGGGTGTAGCCCGCGATCTGCGCGCCGTTCTGAGCCGCCCTCTCCGCTGGAATAGCCCGGATGCATTCAGCGTGCAGAACCATGACCTGACGCTCGACGTGCGAGTCGACGACACGGTAGCCTGCCCTCGCTATACCGGACTGACGATCAGTGGCCTGACGGTCAGAGAATCGCCCGACTGGTTAAAGCAGCGGCTGCTAAGCATCGGCCTTAACCCGATCAATAACATTGTCGACATAACCAACTTCGTTTGCCATGACCTTGGCCAGCCACTGCACGCCTTCGATGCAGATAAAATTGCGGGGGGTCAGGTTATCGTCAAAACGTTGCCTGAGGGTACGCCCTTTGTAACGCTCGACGGTGTTGAACGAAAACTGACGGCTACAGACCTGATGATCTGTGACGCCGGAAAACCGATGTGCATCGCGGGAGTGTTCGGTGGTCAGTTTTCGGGCGTAACGGCGCAGACGACGCGTATTTTTCTGGAATCGGCTTATTTTTCACCCATGTCGGTTCGAAAAACCGCTCAGCATCATGGTCTCAAAACCGATGCATCTTTCCGGTTTGAGCGAGGCACCGATCCAAACATGCCGGTTACAGCGCTCAAGCGGGCTGCTTTGCTTATTCAGGAGGTAGCCGGTAGTCTGAACGACCAGGGAACGCAGCATCCGGGCGTGATCAGTTCGGACATAACCGATTTGTATCCCGCCCCTGTAGCGCCATTTCGGGTGCCGGTACGCTATCGTAATGTGGACCGATTGATTGGGATTAAGATCGAGTATGCGGAGATTCACCGTATCCTGGAAGCATTGGATATTCAGGTTGAGGGCCAGACGAACGATGGGTTTGTGGCGGTTGTGCCTCCCTACCGGGTGGACGTAACGCGGGAGGCCGATGTGATCGAAGAGATTCTTCGGATTTACGGCCTGGACAACGTGCCGCTGTCGACGAACCTGTCGGCCGATTCGCTTTCCGAGTTTCCCAAAATCGACCCCGACCAGTGGCAAAGCCGCGTAGGACAGCTGATGGCGGCCAACGGTTTCCACGAGATACTGACCCTTTCGCTCACCCGACCTGCTTACCACGATGCTATCCGGGCCAGCCTACCCGGTACAGACGTAACCTTGCTTAACCCCCTGAGCGAGGAGCTATCGGTCATGCGGCAGACACTCCTGTTCTCCAGCCTGGAAACACTGGTTTATAATCTGAACCGGCGGCAGAAAGACCTCAAATTGTTTGAATTCGGCAAAGTTTATCACAAGACTGTAACAGATAGCGGCACCACAAAATATGTGGAGCGGATGCGGTTGAGTGTTGCCCTAACGGGAAATCAGCAGGCCGAAAGCTGGCTACAAAAAAGCCAGCCTGTCAGCTTTCATGACCTGTCAACGGCCGTTCAGCGGATCCTCAACCTGTTCCGAATCAGATCTTTTGAGACCCAACCCGCCGATCCAAACCTGTTTCAATATGGCTTGACTTACGTGGTCAACAAGAAACCAATGGTTAGTTTAGGCCTGATAAAGGGAAAACTGACGAAGCTGGTCGATCTGAAGCAGCCGGTTTTCTACGCCGACTTCGACTGGAGCGCCCTCATCAAGGCAGCGGGCAGCAAGGTGCGGTACCAGGAAGTCTCCCGCTTCCCCGACGTCCGGCGGGACCTGTCGCTGGTTCTGGACAAGGAAATCACGTTCGAGCAGATTAGCCGGCTGGCCTATCAAACCGAGCGGAAACTATTGCGTTCAATAAATACTTTTGATGTGTTCGACGGTGAGCAGCTCGGGATAGGTAAAAAATCATATTCTGTCAGTTTCGTACTTCAAGACCCGGCTCAAACGCTGACCGATGCTACCATCGATAAGACGATGCAGCGGTTGATGAGCACTTTTGAAAAAGAGTTAGGAGCGGTAATTCGCAAATAAGTATAAACCACCCTTTTCTATGCGGTAGATTAACATTGGCAATCCCTGTTTCCATTGGTTACCTAAAAAAAGAGCCCACACCCGTGATTAATGAGAACGAACTTTTTGCTGCTTTCAACCGGCTCGAACGAAAAGTCGAGTCGATGAAAAGTGCGTACGAGGCTGCTAAAGAGCGGGCTGAGGGATTACAGGAAGCAAATAACACCCTGCGCAAGAAAAATCGGGAACAGGAAGCGGAGTTAAAACAGTTACAGAAAAAACAAAGTAATTCAGAAAAAATCGCGTCAAAGTCAAAAGATTTTGGTAAGATTGTGAATAACAATCTGTCTGGAACAGATACGAATGCCGAATTAAAGCAACAACTCGACGAGTATATCCGGGAATTGGAACGGTGTATTGCTCACTTGAGTAGTTTGTCATAAACCCAAACAGGCTCCAGGGCTAAGACCCTGTGTAAGCCGACGTAGTGATGGAAGAACTGCCTATTCGCGTAAAGATTGCTGACCGGCACTACAAACTGTTTGTAGAGCCGGAGTCAGAAGCTATCGTGCGCGAAGCCGTCAAGCTGATTCAGGAAGAGTTCGAGCGGTATAAAAACATGGGCGTTAACGACACGCAGGAGGCTTTAGCCAGGGTTGCCTTCAATTGTTTAGTTACGAAATTGCGAGGAGACCGACAGTTACAGCGATTACAACAAATGGTGTTTGACAAAATAACTCAGTTAGACCAGGTTGTCACGCCGGTCAGTACAACATAACTAACGGCGGAACAATCACCCCTACAATACCCCGAGTTGGTGCTATCAGGCAACCGTATCGCGGCAGGTTGACGATTTATTTGTTCAACCCTAACGATATAGTCCAATGGACATCCCAATTTGGTTACTTATTCTTGCTGTCCTCGGTGGGGGCGGCATTGGCATATTAATTGGCCGCCAGAGCATGGCGGGCGTTCGTGCAAAACACGAGCAGGAAGCGGAAGAGAAAGCCGCTATGATTTTAAAAAATGCGGAACTACAGGCCGAAACGATCAGGAAAGATCGTATTCTGGAAGCCAAAGAAAAGTATTTGAAGCTGAAAACAGAGTTTGAAGAAACGAGCAATCAAAAGCGGAATGTGCTCCTTCAAAATGAAAATAAACTTAAACAGCGCGAGCAGCAACTCAATCAACAGGCCGATCATCAAAAGAACCGCGAGAACGAACTAAACCAGCTGAAGAATGAAATAGGTCAGCAAAAAAATGGCCTTACTCAGCAAATTGACGCGCTTACTAAACGCAAAGAAGACGTTGACCGCCGTCAGCAGGAAGCCGATCGTATGCTGTCAGATCAGCTGGCGCAGCTTGAAAAAATTGCCGGCCTTTCTGCCGACCAGGCGCGCGATCAACTCATCGACAACCTGAAGGCTGAAGCCGAAACGCGGGCGTCGTCTTACATCAAGAATATCGTTGAAGAAGCGAAGCTTACTGCCACTAAAGAAGCGAAGAAGGTAGTTATTGAAACCATACAGCGCACCGCTACAGAACACGCAATCGAAAACTGCGTATCGGTCTTTAATATCGAATCGGACGACGTAAAAGGGAAAGTAATTGGCCGCGAGGGACGTAACATACGGGCGCTCGAAGCGGCTACCGGCGTCGAAATCATTGTAGACGATACCCCGGAAGCGATCATAATTTCTGGCTTCGATCCTGTCCGGCGTGAAATTGCCCGTCTGTCGCTGCATAGACTGGTTCAGGATGGCCGTATTCACCCAGCCCGGATCGAGGAGATCGTGGCGAAGACCCGCAAAAACATCGAGGACGAAATTGTCGAAATTGGTGAGCGTACGGTTATCGACCTCGGTATTCACGGCCTTCATCCGGAGTTGATCAAAATGATTGGACGGATGCGGTTCCGATCTTCCTACGGGCAAAACCTGCTGCAACACTCACGCGAAGTAGCAAAATTATGCGCCACCATGGCGGCTGAACTGGGCCTGAACGCCAAGCTGGCTAAACGCGCGGGTCTGCTTCACGATATTGGTAAAGTATGGCCTGAAGAAGCGGAGCTGCCCCATGCTATTCTGGGCATGGAGCTGGCGAAAAAGTACAAGGAGAATCCCGAAGTCATTAACGCCATTGGCGCTCACCACGACGAAATCGAGATGACCAGTATGATCTCACCGATCGTGCAGGTGTGTGATGCGGTATCAGGTTCGCGGCCGGGAGCCCGACGCGAGATGATGGAGTCCTACATCCGGCGGTTGAAAGAACTCGAAGAACTGGCAGGCAGCTTTCCCGGCGTAACGAAATGCTATGCTATTCAGGCTGGCCGTGAACTACGCATCATGGTTGATGCAGACCACGTATCGGATGATCGGGCTGGGGTGCTTTCCTACGAGATTTCGCAAAAAATCGAGAAAGAGATGCAGTATCCTGGCCAGATCAAAGTAACCGTTATTCGGGAGATGCGGGCTGTAGCCTACGCGAAATAGATTTGTTTTAACAGGAACGCGGTTCAAACGGACTTAAACATAGTTTTATCCGTTCGGACCGCGTTCTTATCATTTCATGCAAAGTTTACTTAATTGATAGATGGATTTCCTGACCACTGCCTTACTTCTACTCGTCGGTACTGGTGCCGGCGTTGCGCTGGCCAATGCACTACGCAACCGATCGGGGATTACGGATGTCCGGCGCGACTCGGTAATTCTGCTGGAGCGAATTGAGAAAGTGTTTAAGGTCGTAATGGCAGAGGGGTATTTTTCGGAGATCTATAATTACCAGGACCAGAAAAAAATCCTGTATCTGCTCAACGATCCTAAAAAGGCAATGGTCATTGCCAAGTCGAAAGTGCTGGTTGGCTTCGATTTCGCTAAAGTACGCTTCCGGGCCGCCGAAAACGGCGAGAAAACACTCGTTATTGAAGCCTTCCCCGAACCGGAAGTCCTCTCGATCGACACCGACTACAAATTCTATGACATACAGGCCGGCTACCTTAATCACTTTAGTGGCGAAGATTACACTAAAATTCTGGATGAGGCAAAGCAGGCTATGAACGACCGGGCTATGCAGAGTGATCTTCCCAAGATTGCCAATAATCAAATCCAGTACATGATGTACCAACTGGCCAGTTCGATGGGCTGGCAGTTGCAGCTACCCGAGGCCGAACAACGGCAACTGGAAGCGTTGAAAGCTAAAACGGAGGCAGAAGCATCGCTACCAAAACTTCTCAAGACCGGTACCCCTACCTAGGGATGCCAGAAGATCTTAACGGAACCAGGAGTACCGCCACACGATGGAGTATTCGACTGGTTTGTGTATAGTCGCAACATCCGGCCTTATTCCTCTGTTACTCGGGTAGTTCATCCCATAACCAGGCTATGAAATTACACTACCTGTTGTTTCTGCTCCCTTTGTTTGTCAACGCTCAATCGGATAGGGATGGCGGAGCGGTTTGCCGAACGGGGAAACTACGCAGTCAGGAGCGGCTGGCTACCAATCCCAAAGCGCGCCTGGCCTATCCTGGCGATGCATCGATTGACGTCACTTATTACGGGCTTGCTATTCATCTTACCCACAGCCCCAACTACCTGCGCGCGTCGGCAACCATAACACTCAAAAGTACAGTTGCCAACCTGACTAGTTTCTTTCTGGATCTCAATTCGACTTCGGCCATTACCGGCGAAGGATTACGGGTCGATTCGGTTAAGGCGGGTACGCAGCACCTGGTTTATCAGTTTGCTCAAAATAAGCTGGTCGTTACCCCGGCTCAGCCATTGGCCAACGGCCAGGCAGTAACGTTAACGGTGTTCTATCAGGGTATTCCCAACAGTCGCGACCTGGGCAGTTTTCGGTTTAGCACGCATGAACGAACCAGCGAACCCGCCATCTGGAGTTTGAGCGAACCCTATGGCGCACCAGACTGGTTTCCCTGCCGGGACTCCCCCGCCGACAAAGCGGACTCATCCTCCGTACGCATTACGGCTCCGGCACGATTTGTTTCCGTTTCCAATGGTACACTCGTCAGCACGACCGACAATCCCGACGGTACCCGAACGTATCATTGGCGAAACAGCTACCCTATTGCACAATACCTGATTTCGGTAGCGCTGTCTAACTATGAACGGTACGACACCCCCGTTACGCAGGCTGGACAGCTCCTGCCCGTTACCCATTATATCTACCCGGAGGTACTGCCTTTGGTACGCGCCAATCTTGACCTGACACCTGCTATGCTTCGGTTATTTACGGAGCGGTTTGGTCCTTATCCATTCCTTCGGGAGAAGTACGGCCATGCACAGATAGGCCAGGGCAACGGCGGTATGGAACACCAAACGATCAGTTCGATGGAAGAACGGGCACTCACCCCTACCGTGATTGCCCACGAACTGGCCCATCAGTGGTTCGGCGATAAGATCACTTGCCGCGATTGGCAAAATATCTGGCTCAATGAAGGATTTGCTTCCTACGCCGAAGCCGTTTATGCCGAGTCGGTTAGCGGGCGGGCTGGCTACCTGGCAACCATGAACGCATTTGCAGCCCGTGCCCGGAATGCCAGCGGAAGCATCTACGTGCAGGACATCAGCAACTTCGCGAATATCTTCAATAGCAACCGTAGCTACGCAAAAGGAGCAACGGTGTTACACATGCTGCGCGGTATCGTGGGCGACAGCACCTTTTTTCGTATTCTCCGTACCTATACGGCAGCTCCGGCTGTCGCGTATGGCACAGCCGTTACGGAAGATTTTCAGGCCATTGCCCAGCAGGTATCAGGACAGGACCTGGCGTACTTCTTCAGGCAATGGATTTACGGAGAAGGGTACCCAACCTACCGCGTGACAGTTTCAGATGGCACGTCGGCAAACACGACTACTGTCCGGCTGGAACAGCGTAACGGTGTGGCCAGCGCCCCCCTGTCGTTTACCATGCCAATACAAGTCCGGATTCAATCGGCAGCGGGCGACACTACGGTTAGCGTAGTAAACAATCGTACCGACCAAACATTTCTACTACCCAGCCGGGGAAAGGTTACAGGTGTGGTGATCGATCCTGACAACTGGATTTTGAAAACGGTAGAATCGACAACACTCGTTATTACGGCTGCATCAGAGCCGTCGTTGAATTCGTTTCGCGTGTACCCCAATCCCACCGCCGATGCGCTGACCGTCGATTTCGCTACGTCTACAGTGGGGCCGACAACCCTGTTACTGACCAATATGCTTGGCCAACGGGTTCACACACGGATAGAGCAAAAACTCCTGCCGGGTAACCACACCCGAACCTTCGACCTTACAGGCTTGTCTGCGGGTCAGTACACGGTGCTGCTACAAACGCCGGATGGATCGCAAAGCCGGGTAGTTCTGGTGCGATAGTAGCTTTCTCATTTATGAAAAAGCGTCTCGTTCTGCTACTAAGTATACTGATTGTCCCTGGTGTGATGTTTGGTCAGGACAGGTTAGGGATCATCCGACATAACCACCTGGCTATTCATGTGAAAGATGTGCCGACGAGCACTGTGTTTTACCGCGATGTACTGGGGTTGAAATCGATACCGGTACCTGATAATCTGAAGCTTACCCGTGCCTGGTTCGACATTGGAGACGGCCAGCAGATTCACCTGTTAAATGGTCGCACCGAAACTATAACCCACGACCGCAATGGCAGTCATTACGCCTTGTTCGTGGAAGATATCGACAAGTCGGAGCAGTTTTTAAAGAGCAAAAACATTCCCTATCACCGGCAGGTACGTTTCGATGGAGTCGTGCAGATCTACTTCTCCGATCCAGACGGTTATTTGTTTGAATTGAATCCAGGTAAGAAATCAACGGCAGGGTATTAGGTTTCACGCACGAGCTAATCATACGTAAAAATAGGCCTCTCTTCCTCTTTCCGGCTTAAGTTAACATCTACCTGGTCCACTGAATCAGTTGTCGAATAATCCTGCTAACAATTTTGGGTAAACGGAGTTTTTATAGCATAAGTAAAGCAGTCTGATTCTGTCAAGATCAGGCTGTTTTCATGTAATCTCTCTGACTAACCTTTATGAAAGTATCCGATTCAACGCCAACTCCAGTTACTTCTACTCAATCAGTAAATCAGTCTACGTCTATAAACCGTTCTTCCGGGGCATTTTCAACCAGCGACGTCCATGATCTGATCTGTTTCTCGCATTTGCGCTGGAACTTCGTCTACCAGCGTCCTCAGCACTTACTGGAACGGGCTACCAAGCACTATCGGGTCTGGTTTATTGAAGAGCCAATGTGGGGCAATGAACTTAAAATGAGTACTTGCCAGCAAGCTGATGGGCTAACCGTATTGGTTCCACACCTGCCAAATGGTACGAGTCCCGAAGCAGCTTTGGCCTTACAGCGACAGTTGATTGATGCATTCATACAACGCGAACGCATCAGTGATTTCGTTGCCTGGTATTATACGCCAATGGCTATGCTCTTTACGGATCACCTGAAACCCAGGTTAACGATCTATGACTGCATGGACGAACTATCGGCCTTTTGGGGAGCACCTCCCCAGTTGCTGGAGCAGGAAAAGAAGCTGATGCAACGCGCCGACCTCGTGTTTACGGGTGGTTACAGTCTCTATGAAGCAAAGCAGAATCGTCATTCCCACGTATTTGCTTTTCCAAGCAGTATCGATTTTGCTCACTTTTCTGCGGCCCGGAACCCCCAGCCCGACCCCGCTGATCAGCGTGGTGTTGGCAGTAAACGGATAGGTTTTAGTGGCGTTATCGATGAGCGGTTTGATTATACATTACTGGGTGAGGTAGCAAAACGCCGTCCTGAGTGGCAGTTTGTCATGATTGGCCCAATCGTAAAAATTGATCCAGCCCTACTACCGCACGGCTCAAATGTGCATTATGTAGGTATGAAAGCTTATAAGGAGTTGCCTGCCTACTTCAGCAACTGGGACGTAGCTATATTGCCGTTTGCGCTGAATAATTCGACAAAGTACATCAGCCCGACAAAAACTCCTGAATATCTGGCAGCAGGTTTACCCGTTGTTTCAACACCCATACGAGATGTAGTTCGTACGTATGGTAGTGAGGACTTTGTTCAGATCGCCGGCACAGCCGATGAATTTGAATCGGCTATTGAAACCGCCCTGAATGGTAATCATCCGGGAAACTGGCCGACAATCGATGCTTTTCTGGCCGAGAACTCCTGGAACCGCACCTGGAGTGAAATGAATCGGTTAATGGTGGCCCAGATGAGTCTGGAAATAGAACAGTAATCAATTGATCAGTTGGTGAGTCAGTGAGTCGGTCAGTTATCCAGTCAATTAGTCAACAACTGACCGACTCACTGACTCACCAACTGATTACTGACTGACTCACCAACTGGCCAACTGATCAGTCTCCTCTAGGCACAACCATTACAACTTCTTCTTTTTCAACGATTACTTGCCCTTCGGCCAGTCCTTTGGGTTTTCGAACAAATTTCTTGGGTGTCACCGTCACCGGACACAGGCTGTCGGTTCGTCGCCGGGAATACCAGGCCGCTAACTCCGCAGCCCGCTCAATTACGTTTTTCGGAAAGGTTTTCCCCGCCTTGTACTTTATGACGACGTGCGAACCAGCCACATCTTTGGCGTGTAACCAGAGATCTTCTTTATGCGTGTACTTTTGAGTTAGCAGATCATTATTTTTTGCATTACGACCGATCAAGATACGGAAGTTATCGAGCAGGACTTCCTTGAACAACTGGGCTTGTGTACCATCAGATGAGGCCATGGACGGTGCCTCCTGAACCAGGTTCGTTTGTTTAACATAACGACGGAGTTCCTTAAGCGTCGCTATTTGCTCGATATCAGCCTTCTGCTGGTCCATCCGTTCAATTTCGGCTTCCCGCGTGGCTACCTGCCGACTGAGATGTTCCTCTTCTATTTTTTCGTTCTTCGATTTCCGATAGTAGTTCTCTGCATTTTTTTGAGGACTCAAATCAGGTTTTAGTTTGATACTAATGGGCTGATCACGGTAAAAGTCAAGCAGGGTTACCCGATCTGGAGACTTAGCGCCCGGTACTTCAGGTATATCGTGCAGATTGGCCATCAGGATATGCCCCATTTCTTCATGACTCGCTCCTTCGTCACGGGCTATAAGTCGATTCATATTTCCCTCGATCTGTGCCTGCGCACGCTTACGGCGCTTGTCGATTAGCCGTAACCAGTCCGCTTTTTCCTGTTCAAAGGTACTGAGCCCGTTGAATGCAATAAAAAACCGGTTGGCAGCCTCTATAGGTTCGCCGAACTCTCTGACGACCGGATCGCTGGCTTGTACGTGTAATGGCAGCAAACTCAAGGTGGGTTTGTGTGCCAGTCTGATCAGGTAATAACGTGGATGCTCAAGTTGATAAACCGTTTCCTGAATCAGGCTCCAGGAAACCGCTTGCCCTGGTTCTTTTTTCTCATCCAGATAGTGATGAACGACTTTCCCGAACGTAGGGAACAGTTTACGATGGTCGAAGTCCGCCCGCTCAAAAGCGTCGAACGACTGATCGATAGGATGATCAAGTGTGTCGAGTGAGAGTTTCCAGTCAGTGGCCAGGTTATGATTAAATAAATCGATAACGGTATTTCCCTTAAACGCCAGCAGGTTAGGGCGATTGCCGAAAAACTTGAACAGCAAGGTCAAGTCATTTTCCAACGTGATAGCCAGACAACGTTCATTTAAAAATGAACGAACACCGAGAACAGCCCGGCCAGGGTGGTGATCATCTTCAGCCGTCGGGTCAATCAAGCTATCAAATAGGTCGACACTGTTGGAGCGGGCCCGTTGTACCGATTCGGGAAAGAACAGACCTGAAAAGTCAGGCCGTAAGGTTGCTTTTATGTAGTAGGGCTTGTAGTAATTCTGTTTGCCTTTAGCCTCCGCAAATACGAGGACTATCTCATCCCGGTCCTGACTGAAGCAGGCTACAAACCGGAGGTTTTCTAGCTGATTGTTAAGAGCAGGAGCAAGCTGACGAAGAAAATAATAGTTGGTATGCATAGCACCACAAAGGTAACATACGATAAGTTGAATGATATACTAAGTATATTTTTCAAAAATATTATCTATCTATATTAAGCTAAGTATTTATACTTATTATATAATAAGTAATGGTTAACGTATTGACTTACAATTAATTAAAAAAATAGTTTTTATACTATTCACAGATAAAATTAGACGACGGAATCAGTTGCATTACTATCGTCCAACTAATCCTTTGAAATAACACGTTAAGGCTATAATATTGGGGGTTAAATCAAACGTAAACTTACCTAATATTTATGAAAGCAATACTCTACCGGTTTTTGCAGACCGTTTTCGTAGCCGCGTTCATGTTGCTATTCAACTTGAATGCTTCTGCTCAGGACCGTCGTGTAACGGGTAAAATTAGTAGCGCCGATGGCCCCATACCAGGTGCTAACGTTGTTCTGAAAGGTACCAGTACCGGTACCTCTACCGACGCAAACGGTGAATTCACACTGAGCGTGCGCGGTGCAAATCCTGTCCTTGTTGTCTCTGCAATCGGTTCCAAAACGCAGGAAGTAACGGTCGGTAACCGGACAACGGTCGATCTTACGCTGGCCGATGATGCTACTGCACTGGACGAAGTAGTTGTAACAGGTTATACGACCGATACCAAGCGTGAAACAACCGGTGCCGTTTCGACGGTTAAGGCTAAAGCCCTTACCGCTGTTCCATCGGGTAACGTAGAGCAGCAGCTTCAGGGCCGGGTTTCGGGTCTGACGGTTATTACCAATGGACAGCCAGGAACAGCTAGCCAAGTTCGTGTACGGGGCTTCGGTGCTTTTGGTGGTAACGAACCCCTGTATGTAGTTGACGGTGTGCCCGTTGGCAACACAGAGTTCCTGGCCCCTGACGATATCGAGTCGACAACCGTTCTGAAAGATGCCGCTTCGGCTTCTATTTATGGAGCGCGGGCAGCCAATGGCGTTATTGTCTACACAACCAAGAAAGGCGCTCGTAAATCCCGCAAGCTTTCTATCAGTTATGACGGTCAGTTAGGCGCAACCGATCCGGGCACAGGCCTTGAAATGCTTAACCCAACCGAGTATGCGCAGTGGACCTGGAATCAGTTCCGGAATACGGCTGCTCAAAATGGTGAGGCTCCTGCTTTTAGCCATCCCCAGTTCGGCACAGGCGCTTCACCCGTCATTCCTGACTTTATCAACGTAGGTGGTGCCGCTGGCGTAGTTGGTTCCGTGGATCTCGCAGCCGAGCGGCTCAAGTACAATACCGACCCAAAAGCGGGTTCTATCTATCAGGTAGTTCGGGCTAACAAGCAGGGTACAGACTGGTATGATGCCATCACACGGGTTGCTCCCCTACAGCGCCACACCCTGGGTTTCTCGGGCGGTGGTGAGAACAATCGTTTTTACATCAGCTTCAGCGCACAGGACCAAAAAGGTATTCTGCTATCGAACAGCTTCAAGCGGTATACATTCCGGGCCAACAGTGAGTACGATCTTTCAAAGCGCGTACGGCTTGGCGAAAACGTTCAGTTCACCTACCGGTCGGTACTGGGCCAGAATGGTGATAATAACGGTAGCGGGGTAGCTTCGCAAGAGAATGACATTCTCCAGGCGTTCCGTATGCCATCCATCATTCCTGTTTACGATGAGTTTGGCGGCTATGCCGGTACGGCAGCGAAGGGCTTCAACAATCCACGTAACCCACGCGCTAACCAGGACGGTTTACTTAACAACCGGGGTTTTGGCATCAATGGTACAGGAAACGTTTATCTGGAAATTGATCCGATCGAACATTTGACCCTGCGTAGCAGCGTAGGTGGTGGTATTGGCAGCAACTATTTCTGGGGCTACAGCCGGTTACAATACGAAAACTCGGAAAACAACTCTGCTTTCGGCTATAATGAGGGCAGTGGTTATGGGATGAACTGGGTAATCACCAACACCGCCAGTTACAAACGTCAGATTGGTATTCACAAATTTGATGTGTTAGCTGGACAGGAAGCACTAAACACCGGTGTAGGCAGAAACATGCAGGGTAATGGTCAAAACCCATTCTCGACCGATACCGACTACATCAACCTCAATACGGTGTCGGCAACGGGTCGTACGGTTGGTAGCGGTTACGGCAAAGGGGTAAACTTCTTCTCGGTATTCGGACGGGTTAACTATTCCTTCAACGATAAGTATATCGTAACCGGACTTATCCGTCGTGATGGATCGAGCCGGTTTGGCTCCAACAACCGCTATGGTGTGTTCCCGGCAGCCTCGGCAGCCTGGCGTATTTCGTCGGAGAATTTCATGAAGAACCTGCCATGGGTAACGGATCTGAAAATCCGGGGTGGCTACGGTATTATGGGTAACTCGAACAACGTTAATCCAAACAACCAGTATAGCCTATACGCAGCCAATCTGGGCAACTCCGCCTATGACATCAACGGCAGCAACTCCAGCACGGCTGAAGGCTACTACCGGAGCCGGATCGGTAACCCGAATGCGAAATGGGAAACTTCCGTTACAACGAACTTCGGTCTGGACGGTTCGTTCTTTGGCAACCGCCTGGAAGTAGTTCTTGACATCTGGCGCAAGGATACCAAAGACCTATTGTTCCAGGTGCCTGTCCCTGACGTAATTGGAACGTATGCCGATGCGCCGTCGGTTAACATCGGCCAGATGCGTAACGAAGGTATCGACTTACAGGTCATCACACGTGGCAAAATTGGCTCTGAGGTAGGGTTTGAAGCGAACATTACGGGTAGCCTGCTGAGCAACAAGATTGTTGCCCTGGCTCCTGGTCTAACGTATCTTACCAGTGTAAACCCTGGTTTCCGGGGTATCAACCCGATCCGGAACCAGTTGAACTACTCGATCTCGTCCTTCTACGGTTACAAGACCCTGGGTCTGTTCCAGACGAAAGAGGAAGTAGCTGCTGCACCAAAACAGGATGGCGCGGCTCCCGGCCGTTTCCGCTTCGCCGACATCGATGGTAATGGCAAAATCGACGCTGATGACCGTACCTACCTGGGTAGCCCGGTTCCTAAGTTTACGGGTGGTCTGAACCTGAAGTTCACCTACAAAGGCTTCGACATCGAGACCTACGCGTATGCATCGGTTGGCAACAAGATCTTCAATGTATCGAAGTGGTTCACCGATTTTTACCCATCGTTTGCTGGTGCTGCCATCAGCGCTCGGGTGAAGGATTCCTGGACGCCAACCAATACGGGTGCTACCGTACCCATCTACGAAGCGGCTTCGAACTTCAGTACCAACTCCCAGTCGAACTCGTACTATGTTGAAGATGGCTCTTACTTCCGGTTGCAGAACCTGTCGATCGGCTACAACATCCCTGCCAGCTTCCTGAGCCGTATCGGCCTGCAGCGCGCCCGGGTATTTGCGTCGACCAACAACCTGTTAACGATCACAAAATACCAGGGCCTGGACCCAAGCGTAGGCGGAGCAGCTGATACGAACTTCGGTATCGATGTGGGTAACTACCCTATCACCCGGAGCTTCACCGGCGGCTTAAGTTTCGGTTTCTAACCGAATCCTGCTTACCTGATCATGTAGCCGGGTAATATACCCGGCTACGTAATCTCAAAGTCATTAGTAATAGTGCTAACGTTTGTAATCAGACATGAACACATCCATAAAAAAAATTACGCTTGGTACCGTTGCAACGGTAACCCTTTCCCTGGTGGGTATTGCCTGCCAGGATAAATTCCTCGAAATTCCGGCAACCGGCCAGTTGAGTGGTACCCAGTTATCGTCAAAGGCAGGTATCGAAGGTTCATTAATCTCGGTCTATGCGATGCTGAACGGCCGATCTGAGCGCTTAGCTTCAGCTTCAAACTGGCTTTGGGGTGGTATTCGCGGGGGTGATGCGAATAAAGGCACTGACCCAGGGGACTTCTCGTCGATCAACCCAATTCAACGCTTCGAGACGATTTCTACAGGCGACGTTGCCAGCACCTGGCGGGGTAAATACGAAGCGATTAGCCGGGCTAATGCCACGTTAAAACTGCTGGCATCAGCCGGAACTGACGTTTCAGCTTCTGAAAAAAAACGTATCGAGGGTGAAGCTCGTTTCCTGCGTGGTTTCAACTACTTCGAACTAAAGCGTTTGTACAATAACACGCCTTATGTCGATGAAACGGTCGATTATGCAGCTGGTATTGAAAAGGTGTCGAACACAGTAGAGTTATACCCAAAAATCGAAGCCGACCTCAAATTCGCTTATGATAATTTGCCTGAAACTCAGTCGGCTGTTGGTCGGGTGAACAAGTGGGCAGGTGCGGCTTTACTGGCTAAGGTGTACATGTACCAGAAGAAGTTCACCGAAGCAAAGGCCTTGTACGATCTGATCATCGCCAATGGTAAAACGTCGGGTGGCAAAAAGTACGGTTTGGTAGCGAGATACCCTGATCTCTTCAAGGCATCGAACGATAACAATGAAGAGTCGGTATTTGCTATTCAGGCAGCGGCCAACACGGGTAGTGTTAACAACGCTAACCCTGAGTTTGACCTCAACTATCCATACAACACGGGCCCGAACGGACCAGGTAACTGCTGCGGCTTCAATCAGCCTAGCTTCGAGTATGTGAACTCGTTCCGTACTACTGCGACCGGATTGCCCCTGCTGGATGGCTCGTACAACAGCGCGGCAAACGCCGTTAAGAACGACATGGGTGTTCTCTCGAAAGAGGCCTTCACGCCCGACGCTGGTAACCTGGACCCACGTCTCGACCATGCGGTTGGCCGTCGGGGTATCCCCTACCTGGATTGGCAGGATTTTCCCGGTGCTGACTGGATTCGTAACCAGCCAAACGGTGGTCCTTACTCGCCAAAGAAGTTTACGTACTACAAGTCGGATGTGGGTTCGTTGCAGGACAACAGCTCGTGGACACCCGGTTACTCGGCGCTTAACTTCCCAATCATCCGTTTTGCCGACGTACTGCTGATGGCTGCCGAAGCTGAGATTGAAGTGGGTTCATTGACGAAAGCCCTTGAATACACAAACCTGGTTCGGAAGCGGGCCGCTAACCCAGCAAGTTTTGTTACGAAGGCTGGCGCTCCGGCCGCTAAATATGTGATCGCCGAATATCCGGCAACACTGTTTGCATCGAAAGACGACGCTCGTAAAGCCGTTCGCTTCGAGCGTCGCTTGGAGCTGGGCGATGAAGGCCACCGTTTCTTCGATCTGGTTCGTTGGGGTGTTGCTGCACCAACGCTCAACGCTTACCTGGCCTACGAAGGTACCAAACTACCTACGACCCTGGGTGGCGCTACATTCACAGCGAATCAGGACGAGTACCTGCCTATTCCGCAGGCTCAAATCGACCTTCAGGGTAAAGATGTGTTGAAGCAGAACCCTGGATATTAATTTTAATAGTACAGATCTATAATTGTTAGAGCCGGCCTTGATCTCAGGGTCGGCTCTTTTCGTTTAACCAATGGGTAAAAAGCGAATGCCAAAAAGCTGAACACATACTATTCTTGGCGTGGCTTTAGCCCAGGGCCCGTTAACCTTTGCCAAAGTTCAAAACTTTGGCAAAGGTTAACGGGCCCTGGGCTATTGTATAAACGTAGTCAAGAGTTTATGTGATAACGGTCTTAGCCGTTGTAATAGTAGGTTATACAACAAGCTATAGCTGCGGCCACTCATCATCCTTAACTTTCCTCCTGGCTTTCACTCTAAAAACCTTAAATAGCTCAGTATAGCTCTATTCCAGCTATTTTCTTTATCGTATATGAAGGTGTTATAAGTTATTATCAGGCTGTCATATATATCCATACTTAAATAAGATGCGTGATCTACAGGACCCCTAACTGAGTAACCATTGGTTTTCCCATAAATAAGTATGGTGATGATGTATGGCTTAGCTATGAACCTGTTTCAGATTCACGTTAGCCGATGTTTCATTCAGCCAGGGGGTCGGTGGTAGCCTGGACGGCCACGTCCGGGTAAGCGTATTCCCATTTCAATCCCGGACGTAGCCGTCCAGGCTACCACCGACCATGTCCGGCCAGTAATTCTAAACAGGTTCTGTTTCAAGATAATATATCTGGAAAAGGGCAATAAAAAACAGGGCCACCCCTGAGAGTAGCCCTGTTGTATCAATAAACGCTATGTGACGATGCTTAGCTTAGTAGCCAGGATTCTGCTTCAGAATCGAGGTGCTCTGCAAATCAATCTGCGTTTGTGGCAGTGGTAAATATTCGTTCTTGCCAGCAACGAAAGCGGCACCGCTATATGCGTTCGGCAACTTGGTTTTCTCGTACGTCAGGAACGCATTGAGTGCCGGTGCCGCAATACCCCAACGAACCAGGTCGAAGAAACGGTGACCTTCTTCAGCTAGCTCCAGCTTACGCTCAAACCGAACAGCGGCCCGAGCCGCATCCTTCGATGCAAAGGTCGTGGCTGGATACTGGCTGACCACATAATTTGCAGCCGGTGCGCCAGCCGCTGTTTTTACGAACCCGGCTGGGTTGGCAGCACGGGCACGTACCAGGTTAACGTAGCGACGAGCCGTCTCTACGCTACCCACTTCAACTTCTGCTTCGGCAGCCAGCAGCAGAACGTCGGCATAACGCATAAGAACAACGTTCGTAGCAGACCATCCTTTCGTCCAGTTCGATACATCACCCACCTGGCTTTGCTGAGCCAGATAATACACATACTTTTTGGTAGAGTAAGGGCCACCGAATAACTGGTTACGAGTCCATGCGCTTGTGAACGGGCCCCAATCCAGATACGGAATACCCCGGCGGCCAACAGTGTGATCCAGGCGTGGGTCAACCGTACGGGTGTCTGGAGTGAATGCATCACTTGGCAACAGACCAAGGTCAGACTTCAACTCATTGGTAGGGCTGTCATAAGCGCCGTTAGTCTGAGCTACATCGATTGGCAAACCAGTAGCATCGGTACGGAACGAGTTCGCCAAATCAAAACTTGGCTTGAAGAAGTCGCAGCAACCTGGTCCGATTACACCGCTGTATGGGTAGTTCAGGTTCAGGTCATTGGAAGCCGCATCTGAGCTACCCGCGTTGGCTACGTTCTGAGTCGAGAAGATAGTTTCTTCGTTATTCTCATTAGCTGCATTGAAGATCTGAGCATACTGAGGAACCAGGCCGTATTTCTTACCATTCGACGTGGTTCCGCTCGCAATGATCAGGTCGAACAATGCTTTCGCTTCGGCATATTTCTTCTCGTGCATGTACACCTTGGCCAGATACGATGCAGCAGCCCATTTGTTAGCTTGTCCTGCCTGAGTCTGTGCAGCGGGCAGGTTGTCATAGGCAAATTTGAAATCAGCTTCGATCTGTGGCCAGATGTCTACGTTGTTCTGCACCTCTGTAATGCCAGCACCGTAATCGACCGTCTCATCGATGTAAGGGACCATGTTGAAAGTCCGCTTAAGATCGAAATAATACAGGCCTCTCAGAAACCGGGCTTCGCCAGTAAGCCGCAATTTTACAGCGTCAGTTACGGTAGCGACCGCATTTGGTACCGTCCGAAGCACCGAGTTAGCCCGGCTAACACCTTCGTATAACGCATTCCAGCGTGCATTCAGCTCGCTATTGGCTGCCGTAATCTGATAGGTTTCGAAGGGGGTGATGCCATTGAAATCGGAAGGGTCGGAGCCTTTGTTAGCGTCTCCACCCATGATGCTGCCATACAGCCAGTTGGTTGAACTAGCCGTTTGCGAGTAACCCCGTCCGTTTAGCTGCGCGTAGGCGCTGATCAGCAAGCCTTCCAGACCATCTTTCGATGTTAGTAGAGAGCTAACTAACTGGCCCGTTGGCGCTACGTCCAGAAACGAGTCCTTACAGGCTATTGAACCAGTGGTCAACAGCACGATCAGACTAGCTCCTCTTATGATTGTCTTTTTCATAATTGATATTTCTCAAAAACAGATTTGTATAGTTGGTTTTGGCAGCCAGCTCCACCCTGTCTATAAGAATGAAGCTGGCTGACACAACTTGATTTTTAGAATCCAATGTTCAAACCAACATTGTAGCTCCGGGTGATTGGGTAGTTACCAACATCGATACCGAAGTTCCGGTCAGCAGCACCACCAACGCCCGGATCCAGACCCTGGTAACCGGTAACAGTAAACAGGTTATTGGCAGCCACCGAAATACGAACCCGGCTCAGACCAATCCGATCCAGCGTACCTGCTGGGAGGGTGTAACCGAGCGTGATGTTCTGCATCCGCAGGTAAGAGCCATTCTCAACGTAGAACGAGTTCGGTACTTGGTTAGTACTGAAGTTTGATACGTCTTCGAATATTGGCTGTGATGTTCCCGTGTTGGTTGGTGTCCAGGAATCTTTCACGCGGGAACTGATGGCAGCACCTGAGAACGATGGATAGAAATCGGTGAACCACTTCGACATGTTAAAGATCTTGTTGCCAACCGATGCATACAGATAAGCGGCTACGTCGAACCCTTTGTAGTTAACCTGTAGGTTAGCACCACCAGTGAACTTCGGAATCGGGCTTCCCAGAGACGTCCGGTCATCGTTGTTGATTATACCATTACCATCGATGTCAGCATACCGGAAACGACCGACACCGGCACCCTCCTGGGTAGCAGCCCCGTTGATCTCCTCTGTCGAATTAAACAGGCCGATCACTTTGTAGCCGAAGAACGTAGCCAGGGGTTGACCAGGTTGGTTCCGGGTAGGCGCTAGCTGCAACCGGTTAGTGCCCGGCGCAATGTCAACATAAGGTACTGTTGGAGCTAGGGAAGTGACTTTGTTGTCCAGTATGCTACCGGTCAGATTCAGCTCGTAGCCAACGCCACCAGCAATTTTACCCCGGTTGATCAACTGAATGTCGATACCCTGGTTACGCATGCTGGCGATGTTTACCGATGGAGCCGTTGCCCGCTGTCCAACTACACCTGGAATAGGCACTTCGAATAACAGATCCTTGGTGTCTTTGCGCCAGATATCGAATACGACATCAAATTTACCGTTGAAGAACGATCCGTCGATACCGATGTTCGTTGTGGTACTGGTTTCCCACTTCGCATTGGGGTTACCGATCCGGCTCCGGAAGAAGCCTGGGTTCACGCCCTCGTTGGTACCTGCCAGGTTATACGAGTTAGCAATGTTCGACTGGAACAGGCTATACTGGTTGTTTGGGTCCACATTGTTCGAGTTACCCATCTGACCCCAGCCGCCCCGTACTTTCAGGTCCGTAATCCAGGCGATATCTTTCAGGAAATCTTCACCCGATAAGCGCCATGCTGCCGAGAAAGCAGGGAAAACACCGTAGCGGTTAGCCGCACCAAAACGCGACGAACCATCCCGACGAATTACGCCAGTGAAGATGTACTTATCCATGAGGATATAGTTGATCCGGCCAAACTGCGAGTAGAAGTTCACACCGCTGAAGAGATCACTGTTCGACTGACGGCCAAGAGCGGCAGCCGTTGTGATGCTGGCGTAGTTCGGATCCGTCGAGAATGGGTTGTTACCTACCCCACTCAGGTTCCGGCCAAAACCCGTGTTAAGGGCCTCAAGACCCGCTAATACGTCGATGCTGTGAATGCCAAACGTCTGCTTGTACTGGGCTGTATTGGTAAACGTCCACGCGATGTTATAACCGGCCCCTTCGTTGATCTGAAAGCCACGTCCGTTTCCTTCCGCGTTTTCGTAGGTATTACGAGCGGTCGTTTTGTTATAATAATTGCTGATAGACCCGCCAATGCTGCTACGAATTGTCAGCGCTGGAATGACATCGTACTCCAGATACGCGTTACCAAACAGACCAACGTTGAAATTCCGGTTGTTTTTAGCGGCCTCGCGGCCTGCCACCGGGTTGGCAGGGTTGTTGAACCCACGGGCAGCAGTACCGGCATACCCACCAAACTCATCGTAAATAGGGATGATTGGTGCCATACGGAACGCAGTCAAAATATCACCTTCTTCCTGCGACAGGTTCTGGCCTGCATTGCCGCCTACCTGACCCGAGTTGTCGATGTAAGTAGCCTGTACATTCTCACCAAACCGCAATTTGCCATTCTTCAGAATATCAAAATCTGAGTTGGCCCGCAGCGTATACCGGCTAAAGTTGTTGTTCAACAAAATACCGGCCTGCGTCTGCTGGCTAAGGCTGACATAATAACGGCTGCTTTCTGTTCCGCCCGAAAAGCCAAGAGTATGACGCTGTATGGGAGCAACCCGTGTGATAGCACCGTACCAGTCAGTTCCCTGCTGATTGGCCCGAGTTACCTGATAAATAGGCCCCAGCGAATTGTCGATGTTGTACTTTAGCCGCTCAGCAGCCAGATCAACGCCACCCGTTACACCAAACCGGTCGCCAACCTGCAAATATTCAGGTAAAACCGGCGTCGCTCCTGAACCATACTGTCCACTGGCAATACCCGTAAAACTATTCGGACCAATAGTTCCCCCGTTGGCCGTTATACGATTACGAACAGCATTCCAAGACCAGTCAGCCTGCTCCTGCGGATTCAGAACCGCCGGTGCTTTGCCCGGATCGGTAACACCATACAGACCATCGTAGGTAACGGTCAGTTTTTGTGCTCTGCGCTTACCCTTTTTAGTGGTGATAACCACAACACCGTTGGCGGCACGCGCTCCGTAAATCGAAGCAGCAGCGGCATCCTTCAGAATCGTTGTCGACTCGATATCATCAGGACTGATAATACCGCTGCCACCCGTAGGCACACCATCAATTACATACAGAGGTTGGTTACCGCCAAAGGCACCAAAACCACGTACCCGAATCGTGTTATTAGCCCCAGGCTGACCACTCGCGATAACCGTCACACCGGCAACACGTCCCTGTAACTGGGTTTCTACGTTTGCCGATGGAATAGCAGCAAGGTCTTTAGCCCTTACAGTAGAAATAGCACCCGTGTTGTCGCGCTTACTGTCGGTAGTATAACCCGTAACAACCACTTCATTCAATGCAGTAGCGTCATCAGACAGGGTTATCGTCAGGTTACTTTGATTACCAACGGTTACTTCCTGCGTTTTGAAACCAATAGCCGAAATAACCAGTACTGGATTTGCTCCCTGGATAGACAATGTAAATGCCCCTTCGGCATCGGTCGAAGTACCAACCGTAGTTCCCTTCAATACTACGTTTGCTCCCGGTACTGCGCCTTCCGTTCCGGAGACGCGACCCGTGATTCGTTGACCCTGGGCTGAAACAGTCATACTACTTACTAGTATGACTGTAACAACCAAACAAGCTGATAAAAGCTGGTACAATCTCGTTTTCATAAAGTACAGATAAAATTCACCATATCGGTTTTCGGATGCAATTTTATACACGTTTCGTTATGTATACGCGAGAACGTGGCTCACCAATCAGCCAGCCTTTTTTTTTAGCGTTATGCTTATAGAACTAATAAAGTAATACTTAAAAAAAACCCTCAATTTTTATATAAAAACTATCTTACTACCCTTTAAGCACTTAAATGAGCATGTTTAAGTATTAATACTTACTCAAAAAAATTATTACTTATGTACTCAATTGTATTATTCCTAACTATTAAAATTCGATTAAAATTACATCTATGTATTTTTTTTGCATTATCCAATTTTTTACCAATATTTTGTTAAGGTATCATTTGTGGCTCTTTGCACTCCAAACGTTAATAGTAGCATTATTAAATGATAATTTTACGTCAAATTAACTGATTACCACTTTTTATAACGTGATGTATCAACGTATAGTAATAATTCTATTTTGCAGCCTTTTTTTAAATGCGTGTCAGCTAAAAAAGCCGACACTTTTCACGCTTCTTCCGGCCGATGAAACAGGAATCTCGTTTTCGAACCGGATCGTTAACAATGACTCGATCAACATTCTCGATGTTGAGTATGTCTATAACGGAGGAGGAGTTGCTCTGGGTGATTTCAACAATGATGGTCGTACCGATGTATTTTTCACCGGCAATCAGGTCTCAAACCGGCTTTACCTGAACAAAGGCGATTTTAAGTTTACCGATATCACCAAGTCAGCTAATGTTGGTGGTGACGGTAAGTGGTGTTCGGGCGTAGCGCTGGTCGACATCAATAATGACGGCTGGCTCGATATCTACGTAGGAGCTACGCTAAGCGAAACTGCCAGTCGGCGGCAGAATATGCTCTTTGTCAACCAAGGTGGCAAACCGGGGCAACCACCCGTTTTCCGCGAAATGGCTGCTGAGTACGGAATAGCGGACGACAGTCATACCACGAATGCGGCCTTCTTCGACTACGACAACGACGGAGATCTCGATCTATACATTCTGACAGATCGAATTGATGAGTATCCCAACGTATATCGCAAGAAGATAATGGATGGCTCGTCGCAAAATAGTGATCGTCTTTATAAGAACACGTTCGATACGCGGCTGGGACACGCGGTTTTTACCGACGTTAGTAAAGAATCAGCCATTCAACTGGATGGGTATGGACTAGGACTCAATATCACGGACATAAACCGCGATGGCTGGAAAGACATTTATGTCACGAACGATTACCTATCCGACGATAATTTATTTATCAACAATGCCAATGGAACATTCACGGATAAAGCTGGCCAGTATTTCAAACACACCAGCAACACTGCCATGGGCAATGATGTTACAGACATCAACAATGATGGGCTGATGGATGTGATTGCCCTGGATATGATGCCCCGCAACAACCAGAGGAAGAAGAAACTTCTGGGGCCCAATGATTACCAGACGTATCTGAATAACGACGAGTATCACCACGCGTATCAGTATGTTAGAAACACGCTTCAGCTGAATCAGGGAAACAAGCCAGGCGCCACTCCCGATTCGGCTCATCCAGTATTTAGTGAAATCAGTCAGCTGGCCGATGTAGCCGAGACAGACTGGAGCTGGACACCCATGCTCGCTGACTTTGATCAGGATGGTTACCGGGATCTGCTGGTTACCAATGGTTTTCCACATGATGTAACAGACCGTGATTTTATGGCCTTCCGGGTCGAGAGTTCATCCGTTGCCAGCCAGTCGTATACCATCAACCAAATTCCCGTTATCAAGATCAGTAACTATGCTTTTCGTAATAATGGGCGAAAACCGGGGGCCGATCTTACGTTTGAAGATGTAACAGACAAGTGGGGCATCAATCAGCCGTCGTTCTCCAACGGAGCAGCCTACGGCGACCTCGACAATGATGGTGACCTCGATTATGTGGTGAACAATATCAACGATTCGGCCTTTGTGTACCGCAATAATATTGCAGAAAGCAAGGCCGAAAAGGCCAACTACCTACGGGTAAAGTTCACCGGATCGGAGCAGAACCGTATGGGTCTCGGCGCGTTTGTTGAACTATACTACGGAAAGAACCAGCAGCAGGTATATGAGCATAGCCCCTACCGGGGTTACCTCTCTACCGTTGAGCCGATAGCCCATTTTGGCTTGGGTGAGGTTGCTACCATTGCTGAAGTCCGCATCATCTGGCCCGCCCAAAACGGCCAGCCAGCCCGCCAGCAAACGATGCGCAACGTAAAGACGAATCAGGTCATCACGGCCGACATCCGTAACGCCCGCGAACCACTCGGCAAACCGACTCAACCATTGGCCACACTTTTCCACGAGATAACGGATTCAGTGGGTATCTCTTTTCAGCACCAGGAACCAGAGTATATCGATTTCAATGGGCAAAAGCTTTTGCCCCATAAATTCTCGCAATATGGGCCCGGCGTATCGGTTGGTGATGTGAATGGCGATGGCCTGGATGATCTGTTTCTGGGTGGTTCACGGTCGAACCAGGGGCGTTTCCTGCTGCAAACGGCAACGGGTTCGTTTGTAGAACAAAGCCTGCTGTCAACAACTACAAAGCCCGTAAATAGTACGCTTATAAAACAGGAGGAAGATATGGGAACGCTACTCTTCGACGCAGATGGCGACGGAGACCTCGATCTTTATATTGCCAGCGGGAGTATTGAAGGCAATGCCAACTCACCCGTGTATCAGGACCGCCTGTACCTAAACGACGGTAAAGGATCTTTTTCACAAAGCGTCAATGCAATACCCACCAATACAACCAGCAAGTCATGTGTGAAAGCTGCCGATTTTGATCATGATGGCGACCTGGACCTGTTTATTGGCGGGCGTGTTGAACCAGACCATTATCCAAAACCAGTATCGAGCCTGATTTTGCGTAATGACCGAACCGGGGGTCAGGTTCGGTTCACGGACGTGACGAAAACGGTTGCTCCCGAATTACTGAATGTCGGCTTAGTATGCGATGCGCTCTGGACAGATCCCGACAATGATGGGTGGCCTGACCTGATGATTGCCGGGGAGTTCATGCCCCTGACGCTCCTGAAGAATAAAGACGGCAAGCTGAAGCGAACCGACTGCGGGCTCGAATCACAAAAAGGATGGTGGAACTCACTGGTATCTGGTGATTTTGATCAGGATGGCGACATCGACTACATCGCAGGCAATCTGGGCCGCAACTCCCGGATGCGGGCCAACGATACAGAACCTGTTCGCGTTTATGCAGGCGATTTTGATAACAATGGTTTCTATGACGCCATTCCAACGGTATTTATCCCTGATACGAGCGGAAGACGACAGGAGTATCCCATTCACGGACGCGACGACCTGATGAAGCAGATGATCATCATGCGTAAACGCTTTCCATTTTACAGAGATTTCAGCCAGGCGACGATTGATAAATTACTTACACCCGAAGAACGGCAGAGTGCGTTGGTTTTGGAAGCCAATTATCTTCAGTCAGCTTACGTGGAGAATAAAGGAAATGGCACCTTTGTCCTTCATCCACTCCCGATCGAGGCACAGCTAGCCCCAATCTTCGGTATGATTGCCGAAGATGTTGACCGTGATGGCAATCTGGACATAATGCTGGTAGGTAACGATTACGGTGCCGAAGTCTTAACGGGACGTTATGATGCAATGAACGGCCTGTTCCTTAAAGGCAATGGTAAAGGCAATTTTACGGCCCAGTCCATTGCCAACAGCGGTTTTTATGTGCCGGGCAATGCCAAAGGGTTGGCACAACTTACCGACTCCAAAGGTCGTGCGTTATTAGTGGCTACTCAGAACCGAGGGCGCCTGTGCGTGTTCCGAAATAGTAAAACCGCCCCAACTATTCGACTCCAACCGACAGATGTATCGGCTCTGCTGACGCTAACGAACGGTAAAAAGCAGCGGGTAGAATTTAGTTATGGCAGCTCTTTCCTATCGCAGTCGGCACGAACGTTATCTGTGAATCCGCAGGTGAAATCCATCGAAATAACGGATGCCCAGGGCCACCATCGGCAGGAGTTCGGCCAGTCTAAACTAGTAAGCCGCTAAGAATAGTAGCCCCTGTGTGCGTAAAGATTTAGGGTAAACAATAGAATTAGCCATGGGTTTATCCTGTTCGACCAATGGACAAACCCATGGCTACCAACAAAACGGCTAACCTGCCCGGCTCCCATGTCGGACAATTCTATTGCAGGCGTGCCCGAGAGCCTGGCCTGAATTTCCCAATACGAATTTCAGGCACCGCAAACCCTGCAACCTTCTGAGAAGGTGCAAGGATTGAAGAAGCCTGTCATTGATGGCAAGACAAAAAGCGAATCAGCCAACTCAACAGGTTGGCCTATAGCTATAAAGGCAAGTTGTGTCAGGTGCATTTCAGTAATCTCCTGATACACAAAAAAGCCCACTGATAGCTCAGAGGGCTCTTTATGCATTTATAGCGTTGTCGGTAATCGTACCGGCAGTTGTGCCTTAGCGAAATTACTTAGCGCTATCCGACATCATTGTTGAAGCCGAATCCGTAGCCATCGTCGAATCCGTAGCCATCGTCGAAGACGAATCCGTCATCGTGGTGGTTTCGGTCGAAGACTCGGTAGTTTCTGCTTTTTTCGAACAAGCTGTCGTCAGGGCGATCATGGCCATGAAAAAGAAGGCGGTTTTCGTGATTGCTTTCATAATTTTTGGGGTGTTTTTGTTTAAGTGAGATTAATGGAACAATGTCAACGTTAATACCCGGTGGGGAAAAAGGTAACCCAATAATTTTTAACTTTTTTTTGGGTTACGTCCGGGATGTTTTTGGTATTAAGTAATGAGTCGATACAATGAAGGAAAGTAGGCGGACCGTATTATCAGACGATGAGTTGCTGAAGGGTCTCTCAACAGGCTCCGATGAGGCACTAACGCAGTTATACCGTCGCTATTTCCCGATGATACTGCATTTTGTAACCACTAACAGTGGCAGTGAAGATGAAGCAAAAGACATTTATCAGGAAGCCTTGATTGTGCTTTACGAGAAAGTCCGGAGCGGATCGTTTGAGTTGCATTGTCTGCTTAAAACGTATTTGTATTCAGTTAGCCGGCGTTTATGGCTGAAGCAACTGGCGTATAAAAATCGGTTTTTGGTAAACGATATTGAGAGCCAAGCTACCGATTCGGCAGCTGTTGGGCAGATGAGTGATGATCTGAACGATCACGAAGAGCGCGATCGTCAATTCGACCTCATGGCCGATTCGCTCGACCGGCTTGGCGAACCTTGTAGAACGCTGCTTGAAGACTTTTACATCCGGCATTCGAGCATGCAGGACATTACCGAAAAATTCGGTTATACCAATGCCGATAACGCCAAGACGCAAAAGTATAAGTGCCTGATGCGGCTGAAACGACTTTTTTTCGCAGAATACAAAGCATAGTGCCAACTTTCCGGCAACCCTCATTACTAGTAACACCAACTGACCCACAACGGTCCTACACCTATGGAAGCGAACGAAAATCAATCTATCGAACAGACGTTAGTCGCCTTTGGTGAACGAATTCGTTTTCGGCGAAAGCTGTCGGCGATCCAGCAGCAGATCGATATGGAAGCCGTACGGCAGGAAGCCGAACTTTATGAATCTGATGCGGAGCAATCCGGCCAGATCCGTTCGCTCTGGCGTACCTATCGCACCACACTGGCTGTAGCGGCATCGGTAGCCATTATCACAACCTTCGGCTCCATTTTCCTTTATCGGTCTTACCAGCAGGGCCATCGCCAGCAGGAGCAGCAGTATAGCCAGTTGAGTAAGGAAATACAGGCAGTCAAATCGTCTCAAAAACGCCTTATCAACGATATCAGTGGGCGTAGCCGCGCCCTGAGTGCCAATACAGCTCAGGTATCTGGCTCCGGGTTTATGCTCACCCCCGACGGGTACTTCGTGACGAATAACCACATTGTTCGGGATGCTGATTCTGTATACGTTCAAAGTGCAAGAGGGGAAGTATACAAGGCCAAAATCGTTCATACCGATCAGATTCATGACCTGGCTATTCTGCAACTCTGCGACGACAGTGCGTTCAAGTCTATGTCGCCGGTACCTTATAGCTTCGATGCCCGTACGTCGGATCTGGGTGAGCGCGTCTTTACGTTGGGTTACCCGCGTGAGGAGATCGTATATGGTGAAGGATACCTTAGCTCCGGCACCGGTTATCGGGGCGACTCGGTGGCTTATCAGGTAGCCATTAGTGTGAATCCGGGTAATTCGGGAGGGCCCCTACTCGATGAGAAAGGCAACGTAATTGGTATAATCAGCGGTAAGCAAACAACGTCAGAAGGGGTTAGCTTCGCGGTAAAAATCAACTACCTGTTTGAAGCTATCAATGGCATCCCGGCCGATTCACTCAAAGGCCAGCCATTGCGGCTGAGCCGAAAGAATACGTTGGCCCGCCTGCCCCGCAAGCAACAGATCAAGCGGATGCAGGAGTACGTTTATCAGGTGAAAGTATTCAAACACAAATAGTGTAAACAGACGCCTGTTGTTAGTTGAGCGAACAATTTGACTGCTTGCGTGTTTAACAAAAGCAAACATTAGACACTCAACTATCATGAAGAAATTAATGACATTAGTGGCTGCGCTGGCTCTCACCATCGGCGTAACCATCGCTCAGGACGCTAAAGAAACAGCAAAACAAGCCGGTCAGACAGCAGGTGCTGCTGCCGACAAAGCTGGTCGTGAAACAAAACAGGCAGGTCGTAAAGTGGCAAACGCTGCTGAAAACACCGCCGATGATGTGAAAGACGGAACCAAGCGGGCAGGCAGAAAAGTATCTAGAGCAGCTAAAAATACGAAGGAAGACGTCAAGGACGGTACAGACCGGGCCCTGAACAAAGCAGATCGTAAAATGAAGAAAGCCGAGCGTAAGCTGGACAATTCGAAATAAAAGATTTGCTGCCTACATATAAAAGAGCCACTGCTTATAAGCAGTGGCTCTTTTATATGTAGGCAGCGGCTGAACCCAATCCAATTACTGTCGGTTTCGATAAGTACATAGTCCGACTCACACGATGAATTCAACTATTTCGGTTCTTCTCTTCGGCATTGCACGTGATTTGACCGGGCAATCAACCGTTTCAATTACACTCGACAACGATGCCAGCGTTGGCGACTTACTGGGACAGTTACACCAGCGCTATCCATCATTGACAGGTATCCGTTCATTGCTGGTGGCCGTTAACGGCGAATATGCCGAACCGGAGCAACGGTTGAGCCATAACGATGAAATAGCTATCATTCCTCCAGTTAGTGGCGGCTAGAATGAACCCCCTGACTGCGAACAGAAGCCATTTATTTACGCACAAACTCATTAACCGGTAACCCATTATCGTATTATGGTTGCTCTTTCAACCGACCCAATTGATGTGGCTTCTGCCCTATCTTACCTACAGTCAGAGCAGGCAGGGGCCCTGGATTTATTTCTGGGTGTCGTTCGTGACAACACCCAGGACCGACCCGTCGACCGACTCGACTATGAAGCTTACGATCGGATGGCTGTCAGTGAGATACAGAAAATTGTGGATGAAGCTCACCGTCGCTGGGCTGTTCTGCGTTGTGTTGTCATTCACCGTACGGGTACGTTACGGATTGGGGAAATTGCCGTTTTGATTGGCGTTGCTACCGCTCACCGCGCTGACGCTTTCGACGCTTGCCGATACATTATCGATACCATTAAGCAAACGGTGCCCATCTGGAAAAAAGAAATCTTTACGGACGGCGAAGTATGGGTGAATGCGCATCCGTAGGAATGTAATTGTAAGTCATATTAGTCGTAAGTCGTAGAAGTCATATTAGTCGTAAGTCATATTAGTCGTAAGTCATATTAGTCGTAAGTCGTAGAAGTCATACTAGTCGTAAGTCGCAGCGGTCAGCCTCTTACGACTAGTATGACTTCTACGACTTACGACTAATATGACTTCTACGACTTATTTCACCAAATACGTCCCTACAATCGGGTAGTGGTCTGAGTATTTGATGTAATTGATCGTTTCGAAGTCGAGAACTTTGAGGCTTGGGTCATGAAACTGATGGTCAATGCGAATAAAACCGGGTAACCGATTGTAGGTAAATCCGAATCCCCGGCCTGCCTCCTCAAAACTATTGGGTAATGTTCGCCGTAGCTGCTCATAGACAAAGCTATACGGTGTGTCGTTGTGGTCACCGGTAACAATCACCGGAAATTCACTTTCACGGATATGTCGCTGAACTTTCTTCACCTGCTCCCGTCGTTCAATAAAGCCCGACCGTAACGCACTTAGTACTCCCCGTGTCTCGTGCTTTACGCCCGTCATTTCATCCTGACTGAGTACCCGACCAACCCGAATACCCATCGATTGAAGATGGACATTGATAACACGGACTGTATCGTTACCAACTTTTATGTTTGCCCATACAATCCCGTTCGAACCATCGAAATGTTCCCGCCCGGAGTGAATAATGGGATAGATCGAAAAAATAGCGGCTCCAACCGGCCCATCTTCCACATCGGCATATTCAGGCCGCAGCAAAACCGAGTAGCGATAGCCTGCCTGTCGGAACCGGCGAATAACGTTATAGTCGGCTACGGACGTTGAATTATAGAACTCCTGCATGCACTTGACCGGCGCATCGTAGCGTAGAACATAATTGATAGTTCGCCGAACACGAGGGGAGCTGTTGTATCGATCCCAACGATTGTCCAACCCGAATTGCTGAACGTTATAGCTGAAAACTTTTAACTGAGTTCCCTGGCCTGGTTGATCAGGAACTGTATGCCAGGTAAACGTACGAGCCCCCAGCAAGGCGATACCAATCAATAATACTGTTCCTGACAACCAGCTTCGCCAGGGACGCGATACTAGCCAGAGCACGACCATTACCAGATTAAGCACCCAGGCTATCGGTATCGTGATCATGATCATGCCACCCAGCCAGTGTTCAATAGGCAATCTGTAAACCAGCCAATAACCCAGTAGTGTATATAAAACCAGCACTAAATTAAATGACCACAGCAACGACCTAAAAAAGAAGGCAACCAAACTACCCAGTCGTGACCTTATCTCCATATCGTTTTTAGCAAGCGGGCCAAGATGCCCAGTATGGATCAAAATTAAGCGATAAGCCCCGAAACCCCACATACGCTCCAATAGACAGGCTTGCTATGCCGACAGGAATGTATTATCTTTGCGTTACAAAAACTGTATGGCGTTGATGAAAAAAGGGAGTCGGACTCCCTTTTTTGTTTTCCCTACCTTATGGACGATAAAGCACGAATAACGGAGTGGCTTCAGCCGTATCTGAATAACGGTCAACTATATATTGTTGACGTTCAGGTAGTTGGCCGCCAGGGTGGTCGGATTAAAGTTACTATCCTGCTGGACAGTGATGCCGGAATTACGATCGAAGAATGTGCCTCGATCAGCCGTCGGCTGGGTGGGCAAATGGACGAGTCGAATTTTTTTGGAGAATCGCCATTTATACTCGAAGTTTCGTCGCCGGGCGTAGACTTTCCGTTAACTTTTACGCGGCAGTACATCCGGAATATTGGTCGCCAGTTAACTGTTTCGCTAATCGATGGAGCCGTTCGCAAAGGTCGCCTGGAGTCGGTAGCTGATGACCATATCATACTCGATATCGAAGAAGAAAAGATGTCGAAGACCAAGAAGAAGAAGGAAGCACTCTCACTTGCTGAAGCGCCGACTGGCCCTACGCCGATCCCCTTTGAGCAAATAAAAAAAGCGAACGTAGACGTATCATTTAAATAAAGTCAACAAGTTGTACAGAAGTAAGCTGCCGGTTCAAGGGGTGTTTCGCTTACGACTTACTGACTCAGGACTTACAGACTATTTAGTACAATGACCAGTGGACTACTGATCGAATCGTTTGCCGATTTCGCCCGGTCGAAGAATATTGACCGGCCTACCATGATCGCAATTCTGGAAGAAGTCTTCCGGACGATGATTCGCAAAAAATACGGAACCGACGAGAACTTCGATGTTATCATCAATGCCGAAAGTGGCGATCTTGAGATGTGGCGGACACGCGAGATTGTGGACGACGATTCGGAAGACATTTGGGATTACGATAAAATTCCCCTCGCCGAAGCCCGCAAGATTCAGGACGACTTTGAAGTGGGAGAGCAAGTTGCTGAAGAAGTCAAACTGGATGACTTTGGTCGTCGGGTAGTGCAAACTGCCCGCCAGACACTCATTCAGAAGATAAAGGACATGGAGAAAGAGCTCCTTTATCAAAAATATAAGGACCAGGTTGGCGATCTCGTTACGGCGGAGGTGTATCAACTCCTTAAACATGAGATCATTCTGGTCGATACGGAAAATAACGAACTGAGCATCCCCAGGGCCGAGCAGATTTCGAAAGACCGGTACCGGAAAGGCGAATCGGTGAAGGCAGTGATTAGCCGCGTAGATATGCTCAACGGTACGCCCAAGATCGTTCTGTCGCGTACGTCGCCGGTATTTCTGGAGCGTTTGTTCGAGATTGAAGTACCTGAAATTTATGACGGGCTCATTTCAATCCGCAAAATTGTTCGGGAACCGGGCGAACGGGCTAAAGTAGCTGTTGAGTCTTACGATGACCGAATCGATCCCGTTGGTGCCTGTGTCGGCATGAAAGGGTCCCGTATTCACGGAATCGTTCGGGAGTTGGGCAACGAGAACATCGACGTTATCAACTATACAGAAAATCTTGAGTTGCTCATTAGTCGTGCGTTAAGCCCGGCTAAAGTAAGCTCAATGACAATCGACCACGAAACCAAACGAGTATCGGTGTTTCTTAAGCCAGACCAGGTGTCTCTGGCTATCGGTAAGGGCGGTCAGAACATCAAACTTGCCGGCCGTCTGGTCGACATGGAAATCGACGTATTCCGCGATAACGAAGGTCAGGAGGACGACGAAGACGTTGATCTGATGGAGTTCTCGGACGAAATTGACGACTGGATGATCCAGGAACTTCGTAAGGTAGGTCTCGATACGGCTAAAAGCGTGCTGGCACTAAGTAAGGAAGAGCTTGTTCGGCGTACCGACCTTGAAGAAGATACGGTTGAGGAAGTCTTAAATATTTTAAAGCAGGAATTTGAATAAAGAGTATAGACTGAATATTGCAAAACGGAAGAACGGGCTTAAAATCATTATCCATTTTGCAATATTCAGTCTACATTCAATAAATGAGGGATTTTTATTGCTGTAAGTGTTGTTCATACTATACCAACAACCAGTAGATTTGCCGAATATAGACCGAACATATGGCAGAAGATAAGTCAATGCGCCTAAGCCAAGTGGCAAAAATCCTCAACAAAGGGCTCTCCTCTGTTGCGGGTAGTCTGTCTGCCAAAGGGTTTAAGGTTGAAGTTAATCCTAACACTAAAATCAGTACTGAACAACTGGAAGTGTTAGCGAAGGAGTATAAATCTACGGAACTCCTGAACGGAGCTCGCCGGACTGAACCGTCGGTTGCAGTCGTTGAGCCACCGCGTCGTCGGGAGGAAGACGTCATTTTGTACCGTCGTGATGACGCAGGACGTCCTATTGTCGATACCAAACCGGAGGCAACTCGTACGGAAACGTCGCGGACAGACGCACCCGCCCCGGTTGAGCCAAAACCAGCACCCCAAGCGGCCCCGACCGGCTTGCCGGGATTAACGGTTTTAGGTAAAATTGATCTGAACCCGAAACCTGCACCACAACCTGCTCCAGTAGCGAAAGCACCGGCTCCGCAGGAAGTGAAGCCGGTAGAGCAACCCAAGCCAGAACCTCCCAAGCCGCCGACGCCTGCACCTGTTGCAGTGCAGCCTGTAGTGGAAGCGCCGAAGCCAGTTGCTGTGCCGGAACCGACTCCAGTTGTTGAGGCCAAAGCAGCTCCGGTTGAGCCACCGAAAGTGGAAACACCGAAGCCTGAAGCACCCAAACCTGTTGCTGTTCAGCCACCGGTTGCACCTATGCCTCCCGCAGCACCTACTCCTACCCCGGCACCACAGCCAGTAGCTCGTCAGGAGACTCCTAAGCCGGAGACCCCGAAGCCAGCTCCTGCTGCAGCAGACAAACCTATTGCATCGCCTAAGCCACAAAGTAGTACGCCACCAGCGGCTGCACCAGCTACACCAGCAGCAGTTCAGCCTCCGGTAACGCCGGTAGAACCAGCTCCTGAAGCGGCAACAATTCGGGCAGCCGGTAGCCATCAGTTAGGTGGTCTGAAAATTCTCGGCAAAATTGAACTGCCTGTTAGCAACTCCCGCCAGGGGGGTGGAAACAGCAACGCTGATAAGAAGAAACGTAAACGCATTCGTGGTGGCCGTGAAGGCGCTGTAGGTAGTACGAACCAGCCGGGTCAGCCTGGCAACGGACAGCCACAGGGCCAGAGCGCACCCGCTAACCGTCCACCACGTGAAGGTCAGGGCGATCGCGGACCCGCTAACCGGGTTCAGGGTGACCGGAACCAGCCGGGGACGGGTGGCACGCGTGATACAAATCGTCCAGCCGGTACCGGCCAGACTCAGGGTGGCAATGCAAATGCCACCCCAATCAACCGGCCAGCCACTGGCACAGGCCAGGCTCAGGGTGGCAACACCGCCAACCGGGGTGGTACAGGCAACAATACCAACAATCGCGGAGGTACGGGCAACCGTCCGGGCGGAGGTAGTAATACCGGCAACAACGCTAATCGGGGTGGCAGCAGTGCCAACCGGGGTGGTCGTCGAGAAGCGCCAACGCAAGCCGACGTTAAAAAGTCGATCCAGCAAACCAATGCCCGGATGGCGGGTAACACACCCAACCGGGGTGCTGACCGCCGTCGCGATCGTAGAAGCCAGCGGGAAGAAGACCGCCGGTTGATGACCGAGCAGGAGGAGCTGGAATCAAAAATCCTGAAAGTAACCGAGTTTGTGTCGGCCAATGATCTGGCATCGCTGATGGACGTGTCTATCAACGAAGTTATTTCGGTCTGTCTGAACCTGGGAATGTTCGTCTCCATCAACCAGCGGTTAGATGCGGAAGCGATTACAGTTATTGCCGATGAATTCGGGTATGACGTGCAGTTTATATCCGCTGAAGACGAAACAGAAGCTGGTATCGATGTTATAGCCGATGAGCCGGATGATTTACAACACCGCGCTCCGATCGTTACAATCATGGGTCACGTTGACCATGGTAAAACATCATTGCTGGATTACATTCGCCGGGCCAAGGTAGCAGCTGGAGAAGCAGGTGGTATTACACAGCACATTGGTGCTTATAGTGTGAAAACCAACGACGACCGGATGATCACCTTCCTCGATACACCTGGTCACGAAGCCTTTACGGCTATGCGTGCCCGTGGTGCCAAGGTTACTGACGTCGTTATCATCGTGATTGCAGCAGATGACAGCATCATGCCACAAACACGTGAGGCTATCAATCACGCACAGGTAGCAGGGGTTCCAATTGTCTTTGCTTTCTCGAAGGTTGATAAGGCAGGTGCTGACGCCGAGAAAATCCGGCAGGAGCTGGCATCGATGAATATGCTCGTTGAGGAGTGGGGTGGTAAGTATCAGGCCCAGGAAATATCGTCGAAATCAGGTATGGGTGTCGACGATCTGCTTGAAAAAGTACTGCTCGAAGCTGAATTGCTCGAACTGAAAGCTAATCCGGACCGCCGGGCTTTAGGTACAGTTATTGAAGCCTCGCTCGACAAAGGTCGTGGTTATGTATCGACCGTACTGGTCGAAAATGGTACCCTGCGTCAAGGTGATATCATGCTGGTGGGTGCGCACTACGGTCGCATTCGGGCTATGACAAACGACCGGGGCGAACGTATAAAAGAAGCTGGTCCAGCTCAGCCTGTACAGATTCTGGGTCTACCAGGCGCTCCGCAGGCGGGCGATAAGTTCAATGTAATGGAAACGGAGCGTGAAGCCCGTGAAATTGCAAACAAACGGGAGCAGTTGCTACGTGAACAGACACTTCGTACCCGCAAGCACATCACCCTCGAAGAGATTGGTCGCCGGAAAGCGATTGGTACCTTCAAAGAGTTGAATGTGATTGTGAAAGGTGATGTGGATGGTTCGGTGGAAGCATTGTCTGATTCGCTGTTGCAGTTGTCTACTGAAGAAATTCAGGTGAACATCATACACAAGGCAGTTGGGCAGATCTCTGAATCGGATGTACTGCTGGCATCGGCATCTGACGCCGTTGTTGTCGGGTTCCAGGTAAGGCCATCGGCAAGTGCCCGAAAACTAGCTGATCAGGAACAAATCGAACTGCGTTTCTACTCTATCATTTATGACGCGATCAATGAGATCAGAGACGCTATGGAAGGCCTTCTGGCTCCAACCGTTGAAGAGATTATTGTAGGTAACGTTGAGGTGCGTGATGTATTCAAAATCAGCAAAATTGGTACGGTTGCCGGTTGCTATGTGACAGAAGGTACGCTGAAACGCAATAATAAAATTCGTATCATTCGTGACTTCATCGTTATTCATACAGGCGAAATCAGTGCGCTGAAACGTTTCAAGGATGACGTGAACGAAGTGAAATTTGGTTACGAATGTGGATTGAGTATCAAGAATTTCAATGATATCGAAGTAGGCGATGTAATCGAAAGCTTTGAATTTAAAGAAGTGAAACGGACGCTCTAATCGACCCATTAGTATTTTAAGGAGCGAAAGCCCTGACCAGCTAGTTTGGTCAGGGCTTTTTTGTCTTATACAGTGTTTCGATCAGCGTTGTACACTTTATTATCAAGAATCATGGTACCCATATTATTAACTAAAAAGAGACTGAATTGCGGTAAGACAGCGTCCTTTCAATAATAGCAACAATAGGTTTTCTTCTAGCCTGCCAAGACGGCTCTTGAACAGGCTTACCGAAATCACTTAGCTTACATCGCAAAACCGGCATGGTTATCGTGTTGGTCAACAATTACGATACCTGGGCTTTTCGTTTCCTGCATTATTGGCCAGGCCGATGCCGTATCAGAAACACAGACAAGGTTTTATGATGTCACAATCCCTAACTAACTTGGGCGTTGGAGAAACCAAAGGCCTGCACCGGGTCGTTATTAAAGCACGTACGTTCGCCAAAACCGCTTAATGAATTTCCTATATCCCTCGTTTCTGCTTGGTTTACTGGCTATATCGGTGCCGATTGCCATTCATCTATTCAACTTTCGCCGGACGCGCCGGGTATTTTTTACCAACGTAGCACTCCTGCGTACTGTTCAAACGGAAACCAAGTCGTTCCGACGACTCAAACACTGGTTGATTCTGGCCTGCCGATGCCTGTTCCTGATCTGTCTGGTTATGGCGTTTGCTCAACCTTTCATACCCAGTAAAAATAAACTAGGACTATCGAGACAGGGCGTAACGAGCTTCTACGTCGACAATTCATTTAGTATGCAGAATGAGCGTAACGAAAAGCGTTACCTCGATGTGGCTACCAGCAAATTAGACGAGTTGTTGACCCTGTTTCGTAATGCGACATCACTTCAGTTGCTCACCAATGATTTTTCAGCCGCTGAGCAGCAAACGGGCTCATCAGAATCCATCCGTGACCGGGTAACAGCCGTGCGGTTTGCCCACACTCCCCGAACGCTCGAAAGCATATATCGGCGTCAGCGAAATTTGCTTGGCTCACTTAATCCAGGGGGGAAAAATCAACTGTTCTGGTTTTCTGATTTTCAAAAAAGTACAGTTGGCGACCTGTCGAAGCTTAAAATAGATACCACTGACCGCCTGTTTGTAGTGCCACTGGAAGCACAGGCAACCAAGAATATTTACGTCGATTCGGTATGGCTTGGCACACCGTTTATTCGTGAGATGCAGAATAACACGCTCAACGTGAAGCTAACCAACGGTGGGCGGGAAAATGTCAAAAATCTATCGGTACGCTTGTATCTGGACGATGCGCAAACGTCTACCGCGTCAGCTACGATTGCCCCTGGTGGATCATCAGGAGCGGCCTCATCGGCGACGGTTTCGCTCAATTTCAACGTCACCACAAAAGGATATCACCGCGGTCGAATTGTCTTTGAAGACTTTCCCATTACGTTCGACAACCAGTTCTTTTTCGTTATTGAAGCATCACCTGCTGTTCGCGTCTTGCATTTATACGAGCAGAAAGGGCCCACGGACTATGTTCAGGCCGTATATGCTAACGACAGCTTATTCGTCCGGCGTAGCTTCAGCGCTCAAAACTTCGACGTTGGGCAGTTGAAAGAAACAGATTTGGTTGTGCTGGAAGGCGTTAGCCAGATAAGCGGTACCTTACGAACGGAGTTAGAACGCTTCGTTCGGCAGGGAGGCAGCCTGACCATCATCCCTCCCACCGCTCCCGATATAACATCCTACGGCCCATTTCTGAGCGCGTTAGGTATAAATGGCGTTCAGGCGACACCGCAGGCTGCGGGGGTTGCCTCGCTCGTTCCTGTTGCCGACCCTGACCGACGCAACCCGTTCTTCAGCGATGTATTTCAACAGAGTTACCAGTCGGAGCCGCTCAACATGCCCGCGGCTGCACCTGTCTGGCGTTGGAACGCAGGCGAACGATTACTGAGCCTACGGAATGGTAGCCCACTGTTGACCCAATCCCGGACGACTGGCGGTTCACTACAACAGGGGACCATCTACCTATTGGCCACACCCTTGGCAACCCAGTACGGCAACCTCGCCGAACATGCCCTGTTTGTGCCGGTAATGTACAAAATGGCAGCACTAAGCGTTCGGGCCCAGCGGACAGCTTACTCGTTCAGTGATAACCTGGTTACGGTTCCGGTCAATAATCCATCGGAGCGGTCAGTTTACAAACTGAAGCGTGGCAAACTGGAGATCATTCCCGTCCAGCGGATCGTAAATAATCAACTTATGCTGGAAATGCCAAAAAGCGACGAGTTAGCCGAAGGCCAGGAAATTGAAGCCGGTTATTACGAACTTCAAAACGGACAGGGGAAAACAGAGCAGTTACTGGCCTTCAATCATGGTAACCAGGAATCGGCAATGGACTTCTTTTCGCCGGTTGAGTTACGTCGGCTATTTGCCAGCCAGCCCAATGTAGAAGTATTTGACAGCGTCCAGGACGGCGACTTTGTTCAGGTGCTGGAACAGGAAAATCTAGGAAGAAGCTTATGGAAATACTTCCTGCTCGCTGCACTGGCATTTCTGCTGTTCGAGGTTGGCCTGGTTCGGTTCATGAAAGGATGATAGCCTGTTAGCAATCAGATCAGCGCTTTCGTTCATACTCCACAAAATCAAATCCAGCTTCGTGACGCTCGTCGGCGGGATGCGGTAACCGACTCACTTCGTCCCACTCGCTCTTATCAAATTCAGGAAAATAAGCATCACCATCATAGGCCTTGTGAATTTCCGTCAGGTACAGGGTTGTAGCGACAGGCAATGCGATGGTATAGATTTCTGCTCCACCAATGACAAAGATTTCCTCCTCATTAATCACTTTTGCTTTCCCGATCGCTTCATCCAGTGTATGTGTAATGGTTACGCCACTCGCCTGAAAATCAGCATTGCGGGTAATAATAATGTTAGTGCGATTGGGTAAGGGTTTACCAAGCGCTTCCAACGACTTGCGTCCCATAATGATGGGGTGGTGGCTGGTTTTCCGTTTGAAAAAAGCAAAGTCGTCGGGCAGATGCCACGGTAAATCATTTCTTTGCCCAATAACTCGATTTTGAGCCACGGCAGCGATTAAACTGATCTTCATAGTCTTTATTTAAAGCGTAGTTTGTGCTACAATTAGGTCGTAGCAGCGTGCATATAGCACCATACTATGGCCGTATACTGTTCTTAAAGGTCCTTGTTTTACACGTATTCCGACTTTCCAATTCACACCATTTGGTTATAATAAATGCGCTCCCAAGGTAGGAATTGCTTTATGTAGGCGTTGGTTACCAATGTACACTGCATAGGGGGAGATATAGGCTAGTAGACATGTATGGTAGATTATAGTAATTGGTCCAACTCTGATGAAAGAGCCTGATCACCTGGTTAGGGCCCCTGATCTTTACATAACCTACAAAAGCCGGTTTCCCCGCAAAAACTCTTCGGCAGTCATCCGCCGTTTACCTTCGGCCTGCAATGAATTGATGGACAGCCAGCCATCGGCCGCCCGAACCAGGATCACTTTTTTATGATCGGTATACGCCTGTCCCGGCTCAGCGGCAAACGGAGACTCATTAGCTACCGACACATCGTAAATCTTAAAGAACTTACTGTTCATCAGTGTCCAGGATGTTGGGTAAGGGGATAATCCACGAACGAAATTCCGAATCGTAAGCGCTGGTTGATTCCAATTGATCTCGGTAGTTTCGCGACTCAGCTTAGGGGCCGGTTTCAGCGTTTCGGCGGTGGGCTGAGGGGTTCGGGGATAATCTCCCGCTTCGATAGCCCGTACCGTTCGCAGTACCAGATCAGCACCGCGCTCCATAAGCCGGTCGTGAAGTGTACCAGCCGTATCGTCAGGATAAACGGGTTCCTGATCCTGGAAAATCATCTGGCCCGTGTCGATTTCTTTCTCGATAAAAAACGTAGTTACCCCCGTTTGTGTCTCCCCGTTGATAATGGCCCAGTTGATGGGGGCAGCCCCCCGATAGTGTGGCAATAAAGATCCATGCAGGTTGAAGGTACCTATTGTGGGCATAGCCCATACTACTTCGGGTAGCATCCTGAAAGCAACGACTACTTGTAAGTCAGCCTTGTAGCTGGCTAATTCTTCCAGGAATACCGGATCACGAAGTTTTTCTGGTTGCAATACCGGTAGGTTAGCTGTTAGGGCGGCTTTCTTTACTGGCGAAGGCGTTAGCGTCAGCCCACGACCCGAAGGACGGTCGGGTGCCGTTACTACGGCTACAACCAGACATCCTCCACTTAACAGCCGCTGTAGGCTTGTGACAGCAAAATCGGGCGTACCCATGAATACAATACGAAGGGGCGCTATCATAGTTGGCAAATCGGTTTTTAATAAGCAAGTGGGCTGTGAGTTGAAATAGCCCATAAGTATTCTTATTTTTGTCTCATCAGACGCGTTGTATCACACGCGCTGCGTCAAGAGTGTAATCGGCCTTTTAAAGGCTTCACCCATGCGACGAGCAACTAAATATGTTCCTGAACCGCTCGCTTCGGTATTCCGACAGCGAGACTGACGTGGCTGCAAAGAAAACCAATTTGGTTGCAGAACGGTCGGTGTACCGTTCTTTTTGTTTTTAGTGGAGCGTCGCCAAACCAATGTGAAAAACGAGTAAGTACGTACTGTATCATGGCAAAAATTTCATATTACACCGAAGAAGGCCTTAACCGGCTCAAGGCTGAGTTAAACGAGTTAAAAACGAAAGGGCGGACGGCCATCGCCCACCAAATTGCGGAAGCCCGTGACAAAGGAGATCTCAGCGAAAACGCCGAGTACGATGCCGCCAAAGACGCGCAGGGGCTTCACGAATTGAAGATTTCGAAGCTCGAAGAAGTTGTAGCTAATGCTCGCATACTAGACGAGTCTACTATTGACGCATCGCAGGTTTCGGTTTTATCTAAAGTAAAAATCAAGAACGTAAAAAGCGGGGCTGAAATGCTTTACACCCTCGTTTCAGAAGAAGAGGCAGACCTTAAAGCGGGTCGGATTTCAGTTGGCTCGCCTATTGGAAAAGGGCTGTTGGGAAAACGCGTTGGCGACAAAGCAACCATTACCGTTCCAGCAGGTGTACTGGAGTTTGAAGTTGTTGATATAGCCCGTTAACTCTCTGCGTATGCCTACCATCTTTTCCCGCATTGTTGCCGGTGAAATCCCGGCACACAAGATTGCCGAGACTGACGATTTTCTGGCGTTTTTAGACGTAATGCCTACTACCATCGGGCATACGCTGGTCATTCCTAAAAAAGAAGTCGACTACATCTTCGCCCTGGATGATAATCTCTATGCAGGACTTATGGCTTTCGCCAGACAGGTTGCTCCGGCTATTGAGAAAGCAATTCCCTGCAAACGAATCGGTATAGCGGTAATCGGGCTGGAAGTACCTCATGCGCACGTTCACCTGATTCCACTCAACTCGATAACTGATATGGACTTCAGCCATAAAATAAGCCCAAGTCAGGAAGAACTAGCCGAGACAGCTAACAAAATCCGTCAGTATTTATAAGCGGTCTATTGCCTATATGCGGAGAGGGAATGACAGGCCTGGCATTCCCTCTCCGCATATAGGCAATAGACCGCTTGTTATTTTAGCTTCTCTTTCAGCAAATTCATCTCGCTTGTAGGCGCAGCCCGTTCATAAAGAATATTATACACGGCCTGCACGATGGGCATATCCACACCAAACCGCTGGTTAATCTCATGGATACTTTTCACGGCATAGTATCCTTCAGCGATCATGTTCATTTCAGCCTGTGCAGATTGAATCGTGTAGCCCCGGCCAATCAATGTACCGAACGTGCGGTTACGGCTGAACGGTGAATAGGCCGTTACCAGTAAGTCTCCCAGATAGGCAGAACCGCTCAAATCGCGATGTTTGGGATAAATGGCATCGACAAAGAGTTTAATCTCCTGCATGGCATTGGACACCAGAACAGCCTGAAAATTATCACCGTAGCCCAGCCCGCGCGTAATACCGCTCGCCAGAGCGATAATGTTCTTCATCACAGCCGAGTACTCGATCCCATAAATGTCATCAACAGGCGTCGTTTGTACATACCGACAGCTTACTAAACTGGCAACATCTCCGGCGCAGGCTGCATCCGGTGAAGCAATGGTCAGGTAGGAATGCTTTTCGAGAGCTACTTCTTCAGCATGGCAGGGTCCGGCAATTACCGCAACCTGTGCTGCTGGCACACTGTACTGATCCCCAACCCAGTCTGTAACCAGTTGGTTTGTTGAAGGGACCATGCCTTTGATTGCCGACACCACCCGCTTCCCGGCGAAATGAGCCGGTGTGAGGCCTTTTAGTGCATCGGCTACGAAGGCGGCCGGAACGGCTAGAATAATATACTCACTCTCCTTAAAGGCTTCCCTGATTTTGGTGCAGACTTTAACCTTGCGCGTATTGATCTGCACATCGCTCAGGTAACTTTTATTATGGTGGTATTTCTTAATATGGTCGGCGTCGGCCTGGCTCCGCATCCACCATTTGATGCTAACGTTGTTCTCAGACAGTATTTTGATGAGCGCCGTTGCCCAGCTTCCGCCCCCCACCATCGTTACGCGGGTTGGTTGAATTGATTTCATGGGGTGAAATACGGCAAAAACAGCCAATGCATGAAATAAGGCCGTCAAGATAGTTCACCATCTACAGGGACCTGCCTTAATTCATCTTCAGCCTGAACACCCCGTTCGACAGAACAATTTTATCGGTCATACTCTGCTTTTTATACCCGTTTCCTTCCGGATCTATATCCGAATCGTATCCCGTGGTCTTGGTCACAACTTTATCCTCCACCTTAGACATCAGCCGCCCCATACCACCAAATACCGTAGCAGATGCTTTCTCTTTCCAATAACTACCGACCAGCGTACCACTAAAGGTAGCCTCCAGAAAGCCATCAGCCCCCTTTTTTATCGCGATGGTTTCGTCATTGTTGACTGACTTTCCCACATGATACTCCATACGAGGCTCTTTTGTCTCTTCAACGTATTTGATCGCAGCAATTCCTTTGTACCTGGCAAGATCCGAAGCCAGTTTCCGATTAGCTTTTGTGTCGGGATTATCGGCATCGACAACCAGATAGCTACCCGGTTCAATGATGTCCTTACCATCATAGCTACCGAGCCAGATGCGTAGCGATTTGTCGGGCTTGTTCGCATTGGCAGTTACCCACCAATAGGTACCGATCCGAATTCGGCGTGGCTGTGTTTTATATTCCTTTCCGTCAATTTGAACGCTCAGCGTGTTATCATTGGCAATCTGAGCCTGTGCTGACGCCAGGCTTACAACTAATAGCAGACACAGTATACTGGTTTTCATGGCGAGTAGTGGTAAACAAGTAAAGTCGATATGCTGAGCAATTTACAGGTGTATGCTGCTCAGCATATCGACTTTTTAGTAATCGGCAACTACGCTCGTACGATCGGGATCTGATCTTTAGTCAGCGCTACTCGTCTTCTTTTTCTTCTTTCTTCTTTGCCTTATTCGGATCTCGTTTCACCACTAGTTCGCCATCTTTCAGTCGCTTCGAAACAGCAATAAAAGGTCCCGAAATGATTTGTTCCCCCGGTTTCAATCCCGAAATAACTTCAATATTTTCAAAATCGCTGATGCCGGTTTTCACTTCTCGCTGCACCGCCTTACCGGCCACGTTAACGAATACGATTTCTTTAACCTTTTCCTTCTTTTCGGTCTGGTTAGCGGGCTTTTCATCAACGGAACCGCTGGGTCTGTCTTGCGTATCGGGCACTTCCACTTCAGCTCCACGAGTGGTAACAGACGCGATGGGTACGGCCAGTACACTTGGTTTCCGATCGGTAATAATCTCAACAGAAGCGGTCATTCCCGGTTTAAAAGGATAGCCTTTCTTATCTTTTTGAGCCAGCAGATCAGCGTACGAGTTGTTCAAGATTTTCACCTTCACTTCAAACTCCGTCACGGCATCGGCCGAAAGAGCAGCCGCGGCAGCTCCCGACGAACTTGTCAGGCCGTTAGCCGTATTAGCAATTTCATAAACGATGCCTTTAAACTTACGGCCAGCGGTTGTGTAAGAATCAACTTCAATGTCGGCGGTATCGCCCAGATTAGCCCGCACGATGTCATTTTCGTTGACGTTAACGCGAACTTCCATATTTTGCAGGTTGGCAATACGCATGATCTCCGTACCTGCCATCTGCGACGTACCCACGACGCGCTCACCCAATTCAACGTTTAGTTTGGAAACGGTGCCGTTCACAGGTGCGTAAATCGTTGTTTTACGCAGGTTTTCGCTGGCATCACGCAGACCAGCCTGCGAACTCTGAATGTTAAACTGAGCAGCCCGAACATTAGCACGGGAAGCTTCAACTTCCTGCTTGGCTACGTTGTAATTGGCTTCGCTGGTTTCGAAGTCAGCCGATGAGATCACTTTGTCGGCCAACAGTTTCCGGTTTCGCTCATAGTCAGCTTTTGCCCGGATCAAGCGTGCTTCAGACTGCGAAACAGCGGCTTTTGTCTGTTCAAATTGAGCACGACTGGAGTTGACCGTGGCCTGAGCCCGCGACAGTAATGATTCATAGTTGTCGGGCCGTATACGAACGAGCAACTGACCCGCCTTCACAGGATCACCTTCATTGACATATAAGCCAATGATTTCTCCGGATACGTCAGGGCTGATTTTGACTTCCACCTGGGGCTGAACGCGCCCCGACGCGGTAACGCGTTCTGTAATATCCGTACGCTTGACTGTAGCAAAATCCACTTCAGTCGATTTTGGCTTACCGATCATGCCCGTTTGTTTAGCAGCGACAAGACCACCAACGAGCAGAATAACGAGTCCACCTACTATCCACCAGATGCGGTTTGATTTTTTTTTCATGGTTACGAACGAGAGAAAAAGCCAAAGAGTGAATGACCTGTGAGCAGTTTTTACCCATTCGCACGCTCACTCCTTTTTTATTAAAAGCCTAATGGTTTATTCTGATAAAAATCTAAAATCTTGGTTCTGAACACGTAATCATACTTAGCCTGTACTAATTGAGCGCGGGCATTATCAAGTCTGGCTTTGGCAATGTTGTAATCGATTGGGTTGATAGCCCCCGCGTTGAACCGGCTCTCGGCAGCCCGGAATGCCTGTTCCAGCGATGCTACCGACGCTTCGGTTGCTTGATACCGGTTAGACGAGGCCAATAGATTAGTGTAAGCCGTTTCAATTTGCTGGCGCAACTGTAGCCGGGTGTTGTCGGCGGTAAGTTTCGCGTTCTGTTGTTGCAGCGTTGCACTGATGATGTTGGTTCGTACGGTCCGGCTATTAAAAATCGGAATGTTCAAATTTAGCGATAACGACCGATTTAAATTATTCCCTAACTGATCCGTAAAGCTATAATTTTCACTTTGGCCACCGGGCCGCATTGACACAACTGGTTGACTCAATCCACCAACGTTCACAAAAGCCCCTGTTTCTGTTTCCACTATCGTACCGTCGGCTACGAATCGCTGCAACCCCACGCTCGAATAAATCGATGAGAGTGAGCCATTTAATGCCAGTCGCGGGTACAGGCCAGCCCGGGCCACCTCCACTCCTCTCCGGGCCGACTCAGCCCGCAAATCAGCACCCTGAACCTGTGGCTGGGTCGTTAGAGCAATGTCAAACACTTGCTGGGGCGAATCGCTATACCGTTCAATTCGCGGGTCGGGTAAATTGATGAATTCAATTTCAAACGTTTGACCGGCAGGCAGGTTCATAGCCTGCAACAGAGCTAGTTTAGCCAGGTCGACCGAGTTCTGTGCGTTTACGACCGTCAGTTGATCGTTGGCCAATGTAGCCCGGATCTCGTATAAGTTCGCTTCAGGAACAGACCCAGCGTTCACGAGTTTCTGCGTCCGATCGAGCTGAATCTGCGATGTCTCTACCTGCCGCCTTGCAATGGCCAACTGCTCGGCACCAGTCAGTACATTCAGATACTGTTGAATCACGTTCAACGCGACGTCGTTTTGAGTAGCCGCCAATTCTTTTTGGGTAGCCGCCACAACGGATTCATTTTGTAAAATCTGGTTTTTCAATTGAAACCCCTGAAAAACCGGCACCGACGTCGACAACTGAAAGTTGTTGGACCGGATGGCCTGATCACTGAACTGGTTAGTGGCAGGGTTGATGTTCCGGCCAAAATTCAGTCCCTGCGTAATAAACGCGTTCAAACTTGGATATCGATTCAGTTTAGCCTGCCGGTACTGAAGTTCGCTGCTCTGAACTTGTAACAGTCCCTGACGAACAAGAATATTATTCTTCTGCGCAATATCGATACACTGCTGAAGACCCAGTACAGACGGCACGCTAGGCGTACCAATCGCAGCTGATGTACTGACAGTTGGGGTTGCAGCGGCTGGTGTTTGATTCTGCGCCAGGGCTGCTACACTTATCAGGCTCAGCAGGAAGCCTCCTAAATTTCGGTAAACCACATTCATGGTCATTATTTTTTGATGGTTCAATGTTACAAACTTACCTTCGGCCCGGCTACCGTTTTAGGATAAACGGCGCAAACTAAGCATGTTTCTGGTCTATAATTCGGATATACTGGTAGAAGCCGATTATCGGGTTTCTTCAAACGATCGGGCTTTTCAATACGGCGACGGCCTCTTTGAGACGATCCGTTATGAACGTGGCCAGATTTGGTTCTGGACCGATCATTATGCCCGGTTGAAAGCGGGCAGCAAGGCGTTGCATCTTCGCCTACCCGCTTCCAGCAGCGAATCCGCTGTTGCCCAGCTAATTACGAATCTGGTGGCGACGAATAAACTGACGGATCAGACTTGCCGAATCAAAATCCAGATCTGGCGGCAATCCGGTGGTCTATATACGCCTTCGAGCAACGAAGCCAACCTACTGATAACAGCCCAAACGGGGCATCCTTTTGCTATTAGCGAACGAGCTACTGTTGGAATTTACACAGAGGGCCGTCTAACCTATACCCCTTACTCATCCATAAAAACGTTGAGTTCGCTCCCCTACGTAATGGCAGGTATTGCTAAAAAGGAAAGGAATCTCGACGATATTATCCTGCTCAACGCAGACAAAGAAGACTACCTTGCCGAGTGCCAGGCTTCCAATCTCTTCTGGTTTATGGAAGGTGTACTCTACACACCTGCTATCGAGACAGGCTGCATCAATGGTATTATGCGTCAGTACATCCTCCGAACGGCAGAAGCTATTGGTCTCCCGGTCGACGTTGGCTTTCACCGGTATACGTGCCTGGCAAAAGCCGAAGCCGTTTTTGCCTGCAATGTCAATGGAATTCAATGGATTCGATCTATCGAACAATTAGGTACTTATCCGGCAGGTCATAAACTGGCTAATGCCTTATTTACAGCACTGCTTTAGCCGGTTCCAGCCAGCCATCTTTTAAACGTATTACGCGGGAGCCGTACTCAGCGTTACTTTCTGAGTGGGTCACCTGAACGATGGTTACGCCATCTTTCAGGTTCAACTCCCGGAAAAGCTCCATGATCTCACGAGCCTGGTCTGAGTGGAGATTCCCGGTTGGTTCATCGGCATAAATGACGGTTGGCTTAGCCGCCAGTGCCCGTGCGATACCCACTAACTGCTGCTGCCCACCCGATAACTGTGCAGGAAACAGATCTTTTTTAGCCACGATGTTAAACCGATCGAGCAGTTCGGCAACACGACTTTTCCGCTCCGATCCACCAACGCCCTTGTAAAGCAGGGGCGTCTCGATGTTTTCGTATACGGTCAATTCATCGATAAGATGGTAAGCCTGAAAAACGAAGCCTATCTGCGTACGGTGGAGTTCGGTACGTCGTTTTTCCGATAACTTCTGTACGGGCTGATCCTCAAAAAGGTACTCCCCTTCAGAAGGCTCTTCGAGTAGGCCCAGAATATGCAGCAATGTAGATTTGCCCGACCCCGATGGCCCCATAATGGACACAAACTCACCCTGGGCAATATCGAGATCGATGTTGCGTAGCACATAAGCCCGGCCGAAACCGGCTGGGTAATATTTAGCGACGTTGCGGAGCTGAATCATAACTGATTTATTGTTGAACTGGAGCTTTCTATGTAGCGTGTCAAGTGTCGTGCCAATCCTCTATAGGAACTATTAGTCAGGCCATTACATAAAATAACTAATCGTTCAGCGTCCGATCCCGGACAGCCACGGGCCAAAATCGGACATTTTTTTTACCTCACAAGCAACCTCCTGTTACTTTTAATCATCTTTACTTAACAATAATCTTTTTTTGCCATGAAAGCCATTCTCCTCTCAACACTGCTACTCACCTACGGCCTGATTACGACCGACAGTGACTGGAAGAAAGATCGCCCTGTTTCAAGCTTCTCAGGCCTGAGCGTTAGCAGCGGCATCGATGTATACCTGACCCAGGGCAACTCCGAAAAACTAACATTCGATGTGAAAGGCATCGATGAAGAGGATGTCAAAAGCGAAATTCGTAACGGTGTTCTGAAACTTTACATCGACCGCAAAGGAATGAACTGGAACTGGGGACGTAACAATTATGTAAAAGCGTATCTCACCTTCCGGCAGTTGAACGAGCTTCAGGCATCGGGCGGGTCCGATGTGTTCGGCCAGGGGACCCTATCGTTCAACGACCTGAACCTGTCTGCTTCGGGCGGGGCCGATGTAAAGTTAGCCCTTAAAGCCAATGAACTGACTATAGCGGCCGCCGGTGGAGCCGATGTTACGGTGGACGGTACAGCACGGACGCTGAATGCCAACGGATCAGGCGGATCAGACCTGGATGCCCGTAAGCTAACGGTGGAAGTATGCAGCGCCAACTCGTCGGGCGGATCAGATGTTTATGTGCATGCTACCCGTGAGTTGAGCCTTAAGGCGTCGGGCGGATCGGATATTTACTATTACGGATCAGCCAAAGTAGTTTCAAAAAGTGAATCAGGCGGGTCAGACATTTCACACAAAAACTAAAAAGAATGGCATAGTGAAAGCGCGAATGGATAATTTTGCGGGTCGTTCACTCTTTCACTCGTTGTTCTGTTGACACCCATAATTGGCATCCTCGGCGGAGGGCAGCTTGGCCTCATGCTTCTACAAGCAGCCATCGACTGGAACCTTCGCGTTCATATTCTCGACCCTGACCCGGAAGCACCCTGTCGCACACTCTGCACCGAATTTATGCAGGGATCACTTACTGATTACGACACGGTTTATCGGTTCGGTCAGGGCGTTGATGTGCTGACCATTGAAATTGAGCGCGTCAACGTCGAAGCGCTTGAAGCGCTGGAACGTGAAGGAAAACGCGTTTTTCCTCAGCCATCGGTCATTCGTGTCATTCAGGATAAACGACAGCAGAAACAGTTCTATCAGCATCACAACTTACCCACAGCCGACTTTATCCTAACCGAAAACCGCGCTGATGTCGCACGCGTAGCCCTGGAAAGACCCGATTTTTTTCCCGCGTTCCATAAACTCGGACGCGATGGATATGATGGGCGGGGCGTTCAGCGCATTGCTACCATTGCCGATGTCGATAAGGCGTTCGACGCACCGGGTGTTCTGGAGCGGGCTGTGGATTTCGACAAGGAACTCGCCGTTATTGTGGCTCGTAATGAACGGGGAGACGTGCAGACCTTTCCAACGGTGGAGATGGTTTTTCACCCCGAACTGAATTTAGTTGATTATTTATTCGCCCCCGCTCAACTCCCCGATGCCATCAACCAGCAAGCGCAGGACATTGCCCGCCAAACAGCGGACGCCCTGGGTATCGTAGGTCTGCTGGCGGTTGAGTTATTTCTGGATAAGCAGGGATCCATCCTGCTAAACGAGGTTGCCCCCCGGCCACATAACAGCGGCCACCACACCATGCGGGCTAATGTTACCTCTCAGTTTGAGCAGCACTGGCGAGCGATCCTGAACTACCCTCTGGGTGACACATCGTCCTATCAGCCCGCAGCGATGGTCAATCTCCTTGGCGAGGATGGACATACAGGACCTGCCGTATACGAAGGGTTGGAAACACTGCTGGCCATGACCGGTGTATTTCCGTTTTTCTACGGTAAAGCCCTTACGAAACCCTTTCGCAAGATGGGGCATGTAACCGTCATGGACAGTTCGTTAGACGCCTTGCGGGAAAAAGTTGAGCGCGTAAAAGCCGGCATCCGGGTAGTTAGCGCGTAGAGACGTAACCCTTTACGTCTCAGTATGCGTCAGCAATTTACGTCTCAGATGCTGAAGAATATTGCTGACGCATCTGAGACGTAAAGGGTTACGTCTCTACGCAGCCACAACATTTTCCAGCGTTCCGATACCGTCGATCGTGATCTGAGTCAGGTCGCCAGCCCGGAGTGTGAAGTTGTCGGGGGGCACGATACCAGTACCCGTCATCAGGTAACACCCGTTTGGAAATGAGCACTCGCGAAACAGATAGGACACCAATTCGGTATGCTGTCGTTTCATCTGGTCAATAGCAATGCTACCGCTAAAAACAGCCTGATCGTCGCGAATAATGTCTAGTCGAATCTGTGTTTCAGGCGCAATTGGCGTTTCGGGAAGATAAAGGCATGGTCCCAGAGCAGCACTCCCGTCGTAGGTTTTCGCTTGTGGCAGGTAAAGCGGGTTTTCACCTTCAATACTACGCGAACTCATGTCATTACCACAGGTGTAACCCGCTATTTTTCCTGCCGATGTAATGAACAGGGTCAGTTCCGGTTCCGGTACGTTCCAGTCCGAATCCTGCCGGATACGAACCGCATCCCCCGGCCCTACAACCCGCTCCGGTGTTGATTTGAAAAACAACTCAGGCCGCTCAGCGTCATATACGCGATCATAAAAATTATCACCTCCCGATTTTTTGGATTCTTCCATACGGGCGTTGCGGCTTCGCAGATACGTTACGCCCGAGGCCCATACCTCTTGCCGACCAATGGGTGCCAGTGCCTGCGTTTCGGTCCACTCTCTATATTCGTCCGATGCCGACGTGGTGGTAGTCAAGTGCATCAGAAAGCCCCGCAACTCATCCAGGTTGATTAATTCATCCCAGTTTGCAGAAGGCAGATGGTAATACTGGTTCTCAAATTCAAGGACAATACCGGGTCGGGTTTTATAAAGTTTCATTTTTCAGCTTCGGAAAAGTTTTTCAATGATACGGTTGTTTTCTTTACTTTTCACATCGTGGCTGACGGTTAATAAACTTCAAGCAAATTGACTCCGCACTGAGTCGTTCGTCCAGGCATTTAGTTTGATTTGTTTTTCGGCATCAGGCTCTAAGCCAGCCGATAGACCGCAGCCATTGCGTCTATTAATTACCAGCTGAGACGAGAGTAGTTTGCTCCTTTTGTTGTTACTTATAAAAGCGAATCCATTTACTATTTCTATTGATGTTGCAAAAAACCAGAGGCATTGCCCTTAGCTATATTCGTTATCGCGAGACATCCATCATTGCCCGCATTTATACCGAAGAGTTCGGCCTGCAAAGCTACATCGTCAACAGCGTCCGAACGGCCAGGAGCAAGAACAACCGCATTGCCCTATTTCAGCCGCTGACGCTGCTGGATATGGTTGTGTATCACAAGAATGATCGGGATTTGCACCGGATATCGGAAGTAAAAACGATCCAGCCGTTTCAAAGCTTGCCTTTCGATGTAGCGAAGTCGACAATTGCGATGTTCGTGACGGAGATGCTGAATAAAGTATTGAAGGAGGAAGCGAGCAGTCCCGTTTTGTTCCGCTTCCTGATCGACTCAATCCTTTTCTTGGAAGAGGCATCCGTCAACTTCGAGAATTTTCACCTCGCCTTTCTCCTAAAATTATCCTTTTTCCTAGGTTTCGGGCCAGAGAGCGACCGCGAGTTCGAAAGTCAGCTCCGTGAAAATTCCTACCCTTTTCTACCCGACAAAGAAGTGGAAACAGCCTTGAATATCATGTTAAAACGTCCGCTTGGCACGCCTGTTAAACTGACCAGAACCGTACGGAATGATCTTTTAGACGCCTTGGTCGCTTATTATCAAATTCATATCGACTCCATCGGCGAGGTAAAATCCCTTCCCGTACTTCGGGAAGTGCTGGGGTAAGCAGTCATGGATTTCCGCGGCAAAGCTTTTACGAGAGCGACACAACCCGATCGCATTGGCAGTCCTGTAACAAGAATTGCCTTACCTCACCAGGGTTGGTGATTGGTTATACCTTACGTTTCAGTTCGAAGTTCTGTCCCAAATACAGCCGCCGAACTTGCTCGTCGTTTGCCAGTTCTTCTGCTGATCCCTGCTTTAGGATTTTGCCTTCAAACAGGAGATAAGCCCGGTCAGTTATGGATAGCGTTTCGTTTACATTGTGGTCGGTAATGAGAATACCGATGTTGCGGTGCTTGAGTTTGGCGACTATGCTCTGGATGTCTTCAACGGCAATTGGATCGACACCAGCAAAAGGCTCATCGAGTAAAATAAATTTAGGGTCAACCGCCAGCGCGCGGGCAATCTCGGTGCGTCGGCGTTCGCCACCGGACAGGACTTTACCCTTGCTCTTCCGAACGTGTGTCAGGCTAAACTCGTCGAGCAGTTCTTCCACTTTTTCTTTCTGCTGCGCTTTGGGCAGATCCGTCATTTCCAGTACCGCCAGTACATTCTCTTCTACCGACAGATCTCTAAAAATAGAAGCTTCCTGCGCCAGATACCCCAGGCCCAGCCGAGCCCGTTTGTACATAGGCAGATCAGTAACGTCAATATCGTCAATGAAGACTTTGCCGCTATTTGGTTTTACCAAACCGACGGCCATGTAGAACGAGGTTGTTTTACCCGCCCCATTCGGGCCAAGTAACCCCACAATTTCCCCTGTTTCGACCTGATACGATACGTTGTTGTTGACTAACCGGGACCCGTATTTCTTAATTAAATTTTCTGTTCTGAGAATCATAAGTTAGTTGTTAAGTCAACCAGATGCCAGGTCAATTAGTAAAGGTATCCGCAGATTAACGCATCAACTGACCATCTCGGCCACCAGTCAACTAAACTTAACGTCTTTTAACATCAACTGTATGGATACGTTGCCGTTATAAAAATTCTGTTCTACCTGATAACAGATAGAAAAAGGTTTACCAGCCTGTAGCTGGCTGGCCAGGTGGCCAAACCCAAAACCAACAGCAGTCAACGTATGACCGCGGGATGAAGAGCCACCCTGAAATACATTTATTTTCAAGTGCTTTTCCTTCATAATGATCGGTTCGTTGGCCAGATACACCTCATCCGTCATAAATACGGGCTGTGGATTGTGGGGGCCGAACGGGCCCATCTGTTTCAGGATACGGACAAGTTTGGCATCTATCTCGCTAAAATCCATGGGCAGGTCGATGTCAACCAGTGGCGTCAACTGTTCTTCCTTGATCCGGCGTGTCACCACTTCTTCGAATTTCTTTCGAAACGCGTCAATGTTGTTGACCGGCATGGTCATACCCGCAGCAAAGGTGTGTCCGCCAAACTGCTCCAGCAGATCAGCGCATTCTTCGATGGCCTCGTAAACATCGAACCCAGGCACCGACCGTGCTGATCCAGCGGCTTTGTCGTGCGACTGTGTCAGAATGATTGTTGGCCGGTGAAAGTGTTCGATACAGCGTGATGCGACGATGCCGATTACCCCTTTATGCCAGGTAGCGTCGAACAAAACGGTCGATTTGGCACGGGTCATCGTTTCACTTTCCCGGATCATAGCCAATGCCTGTTCGGTCATGGTACTATCGAACGTCCGGCGATCATTGTTATGCTTATTGATGGCCATCGCAAAAGCATCTGCCTCCACTTCCGACTCTGCCAGCAGCAACTGTACAGCGGCTTTGGCATGCTGAATCCGGCCTGCCGCATTGATGCGTGGGCCTAACCCGAAGACCAGGTTGGTAATATCCAGTTCCCTCGAAAAGCCGGCAATTTTGATTAGCGCTTTCAGGCCGGTACGTGGCGCTGCGTTGAGACATTTTAACCCGTAGAAAGCCATAACCCGGTTTTCACCGGTAATAGGCACAATGTCCGAGGCTATACTAACGGCTACCAGATCGAGGTAGGGATACAGTTCCTCCAGGGGTATGCCTTTGTGCAGGCAAAATGCCTGTAAGAGTTTGAATCCGACCCCGCATCCGCTCAGTTCTTTGTAAGGGTATTGACAATCGTTGCGCTTAGGGTCCAGCACGGCGGCCGCATCGGGTAATTCGGCTCCGGGTCGATGGTGGTCACAAATAATGAAGTCAACCCCCAGTGCCTTGGCCTCGGCCACCCGATCTACGGATTTAATACCACAGTCAAGAGCGATGATAAGTGAGAACCCATTATTGGCAGCCCACTGAATTCCCTGCGTTGAAATCCCGTAGCCTTCTTTATACCGATCTGGAATGTAATGATCGATAGCGGAGTGGTAGTTCTTTAGAAATCCGTATACCAATGCCACCGATGTGGTACCGTCTACGTCATAATCGCCATAGATCAGAATTTTTTCTTCATGTCCCGGGAGCATCGCCCTTTGCAGGCGTATAATAGCCCGGTCCATGTCTTTCATTGCAAACGGATCGTGAAGGTGACCTATCTCGGGACGAAAAAATGCGCGGGCATCTTCGTAACTATGCACACCGCGTTGCACCAGCAGGGCGGCCAGAAAAGGACTCACGCCAAGCGAACCCGTTAAGGTTTCGATAGCCACCCGCTGTTCCATTGAATCAGGAAAGGGCTTGGTAATCCATCGTTTTAGGGGTGGTGGCGGTTGAGCTATCATAATTGCAAGATAAATCCGTTTTTACAAAAAACACCCAGTCTATGCTCATTTTGCTATCAGTTCTAAACCTGTTCCTGTCCGCATCCAGTCATCGGGACCCCCTCAAGAAGACGAACCTTAAGGTTGAAATCCAGAATGTTCGGGTAGTAAGCGGAGCTGTATATATCGGTTTGTTCCGACCCGGAAAAGACTTTCCTGAAGGAAAATCCATTGAAACAAAAAAACTGAATGTGAATAGTAAAAATGTTTACATACTCTTTTCGGTTGAACCTGGCGACTATGCCATAGCCGTTTATCACGATGAAAATGACAACGGGAAAATGGATAAGCGGGTGTTCGGTATTCCCAAAGAACCCTACGGATTCAGTAATAATTTCAAGCCTGTTATGTCGGCCCCTAAATTCAGCGACTGCCGGTTCAGCGTTGGTGACGATGGCAAAGCCATTAGCATCAAACTAATCTAAAATTGTAAAAAAAGGTAATTGGGTTAACTATTGCGTATCCAATTACCTTTTTCCTTTTACCAACCACATTTTATCCGTAGTTTTGTCTGGCAAATAACATCCCTTGTTTATTTGCCATGAGCTTAGATACCAGCAAGTTTCTCTACGAGGCTCTTACCTACGACGACGTACTGCTTCTGCCTGCCTACTCGGAGGTTCTTCCCCGCGATACAACAACCGTTACCCAGCTTACCCGTACAATCAGTTTGAACATTCCGCTTATTTCGGCGGCAATGGACACCGTTACGGAATCGTCACTGGCTATTGCTATGGCGCAGGAAGGTGGCATCGGCATTATCCACAAAAACATGAGCGTGGAAGCGCAGGCCGATGAAGTCCGTAAGGTCAAACGGTCGGAAAGTGGAATGATCATTGACCCCATCACGCTACTCGAAACGGCAACACTGGCCGACGCGCTCAAAATCATGCGCGAATTCAAAATTGGCGGTATCCCGGTCGTTGACGAAAACAATAAACTGGTTGGCATTCTTACCAACCGCGACCTTCGTTTTCAGAGTGACCTAGCCCAGCCGGTTACGGATATTATGACCCGTAACAACCTCATCACGGCGCGGGAAGGACTAACCCTTGAAGAAGCCGAAAGTATTCTGCAACAGTACCGCATCGAGAAATTACCCATTGTCAACGACGATTACCAGTTGGTTGGCCTGATTACCTACAAAGACATTCTCAAGAAAAAAAGCCACCCTAACGCCTGTAAAGATGAGTTGGGTCGGTTACGCGTAGGCGCGGCTGTAGGCGTAACGCCCGACCTGCACCGGCGCATAGAAGCCCTCGTTAAAGCGGGCGTCGATGTGATTAGCGTCGATACCGCACACGGTCACTCGAAGGGTGTTCTGGACGCGGTACGGGGTATTAAACAACAGTTTCCGAAGCTTCAGGTTATTGCCGGCAACGTAGCAACGGGCGAGGGAGCCAAAGCCCTGGCCGACGCCGGTGCCGATGCCGTTAAAGTAGGCGTTGGACCCGGCAGTATCTGCACGACCCGCATCATTGCGGGTATTGGCATGCCACAGCTTACGGCCGTTTACGAATCGGCAAAGGCTTTGCAGGGTACAGGTGTCCCCATCATTGCCGACGGTGGTATTCGCTTTTCGGGCGACATTACCAAAGCCCTCGCGGGCGGAGCCAGTACGGTAATGATCGGCTCTTTGCTGGCCGGCACCGAAGAAGCCCCCGGCGAAGTGGTATTGTACGAAGGACGCCGGTTTAAAACCTACCGGGGTATGGGATCCGTGGAAGCAATGGAAGACGGTTCCAAAGACCGGTACTTTCAGGATGCTGAAGACGATATCAAGAAACTCGTTCCGGAAGGTATCGTTGGACGGGTACCTATCAAGGGGCGGGTATCTGAAATCGTGTACCAGATGGTTGGCGGTCTCAAAGCCGGTATGGGTTATTGTGGCACCATTGATATTCCAGCGCTTCAGCAGGCCAAGTTTGTGAAGATAACATCGGCCGGTGTGCGCGAAAGCCACCCCCACGACATCCAGATTCAAAAGGAAGCGCCAAACTACTCGGCCCGCTAGCATTGACAGTTAGGTCTATAAAACTGAATGCCCGTTGTGCAGTCTATCCTGCGCAACGGGCATTCAGTTTTATAGACCTAAATAATGGACCGTACTGGTCACCCCGTGTGAGGTGAGGTTAATTTCGCGAACACCGACGTAATAGTTGTCAACAACCATGGTGTCTGGGTCGTGTTTCATCTGTAGAAACGTAGACGGGGTCAGTAACGCCAGCAAATTGCCGCGCTGAACTGCCTTCTCGACATGATAATGGCCACACACCACCGTGACATGGCAAGCCAAGTCACGCACGATGTCCATGAATTGCTCGCTCTGCCGAAATGGGTAGTTCGTATCCATGTAGGTCACGTCGGCAGGCAAAGGCGGGTGATGCATAAAAATCAGCAGGTTATTTCCCTGAAGCGCGTCTATATAATCCCGCAACCATTGCCACTGTGTGGGCGAAAACGCTCCGCTAGCCGAATCCAGAAACAAAGCAGGCCGGCCTTCGAGGGGCAGGGCATAATAGAGTTCGGTACCGTGTAAATGGTGGTCTAAGTTGAATACCTCCGCTATGAGCGCCGAGCTATCGTGGTTGCCTGCAATGACCCGGTATGGATACGGTAAGTTATCCAGTTGCTGCTTTATCCACTCGTAGGTGGCCCGATCGGCGGTTTCCAGACACAGGTCACCACCAATAACCAGGCAAGCGGGCTTGATCTCGGGCAGGAAAGCCAGCGCTTTCAGGAAATTCTCCCGAACATCGACACCCTGCGGCTTTTCACCGACGGCACCGATGTGAATGTCAGTGATAAACGCAATCCTCATACCGTTTTTGCTTCGTTCCAGTAAATGTCCATTTCAGCCAGCGTCATGTCAGCCAGTGCTTTGCCATTCGCTTTAGCCCGCTCTTCCAGATACTGAAAGCGTTTGATAAACTTTTTGTTTGTGCGTTCGAGCGCTGTTTCAGGATTTATGTCGATGAAGCGGGCATAGTTGACGAGTGAAAACAACAGGTCGCCAAACTCACCTTCCGCCCGTTGCTCATCGATAGGTTGACCCGTATCGACGTTGAATTCCGCTTTGAACTCCTGCATTTCCTCTTCTACCTTCTCCCAAACCTGCTGTTTCTCCTCCCAGTCGAAACCCGCGCCCCGTGCTTTCTCCTGAATACGCATGGCTTTTACGAGCGCAGGCAATGAGCCCGGTACGCCACCCAGCACCGACTTGTTTCCTTCCTTCAGCTTAAGTTGCTCCCAGTTCGCCTTTACTTTTTCCTCCGTATCGGCCACCACTTTATCCCCGTTAGCATCGCCGTAAATATGCGGGTGACGACTGATAAGCTTATCACAAACACCATTCAGAACGTCGGCCATGTCGAAGCGCGCTGAGGGATCAATTGCTGGTTCGGACGCAATTTTGGCGTAGAAAACCAGGTGTAACTGAATATCACCCAGCTCCTTCCGAATTTCGGTAAGGTCTTTCTCCATAATGGCGTCGGAGAGCTCATACGTCTCTTCAATGGTCAGATGGCGCAGGCTTTCCAGCGTTTGTTTGCGGTCCCAGGGACACTGTTCACGCAGTTCGTCCATGATGGTCAAAAGGCGGTCAAAAGCCATCAGCTGCGCCTGACGGCGGGGAGTCATTTCGGTAAACGTCATACAGTAAAGATAACGGAAAAGCAGGAATGGCAGCGGGTGAACTTACACCTGCTTTCTCCAACCCGTTTCAACCCGACTGACGGTAAGGAGTAAACAAAACAGCTCTCCTACCGCACAATCAGTTCAAATGTCCGTACCCGTTGCCCTGTTGCGCCGACAAGCAGGGCCGTTTTATCGTTCACCCGCAGTGTTTTCAGATCACGCACATCACCGTTCCAGAACAGGCCTGATACTGGCATTGGCACATAGGAGAACTGTCCCTTACCCCGATTCAGGAACAACTGCCCCCGATTGGCATCGGACTTCCCGATGCGAACCCGATTGTATTCGAGGTTGCCGCCAACCAGTACGTCCAGCAATCCATCCGCATTCACATCCACGGCCGCGAAGGCATAGGCCGGGGCAAACTGCGCTTCGGCGGGTAATGGTAATTGGGTGAATGTACCCTTGTCGTTACGGAACAGCATCGTTTGTAGTTCGCGGGCGTCGAGTTTAGACGCCTTGCTTAACTCGTCTGTCGTAAACAGATCCGTAATGGTGGCTTTCGAATACCCGGTGTAATCCGTAAATTTTTTACGAAGGCTTACAACCTGATCGAGCATTTCATCCCGCGCATTAAACGGATATTCCTGCTTTTCTTCATAGCTGGTCATGACAGGCACGACTGCTCCCGAAGAACTGGTCATGCCGTACAAGCCCAGCGGCTGGTCCTTCCCTACCCGCAACTGGCTGTTCTGCCCGGCATTGGCGGCCAAAATATCCTGGTCGCCATCATTATCGAAGTCACGGACCAGCAACCGGTTCCAGCAACCGGTCATTCCAGGCAACGCCTGATCGAGTGGCATCAACAGATTGTTTCGGTAGGTGAAGGCCTGCAAAGGCCCGAAATCAACAGCGATAAACAGCGCCGGGCGGGCCCCGCGGGTGAGCGTTACAAAAGCAGCATCGGTTACCATGCCTAGTTTACGCAGTGCCGGTTGCTGGCCGGTCACGTCCGAGAAAATTCCACGGCCATTATTCAGCAATAAGTGGCTGACGGGCGTTTCTGGATAACGGCCCGGTACTACCCGAGCACCAATAAACAGGTCCAGGTCGCCATCGGTGTCTACATCGGCCACCCGGATGCAGGATGCGCTCACGCGCAGCCGAGGAAATGAGGGTGCTTTTATCAATAGTCCCTTACCATCATTCAGGTACAAGCGCGGTGCCAGCCGTTCATCGTCGGCCGCCAGTTCATAACCGGCGCTACAAACAGCCAGATCCAAATCGCCATCGCCGTCGGCGTCGAACCACTCAGCCCCGGCATCTTCACAAGCGCGGTCGGCTACAAGCGCGGGCTGCGGCATGGGCACAAACTGGCCCGCTCGCTGTAAGAGTACCTGCCCGCCCTGTCCACGTCCGCCCCCTACAAACACATCATCCAGGCCATCACCGTTAATGTCGGCAGTAGCAAAACGCGGACCCGTCTGCGAAAGCATGTGCGGCAGTAAAGGCTGAATCTTGAAGTCATTGACCGAATCCTCCCGATTCACCACGTCCATTAGGTCGACGGCTTGCCAGTACGGCACCGGTGTCGGCAGCACTGTTTTTACTGTGGGAGCATACGGGATGGTCAATTTATTTCCGGCAACAGATTGAACAGACTGGGTTGCTCCATCGGCCCAGCGTACCTGTACGGAATCGGCCCGTAGCGCTGTTCCCAACCCAAATAGTAAAGGTCCATACAGGGCGGACTGAAAACCCCGCACCGGCTGAAACTCCTGCACCTGCATCCGGCCACCTGCCCAGATACTTACCCGAGCGCCAATCAATCGGGCCGGGTTCGGGCTTAGAAGCCGAACTGTCAGGTGGTGGTTCGCGCTAAGCCGGTCGCTATGGTTCTGATAGATACCAGCTTCGGCGTTGACCTGGTTGACAACCAGATCCAGGTCACCATCGTTGTCGAGATCGGCATAAATGGCTCCATTCGATTGGTTCGGCTCGTTGAATCCCCAATCGGCAGTTTTGTTTTCGAAGGTTAGCCTGCCCGTATTCCGGAACATATAATCCGGCTCATTGATACTGGGCATCTTCGCAATAACGGCCATAGGGTCAGGCTCCGTACCGGTTCCTCTCGCCTTCAGCTGCTCGTCCATCGTGAATTTCAGGAACTCCATGTTGGTATAATCACGGGCGTATCCATTGGTGACGAACAAGTCTTTCCAGCCATCGTTGTCAAAGTCGGCAAACAGGCCTGCCCAGCTCCAGTCGGTGTTGGAGACGCCGGCCAATTGGCCAATTTCGGAGAAAACAGGAATGGAAGGGGCTAAAGGGGGCCTGGCTGTTTTTTTCTCTTTTCCTTTTTCTGCCTGCCATTCCCCCATATTCAGTTGCACCATATTCCGCATGGTCTGGTGATGGAACCCGGCTTGCAGCAGTTGCTGGTATTTATCGTAGTTATCGTCACCGGCGGTTAGTTTGATCCGCTCGTTTCGTTCGGGAAGCATATCGAGCGTAAGCAAATCCATCCGGCCGTCATTATTGATGTCGGCCGCATCGGACCCCATCGAATAGAGCGATGTATGGCCCATTGCATCGCGCACCGACTCCTGAAACGTACCATCCTGCTTATTGATGTAGAGGTAGTCATTTTCGTTATAATCGTTCGACACATACAGGTCGGGCCAACCATCGTTATTGAAATCGCTCACGGCTACACCGAGGCCAAAGCTCAACACGTTGGCTATCAAACCCGACTGCGCCGAAACATCGACAAACTTGCCCTTCTGATTCTGAAACAGTCTGCTGGAGTAGTTGGCATTCGTCTGCTGTTTGAAGCGGCTGATCATGCGGCTAAATCCGGCAAACTCCTGCACTGAATGGTTAAGCAGGAAACAGTCCAGATCACCATCGCGGTCGTAGTCGAAGAAGGCCGCCTGCGTCGAATAGCCCGGATCATCGAGACCATACTCGGCTGCTTTTTCCGAAAATGTAGGGTACCCGTCCCGTGTATTTCGGTTATTGATAAAGAGCAGATTCCGGCGAAGGCGGGAGTCTGTTGCGGCCGAACGGCATACATACAGATCGAGCCAGCCGTCGGCATTGATGTCTACAACCGTAACGCCCGTATTCCAGCCATCAGCCGCCCCAACGCCTGCCTTATCGGTAATATCATCGAACGTCAGGTCGCCGGCATTGGTCTCGGTACGATTGAGATACAGTTTATTCGCACTCAAATTACCCATGAAGTACAGATCGATGCGGCCATCGTTGTTAAAATCAGCCGCTGCCACGCCCCCACCGTTGTAGAAATAGCCGTACTTCAGGACGTTGAAATCAGTAGCCTCCTCAAGAGAATTAATGAAGGTAATATTGGTTTGGGAGGAAGGAATTCGTTCAAACAGCGTATCGGTATGCCCGCAGGCCGATACTAGCAATGTGGCAATAAGCAGGAAAGAAAGCGTCTTCATAGCGTACAGTACCCGATACGGTTGGCATTGAAAGGGCGAAAGCGGACGAAGAATCGCCCGCTTTCGCGACATTCGGTAAACTTAATCTCTATTAGTTCTTATCCCACCATAACGGCGTCGTCACTTTGTCGGGACCGTTCAGCAGTGACACCGCTTTTTTCGCTTCCACGGCGTTCGTTTGCTGCTCGATCAGGAGAATAGGTATCCGGCGCAACACTCCTCCGGCTGGAATATCCGGATTGTCGGAACTCACGACCGGATACAGTTTTGGATAACGGGTCCGGCGGTATTCAGCCCATCCTTCGAAGCCATCAGGGAAGATAGCCAGCCATTTCTGGGTGCCGATCTGCTCCCGCTGTATGGCTTCGGTGCTACCCCAGGCCACGGGAATGGTACTCAACGGGGCCGATTTCATGAAGTCGCCGGGAGCAACAGGCGTTTTGGTGCTGGTCTGGTACGCCCGGATAGCCGCGGCATCCGTAACGCCCCATTGGGTCATAGAGGTAGCGATCCCTTTCTCATAAAAATCCTTTGCCGTGCCGCCCATGTTCCAGCCGTTGAGCGCACCTTCGGCCCGCAGGAAATACGACTCAGCCGTAGCCATGACGTTTTGGGGTGTAGCCAGTCCGGTTGAGGTCCAGCGCTGGCCGACGTGCGAGTTATTGTCGGCCGTATTGATGGGGTCTGTCAGCTGCGTTGTGGCCAGGCCGTTCCGTAAACCTTCATACGTATTGGTTTTCACGGCGGGCATGAAATAGGTAGGCAGCCGCGGGTCTTCATACCCCTTCAGCACCGATTCCATAGCCGCACTCATCCGAAACTCGTTCCAGTCCGACATGATGGCCAGGCCGTTATTATCGCCCCCTTTGGTACTCCGCTGTACCAGCGCATCATCGCCCGGGCTGGTTGTCAGTACTCCGCCAGCCACAGCGGCTTCTGCTTCTGTTTTAGCCCGGGCCGGATCGACCTTCGATATCCGCAACGCCAGCCGTAGCCGCAGGGTATTTGCAAACTTGATCCATTTGCTTACATCACCCCCATACACAAGATCGAATGCCCCAAACGGCTTATCCGACGTTTTGTCTTTCAGCACCGCCGTAGCTGCCGCCAGCCGCTTGAAAAAATCATCGTAGATCTTATCCTGTGCATCATAGGCTACCGAAGTAGCGGGTTCGCCCGCCTTGAAATACGGGATCGGACCCACATAATCCGTCCAGCGGTGAAAGGTATACACCCACCAGATATTGGTGAGCGCATTCTCGGATGAATTGACATCGGTACTTGCCAGAATGGTTTTCATCTGCGGCACGGCTTCCGTATACATAGCCGTCCAGGGACCGCCCAGCCAGTCCATCCGGATCACAAACCGGTCTGAAGGAAAGTAAGTAGCTACACAGGCGAAATACTGCGCGTACTGGTCGGAAAAAAGGTTTTGTCCGACCTGATAGTTGCCGCCAGGAAGCGTTGCCGCCGACTGTGCTTTGGAAAACAGATACGGAATCTCACCCGCCCCAATGATCGTGACTTTGGTTTTGTTTGTGTTGATCTCATCAAAGTTCTTGGTGCATCCAACTGCCAGGAACAGGGGCGTCGACAGGCAGGCGGCCACAAACGTCTGTCGAAATAAAGTTTTATATGATAGCATGGTATCGATGATTTCAGGTTAAAAAGAAAGTTTCAGATTCAAACCAACGCTCCGGTTCGAGGGTAGCGTACCGTATTCAACCCCCTGAAAGTTACCATTGCCGATGTTCACGTCGGGGTCGAACCACATCTTGCGTTTTCCAATACCGGGAATGTCCAGAATGGAACTACCCCGGTAAATCCAGAACAGGTTACGCGCTACGAACGACAGGCGAGCCGACTTGATGAAAAAGTTGGAAGGCACCGGAATACCGTAACCGATCGACAGCTCCCGAAGCCGGACGTTGGTCGCATCATAGGCGAAGAACTCACCCCAGCCGTAGCGTTTCCCCGACACCGTTTGCCAGAATTGCTCGGCGGTAATAGCCTGCGCATTGGGTCTTCCGGCACCCACCGTCGTTACGCCGTCGGACCCGGCGACGCCAGCCGTGACGGCAGGCAAGATCCAGCCCCCTTCGCGGTTTTTAGCCGTTACTTCTGGAATACCACTGAACGCCAGGTTCATCTCAGTACCCGATACGGCTATGCCGCCCATCCGTCCGTCGACCAGCACACGAAGCGAAAAGCCTTTGAACGTGAAGGTGTTCGTCAAGCCCAGCAGCATTTTTGGGTTGAAATTGCCGATGTACTCCTGTTCTTTGGTAGCCACAGGTAGCCCGGTAGAGACAATCGAAGCCTCCGAAACCGCAGGGCTCGTCGACTGCGAGCCAACCAGGTACTGTCCTGTAGTGGCGTCTTTCTGCCAGCGGTAAGACACGATATCACCGTAAGAACCGCCTTCCTTCACGATAGGTGATGCCGACCGGCCAAATCCGCCCGAAAGGAACGCCGTTTTGATATCGGGCGACAGGCTTACGATCTTATTCCGGTTCAGGCCCATGTTAAGGCCCAGGTCCCAGCTGAAGCGGTCGGTTTTGATGGCCGTTCCATTGATCACTATTTCGAGACCCATGTTGCGGATGTCGCCGGCATTGATGTACTGATCTTTGAAGCCCGATGCGGGTGCCAGTCCTAATTTCAGCAACTGGTTGATCGAATTGGTTTTATAAGCCGTAATCGTGGCACCGATGCGGTTGCTGAAAAAGCGGGCATCGACTCCAACTTCGAGACTTTTCGTGATCTCAGGCTTCAGGTTACCAATAGCCTGCGTACCATCCCGGCTGATAAATCCAGACCCCGCTCCCTGGCCATACGAGTAATTGGTTTGTAACAGATAAGCATCCGCTCCGTTACCCACCTGTGCGTAGGAACCGTTGATCTTCAGGAAGGATAACGGCCCCGACAGTTTGAGCAGATCCGACAGAACGACCGAAGCGCCTATCGATGGATACTGAAATGAGTAGGGCTTTGGCAACGTAGAGGCCCAGTCATTCCGCAGGCTGGCATTCACGAAAATAGCATCCCGCCAGGCCAGCGACACCTGCCCGAACAGTGATTGTGTTTGTATCCGCGTAAAATCATCGGTCAGGCTCTGGTTTGTACCAAAGTTCAGGTTAAACCGGTTCGGCACGTTCAACCCATCGGCCAGAGCATTGGTCGACTGGTAGCGCGTATCCTGAATGATCGCCCCCGCCTGGTAATCGAGCGTGAAGTCCGGTCCCAGTTTGTTTTTTCCCTCGATCAAGAGATCATACCAGCTCTGGGTGTTGACAATATTGTTCCGGGAGAACTTACCCCCCGCCTGATTGGCCCACAGGATTGTTCCCTGCCCGTAGCTCTCCTCGTTCTTGTCGAAGTATTTATCCAGGTTGGCCCGCCCCTGAATACTCAGAAAATCAGTTAGCTGATACTTGGCCAGCACAAACCCGATAACCCGGTCCCGATACTGATTGATGGCGGTCTCGTTTACCATCCAGTACGGATTCTGATAGATAGACGATAGCGTCGACGGCCAGGCCGTTGGGGCTGGCTGACCAAAAGCATTGGGCGAAGCATAGTTTTTAGCATCGCTCAGGCTAACGTTCCGGGGAATCTGGTAAAGGTTGATCACCGGCGCGTTCTCTTCACCCGTCCGGGGCTTGTTCACCACCGACTGGTTTATATACGTCACCTTCGCGTCGGTCGACAGTTTCGAGCTGATCTGGTTCGACAACCGCAGGTTGACCGTGTTCCGGTTCAGATTATTACCGGGTACGGTTCCCTGCAACGAGTTGTTGGTGTACGAGAAATAAGTTTGTGAACGCTCCGATCCACCCGTAATACCGATGGAATTGTTGAGGCTAACGGCTGTCCGGAAGAAATCGCGGATGTTATTCGGCTGGGCAGCGTACGAAGCCGCATTGTCAAGGTAATTTGTGTAGGACTGCCCGGTCATGGCTGCGCCCCAGCTAGACCCGACAGCGGGGTCCAGCTTACCGCCAACACCCTGCCCATACTGATTTTGTACAGCGGGTAGTGAAAATGGTTTGTCCACTGAAACGCCGGCGTTTACGTCTACCGACACCCGACCCGTTTTCCCGCGTTTGGTCGTTATCAGGATGACGCCATTGGCAGCCTGACTGCCATACAGAGCCGCTGCCGAAGCGCCCCGCAGGACCGTTACATTCTCAATATCATCCGGATTGATGTTCGACGCGCCATCCGAATTGGCAACACTGCCAAAATCATTGGTGGCCTGCCCGAAGGTGCTGTTGTTGATAGGAACACCATCGACTACCATCAGCGCGTTGTTCGAGCCCTGGATAGAGCGGTTGCCCCGCAACACAATCCGCGAACCGGTACCCGGCCCACCTGAGCCCTGTGTGATGTAAGCCCCGGCAATTTTTCCCTGTAGCGTATTTAGTACGTTGCCATCCCGAACCTCATTGATCTGAGCCGGCTTGATGGTTTGCGTGGCGTAACTCAGCGCTTTGGCGTCGCGTTTGATACCCAGGGCCGTTACAACAACTTCGCCCAACACCCGGTCATCCGATGCCAGTACTACCGTTAGCCGGGACTGACCCGGCGACACAGTTACGTCTTTCGATACATAGCCTACAGAAGAAACGGTCAATACCGTGTTGGCACCGGATATGGCTAAGCGAAATTCACCGGCCGCATCCGTCGTAGTGCCTCGTGAAGTCCCTTTGATGACCACATTTGCCCCCGAGATGGCCTGATCCTGCTCATCGCGCAGTAGGCCGGTTATCGACTGATCCTGCGCCCACAGGGAGCCTGTTGCCAGCAGCAGAACCACCAGACAGGAGAGTAAGTGTTTAAACATAGTGATTGGTATTTATTTAGGTTAATACTCGAATTAATAAAATTTTATTCTAACCGTACTTCTATTCTCAAAATTTTTAACTATATACTTGTACATATACCATATTTCCTGTGGATGCTGATCCGGGCTTGAGTATTTCCCGCTGGCAAGGAGAATGGTAGATGTAGTTTTAATTATATCGCTTTATAGATGGTGCGTCTCCCTAACAGGATCGACTACGGTACCTTCATCGACCGTGATCACATACGCTTTACCGCCCTCTTTTTCTATAGCTTCAGCCACCGTTTCCGGGTATTTGGGAGCGTAGGCAAACATACAGCCACCCCCTCCCGACCCGTTAATTTTACCCCCCATCGCGCCCGCCTGTAGGGCAGCCGTCAACATCCGGTCTATTTTGGGCGTTGAAATGCGCTTGGCGTCGCGCAGGTTATCCTGATGTTTGTTTAACAAAGACCCCAGATAGGCGTCGTCCATAACAGGCCCACGAAGTAACTCCAGTGCCTCCCGAAGTATATCGCGATCCGATAAATTGCTTTGAAGCAGACTCAATTCATCGGCGGTCAGCAGGTGGCGATAATCAATAGCCGAAGCCAGCGGTGCCGTATACAGGTCGAAGGCAGGGTGATGGGCGCTGATTTTTTTTAATGCATCCAGCATCCCGAATTTTACGTGTTTTAGTATGCCCAACGTGTCTTTTGGCTCACACGAATCGCCCAGAACGAACGTACCGAGCGTTGGACGCAGATGATCAATTCGAATGGCCGGTTCAGATTCCAGATAAATAATATCGCCAACGGCCGTGGCGTAATGGTCCATCATCCCCCCCGGTTCGCCAAACTCAAGGACCTCAGCCCGATGCGCTATGCCCGCTATGGCTTCCCGGGAGAAAGACAGCGGGTTGTCGGCCATCTGGAGGAGTAAACTGACCCAGCTAACGACCAGCGCCGACGAACTCGATGTACCGGCATTGATCGGGATCGTACCCCGAACCGTAACGTCGAACCCGGTCGACAACCGGATGCCTTCATCCCGGCGCAGCACATTAACGGCACTCCTGAAATAATCGCGTTTTGCTACGTAGGTAAGGGGTCCTTTCAGGTCGAATGATTCCGACTTCCCAATATCCGGCAGATGAATATGCACCTGACTGTCAGAACGGGGAACAGCCGTCAAGTGGATACGCCGGGAAATAGCCGCAGCAATGACCGGCAAACCTAAATAATCCTGATGTTCACCAAAAAGACATATTCGACCCGGTGTTGAAACCGACACTACACTATCGCTCCTTGTTGCCATTGATTAGAAATACGTAATTTTCACTAAGGAAATATCTGCCTACCCAAACAAAAGTAACCCTTTACGAACCCTGGCAAAATCGAATTAACGCGAGCAGCGCGTCTTTTTCCTGCGCAACCGATTGTTCACTCATGAACAATCGGTTGCGCAATTTTGAGTAATTTGCCATCCTGCGTTTTCCAGATATACTGGTTTACGAACTGATGTTCTCTACTTGTATGCTCCATCCGGCTACCATGAAGTCCATTGCCCAACAACTGGGCGTTACCGTATCGACGGTTTCGCGGGCGTTACAGGACCATCCCCGCATTGGCCTGCGTACGCGGGAACGGGTGCATGAGTTAGCCGAGCAATGGGGTTACGTGCCCAATTCGACCGCGATCAACCTGAAACGGAAGCGTACGTTCAACATCGGCGTAGTACTGCCGTTCCTGACCGAACAGTTTTTTTCCATGGCTATTTCGGGCATCGAAGATGTGGCCATCGGCGAAGGCTACAGCGTACTGCTGATGCAGTCACGCAACGACTACGAACGGGAGCGGATAGCGATCAGCACCTTCATCAAACATGGCGTAGATGGCATCATTGTATCGCTGGCTTCAGAAACCCATAACAACGACCATTTTTCAACGGTGAACAATCACGGGTTGCCTATCGTCTTTTTCGATCGTGTTGCCCGTAACTTGCCCAACAGCTGCGTCTATGCCGATTTGACCGAAGTAACCACAGAGGCCGTGGACTATCTGTTCAGGCGGGGAATAGACCGGATCGCTCTTCTCAACGGCCCCGGTACGCTTCAGGCCACCGACGAACGGCTGACAGGCTACCTGACCGCGCTGGCCAGTCGGGGTGTCCCGGTAAATCAGGCGTACCTGAAAAATCTCGACCTGTCCAGAGACAATACCATTCGCGCCATGAACGAGTTGCTCGAACTGCCAGAGCCACCCAGGGCCGTTCTGGCTTTTCACGACTACATTGCGCTCGACGCTATGCAGGTTTGCCGGGAGCGGGGTTTAGTCATCAATCAGGATATTTTCTTCGTCAGCTATTCTAATCTCTCCTTCTGCGCCTACCTCGAACAGCCACCCATTGCCTCCATTGAACAGTTCCCTTATGAGATGGGGCGCAAAGCAGCCGAGTTTGTCATTGCAACGATCAGTGACCCAGCCGCGACCGAACGGCAGATCAATGTAATCCGGCCCGCACTGACGATTCGCCCGGAATGGCGCATTGACCAGTAGTAACTCAACCAGCCGGTACCAATCAAAAGATTTATTCATGTTTTACTTGCCAGACCGAAATCCTCCATTTACTTTGCATCACAAAGTACTTTAAATAGCTTTATGCAACGCACACTTTCTCCCTTCGTTCAGGCTCTCGTTGAGCAGCCGGGTCGGGCCAAGCCCGGCAAAGGGCTTGTCGCGCTGGCCGTGTTAACCCTGGCCGGGTTGAGTCTGGTAACGGCGCGGGGGCTGCTGACAGGAAACTGGTGGTTCTTCATTATGTTGACCTGGAACCTGTTTCTGGCCTTCTTTCCGTTGGGGGTGGTGCTGGTCCTGCGGGACCTGCGCATGGCGGGATTTATGAACCGGTGGTTGATGGCGACCGGATTGATGGTATGGCTGGCGTTTTTGCCCAATGCTCCGTATATCATCACAGACCTGTTCCACATCCGAAACCTGGAGGCTCCCCTCTTATGGTTCGATACCATGACACTTTTCCTGTTTGCGCAGACAGGGCTGCTGGCCGGTTTATATTCCACAGTTATCGTCCACCGGATGCTGCGCCCATTGACGGGGGGATGGTTTGCCTGGGTGCTCATGCTGGCGAGTCAGTTGCTGGCGGGGTTTGGCATTTATCTTGGCCGATTTGGCCGGTGGAACAGCTGGAACGTATTAACAAAACCTTTCGCCCTGATCGATGCTTTAACAAACGTATTGCAGGATCACTTAAGCCTGAAACTAACACTGGCTTATGGATTTGTACTGGCCGTGTTGTACGTGGCCTTTTACTGGTACGTCGATTATGATAAACGGGCGTAAAGTCTTGCGGAGCTTTCGGTTTGCCGGGCAGGGCATTATCGATCTGTTTCGCTACGAAAACAATGCAAAAGTTCATCTGCTTATCGCTGGCCTGGTCGTTGCTGCTGGATGCTGGCTGGACCTGAGCCGTGTCGAATGGGCCATTATTCTGACACAGATCGGATTGGTCTGGGCAGCAGAAGCACTAAACACAGCCATCGAAAAACTTTGCGACTTTGTATCGCCGGGCTTGCATCCACAAATAAAAGCGATCAAAGACATGTCGTCCGGTGCGGTGCTCATTCTGGCCATCACGGCCGTTATTTCGGGGACCCTGGTGCTGGGCGGCAAAGCATTGACACTTTGGCCACTGCCCGTTAAATGACAACCCGCAACGTTCTCTCTATACGATTGTATTTCGACTACTACTTTATTCCATGCACGAATCACGCGAACATTTACAAACGCTGACGGAGATCCGCAGCCTGATGGAGCGCTCGGCCAAGTTCTTGTCGCTGAGTGGCCTGTCAGGCGTTTCTGCCGGGCTGATTGCGCTGGCGGGAGCAGCCGTTGTGTATGGCCGGCTACACACGGACTGGTTCCAGCCGCTGAGCTACGATCGGCTCGATTTGTATGACCTGTCAGATCATCAGCGCATTACCCAATTTCTGGTAACGGTAGCCTTGGTCGTGCTAATAGCGGCCCTGCTGGCTGGCACCTACTTTACCGTTCGTAAGGCCCGCCGGCAAAACCATACCGTCTGGAATGCCAGTTCCAAACGACTTGTCTGGGCAATGGCTGTGCCGCTGGCAACCGGGGGCGTGTTTTGCATTGCCATGCTCTACTACAACATGATCTGGCTGGCGTTTCCAGCCACGCTTATCTTTTACGGACTGGCGTTGCTCAACGGAAGTAAGTATACCCTCCGCGACGTCGAATCGCTGGGTTATTGTGAGATCGGGCTGGGCCTGCTATCTCTGTTCTGGCCGGGTTATAACCTGCTGGCCTGGGCCCTTGGCTTCGGCATTCTACACATCGTTTACGGCCTGGCGATGTATTACAAATATGAACGAAATACGGCATGAAGGACCTGCTGGCTCAATTTAATAAAGCATTCGAGAGCAAAGCGCGTCTGAATATCATGTCGGTACTGATGGTTAACGACACCCAGAGTTTCAACGCGCTTAAAGAGCTTCTCGGCCTTACCGACGGTAACCTCGCTACCCATTTACGGGCGCTGGAAGAGTCGGGCTATGTGGCTGTGCAGAAACAGTTCATCGGGCGCAAACCAAATACTACTTATTCAGCCACCGCAAACGGCCGACAAGCGTTTTCCGACCATCTGAACGCCCTGGAAGAGTTTATCCGGAATTTGTAGCGGTCGCTATCCGTTGACCAACGGCTTCCTGATGACTACCCGCCAGGCAGGTCCTGGTGAGCAACTGGAAGAAATGAGATAACCAGCGCATGGTACAGAACGTTATATGGTCCGACAAACGCCCGTTTTCGCTCCATGCCCGACGCATCGCTATCCAAAGTACCCCAACTTCGTTCTACGGAGAAACACAGTGTCCGCCGAACTTCGTGGGCCGAGCTATTCAACGACCTGGTCTTTACCGTCATTGTGGCCCAGTTGGCACAGCGCCTGCTGACATCGCTGAGCGGATGGGCGCTGGCAGGCTTTTTTTTGCTCTATGTACCGGTATGGTGGTTATGGAACGGAGAAACACACTATTCCACCCGCTTCGATTCCGAACGGGACGTTGTCCATCGGTCGCTGGGTAGCCTTCAGCTTCTGGGACTGATCGTGTTGGCCGCTACCATTCCCAAAGCGTTGGAGCAGAATCTACCGTCGATGATCTATGCATTGACTTATTCAGCTGTGCGTATCATATTACTCATCGAGTATGGACGGGCGTGGGTATATGTTTCCGAAGCCAGGCCCTATATCCGTCACCTCTGTATCGGCTTTGGCCTTTCTATACTCGTCTGGATTGGGTCAGCCTTTGTACCGGTGCCCTATCGCTACGGCTTATGGATACTGGCCCTATGTATCGAACTAGGCACGCCGTTGACTTCATCGGGTGGGCGGCTCCACAACGCACTCCCGCCCGACGTGCGCCACCTTCCCGAACGGTACGGGTTGTTTACGCTCATTTTGCTCGGTCAAACGGTCTCCAGTGCAGCGCAGGGACTGATCAAAAGTGGTTTCGAAACCAACACCGTACTGGCTACTATACTGGGGGGCTTTATTATTATTGGCCTCTGGTGGGCTTACTTCGACCGGCTCGATGACGATGCCGTTCGTCAGGTGAGCGCGGGCAAGAGCACGCGACCCTATACCATCTGGCTCTACCTGCACTTGCCGCTCACCGTAGCACTGACTATGGCAGGAGTTGGCTTGACACTGGCTATTGAAGGAGTCGATGCACCCCGGCTGTCGGCACCGGTACAGTGGCTTATGACGGGCTCGGTAGCGGGGTATTTTCTGATCGAAGCGGGTATTAGCCTGACTAGCTTACTGTCGGGGCCACCGCACCCGAGTTTCGTCCGTGGCATAGCCGCCCGGTTTGGACTGGCGCTTGTGTTGATCATTATTCGCCTGACCACATCGCTGGATACCATAACCTTACTGGGCATTACGGCCGGACTAATCCTGGTTCTTATTTTGAGCGACCAGTTAGGACCCGAAGCCCCCGACAGCGCCGAACGTATCAAAATTTGATTCGTGTGCCAGGCGGAACTATCGGCGTTGAAGCAAACGAATTCTTATGCCAACAGTTCCGCTTTTCGTCCCCACGCCTACTGCGCTTTAAAATCTGAATCTTTCAGGCCTTTATTAATTTTCACATTGTCGACAGACATGGTCATTGGACCTCGTGGCGACTGCTGAACAATGGTCATCGGGAATTTTATCCCATTTGTAGCCTTGTAATCCGAGTAAACAGACGTTGTTTTCATTTCGCCCCGTGGCGATTTGGCCGTCACCACGGATTGCACTTTCAGGCCGGTCGTCACATCGAAGTTATCAGTCCATACGCTGGAACCATCGGCGGTGGCATGGCTCAGTTTGTAGGTATCCTTGCCGTCCACTTTCTCGGGGCCAACGAGCGTAGATTTTACCCCATTCTCGGCATAATGCAGTTCAGGAAACAGCGTATTCATCAGCGTCATCTGCTGCGCGGCCGGACCATCGATCGTCTGGCTGCCCTGCATCCCTCCCATCAGCACCTTCTGCCCATCGCCGGTTTGCTTCATCACCTCCATCCCGTTCGCATTGATCAGCATCGAGAATTTGTTGGGCATTTTTTGCTTTCGGGTGATAATAATGGCACCCCGTTCGGTTTCGCTGGACATGTTTGTGGTCATATCCGTAACGGCCATCAGGGCGTCTTTACCGCCGATAGCGGCCACGTATTTATCCAGAATCTCATCGACTGTGGGCGATGGCTGGGCGGTTGCCGAATGCCAGAGCATAGGCATAAACAACAGGAGGGCAAGAACTTTTCGCATCGTTTATCCGGGTTTAGGGTGGTTGCCAAATGTAGCCGATGAATCATGAATCACCAAGCCCACTACGAAGCACACTAATGGCCCGACAAAGCGAATTCGGCTAAATAAACCAGTGCGCCAGCCACATACCCGATAAGTGCCAGCCAGCTGATATTACGCAGATACCAGCCAAAGGCGAGCCGTTCCATACCCATCACGGCCACGCCCGCAGCCGATCCGATCAGCAGCATACTACCGCCTGTCCCGGCGCAGTAGGCCAGAAATTCCCACAGCTTGGCATCGGCAGGGTAAGTTTGTAGGTCATACATGCCCATGGTGGCGGCTACAATTGGCACATTGTCGACTACGGCCGATACGGCACCGATCAATAGTATGATAAGATCCAGATTACCAACCGAACGCGATAGTGACTCGGCCAGCGCCCGCAGAATACCCGTTGACTCCAGCGCGCCCACGGCCAGCAGAATGCCCAGAAAAAACAGAATACTCGGCGCATCGATCCGGCTCAGGGCATAGGCGGCCGTGTACTTCTGCCGTTCGGCTTCGTCCTTGTCGCTATGCAGCACCTCCGATGCGACCCATATACAACCCAATACCAGCATCATACCCATATAAGGCGGCAAATGCGTGAAGGTCTTGAAGATGGGTACAAACACCATCCCACCGAGGCCGATGGCCAGCATGATCCGGCGTTCGCGCCGGGCAGCCGGGGTTACGTAGGGTCGGCTGATGCCCTGCCGGGCACTGGATGTAGCCACCTGGGTATCGGCCTTGTAGCGCATCGTCAGAATTACCAGCGGTACCAACAGAGCCACCAGGCTTGGCAGTATCAACTCACGAATAATATTTATGGTGGTTACCTGACCGCCAATCCAGAGCATGGTCGTTGTTACGTCGCCGATGGGCGACCAGGCACCGCCTGCATTGGCAGATACGATGATCATACCCGCAATGACTCGCCGTTGCTCCGTATTCTTGACCAGCTTTCGCGCCACCGATACCATCACGATCGCCGTAGTCAGGTTATCCAGCAGCGCCGACAGGAAAAACGTAAGCAGGCAGATTACCCACAGCAGTACCCGGGTGTTGCGGCTGGAAATCCGGTCGGTAATCAGCGTAAATCCATCATGCGCGTCGATCAGTTCGACAACGGTCATAGCACCCAACAGGAAGAACAGGATTTCGGCAACGCCCGTCAGGTGCTCGCCCAACTGGTGGCTTACGGCCTCGGGGTCGGCACCAGAGAGCGCATAAACCGCCCAGCATACAATGCCTGTAATGAGGGAGGTAGCGGTCTTGTTGATTTTAATGGCATGCTCGAGCGTGATGAGCAGGTAACCGGCAACGAAGAGAATGAGTAATGAGGTGATCATAAAGTAGGAAACCGAAGTTGTCCGTTTTTTGTCATACAGGCAGCAGCCCCAGGGCAAAGAAACGATAAAAATAAAATAGCCCCACCCGTTTCGACACCATCAACCGGTCAGACTCTTGGCGACAATCAATAAATTTATTATCCAGATTCCTTCCCTCGGCCCTGACGGTATGGCGCTGTTCCCGTTTATTCTGGTGCGGCAACCCAATCCCGGCCTTATCCTGATCAATCACGAACGGATTCACCTGCGGCAACAGGCCGAGCTGGGCATTTTACTATTCTACCTCTGGTATGGCATTGAATACGGCATCCGCTGGTTTCAATACCGCGATCATTATGCCGCCTACCGCCATATCAGTTTTGAGCGTGAAGCCTTCGCCAACGACGATAATCTGACTTACCTCAAAACCCGGCGGTTCTGGGCGTTTTGGAAATATGTGAGGGGAAGGGAGTCGGAGAAGTCGTAAGGGGCTGACGCAAGTTTGTTGCTTTCGCGTCAGCCCCTTACGACTTCTACGACTTCTACGACCCTTACGACCTCTATCACATCTCCTGCCCGCCCCGGCGAACGCCCCCTACCATGACCAGTGATGACAATACCACGACCAATATGGGAATGCCATCACGAAAACCAAGCAGGCGCATATCCTGAGGGATATTGAGATACAGCAGAATAGTAATAAGCCCCCGCGGGGCAATCCAGAGCAGGGGGTTCGATCGTCCCTGAAACGTTACCTGAAGCGTCAGCCAACGCCAGGCAATGATCAGGGCAATGAATAAACCGCTGACGATGAGTGCATCGGTATCGATCAGGGCGCGGGGTACGGTCGAGTACCCCAGAATGAGAAAGAAAAATGTTCGGACGACGAAGCCACCCTCGGCCGTCAGATTTTTGAGCTGATCCAGCTCCTTCTCGAACAGGTCGTTTTTCAGGACCAGACTTAGCCGCCCCCGAACGAATAACTCCGTGTTGTTCAGGAACAGCCCGAAAATCAGGATCAATAATAACGATGACAGGTGGTTGAGTTCGGCAATGGCGTAAACCAGAAACAGAACCGAAATGATAGGCAGGAACTTGATACGGTGATTGATTCGCCCAATCAGGTATAGCAACAGGAAGCAGCAAACCAGCGACACCAGCGCCATCGTCAGCGTGTCACGCGTGAATATCCAGACGGCGCTCCAGATAGAATACTGACTGAGCAGCAGAAAGTTGAATGCCATAACGCCTACAATACCGGCAAAGGCCGACTCATAGACCACAAACTCCCGTTTCATCGACGACAGGTTGGCCACTCCCGGAATAGCCACCGCGCTACTAATGATCGAAAAAGGCAGAGCCGCAATCAGGCAGTGGTAAAAAGAGTCGTTCAGTAATAAGTACAGCGTTCCCGCAATAAGCAGCGTAGCCCCTACAATGGAAGACAGGGAGGCCAGTAACGTTCGACGCAGGAGGCTCAGCTTTTCGGTGTGTAATTCCAGATCGAGCCCATTCTCAAGAACAATAAGAATAAGCCCGAGGGTACCCAGGGTTGGCAGAATTGTATCTACATAAGGGACTTGCACACTGAAATAATCGGTTGCCTGCCGGGTAATCATCCCCAATAATAACAGCAACAGTACCGATGGCGTGTTGAAACGGCTGCTGAACAAATCGAATGCGTACGAAATCAGCACCGACAAACTCAACACAATGATCAAAATCGAGGAATCCATGCGGCAAGTTAAGGAAAAGGGCAGGAAAGGAGGAAAAGCACAAAGTGGGACGGAAAAACTATTCCTTTCCTTCCTCTCTCCTTCTTTTCATCCAATCAACTCTGTCGCAATTTTAGCCGACAGCAGGCAAAGAGGGATACCTCCACCGGGATGCACGCTACCCCCGACGAAATACAGGTTTTTAAACTCATGAGAGAAGTTGGCGTGCCGCATAAAGGCCGCAAACCGATTGTTGGAACTGTTGCCGTACAACGCGCCCTGCGACGATGAGGTACGGACTTCGATACTTCGTGGGTCCAGCACCGACTCCGTCTCAATCAGCGCTCCCACCTCAACACCCAGCGCATGGCTGAGTTTGCGAATAACGTTGGTACGGGCCCGATCGATAACCGCATCCCAGTCCTGACCGGTGTTATTTGGGGCGTTGAGCAGAATAAACCAGTTCTCGCAACCCGCGGGCGCATCGTCCGGCTTATGTTTTGAGGTGATATTGAGGTAGATCGTTGGGTCGTCGGACAGTTGCTGCTGGCCGAACAGGGCATCGAATTCTGCCCGATAGTCCGTGCTGAAGAAGATGTTGTGGAGAGCCAGTTCCGAAAACTCCCGCCGGATACCCCAGTAGAATATCAGACCCGAACTTGACTTTGGCTGCTTCAGAATCCGCTCCGGCTGCCGGGCATTTGGCAGCAGTTTCCGAAACGTGCTGACGACATCCATGTTGGAAACGATCAGGTCGAATGGATGACGGACCTGCCCTATCATCAACCCCATCACCCGTTCCTTTTCCGTTACAATTTCGGTTATACGGCTGTTGTAATGAAACCGCACACCCAGGTTCTCGGCCAACCGCACCAGGCTGTTGGTAATACTGACCATACCCTGTTTCGGAAAAAACGCCCCGATGTTGTATTCCAGGTGCGGAATAATATTGAGCGTTGCTGGTGTCTGGTACGGGTCGGAGCCGTTGTATGTGGCGTATCGGTTAAACAGTTGCACCAGTTTAGGGTGCCGAAACCGGCGTTCGTTGGCGCTGTTCATGGTACTGAATACCCCTAGCTTGGGCAAATTCAGGTAGCCGCGCAGCGCGTCGCGGTTTAACCAGGTAGCCAGCTTATGAAGCGATCGGTGCAGAAATAGCTTCTCGGTCACCTCATATTTCACGGCGCTATCGGCCAGATGCTGATGCAGATGTTCGGCAGGTTCTCCCAGCACGGCTTCCACATCGCGTCCAAATCGGTCCTGATCGGCCCAAGCTGTTAGCCGGGTGCCATCATCCCAGAAATAGCGGCAGGTTTCATCGAGCCGATCGTACTCAAAATAGTCGGATGGATCACGCCCGGCAAGTTGAAAAAGTTCGTCCACCAGATGCGGCATTGTAAACAGCGACGGACCGGCGTCGAACCGATACACCTCACCGGTAGGAGTAGCCTGCGAGAAGGTCGAGAGTTTGCCTCCAGCATAAGCGTTGGCCTCAAACACATCTACCGAATAACCCTTCACAGCCAGCCGAATTGAGGCCGCAATGCCAGCGATGCCAGCCCCAATAACAGCAGCGGTTTTCATAGGAACAGAAGTCTGGCCAGCGAGCGGTAGACAGTTACCTAAACGTCTTTCGCTCCCGGTCGTCAGCCTTTTTCTTTATTTTCTGGCGTAGTAATACAAATTGACCGACGATGCGCTGGCTTTTTCACTAACCGTAAAGTAGCCTCTATTGTCTTTGTCGAAACAGATAGCTTCGCCCTGTGGCTCCAGCCGATACGGCAACTGACGCCTTGTGCCGTTTTGCAGCGCATCGGCAACACTTTGCCCCGCATTACGCTTCCAGTAAAATAGCCCGGAATAGGTGCGGATGACAATTTCAGTACCATCGGGCGATATAGCCGCGCCCGTTACATAGCCGGGCAAACCCTGGCCGAAAGACGGCAGTTCGCCATACTCCTGGGCCACTGTTACTTCGTTGATATTCTGGGGATAAGGCAAGCGGTATAGGTGCACGTTATTCTCCCGCTTGGAGATGACATAAATGTCTTTGGTTGGCGGATCGATGAACATGGCCTCAGCATCCCGGGGACCATCGGGATAGCGGAAATTGATGCGCTCAACCTGGGTAATAGGTGTTTGGAGGTTAGCAGGCTCAGGCAGGCGGTAGATCTGGGAAAACGGATATTGAGCGTTGTTATCCCCGATTTCGCCGATATACAGGTAGTTCGTACCTTCCTGCGGGCCGGGTCCTATGGCCAGTTCTTCCCAATCGCGGTTTTCCACGTTCGGAACGGCAATTTTACCCTTTACCTGCCCATCATATCCCAGCAGCGCCAGTTCGGCCGGGCTGCCACTATCCTGCTGTATCCAGATATTACCGGGCTGACTTCGGCTGTCGGCCATACCGGATGCTTCATCGATCTGACCGGGCGATATAGGTGTTACGGTTGGCTCCGATGAAAACTGGGCAAGGGCTACACCAGGTACTTCGAGTTTACAGGCACTTACGGCCAGCAGACCGATTAAAAGAGCAAAAACACGCATGAAAACTGAGTTGGGTTGATTCAATTACCAAAGTAACGACGAAACCCTGGGAATAAGGTGTAAAATTGAGGGTGAGGTCGGCTTGTGTTCAGGCAGGCAATAAAATCTGGAAGGTAGCCCCCTCGCCGGGCCGGCCAATAGCGTATATGTATCCATTATGATTTTCGACCACTTTTTTAACAACTGCCAGGCCAATTCCCGTACCCTGATAGGAACTCCGGTTATGCAATCGCTGGAACACCTGAAAAATACGCTCCGCCTGATGAGGCTCAAATCCGATACCGTTATCGGTAATTTCAATAAGATGGAACAACCGGTCAGCGTCGCCGGGTTGAACCGACAGATAAGCATCACGGCCTTTGGCTACGGTTGCCATAACCCGAATGATAGGGTTCCACTCCGGCACATTGACATCTTCCCCCATGTAGCGGGGCTTACTGAATTTCAGGGCATTGCTGAGCAGGTTCTGAAATAACTGCCGCAGCTGCCCTGCGTCTCCCAACACGGTAGGCAAGGGCTCTATGGACATGATAGCCCCCTGCTTACTGACAGCGGTTTCCAGATCATCGACAACCTCGGCTACCAACTGGCTCAGATCGACCGATTTAACCGCATCCCGTATGGTCGCAATTCGGGAGTAGGCCAGTACATCTTTAATGAGCAGTTGCATACGGGCGGCTGCCTGTTGCATACGCCGGATCATATCGGTACCCTGCTCACCAATAACGGCGCTATACTGCGTTTCGATAATGTCGCCGAAGGCCTGAATTTTCCGTAAAGGCTCCTGTAGGTCATGACTGGCCACGTAAGCAAACTGCTCCAGATTGGCATTGGAACGCTGTAGATCAATGATCGAGGATTCCAGTTTCTGCTGAAGCTTCTTGAGGGGTGTATAATCCCCGAATGTGACCAGCACTTCATCACCCATTTTAGTCGTCATAATATCGAGCCACACATCGATACCACTGCCGTCATAATGAATATCAAACCGCATCGCTTCGCCGGTGAGGTATGTTTTCCGATAGGCCTCGAACAAACCATTGGTTTTATAATCAGGAAACCAGCGGCTCCCCAACTCACCAATGACGGCTTCAGGTGTCTGCCCTACATAAGCAGCCAGCATCCGGTTGGCCAGCCGAAACCGGAAATCGACCACGTCGCCTGTATGATCCCGAATAGGGCTGAACAGAAATATGCCCGTTTGGGAGGTATCGATAACCGTTTGAAGTTCGGCAGCCGACCGTTCGACAAATTGCGCCGATCGCTTTACAATCGAAATATCGGAGAAGGTAACAACGAAGCCATCGCCTAATTTCTGGGCTGAAATGTCGAGCCAGAAATCCAGACCATCATACTTGTAATAGGTTTCGGTACGGCCCGGCTCGCCGGTCTCGGTCGTGTGAACGTACAGATCGAACGTACCCGCGTCTACATTCCCCGGAAAGAGTGTCAGAAGTTTATTGCCGCGCATGGTTTCCAGCGGCAGATTCAGAATCCGCTCGCAGGCTTCGTTGACCGTTATGAACCGGAAATCTATAATTTTTCCCTGATCATCACGAATGGCTTCGAAGGCAATAATGCCGCTGTTTGAACTATCCAGCACACTATTGAGCAACTCAGCCTGCCGTTTGTTCTCCACGGCCGCCCGTTCAATAGCCTCTTGTGCCTTACGCATCTCGGTCGTATTGCTGAAGGTCAGTACAATCCCGTCGCCCACATCAGCAAACCGTTGCCGCATTGCCGACACCTCAAACCAACCTTCCAGGTTATCGTCCTGGTACCGATTTTCAATACGCTGCGGCTCTCCGGTCGACATGGCACAACAATACAGATCGAAGAAGCCATTCTCCTTATAGCCGGGATAGACGTCGCTCATCGTACGCCCAACGGCCGAGTCTGGATCGATCCCTGTCAGTACATACACCGCCGGGTTACCGCCCCGTATCCGAAAATCGGTAACGAGGCCCGTGACCTGATCCCGTAGCGGTTCGAGCAGCAACACCCCGTTGATGGCTCCGTTAAGCATAGACCGGGTCAGTTCGGCCTGCTGTTTGGTTTCGTCAATCGATGCTTCCAGTGCCTGCTGAAGCCGCTTTCTTTCGCTGATATCGGAATAGGTGATTACCAGCCCGTCGTCCAGTTTTTTGGTAGCTATGTTGAGCCATAACCTAATCCCGTCATGATCATAATACAACTCTGTCGTCTGCGGTTCTTCTGTCTCAACCGTATGTACATACATGGCGAACAGACCGGTTTCGATCGTACCGGGAAACAGGCTCAGAAACTCTTTACCGACTAACTCCTCAACGGTTTTATTCGTAATCCTGGCACCCTGCTCATTGGCGATAACAATTTGAAAGTCGACGATTTTCCCATCTGTATCCCGGATAGCCGTTTGGACGAGAATACCGTTGGAGGATTCCTGCAACACGCCGTTCAGATAATCGGCATGTCGCCTGTTTTGCTCCGCCTGATGCTCTATCTGCTGTTCGTATCGTTTCCGGTCACTGATATCCTTGACCGACAGTACCACACCATCCCCCAGTCGAACAGCGGTTATATCATACCAGTTGCTGAACCCATTTTTAGTATAAAAAACCTCTCGCTGAATCGTTTCACCTGTTTCAACCACCTGGCAGTAGAGATCAAAGCGCCCGGACGTTTTTGCTTCCGGAAAAAGCGACAGGTAAGAAACGTCAAACAAGGCATCTCTTGGATAACCCAACAGTTGAATGACCATTGGGTTAGCATGGGTATATCGAAAATCGACGACCATTCGTTGCTCGTCCCGGACTGCTTCAAGGACATAAATGGCGTCCTGCGAAGCATTCAGGATACCATCCAGCAGCGCCCGCTGCCGCTCTGTTTGCAGGGCCTGTTGCTTCTGTGCGGTGATATCGGATGCTGTCACAACCACCCCATCATTTAGCTTCGTAATGGATGTGTTGTACCAGGACGCTTGCGCGTTTTCGTAAAACTGCTCTACCTGAACCGGTTCGCCCGACTCGATAACCTGACAAAACAGGTTGAACTGCCCCATCGTCCGCGAGTCAGGGTTGACACTCAGCAGTGTTTTGCCAACCGGGTCAACCCCCAGCCGGTTTATTACATCCCGACGAGCCCACTCATTGACCAGCAATACTTTAAAATCCTGGATGTGTCCGGCTTCGTCGCGAATAGCTTCATGAATGAAGGTCGAGTGCAAGGACGTATTGAGAATGCTGCTTAGTAGCTTTTGCTAGCGTTCGCTCAGCAGCGCGGCCTCTTTTTCCGCCGTAACGACCCGGGTAACGTTAAGCACACCATCGCCCGATTTGGCGTGGGTAACTGAAAGCCACTCGTTGATGGTTTGGTTGTAATACTCGAACTCATCCGACTGACCGGTCTCGACTACCGCTTTCAACTGTGTAAACACTCGTTCGGTATAGACCCGGTCGTGCTGGTTATTGTAACGCACCGATGTTCCAACAAGGGACTGGTATTGATCGAGTGCTATTTTGTGGGTGGCTGGATTTGCGTATTCAATTACAAAATCGATCACCTGCCGGTCGGCCCCATCCCGTACCGGCCTGAAATACACGATACCATCGGGCAACGCGTCAAAAAGTTGAGCGAAAGAAAGTTGAGTTAATTGATCGACAAGCATGAGTAAGAGAACACAAGCAGAGAAGGCGTTCGGTTTGAACCGTTGAGCAAGTTACTGATTTCTGAGTTATGCCTTTCCTTGTGTTGAACACTTTTGTCGATAGCTTCTAATCCTGCTGGTTTGAGTGTACTTTTATCCCCTATTCGAACCAGCCACTCAACCCATGACACTCCAGCAACTTACTGCCCGCAGCAGCTTCCTGCTTTCGCTTGTATCGCTGCTTACGGTCTCAGGTCGTGCCCAGAACGCAACGGCCTACCAAACCCCGCCCAAACCCCTTGCCGACCTTGTTACCGCGCCACCTACGCCAGGTGTGAGCGTAACAGGCAAAGGTGATGTAATGCTGATACTGGAGCAGGCTTCTGCGCCCACCATTGCCGAACTGGCTCAGCCTGAGCTTAAACTGGCTGGTTTACGCATGAATCCTGCCAATAACGGTCCCAGCCGCGCCCGGTACATAACGGGGCTGAAACTAAAGCGTATTGGCCGGGGCGGACCTTCCGATGAAATTCCGGTGAGTGGTCTGCCTGCAACCCCTCTGATCAGCCACGTGCAGTGGTCGCCGGATGAGACAAAGGTTGCATTCGCGAACTCGACCGATAGCCGCATCGACCTTTATGTGGCTGATGTGGCTACGGCCACAGCCCGGCAGGTTGGTACACTTGCCCTGAACGCCGTCCTGGGTACGCCTTTCCATTGGGTATCGGACAGTAAAAGCCTGATCGTGAAAGCGATTCCAACCGGTCGTCAGCCAGCTGCCGAGGTGAGCCGCGTACCTACCGGCCCAGCCTCGCAGGAAAACCTGGGCCGTAAGTCGCAAGCCCCTACTTACCAGGACCTGCTCAAAAGCCCGTCCGACGAGCGGCAGTTTACCTACTATGCTACCGCTCAGGTCATGCGCCTGGGGCTCGATGGGCAGGCTACTGCCATTGGCCAGCCGGGGGTTATCACATCGGCCGATCCATCGCCCGATGGAAAATACGTATTGCTACAGACTGTGCATACGCCATTTTCCTATGTCGTACCCGTGTACCGTTTTCCAACAAGAACCGATGTATATGCCATCGCCGGCACATTGACCAGGACGCTGAACGATGGGCCTTTGCAGGATAATGTTCCGTATAGTCCGGATGGTGCGCCCACGGGCCCGCGCGATTTTGCCTGGCGCGCCGACGCCCCCGCTTCGGTCTATTATACGATAGCCCAGGACAACGGCGATCCAAAGGTGAAGGCCGATATTCGGGATAAAGTGTTTATGACCGAAGCCCCTTTTCAGGCAGCGCCGAAAGAAATCTACTCCGCAGCCTATCGATTCGAGGGCTTCGAATGGGGTAATGAAACGGTGGCGCTGGCTACTGAGCAATGGTGGCAGACCCGCAAGACCGTAACCAGGATTTTCAATCCTCGAACGATGCAGGCTACGGTGCTCTTCGACCGTTCTTTCGAAGACCGGTATACCAACCCCGGCCAGCCTGATACCAGACACAATCAGTATGGCCGTGAAGTCCTGAACATCCTGCCAAACAACGAGATTCTAATGCTGAACGCTGTAGGGTCTTCACCGCAGGGCGATCGTCCGTTCGTGAGTCTGCTGAATCTCGGCACCGGGAAAACCCGCGAACTATGGCGGTCGGCAGCGCCCTTCTTCGAGCGACCCATAACGGTGCTGGATGCCAGTAGGCAGGTTATCCTGACCACCCGCGAAACGCCCGACGAAAACCCGAATTACTACGTCCGGAATCTGAAAGCCCGTATTGCGCCTGTTGCTGTCACCAACTTTCCGCACCCATACCCCCAGTTAAAAGGGGTTCAAAAACAACAGCTCCGCTACAAACGCGCCGATGGCGTAGACCTGACAGCTACCTTGTACCTGCCGCCGAATTACAAAAAAGAACAGGGGCCCCTGCCAACCTTTTTGTGGGCCTACCCGGCTGAGTTCAAAAGTAAAGATGCGGCCGGGCAGGTATCAGGGTCACCGTTTCAGTTTAACCGGATCAGCTATTGGGGGGCGGCTGCCTTTGTCACCATGGGTTATGCCATTCTCGATAATGCCAGCATCCCCATCGTGGGCGAAGGTGATAAAGAGCCTAATGATACGTATGTAGAGCAACTGGTAGCCAGCGCCAAAGCGGCTGTCGATGAAGGGGTGCGGCTGGGCGTGGTCGATTCCAGCCGGGTTGGTGTGGGGGGACACTCGTATGGCGCGTTCATGACCGCCAACTTACTAACCCACAGCAAATTGTTCAGGGGCGGTATTGCCCGTAGCGGGGCTTATAACCGAACATTGACACCCTTCGGCTTTCAGAATGAGCAACGGACCTACTGGCAGGCCCCCGAGGTGTATAATAAAATGTCGCCGTTTATGAACGCCGATAAAATGAAGTCACCACTACTGCTCATCCATGGGGAAGCCGACAACAACACGGGCACATTCCCCATCCAGTCAGAACGGTATTACAACGCCCTGAAAGGCTTTGGAGCAACCACGAAACTGGTATTTTTACCCTATGAAAGCCATGGCTATACAGCAAAAGAATCACTGTTGCACATGCTGTGGGAAATGAATGGATGGCTGGATACCTACGTAAAAAATCCGAAAGCGGTTGTGCCGGCCAATCAGGCGGGAAAGCTGGGAAGCGGAAAATAATATAGCCCCTCACGAACCGATAAGCCTCATCTTGTATGACCTCACAGGCCAGCAAGGTTGAGGCTTATTCTGGTTAGGACTCGTTGAGCGATAAATGCCAGAAACGCTGGGCAGGCTGCGCTGTTGTTGCCTGGTCGGTATCGGCAAGTTTGGCTAGCAACTCATTACGCTTACCGTAATAAACAATAGAGTCCGTGGCAACATAGACGATAGACAGTATGTCGGCCGGGCTGCATAGCTGACTCTTCAGCAGGGTCAACGCACAGGTACGAGCCTCTTCCAACGTTTCGGCATAGGTGAAAGTAGGTGCCGATTTGCCGTAATGTGCGATTAGGTACGTGTTCATCGATGCTGTGAACGTTTAAGATATTGGGTACGTGGGAAGGACATTTAATTCGATTCTACCAACAAAAAGATTTCTTTCATTATCTTATCGTTCATAAAACTTACTTATAAGACTCGAAATTTTGTATTGGTCACATCATGATCACTATTTTTTTCAGCGAACCTCCTATTTCTTAAAAACGTTGTACCAGAGGGCGGTAATACAACACGCTTTAATTTCTTTAAATGCTTTACCCTACTACGTTAGAATCCAAATTAGGTTTCGATAAAATTCGTGAACTTATCAAACAGGCCTGTATCAGCCCGCTGGGACAGGATTATGTAGACCGGGTTCGCTTTTCCGATAATCATGCGCTGATCGACAAGCTGCTTCGTCAGACATACGAGTTTAAGCAGATCGTTCAGTATGAAACCGATTTTCCGCAGTCGAACTACATCGATGTTCGGGAGCAACTCAGTCGTGCCCGTGTTGAAGGGCTGGCCCTGACCGAGCAGGAATTTTTCGATCTGAAACTGGCCCTCAGGACTATACAGGACTGCCTGCGCTTTCTGGAAAAACAGGAAGATGAAACGCCATTCCCGTACCTGAAAGAAATGGCGGGTCCGGTGAGCGTCGACAAAAATCTGGTCGCTTCCCTCGACCGTATCATCGACGATCGGGGGCTGGTACGTGACTCAGCTTCCCCTGAATTATCCAGTATTCGCCGACGTATCATCAGCGAACAGGCCAACCTCCGCAAACGGCTCGACACCATCGTTCGGCAGGCCCGCCAGAACGGATGGATACCCGACGACCTTAACCTGACCGTTCGCGGGGGGCGTCTGGTGATCCCCATTGCCGCCGAGCACAAGCGTAAAATCAAAGGGTTTGTCCACGACGAGTCACAAACGGGTCAAACCGTATTTCTGGAACCGGCCGAAGTATTCGATGCCAACAACGAAGTGCGCGAACTCGAATATGCCGAACGGCGCGAGATATACCGTATTCTGCTCGCCCTCACCGACCAGGTCAGGCCCCATCTGGAAGGGTTGAAACGGGCGGTTAACTTCCTGGGCCAGATCGATTTTATCCGGGCTAAAGCGAAGCTCGCCATTCAACTGGATGCCGGGATGCCTATGTTCCACAACCGACCTGTGGTAAACTGGATTAACGCCCGCCACCCCCTGTTACACCTGTCGTTTACCAAGCAGGGCAAGCAGGTTGTACCCTTGAGTATCGAGTTGAACGAACAACAACGCATTCTGATCATCTCCGGGCCGAACGCAGGCGGTAAGTCGGTAGCACTCAAAACGATTGGCCTCATCCAGTATATGCTGCAATGTGGCTTGCTGGTGCCCCTTACCGAGTACTCCGATGTAGGCGTATTTCAGAACCTGTTTATCGATATTGGTGATGAGCAGTCGCTCGAAAACGACCTTAGTACCTATTCGTCACACCTGACGGCCATGAAACAGTTCCTGATTGGCGCGCACAAACGGACGCTGTTTCTAATTGACGAATTTGGAACGGGTACCGAGCCCGGGCTGGGCGGTGCCGTTGCGGAGTCGATTCTGGAAGACCTCAACAAATCGGGCGCATATGGTGTCATCAATACACACTATACCAACCTGAAAGTATTTGCCGACAAAACGCCGGGGCTGATCAATGGGGCCATGCGCTTCGACGGAGAGCATCTGGAGCCGCTTTATCAACTCGAAACCGGCCGGCCGGGCTCATCGTTTGCCTTCGAGATTGCCCAGAAGATTGGATTGCCAAAGGGTGTTATCGATCGGGCCAAAGAGAAGCTGGGGACTCAGCAGGTGAACTTCGAGAAACTCCTTAAAGAGCTGGACATTGAGAAGCGTGTATTCTCGGAGAAGAACCTCGAAATAAGCATTAACCAGCGCAAAGTTGCCCAGCAGCTCGCCGAGTACACGGCACTGAAAACAAAGCTGGACAACGAACAGAAGCAACTTCTCAATGATGCCAAGCAAAAGGCAAAAGCATTGGTGCAGGAAGCCAATCAGCGTATCGAAAGTACCATTCGCGAAATTAAGGAGAGCAAAGCCGAACGGGAGCCAACCAGACAGATTCGCCAGGAACTGGAACGATTCGAACAGAAGGCGCTGAAACCGGAAGTGGTGGCTCCGGTAGAAAAGCCAAAACCAGCCGAACCGGAGTTCGAAACTGACAATGGTGTCATCGGCGTGGGCAGCTATGTCCGGATCATAGGTCAGAACGCGATTGGCGAAGTGCTTTCGCTACGGGGCAAAGATGTTGAACTTCGTATTGGCGACTTGAAAACCAATATCAAGCTGAACCGGCTCGAAAAAGTCAGCAAGCGAACGTTTAAAGAAGCCACCGACGTGCGTGATGACCGGCCCCGCAGTCAGGGAATGGACTTGAATGAGAAGATGCTGAATTTCAGTTTCAACCTCGACATCCGGGGCAAACGGGGCGAAGAAGCCATTGGCGAAGTGGACCGCTTCTTCGACGACGCGCTCATGCTCGGTTACCCGGAGTTACGCATCGTTCACGGCAAAGGCGACGGTATCCTGCGGACGCTCGTCCGCAACCACCTGCGCGGCTACAAACAGGTGGGCAAGATGGAAGACGAACACGCCGACCGGGGTGGCGCGGGTGTTACGATCGTAAAGATGAAGTAGCGACGCAGGAGGTGTCGATCCGATGGCTGGACGTGATCGGATCGACAGCAAACATTAGTGCGCTGATACAGCTTTCAGCCCAATGACCGACCCGACCAGCAGTACGATAAAAAACAGCCGCCAGAAGTCGCTTGGCTCCCGAAAAAAAACCATTCCAACAACGACCGTCCCCACCGCTCCGATTCCGGTCCAGACAGCGTAGGCGGTACCGAGCGGAATTACCTGAGCGGCTTTGTTCAAAAAGAAGAAACTGAGCACGGCGCAGAACAGGAAGCCAGCAGCCCAGCTGAGATTCCTGAAATTGTCAGAGAGTTTCAGGCAGGTAGTAAAACCAACTTCGAAAAGACCGGCGAGAATCAGGATAAGCCAGGACATGGTAGTAAACAAGTTATCTGTTCTTAACCCTGGCCATAGGCAAATTGTCTTTCTGTTGAATGAAATGTGTAGTATTGCTAATCAAACGCAACCAATGAACGCTATGTCAGTAACCGTCGCAACAACACCGAAAAAACGGAGAAAACCGGGCATCCCTGCGTACCTGATCTACGAAACACTAAACGGCCGCCCGCTCTACCGCCGGGGATACCACGATGTGCTGGCCGGCAAAAAGAAACCCGCCGAAATTATGGGAAGCAGTTCACTACAAGCGGCACTAGTCGCAGCTTTAGTTATGTTCATTGGCCGTACGATCAACCGAAAACGTTATTTAGTTGTCACCAATGAATCAGGCATCCACGTAGATCGAGGTAATAACCTCTCCAATGACATCGCTATTTTTGACAAGTCTACTGATTTGTCACTGACTAATAAATACTTCGATACGCCACCAAAAATTGCTATCGAGGTCGATGTGAATATTGAACCCGGTGAGTTTGTGGGCAAAGAGGCTGGCTATGTGCATGAGAAAACACAGCGCCTGCTGGACTTTGGCGTAGAACGGGTAATCTGGATTACGACCCAGCCACGCAAGTTATTCGTAGCCACACCAACTTCCCCCTGGACCACCCAGAACTGGGACGTTACGGTACCGGTATTGGATGATGTGGTGCTGAACCTGGCCGCGTTGCTGGCCGAAGAAGGTATTGAATTTTAACGATAAAGAATTCTTCAGGAAGGGCAGGTTCTAAAACACCGCCTTGTATCATAAAAAAAGAGCCGGGTTTTAGAACCCGGCTCCACACGAAATTTACTCGGTGCGGTCAGGTTCTCAGACCTGACCTTTTTTTGGGTAGTTGACCCTAAAGCCCCAGCACCCTCTTGTTGAAGTTTTCATCGGCACCCGTTCCTGCGAAATCATCAAAAGCGCGTTCGGTAACACGGATGATGTGATCAGCAATGAACGGAGCACCTTCGGCTGCGCCCTGTTCAGGGTGTTTGATAGCACACTCCCACTCCAGTACTGCCCAGCGGTCGTAGTCGTACTGCGCCAGCTTGGAGAAGATACCTGCGAAATCAACCTGGCCATCGCCCAGCGAACGGAACCGCCCGGCCCGCTCAACCCAACCCTGATATCCACCATAGACGCCTTGCTTACCCGTTGGGTTAAACTCAGCATCCTTTACGTGGTAAGCGAAAATACGCTCGTGGTAGAAGTCGATAAATTGCAGGTAATCCAGTTGTTGCAATACGAAGTGGCTTGGATCGTAGTTGATACCAGCGCGGGGGTGATTACCCACTTTTTCCAGAAACATCTCGAACGTGATACCATCGTGCAAATCCTCACCGGGGTGAAGCTCATACGCTACGTCGACACCGGCTTCGTCATACGCATTCAGGATGGGCAGCCAACGGTCGGCGAGTTCCTTGAAGCCCGTCTCGACCAGTCCTGATGGCCGTTGTGGCCACGGATAAACGAAGGGCCACAGCAGCGCACCCGAAAAGGTAGGGCTGGACACCAGACCCAGGTTTTTGCTGGCTTTGGCCGTCATCATCAACTGATCGACCGCCCAGGCCTGCTGCTCTTTCGGCTTACCCGCCAGTTCGGCCGGGCCAAAACCATCGAACATGGCACCGTAAGCCGGGTGAACGGCTACCAGCTGACCCTGCAGATGGGTGGCGAGTTCGGTGATTTCAACGCCAATATCCTTAAGCTTTCCTTTTAGCTCATCGCAATACGTCTGACTTTCGGACGCCTGCTTGAGATCGATCATACGCGGGTCCCAGGTTGGAATCTGAATACCCTTATAGCCAAGACCAGCCATATAGGCCGCTATGGAATCAAGCGAGTTAAACGGCTCCTGATCGCCCAGAAACTGAGCGAGAAAGATAGCCGGACCTTTCATTGTTTTCATTCTTCTGTGGTTTGGTTAGTAAGGGCTGGATTCGAATACACCATCAGGCATCCTTTTTTTTCATCAGCAATAAATGCATCAAATTCCTCGAAATGGTCCAGGAATAAAGAAAGGATAGACTGATTACTCATATTCCCCGTTCGCAGCCAAATAATTTTCGGCGGAAATCCTTTTACAGAACCTATGTCGGGAATATCCTTATCGAACGAGACAACGGAATAGTTGTTTTGCCGGGCGTATTCCCATATTTGGTAATCATCCGCATTCAACAAGCCACATTCCCGAACGCCCGTCACCTCCGAAAATGTGGCCTTCAATTGCTTGACAACCCGAAAGGAGATATTTTGATCAAACAACAAGCGCATCAGGCAGCCATCAACAGTGTGGTATTATCGCGGTCGGCAGCAAACAGCAAAGCCGCCTGGATATCTTCGCGGGTCAACTCAGGAAAGTCATCAATAATTTCTTCAATGGTCTTTCCTCCGCCTAACCAGCCTAAAATATCCCCAACAGTAATTCGCATTCCCCGTATGCAGGGTTTACCACCCCGTTTGCCGGGTTCAATCGTGATAATATTGGTGTACTTTCCTTGATACTGCATGGCGTCAGTGCTTACGTCCAGATTCATTCAATCACTCAATAGTAACCCATCCCTGCTTGCGGTTGCTTTCCAGAATTTTTTCGCAGATCAGCAGTTCGCGGTAGCCATCGGCAAAAGTCGGGAAAGTTGGGTTCTCGGGCTGCTTGCCAGCCGCAATGGCTTCATATACCTCTTTGAACAATTGCTTCGACGTATCGGGAAAGCCCTCGTTATGGCCACCGGGGAAGGAGATGACCGAACGCGCTTCAGCATAAGCCAGCGATGGATCACGCATGAGCGACTCGTTGGCCCCGTCGCGGTTACCGATCCACATTTCGTTGGGCGATTCTGAATTCCAGTGCACCGTCTTTTTCGAACCCGAAATCTCCAGTTTCATCTGATTCTTACGGCCCGCCGACACCTGCGAAACGGTGATAACACCCCGGTTTCCATTATCGAACCGGAGCAACACGTTGGCGTGGTCTTCGGTATTGATGGGAACATCGGCATAATCTTCCGGCTGGAGCATCTTGCCCGAATAGGTCTCAACGGGTTTGAGTGGTTTCTTCCGGGTTTTATGGATGGTATTGAAGTCGGCCATAACCGCCACCGTTTTCAGGCCGGTGATGTATTCCAGGCTGTCCATCAGGTGAGAGCCAATGTCGGCAATCGCCCTCGAATCGCCCGACTTATCCGGTTCGAGACGCCAGTTGTAATCGGTTTCGTAGAAGAGCCAGTCCTGCAGATACGAACCGATAACGCTGTAAACGTCGCCCAGATCACTTTTTTCCCGCATAACCTTCATCTGACGGATCAGCGGGTAATAGCGCAGGTTAAAATGCACGGCATTGACAAGTCCCGTTTGGGCTGCCAGTTCAACCAGTTCTTTGGCTTCGTGCAGGTCCTTGGCGAGTGGCTTTTCACAAACAACGTGTTTGCCAGCCAGCAACGCGGCCTTCGACTGGCTATAGTGCAGGAAATTGGGGGTACAAATGTGGACGACCTGAATATCCTCCATCTTCAGCAACTCGTCGAACGTACATGACCGTTCGATTCCAAGTTGATCTGCCTTTTGACGAGCCAGTTCAGGCGTCACTTCACAAAGCGCGATCACGTCTGTGTTGGGTAGCCGACGGAGGGCTTCGATGTGGGCGGGCCCGATGAATCCGGTGCCGACAACGCCTATCTTAATTTTTTGCATTGGTTTGGGGTTAAAAAAACAAAAACACAGAGCAGTCCACTGTTGCAGAACAGAGTTTAACCCGGAACCCCGAAAGCGTTTGGCCATTGCAGAACAGCGCTTCCCGGGGTACTCCGTGTTAAACTCTGTGCATCTGTATTAAAAAAGGTTACTCAACAAATTTTACCCATTTTTGCTCCGAGACATTTGAAGCAAGTACGGTATCGATGAAGGCCAGCCCACGAATACCGTCTTCTACGCTGGGGAAGTCATAGAGCGAATCGGCTTCCCGACCTTCCATATGAGCCTTTACGGCGAAAGCGAAATTCCGGTAAATGTTGGCGAATGCTTCGAAAAAACCTTCAGGATGTCCGGCTGGCATACGAAGGTGCGCTTTGGCCGACGGCGACATTTCCCCCACGTTGGTCCGGATGAGCCGCTGCCCCTCCTGCGTTTTATAATAGAGCGTATTGGGTTCCATTTGATGCCACTCCAGACCGCCCAGCTCACCGTAAACGTATAGCTTCAGCGCATTTTCTTCGCCATTACTAATCTGACTGGCATGTAGCACACCCTTGGCCCCTCCCTCGAAACGTAGCAGTACGTTGCCATCGTCGTCCAGCTGACGACCCGGCACGAAGGTGGTCAGATCGGCACACAGCTCGGTTATTTTTAAACCTGTCACATACTCGGCCAGATTCTCGGCATGGGTACCAATATCGCCCATGGCTCCGGCCGCACCTGATTTTGCCGGATCAGTACGCCAGATAGCCTGTTTGTAATCGTTGTTTTCTTCAGCCCGGGAGAGCCACCCCTGCGGGTACTCGACGACCACCTTACGGAGCTTACCCAGCTTACCGTTTTTGATCATGTCGCGCGCTTCTTTTACCATGGGGTAGCCCGTGTAATTGTGCGTCAGACCAAACACCAGCCCCGACTGCTTCACAAGCTGCGCCAGGTCTTTGGCCTGTTGCAGATTCAGGGTCATCGGCTTATCGCAGATAACGTGGAATCCGTTTTCGAGCGCCATTTTAGCGGGCGGGAAGTGCATGTGATTGGGCGTCACGATGCTGACAAAATCCATACGCTCACCTTCGGGTAATTCTTTCTCCTGAAGGATCATCTGCTCGAAGCTATCATAGACCCGATTTTCGGGCAGATATAGGGCGTGTCCCGTTGCCTTCGATTTTTCGGGCGATTGGCTGAAGACGCCACAAACCAATTCAATCTCGTTGTCAAAACCGGCAGCCCGCCGGTGAACGGCCCCGATGAAGGCGTCGAGGCTTCCGCCGATCTGGCCCATCCGCAATTTTCTATGCATCAGTATTGGGAGTTGATTGTAAAGCGTTTAGGGTAAAGAACGTATAGTATCCCCGGTTTTCGCTTGTACCTGTTGTACGGGCAAGCTACGAACCGCAGGCCGACAAATGACAAACCTTGTCTTTTGATGGCCGAAAATTAGCGGTTTTCTATTATTTTTCGGAAGTTTTGCACAAATACAGTGGGTAAGTAGGGAGTTTGTTCTCCCCTGTGCCTTTTGTTTTTTAGTCAAATTTGTAAACTCTCTAAATCCCCCTTATACGGAAAATGAACCAAACCGTTAATCCATCGCGGCTATTTCTGGCCAGTTGCCTTGCTATTATTACTACGGCTTTTTCCTTTAGTATCAGAGCGGGTATTCTGCCTCAGTTAGCTAATGATTTTGGACTGACTGCCGAGCAGTTAGGCTTTATCAATTCCATGTTCTTTTTTGGCTTCCCCATCTCAATGGTTATCGGGGGGCTGGTCTATCACACGGTAGGGCCAAAAATAATTATGCAGGTTGCCTTGGTTGCGCACACGCTCGGTATTCTGCTGACGATTTACGCGGAAGGCTACACGGGACTACTGTTCTCGACGTTCTTCATCGGTTTTGGTAATGGCTGCACGGAGGCTGCCTGTAACCCGATGATCGCCGACATGTATTCCAGCAACAAGCTGAACAAAATGCTGGGCCGTTTCCACATGTGGTTCCCCGGTGGCATCGTGATCGGTAGTTTGATCTCCAAGTTTATGACCGACGCGGGCTTTACCTGGCAGGCTCAAATTTGGGTTCTTATGCTCCCAACGGTGGTTTATGCATTCCTGTTTTTCGGTCAGCCTTTCCCAAAACCAAAAGTAGAGGGTGTTACGTCCCTGGCGAAAAACTTTCAGGCAATGCTAACTCCGCTCTACATTGTCCTGTTCTGCTGTATGGCACTGACCGCTATTACCGAGTTTGGTCCTAACCAGTGGGTAGCCGTTGTCCTGAGCAGCAGTGGAGCAGATGCCATGCTGGTTCTTGCGCTGACCTTTGGTGTCATGACCATTGGTCGACTATTCACGGGTCCGGTTGTAGGCCAATTCGGTCAGACGGGTGTGTTGCTTGGCGGTGCCATTCTGGCTGCTATCGGCATCTATATGTTCAGTACCGTTACGGGTCCGGCCGCCTACCTGGCAGCCGTCATTTTCGGTCTTGGCGTATGTTTCAACTGGCCGACCATGATTGGTTTTGTGGCACAGCGGGTTCCCCTGAGCGGAGCACTGGGCATGTCCGTTATTGGTGGAGTTGGTATGTTATCGACCTCGATCTTCCAGCCTATCATTGGCGGGTGGATCGATTCTAACCACGCTGAGAAAGAAGCAGCGGGTCTTACCGGCCCAGCACTTGAGTTGGCGACCGGGCAAGCCACCCTGTCTACCATGATGACGTTTCCAATCATTCTGATCGTTGCGTTTATAGCCCTGTTTCTCTGGATGCGTAATCGGAAAGCTGGCGCTTTCGATGAAACCGTTGTGCTGGAACAGCCTCAGCTGTAAAGCCGGACTCAATCGATTAGCTATACACAGGAACGCCCCGCAGTCAATCGATTGCGGGGCGTTCCTGTGTATGGCCATGGGCGATTATACGCCAACCAGCAACTTCAGCGTATCGAGGTGTTTCTCTTTAACCGCCTGCCGGGTAGCAATGGCTGTAGGTGTCCAGTAATGGTGATTTCCCAGGAAGTTAACCTGAATACGGTTCCAGACCAATTCGTCGGTAACCATCTCACGCGCCATCAATTCTTTGTAAAGCGAGTGGGCAATAGGTTCGAAATCGTCCCGACCCAGGTAATCGAGGTCGGCATCGCATAAAATTTCTTCCAGTTTTGTCCGGGGCTCTTGCGGGATTCGGGTAGCCATGATCATACCACAGATAGCACGGATCTGTTCAGGTTCGTAGCCGAAGTCAGGCAAAACCCGCTGTACATAAGTACAGCCAACTTCTTCGTGGCCTTTGTAGGTCGACAGAAAACCTACGTCGTGGAACAGAGCCGCTGTTCTGAGCAGGTCGAGTGACTCGGTATCGGTGATACATTCGGCGCGGGCAATCCGATCGGCCGCTTCCACGACATCAAGGACGTGATGCAACCCGTGATAATAAAGCGTTGGCGACAGCTCTGTTGCTAATACGGATACGATAAACTGCTTTATATCAGCAACATTCATGGCCTACTCGAATTACACCTCCCGGTTGATACGGGGCTAATGTAGCAAAATAAACAGTGTACAACACACTCAGTATAACCACCTGACTGCTTTCTTAGCTACCCCGGGCAAATTGTCGGAAATGTGATCGACCCAAACCGATTTATTGACTCGGCTGGCGGTTGGATACGGGTAGATTTTATTAAAAAAAGCGCCCGCCGTTAACTTCTGCTCAACCGCCAGAATCAACTCCTGCGACAGTTCGCCCGCGTTTGGGGCAATCATAGTACCACCCAGAATTTTCGTACCAAACGGGTTTATACCATCGGGGGTCGTAAACAAGATCAGTTTGGCATACTCATATCCCTCAATGATAGCGCGGTCGTCATGACCAAAATCATAGTCGATCCGTTCGTAGCTGATCTTACGCTCTTTCAGGTCCTGTTCTGTTAAACCAAACGTGGCCACCTCGGGGTCGGTAAAGGTTACCCACGAGAACGAGTCGTAGCTCAGCTTCTTGTCCAGCACTTTTCCGGGCGTAATGAAGTTGTTGATCAGCGTCGATACATGCAGTTCGGCTGCGTGGGAGAAGTAACGGGTTCCGGCGGGGGAACCAGCCGCTGCATCACCGGCAGCAAACACGTGCCCGTTTGTCGTCTGCAAGTAATCGTTGAGCTTGATCTGGCCTTTGTCGTTCAGGTCGATGCCAGCAGCCGGGAGATTCAGATCGTCGAAATGAAAGGTTCGCCCTACTGCTACCAGGATCACATCGAATGGTATCTGCTCCGTGGAGCCGTCTTTGTGTTCTACTTCAGCCGTATTGGCATCAGAAAACGCGTTTACCCGGCAACCGAGTTTAAAGGCCACCCCTTCCGCTGTCAATCGTTTTTGTAGCAGGCCGGAAACTTCAGGTAGCTCTTTGCTCATGATTCGGTCTTCGGACCCTACCACGGTAACCTGACTCCCAAGTCGCTGAAAGGCCTGCCCCATTTCCATACCAATTGGGCCTGCACCTACGATAAGTAATCGTTCGGGCAGTTCGTTGAGGGTGAAAATGTTCTCGTTGGTATAGACGGTTACCCTGTCGATACCTTCGGCTTGCAGCGTTTGCGGTTTTGACCCCGTACAGAGTACTATATTTTTGGCCGACACGCGCTGGATCAACCCATCGTCGCCAGCGATCTCTATTTCCTGTCTGCCTGTAAACCGGGCGGCACCCAGCTCAACATCCAGCCCTTCTGCATCGCGCAGGTGGGTTGCATTTTCGTGGGTCCGAATCACATCCTGCCGTTCCCGAACGTACTGCATTACGGCTGCCAGATCCGTTTTGCCGTCTGCTTTCCAGCCAAAAGGCTGCACCCGTCTAGCACTGTGCACCAGGCGGCTCACGTGGATAAGGGCTTTACTGGGCACACAGCCATCGTTCAGACAATCGCCCCCGATACGGTGATCGGTGCGGTCAACGATCAGCACATCGAACCCGAGTCGTTTCATGGCAATGGCAACGCCCAACCCAGCCGAACCGGCACCAATGGCAATTAGATCATAGTGGGATTTCATGCGTTATCTTTAGCTTCCTTTCGTTCTTCCCGGCGCTCCTGCCGTTCTTCCTTTCGCTCTTCCCGTTTCTCCTGCCGCTCTTCTTTCCTGTCAGCTTTTTCCGCATCCTGTTGAGCGTCCTTCTTTTCAGCAGCGGCACTGGCCAGCTTCTTGAAATCGGCCAGCGTCCCCTTGATCTGCATGTTCATCTTGCTGTTATTGAACGCTGCGCTCTTGTCTTTATCAACGATCCTGCACCGGAAATTAATCATGTAAGGTGTGGTCTCTTTGTTGAACAAAGCATCTGGTATGATACTGAGCGCCTGCCCCGGTTTCATACTTACGGGGAACACAACCGGCGTTGTTGCCTGCGCCCTGATCAGGATCGGCTCCGGCTGATCGCCTTCGGAAATCAGTTTACCATCGATAAAAACGGAGTAGTGCGTATCGGTGAAGTTGTACGGGAATTTATTCCGGTTGACCACCCGTACTTTAGCGGCTACATCGGTGCGCTTGAGCCCAACTTTGCCAAAGTCGATATCATCGATTTTGATCTCAGGAACGTAATACGTTGGCAGACGTTTGTTGATGGTTGTTTTAAACGTGCGCTCGCCCAGAATGGGCACGTCGAGGTCAAACGTAGTCTGAATAGTGTAGGTTGTACTGTCGATATCTTTTTTGTCGAGCGTCTTCAGCACCTGCGTCATCTGTTTGAGCAGTACCCTCATAGGCAGGGTAACATACGTGCTGTCGCCCGATTTAACCTCGATCGTTTTTTCGTATTTGTCCTGCACGATGGGCGTATTGGCCATCAGAACGGTGTAGTTGAGTCCTTTTGCTTTGAACCCGACTGGCAGTGGATTATCGATCAGCATCCGGACGGTCATATCGATCTTATCGGCGTCGATATTGGTGATCGTGGCATTGCTCATCTCCAGACGCGGTTTGAGGGTGTTGTCATACGCTCCCCCTTCGGCGGCAGCATTGTTCTTTAGCCGACTGTACCATACGTAAGCCCCCAGACCGCCTATAAGGAGCAGCAGAAGTGCAATAATCCATCCCTTTTTCATTCCGTATCATGAGTATTTGAACAAACGTAACGTTGGGCAGGGACTTACTGTTTAGGGGACAGGGCGGGGGAGTTATCCAACTGTTCGACAAGCTACTAGTGGCCAACCAGCGCCTTGCGGTACGTACTGGGTGTCTGACCCGTTACGGCCCGGAACGTTTTGTTGAAGTGCGACAGGTTATTGAAGCCAACATCGGCGCTGACATCGGCGACAGTTCGGGCGGAGTGGAGCAGACGGCGCGCCTGATTGACCCGATACTCATTCACGAAATCAGTAAAGGTCAAGTGTGTCATCCGCTTAAAATACCGGCAGAAAGCGGGGACCGTCAGGCTGGCCAGATCAGCTACAGCCCGCACGTTGACAGGCTCGGCATAATGCTGCTCAACGTATTGACACACCCGATTGAACCGCTCCTGCTCTTTTGGATTCAGGTCGAACTGAACGCCGTCGGCGTGGAGAGGGTGAGCATCGTGCGCTGTCGACAGGGCTTCCAGTACCCGCAACAGAGTAAGCATCCGCTCGAAGGGAACCTGACCGGGCATCTGCGACAGCCAGGGGCCTACCCGATGCTTGGTTTCAATGCCAAAGGTCAGGCCCATGTGAGCCCGTTCGAATAGCCGCCGGACGTTTGCCAGTTCAGGTGCCTGAAAAAAAGAGCCCCCCAGAAAATCGTCGCGCATCTGTACAACAATCTCTTCAAACTGACCCTCTTTGCCATAACTGAAATTAAGATGCGGCAGGTTTGGACCAATAAACACCAGTTCGCCTTCTTCGTAACTCGACACGTTAGTCCCTACCCGGCGCTGGCCGGTGCCAAACGGAATATAAACGATTTCATATTCGGGATGGTAATGCCAGTAAACCCAACACGACTTGGCATTTGTATCGTGAACAACTTTGAACGAACTGCCGGCTTCGGGTTCAATTTTTTCAAACTGGAGCTTCATCTGAGTTTATTGTTTACTACGGCTTTGACATCCTCCCCGGCCTAAAGGCGCGGGGATTCCCTTAATGGCGTACAATGTCCTGTACGGAGAATGCGGGGTAGCCCGTGCCATAGTATGTTCTTGGCCGCGTTTTGATCTCGATTATGACGAGACCCACATTCGACACATACCCACTCTCTTACTCCCAGTCCCGCTTGACCTCTCGGCCCTGAACGAGCTTTGCAGCTTGAACAGGTGACGGTTGAGAAACTTTCATTCACTTCAGTGTACACCGTGCCAATCCCAATGGATTTATACGAAAGCATCAGTTTGAAGTCGGCCCAACCAGCGTCAGAAACGCTTTTGGCCATTCGTGTTTTCTTTAGGTTGGAACTGCTAACATTGCCCACCGAAATACGGTCGTACTCGCGTACTAAGCGCGTAGTGGCTTTGTGGTTCCAGTCTTTACGTTTGTTCTTGATTTTAGTGTGTATGGCTGTTACGCGCTTTTTCTTACGCGCACGTTGGGCCCTGGCTAACTGCACTTCGTATTGGCGGGTCAAGTTTTCGCGGCTCAACTCAACACCATCTGACAGGGTAGCCAGAGTTTTCAATCCCAAGTCGATACCACATTCTTTACCCGTTGGTGTTCTGATCTCAACAGACTTTTCAACCACCAGATTCACGAACCAGTGGCCTTTACTGTCTTGTGCGAATGAGCCAAAGCGTACCCTACCACCAATCGGACGGGACAACCAGAACCGGAATGGGCGGCCGCCGTAGGTAATACTATCATGCTCAATCTTTATTCCCGACGCTTTGAAGGGAATCCAGCCGAGGGACTTTTTGCGGGAGCGCCAGTTCAGTTTTACCCGTTTGAATTGCTTACAACACTTGGCGTATTCTTCCGCAACGGCCTGAACAGTTTGCGAATGCAACCCCAAGTCTTTAGCACAACCGGCCGTGAGTTTATTGAGGTCGAAAGCAGTAAAGGTCTTTCCGAACTTAGCCCACCGTTCGGCGTTGCTCTGGTTGCAGAAATTCCAGACGAACGTACATGAGTAGCTCATCTGTATCAGATGCTTACCCGCCGTTTCATCTTTAATTCTGTAGCTGAGCGTTGTTAAGTTCATAGGGTAAAGTTAAGGTTTTAGGGTTAATTTCGCAACATGGAAAAGAAACTTAATTCCTCTCGCGGATGCGTCTACAACATTGGCTATCACCTGATATGGTGCCCCAAATACCGGCGTAAGGTGCTGACAGGGGATGTCGAAATCAGACTGAAAGAAATCTTGCTGAAAGTAGCTGCTGAACACGAATGGGCGATTGCCAGCTTAGAAGTGATGCCTGACCATGTACACGTTTTCGTTAAGTGCGGGCCAACTGATAGCCCTAACCATGTAGTGTCTCAGTTTAAAGGCCGGGCCTCATTTGAACTCCGAAATGAGTTTAGGTGGCTTAAGACAAAGCTACCTGCATTATGGTCAAGGTCGTACTACTGTGAATCAGTGGGCAATATTTCCGAAGCAGCTATTCAGGCCTATATCGAAAACCAGAAAACCCGGTAGTTTGGCAAGTCCTTTAGCCGCCTTTCGGTCGGCAGTCGTTTATATCCCCGGCCTAAAGACCGGGGTTTTACACTCCATCCCATAACCGGAACAGTATAAAGTACTTCACTTTGGCGACCAGCGGATCCGGGCAGGAAACTGGAACGGCTTTTCCTTCGTTTATACACTAATTGATCGTTAACAAGAACACCATGAAACGGATTCATTTATACGTGCTAAGCCTGCTGATGATGGCGAACTGCACCCTGGCTCAGTCCAACGACTACGCACCGGCTAAACTCCCAACGCCTAAACCGGGCGAAGCGGTAGCAACCTTTGCCGGTGGATGCTTCTGGGCACTGGAAGAAGGCATGAATCAGCTCAAAGGCGTTCGCGAGGTTATTTCCGGCTATGCAGGCGGTAACGTCAAAAACCCGACCTATGAACAGGTAGGTACCGACCAAACCGGCCATGCTGAATCGGTTCAGGTATATTATGACCCAACCGTTATCACCTACGCGCAGCTACTCGACGCTTTTTTTGCGGGTCACGACCCTACCACCCTTAACCGGCAGGGACCCGACGCGGGCCGCGATTATCGGTCGGTTGCTTTTTACCGAACACCCGCCGAAAAAGCGGAAATCCAGGCGGCCATCAAACGTACCAACGACTCGAAGCACTATGCCAACCGGGTTGTAACGGAAGTAACGCCTATCACGGTATTTTACCCCGCCGAGAACTACCACCAAAACTATTTCGCCCTGCATCCCGACCAGCCTTACATCCAGCGGGTGTCGTTGCCAAAGGTCGAAAAATTACGGAAAGCAATGACGGGCTACCTCAAAAATAGTACGTCGTTAACAATGAATTAACGACTATTGCTCTTAAAGAAGCAATACAGCATCAATAACGGGTAATCTATTTGAAAAATAGCCGGCAACCGTCGGCTATTTTTGTACTATGAATTCAAGTATCTCTTTGGATCAGCCGCATCGTAACCCATTCGTGCGGAATCTGATGACGTTTTTTTTAAACCGGCAGGCGCTGGTTATCGGTCTGGTCTTTGCCTCCGACAGTATTCTGTTCGGTAGTTGGGTGTCGCATATCCCGTATGTAAAAGCGAAACTACACCTGTCCGATTCGGAGCTGGGGTTGTTGCTGTTTGCCATGCCGGTTGGCCTCCTGACGATGAATCCCATTACGGGCTGGGTCATTGCCAAACTTGGCGAAGCGCGAGCCTGTTTCTGGTCGGCGGTGGGTTTGTGTATATCGATTTGTATTCCCCTCAACGCACCCAACCCTTTTATTCTGGCCATTGGTCTGTTTCTGCTGGGTCTCAATGCAGCCCTCATTAACGTAGCGATGAACACCTGTGCTACCAACCTGGAAAGGGCGCGGGGCATTGTCATTATGTCTTCCTGCCACGGCATGTGGAGTTTAGGCGGACTACTCGGGTCCGGCGTGGCGGGTGCCGTCATAGCCTTTCATGTCTCGCCACCCATTCACGTGATGGTTATGGCGGGACTGGTGCTGCTGATGACGCTGGCCCTGCAATCGACACTGGCCGATATACCGTCGAGCAGCCAGACGGACACGGGCGAGAAAACGGGCTCATCGTTCGTAAAGCCCAACCGCGACTTGCTATTGATGATTTTGATTGGTCTGGCACTGGCTATGGGCGAAGGAGCCGCTTTCGACTGGAGTGCCGTTTACCTGCGCGAAACCCTCGGGGCCAGCAGCCAGATTGCCGCCCTCGGCTTTGGTAGCTTCTCCCTGACCATGACCGGCTTCCGCTTCCTGGGCGATGCGATCATTCCTAAAATCGGGGCCAAACGGTGGCTTCAGATTGGCGGTGTACTGGCCGCAGCGGGTCTATTCTTCGCCATTGCCCTGCCCTATCCGCCAACGGCCCTGATCGGGTTTGCCTTACTGGGGGCGGGTTGCTCCCTGGGGGCACCAATCCTGTATGCTGCTGCCCTGCGTGTGCCCGGCATTCCACCTGCAGCCGGGCTGGCTACATTTGCTACGTTTAGTTTTATCGGTTTTCTGGCCGGGCCGCCTGTTATTGGCTTCGTCGCCGAAGCCTTCGGGTTGTATTACGGACTGGGATTTGTGGCTGTGATGCTGCTGATATCGGCCTGGCTATCCCGTATTGTTAATTTATTTTAAAGGAGGAAAGGGAAGAGGGGGAGTAGAGGGAGGAAAGGGGCGAGTGGGAAAATACATGCGTCAGCCTCCCCCTCGTCCCTTCCCTCCTTTCTCCCTTCTCCCTCTCTTCCCTCATTTATGAAAGCAATAATTTTTGATATGGACGGGGTGATCGTCGATACGAACCCACACCACAAAACAGCCTGGCGCGAATATTACGAACGCTATGGCAAAACCCTGAGCGACGACGAATTTGTCGAGCATATATCGGGGAAGCACAACTCGCACATTGTCGCTCACCTGTTTACCGACCGGACGCTGACACCGGAAGAGGTAGCGCGGCTGAGTCATGAGAAGGAAGCGCTTTTCCGGGAGTTATATCGCTCGGAGATCGTGGCCGTCGCGGGATTGGTTGATTTCCTGAAAGCCCTTAAAGCAGCCGGTATCCGTACGGCCGTTGCCACCTCGGCCCCGGTCGAAAACCTGGACTTTGTCATGGACGCGCTCGACATTCGTCAATACTTCGACGTGCTCCTGAACGAAAGTATGGTCAGTCACCCCAAACCTGACCCGGAAATTTATCAGAAAGCCATGACCCTGCTGGGTGTTGAACCTGCCGATAGTGTTGTGTTTGAGGATTCGATGACGGGGATTCAGGCAGGTAAGGCATCTGGCGCAACGGTCGTTGGTGTGGCTACGACCCAAACACCCGATGAATTGTGGCCTTTCGTCGACGATGTGATTCACGATTTCACGGAAATGACCCCCGACCGGCTACAGCGGCTGATTAACGTTTTTTAACGCCCACGTCGCGTTCGACAGGCTTAAATTCCATAATTTTACCGTACGTATTCGTGCCACGGCTCAACGTCGTGGCACGAATTGTTTTCATCTGGTACGTAACCCTATGCGCTATACCCTGCTGCTAGTTCTGTTGCTATTGACGGCTGCCTGCCCCGGCAGGACCTGGGCGCAGGGCAAGTATGTGATTGGGACGGTTATTGATCAGGTATCCAGCAAACCGGTCGATCGGGCAACGGTCGTCAACCAGCGCACCCGGCAGCGCGCCCGTACCAACACGAGCGGCCGATTCTTTCTGACGATACAGCCCGGCGACTCGCTCATCCTGACCAGCCAGCTTTACAGTCGGGTGGCCATCCGCTACGATGGATCAGAAAACCCAACCATTGTCGCCCGCGCGTTACCGCCTATGCCCTACCGCGTGGTCGATCTGGCTGAGGTGACGGTGACGGCCAAGCGCTACGAAGAGGTAAAACGGGAAATTCAGCAGATCCTGGCCGAACCTACCGCATCGAAAAAAGTGACGGGTGAACAGGCATTTGATCGGCTGGCCGACGGGGCGGGCGTTACGCTGCTCTACGAAATGTTTGGCAAACGCCCCAAGTCCGACCGCAAAGCCTATGTGATCATGCAGCAGGATCGTCGGCATGCCCTGGCCCTCGAACGGCTGCGGTTACTAATCGATCAGGCGACGAATCTGAAAGGGGATGACATCGACCGGTTCATCGACTTTGGCGAATTCGACGATGAGTTTCTGCTCCAGTCGACCGATTACGACTTGATCAATACCATCCAGCAACTTCGTAATCGCTTCCGGTACGGGTTCAACCGCCCCAGCCGCATCAAAGCCGACCCAGAAAACTAACGTACCACGGGCTTCAGCACGTTTTCAGGTGGTTGAAATTAATTCCTTCGCCAGCACAACAACCTCGTCGCCTACCTGAATAGTACCCCCTTTCAACACTTTGGCCGTCATGCCGCTGTGACCACGCATGGCGTTGTAGCCACCCGCTCCGAGTATAGTTTCCATTTTGGAACACGGATGACATTGGCCGGTTATCATCAGGGTGACATCGCCAAGTTGGATGCTATGATCTTTCAACGCCAGCAAATTCACGCCGGACACTACAATATTCCGGCGTACCAGAGCCGGGTCGAGGGTATCACGGCCGGTCATGGCAGCTACTACCGGCAGGTGTTCAGCCTGGATAAGCGTAACATGTCGATTCCCCGATTGCCCGCTGTAATGATCGCCCAGCAGCCCTTTTTTCTCAGAAACGTCAATCGAGGATACAACCGTCACCGGCGCGCGACGTTCGGTACGGATACCGATCCACTCCACCCGGCCGGACCGGGGAAAGACATCGAATAAATCGTTTATGTTCTGCACAGTTTTTTGAACAGGATTGTCAAAGGAGTAACGCCATCGCCCGAATTTAGTTACGCAGTGAATGCCACCCCTTACTTTATCTTCTGTTTTTATTAGGTGCCTAACCACTACCAGTATAACCACTACCGGTATAATCAGTACGCGAATAACCACTACCAGGGGCTACGCCCACTGGCAGGGTTATTCGCGTACCCTGCCAGTGGGCGTAGCCCCTGGTAGTGGTTATATTAGGTGAACGATTACTAAAACAACATCTTCAGTTAACTCAACACATCGCGAAACGGAGTTCAACACTGGTTAATAATCGCGCAGCAGGGCCAGCATTTTTTCGTCCAGCTGCATACCCTTGTAATTCTTGTAGGTCACGTCGCTACGGTCACTGTTCAGGATACCGAACGCCCCCCGGAAATTCCACAGCGACCAGCCCCAGCCCGCCCCTTTCCAGAGCTTTAACTGATCTTCCATCCAGCGCAGGGCCACATCATGGGGCGTTTTGTTATAGCAGCCCCATTCACCAACGTGCACGCCAACGCCCTGTTTCTGTAGCTTTTGCCACGGCTCTATAGCAAAGGTTTTCAGCGTTTTGGCGTTCCAGGTGGTGTTCATCCACGTAGCAGGCCAGGTTGGCGGGGGTGAACCTTTAAGCATCGGCACCCATTCGGCGTTATAATGACTGACGTTCATGGGCAGATAGCCCCGTGTGCTCTGACCCAGTTTCAGGCTGGCTAGTTTGGCTACCGGCTGGTTCCCATACTGCAAGCCATCGGCAATGATCAGCCGGTTCGGATCAATAGACCGAATTCCTTCGACCAGCGCCGTAACAACCCGCACGTAGCTGGCTTCATCCGTATTAGGCTCGTTGATGAGGTCGAACGATACTTCCCGGTTTGGTCGGCCTTTGTAACGCTCGGCCAGGTGTTTCCAGTGGAAGACAGCGGCTTCGAGGGCCCGCTCGTCGGTCCAGAGGTTGAGTGGCTCGGCGGGCGGATTGACGCAGTAGCCCGGAATACGGTGGAGGTTCAGGTTTACGTGGAGTTTGTGCTGCTTACCAAAATCCACCGCCTGATCGACCTCTTTCAGTACCCGCTCATCCAGCTCTGTCCAGTGCGCCGGGTCTGGCGTGGCCCAGCAGTGGTACGACATGGGTAGCCGGACAAAATTGAATCCCCAGTCGGCGATCATCTCAAAATCCTGCTCTTTGTAGGGTCCGGCTGGTTCGGGACCGGTCTTGCCCGCTACAAATTTTTCGAGCAGGTTAAAACCCCGCCAGCGCGGTAGCTTATCCGGCTTTGGTTCGGGTAGTTCCATGGGTGCGGTCAGGCTAAGCTGGCTAAGACCGGCCGTTGCCGCCAGCGATGTTTGAATGAACGAGCGTCGTTGCATAGTAGATGGGACACGGATTACACAGATAGAACGGATTAAAACAGATTTTGTCGATTTTAATCCGTTCATCTGTGTAATCCGTGTCCCCATAAGTTGACGCAGAACACTTAGCGGCCAAATTTCAGCGTCGTCCCGATTCGGAAGCCGAGTCCTTTGTAGCTGGCGTCCTGCCACTGCGAGATGACTTCGACGCGGAAGAAGGGAAGCACCTGCGGGATCAGGCCGTCGAGACCGTAGCCAACTTCGGTGTAGTTCTTCGAGGCAGGGGTGTACAGGTAATGAATGAATACGTTTTCCTTCAATCCCGTTAGTCGAACCAGGGTTAGCTGCGTGATCAGGAACTTACGAAACTCGGCCAGAACGTGGGCTTCAGCAAACCGCTTGCCCGTACTGTATTGGTAATACGGCAACAGCCGGAAACCCGATACCACGTCGCCCTGTTGCAGGAAGAATTCGTTACCGGCGAAATGCTTGAAATCGGGAAAGTACAGCTTCTTGTCATTCAGGAACGCCCCGGCGGCCAGTTTGTAGTTCAACTGGCTTCGAATACCCGTCTCGAACGAATGCGCAATAGACGCTTGCAAAAAGTCGTAGTCGACATCGCCCATGCCTTTCCGGTAGTTCACCGTGAGCAGCGGGCTGTCGTTGTCGCGCCGGGCTATGCGCCGACCGTTTCGGATCGTATACTCGGTAGCGCCCAGCCGTCCCGATGCGGTCAGGTCCAGGAGCGTAGCCTGATGGGTTGGGAATCCCGTCGATTCAGGGCCGTTCAATTCAGCATTCTGCGGGCGGTTGGCTGTAAAGGTGCGGTTGCGCCAGTTGATCCACGGCTTGATGTTTTCCTTGAAATTAGCCAGTTCGCTGCGTTGTGTCTGTTCAAGGCTACCGGTCAATACCAGACGCTCCTTAAAAGGCGATGCGCTAATGGTCAGGTTCACGAAGTCTTTCTGGTACAGCTTGGCGAAGTTCTGCTCGAACAGCAGCGTCGTCAACGTATTCAGCGCCGGGCTGATCGGATTGTCGGGGTTGAACTGGTACAGGTAGCGCCCTCCCGACAGGCTCACCTTCGTGTTCTTGTGCTGGTAACTCGCCAGACCAAAACCCACGAGTTGCTTCCGCCCGAATTGGTCTCGCCCGGTGCCGCCAACGTTCCACTCGCCCAACTGAATTTGCTGGAAGCGGTTTATCGAATCGACTTTTGACCGGTAGCGCAGGTTGAGCACTCCTTCTACGGCGTATCCTTCCACCGTGTTATACTCGATACGGGTCAGCGGGCTGGTATAGATCAGCGCCGTTTGTTTAGTCAAATTCCACGTCTTACCCGACAGCAACTGCCCCGGCAAAAACCGATTGGGAGCCTTCCGGGTCGTGTCGCGCTTTCCGGTACCATCGATCTTTACCTTGTCGACCGTACGGGCAATCTTCAGGCTGTCATTCTTCTGGTAGCTTTTCGTCTCAGCATTCGTCAGCGGCACCGACCGCAGCGAGTCCCAGAACACGTTTGAGCGTTTCTGGGCCAGCGAGTCAATCACGAGTGAATCATCGCGCACGACGGTTACGTCCTCTTTCCGGTTCTTGCGGGCGAGTTTCTCCTGCTTCTCATACTCTTTGACCATCTGGCGGAGATTTTTGGTCGAGAACTCCTTTTGTTTCTTCACTAGGTCTTCGAGTTGTTTGCCTTTGATATCCCGCTTCGCCAGCGTCTCGGCGGGTGCCCCTTTCTTCTCGTCGGCCACCTGAATATCTTCAACAAACGCCGGGTTGACCACAAACTCGTTGAACGTAATACTGCGAACATATTGTCCATGCCCCTTCACGCCCAGATACGAGCCAGCTACGTTATAGCGCTGGTTGGTGGGCATCCAGACGCCTTTCACGGGGCTGCATACGTGCCGGATCGTGAACGACAGCCCAATGTTATTCACCGTTTCCAGTTGAAGACTGTGGATAGCCCAGGTATTCTCGATGATAAAGATCGACCCCCGAAAAACCCCTTCCCCGTACTGACGCGGGATGACCTGAATCTTGCTGATCTCCACCGGAACACCATCGGGCCCCTGCTCCCGAAAGGTACCCTTGTATTCGAATTTGTAGTAAGCGAAGGCCTTCGGCGACAGGGGCGAAACAACATCCGACACGGTTGGCGAGTAAAAGCTGACGTTAAAAAAGCGGCTGGGATTCAGGAAATCACCCTGCGAATTGCGGTTGGCAATTACCTTCTGGCGGTAGGTGTTGGGCTGGCTGAACGACACTTCCGATACGTTCTCATTGAGCATCGGGACGCCCACTTTAAAGTTGAAATCACGCTCGGCTTCTTTCAACTGTTTGCGAAAGGCCATTTCAGCCAGATTCGGCAAATCGGTAATGGTCGCGCTCGACTTGGTATAGACCCGTGCCCGAAACTGCTGCACCTGCAACTGGTGGAACCGGCTTTTAGCAATGGCCCGGCGCATGATGGTGTAGGCCGGATCTTCGTTGCCCGCTTTGGCCTGTACCTCGGCCAGCCGGAAGGCCTGCTCTTCGAGCACGACATCAAGCGTAGCAAAACCCGAACTGATTTCGGCGGGTTTCTGCACCGACTGAAAGCCCAAAAACTGGAAAACGACATCGTACTTACCCGGTGCCAACGCAATTTCATACCGCCCTTCGGCATTGGTGATGGTGCCGGAGGGGGTACCCTTGATGATAACGGCTGCGTAAGGGAGTACCTCGCCCTGTTTGTTTTTGACCGTTCCGCGCAGACCCGTTTGGGCATGCGCAGCAACGGCTAAAAGCGTAAAGAGCAATAGACAGAACTTCATGAAAGAATTAGTATAGTGAGTATATCCAGTGTCCGAATGTACTAAAGGAACGAAAGCAGACCGCACCTTCATCCACAAAGGGCCATTTTAGCGTGGTCAATGCCTGAAAATACCGCTGGTTTGTCAAGAAGATGCATCTTTAGGCCAGATCGTTGCCTGCCCAATTTGTTAAAAATCCCTAAGCGCTTGTGTATATTGCTCCAAACTGCACTGGTATCTATGTTCAAACTCCTCTACGCACCCCTGTTTTTTCTGTTCATTACCGTTACCGCCCTTGCCCAGTCAGCGGCCAATTACCCGGATGTTGCCATCCTGACCGAACGGGATCGGGCGCGGCTAGTCGACGACATGCTGGAAGACCGTTTCACTAATCTACTGCCCCAACTCATGCGTCGCGAAGGGCTGGATATGTGGATCATCATCTCCCGTGAATACAACGAAGACCCTGTTCTGAAAACGATGCTTCCCAGCACCTGGCTGTCGGCTCGCCGACGCACGATCATGGTATTCTTTGATCAGGGCCTTGATGCGAAGGGTGTTGACAAAGGCCTTGAGAAACTCGCCATTGCCCGCTACGACGTAGGGAATCTGCTGAAAGGAGCCTGGGATATCGACGTACGGCCCAACCAGTGGGAAGCGTTGGTCAAGATCATCGAAGACCGGAAGCCAAAGAGGATCGGACTAAATACGTCGACCAACTACGCCCACGCCGATGGTCTCTCCTTCACCGAGCATAAGGAGTTTTTAGAGAAGTTACCCGCAGAGTACCAGAAACGGCTTGTTTCGGCGGAGAAGGTAGCGGTGGGCTGGCTTGAAACCCGGACCGAAAAGGAAATGACGCTCTACCCCATGATCTGCCGACTGTCTCACCAGATCATTCAGGAAGGCTTTTCGGAAGCGGTTATCCAGCCGGGCATCACGACTACCGACGATGTGGTCTGGTGGTTCCGGCAGCGCATTACCAGCCTTGGACTGGATACCTGGTTTCACCCAACGGTAGACGTACAGCGGGCCGATCTCAATGATTTCAACCACCTTCGGACGTTCTCGAAACGGCCCGACAAGCAGGTGATCATGCCCGGCGACCTGATTCACGTCGACTTCGGGATCACCTACCTGCGCCTGAACACCGACCAGCAACAACACGCCTACATCCTGAAGCCCGGCGAAACGGATGTACCTGAGTCGATAAAAGCTGCGTTCAAACAAGGCAACCGCTTACAGGAAATCCTGACCGAGCAATTCAAAGCGGGCCGTACCGGAAATCAACTGTTGCTGGCCGCTTTAGACCAGTCCAAAAAAGAAGGCATCAACGGTACCATTTATTCGCATCCGATTGGGGTACATGGTCACGCAGCCGGCCCAACTATTGGCTTGTGGGATCAGCAGAAAGGCGTGGCGGGTGCGGGTGACTACCCACTCTTGGCCAATACGGCTTATTCGATTGAGTTAAATGCGGCTGTAGAACTGCCCGAGTGGAAGAAGACCATTCGCATCATGCTCGAAGAAGACGGCTTCTTCGACGGCCAGACGTTCCGCTACATCGACGGACGGCAGACCGAGATTTTCACGATCCCGAGGAAATTAGGATACGTCAAGTAAGGGATTCGTTTTGCGGTCGTCTTTATCGTGATGCGATCGCAAAACGAACATTCTAAACCTTCATAAGGCCTGTAACTTTACTACCTGTTAACCCTATGTGAGCCACGAGTACAACCATTGAGCAGGAACGGCTGGAACACGCAGAAGGACAGAAGCAAATGGTTGCTGTAGCCCGGCTTATGCTTGCAAGCAAACGGGAACTCCAACACATTCATTACTACGCAAGAGTTCGTTTTCAATCATGACAATATAAAATGCGAAGTACGTATTTTGTATTGCTAATAAAGAGTATGAGTTCCGTTGAAAAGATTCGCATTTTGTATTGCCAGTGAACGCACAGAAACAATCAATACACGCAAATTAGATGATCAGTAAGTTTTCTTGATTCATTTTCGGCTATTTAAGAGAAAAGGTCTATGCTGTAATACGAACCAAAAGGTTTGTATATTAGTGAGTTAGCTGTAATTTTAAGACCAACATAGCGTAAGACACAATGAAAACAGTATCAGAACTAAAATTTGACAAATTAATTAAGGACGGATTTCAGGAAATATTGAAACCATTGGGCTTTAGGAAAAAGGCAAATAATTTTTACTTGAAACTTGGGTCGTGCCTTAAAAGTGGATATTAAGCTTGAAAAAGAGATGGTTAATCAGCAACCCAATCACCGTGTCGTGCATTAAAACCGACTTGGAAAAACAGATGGTGCGACGCGC
>NZ_VFIA01000003.1 GCF_014282275.1 Spirosoma utsteinense
GCGCGTCGCACCATCTGTTTTTCCAAGTCGGTTTTAATGCACGACACGGTGATTGGGTTGCTGATTAACCATCTCTTTTTCAAGCTTAATATCCACTTTTAAGGCACGACCTTTTACCTTACATAAGAAATGTCAATAAATGTTAAAGACCCTCAGTTTGGGGCAATCGGTAACGGACAGGCAGATGATACGGCCGCGATTCAGAGAGCGGTAGATTTTGCAAAAAATACCGCTACAGCTGGTGGAGGAACTTACCGTCCATCCGTTTACTTCCCGGCAGGTTACTACAATATCTCCGCCCCTATAAACGTAACTGGTACGAGTGGTCTATGGTTAACAGGAGACGCTGGCAAATGGCTTGGGACCTGTATTTTTGGCAATACGAGTGGCCCGATGTTCGACTTTAGCGGATCAAGCCTGTCGGGTTGCGAGAATTTCTACTTCCTGTCTACTACACCATCAGGAGCGGTTCGCTCTACCATTGGTGTTCTCTTCGCACTCACAAGTGCGGGTGGGCTTAATTGCGGAATACGTAACTGTTCCTTTCAAATGGAAGATTATCCAACGGCTAACGGTGGTTTCGGTACAATTGGTATTCTTAATGTACGAGCTGAAGAATTCTACGTTCATGAATGCTTTGTGCGTGCTAACACACCTATTGTCATGAGCAATGCTGTTTCATTAGGTGCAACCGGAGTCAATTTTACTGCTTCAAGCCGATATCAAACGCTCACAACAGGTATTGGCTCTATGGGCGTAACGGACATTAACGGTACATCCTTGCAGGCCTATGAAAAACGCCAGCCCGCTTTAGTACTTAATGGAACCAACAGCCTCAGTTTTCAGGGGTATCTAGGACGTGGGTCAGCCGCTACGGGTTCTAATGAGACAGCCATACTTTGTAGCCAGTACACAACCAACTTACGTGTTCATGCTACGGTAGAGTCGTTTTCACGTATGGTTAGAGTACTCAACACTGGCTTTGAAGGCATTCAGCTAAATCTAGTTACCGCTAATTCCACAGCACCAACGACCGATCTTATTGACCTCACAGGCTGTTTCGTGAAAGGCCTAAAATTAAGTATATCAATTCCCAACGCTTCCGAACAGGTGAATCGTTACGTTTTGTACTATGCACCCGACGGTGGAGGCAACCAGCCAGCCGGAGGATTTATCAAGAACAGCGAGATTACTTGTTACGATATCCCAAACAACCAGTACATCATATCAGCTAACCTACTAAGAAAAGCGGTTAATGTCCTTTTCCAAACAGACCGCCCATTTGAGAAAAAACATGGGCGTATTCGTCAACTCTACAACAACGTTGTTTCTGCTGGTACCGTTGGAACAGTGACCGCAGCCACTGTCTTGCAATTCAGACAGGCAAATCAGTTGCCATTCAATAATACAAATGGTGGCTATTACCGAATATGGCTAGACGGTGTTATTCGATCAGGCAATCAAAATTCGGGTGCCTTATGCACCTTAGGTTTTGAAGCCCAAATTATAGTCAATCAGATATATAACGGCACGTTTGATGTTCCGTCTGTAACTGTCATAACACTAGACAAGAGTGTTTCCAACCCTACTTATCTTGATATTGCAGGGGTTGTAGTGAATATAACATTTGCCAATGGCTTAGGAACTGTAACTGTTTTGCCACGGGTAATGGGAACAGGGACAGCCGAACCGGTTAGTTACGATGGATTTGCCGAAATACAGAGCGATTTTTTGGTCAATGATCCGGTTCCGATCGTGTAGGCAGGAGAAGTTATTTCCAAAAAGAGCTGTGCATACTTATTCTACGCTTGAGGCTTTTTGGCACGTACTCTTCCCAACTTCCGAGCCGATAACCCAGATATTTAGCAGTTGTACGGAGAAGTTGAGCTGGGAGTAAGGCTAGACTTCCATTTTGGCTAAGGTAACGCCACTCCTGGATCACATATTTCAACCCTTCAGATTCTGCCTGTGTAAACTCACTCAAAACCACCCGTTGCTCTTGGTGAAAAACGCCGATATCAAAGTACCGCTTAAATTCCTCTGTTACAGTGTAATCGTGAGAATGGTACACTTCAGCCTCAGCACAATAAGCAATAGCTTTGCCCTGTAAAATAAAACGGGCAGCAACCGATACATCTTCACCAAGAATCGTATCAGTCGGGAACCCACCCACGCTTAGTAAATCAGCTTTTTTGTAGACAGCAAATGAATTTGAGCATGAACAAGTCTTGATCCCCATCGTTGGAATCAGCGCTCTGGTTTTGATTATACTAGTAGGAGGATAATTAGTGAGTCGTGCTATACGTCCAAAAACTCCTGTCTCAGGGTAGGGAAGTTGTCGTCCGTAAGCCATGGCGATATCGCTTCGGCTATTTAACATATCAACTAAGCGCTTCAACGTATCTGGAAAGGCCGGTAAAGCATCCTGTGTCATGAAAATAACTGTATCATACGTAGCCAACTCTAGCCCAAGGTTCCGGGTTGTACCATGATTGAACTCCGACTTTTTGATGCGGATTACCTCTACCTTTTCGTTTGAAAATATACTCTGGGTAGCCTCGTCAGATTCCGAATCAATCAGAATAAGCTCGTGTGGTAGCGTTTGCTCTCTCAACCGCCTTAATAAAACAGGCAAAAAAGCGGAAGCATTGTACGTTGGAATAATTACCGAAACCATTTTCACTTGTTATAGTCCCGCAATTTACACCACTAACCGCTTGACAACATGAAATAGTAACAGAAAGCGATTTTGCAACTGTCTAATGAGGTTATACCCAACCTCACCCGTTGGGGATGCGTTAGCACCATGGCGAACATACTGAATCAACGGCTTCTGGTAAAAGTAGACACGTCCTTTTGCTTCTACCAGAAGTCCTATCCACCAGTCATGCATGTGAACCTGTGCTGGAAATGGAAAGATATAGTTGGTGGTGTCCCGGCGAAAGGCCATACAGCACCCAACATATGAATTTTTAAATAAGTTATTCCAAAAACCCGGACGGCTGCCACGATGTCTGAAAAAAGAATCGTGAATTACTAAACCAGATCCATCAACGACTTGACAGTCAGAAAGCACTAAATCATACGTTTGTAGCAATGATCTCATTACTTCAACCTTATCCGGTAACCATACATCATCCTGATCAGCTAATAAAACCAGGTTGTGAGTCGCCCGCTGTATAGCTTGCTCAAAATTTCCTAACGGTCCAGAAAGGCCTTCATTTCTACTTACGCGAATACGTTGATCATCCAGTTGTGCAACTATAGTAAGTGTTTGATCAATCGATCCATCATCAGATATGATTATCTCATCATGTGAAGACAATTGTGGGAGAATCGACAAAAGCTGTTGCCGAATAAATTTCTCACCGTTGTAGGTTGCCATGCAAACACTTATGCTACTCATTTCTGTTACCATTGGAACACATTTACGCCTAAATCTACATGTCTGTTTGAACCCGTCAGAAATGAAGTTTTCTCACGATCAGTCGACCTTTCACTGCTAAATTCATAAATATGTAAACAGGGATAACAAAGAAACATGTGTCGAACGCTTGCGTAAGGAATAGATTAACTTCAACAGCGAGAGCGCTTGCCTGATGGCATATAGAACAGATTAGTACAAACCAAAACGCAGAATAGTAACGGCTGTCAAAAAAATATTGACGAAAAAAAGCATAAGAGCCTCCTACCAAAAGACTGTAAACAAAAGCACCATAGTACCCAAAATAAATTTGACCTTCAATATAGTATGGGGTATTAGGACCAACTATAGTACCTTTATGGTCAGGTAATACATTAGCAACCATTACATTACCCAAAGCTTCCTGAAGTGGCACCAAACGAAGAAATCCCAATATTTGATTAAACAAGTGGCTCGGGAACTCCCAGAATCTGAATCTGGAAAAATATTGATCGTTAACTGGTGAGTAAAAATAAAGCGTTGAATCTGCACCATATAAGAAGCGTCTTACAAAAGCAAATATTGCTTGATCTGAATCTGCATTCTCTTTAAACAAAACAGTAAAAAACACACCCAGAACCGCTACAATCCCTAGTGGAACAATTAACTTAAACTTAGGGGTTATTTTTTTCTTGGATAAGAATAATTTGTGATTAATCAATAACATAAAAATAATTAAAATACGCAAAAGAGAAGATTTTGAACCTTCTAAAGCTGTAAGCATAATAACGATAGAAAAAAGAATTATGTCAACTTTACGGGCTTTAGAGAGTATGAAGAAAAGCAGACCAGATATCAAAAAACTACCAATACCCCAGTTTATCTTAAGTATAATACCAAAACCTTTGTCGAAATTTTCTACTTTAGCTATAGTCGGATCATCACTCAATAAAGCAAACCCAGTTGTATAAAATAAAACAATGTTCGCCATCAGATAAAATGCAAACAATGCATAAATAACCAGCCTTAGAACTTCGAAATCATAGAATTGATCAGGAGCAGACAAGGAAATATCTTGTTTTATTTTACTACGAATAAGATAAGTAGCTGTAGTAAACCCTACAAAAAAGAAAGCGTGACAAATAAAGAAATGAGCTTGATAAAAAGGCTTGTCACCTAAAGTAGAAATTATTAAAACACTAGAAAAAGAAAGTGTAAATACATAAACGAATAGAGGATCCAATATGGAGTAAATGTATTTCCTATAGCAAAAAAAATATAATACAAAAAAAGCTAACGAATAAAATAATATTTCAGGTATGACATCGTAGTCTATATGCATTATCAATTACGTTTTGACGAATTATATTTACCTAGCCGCCCCACCCAACCATCTTTTACACCCACTAATAACATTCTCATTCTCACTTTAGTATCGCTCTGTAAAAACATAGCTTTAACACATCGTTTGGCCAACTCTTCCGCAACCATCCAAGACAGCATTGGCTGGCTACTAAAATATTGCCGAGCCATATAAACTCCATTCCTTGCAAAATAGTATAACCGAAGTGGCGAATGGCTACCGTATGTGCTGATGATACGGCCTCCAACCTTTAAGGTGTCCGTAGTACCCAAACGGTGATTAAACCGTATGTTTGGCAGCTCAATAACGACGTATCCATTTTGATTTAATCGAATTCCATACTCATGATCGACATGATCTATAAAAAAGTCATCTCTAAATGGACCAGTAGCCGAATAGGCACTTAAGCTAAGTAAATTGCCAGATGTTAGGGTGTAAAGTAGCTTTCTGAAGGGTGCTGTATCAGGCTTAATGTGATGGATACCAGACAGAATACCGATATTTGCAGGATACTGACTCCAGAAGTCCAACATCTGTTGTATGCAACCTACTGGTATTTGAGTATCATCATCCATTGTTAATAAAACTGAAAAATTATCACTGATCGCTTGATTGGCTGCCCAATTTAAGGCTGTTGCAATGCCATCATTGCCATTTAACGAATGATAATGTATTTTACTGTACGATTTTAACGTTTCGACCAATTTAGCATTCGGCTTAACAGAATTATCAACAACGTATAGTTTTTCAACCTGATCGATATAAGTCGAAATATTATCTATTGTCTCGAGTGGACTGTTGTAAAGTACAACAGCGCCCGCGACCTTCTCTTTGTTTATTTTTTCTTTCATCGTCCTTTTTGGGCAGATTAATATAGATAAATGAGCTGTCTACCTATACATTACTCGATAAGACTTTTTTCAATCTTCCTTTAAGAGAAACCTTTGCTTTAAAGTAGGAATAGTAAGCGTTAATCATAAAGCTGTACAAAGAATTAAGCGCTGGGCTCTTTAAGTAAAGACCGCGAATAGTATTAATATCATCACTTGTCAGCTCGTTACTGATACCACCAGATGCAAAAACGGCTATAGAGTAAGGAACATATAAGGCAGGTTGCTTTTGCAAGTAAATTCGTAATGTAAGTTCGTAATCTGCGCAAATACGAAATTTTTGGTTATACCGAAACTCGTTAAAGAGATCACGATGATAGAAAGCGCTTTGATGGTGGAGTCGATTCTCAAACAAACACCTTAACCCAATCCTTGACCGCATAATATGACCTGTATCAAATAATACATTGCCGTATACGACTTTCAAGTCAGGTTTTAGGTATTCACTTATCTTCTCGAGAATACCTTCGCACAATAGATCATCTGCTCCTAGGAAAAACAGCCAATCACCTGTAACATAGTCAATCCCCTTATTCATTGCATCATAAATACCTTTGTCCGGCTCACTAATCCAACCAGCTAGTTGATTTTCGTATTTTCGGATAATGTCAACGGATCCATCTGTACTTGCCCCATCTATTATCCAGTACTCAAAAAGTTCCTTTTTCTGGCTGAGTACACTATTTATTGTAGCTTCAAATGTAGAGCTAGCATTGTACACAACCGTAATGATAGATATAAGTGGGCGTTTCATAACTCCATATAAACATCCCAACCAGTTACATTCTGAAACTAACATCGAATGCAGTAAGAAAGGTTGACGTCCTATTGTAAAACGTAAACAGTTTGATTTTAAGTGTTAAGAAGCTATTCTAGTGCTACACCAAAATATATATACTTCAATATATCCTCATATTTTGCATTCAGACGATGTAGAGATTCATTACAAGACTCCAAGTTGATAATTCAGCTAATGACAAGATCAAGTTGTAATCAACTTTATTATAGGTGAAATAGTTCGAAGCAACCTGTTTAACACATATCGGAAACAATTGCTAACGCGTGAAAAAATTCATGCTAGCCGTTTATACAAGCTTAGAGTTTCATCAACAGTGCGTTGCCATGAAAAATGACTCAACTGTTGTTGACCTGCTTTAATTAGTTTTTGTCGAAGTCCGTTATCATGCAGCAATTGCTCAATTGCCTCTGGCATTGAATCTGGCTGTGCAGGGTCAATGTATAAAGCGGCATCACCAGCTACTTCCGGTAAAGAACTCAAGTTACTAACGATACAGGGACAATCGCTTGCAAATGCTTCCAAAACAGGTATTCCAAAGCCTTCATACATTGTAGGAAATATAAATGCAATTGCTTGCCGATATATCTTTTGAAGAGCAATATCATTTTCGATAATCCGGTAAACAACTAGATCATCAACGTTCAATTTATGTATTAATTCCTTTTCATTATTACTAAATGGTCCACCACCCGCGCAAACCAGCTTTATTTTGTGTTTTTTGAGAACCGGATGAATAGCATGAAGCATACCCTCGAAGTTTTTGTATCGTTCACGACGACCAACAAACAACAAATATGGATAATGACTTTGCTGATCGTTTTCATCTCCAGCTACTGGTTCCAACGAATTTCCAAGATATATTACGTCAATTTTTGCTGGATCAATACTAAGCAACTCAACCACATCCCGTTTAGTACTCTCTGAAATAGCGATGATTCGGTCAGCTCGATCTGCAATAAGCTGTTTCTGTTTTGTAACAAAATTACTATCTGATAGCGTAGCAAATTGATTGGAAAACTTTTCATGGATCATATCCAGAAAAGTAACCGTAAACGGCCGACCTCTCAAGTGAGGAATAAAGTAAGAGTCGTAATAAGTTGCATGAAAAACATCAAATGATTTACCATGCATTTGGGCTACAGTATATACCTGATTAGAACGGTAAGTGAATTGTGCTTTTTTATAAAAATTTTTCTTTGGCAATAAATATTTCGCCTTTAACCCTTTTTCTCTTAAATGTACGTTTTCGGTAAAAACGAGTGGCAAATAGGCATGATTTTCTAATGTACAATTGATACCAGTGATTAATTCAGCATAATACCTTGATATACCTCCAAAGGTTTGAAGAGAAAAAGTTTGATGATCAAATAATATATTCACGATATCAGCTCATTAACAATACAAATGGTCTCATCAACGCAATTTCCAACTACTTTTTAGAACTTCGTACTTGTGAGAAGAACTTTATTTCATCTAACCTTACATTCTCAAAGATATCATTATCTTCTTTATGAAAAGCGCATATATCACAGTACCGTAATCCTTTCCGGCCTGTATAAAAATAAGTTATATCTTCTAAAAGCATTCTGTTATCGGTATCCGCAGATAATAAGAACTCACCATCATTTTCATAAATCAATAGTTTATTGTATCCTAGCCCAACTAGTGTAGAGAAAATGGATATACCATCGTCATTCTGTTGCGATAAAAAATAAGGATCATACTCAAAAAATATAACTGGCTTTGCATTTTCTAAAAAGTCAGCTGATCCCCTAATTATTTTATTGTCAAAACCATCGGTATCCACTTTCAGCATTTTCGACGTTTTGAATAATGGATAATCGTTTAAAATAGTCGAAATTTTTTTTATTGAAATTTTGCTTTCGTTAGCTGCATTTTGAAGCAAGTGAGCTGTGCCTCCTAACTCTACTGATACGGCATTAACTTCTGTTGTAATTTCTCCCACATAATTCTTGGCCAAATACACATCGGAGAAACGAGATGCGTTTCTTTCTAAAATTGAGAAAAAATAATCATCTCCCTCGATGCATAAAACTGGAAACGTTGCTTCTGAACGCAGTAAAGCGACAGAATCACCCACATTCGCTCCTATATCTATAAATTTCAAATCGACGTACTTTTCATTTACTTTTCTTGCAATACGTGCCAGGTTAGTTGAATAATAAGGCGATCTTTTAATTATAAAAGGCAATTGATGATCGAAAGGCAATTGTAGACTAAACTTTCCAATATTTGTTTCAATAAGCGGATTACTTTTCTTTACATTATCAAAAGCAATCTGAACGAGCCGCGATTTTACTCGATTGAGTAAGTTTTGGCGTGACTCATTGAGCTTCATGTTGTATAGCGATTGAGCACGTTGCAATTTCATATTACGTATGTAATTAAGTCTAAAAGTCAGTTTTATTTAACCAATTAATGCATTTAGTCATTCTCTGTCTTATTTCATCTATGTTGATGTAAGAGAATTACTGTAAATTAAATGATCTTTTTATATTATCACTTATTCCAAATTCCTTTTGCAGTACCAGAAATAACTTTACCAGCCTGTATAGTACCAAAAACAGTTCCTATCAGGAGCGATGTACTAGTTGCTAAAATAACCCCCGCGCTACCTATATTTAGCATACGACCAAACAAAATCGCCAAAGGTACATTTATTATGGCAGCGACTAAAGCATAATATAGTTGTAGTCGTACTTTGCCAAGTCCATTCACCAAGGCAACCGTAATGCTGTTCCAGCAACTTATGACAATAAAAATACCCATGCATATATTAAGAATAGGCGGAATTGTAACCCGAGTTCCTATCCAAAGTGAGTACATGAACTTGGCCGCAAAAATCATTACCACAACAGCGACTACTAATCCCAACCAAAGCCTCTGTAGGTAAGTGTACGTCTTTCTCATCCAGGCTGTATCATTTTTGACAGATGCTTCTGTAAAAGCAGACCAGTATGGTCCAATTGCAATAGCAAACAAGGTATTGATAGCGTTGAAATAACGAAAGGCAACGTTATAAGTCGTTACTTCAGCAGGCCCAAAAAGCTGTGTTATGATTAAGTTGTCTGTGTAGAAAACAACAACAACAGCCATTTGGATAACGAAAAATTTGTATCCTAGTGACATTAAACTCTTAGCATACTTAAAATTCACCAGTTGAAACGTAGGCCGATATATCTTTAGCCGGTCTCCATATAATAAAATTCCACTTATCAGTGAAACCAGTATTGGACTTGCAGCTGTAGCAACAGCTAAATAAACCAAATCACCTTTGGCAAAATGCGTTAGTATATACGTGAACACAAGGATCAACGCATTCGATAAAAAAGTCATTAATCCAACTCGACTGGATTCCTGAAGAGCAAACAAAATGTATGACAAAATATCAAGCACCAGCTTTACGGACATTGCTATTACTGTCAGAAGGACAACCAGTTGCAATTGGCCAATGTCAATACGCGTATTAAATATCTGTTGCCAAGGAACGTACCAGACAATTACGGAAAACAAACAAATGAATACCAGTTGAATGGCCCCAAATATCGTATAGGCTGTACTTACGTAAGCGCGGGCGAGCATGGTATTTTGGTTGGCTACCGCTTCGGAAAATTTGTTGCGCAAGCCATTGCCAATCCCAATATCCAGAAATGTCAACATGGTAACTATAGAACTAATAGTTAGCCACGTACCGTATGTTTCCTTCGACAAGTAGTCTATTGTCATTGGTACCAAGAGCAGAGAAATCAGCATGCCCCCTCCCTTGATTATCAGCCCAAGAACTGTATTCAGTTGCGCCTTTCGGGTCCGCGGATGAGCATTCCCAATGCGTTGGCGTACATAATCAAGTGATATAATTTTCATAGTTACGTTGGTACTCCCCTATTCTCTAAGACCGCTGCTCAACCATCATACGGGCAACATCTTCCATGGTATGACTCGCTTTCCAGCCTAGTTGAAGTCGGGCTTTAGCCGGGTGTGCATGCCCCTCGGCAATATCTGTTGGTCGAAAAAAGGACGCATCGGTCTGCACATGATCCTGCCAGTTCAACCCAACCGTTTGGAATACAACGTTGATAAAGTCGCTTAACTTGTGAGTATGACCCGTAGCAATAACGTAGTCATCGGGCTTCTCATGCTGAAGCATCTGCCACATAGCCTCCACGTAGTCGGGTGCCCAGCCCCAATCGCGGGCGATGTCAATATTTCCCAGTGTTAGCGTTTCATTACTTCCATTGGCAATTCGGCAGGCGGCAGCGACAATCTTTTGGGTTACGAACCGCTCCGGACGTAAGGGCGACTCATGGTTGAAGAGAATTCCTGTGCTGGCCTGAATCTGATACGCTTCGCGGTAGTTGGCAACCTGCCAGAAGGCAGCCGCTTTAGCTACGCCATACGGGCTGCGAGGCCGAAAAGGCGTCATCTCGTCGGCCGCCAGGCTCCCTGTATCCCCAAAGCATTCACTGGAACCCGCATTATAAAATTTAATGGGCAGGTTACTGAAACGGATTGCTTCGAGCAGGTTCAGCGTACCGATACTGATGCTTTCGAGCGTCTCTACCGGCTGCTCAAATGATAACCCCACCGAACTTTGCCCGGCCAGATTATATACCTCATCGGGTTTCACTTTCAGAAGCGTTTGCAGAACACTTCTGAAATCGCTGATGCTCAGCGAAACCAGTTCTACGTTTTGCCGAATTCCCAATCGCTTGAGATTACCAAAAGAGGCCATCTGAGCATCGCGCGATCCTCCATAAACCGCGTATCCTTTTTCAAGCAGTAGTTTCGCTAAATAGGCTCCATCCTGGCCGGACACGCCACAAATCAAGGCTTTCTTCATGCAACTGGGGTAAGATGTCTGCGGAATATGAGTCGAACAACCAGCAATGCTACGGTTAAGAACACACCGGCAACCGCAAAGCCAAGCATAATCAGCGTTCGTTTGGGTCCGCTTTTTCGTAAGGGTACAGAAGGGGGCTCCAGCGTTTTAAAGATTGGCGTCTCTTCCTGTACTTTAATTTTGGCCTGTTCCAGTTGCTTGGACAGTTCACTGTACACCGATTGAGCTAACAAATAATCAGCCTGGAGCCGCTGCTCTTCAATTTTAGCCGTATTCAGAAACAAGCTCCGGTTACGGTCCCTGTAGTTGGACAAGGCATATTCCGAAGACTGATATTTTCCTTTAGCTTCACCTACCTGCTGAACCAGAAAGTCAACCTGATTGCGCGCTTTTTCCGTACGGTAGGTGGTGATGTAGTTAGTCAGGTACTCCAGCGACAACCGGGCAACAGTGGCTGCTACAACGGGGTCAGGCTCCACAGCACTGATCGTCAGAATACCGGTTTTCTTATCAAAAACAGCAGAAGCACTCTTCTGGACCTGCTTTATTAAATCATCCTGCTCTTTTGTTACCTGTATAGCCTGACTGAAATTTTTAGGATCCGATTTTTCAACCACTTTCTCACTATCGTCCGAAGAAGATAGCCAGCTGAACAGGCCATCACCAGAAATTCGTTTGATAAACTCCTGTAGCGGCATCTGCGCTTTTAGTTGCTGAGAGTAAACGGGACGTTTCAGCAGATCCAGCGCAAACGGAACACTTTGCAGTACGTTAGGATAAAGATCAGGTCGGATAGCGTCCTGCCCGCCTAAATTATCGAGGCTGATACCCGCCAGTCCTGCCAATGACCCTAAACTTCCCAGGCTACCAGCTCCTTTAGATTGCGCTTCGGGCATAACCGTTACCTGGGCGGTGTACACATTAGGCTTAGAGAAAGCGTATAACCCGCCTATGATTAATCCGGCCAGCGCACCAACAAAAATTCGTAGCCGATTGTGCGTCAAAAACTGGACAATGTCGCTCAAGCGAATCTCTATCTCGTCTTCTGCATGTGTTTCTGATTTCTCCTCCGTAACTGACATGATTTTACTGACTTATAGTTAACGAAGCAAAATATTAAGGACCGTGATTGTCATTGTCGTTACCAGCGATAAAATACCGATACGCTCTGCCGGACTCATCCGGTTTGTTTCCAATGGCTTGAACGGTATAATGATAACTGAACCTGGTTGAACCTTGGGCTTTCCGTTATCCGATAGAAACCCGCGCATGAAAAACGGGCGTGTCCGGTCTTTGCGTCCATTTGGATAAACAACGTATCCTTTGCGAATTCGGGCGTTATCCGTGTACCCACCAGCTTCACTGATATAGTCATCAAATTTGTAGCCAGCTTTATAACTTACGGATGCCGCATTTAGTACAGCTCCCTGTATTTCAACAATTTCAGACTGGCGGGGGATAAACAACGTATCACCATCTTCCAGCAATAGATTTTCCTCGGCTTTCCCATCATTAAGCACGTGGCGTAGGTCATTACCAATAAGCTGTCCCCTCCGCCGATACTGAGCACCGGGCAAATAAGCACTTGGCCGGAGCCCGCCCGCCCGCTGGATGACATCAACAATGCGCTCTTCACGGCTGGAAATAGCATAGTTGCCCGGATGAAGCACTTCGCCCGATACATAGACCTGCCGCTGAGGTTCATAATTAGGCGACGTACGTACGTAAACGATATCGAAGGGCTGTAAGCGGAAGGGTGCCATGGCCATTCCAACCCCATTCGCTGGCGCTACATCCAGCGGGCTGATCTGTAGATTGCGGTCGAGCGCAAACTGAAACGTTTCGAGCGTTGTGGTGCGGATACCGGCCGAATCCTGCCGGATACGACGGGCCACTTCGATGCGGTTGGGCGTAGCTCCTTCCGAGAAGCCACCCGCCAGCGCAATCAGATCGGCAACGCTCATATTGCTGACGAACTTCATGGTGTCAGGCTTGTTCACCGCGCCTTCAATAGTGATGTAATACTCCTCGCGCAGGTCACGGATAGACAGTACGGTCAGGCTATCCTGCTGTAGGAGGGGAATGTCAGCAATTTCGCCCCGCATCAGTTTACCCAGATCGAATGACAGATTCTCACTGTCGCGGTCGGGCCGCTCACGGATAATGGTAGCACGGTTGGTAAAGGCATCTTTGCTTAGCCCTTCGGCCCGGGTAATGAGCTGACGGACAGTCTCTAAGCCGGGTTCGAGGGCGTAGTCACCAGGGCGCATGACAGCACCCGCCACCTGAACACGGTTTTCGTACCGCTCCAAAATTTTGCCAACAACATACTTGTCGCCCCGTTGTGGTATAAAGGTGGCAATCTGCTCTTCGCCGATGGTTACGATCCGGCGTTCGCGGCTGGTGTTACGCCGTAACGTGATACTGGCCCGGTAGGCATCGTCACCAAACCCACCCGCAAAGCTCAACAGATTCTTGAGTGTTTCGCCGGGCAGCATCTCAAATATGGCCGGGCGCCGAACCTGACCCGTTAGCTCAACGCGGGTTTCGTAGTCGGCTACGCGGATGACGTCCTGATCCTGCAACCGGATGTTGTCGCGCTGGTCGGCACGAAGGATAAAATTATAGAGATCGATGTTCCGTACCACCCGGTTCCCCCGGATGATGCTGATCTTCCGAAAAGATCCTGTTTCCGGATTAGGACCCCCTGCCAGATAGAGGGCGTTAAACGCGGAGCCAAGCGATGAAATCGTGTAGGTTCCCGGCCGTACTACCTCTCCTACCAGCGTGATGCGTATACTACGGATGTTGGTGAGCGCTACGTTGGCACTGGTACCGCTGCCGGGTACGCCCAGGCCCTGGTAGCCTCCCTTGCGCAGGCGCTCAATGATCCGCTGTTCGGCCTGTTCGATGGTCAGGCCGCTCACGAAGATGGGTTGTAGGTTGGGGACTTTTACGGTGCCCTCAGGCGAAACACGTAATTTGAAGCTGTCGGATGAGGCCCCCGAAACGTCGATGCTTATCTCATCGTCAGGGCCAACGATATAGTTGCGTGGGGTAGCAATGCGTAGGTTTGGCTCAAACGACAAACTGGCATTTTCGAATAATGATGCCCCAAACACCCGCAACCGGCGGGTCGTATCCAGCCGCAAGTCGGGAGGAAGCGAGTCTGGGTAGCGACGGGACAGGTCGCCGGGCAGGGTACGGCCCCGGCTTGTATCGGAAGTTGTCTGGCCACGTCGATTACCCGACTGAGTCCGTATTTCGGCAATGCGCCGGCGCATTTTAGCAATGTCGGTCAGCGTGTATCCCTGTGACATGGCCGCCTGCTCGATCTGGGCTTCACTCAATCCACTTGCCTGCGCCCGACTATAAAATTCCTGTACCTGCTCATCACTTAACTGGTCGACACGCGAACCAGTTTGCTGGGCCGTAGCCTGAAACGCACCAATCAGAAAGAATAGACTTAGAATGAATGGGAGAGAACGAATACGGGTAAAAAAGTATGACAATTTGTCTGTGGTAGGCATGAACAATGGCGATTGGGCCAAAAATTGATTTGCAAAAGTAATGTATTACTCGCTAAACGTCGTTCCCATTCAGTAAGGTACGTCTGTCCAACAGGCTTAACCTTGCAGTCCCACTGCAATCCACTAAATTTGCGTAAAAATAGTCAGTGCGTTATTAAGTCAGCCAGTCAATAAGTTATCCGGTTTGTCGGTCGTTTACTGAACGGCTGATCTGCTTCCCAGCTCATGGATTGATCGACTTACAAACGTACCGGCTTATCACCAGAAAAAATGATCAAACTCATAGCCAAGTTTTTCGGCACCAAATCGCAACGGGATATTAAAGAACTACTTCCGTATGTTGAGAAGGTAAATGCCGAATTTGATCGGTTGAAAGAACTGTCCAACGATGAGTTGCGTCAGTTTTCGGCCGATTTGAAACTACAGATTGCCAATGAGCTGTCTGATATCGACGGCCAGCTTGCCGAACTCAACAGCCATGCGGGGAATCCTGATGTGGACGTCAATGAGAAAGAGCGGCTCTTCAACCGAATCGATAAACTCGAAGCCGACCGCAATACCGAACTGGAGCGCGTCCTGCTCGATATCCTGCCCCGCGCCTTTGCTGCTGTGAAAGAGACCGCCCGCCGGTTTACCCAGAATGAGCAGCTAACCGTTAGCGTAACGGATTTCGACCGCGAGATTGCCTCCCGCAAGAAAAACGTCGTTATCGATGGCGATCAGGCCCATTGGGCCAATACCTGGGATGCCGCCGGATCGCCCATCCGCTGGGATATGATCCATTACGATGTTCAGATCATTGGGGGCGTCGTGCTTCACCAGGGCAAAATTGCCGAGATGGCTACCGGTGAAGGTAAAACCCTCGTTGCTACCTTCCCGGCGTTCCTGAACGCGTTAGCGGGCCGGGGGGTGCATATCGTAACGGTCAACGACTACCTCGCCAAGCGTGACTCCGAGTGGATGGCCCCGCTGTTCGAATTCCACGGACTCCGGGTCGACTGTATCGACAAGCACCAACCTAACTCCGAGCAACGTAAGTATGCTTATCTGGCCGATATCACGTACGGTACCAACAACGAATTCGGCTTCGATTACCTGCGCGACAACATGGCCCGCGAAACGGGCGAGCTTGTTCAGCGCAAACACCACTATGCGATGGTGGATGAGGTCGACTCCGTACTGATCGACGATGCCCGGACACCGCTTATCATAAGTGGTCCTGTACCTCGTGGCGATGAGCAGGACTACATCGAACTGAAACCGCGTGTAGCCCGCGTGGTAGAAGCGCAGCGAAAACTGGTTTACGACTACCTCAACGACGCGAAGAAAAAAATTACCGCGGGCGACGAGAAAGAGGGTGGCCTGTCGCTGTTCCGGGCTTACCGGGGTTTACCCAAGCACAAACCTCTCATTAAGTTCCTGACCGAAACCGGCAACAAGGCGCTCTTACAAAAAACGGAATCCACGTATCTGGCCGAAAACCAGAAAATGATGCCCGAAGCCGATACGCCCCTTTACTTCACCATCGACGAGCGGCATAACGGCATCGACCTGACGGAAAAAGGGATCGACTTTATCACCGGTTCGGGGGAGGACCCTAATTTCTTTATCCTGCCCGATCTATCGATCGACCTCAATGTCATCGACAAAGACGAGTCGCTCTCCGATCAGGAGAAAATTCTGCACAAAGAAGCGGTCATCCGCGACTACGCCGTCAAGACACAGCGTATCAATACGGTCAACCAGTTGCTGAAGGCGTTTACGCTGTTTGAGCGCGATACCGAGTATGTCATCATGGATGGCAAGGTAAAGATCGTGGATGAGCAGACGGGCCGGATCATGGAAGGTCGCCGGTGGTCAGACGGACTGCACCAGGCGGTTGAAGCCAAGGAAAACGTGAAAGTTGAAGACGCCACGCAGACATACGCCACGGTAACCTTGCAGAACTATTTCCGGATGTATCACAAGCGGTCGGGTATGACCGGTACGGCGGAAACCGAAGCCTCTGAATTCTGGCAGATCTACAAAATGGACGTGGTGGTTATTCCAACAAACCGGAAAATCAGCCGCGCCGATGAGGAAGACAAAGTATATCGCTCGGTACGCGAGAAATACAATGCTGTGGTCGATGAGATCACCGCTCTGGTTGAAAAGGGAAGACCCGTACTGGTGGGTACTACCTCGGTCGAGAACTCCGAACTGCTTAGCCGTCTGCTAACCCTGCGTAAGATTCAGCACCAGGTACTGAACGCTAAATACCACCAGCGCGAAGCCGAGATTGTAGCGTCGGCCGGTTTTCCGGGTACGGTAACGATTGCTACGAACATGGCCGGTCGGGGTACCGACATCAAGCTGACCGCTGAGTCGAAAGCCGCGGGTGGTCTGGCCATCATCGGTACCGAACGCCACGAATCGCGCCGGGTAGACCGGCAGTTGCGTGGACGGGCGGGTCGTCAGGGTGACCCTGGTACATCGCAGTTCTTCGTTTCGCTCGAAGATAGCTTGATGCGGTTGTTCGGTTCTGACCGGATCGCCAAAGTGATGGACCGGATGGGTCTTGAGGAGGGCGAAGTTATTCAGCACTCCATGATCACGAAATCGATCGAGCGGGCGCAGAAGAAGGTCGAAGAAAACAACTTCGGCATTCGGAAACGGTTGCTGGAGTATGATGACGTCATGAACTACCAGCGTGAGGCTATCTACAAACGCCGTCGGAATGCCTTGTTTGGCGACCGTCTGCCGCTCGACATCGCCAACACGATGTACGACGTAGTAGAAGAAACCGTCAACAACGCCGAAGGCAATTATGAAGAGGTGAAGCTACAGTTACTGACCACCATGAGTGTTGTGGCTGAGCTGACCGCCGATGAGTTTGCGAAGATGAAAAAACCGGATCAGATCCGGCGGCTCTACGAAGAAGCTGAATCGCAGTATGTGGCCAAAAACCACGCCATTGCCGATAAAGCGCTGCCCGTGCTGACGCAGGTATTGACCGATCAGGGCCATCAGATAAAAAACATTGTCGTGCCGTTTACCGACGGGCTGCATGAGCTGACGGTCGTATCAGACCTGCGGAAGGCTGTTGAAACGGGCGGACGCGATCTGGTAACAGAGATGGAGAAAGCGGTAACGCTGTCGGTGATCGACCAGGAATGGAAGGAACACCTGCGCGAGATGGACGACCTGAAGCAATCGGTTCAGAACGCTGTCTTCGAACAGAAAGACCCCTTGCTGGTCTATAAATTCGAGTCGGTGGAGCTATTCAAACGCTTCCTGAACAAAGTCAACTTCGACACCATCAGTTTCTTAAGCAAAGCCGACATTCCGGCTCAGGATGCCGAAGAGGTTCAGCAGGAGATTCGGCAGGCACCCGCCCAGCATCGGCCCGAGCCCCAGCCTCAGCTGCATACGAATATGGAAGACTTCGATGATGACCATCTCGCAACAGGTCCGGAGGAGTATGCCCGTCGTATGGCCGAAAATAACGCCATGGGCGCGGGTGCTCCTCCTATGCAGCGGCAGATTCCGGCGCGGGTTGCCAAACTGGACCGCAATGCCCGCGTAAACGTTCAATATACCGATGGCTCCGTGAAGCGTGACGTGAAGTTCAAAAACGTTGAAAATGACGTTATGAGCGGTAAAGCCATGCTTATCGATTAATCATTGCCGGTTGCCGGAAGGCTTTGCAGCCTCATTTGATCGCTACCGGCATCGATACATAATCAACCCTCCAATCCGTACCTTAGCTGGACGAATTGGAGGGTTGATTTCGTTTAAGATAAGTAAGGCTATTCATAACCGTATACTGTGTCTGTTTACCTGTTGCCTACTATTTTTTCGCTCCAGTTGCTCGTTCGTGCAGCGTCGTTGTTTGGGCTCCTACCCGATCCGATCCGGCTTCAGCCTCAGTCGTTGCCGTTTGTACCCAGGGAGTTTCATATAGCACTCGTTTCTGATCAGCGATCTGGCAAAGGGCCCGTTGCCCGCCTGGCGCTGGTTCTCAACCAGCCCCCCCAACCCGTTGACCTTGACGGGGGGATTACCTATAGCGTTCGGGCGTTTGTCAACCAGAGCCTCAGGCAAAACAAAAGCCTGCGCCCTATCGCTATGCGTATCAAGCAGTGCCGGGTAACTGAAACCGCCATCGGCAATCGGGTGCGGGGCGAGTTTGTGTATGAAGTCATGTTCGATCTGCTGGGTAAAGATGATCAGGGTATTGAAACCAGCACCCGCCTGACGGAGTATAGCGGCAGCGCTACCTATACCCGGCCGCTGGGCCAGCTGACCGTCATTGAACCAACCATCCGGCAGGCTATCACCGCGTCGCTACGCAGCCTGAACGACTACATGAATCGGGAAGCCAAGCAGAACGAAAAGCTGGCGACCAGCCTTCGGGTAGTGTTTACCGACGATACCCGCATCACGGCTGACGACACGGTGCAGTATAACCCCGACCGGAGGCTGACCTGGACCGACTTCCAGGCTGAACCGCGCCGGGGCAGCCATTACGCAGCCGAGGTGTTTACCAGTTTCGCGTATGAAGGTAAAAGCACGGTCAAAGACGGCATCATCACCCTGAATCTAAGCGTCAAAAGTTATATGCTCAAGAATTCATCCTGGGCACGGGCCGATGCTAAAAATGCGTACGCCCTGAACCATGAGCAGCGCCATTTCGATATTACCAAATTGATTGCCGAACGATTCAAGCGAGCTATTCAGCCCGATAGCCTGACACTTGAAGACTACAACAGCCTCATTCAGTATCAGTTTATCGAATCGTTCCGGGAGATGAATCAGATGCAGAAACAGTATGACAGCGAAACAAACCATAGTCTCGACCAGGCATCCCAGGAACGATGGAACCAGAAAATAGACGCCGAACTGCGTAGCTTTAAGGTGAAGCCGTGACATTTCCCGACAAAACCAACCCACCGCACCCCATAAAAAGGATCAGAGTTTTACACATCAGCACGGCTCAACGGCCTCAGGACCCACGTGTCGTATTCAAACAATGCCAGACCCTTACGAGTCAGTATGAGGTGTGGTGCGCACTACCTCACGCCAACCCCGCCCTAGCGCCCGACATCCGGTTTATTCGGTTACCGTTTTTTAGGCGGGTCATCTGGCGCGTGTTGATCACGAGTCCGTATATACTACTCCGCTGCCTGTGGCTGCAACCCGCCATTGTCCACGTGTATGTGCCGGAGTTTGTGCCGTTTGCGTTTATTTTCCGCCTGGCCGGCGCAGCGGTAATTTATGAAGTACAGGAGAACCTGTTTAAGAAAATGCACCTGAAAGCATTTAACCGGGGGCCACTGCTGGAATGGGCCTTCCGACGCTTCGATGCGCTGGCGCGGCAACATTTCTATCTGATATTCACCGAACACGGGTATCTGGATACCTACACCAGGCTGTCCAGGCCTCATGTGGTTATCTACAACTACCCCTTGCTCTCATTACTGGAACCGTTCCGGCAACCTTACCAGCCCAGCCTCCTGCAACCTACCTTTTTTTACATAGGCTGGCTTAGCTTCGAACGGGCGTTCGATACCCTGGTTAGCGGGCTGGCTCAGCTCCGACCTGCCTACCCAATGTTTGTCATGCACCTGTTTGGACGACGAACGTTCGACGATGTGGCTCTGGAACGGCTTCCGGAGTTCAATTCCATACGCTCGAATATGCGTTTCTATGGTTATACCGATCAGCGCGATGCCTTTCCCTATGCAAGGCAGGCTACAGCCGGGCTGGCATTGCTCAAACCGGTTGGTGACTACCCCGATTCCTACACGACCAAACTGTTTGAATACATGGCCTTAGGGCTGCCCGTTATCACCGCTGATTTCCCTCTTTATCGAGATGTTGTAGAACGCCATCAGTGTGGATTCTGCGTGTCTCCTTACGACCCCACGCAACTGGCACAAACCCTGACATTTTTGATCGAACACCCGACTGAAGCACGCCAGATGGGCGAACGGGGACGCCGGGCCGTAGAGCAGTATTACAACTGGACAACCGAAGCTCAGAAGCTATTTGATTTCTATACGTTAATTTTAGGCAGTCAAGTTGATAGAGGGAATAAATCAAGCTGAAATTTTAACCTTTTCAACACGTTATGGTATTGTTCTAATGTCCAATGCTATGTTTTCCCGGAAGGATTTAACTTTCGGTACTAATCTGGGAACTGCCCAGGTTAGCCATATTTTTTTCGCCTGATGTACATTCATACAGTAAGCCATTATCTGCCTACAGCAGTGGTTGGCAATGAACATTTTACCCAGCTCAACGGCTTATCGAACGACTGGATAATTGAACGCACCGGCATACAGGAGCGACGTAAAGCCGCCCCTGGCGAGAATACCAATACCATGACGATCGACGTGATTCGACGGCTACAGGAAAAAGTTGATTTGTCGACAGTCGATATAATCGTAGGCGCAACCTACACCCCTTACGACACCATTGTTTCGCTCGCTCACGAAGCACAGCACTACCTGGAAATTGCCGATATTCCTGTCATTTCAGTATCAACGGCCTGTTCGTCGCTGCTCAATGCCATTGAAGTAGTGGAGGGATACTTTGCGCTCAATAAAGCCAGCCGTGCGCTGGTCATCGTATCGGAACACAATACGGCTTACAACAATGATCAGGATACTATTTCGGGGCATTTGTGGGGGGATGGTGCTGCCGCATTGCTCATTACGAAAGAGCGCCAGAGCGAGAACGATTTTGCTATTAAAGCGCTGCTGACCGGCGGAGCGGCCCACACAGCCAAAGCAACAACGGCGGTTATGATGAAACCCAATGAAGGGGGCGTTACGATGCCCTTCGGTCGCGATGTCTTCATCAATGCCTGCCAGTACATGCCTAAAGCCAGCCTTCAGGTACTTGAGCGCTGCGGCCTAACGGTGGACGATGTCGATTATGTACTGCCTCACCAGGCCAACCTGCGTATTTCCCGCAACGTAATGAAAACGTTGGGGCTACCCGAAGAGAAGCTTATTTCCAATATTCAGCTACTGGGCAATACCGGTTGTGCGGGCTGTGCTATCGCTCTATCCGAAAACTGGGACATGTTCCAGAAAGGCCAGCGTATCGTGCTTACGGTATTCGGGGGCGGGTATTCGTACGGCGCGATGTTGATTGAAAAATAGTCTATAAGTCAGTAAGTCGAAGAGTCGGTAAGTGGCTGGCGCGAGCAATACGCATGCGCCAGCCACTTACCGACTCTTCAACTTACTGACTTATAGACTGTTATTGCGCTTCTGAACGCCAGGTGTTGTTTTTGCTATTGACATCGGGTAGTTTTTCGTCGGGATCGACAACCACCGTTTTGAGGGGCGACGTTGAATCGTAGCGCAACGTCCAGGTGCCACCCCGCTGCCATACTTCGATGGGCAAGGTTACGCGGCCTTTTTTGCCATTGGATTCTGTCACTTCGATGGTGACGGGCATGGCTAGTTTTTCGAGGTTCTCTATCGAAATCAGCGATCCTTTCCCGGCCGATCCATCTACATATTTAACCTCTTTGACGCCCTGGTCCAGTTTCCAGGTTTCGTAGAAGAAACCGCGCCAGAACCAGCCCAGATCCTCACCTGCCCCGTCCTCCATACTCCGGAAGAAATCATAGGGCGTTGGGTGTTTGAATGCCCAGCGGTTCATGTAGTTCCGGAAAGCGAAGTCGAAACGCTCCGGACCCAGCACCGATTCCCGCAGCAGCTTCAGGCCCATGCCGGGCTTGTAATAAGCCAGAATCCCCAATGCGCGGGGCTGCTGCACATCCGGAATAGTCATGACCGGTTCGGTAGGGCTGAACAGGGCCGGCGCAATATCGTGCATTGTTCCCCGCTCGCGGTTGTACTCACCATTGTTGAAATTGGCCGTCGACAGGGTATTGATGAATGTATTGAATCCCTCGTCCATCCAGGGAAATTTGCGCTCATTGCTACCCACGATCATTGGGAACCAGTTATGGCCAAATTCATGATCGGTAACCCCCCAAAGGGCATCTCGTTTGTCTTTGTGATCGCAGAAAACGATGCCCGGATATTCCATACCTCCCACAATACCCGCCACATTGGTAGCAACCGGATAGCTGAACTCATACAGGTATTTTGAGTAGAACTCGATGCAGCCCTTTACATACTCTGTCGAACGGCCCCATGAGTCATTCGTTGCGCTTTCGGCTGGATATACCGATTGTGCCAGCGAAGGTTTACCACTAGGTAGGTTCATCCGGGCCGCATCCCATACAAACGCCCGGCTCGACGCCCAGGCCACATCGCGGGTGTTGAGGCAGCGGAATTTCCAGGTCAGCGTACCCGATTTTTTAGGGCGTGTGTCGGCATTCGTCACTTCGTCCTTACCACGGATGATCACTGTTTTGTCGCTCTGGCGGGCCTGCGCCAGCCGCTTGATCTGCTCGCCCGTTAACACGTCGTTGGGGTTCAGCAACTCGCCCGAACCGGCTACGATATGGTCCCAGGGCACCGTGACATTGTATTCATAGTCACCATATTCGAGGTAAAACTCGCCTGCCCCCAGGTAAGGCAATACGTTCCAGCCTTCGATGTCATCATACACACACATACGTGGATACCACTGCGCTATTTCGTAGATGACACCATCCTTACGCTTCAGCTGGCCCATCCGGTCGGAGCCGTATTCGGGAATCTTGAAAGAGTAGGCCACTTTTACCCGGACCTCGCCACCAGGTTTCACTGATTCAGCTAACCGAATCTGCATCCGGGTATCGGTAATTGTATAGGGAGCACCCGCAAATTTTCCTTTACCCTGCTCAGCTGTTACGCTGGTAATTGTAAGCCCCCCGGCAAAGTCCAGGTTACCAAACCGGCCACCCGTCACGGGCGTTGTTTTGGCCGCCCTCGACGTATCGCTGAAAGCATTCTGGTCGAGTTGTAGCCATAAAAATGGAAGCGACTCCGGCGAGTTGTTCTTGTAGGCAATCGTTACCTCGCCTGCAATGGTATTCTGCTGATCATCGAGGCTGACATTGATTTGATAGTCGGCACGGTTTTGCCAGTAGCGCGGACCGGGAGCACCACTTCCCGTACGGTAATCGTTACCCGGCTGCATGTTGAACAACGGGTGAAACAACGCAAGAGGATCGTATTTCGATCCGCCGGACGATGGCGAAACAGGCCCGGTAGTTTGAGCAAACGACGTTAGGCTAACTACCCACAGACCTGCCCAAATAGCAATTTTCTTCATGAAGTATGATAGAACAGTTTTTTTTACAAATAACGGGATAACCAGGCAAAAGCAGGTAATGGCTGGAGACCCGCACCCTGAATCCTCAAAGGGAAAAACGCATAGTAAGGCCATGATGGATGACCAGAAATACAAACAGGACGATCCAGAGGACGTCGACAAAGTGCCAGTAAAGGGTGAGTAGCCTTAGCTTCAGCTGATTGGGTGGGTTTACGCTATATACGAACGAATCGATATACGGTCGGCGACGCAGGGCTTCGATCAAGGCGATAACGATGAAGATAAGCCCAATCAGGATATGGAGCAGATGAACGCCGGAGATAATATACACAAAGCTGCCGGATGGGTTACCGGTTAGGCCAATCCCTGACCGGATCATCTGCCGCCAGCCCCAGGCCTGTAGTACAATGAACAAGGTACCCAGCACCAGCGTCGTGCCCATGTTGGTCCGGTAACTATCGAAGCGTTCATGCCGAAACGCCTGGTTAGCATTATGAAGTGTCAGGCTGCTCAACACAATAGCAATTGTGCTAATCAAAAACACGTTCGGTAGCCTGACATCTGTCCAGTCGGCTGCCGAACGACGGATAATATAAGCAGCCAGCAATACTGTAAACAGAAGTACACTGCTTGCAATACCTAACCAGACCATGAAGCGGAACGGCTCCCGCCGTTTCGTGACGAAGTTGCTCATTAGCGGAGTTTATGGGAATCAGCATGACGTTTGTAGGCTAACGGATTACCACAAACTGATTTACAGTTTTCCTTGCCAAACGCTGTAATCACTAAATTGGTTTGGGCATATAACCGGGGCGTCGAAAATACCGTACACCGTTGAGCCGGAACCACTCATACTGGCATAGATAGCCCCCTCGGCATACATCTGTTGCTTAATGGCAGCAAGCACGGGATAATTCGGGAACAGGCTCGCTTCAAAATCGTTCTGGATGGTTGTTCGCCAGGTATCGATAGGTGCGAGCAAATCGTCATACAGGTCGGTTTCGGGCTGGCGGGGCCGGATGGCTGCGTAGGCTTCGGCGGTTGAAATAGCCAGATTCGGGTAAACCAGCAACAGGTGGTACCCGCGCAGATCGACCGCAATTTCGTCAAACATGTCACCCTTCTCGACACAGTACATTGGCCGGTTTTGGATGAAAAACGCGCAGTCGCTGCCCAGCAGCCGGGCATATCCTTCCAGTAGTTCCGTACGAAGGCCCAATCCAAAACGGTCGTTCAGCAATTTCAGGGCGAAAGAAGCATCGGCCGACCCGCCACCCAGTCCTGCCCCAATGGGGATAAGCTTGTGCAGATGTACATGCACAGGAGGCAGGTCGTAATCGGCTTTTAACAGGTTATAGGCCCGTATGCACAGGTTTGTTTCGGCAGCCCCCGGAATTGGCAGGCCGCTGCTGCTGAAGGCAGTGGCATCGGCAGGGATAATCTCCAGCACATCGCTCCAGCCAATCGGGTAGAAGCACGATTGCAGATTGTGAAAGCCATCGGGTCGTTTCCTGATGATGCGCAGACCCAGGTTGATTTTGGCGTTTGGAAACGTAATCATGTCCCAAAAATAGGAACGAAGCCCGATGAATACCACCCCGAAGGTTACCGACAGGTAGCCATCCGGCTTTTCTTACTTGATATCCACGACCCGGAATTCGGTTCGGCGATTGCGCTGGTGTTCAGCATCGGTGCAGATAACGTCATCGGTACAGTTGTTGACCAACTGCGACTCACCCATACCGATGGCAGCCATGCGTTTCTGGCTGATACCTTTGGCCGCCAGGTAGTTGGCAACGGCTTTGGCCCGTTGAGTTGACAACAGCTTATTTCGCTCGGCACTGCCCCGGCTGTCGGTATGGGATCGGATTTCGATAATCAGCGAAGGGTATTTGCGCATCGTCGCAACCAGCTTATCCAGTTCACGGGCAGCATCTAACCGGAGACTAAACCGGTCCAGGTCGTAATAAATGTTATCGATCGTAACCACGTCACCTACGCTGAGCATGCGCAGATCGGCCGACAGCACTTTGGGTTTATCTTTCTTTGGCAACCCCTTGATTTTGTTTGTATTGGTACCAAAAGCCGCTTTAGAAGCCACCAGGGTATAATCGCAGCCTTCGGCCAGATCGAACGCATAGCAACCATCAGCGCCAGTGACGTAGACGAGCTGACTACGGTTGCACTCGTTTCGAAGCCGGACGGTAACGCCCTCGATAGGCCGACGATCACGCTCACTAACAACGACGCCATAAATATGGGAACGCGTCAGAACCTTTATGGGGGCCATACTTTTCGACTCCACGATAGCGACGGTATCCATGACTATCGTTGGCTTGATCATGCCTATCTCAAGGTGGCTAGGCTGGTCATCGGTCAGGGCCTGGGTAGTGAATCCGACAGTGTTGTTGATATAACCGTCGCGACTGACCTGAAAGGTAAAGTTATTGTCGCCATCGAGACACATGCGAACAAAACCCTTCGCATCGGTAATCATTGTCTGGTCAGCACGGCCCTCTCCCTTTGTTTTAACGATTATGTTCACACTGTCGAGTCCTGTATTGGATTCGGTGTCATAAAGCCGAACGGTAAGGTCGCGACATCCATAAAGCGAACTCTCCCGCACGAAGCGGTAAATATCGTCATTGCCATCACGGCGGTTACTGCTGAAGTAGCCCCCACTCCGGTTGGCATCGGTTATAAGACCAAAATCGTCCTTGGGCGAGTTAACCGGCGCATCCATATGCTCGACCGACTGAACAACAATACCGGTAGCCAGCGTGCTTATGGTGGCGAAGAAAATATCCAGATCACCAAGTCCTTTCCGGCCATTGGTAGAGAAGTATAAGTTGCCGTCATCATCAGCAAAGGGGAACAGTTCATTTCCCTTCGTGTTGATTTCCTCCCCTAAATTGACGGGCTTTCCCCACTTTCCGTTCTCGTAGCGGCTTACATACAGATCGGTACCACCATAGCCGCCCGGCATATCCGATGCAAAATAAAGCAACTGCTCATCGCTGCTCAGGGCTGGATGTCCTACCGAATAATTATCGCTGTTGAATGGCAATTCGGCCACATCGACCCAGATACCGTTCTGCTGACGGGCGGTATATAGTTTAAGCTTAGTGACACCTTCGGCGCTCTTACGGGCGTGCCCTTCGTTGTAGTTGTTGCGCGTAAAAACAATTTTCAACCCATCCCGGGAAAAGGTCACCGGACCTTCGTGGTAACGGGAGTTAATCGTTTCGCTCAGCCGCTGCTTCGTATTACCTGACCGGGTGTCATACCCTAGTCCATCGGTAATGCTGATACCGCCTTCAAAATTTTGTCCTCCCTGCGAATCATTGGCGGTAGCACGTGTATAATGATCCGAGCCCAGATTCTTTCCACCCTGCGTTCGTGCGGGTTCGCCCTTTTTACGGGTGGTTCCATCGGCGTTTATGATGCTACTGGCTTTAAGGCTATTCCGGTTAGGGGCGTAGAATAGATCGAGATAAGCGGACCCTCCCCCCCTACCCGAGGTCTCAATCACGGTTTTACCTTTGCTCCCGGCCACATAAACCAAACCATCCCCGTAAAAAGCCGGACTAAATTCTTCTCCCGATGAGTTTAGAGACAAATATTCAAGTCGATACTGAACTGGCCCTTTTCGTCTCGCCTGTGCCGCTACGGGTAAGTCCTGCATAGGTAATGGCCGCTCCAGGGCGGCCTTGTCTTTCAGCTTCAGGTAGCGCTCATATTGCTGCTGGGCTTCCTTGAATTTACCATTACCCGCCAGCGTTTGCGCAAAATTCAGGGTCCGTTGCGGGTCCTCTTCAACGCTGGTATCAATTGATTCGCGGTAAAACTTCTCGGCCTTGACTCCATCTCCAACCTGTTTATAGGCAAAGGCTAATTGGGTCTGTATGGCCACCTTTTGAGTAATAGTAAGCTTATTTTTAGGCTCCGTCAATAACTCGTTGTAAGCCTCGATAGCTCTGCCATAGGCTTTATAGCTGAGCAGTCGGTCGGCCTGCTGCAACAGCGAATCGACCTGTGCCCAGGCTGTCGAACAGCTTAGCCACAGCAACCCAATTACGATCTGTCTTATCCAATTTTTACGCATTGACATCATGCTTACCTCTATTCTGGCCTGTGCTCTTCCAATGAGCCATCTTTTTTACGCCACATTTTATCTGCCAATCTCTATTCGTTCGTTGAGCTGCGGATATTCTTTATGAATCATAGTATCATTATCTGGTTATTAGTCCGCAATAATGGTACAATGCATTTATCGAACCAACGTTAAAAAGCGCCTGAAATCGAGGTTGTCAATCACGTTGACAGACGTTCTATCAGGCGATCGTATGGCCAGGTTACGGTATGATCTTGCTGTTTGATCCGTTTCAGTTATGACTCGGCTCGACGTATTTCGCTAAGTTATTGCAACAACACGGTCTGCCTTTTATGGAGCCAAAAAACACTATCCCACGCTTTCAGCCAGTTTAGTAAAAACCAGAATTATGTTGTCACGAATTTGGTCTGCGTCTTTTCTTACAGGCCCGCACTAACAGCAATGAATAAAACTAATATCATGCCAAGCACTTTGCGTACCTGGCTTTACGCTCGTTATTGATTAAAGCTGTCAGATTTAGTTTGCTATTTGGCCCTTACCGCCAACTCATCATGTTTACTTTTTAATAAAAATGTCAACATGGCGACTGGCACAAACCATGCCAGATAGCTGAAGACAAATCATCTTTGCCTCTTAAGACTATAGAATTCAATACGTGTCACTTATCTGAAATCAGGGAGCTATATCTATAGAATCTATATGGAATAAAACGTACTAGTAACAAGTTGAAAAACAAAGCATTGACTTACCGCTGTAACTCAAGTCTATTTATTACACTGGTGGGTAGTTCGGCCCGGTCATGCGTTATAAAAAGCATACTTGCCGTAGCCAGGCCATCCAGTAATTTCCGGGCGAGTTGAATAGATTTACTATCCAAAGCCTGAAAAGGCTCATCGAGCAGTAACACTGGCGGATTTTTTATCAATGCCCGAACGAACAGGATCAGTCGTTGCTCACCCGTCGACAGTGTCCCGAAGGACCGGCTTAACTGAGCGTCGACATCGAAATAATGACTTAACGCAATCAGGTCCGTTTCTGTAGTTTCCGGCACAATCCTGGGTACTGTCAGGGTATCAGTCAACCCCGTCAGAATTACCTGACGCGCTGTAAGGTGTTGCGGAAAGTACAAATGCAACTCAGGTGAGACGAACCCGATCCGGCGTTTCACGTCCCAGATACTCTCGCCCGATTTACCGCGCCGGTGGCCAAATACCCGTACATCGTTGGCATAGGCCTGCGGATGATCACCGTACAACAGGCTCAGCAGCACGGATTTTCCTACGCCGTTTGGCCCCACCAACGCCCATCGTTCATTAGCCCTCACCGTCCAGTTCAGCTGATCCAGAATAATTCGCTCACCATAGCGTACTGTTACGTTGGTCAATTGAAAGACATCGTTGAAGTCAACGGGTTTGGGTGGGGTCCGAAGCAAAGGGATGGGCTTGCTTTCGCAGTCAGCTACAGGCTCTCTATACGCAGCTCTCGGCCCGGACCAGATCTCCTCCGCTAGACGCAGCACATGCGTTATAAAGGGAGGAGTACTGTCGGGCTCGGTTACCAGGGCCAGGGCGGCTCCCTGGGTAGTTAATTGGCTAAGCCAGCCTGTAAGGTCATTGCGCGAAGCAGTATCCAGGCCGACAAATGGATTATCGAGCAGGAGAAGTGGTGGCTGTCGTAAAAGAGCTTTAATAATGCGGGCTTTGCGTGTCTGCCCATTTGATAGTTTCAGCAGCGACAGATCCAGCAGGGGCGTCAGGCCCGCGTCATTGATGAGCCTTGCTGCGGCCAACGAGTCAGGAGCCTGCAGGTAAGTGCGTAACAACGGTGCCTCATTGCTCATCGTAGCCTGATAGCGTTGCTGGTAGAAATAAGTACCATACGAGAATTGGCGCGACTCTTCCCGGAAGGAAACAAACGCAACGGATGAATTTCGGATCAGCTTACCGGTCTCTACGGGTAGTTGCCCGGCTAAAACCTGTAGTAATGTAGTTTTGCCGCTTCCTATGGGACCCACTATGGCCCAGCACTCACCCGAACAAATCCGGATGGATACATCACGCAGCACATCGCGGTTATTCCGCCTGATGGTGGTCCTCTTCAGGTCAACAAGAATAGTTGGTTCAGCCATAAAAAAACGGGTCGATACCCTTTCGCAAAGGTACCGACCCGAATTATCTTGTCAAGTAAGCTAGCTAGCTTACTTTCTTGGCGGTGTCGTCGTTGTCGACGAAGAGGACGATGAGCGTTTCGTCTTCCGGCTGTTGTTGCCTGTCGATCCGCTGTTAGTCCGATCCGTTGTGTTCATCGAATCTTTTGCACCCGTCGTGGTACCGCTATTCATTGAACCCGTACCCGTCGAGTACGAACCCGTTGTGCCTGTGCCTGTACCTGTTCCTGTGGTTCCGGTCGTTGTACCCGTCGTCCCCGTTTGAGGCTGCGACTGATACGTACCCGATCCTGTTGTTGTACCTGTACCCGTGGTTGTGCCGGTATTCATGCCCGAACCCGTAGTCGTACCGGTTCCAGTCGTTGTACCACTGTTCGTGGTTGGCGGCTGAGTCTGGTAGGTACCCGTTGCAGTGCCTGTGTTCGTACCGTTATTCATGGTACCCGTGGTTCCGGTCGTTGTGCCCGTGCCCATTGTTGAGCCAGTACCCGTAGTTCCGGTGCCCATTGTCGAGCCAGTACCTGTTGTACCAGTGCCCGTCGTTCCGGTTGCACCTGTACCCGTTGATGAATTCGTTGTTTGTGCCGTTGCGTTGAGGGCCATGCCAGCTACCAGCATCCAACCCATTATCATTACCTTTTTCATAGTCGAGTTTTTAGGTATCAATTACTTGATATACCTTAATAGAACACTATTCCTATAGAATTGTTTGGTTAATATGACAATTCATCTGTAAATCTGCGATATAAGGCCAAAAACGGCTAAAAAAAAACAGGCAGCTACCGAGGTAACTACCTGTTTTTTCCTGAATATAGGGCCTAAGCCAGGGTTTACAGATTGCCCTTTTTCATTTCCTTCACGGCAAAATCGGCTGCCCTAGCGGTCAGGGCCATGTAGGTAAGTGATGGGTTAACGCAGGAAGCCGAGGTCATACAGGCACCATCTGTATTGAATACGTTTTTAACCGAGTGAATCTGGTTATGCGCATTCAGGACCGACGTTTTAGGGTCGCGGCCCATACGAGCAGTACCCATTTCGTGGATACCGATGCCTGGGTGCTTCGATTCGTCGTTGTAAGCTGTCACATTTTTCAGACCAGCCGCTTCGAGCATTTCGGCGGCATCGTTCATCATGTCCTTACGCATTTTCTTTTCATTCTCGCCATAGGCTGCGTCGAACACAATCAGGGGTAACCCCCACTTATCCTTTTGGTCGGGAGAAAGGGTCATGCGGTTGTTGGGATCAGCGAGCATTTCACCAAATCCACCCAGGCTCATTGTCCATGGGCCAGGTGTGGTGAGGCTTTCTTTGAAATCGGCCCCGAAACCATCCATACCATTACCCCGGTTCCAGCCGCCACGACCGGCACCACCCTGGTAGCCGAAGCCCCGCAGGTAGTCCCGCTTGTCGCCACCCCAGTTCCGGTAGCGTGGTACGTAAACGCCGTTAGCCCGCCGACCGTAGTAGTACTGGTCTTCCATACCGTCAAACGTGCCAGCGGCTCCAACAGCCAGGTGGTGGTCCATGATATTACGACCCAGCTGGTCGGAGTCGTTACCCATTCCGTTGGGGAAGCGGTGCGACTTGGAGTTCATCAGGATGGACGTACTGGCAAAAGACGACGCATTCATAAAGATGATCTTGGCGTAATACTCACGAACCTGTTTCGTGTTCTGATCGATTATCCGGACACCCGTCGCTTTGCCTTTTTTCTCGTCATACAACACTTCCGATACAATTGAATCGGGACGTAGGGTAAGGCGACCGGTTTTTACTGCTGCGGGCAACGTGGCGGCCTGCGTGCTAAAATAAGCGCCGTAAGGACAACCGCGCATACACTGGTTCCGGAACTGGCAGGCAGCCCGACCAAGGTCGTAGTGCTGCTGTTTGGGGGCTGTCAAGTGAGCAACGCGGCCAATGGTAACGGTACGTCCGCCAAACGATTTCTCGATGCGGGCTTTCACCTCTTTCTCCACGCAATTCAATTGCATAGGGGGAAGAAAGTTGCCATCCGGCAGAACGTCCAGGCCATCTTTATTACCCGAAATACCGGCAAATCCTTCTACATAGTTGTACCAGTTTGCCAGGTCTTCGTAGCGGATGGGCCAGTCGACACCAACGCCTTCTTTGGCATTGGCCATGAAATCTTCTTTGTTCCAGCGGTAGCTCTGACGACCCCACATCAGCGACCGGCCACCCACGTGGTAGCCACGAATCCAGTCGACTTTGCGGTTTTCTTTTTCGAGGTACGGGTTTTCCTTATCGTTCTCGAAATGGTGCCGCCATTCTTCGTTAGCCGTATAACCGGTCCGCATGTTGGCCCAGTACTCTTCGGCCGCCATCGTCGTTACCCGACCCCGGTGAGGAAATTCCCACGGATTTTTGGTGGCGGTCTCATAGCCTTCGATATGCTTGATATCGCGTCCCCGCTCCAGCATCAGCACTCTAAGCCCTTTCTGGGTTAGTTCTTTGGCTGCCCAGCCACCCGAAATACCTGAGCCTACGACGATAGCATCGTAGGTCATGTCTTTTACAGCATCTATGTTGAGATTCATGTCTTTAAATCTTAAAGGTCGTAGAAGTCATAAGTCGCAAAAGCCGTAAGTGCGGTTTCCCGCCGAACAGCCGCAAACTGGCTTGTTTACGACTTATGGCTTTTCGCTTTATAACTAAGTTAGATTAATTAGATGGCCCACGCTTTCTGGCCGGCTTTGAGCGGTACACAGCCATCGTAACGGCCCGGAACCGCTACGTATTCGAGCGCCTGCGTGCAGCCAATTTCCGAAGTAAAATAACCTGTCAATGTCAGGTCTTTCAGGATCGTGAAGAAAGGTGTGTAGCGTTCGGCTTTGGCTTTCGGCATCTGGGCATCGGCCTGCGCACCCGCACTCTGCGTGCTGGCCATTTGGGTCTTCTGCTGTTTGGCTTCGGCTTCCAGCTTCTTCACAATGTCGATCCGCTGGGTTGAATCGAGTTGCGCAAATGCCTTCCCGTAAGCATCCTGACTTAGTTTGTTGGTCTGTGCCAGCCCTTCCAGGAACCGTTTCTGGTCAGCTTCTTTATAGCAGTCTTTCAGAAGAACATCAATGATTTCGTTCACTTTAGCTGCTTTGGCACCAGGCGTACTAGTCGTTGGAATAATGGTTTCGGCCAGTTCAGCAACGGTTGCATCCTGGTCGGCGGTAAGGAAGACCGGTTTGCCGGTCAGGGTACGCCGGGCCGCTGAGGCCTCAAGTGTATCCGCCAGCGCGGGTAGCGTCATGGTGGCACCAGCCAGCATGGCCACCCGCATGAGGGCGTCTCTTCTGTTCATGAGCGTAAGATGAATTATATTTCTAATTATAACGATGCAAAGGAATACAAATATATAACAATCAATGACTGAATTGTCTGTTTCTGAGACTGAGTTTTACCGACTTACCCGTAAATAATAGTATATACCCAGAACAAGAAGGCGATGCATCCACGCAGGAATGCACCGCCTTCTTCACTCCCCTGTATACGTTGTATGCGTGTATTTTGGGCCCAAAACGAGCTAATGGATTATTTTACAGCCTTTTTCAACGTTACGAAATACACACGGTTCTTATCGATCGTGTTCGTTGACGGGAGGATCTTTGCTACATATGTCCCCGTTCCGGTAACCCCAAAATCGTCGTCGTTAGAGACCGCCAGCAAGGTTGGGCTGAGCAACGCTATGCCCTCGGCCTTATCGTGAGGATAAACGGGCGACGTTTCGGTGGCTAAATCCAGCGCCAGCGTTTTGGTGACGGGCGTAATTCCATTAGCCTGTAGGGCAATCGCCGTTTTGAGTTCCTCTACCGTTTTCCCACCATAAAGCTTGCCGTTGGCCCCATTGGCGGGGTCTGAGATATCGGTTGCGCCGGTAAGATCAATTTTATACACCCGCTTGAAGAGCGTGCTTTTGTTAGCATCGGTTCCATACTCGCCGTCGCGCTCAAGGACCAGGAACGTAGTGTTTGTAATGGCAGTGATTTCGCTGACCGCCTGTAGGTTGGCGCGTTCAATGAGGTAAACAAACTGTTTGGTAGCGCCCGTAGCAATATTGAATGTCAGGATGCGGGTAACCAACGAACCGGATACAGCCGCTGACGACGGGTTATAGAGCGGAAACTGCATGATACCAACCAGCGTCTTGCCATCGGGCGTGAGGGTTAGTCCTTCCATGCCGCGGTTGGCCCGACGCGTGGCGAACACCAGCGGGATAGTCCGGCCACCGGTACCGCTGCCAAACGGATTGATCCGCTCAAGGGTCCGTCCCGTCGCATCGAAGTGAACAATATGGGGACCATACTCATCACTCACCCAGAACGTACCATCCGATGCCACGGCCAGCCCTTCCGAATCAAGCCCATCAACACTGCTGCCAATATTAGTGCCGTTTATAGCGAGAGCGGTCTCGCCGGTACCGCCCTGATTGGCCGGGTTTGGCAATCCGTTCAGCTTACCACCCGCACTGTTCTTCAGTTCAATGATGCTTTCCAGTATCATCTGGCCATTTTTCACCCGAAACTTACCAATCTGGGGCGCAAAGCCAGGTACAGCAAATACTTTCGAGTTAGCCATTGTACCGTCGATGTTTGGCCCCCGGTCGGTGAGCATAAAGAAAGCGCCGGGATCACGAGGGTCGGAAGCAATGGCCGACCCGAAACCGCCATTAAATACCTGAACGTTACCAACCGTCGTCAGAATAGCGGGTAGAAAGGTGCCTTTATTGTCGGCATCGACAACAGCCGGTAAACCCGGCGTCGACTCAAGCCGGTGGTCTTCACAGGCACTCATCAACAAAGCAGCAGCCGTAACGGCCGACACGGCACTAAAGAAGGAAAAATACTTCATATGTATTAGTCAGAGCGTAGTGGTGGAAAACCACAAAAGTCGGCCTGAGCTGTTACGCCAGTGTGAACATAGCTGGTCTTGTCATGAAGGGATTGTTACCTTTTCAGTCTGCTCACTTACGCGAATCACGATTTGGGCGTGTATTGATTAGCGCGCTCGTTACGTTCGGCACGGGTCACAATGTCCAGCAGGCGTTTGGTGCGGGTTGCGGGTGTTTTGGCGTTGAGTAGCCACTCCAGAATACCCCGTTTGGCCGAAGGGGGAAAGGCGTCAAAAAATCCTTTTGCAACCGGATTTGCTTCCAGCAACTCCTGTAGATCAGGCGGATAAACTAAATTCGTTACCTCGTCCAGGGCGGTCCAGGTGCCGGTTCGTTTAGCCAGGTCAATCATTGCCAGCCCCGCATCGGTCATCAGGCCAGCCTCCAGGAGCTTTTCAACCTTGTTTTTATTGACCGTGCTCCAGTTGCTGTTAGGTTTTCGTCTGGAAAAGAACTGACGGTAATGCTGATCGTCACCTTTCCTGGCCGCACTATCGATCCAGCCAAAGCAAAGGGCTTCGTCTACGGCTTCATTGTAGGTTACGCTCGGCGTTGCGCTGGCCTTCTTATAAATTCTGAGCCACACATTCTTCTCGGTCGAATGATTAGCAGCAAGCCACTGCCGCCAATCGGCGCGGGTGGGGGCGTCAATAGTTGTTGGAGAGGAATCAGTTATCATACGATAGCGCCAGGAGACAAGTACAGGCCGATATTGCTCAACTAAATATAACACATCGGCCTGTAATTTTTGCCTGCCCTATACCCTTCGATGCTACTTCACGCAAAAAAAAATGCTCCTAAACCGCTTGCGGTCAAGGAGCATTCAGGTAGCTTTTACGGGCTACCCATACGCCTGTAGGCTAGACAAATTCGGTACCCTGCTCTTTGGCATCGGCCACAAAGGCTTTAACTTTCTGTTCGTCTTCCTTACGGCAGATCATCAGGACATTATCATATTCCGCCACAATGAAACCATCCAGGCCATTAATGGCTACCAGCCGGTTTTTAGGCGTTTTAATGATGCAGTTTTTCGTATCGTAAAGCATAACGTGGCCGTCGACTACGTTCTGATCGGCATTCTTGTCCGAAGCTTCGTATAACGACTTCCAGGTTCCAAGGTCCGACCAGCCGAAATCGCTCAACACCACATACACATTATGCGCTTTTTCCATCACCCCGTTGTCAATCGAGATGCTTTTGGTTAGCGAATAGGCTTTATCGATGAACGCCTTTTCGTTATTTGTGTAATAAGCGGCTTTCCCTTCTTCGAATATCTCGGCCACTTCGGGTAAATGCGTTGTAAACGCGCTGATGATTGCCTGCACGTTCCAGACAAAAATACCGGCGTTCCAGACAAACTCACCACTGTCGACAAACTGCCGGGCCAGATCGAGGTTTGGCTTCTCCATGAAGCTCTTCACTTTGCGAACAGCCGAACCACTCTCTTCGGTCCCTTCATCAGAAACGTACTGGATATACCCATAGCCCGTATCGGGGCGGCTGGGCTGAATACCCAGCGTAACCAGAATATCCTGCTCCGCTGTAGCGTCGAGTGCTGTGCGGATGGTACGCTTGAATTCTTCTTCTTTGAGGATGATGTGATCGGCAGGAGCCACAATGATATTGGCTTGTGGATCACGCTGAGCGATTTTATAACAGGCATACGCAATGCAGGGAGCCGTATTGCGGGCAATAGGCTCACACAACACCTGATCATCGGTCAGTTGGGGAAGCTGCTCCTGGCAAAGGTTCTTGTAAAGCGCGCTGGTAACGATATAAATATGTTCGGGCGGGCAAACGCCGTCGAAGCGATCGGCTGTTTGCTGAAGGAGTGTCCGGCCGGTGCCGAGCACATCATGAAACTGCTTTGGATAACTCGTCCGGCTGAAAGGCCAGAACCGCGTTCCGACGCCCCCCGCCATGATGATGACATAGGTATGATTCATTGATACTGAACGATGTAGTAATGGCGCAAATTTGCTACTATCTTACTGATTTGAACTAGAAAAGTTCAGTATTCTTACGGATTGGTTCACTTACCAGTCGCCACCCACGGCCCGTAACAGTAGTACAGCATATTGAGCCTCCTGGCTCCGGAGCTGAACCAGTTGCTGCTCATTGGCCAGAATCGTGCGCTGCGCATCCAGCACCTCAAGGTACGTGGCCAGACCCCGCACGTATAGTTCGCGGTTATACTGCTCGGTCCGGCGAGCCAGCACGAGGGTCTGATTTTGCAGAACAATCTGCTCCCGAAGCAATCCCAGGTTGTCCAGTGCCGTTTCCGCTTCGCGTTGCGCCAGTTGAAGTTGCTGCTGGTAGGTCTGCTGATTGGTTTGGACCTGCTGTCGGGCAAGGGATACGAGTTCGCGGTTGCGACGGCCTTCGTAGAGAGGAACCGACGCGTTAACGCCCACAATATAGGTAGCACTGCTGGGCACCACCCACGACCCGACCTGGCCCGATAATAATCCACCCGAACCGATCAGGTTTACGCGGGGGCGGGTCGTTGCCTGCTGCACGATCGCCTGGGCATCGACAACCTGAATCTGCCGGGCAAACTGCTGCAGATCGGGCCGCCGAAGAAGCAGGTCGTTTGTCAGGTTCGCATAAGGAAAGACAGGGGCTGTCGCTGGTAGCGTTCCCGGAGCAATGGTAAACGACGATGGGTCCTGCCCACATAACTGAGCGAGTCCATTCACTAACTCGGTACGGGCCCGCTGGAGTCCTTTCAGCGTCACCCGCAACCCGGCATAGTCGGTTTCGGCCCGCTGTACGTCGATCTGATTGATTAAGCCAACCCGAAATCGTTCGCGCAGAATCGACAGGGTTGTATCGCGAGCCTGGATATTGCGCTGAAAAACGGCCTGTTCGGCATCGTTGCCCCGGATGAGCAGGTACGTCCGGGCAATATCGGATGCCAGCGACAACCGAAATGCCCGGTAATCGGCGTCGGAAGCCTGAGCCTGCAAATCGGCAATCGTAATACCGCCCCGGATACGCTTGAACAGATCGAGTTCATAGGTCGCGTCGATCGGCAAAAGCTGAAAGGTGCTTAGCTGGAAACGAGGCAATCGATCCGTCGTTGTTGGAATGGCAATGGGTCGGTGTTCAGAAAGGCTCTGGGTCGTAATCAGCGCTGAACTCCGGATAGAGGGCAGCAGAAACGACTGGGCAATGCGAACCCTGACCCGGGCTTCTTCCAGCCGGCTCAGGGCGGCCCGCAGATTGGGGCTACTGCTCATGCCCTGCTGAATCAGGGATTCAAGGGCTGGATCGGCAAATCGGTTGAATCCGGCAATGAACAGATCGGGAACGGGCGCTCCGGTTGCTTTGGAACCGGCGTTGGGCGGTACCGTGGCCGGGTCTACCGATGGCGTTGAAGGCTGTACCGTTCCAGCACCCGGCTGGAGCGTAACAGCCCCACCAGCAGGAGAAATGGGCGCCGTCTGCGCCCGGGCCGACAAGCTACTTACTACAAGCCATACACCACAAATTAATCGTTGCATCATCGTTGAACTATGGTTTTTGCCGCTATCTCTTTCCGAAACCGCACTTTCTGGCCGTCGCGCAGCCGGTCGTTCGGGTTAGTCACTACTTGTTCCTGACCAGTCAACCCACTGGCGGCTTCAATGGTTGTTCCATAATCGCGGCCAAGGGTGATGGGTACAAATTTAATGTGCTGATCGGGCCCAACCACCACCACACGAGGTCCCTGGGGCGTAATCTGCAAGGCATTGGCTGGGATAAGAACCGGCGCATTGGCCGAAATCATATCGAACTTCACCTGGCTGTAGAGACCCGATGGCAGTTCCTGCTTCGTATTCGGGATAGCTATTTCTGCCAGCAGCGTCCGCGACTCACTTCGTAACGTACCCGATGTCCGAACAACTTTCCCAGGGAGGGTCTTCTTCAACTCGGGCACAACGACCGTGGCGGGCATTCCCACTTTTACATACCGGTAATAGGTCTGCGGCACATCGACAAACACCCGCAGCGTACCCAGTTCCGAAATAGTGAACAGCGGCTGGCCCGATCCCGGCGATACCAGGGTACCATTTTCGGCCGTACGGCTGGTAATGACGCCACTAAATGGCGCCCGAACCTGTTGAAGATCTTTTAACGCCTGTAACCGGCCAAGGTTAGCCTTCGCTACCGACACCCCCGACCGGCGGGTATCGATGTCCTGAGTAGCCACAGCGCCGGGCAGGTTCACGCTCTCCAGCCGGTCGAGGTTGGTTTGTGCCAGCTGCTGATCGGCTTTGGCACGGGCAATATCCTGATCGAGTTCGGGCGCGTCGATGGTAGCCAAGAGTTGCCCCTGTTTCACCTGAGCACCGATATCGACATACCAACGGCGCAGAAATCCCTGCGTTCGGGCATAGAGCGGTGTCTGGCGGTAGGGCTGAATTTGCCCCGGCAGCGTCAGACCCGTTGTGTCGGAAGCCTGTTTGAGCGGAACCGCGTTCACAATGGGGTCGCGGCTTTTCTCGGCACTGGCTTCTGCTTTGAGTTGACTGGCGTTACGCATCCGGGGTAACACCCCCGCAAAGACAAACAGCGCGATCAGCAGCAGGAGCGGAATTAAAATTTTGAGAAATTTCATCGGTCGTTAGTGGACTATTTTTTCAACTTCTACTACAGCCTCTTTATTGATTGGGCCATATACGTGCGGAAACAGTTCGCCGTTGGGCGCTTCTTCGTATTTGAGTTCATGCGTCAGCCGGGCCGGGTCGACATGCAGCAACAGCAAGTCTGGTACATTCCGGTAATAGCGTTCCAGTACACCCGCCACCTGCTGTTTTTCAGACAGGTGAATAAATCCTTCGGTCCGGAGACTGCCGGCTTCGTAGGTAGGTTTTCCGTCAAACTCAGACCAGCTCCTGGCTGAGACGACATGGTATATCCTGTTCATGATCGAACGGTTTCAGGCTTTACGTCAGAACCCTTTTTTCGGACCAGGTAACTGAATACGACTGGCACGAACAACAGCGTGGTAAATGTTGCCATCAGTAGCCCGCCAATGACCGCACGACCGAGCGGAGCGTTCTGCTCTCCCCCCTCGCCTAAACCCAGCGACATGGGCAGCATACCGATGATCATGGCAATGGCCGTCATCAGAATAGGCCGCAAGCGCGTCCGGCCAGCTTCAAGAGCCGCTTCGTAGGCATTACCCCCCACGGCAGGCAGGTGATCTTTGGCAAAGCTGATCAGCAGGATACTGTTGGCCGTAGCTACGCCAACGCTCATGATAGCACCCATCAGCGACGGGATACTGAAGGTAGTACCCGTCAGGTACAGCATCCAGACCATGCCACATAACGCACCGGGCAGCGCCGTGATGATAATGAACGGATACCGGAACGACTGGAAATTGACAACCATCAGCAGATATACCAGTAAGGCAGCAAACACGATACCAATCCCTAACCGGCTAAATGCGCTCTCCATACTTTCCACCTGACCACGAATGGAAATAGTATTGCCGGGTTTGAGCCGGGTCTTGTACTCGGCCGCCAGCGCGTTCAGTTCCTTTGCTACCGAACCCAGGTCCGTTTTCTCAACCGAGGCATAGACGTCATACGTCGGCTGTGTGTTCACCCGGTTAATGATTACCGGCGCGCTGGTGCGCTTCACGGTCGTTACGTTACTCAGCAGCTGGGGCGTCACCTGACCCGGCACAATGGGTGTCCGGAGCAGTTTTTCGTAGGAATCGAGCCGGTAGGGTGGCGTTTGCACCGCAATCAGGTAGGGGAAACCCGTTACCGGATCGGGCCAGAAGTTGGGCCGCGTCTGGCCGGTGCCGCTCAGCGAAATATTCATGTTGGTGGCTACCCGCTGCTCGGTCAGCCCAAACTGTGCGGCCCGTTCGCGGTCCACGTCCAGAAACAATTCCGGCGCGTCGAGAACCTGGTGCAGGTGAACATCGACCGCACCGGGAACCTGCGCAATTCGGTCGCGTAGTTCGCGGGCTACGGTCAGGTTGTTGGCCCGGTCGAAACCCGACACCTGCACGTCGATGGCCGACGTCAGGCCGAAATTAAGGATCTGGCTGACGATGTCGGCGGGCAGGAAAAAGTACGTCACGTCGGGCATTTCTTCCCGCAGTCGGGCCCGTAGTTCCCGGATGTAATCGTCAGTCGGGCGGGACCGTTCTTCCGAAAGTGAAATCAGCAACTCGGCATCGGCTGAACCGAGCGATGAGTTATCCGTAAAGATAAAGTTATAGCGCTCCGAGGTCAGGCCAATGTTGCTGATAACCGAGCCAACTTCTTCTTCAGGGATCACCTCGCGGACAATCTCAGCCGTTTGGGCAGCGACCTGTTCAGTTGCTTCGAGCCGCGTACCGGCCGGTGCCCGCATATGCAGCTTTATCTGCCCTGCGTCGACTCTGGGGAAGAAGTCACGTCCGACAAACGGCAACAGCACCGCCGTAAAGGCCACCACCCCAACAAAGACCACAAGGACCGTCCGACGGTTGTTGAGTACCCACGTTAGCGCGCCAATGTAGCGATCCTGAAACCGGTCGAAGCCCCGGTTAAACCGGTTATAGAAGCGGGTGAACGCGTTTGGACGAACCCTGCCAGTGGCTGAAAGCCCTGGTAGTGGTTGGTCCAAATGTTGATTAACCCCACCTTCTGGTAGTGATTGGTCGCTGGTTGAAAAGGCTGTGTGCTGACCACTACCAGGGCTTTCAGCCACTGGCAGGGTCCCGTGGCTTTCGCCCTTCAGCATCAGATCGGCCAGGGCGGGTACCAGCGTACGGGATAATACGTAAGAAGCCAGCATGGCAAAGACAACAGCCTCGGCCAACGGCCCGAACAGGAACCGGGCAGGTCCTTCCAGGAAAAGCACCGACGTGAAGACGATGCAGATCGTCAGGGTCGATACCAGCGTAGGCGTGGCAATCTGCTGCGCGCCCTCAATGATCGCCTGCCGCAGCGGCATACCCAGTTCTTCATTGCGGTGGATATTTTCGATGGTCACTGTGGCATCATCGACCAGAATACCGATCGCCAGCGCCAGACCGCCCAGCGTTTGAATATTCAGTGTTTCGCCAAGCAGATACAAGGCAATGAGCGACGAGAGGATCGACAGGGGAATAGAAATGGCCACAATAAAGGTACTGCGCCAGCTCCCCAGAAACAGCAGGATCATGGCGGCTGTCAGCAAACCGGCAATCAGTCCTTCAACCAATACCCCTTTGATCGACGCCCGCACGAAAACAGATTGGTCGAATAGCTCCTCGATGCGCAAATTCGACGGGGCTGCAGCCCGAACGGTAGGCAGCACCTGGTTCCGGATCTTGTCGACAATCTGCGTAGTCGAGGCATTACCGGTCTTAACAATACTCATCAGAACGCCCTTGCTACCGTCCTGCTTCACAATATTGGATTGCACAGCGGCCCCATCGTGAACGTTGGCCACATCGCGCATGTGGACCGTGGTACCACCAACGACCTTGATAGGAACGTCGTTGAGCGTTGTAATGACATCAGGTTTGGAGTTCAGGCGGACGTTGTATTCGCGGTCTGATAGTCTCAGCGAACCACTCGGCAGCGTCAGATTTTGGGCCGATACGGCCGCGACAACCTCTTCAGGCGTTACGTTATAGGCTACCAGCTGATCGGGCTCCAGATCGACTGTGATCTGGCGTGTTTTCCCCCCAAACGCCTGCGATAGCCGACTACCGGGCACGGTAGAAATCTGGGGCCGTACCCGCGTCTGGGCGTAGTCGGTGATTTGCGGCTCGGTCAGGCTGTCGGAGGATAAGCCCAGCTGGAGTACCGGCACGTCGGTCGCGTTGTAACGAACGATGAGGGGCGGCTGCGTTCCGGGCGGCATCCTGGTCAGGATGGTCTGCGAAATAGCCGTTACCTGAGCAATAGCTTCTTCGATCTTGACCGTCGGCTGGAAATACAGCTTAATAGCTGCCGTACCGTTATACGTCTGCGACTCGACCCGCTGGATATCACCTACGTTGTTTATGATCGACGTTTCGGAGAAGTTGGTGATCATCTTTTCCATTTCGTTCGTCGACAGGCCGTTATAGCCCCACAAGACCGAAACGACAGGGATATTGATGCGCGGGAAAATATCCGTTGGCATCTGCGAAATCGATAGCCCGCCCATGATCATAATGAGCAGTGCCATAACGGCAATGGTGTACTTTTTTTCTAGCGCTAGGCGTACGATCCACATGGTAGGCGTGGTAAGAGGTTGATTGCCTACAGAATTAGGCGTTAACAACGAGCAGTTAACGAGTCAAAATTAGTATGCCAGCAGGCCCGATAACAGGTAGTTTTTAGGGAATCACTGGTAAAAAGTGCAGATCGTCAGAATTAACAGCGTCAGAATTACCACTTTCATTCCTATGGGGACGCTCACGCCAGCACGGCGTACTGTTTCTCCCGGTAAGCACGTGGTGTCAGGCCGGTTATGCTTTTGAAAAACTTCGTGAAATTCGACGGATCGTCGAAGTGAAGATGATAGCCAATTTCGGCAACGGTCATTTCTGTGTTTTGCAGCAGGTTTTGCGCTTCTAACGCTGTGCGTTCCCGAATGTGCTGCAAAGCCGTTTTGCCGGTATACTTCTTGAGGATATCGCTCAGGTAGTGAGGATGGATACGCAACCGGTCGGCCGCGTTATGGACGGTGAGCAGCACCGACGATTCCTGCCGGTTGCTGGGCAGATGGTAGGTTTGCAACAAGCTTAGAAACCGCTCTACCAGCGATACCGGCTGCGAATAATCGATAGCCGAAAGATTCTGGCGGTAGATGTGGCGGCTTTTTACCAGTAGTGCCTGCAGCAGATGGTATGTCAGCTCCAGCCGATCAGCTTTCGAACGGGCCGGGTGAGCGAACTCGGCCGCAATAAGGTCGAACTGACTGCGTAACTCGCTGGTTTGTTCGGGCGTAATATGAATGAGGGGTTGCGCGCCCTTGCGGTAAAACGGGTACTCGCGCATAGGATCGGACAGCACCGACCGCTTCGTTACGTATTCGGCCGTGAACATCAGTACGTGACCGCGCCACTGATCCTGTTTATGGATCGACCGAACTGTCCAGGGCCGCAAAAAATAGACAGTGCCGGGCTGAACATAGTAAGGGACACCATCCAGATAGATAGTCCCTGTTCCCTCTGTAACCAGGGCTGCCACGTAGGTACTGCTCCGGAACGGAGGAATTATTTCGCCCGGCCCGCCAAAATCTTCAAACGGGAATGTGGCAAAACAACGGTTCGTCGAATCGATAGACTTTACTGCTTTCAGGAAATCCGGCAGGTTATCGTAATAAGGGATCGATTGATTTTCCATGGGAACAAAGCGCCACAGGCAGAATAAAAAAGCAACAATCAAAGATACTAAAGAATTCTGTGCATGGTTTGGCACAACCTACCCGCTAAATATTCCGTTTTCCCCGAGGAATGGTATTTTACTCACATTGACCGAAAAACGTCGTAATTTTGTCCTCTGGAACAAACCGAATTCGACCATGCCGAAGGCACAAATGAATACCGATAAGGGTACGATGCTTATCGAGTTTTACGACAAAGACGCCCCAAAAGCAGTTAATAATTTCATTACGCTGGCAAAGAAGGGATTTTACGATGGTGTTAAATTTCACCGCGTCATCCCTAATTTCATGATTCAGGGGGGCGACCCAACCGGTACCGGTTCTGGTGGTCCTGGCTACAGCATCGACTGCGAACTGACAGGCGATAACCAGTATCATGACCGGGGTGTATTATCGATGGCCCACCGGGGACCTAACACAGGTGGTTCGCAGTTCTTCATCTGTCACAACCGCCAGAATACGGCTCACCTCGACCGCGTTCACACGGTCTTTGGTAAAGTGATCGATGGCCTTGACATAATCGACCAGATCAAGCAGGGCGACAAAATCACCAGCATCACCGTGCTGGAAGACGAGCAGGCATAACTAGCAGACGTAGCTAAAAGAGGGGTTTGAATGTAACCTTTGCCAACGTTTAGAACGTTGGCAAAGGTTACATTCAAACCCCTCTTTTAGCTATAGCTCGGCGTTTTTCGGGAGACGAAGCCACTCACAGCCAGCAGAACAGCCCCAATGGCTCCTGCGTAGGCCGCAATCCTGATGGAACCAGTGGCAGATTGCTCGGCGGCAATGGCTACGTAGGCCCAGGCAAATACCAGTATATAAGCCACGCTTCGGTACCGGTTGAATAGCCACGCACCAACGACCAAACCAACTATTAATATGCCGATGGCCCATGTCTGCTCACTCAGGTTCATCAGGCTAAAATCGGTTGCGGTCAGATAGACAGCAACGTTTAGGATAGTAGCGACGGTAAGCCAGCCAAAATAAATGGAGAAAGGAATTCGGGCAAGCCACGTTTCGGTCGATGAAGCTGGCGACTCCGGTAGGGTAGCATCCAGATCAGGGGCTACAATAGGTATGTGAGGACGCATCAATAGTCGCTGCTCGATCATGGCCGCGGTAAAGAGCATGACCAGAATCACGATCAGCGCAATACCGATGAGTTCATTGTTGAACAATGGGCTCCAGATAGCATTGCACAGCGTATTGATCACCACCAGCCACCCAATGGCCCGAAAGCGCACGTTCGTTCGCTGCGATGGCAAGGCCTGATAAATGGCAAAGGCCAGCAGGCCGAGAAAGATAATGCCCCAAATGGCAAACGCGTAGCCCGCCGGTGTGATCAGCGTGTGGTACTTGTTGGAAATATCCCCGTTGGTCAACCCACCAAACACACGGGCGTTGGAGAGGTAGTTCATCACAATCATCGTGACGACGCTGAATACGACGAAGAATTGGCGGAGTTTATCGTTTTTCATACAAAGCGAACGGAGCTGGTGTTTTTCGACAACCAACTCCGTTCGCTTTGTGTTTCTTAATTTACTCGCCCACCGGTTTATTGGACCACCGGTTTTATGGGGCCGCCGTTTTATTAACCCACCAGTTTATTGGACCACCGGTTTATTAACCCACCGTTTAAACGGTGGGCTGGCAAACGTCTATAATTCCAGAATCTTGATTTCTGTCCGTCGGTTGCGCTGGTGTTCCTCTTCCGTCTTGGCGTTTTTGACCACCAACTGGGTTTCGCCATACCCTTTCGCTACCAGCCGGTCAGCCGAGACTCCCTGCGATACAATGTAATCAACAGCCGATTTAGCCCGGTTCTGCGACAGGCGCAGGTTATAAGCATCCGGTGCCCGAACGTCAGTATGTGAACTCAGCTCCAGTTTGAGCGTTGGGTTGTCTTTCAGAATCACGACGATCTTATCGAGTTCGGGCGCGGCATCGGCCCGGATGTTGTATTTGTCCAGATCGTAATAGATATTTTCCAGCACGAACGTTTTGTTCAGCAACGACTTATCGAGCAGCAGGGGCACGTAAAAGGTGGTATCCGTCTGCGGCTTGGTCAGGAAAATCTGCGGGATGCTTTTCCCCTGCATCGTAAACGACTCCCGGCGGGTAAGGTAGCCCCGGCGTTCGGCCAGAATCGTATAATCCTTACCTTCCTGCAACGGGTACTTACCAAATGTACCCGCTTCTCCCGTCGTTACCTCCGCAATAGGCTGGCCGGTTGCATCGTCCAGAATCCGGACCCGTGCCGAATCGAGCGGCACCACCGGCGTTTCGTTGACAGATACCGTACCGGCAATAAAATAACGTACCGTCTTGGGCGCGTTCGGGGGATTCTGCGCAATTGTCGTTGTATCGCGGGCGGGGCCTTCCTGGAAGAAATAGATATCATCGTCGCCTTTGCCCCCACTGCGGTTCGACGCCAGAAATCCTTTCGTCAATTCGGTATAGATCAGGCCAAAATCATCGGCGGGCGAATTGATGGGCTGGCCCATATTCTCGACCCGGGTAACGCCCCCGGAGCGCGTCGCCACAAAGACGTCGAGTTTACCCAAACCAGGATGCCCATCGGAGGCAAAATAGAGTTTGGCATTGGGCGCTACATAGGGAAACATCTCATCGCCGGGCGTATTGATATCCCGGCCCATATTGACCGGGCGGCTGAACCGGCCCGATGCGTCGATGCTGGTCCGGTAGAGGTCGATACCACCCGCGCCACCAGCCCGGTTAGATGCGAAGTAAAGGGTCTTGCCATCAGCCGAAAAAGCAGGCGATCCGTCCCAGGCGAGCGAATCGCTGATGGGTAAGCGGGCGGGTTGACTCCAAGCGTTTCCTTCACCCAGCCGACTGATGTACAGGTCCACATCCAGGCCTCCTTTGCGTTTCCCGTTGTTGCCCCGCGCCAGGATCATCGTTTTACCATCTTTGGAGAAAGCGGGCGTTCCTTCGTTTACGTCGCCTTGCAGCACGTTGGTGCTGAATGGTTCGGGGGCGGGCGAGGTACCCGTCTCGTCGGGATTTTGGTTGAGCTTGGTCTTATACAGGCCCAGCATAGGCAGGCCGTTATTCTTGTAGGTCTGCTCCTTGCGCGATGCCGTAAACACCAACTCCTCGCCCCGCACGACCGGCGCAAACTCCGACCCAGTCGAGTTGAGATTACCCATGTTGCGGAGGTTGATCTGCGATTTATTCTGAGCAATGGCATCGATGGCGCGGAGCGTTTCCACCTCTCGTTTCGCCTTGTCGAGGACCGGCTTAACGGTTGTCTTAGGTGCACTGGCTACGAACTGCTGTAGTTGTTCCAGCGCCCCGGCATAGTTGCCCTGCGATTTCAGCGCATAGGCGTAGTTGAACCGGGCGTTTGGCTCGGCGATGTTAGCATCGATTGCTTTCTGGTAGAACGGTACAGCCTCGCCAAACCGGTTCGATAACCGGTATGATTCTGCTGTGTAATAGTTGAGCCGGGCGGGATCAATAGCGCCTTTCGACGCTTTCTGGAACTGCGTCAGCGCCAGATTGTACTCGCCGGCATCATAATGGCGAACGCCTTTTTTATACGCCTGCATGGCCGAGTTGCAACCCGTCAGGCTGACGGCTACACACAACGCGACCAGCAGCGCAGACAACGTATTGGTTTTCATATAGGTCAACGAGCAAAAACGATCTTCTCCCGCCAATATAATCACATTCATCCGCGAGACTTACTTTTAACGATTACAATTGGTTTTTATTGAGGATTGTTTCGGCCTAAAACCCTGGTAGTGGCCGAAGGCCCTGCCAGTGGTTGAGTAGATCTTTTTTCGATCTGTTCTCAACCACTGGCAGGGCCTTCGGCCACTACCAGGGTTTCTTGTTTTGCTACTTACACTTCCTGTTCCAGGCTCATTTCCTCCGCTACTTCGTTGGCATAAGCGTCGGTTGGAACGCAGGAACAAACCAGGTTACGGTCGCCATAGGCTGAGTCGATCCGGCTCACACTCGGCCAGAACTTCCGGGCGCGAACCTGCGGCAATGGGTAAACCGCTTTCTCGCGGCTGTAAGGCCGATTCCAGTCGGTAGCCAGTGCGACCGTGGCCGTATGGGGCGCGTGTTTAAGAACGTTGTTGGTTCGGTCGGCAGCACCGCTTTCGATCTCACGGATTTCGTTGCGGATGGCGATCATAGCGTCGCAGAAGCGGTCGAGTTCGGCTTTCGACTCCGATTCGGTTGGCTCGATCATCATCGTGCCCGCTACCGGGAACGATACCGTTGGCGCGTGAAAACCGTAGTCCATCAACCGTTTGGCGATGTCTTCGACCTCAACGCCCACCGCCGATTTGAACGGGCGGCAGTCGATGATCATTTCGTGAGCCGCCCGACCGTTTTTACCGGTGTAAAGCGTATCGTAGTGGCCGTCCAGCCGCGCTTTGATGTAGTTGGCGTTCAGAATGGCCCGCTTCGTGGCATTGGTCAATCCTTCACCACCCATCATGGCAATGTAGGCGTATGAAATCGTCAGGATGCTGGCCGATCCATAAGGCGCTGCCGATACGGCCCCCTTACTGCCCAGATCGACGTGACCCGGCAGGAACGGCACCAGCTGCGGTGCCACACCGATCGGACCCATGCCCGGTCCACCACCACCGTGAGGAATACAGAACGTCTTGTGCAGGTTCAGGTGGCAAACATCAGCCCCGATGGCAGCTGGCGAAGTCAGTCCAACCTGGGCATTCATGTTCGCACCGTCCATGTACACCTGTCCGCCGTGCTGGTGGATGGTATTACAAATTTCTTTGATGCTTTCTTCGAAAACGCCATGTGTCGATGGGTAGGTAACCATCAGGCACGACAGGTCCTGGCTGTACTGTTCGGCTTTGGTCGTCAGGTCGGCTACATCGATGTTGCCCCGCTCGTCGCATTTGACGATAACGACTTTCATGCCCGCCATTACGGCGCTGGCCGGGTTGGTGCCGTGTGCCGATTGCGGAATGAGGGCAATGTTACGGTGGTGATCGTTCCGGCTTTCGTGATATGCCCGAATCACCATTAGTCCGGCATATTCGCCCTGAGCGCCCGAGTTGGGCTGTAGCGACATGGCCGCAAAGCCTGTAATCTCGCACAACCAGGTATTCAGATCGGCAAACAGCTGTTGATACCCCAGCGTCTGGTCTTTCGGCGCGAAGGGGTGAATCCGACCGAACTCCGGCCAGGTCACCGGGATCATTTCGGCAGTAGCGTTCAGCTTCATTGTGCAGCTACCGAGCGAAATCATAGAATGAACCAGCGAAAGGTCTTTTTCTTCCAGCGATTTCAAATACCGCAGCATCTCGTGCTCGGTATGGTGTGTATTGAAAACCGGGTGCGTCAGGTAGTCCGACTGCCGAACAAGTCGTTCAGGCCATTCCAGCTCCAGCCCTTCCGCAATGGTATCCAGATCGGCTTTGACGCCGAAGATGTCCAGCAGTTGACGAACGTCATCGAGCGTCTTGGTCTCATCGAACGAGATACCAACGTGCTCACCATCGGCCAGGTAGTGTAGGTTGATCTGAGCGGCCCGGGCCGATTTTTTCAACGACTCGGTGTCGCCTACTTTCACGGTTACGGTATCGAAGTAATTTTCCGTGTTTACTTCGTAGCTGTTGCAGCGCAGGGCTTTTACAAATACTTTGGTCAGGCCGTGAACGCGTTCGCCGATTTCGCGAAGCCGTTGCGGTCCATGATAAACAGCGTAACTACCCGCCATCACCGCCAGTAAGACCTGCGCCGTACAGATGTTTGATGTGGCTTTCTCCCGGCGAATGTGCTGCTCACGGGTTTGCAGAGCCATACGCAGCGCAGGATTCCCCTGTGCATCGATCGACACGCCGATGATACGGCCGGGGATCTGACGTTTGAACGCGTCACGGGTAGCAAAGAAAGCCGCGTGTGGCCCGCCATAGCCCATAGGAACGCCAAACCGCTGTGCCGAACCAACGACAACATCAGCTCCCATTTCGCCGGGAGGGGTCAGGAGCGTCAACGCCAGCAGATCGGCGGCAACGGCTACTGTAATGTTAAGTTCATGAGCGGCCGTGATCAGGTCGGTATAGTCGAATACCTCACCGTCCGAAGCCGGATATTGTAGCAGTATGGCGAAAATAGCCCCGTTGGTCAGATCGGCGGTGCGATGGTCGCCTACGATTACGTCGATATTGAGCGGGGTAGCTCGGGTCCGAACGACATCGATGGTTTGCGGGTGGCACCGTTCCGAAACGAAGAAGGCATTGGCATTTTTCTTCGCAGATGGGCGCTGGCTGTAGAGCATCGTCATGGCCTCGGCAGCGGCTGTCGACTCATCGAGCAGCGACGCGTTGGCGATGGGCAGGCCCGTCAGGTCGCAGACCACTGTCTGAAAATTGAGCAGTGCTTCGAGCCGTCCCTGGGCAATTTCTGCCTGATAAGGCGTATAGGCAGTATACCAGGCTGGGTTTTCGAGAATATTACGCAGAATAACGTTCGGCGTAATGGTATCGTAGTAACCCGTTCCGATGTAGGATTTAGCTATTTTGTTCTGACTGGCCAGCTTTTTGAAATCAGTCAGAAACTGATTTTCTGATTTAGGTGCTGGCAGATCGAGCGGACGGGGGAGCCGGATAAGAGCTGGAACGGTCTGATCGATTAGTTCGTCGATGGAGTCAATGCCGATGGTCGTCAGCATCTCGGCGAGAGCTGCGTCGGTCTGACCGGAGCGCCGGCCGCCGTGATGACGGTCTTCAAAAAAGTCTGTTTGGTGAAGATTCAGTTTCATGCCGGGAGATCCCACGTTTTTTCGTTTCAATGGAAACTCAAATTTACGTCAAAACGTGCAATTCTATATTTTTTTAGAGTCGTCGGTTAGCGGCTAATTCTGCATTCGCTTCCAGGTTAAACCCGGCTGGTGGCTACCTTCAACCTTATTTTATTACTATCGAACTGGTGCCTTCTCCGTAAGCACACACCGCCTGAACATGGCGTGGTTTTTGTGAAGACAATTCAAATAAGTAAGTTACAGGTATGGAATGTCGCGTGTGTGGAAGTCTGGCAGTGCCCTTATTTGAAACGCTGGTCTTAGAACGTCATAAGGTGACTTATTTTGAATGTCCTGCCTGTGCGTTTGTTCAGACAGAGGAGCCTTACTGGCTTGAAGAAGCCTACAGTAGCGCCTTTACAACCACCGATACAGGAACGCTTCAGCGAAGCCTCATCCTGGGAAAATCGGCCGCCACGCTGCTCTATTTTGCTTTCGACGCAAAGGGTAAGTTTGTCGATTATGCCGGTGGCTATGGAACGCTGGCCCGTCTGATGCGTGATATCGGTTTCGACTTTTATTCAACAGACCTCTACGCCGAAAATTTTATGGCTAAAGGCTTTGATGCAGAACCCGGCAGGTATGAAGCGGCCACAGCCTTCGAGTGCTTCGAGCACTTTGTTAACCCACGTCAGGAGCTTGAGAAGATTCTGGCTTACTCAGATACGATATTTTTTACCACGCAACCCTGCCCAATTCCGGCTCCGGCTGTAACTGACTGGTGGTATTATGCACCGCATCATGGGCAGCATGTGGCTCTGTACAGAGCCAAAACACTGGCTTATCTAGGTCAGCAATATGGGTTGCACTACCATCGTATTCTGAACTATCATCTGTTCACCAAGAAACGCATTCCTACTTTTCTTTTTTCGTTTTTCATCGTGGCGGGTCGGCTTGGGCTATCCAGCATCGTTCGATTGCTGATGAAAAGCCGAACTTTGTCCGATGCCGCTCTGCTTAAAAAAAAACCAACCCATAACCGTCTGGTATCAAAGTGAAAAGCTATAAGGATTACCCCCGCCAATCGGTATCTATGTCTAAAGACGAACTGTTTCAGTCGACCTTAAAAGAAATCTTCGCCGAGGATAAAGTAGACTATGTGATCGAGACGGGCACCTGGTTAGGGACGGGGTCGACGCAGACGCTGGCGAGAGCATTTCCGGCCCACCGCCCGCCCAAGGCTTATTACACCATTGAAGGGAACCTTACATTTCATTCGATTGCCCGGATCAATCTCCTGAAATGGTCGTTTGTAAAGCCGCTTTGGGGCGATACTGTCGCGAAAGAAAAAGCCCTGCACTTCATTAAACACGATGAGGCTCTGCATAATCATGAGCAATATGCCGATGTTTTTATCGACACCCTCGAAGATCCGGTCAATTTTTATACGAATGAAGTCGAAGGCAAACTGGGTAAAAACTGGGTAATCAGTCTGGTAGACTGGTTTGGCGAGACATTTCTGAATCGTAAAGAAAACCTATTACAAACCCTGTTGCTCCAACACCGGAACGACCGACCACTGGTACTGCTGGACTCTGCCGGTGGCATTGGTTGGCTCGAATACCAGACCGTGCGCGATACACTGAGCAATCGACCTTACTGGCTTATTCTCGACGATATTCACCACCTGAAGCATTTTCGCTCGTTTGAGGACGTTCGCACGCGGGCCGACTTTCGGATCATTGCCCATAGCCTGGCTGATGGGTGGATGATTGCCGAACACCTGGCTTAACCAATCGGCTGGCGAACCGGCAACAAGGTCTGAACCTTATCAAGAACCCGCTCGATGGTAATAACATCTATCGGAAACGGAGATTCGGGATTGAATTGTGGGGCTATCTGTTCCAGATTTCCACGGTGCTGCTCCACAAAATCGGGGTACAAATGGTGAATATGCTCACTGGAACGTTGCGGATATGGATGCCAGCGGACCAGCGATTTCCCCTGGGAGGCAACGATGGTGGGCGTTTGAGTGGAAGCAGCGATGTGTACAATGCCGGTTTCGTTGGTAATCAACAGGCTGGCGTTGCTCACCACATAGATTAATTCGGCAATAGACAGTTTACCGGTCAGGTCGAGCAGGTTGGAACGGTCAGGTAGCAATGCTAACAATGCATCGGAATAGGGTTGCTCATTGGGGGCACCGGTCAGGACAATGTGGTATGCGGGGTAATGCAGTTGAATGAACTGAGCCACCTGTCCATACCGGCTAGCGGGCCAGATACGAAAATCCTGCCCAGCACCCAGAGATAAGACAATGTAAGGTTGGGGTAAAGCAACCGGTTTTGCTTTGCTTCGGTCAAGCAGCAATGATGATGTCGCCACCGATTCGCCCAGAAATTGCTCAGAGATGCGTCGGTTACGCTCCATTTCGAAAACGATACCGGGCCCTGAATCAATCATGCGCGTGTATAGCCGGTTTCCGAACCACGCTTCCCAACGGTTGATATTGACAAAATCGGTTAGGCAGCCAACCCGTTCTGAAGCGCCTGTTGACCGGGCCAGAAAATCATCCAGGACCAGAACACGGCTAAATGTGGGGCAGAAAACAACGTCGAAGCCCTGTTTCCGGAGCTGGCGCATAAACGTAAATCGATATCCTAGCTGAGTTGATAGTTTATAAATATCGGTCCAGATGAAGGTATCGACGATGTCACTATCAAACGTCTCGGCAATAGTCCGGATAGAAAAGTTGGCACATAATGTGATCGTGTACTGCTGAAACCGGGTTGAATTCCGGATGGATTTCAAGTAATTGCGGAACAGTAAATAGTCGCCCAATACATCGACCCGAACAATGAGCAACGACTTTGGTCTGCATTGGACCCGTCCTGCGGAGAGTATGGCGAGTGTATCAACGACAAACAAAGTCAAATCGATCAGGGCCAATACCGGAGCCAGCAGGGGCGATGTTTTGAGCGTTCGAATCAGGGATTTTATGTCCATACTAACGAGGAATAAGCCATTCAGCAACGAACTGGCTTCTTGCCGGTAAAGAATTGTTATACTACTCATTATTTGCCCAACCAGGCATAAATTCACAGACTAACCACCTATTTTCTGTTCGCTATGGCGAAGTCGAAACCCACCGTTCCAGCAAAGCAAAAAACAAAATCTACCACAGCCAGTGGAGAAAGAACAATCGTTGACACGAACCAGGCATCGGTAGTTAGCCCACCTTTAGCTACCAGACCCGATACCCAGCCGTTTCGTATACCTAAATCCGCTGCCTTTGCGGCAGGCATCCTGATTGGGCTAATCGCGCTGGTACCTATAGTTCGATACTACGACGTAGTTTGGCATAACGCGGTCAACGTTCCGTTTGAAGATGACTTCAATAGCACTCTGCAATTCATTACCAATTACGCTTTCCACAGCCAGTCACTGGCCAGCAAATGGAGACTGATTTTTGCGCAGCATAACGAGCATCGGATTGCGTTCGACCGGCTGGTTTTTCTGGTTGACTATGCCATTGGCGGCCACGTGAATTTTCGCAACCAGATACTTTTTGGCAACCTGTCTTTAGTATTTGTTTTTTGGCTATTATTTGCGGCATCGTTCCGGCAGGTAACGTTACTGCAAAAATTGTTCTATTTTTTACCGGTTCCATTTCTTCTTTTTCAATTGCATTTCTGGGAGTTGACCGTTTGGGGCATGGCCTCCATCCAGAACCTATATATCGTTGTTTTTTCGCTGTTGAGTCTATACGCCCTCAGTCGGGTATCTGAGCGGCCTGCCTGGTTTTTAATGGCCTGTTTGAGTGCCGTAGCGGCTGCTTTCACAAGTGGAAACGGTATGTTCACGTTTCTGGTAGGCATACCTTTTTTGGTTCTGACGAAGAATTACCGCAAACTGGGCATCTGGACCGGTATCGCGGCCGTTACGATTTTCCTTTATTTTTGGGGCTATGCCAAACCCGGTCATCACCCGCCGGTACTGGAAACATTTCTGACAAATAGCGGGCAGTTTCTCGACCACTTTTTTACACTGACCGGCTCGAATTTTTCAGCCAAGCCCAATCAACCCATCCTGGCCGGCAAATGGATGCTGGCTCTGGCCCTGGGTATACCCATCTATGTGATCTACCAAAAACGGCTGGCTGGCTCCAACCTTACCCTGTTTATGTTGCTGGCCTTTATGTATATCAGTTGTCTGTCGGTATCAGCAGGCCGGGCGGGGTTTGGCGTGGCTCAGGCCATGGGACCGCGCTACGGCATTCTGTCGGTTATGCTGCTCATTTCCCTGTACATCCTGTGTGTTGAAACTGCCACAAACCGGTATGTCAAACCAGCCCTGACGATAGCTGGGTTGGGTCTGGCCTTTTATCTATACACCAATTCCTACAAGCAGCACTTGTCGAAGGTAGCGGACCGAACAGCGAACCTGGAATTCAGTGTGGCCCTTTATAATGACAATCCTGACAATTTAATTCTGTACTGGGGTGACCCCAAACTGGCAAAGAAGATCTTTCAGGACGCCCTGAAGAAAGGCATTTACCAGATACCGGCGCTAACTTTAGCCAACCTGAAGAGCCAACCGATCCCACTAACGGGTGCTACCCTCACCCCAACAAACGATGTGGCGGCCGATGTGAAGCCCTACCCTACTCACGATTTTCTGGTGATGTATCAGGCATGGGCGGTTAATAGCCAGCCATCCAACGAAACCCAGATTCAGCTCGTCGCGCAGTCCGCGCAAAACAATTATGCCTTCGATACCCGGCGGCAGATTCGGTACGATGTTGCTAACCAATACCAGTCGACTCAGTTTTTGCAGGCAGGGTTCTCCTGTGTGATCAGGAAAAGCGACTTAAAACCGGGGCATTATACGTTGGGCGTTCGCCTGATTACGAAAGGCGTGCCGTCCTATTTGCCCTTAACGGATGGATTTGACGTATAACGAACTTCGTTACAAACGGGGTCGCATCCATTGACAAATTGGTCGGAGGAGCGCGTTCAGACTATTTCCCAAGCGCCCCCCCACCAACTGATCGAAGGGCATATCGATCAGGCTGTTTCGTAGCAACTGCCTATCGGACACACGCCGTTGTTGCTGAATGTGTTGGTGTTGCTGTTGAATGATGACCCGATTCTGCCATAACCAGCGGTAGGTTTTACATCGCGCCCGTACATAAGCCAGGCCCCGCAGGGAAAATCCCCACATGAGCAGTTCGGTCAGTATCAAAGCCGGTATCAGCCGCCGGAGAGTCAAGCTCGAAAAAACACGAAGGAAGGTTAACAGCCGGTTTCGCTCCAGATAGTAAAACTTCGTTGGCGACATACCCAGGCGGTAATAGTGGATCAGAACAGCCCTTGGTTCGCAGAGTAAGGTATAGCCCGCCAGCCGTGCCCGAAGCGACAGATCAGTATCTTCGAAATACATGAAGTAACACTCCTCAAACCCACCAACTTCACGCAGGGCCTTTGTTGGTGCCATGAGGGCAGCCCCCGAGAGTAAGGGCACTTCCTCCACAACCGTATAGTTCGATGCCGGTTCGTTTAGGCCACGGCAGGTAGTGACCCCGGTATACTGCATTTGATTCCCGCAGGTGTTGATGGTGCCATCCGGGTTCAGCAGTTTAGGCGTAATGAAGGCATTTGGATATTGGCGAGCCGTTTCAACGAGTCGCTCGAGACTATCGGGTATCAATTCGGTATCCGGATTCAGCAGGAGCGTCCAGATGCCTGTTGCATGTGCAAGACCCAGGTTGTTGCCACCGGAATAGCCCGAATTGGTTGGATTAGCCATAAACCGGATGGTGGGATAATCCGTTTTCAACCAATCAGCCAAATTATCCTGACCGTAATTATCAACGATGATGACCTCATGGGCTAACCGGCTGGCGGCTTCTGTTAGCGTTGGCAAACAGCGTTTTAGGTCATTAAGACTGTTGTAAGCGACAATAATTATGCTGAGTTCCGGCGGAGGGGCGGTCGTCACGATGGTTACTTAAGATTCTGTTACGAGTGGAGTTCCCAGCGATTCGAGCTTATCATGTTCACGGAGTTGGGCCAGTTCTTTTTTCAGAAATGCAATTTCATGCGTCAGTTCTTTTACCGATTGCTGCATCTTCGAATTTACGACCGATAAGTGGACCAGGAAGATAATAATCGCGAAGATTGCCGCCAGAAAAATGAGTGACGGCGGGTAAAACACGCCCAGCGCCAATGAAATTTGCTCCAGCCCCTTTCGCCAGATTGAAAAAACGATCAGGATAATGGTACACGCAATCCAGATGAAGGAATACTCCTCTCTCAGCTTCCCCTTAATGATAAGCCGGGCGATGAAGTACATGAACCCCAGCGCCCCACTCAGACTAAGTATCTGAATAACAATCGGTAACGACTCCATAGTTGCGTTGCTTGTTCTGTAAACGAATATACACGAATAATGTCCCCATTGTTACTTTAAACATGTAGTATATTGATTTTGCTAGTGTAATGGACGAGGTACCACCCTGACGTTCGCGCATGATGACCGGAACCTCAAGAATACGGAGTTTGTGCAGTCCAAACTGAACAATGGACTCCGGCTCCGGGTATTCGTCGGGGTAATACGCGTTGGTGATACAGATCGTGCGTCGGTTAAAGGCTCGAAATCCGGAGGTACTATCGTGAATGGCTTTACCAATAAGTGACTGGTTAAGCCACCGGAAATACGTGATGCCCAACCGTCGAACGTAGGTAGACTGAAAGCCCGTTCGTTCCAGAAACCGGGACCCAATCACGACATCGGCCCTACCCTCAAAAATAGGCTGTAGAACCTTGGGGAGTTCTTCAGCAGGGTGTTGCCCGTCGCCATCCATTTGAACCGCCACATCATACCCATACCGAAAAGCATATTTGTACCCGGCATGCATAGCCCCCCCAATGCCTAGATTAACGGGTAGGTTCAAATATAGGCAGTCCAGCTTCTGGATAACGGCCAGTGAATTATCGGTCGATTGATCGTTTACCACCAGTACATCCAGATTCAGTCCATACTGATGCTTTATGTAGTTTATCTCAGCCACGACGGTGGCAATAGCCTCTTCCTCATTGTAGCATGGCACCACGATCAACACACGGAAATCGGTTCCTCCCATTGGTTTTTAATCGTTAATGCGGTAAATCTGAATCGTTCCTAATGTGGTTACCAGCTTCATGCACCGCGTTTCAACGGGCTGAGGCTGTTTGTCAAACACGATGTATTTAACGTTAAGTTTTTTGAAGCGGGGCGAACAAGGGTCCATAGCCACCACGTAGGCATCTTCGTAGGTATTCTGAACGATTACAGAATCTTTCCCATCGATATACGAGTTGTAAACCGTATGGGCATACCGGTTGTAGGCCGAATCGCGCTTCATGGCCGGGTCAAGTACTTTAAAGGTGTTTCGGGGTGGAACGTACTTAACGCCACTGAGCAGGTCGACGCCGGTAGCAGTAACCATATAGGATACGAACTGACTGCCAAACACCGCCCATTTGGCCGCTGGCTCCTGATTATGAATATTCTGCACCGCCACATACAGAGCGTGTTCTGTAATGGGTGTCATTCCTTTCGATACAGGATTTAGCTTCAGATTGGGCAACTGAAACAGCAGGATACCTACCCCGAACAACACATTCCGATAGGCCGGTTGCCAGGTGAATAGCAGCAGCGAACCAAGTCCGGTAAAGAACAGGATCGGCATGAACAACTGGTTGAGTTTGAAAAAACCTGCCGAATCCTCAACATTCAGGTTAGCCGCATAAATCATGAAACCCAGCACGACCGCCAAACCAATACCCGTATAGAGTTTATTCGATTTTATCTCGATGGTGGTCAGGTAATGCAGGTACAGGATAGTAAGCAGGACATTACCAATCCCAAACGGAATTTGTGTCCGGCGGGTGGGGCTCATGTTCAGCAGCGTCATCTTGGCCAGCCATTCGGGAAATCCAACTTCGATCCAGACATAGCCGACAATGACAAAAACGCTTAGCAACAAAACGGTCCAGTCTATTTTTCGGTTGATGGCAAAAGCTGTAATGGCACAGGGGATAATAATTGGCGCAAACGTAACATAGTGCGATAACTCGCAGTGATTGAGCCAGCCGGACGGAAATCTGGTATCATCGACCTGCCAGCGGAAGTATTCCGAGAACCAGTTGGCAACGAAGCCCGTACCACCCAATTCACTCCGTTTACCAGGATACACGGTATTCATGATGGCATCGAGTGTGGGCTTTACGTCGATGTAAAATAGCCAGAAGGCAACACCCAGTATAACCAGCGACAGGATGCCTCCGCCCAGTTTCACGGGCCAATCGCTAAAGAGCCTTTTTACATCCCAGTTATTAATGAAATACCCGATCAACAGAAAGAGTAAGACATAGCCCAGCGGCACCTGATAGGGTGGATACAAAATCAGCGCATAGACCATTAACAGCCAGGCCAGCGCCAATGAAGCGCCCAGCACCTGTTTGGGGCTTTTACCGTAAAGCAAATAAACCGTAGCCACGAAGATAAGGCTGGTAGCGGCAATAAGCGGGGCCGGAATAAATGACCAGGAAACCGTGCCCGAGGAATAAAACAGCCAGATACTGCCTACTATGGACAGCCAGAAGTTGTTGCGAGTCAGCAGTAGAAGCATCAGAACTGCTCCCACAATAGACATGAACGCCCGAAGATTATACAGCCAGGCATAAGCCTGTTCGATGGGTAAGAAGAAAAATCCCCAATGGTCGGGCCGGAAAATTTCGCTGAAATGATGAGTCGGTGTAACGAGAATCGGTGTGTTTTCGCCCCCGATGGTTTCATTAATGGTTGGAAATCCTTTGTTAGCCTGCGAAAGAATCCAGGGTGTTCCAACGGCATAGTCGTCCATCCGAATCCGGCGGGGCTGGCCCGAAATAAGCCCCCGCTTAGGATTACTCCCGTCCGGAAGTAATTCATTCCACATCGCCAGCGAAATGGGGTGAATCTTGGCCAGCGTAACAATTAAAAACAAGCCAAAGCAAATACCGATAAACCACTTAAGTTTTTTATCGAAGTGGATGAGTTCAAAGCCGGATCTTGTTGGTAGTTTGGTGTTCACTTGGGTTGACGATGGCATTTCCTCTCGCCCGGTCAACCCCGGAATGGGCCGTTGGCTCTCAACGGGGGAAGTTCCGATTTTAGGCTTGGGGGGAAGCGGTACAGGTTTCTTTTTTGACGACTTCGACATGTCAAGAAGCTACATTTGGGTTTGGTAATGGGTCCGATGGAAGGCCCCCTCATTTACTGACGGTGCGTTACGCATCTTAACTAATATAACGACTAATATAACGGTTTACAGCCTAGCTACTAATCGATTATCCATTCGTTTTATTGTAGAAAACGAATGTTTCTAATAGCCTGAGGCCAGATTTGCCAGATAATATCAAAGGTAGCCGACGTTAACTTCCTTCCAAATAACATGCCATAAACTGTCAAGTGCTTTCTTTAACTTGCAACTCTTCGGGAGTAAGCTTCATGAGTCAATTTTTCGGGCGTGTTTTGCCATTTTTAGTGGCTGTTCTTTTACTGATCTATGTTAGTAAAGACATTCAATTTTATGCTATTCAGCAGCAATTCAGGCAGGCAGACTATCGCTGGATCTGTTTAGTTTTTCTCGTCAGTATAGGCAGTTTTTTTTGCCGTGGTATACGGTGGCAGCAGGCGTTGTTGGCGTTGGGGCATCATCCATCGATATTTAGGGCAACCGTTGCTCTGACGGCCGGTACCATTGCCAGCATGATTATTCCCGGCTCGGGCGAGGTGACCCGCTGCGCGACACTACAACGAACAGATCATGTACCTTTCTCTCACGGGGTTGGATCGGTAGTGGCCGAGCGGGTTCTCGACCTGTTTATGTTGGTCCTGGTACTCCTGCTTTCCTTTGCGCTGGAGTTAAGCCGGATGCAGACGTATCTGGCTGGTCTCTCGTTTACCGCCCCCAACAAATTACTTGGCCTGATCACCGGCCTAGTAGTACTTAGTATAGTCTTGCTGTATTGGCTATACCAGTTCCCTGTTATCAGAGAACATCCCTTCACAATCCGGATTATTGGTTTTAGTCGTGGGCTTTGGGAAGGGATCATCGCTATCCGCCGACTACCAAATCCGGGATTTTTTGTCTTTCTGACCCTACTCAATCAACTGCTGTCTCTATCGACAATCTATTTTCTACTATTATCCGTTTCATCCACCCATTCGCTGCCTCCCACGGCAACGCTAACGGTGCTGGCTGTGGCCTCACTGGGGGGGCTGGCGGTACCTACGCAGGGCGGTATTGGCACCTACCATTTTCTGGTCAGCCGGGCACTGGTGCTGTATGGGCTAAGTACTACAGAAGGGGCTTTGCTGGCCACCTTTATGCACGCCGTCGGGTTCGGATTCAACCTGTTATTCAGCAGCCTGAGCTTTTTGATCGTTCCCGTGCTGGTACAGCAACGCAAACAATTCGACCGGCCGGAACCGGATGCATGACCGTTGAGACAGCTAAAGAGAGATACCGATGATGCATCCTCGTTGCTTTATTTATTATTTTCACTACCGTATATTGTGGTTTGATTAGATTCCCAAACAAATACATTTCATGACATTTCAACAACTAATCCTGGCCGCCGGGTTAATGGCCCTGCCTTTTGCCAGTAGCGCGCAGGAAAATTTTGCCAATACCATTACGGCTGCCGATCTCGAAAAGCACCTGCGCGTGCTGGCTGCCGACGATATGGAAGGCCGCGAAACCGGAACTCGTGGTCAGCGGAAAGCGGCTGAATACATCGCCAGCCAGTTTGCCGCCGAAGGCCTGAAACCGCTTGTCAAGACTACCGATGGTAAGCTGGGCTACCAACAGCCCTACACGCTCTACAAAAAAGCCTGGGGTGATTTTTACGTTAAGGCCGGCGAAAAACGCTTCGAACTCCAGAAAGATTTTATCCCCAACGGTTTGCTGTATCTGCCCACCGAAACAACTTATGAAACCATATTCGCAGGATACGGCATCGGCGACGCAGCTTATGACGACTACGCCGGACGCGATGTGAAAGGGAAAGCGGTTGTGATTCTGGACGATGAGCCCAAAACGGCCGATGGCAAAACACGGGTAGGCGGCACAACGGAACCATCGAAATGGGGTGGGCCGAATGGCTGGCGGGCCAAGAGCCTGCTGGCTAAGGAAAAAGGAGCCGCTCAGTTGTTCATTGTCTCGGCCGAATCGGCCGAAGCGTTCAAGCAGCTACTTACCCAGCGTAGTGCTATGATGGGCCGTTTCAACCGGATGAGCCTGAAAGCAGGTACAGAAAACGTAAGCTCCGTCGGTGTCTTTCTGATCTCGACCGACATGGCGGCTACGTTGCTGCACACGCCTGTGGCTACCCTCAACCAGGCGATGAAGCAGGTGTCGCAATCAGAGAAACCGGGGACTACGGCCCTGGCTGGCAGCGTAGCCGTCAAAGCCGACCGGATCGATGAGAAAACAGAATCGTCGAACGTACTTGGTTTTATCGAAGGGACCGACAAAAAAGATGAAGTGCTGATCGTATCGTCTCATTACGACCATATCGGTATCAGCGCCGATGGCCAGATTAACAACGGTGCTAATGACGACGGTTCCGGTACGGTATCGGTGCTGGAGATTGCACAGGCATTTACCAAAGCAAAAGCAACTGGGAAAGGGCCACGTCGGTCTATTCTGTTCCTGACGGTATCAGGCGAAGAAAAAGGCCTGCTCGGCTCCGAATATTACGCCGATATGAGCCCGGTGATTCCACTCGACAAAACAGTTGCCGACCTGAACATCGACATGGTTGGCCGGGTCGATGATCTGCATCAGGGAAAATCAGAGAATTACATTTATGTGATTGGCTCCGATAAACTCTCGTCGGATTTGCACAAGATCAGCGAGGAAACGAACAAGAAGAACATCAACATGGAGCTGGATTACAAGTACAATGATCCGAAAGATGCCCAGCGCATCTACTACCGCTCCGATCATTACAACTTCGCCAAGCACCAGATCCCCATTATTTTCTACTTCAACGGGCTGCACGATGATTATCACAAGCCAACGGACGACGTTGAAAAAATAGATTTCAAACTAGCCGAAAAGTCGGCCCGGCTTGTCTTCTATACCGCCTGGGAAATCGCCAACCGCGACCAGCGCCTGGCCGTCGACAGCAACAAGCAGTAAATAAAGAAGCCCGGCTGGATAGGAGGTATCAGCCGGGCTTCTTCGTGTTTTTTCGTGTCTTGCAACAACTCCTGCTATAACCTCCTGACTGCCCGTAGATACCCGAATAGCTCACAAGCCCGCACATCCCCCTGCGTCAGGGAGGGGTAAGTCTGCCGGAGTGACTGCTCCCCTAAACCATTGGCCAGATGACGCAATACGTCCCAGACCTTTACGCCTACCTCTTGCAGGTACGCATCATCTTCCGGCAGCGCCACTATGCGGCTTTGTTTAACCTCCTGTTCCCAACTAGCTATTAACGTCTTCATGTGGATATGTTCTAGTACAATTAGTTAGTACCATACAATTCATAAAGACTCTTTAGACGGAAAAAGGGTTGCACAAGTAATTGACGATTGATTGAAAGGCCTAGGAAGCCTGGCTTACTACGCCTGGCACCGGCCCTATGCTCTATTTAAACAGCTATCTGTAAGGCAGCGATTTACAGGAACATACGCCCTGCGAGTACACGTTGGCACTGGGCTTTCTCAGTTCTTTCCTCCGCCAGATATTTTTCCCGCTTTAGCCGGAACCCCCGGTTGCGTAATCTCGAAGTTCTCTGTCTGCTTGGCCTCGGCAACCATCGTCCGAACGTCGGCCAGGAGTTTTTTAGCGTCGTAGACCACCCCATCTTTTACGGTGTAGGTAACACCCCCAACGCGTTCGACTTCGTTCCTGTCGTTCAAGTGAATGGCTCCTGTTCCGTAGAGAGTTTTCAGGTTGGCCAGCGGATTTTCCTTCGTAATAACAAAGTCGGCCAGTTTACCCACTTCAACCGAACCGATCTGGTCGGCCATACCCAGGGCTTCGGCTCCTTTGAGCGTAGCGGCCCGAATTACTTCGAGTGGGTGGAATCCAGCTTCGCGCAACAGTTCGAGTTCGCGGATGTAGGCGAATCCGTAGAGCTGATAGATAAAGCCCGAGTCGGAACCGGCCGTTACGCGCCCACCCCTGTTTTTGTACTCGTTAATGAACGCCATCCAGAGCTGGTAATTCTTTTTCCAGGCTACCTCCTGCTCCGTTCCCCAGTTATGCCAGTAGGACCCGTGCGAAATGCGACTAGGACCATAAAAACGCCATAAGCTCGGTAATGTATAATCATCGTGCCACTCAGAACGACGGGCCAGCATCAGCTCGCGGTTGGCTTCATAAATATTGAACGTCGGGTCGAGGGTGAAATCGAGCGCAATCAGTTCATCCATCACCTTGTTCCAGCGATCGGTGCCGGGTTTGGCAGCCTGTTGCCAGAGGTTACCCGCCTGCTCGAACCGGTTCTGTTCGTTATTGTAATTGTAGTCGGCGGGGTAGTCCTGAACCGTCTTGTCGTCGAAAAGGGCTTCGGGCAGTCCGTACCAGTGTTCCAGCGACGTCAGGCCGGCTTTGGCGGTGGCCAGCGCATTCATGCGGGCCACTTCCAGCTGCGCGTGGTGGCAGGCCGACCGCAGGCCAAGCTTTTTATTTTCTTCCAGAGCCGCCCGGAATATGGTGGGTTCGGCCCCGAAGAACTTGATCCCATCGGCTCCCCGTTTTGCGTTTTGCTGTACCCAGGCGCGGGCCTGCTCGGGCGTCGAGATGGGCTCTTTCGATCCTTGTCCAAACACGGTATAAGCCAGTATACGGGGGGCAACGATCTCGTTTTTGATACTTTTGGCGCGGTGTTCGAGCACCCAGTCGAGGCCATTGCCACAACTCGGATCACGGATGGTGGTGATACCATGACCGAGCCAGAGTTTGAACACGTACTCGGCATTGGCCCCCTGCGCCTGCCCACCAATATGGCCGTGCATGTCAACGAAGCCCGGCATCAGATACATCCCGTCGCAGTTCAGTTCTTTATCGCCCGCGTTGGCCACCGGCCGACTTTTAGGGTCGATGGCTACGCCGGGATAACCAACCTGCCGGATGGCTACGATTCTGTTCTTTTCAACAACGATATCGACGGGTCCATACGGGGGTGCGCCTGTGCTGTTGATGAGCGTAACTCCGCGGATGATGAGCCGGTTGTAGGGCCCGTCCCCTTCGCCCGCTTTGCGGCTGGGCGCTTTAGTGACCTGGGCAGTCAGCGAATAGGTAGTAAACAATAAACAGTGTGCAAGAAGGAGCAGGCGGGCGACGGCGGACATAGTAATCTGACAAATCGTTTTTGTAAAGAGTTGTAAGATAGCCGAAAGTGCCGGACTTTTGCCGTGTCGACTTCTGAAGCCTTTATGTTCATTCAAAAAAACTTTTTACTTATTGTCCTGGCCCTTGCTGTGGTTTTCGCGTTTGCGATGAAGGCTACAATTTTTCAGAATCCGGCAACGACAACAGCTCCTGCTACGCCCCCTTCGGCCAACTTTGCAGCTTACTGGTTTGCCGGCAAAGCAGAACTGAACAGCTATACGCTCCAACAGGCCCAATACGGGGTACTCAATCCCGGCGAAGCAGTACTGATCTTTGTGACTGAAGACTTCCGGACAGATAAGCAGGTGAAATCGGAAACGCCCGAAAGCCACGACAAATCCATACCAGTGCTGAAAACCAATCTATCGAAGAAGTTCGCGACGGGTGTTTATGATTACTCGCTGTTCACCTCGGTGTTTACACCCGTTTCCAACCCGTCATTCCCAAACACGCTCAAGGTCAGCACCTCAGCGCAGGAGTGGTGCGGCCATAGTTACCTACAGCTCAACTACGCCACTAATACCTACCATATCGACAGCAAATCTTATTTCGAGAACGAAGTAGCCGAAGAGTACGAGGTAGCGAAGACGATGCTCGAAGATGAACTCTGGAACCGTATCCGGCTCGCCCCGGACAAACTACCCGTTGGCCAAATCCAGCTGATTCCGGGCACCATAACGGCCCGGCTGCGCCACAAACGGCTTGAGCCGCTACCAGCCAATGCCAAACTAGCCAACTACGAAGGGGTACTGTTTCCGGGTAAGCTGCTCCAATCGTATACCGTCCAGTACCCCACCGACGACCGGACAGTGATGATCGTTTTCGAGTCGGCATTTCCGCATAAAATCGTGGGCTGGGAAGAAACCTACAAGAGCAAAGACAACCTTCTGACCTCCCGGGCCGTTCTTAAAAAGACAATACAATCTGACTACTGGAACCATAATGCCCCAGCCGACAGTACGTTACGTCGGGAGTTGCTTATCGGTCGATAAGCCGGGCTGGTTCGCTTACCCCTTGTGGTTTTACATACGTATGAAACGCATCCTCGCTTTTTACTTCTTGCTGACGGCTTTCGCCTGCTCCTCCGACGGCGACAAACCCAAGACCGCCACCAACGAGCCGACCTACACGCTGATTTTTCTGGACAAAACCCGTAGCGTAAACGCCGACAAATCGTTCGTTCGGCAAAAGTACCAGCAAGCCCTGGCCGATATCATCGAAGAAAATATCCGGCAGAAGGGAGACAGACTAGCCGTTTACTTTATTCACGAGAACACCGCCAAAGCCCGCGCGCTGAACGTAACGGCCCGCACTGAGATGGAGGATATGGTGGCAGCCAGCCCCACCGACCGCGAGGCCGCCGAAACAGAGTTCAGCCTGTTACTGAGCCGGGAGAAAGCCGTCATCCGGCAGCGTGTTTTACAACAGCTGGTTGCCCAGAATACAGGCTCGTCGAATCAGGAAACCGACATCTGGGCCAGCCTGCCCGTCATTGAGAAGGCCAACGAAACAGGGGCGACGGTCAAAGTATATTACCTGAGCGACATGGTCGAGAGCGTAAAAGGTGCCGACCGGCGGGACTTTCAGGTACGCCCGCCCAAAGGCGCAGCGCAGGCAGACGAATGGGCTAAGGCCGATGCCGGGAAGCTCAAACGCTATACCCTCGGCTCGCCCGATATCACCATGATCCTGCCCTTCGAGCCAAACGCATCGGTAAAAGAAAACAACCCCGCCGTGACCCAGTACTGGCAAACGCTATTTACTGAACTCGGCGTAGGGACGATAACGGAGGATTAGATACCAGCTTTAAACCGTGAACGTGTAGCCGATATCGAAGCCCGAAAAGTCCGCTTTCAGACAGTAGGACGTTAACACCAATCCATCGCCTTCGCGCCTGACAGCCAGGTAATGGAACATGGGCTTGTACTCAGTTGCCAGGTCAGGGAGCCGGCTGAGCGAGGTGTTGAGTGGCTGCCGTAGTCCGCCCCCCCCACCAATGACCAGAAACGTTTTGCCCTCAAATTCGTACCGTTCGAACGCATGCGAGTGACCGGTGATGAACAACCGTCCCTTCTGCGATTTCAGGTAATTGGGTACAAACCGCTGCTGTACCAGTTTCGACGATCCTACCAGCTTACTGTTTGAATAGGGCGCGTGGTGGCAGGTCACGATAACGACCCGAACAGCCGGATCAGCGTCCAGATCGGCCAGTGTTTGTTCGTACCAGGTCTGCTGTTTCACCAGGTCGGCTACGGAGAGCGTGCTGAAATTAGAGTTCAGCATGACCACCGCGATGTCGTCCGTTTTCTGAACATAACCCGTATGGACGTGCTCAGGAAAGCGCTGCTGGAAATTACGGGCTCCCTTTCTGGGGCGACCCATAACGTCGTGATTACCCATAATGGCGTAAACCGACGTTCCTGCCTGGCGGCACTTTTCCAGGAAGCGGTCAATGATGGGCCACTTATTATCCCGGAAACCAAGCGAGACAATATCACCCAACCAGTAGAGAACGGGGGGGCGAACGCGCAGAATTTGGGCAAAAATTGTTGTCGTCGCTTTTGTATTCTGATGTGTTCGTAGCACCAGCCGCTCCACGAACATGGGAGCCTGCGTATCACTCAAAAAAAGAATGTCAGCTTTTTCTTTATCGTCTGTCATATTAACCTTATTGCATTACACCAGATCACCGGTAGTACCGTAACGCTGTTTACCACGAAAAGGCCCGCCAAACCAACTGAAGTTGTAGCACAAAGGCCGCATCTTCGGTCGCGCTGGCATTGAACCACTTTAACTCGGTGGCCACCCGAAATTTTCGGCCAATGGGTTGTGTGTATGAACCACCCAGCATCCAGCCCACACTCGGTCGGCTGGAATTAACAACACCGGCATACTCTAAATGAGACCGGATCAGGTACGCGCCCGTTCCGCCAGAAACGGCCAGTCGCCGGGCCAGACTACGCTCGGTACCGCTCAACCAGGCCAGCGGCATCGAGAACACCAGCAATATCGGTATGGCCGACACCCGCACGCGTGCCCGGCTGGCAGGAGCATTTCCCTGATACGAATACATAGGAACCAGGCCCGTTTCCAACCCCAGACGCAGCCGATGGTCGGGGTGCCACATAACCCGTAGCGTAGCCGGAATACCAAACCGGCTTACCGTCGGCTGCTCCAGGGACGAGGGTACACCCAGGCGAGTCGAATAATACGAAAGACCGCCACCCACGCTAACAACCAAGGTATAAGGCCCTCGTTTAGTTTCTGACGAATCCGACTGAGCGCCAGCCGTTTCGCTCAGGCCAGCCAGCAAGACCGTCAGTACGACTATAAATAGGTTCTTCATGGATTACGTTATTGTCCGATGTAATGATAGTAGGCAACAACCGGCGAGTAATTCGATAGGATACCATCGAAACGGCCCTCCGTAATAAATTGCTCGATAAACTTCGGTTCGTCGAGGGTCCAGACAAATACCGTCCTGTTTTCTGATTTCATGGCGAGTACTTCTTCTGTTTGGGGCCCCAGTGTCCAGCGAGGAGCCCAGATACGGGCATTTAAACTACGGGTAATGGCCGTGTCCAGCTCACACAGAATAGGGGTGTTCTCTTTGTCCGGCAAGGCGTTGTAAGCATCTACCGCGCCTTGCGTTGGCAGGCCAATAACGATCCGCAAGTCACGCCGGGCCAGAATAGCCCGCTGCCGGAACTTCTGCTGAAGTGCCTGGACTTTGTCCATCGGTCCAATATATTTGGTGTCGAGCCAGACAAAATTGAGCGTCGTATTCGTGAGAATCGTTTCGAGCGCTTCTTCCAGCGTAGGGATACGTTCGCCATTGATCAGCCGTACGAATGTTTGCAACTGCTGATACGTGTATTTTTCGATAGCCCCGTCCAGCCCGTTCTTCTGAATGAGCCGCAGGTTGAGGCTGTTGTCGTGGTATAAAATGGGAACGCCGTCCTTGGTATACCGAACGTCAATTTCGATACCGGTGGCCCCCAGTCGTGAGGCCAGCCTGATGATTTCAATTGAATTTTCTGATACCGACAACAAATCCGACGTTCGACCACCACTCCGGTGCGCCAGAATAGAGAACGGCTTCTGATTAAGCGGACGCCGGTAGGTGAAGGTTAGCTTCTGGGTTGGTTCAGCCGTTCTATTCCCGTAAACGCCGTCCAGCACAAGTGTATCTCCCGCAGTCAACCCACCCGAGTAGCGCTGTAGCTGTCCATTACGCTTCACCCGTACCGCAAGCCGGGTACGGCCCGTTTCGGTATTGACCAATTTACGCCAGTAACCTGTCAGCGCCAGTATATCGGCCTGGGGTTCGACCTCCAGGTTAAAAAAGCACACATCGACACCCGTAAAGATCGACAGGAAATGGGTTGTGTCCGCCCCATCCAGCACATACGACCATTTTAAGGCTACCTGCTCCCCAAATTGGGCAGCGCCATCCGTCACTCCGTAGACGCCTTCTATTGACTGTCGAACAGGAGCGGTAAACCGTCCGGCACCTGGTGCATTGGCAAATTCATAGGGTACGGGCGCTTCGTACTGTTTCCGGCATCCCAGGAATACCAGAAACAGGAAACTGATTAGTACGTAAGGTATTACTCTCATAAGATAAAGCCAAAGATGACCTGAGGATAGAACAGATTGCGGTCGAATGTGTCATAGAGCGACCAGAACTGCCAGTTGAAGTTGGAATAGGCAGCCCGAAAGCCCAGCGACACATGCTGGTTGCCATAAAACGGCTGTTCCAGCACGAAGGAGACAGCGAATCCATTAACCTGCCACTTATTGTCGACAACGGCCAGCGTTCCTACTTTAGATCGATAGTACATGTCCAGAATGCCTTCTCCCCGAACAGTTAGCTGTAAATCCCTATTGAGCCGGTAACCCAGCGACAGGTTGGGGAAATTCTGGAGTCCATAGGCCTGGCTGTTGAAAACATCCTTGATCAGAAGCGCCCCAAACCAACCGGTCATATCGTCGCCAACCGACAAAAACAGTCGATCGCTCAGGGGTGTGGCCCAGCGTAGACCCAGCCCCAGGTTACTTTGCACAAACTGCGTTTGCAGACGCCCGGTGAGAAACAGCTTTTTAGAGAGTCCTTTTTGCAGGTTGAAATCAACCGCCGGAACGCTGACCCGTACTTCCTCGGTAAGCTCGGGAGGGGTTGTTGTAAAAATCAATCCTAGTGATTTACGCCATTCGCCGGGGCGGGGAGCCTGCGGGAAGTAAATTTCGGGTTGTCGTTCATCGGGTTGCTGGAACGGTTGCCGCCCTCCCTGAGCGGCAGCGAGCGACACAGATGCCGCCAGCAACGCACCGGACAGCCAGAGCCGTATAGGCTTGCTATGCATAATATACAAGATGTAGTAAAGTGAATGACGGAGTTTGAGAGGATAAACCGAGTAACCCCGGCATATGTTAGACCCACCCCCTGCTGATCGCTTTTGACGAATGATCAAAAACTCTTTTTCGTACACCACTTTCCTGATTGACAAACGTTTTGTACCTTTGCGGTCTTATTTTTGAGGAGGAGATATACGTGAATGCACTACGCGCATACGACATTAACATTGTCGGACTGGAAAATAAACGCTATGAGTACGACTTCATGTCGGACAATACGTTTTTTGCCGCGCTGGAGCAGGAGTTGATTCGAACAGGCAACGTTCAGACGCATGTAGTGCTTGACAAATCCGAAACGATGATCCGGCTGGATTTTCATATTGTCGGTTCTGTCGAGCAGATTTGCGACCGTAGTCTCGACGAATACGATGAGCCAGTTGATACCCGGCAGATGATGCTGCTTAAGTTCGGTGATCACAATGAAGAACTGAGCGACGAGATTGAACTCATTGAGCGTAACACAGCAACGGTCAACGTAGCGCGTTATATTTTTGAGTTCATAAGCCTGTCATTACCCATGAAACGGCTTCATCCCCGTTTCCGGGATGAAGAAGAGCAGGAGGACGATATAGATGAGTCGAACGTGAAACTGATTTACACGTCCGGCCCCGTCATTGATGAAGAGAGCGAAAACAAGGATCAACCCGCTACCGACCCACGGTGGGACGCGCTGCGAAAATTAAGTGATAATTAAACGACGTTTTTGCGTTGATGGCCGTGTTTCAAATCGACCTCCCATCAACTCGACAAACTGGAAACTGTATAATTTTATAACGCAAAGACAATGGCACACCCCAAACGACGCCACTCCAGCACCCGGCGCGACAAGCGCAGAACGCACTACAAGGCTACGGCCGTGACCCTCTCGACCGATGCGCAGACCGGCGAAGTTCATGAGCGCCACCATGCTCACGTTTTCGAGGGCAACCTGTTCTACAAGGGACAAATGATCGTTGAGAATTACGCAAAAACCGCTTAATTCCTGTCCGGTTACATAGAGTATTTCGTTGACGTCTTCCCGAAGATGAACGCGAAATACTTTTTTATTGCCCGCTACTTCCTATTTTTACGCGTACTTTTTGCAGTCCGGTGTAGTCGGAAGGTAATGAACAAATAGAGTCAATGAGAATTGCAGTGGACGCGATGGGTGGCGATTTTGCCCCCGATGCGATTGTAGAAGGCGTTTTGATGGCAGCTGCCGAAGTGCCGGAACAGGTAACTATTGTGCTGGTTGGTAAACAAGCGACGATACAGGCACTGCTCAACGCCCATGGCGCCGAATCAGTCGCTAATATTGAGCTTGTCAATGCCGATGACGTTATCGGCATGAGTGAACACCCCACGAAAGCCCTCTCCCAGAAGCCCAATTCCAGCATTGGAGTTGGGTTTAAACTTTTGAAAGAAAAAAACGTAAATGCCTTCTGTAGCGCAGGTAATACGGGTGCTATGCACGTAGGTGCCCTGTTCAGTATCAAATCTATTGAAGGTGTATTGCGTCCCTGTATAGCGGGATTTGTACCACAGATAACGGGTGGTTATGCCGTTATGCTCGATATTGGTGCCAACGCAGACTGTAAGCCCGAGATGATGGCTCAATTTGGTGAAATTGGCTCCATCTACGCACAATATACGTTTGGGATCGAACGACCCCGCGTTGTCCTGATGAATATTGGTTCGGAAGAACAGAAAGGATCCCTGGTTGCTCAGGCTGCCCACCAGCTTTTAAAAGACAACCGGCGGATTAACTTTGTAGGAAACATAGAAGGCGGTGATTTTTTTGCGGGTAAAGCCGATGTAATCGTAACCGATGGTTTTACCGGCAACACCATGTTTAAACTGGGCGAGTCATTTTACAGGATGGCTGAACAACGGGGTATTCATGACGATTTTTTAGACAAAACCAATTATGAGTCCGTGGGAGGCAGTCCAATCCTGGGCGTAAATGGTAATGTTATTATTGCCCATGGTATCTCATCGCCCCTGGCGATCAAAAATATGATTAGCCTGGCCGTTCGTCAGGTCGAATCGAATGCGTATACCAAAATTGCACAGGCCTTAAACTGACAGATATCGGCGATAAGTGAACGAGCAGCCCTTCTTGGTGCTGATCGCTGTAAACCGACTACTGTTTACTGAGTACACCACCGTTTCGCCGATCTGACCACCTATGAGTAAAGCTGCCATAACAGGAATCCACGGTTACGTTCCCGACTATGTACTGACCAATGCTGAACTGGAGCGGATGGTTGATACCAATGATGAATGGATTACGACCCGTACCGGGATCAAGGAGCGCCACATCCTGAAGGGTGAAGGTATGGGTTCCTCCCACATGGGGGCCAAAGCCGTGGCCGGATTATTAGAAAAAACGAATACAAAGCCGGAAGAAGTAGATCTGCTTATCTGTGCCACTACCACACCCGATTATATCTTTCCGTGTACTGCCAACCTCATCAGCGATATGGTTGGTATCCGTAATGTTGGCGGGTTTGACATTCAGGCAGCCTGCTCCGGATTTTTATATGCGCTCACGGTAGGCACCCAGTTTATCGAAAGTGGCAAGTACCGGAAGGTAGTTGTTGTCGGGGCCGATAAGATGTCAGCCATTACCGACTATACCGATCGGACAACCTGCGTTTTGTTCGGCGATGGCGCAGGAGCCGTGCTGCTGGAACCGAACGACGATGGCTATGGCGTTCTTGATTCCATCATTCGTTCCGATGGGTCAGGGCAGCAGCATCTTTTTCAGAAAGCAGGTGGTAGCCGATACCCGCCAAGCCATGAAACAGTAGAAAAACGCTGGCACTATGTCTATCAGGATGGTCCATCGGTGTTCAAATTCGCGGTAAAGAACATGGCTGATGTTTCGGCTGAGATCATGGAACGCAATCACCTTGCCGGTGATGATGTTGCATGGCTGGTTCCTCACCAGGCTAATAAACGCATTATCGACGCCACAGCGAATCGAATGGGCATAAACACCAATAAGGTGATGATGAACATTCATAAGTACGGCAATACGACAGCCGCAACTATACCACTTTGCTTATTCGACTACGAATCGCAGTTGAATAAAGGAGATAACCTGGTACTGGCTGCTTTTGGTGGTGGTTTTACCTGGGGAGCCGCTTACGTAAAGTGGGCCTATTAACTTTGTATAGGCAACAGGATGTATAACTTATGGTGTAGGCTGTAGGACAACCTGCCTACATCGTTCAACTTACAGACTGGCGCTTACCGCATACATTCTATATTTTTCAACATGGCAACGACCGCAGACATCCGTAACGGATTAGTCATCAACTTCAACAACGATCTATTTCAGGTCACTGAGTTCCAACACGTGAAACCGGGCAAAGGCGCGGCTTTCGTTCGTACGAAGATGAAAAGCCTGACATCGGGCAAAGTGCTGGATAATACATTCAACTCAGGTGTAGCTATCTTCCCGGTACGGGTTGAGCGCCGGAAATTCCAGTACCTCTACAAGGACGAAACAGGGTTTAACTTCATGGATCAGGAATCATTCGATCAGATAAACCTCAGCGAAAAACTCGTGGATGGTGCCGACCTGATGAAGGAAGGCCAGGAGGTTGAGATTCTAATCAACGCTGAAAGTGATTCGCCCCTCTCCTGCGAGCTGCCGCCTTTCGTTGAGCTGGAAGTTACCTATGCTGAACCAGGCATTAAAGGCGACACTGCCAACAGCCCTAAAAAACGAGTTGAAGTAGAATCCGGTGCCAAAATTATGGTGCCTCTCTTTATTGAGTCAGGTCAGAAAATTCGGGTCGATACCCGCACACGGGATTACGTTGAACGGGTGAAATAACGAGAGTCGTAGTCAATAAGTCGTAGTAGTCGTAGCCGTCTTCTGTGGCTGGTGCAACACTACCTTACGACTCGTACGACTGTTACGGCTTACAACTACTCTTATTATGGACACAAAAGACATACAACAACTCATTGACTTCATATCTCAGTCGGGACTGGATGAAGTAAACATTGAAACGAGCGAACTGAAGATCAGCGTTAAGCGATACGGTTCGGGTACGCCTACACTAGCTCCGGCCCCGCAGGCTGCTCTTGCCGCGCCAGCTCCCGTACACGTGCCGGCTCCGCAACCAGCCGCTGCACCAGTAGCCCCGCCCAGCGCCGATACGTCGAATTATATCACCATCAAGTCGCCGATGATTGGTACCTTCTACCGATCGGCCAGCCCCGATTCGCCCCTGTTCGCGGAAGTAGGTGACAGTATCAGCGAAGGTAAAGTGGTCTGCATTATCGAGGCAATGAAGTTGTTCAACGAAATTGAATCGGAAGTTTCCGGTCGTATCGTAAAAATACTCGTCGAAAATGCAACGCCGGTAGAATACGACCAGCCGCTATTTTTGGTAGAACCCATTTAAGAAGAGCCATAAGTCGTAAGTCGGTAAGTTGACCAATGGCCGACGCGGGAGTGCTGCTTTCGCGTCGGCCATTGGTCAACTTACCGACTTACGACTTGCTGACTATTACGACAATATTATGTTCAAAAAGATATTAATTGCTAACCGGGGGGAAATTGCCTTGCGGATTATCCGGACGTGCCGCGAGATGGGCATTCGGACGGTAGCCGTTTATTCGACCGCCGACCGCGATAGCCTGCACGTTCGTTTCGCCGACGAAGCTGTTTGCATTGGCCCGCCCCCAAGCCGACAATCCTACCTGAGCATTCCCAGCATTATATCGGCGGCCGAAGTAACTGGAGCCGATGCCATTCACCCTGGTTACGGCTTTTTATCGGAAAACGCCGAGTTCTCACAAATCTGCGCCGATTACGGCATCAAGTTTATTGGAGCCACAGCCGAACAGATCAACGGTATGGGCGACAAAGCAACGGCCAAAGCAACCATGAGGGCTGCTGGTGTACCTGTCATTCCCGGCTCCGAGGGACTACTGGAATCTGTTGAGCAAGGTAAGCGATTATCGGCCGAGATGGGTTATCCTGTTATCGTGAAAGCAACCGCTGGTGGTGGTGGCCGCGGTATGCGTATCGTTCGGGCCGAAGACGAGTTTGAAAAAGCCTGGAACGACGCCCGCACCGAAGCCGGAGCGGCCTTTGGCAATGATGGCCTGTACCTGGAAAAATTTGTGGAAGAGCCTCGCCACATCGAAATCCAGATTGTGGGCGACCAGTTTGGTAAAGTCTGCCACTTGTCGGAACGCGACTGCTCCATTCAGCGCCGACATCAGAAACTGATCGAAGAAACCCCATCGCCGATCGTATCCCCCGAACTCCGGGAAGAAATGGGCGAAGCAGCTATCAAAGGGGCTCAGGCTATTGGCTACGAAGGCGCGGGCACGGTAGAGTTTCTGGTGGATAAACACGGGAAGTTTTATTTCATGGAAATGAACACCCGGATTCAAGTCGAGCACCCGATCACGGAGGAGGTAACAGACTTCGACCTCATCAAAGAGCAAATTAAAGTAGCGGCCGGCGCTGAGATATCGGGGCGAAATTACACCCCAAAGCTCTTCGCCATGGAGTGCCGAATCAATGCCGAAGACCCATCCAATGGCTTTCGTCCATCGCCTGGCAAGATCACCGTACTTCATCTGCCCGGTGGTCATGGGGTCCGGATAGACAGCCATGTGTATGCTGGCTACACCATCCCGCCTAACTATGATTCCATGATCGCCAAGCTGATCGTATCGGGCCAGTCTCGTGAAGAAGTTATTACACGCATGAAGCGGGCGTTGCAGGAATTTGTAATCGAAGGCATTAAAACCACGATTCCGTTTCATATCCGGCTTATGGACGATCCAAAATTTAAGTCTGGTCAGTTCACGACGGCCTTTCTGGATACGTTCGATTTCTCTAATCTGTAGAAAAACGCAGGTTTCGCTCTAAATAATAAGTAGCCACTACCAGGGTCTACGACCACTGGCAGGACATCGAAGCCCTGCCAGTGGTCGTAGACCCTGGTAGTGGCTACTGTTTTTGTTTTACATTATAGACCTTGGTAGTAGCTACTGCTTTTGTTACACATTAATAAACCCTGGTAGTGGCTACTGTTCTCAGCACCATGTACCTCACGGCATTGTGGTAAAACCGGTCACCATCTTGCTTTGTAGATGAATACACCCAAACCCACCTGCTCCGTATGAACCACCTTGCTACTGCTGATTATGTTGTATTCGGAATTTACCTGGTTGTTGTAGTTGGGTATGGCTACTGGGTTTATCAACGAAAACGGGCGGTAGAAACAAATACCAATGAGTTTTTCCTGGCCGAAGGGTCGCTGACGTGGTGGGCCATTGGAGCCTCGCTGATCGCTTCAAATATTTCGGCAGAGCATTTTATTGGGATGGCTGGCTCAGGCTTTGCGATGGGACTGGCTATCTCGTCTTATGAGTGGATCGCTGCGGCAACGCTGGTGCTGGTAGCCGTTTTTTTCATTCCTATTTACCTTCGCAACCGTATCTATACCATGCCTCAGTTCCTGGCACAGCGGTACAGCGATACAGTGAGCACGATTCTGGCCGTTTTCTGGCTGGTAGTGTATGTGCTGGTAAACCTGACATCGATCCTGTATCTGGGCGCTATAGCTATCGAATCGCTGGCAGGTATTTCATTTACGGTATGCACCATTGGGTTAGCAGTCTTTGCCATTTTCATTACACTCGGTGGTATGAAAGTCATTGGCTATACCGATGTCATTCAGGTGGTGGTCCTCATCTTTGGTGGTTTGGTTGTAACGTATCTGGCGCTGCAACTGGTAGCTGAGCAATCTGGAACGGCGGGCGTCTGGAATGGTTTGCTAACGCTTCGTGAACAGGCCGACGACCATTTTCACCTCTATTTCAGCAAAGGTCACCCGCACTACGACGCCCTGCCGGGTATGTCGCTGGTACTGGGCGGCATGTGGCTCAATAACCTGTATTACTGGGGCTGCAACCAGTACATCGTCCAACGGACCTTGGGTGCCGATCTGAAGACCGCCCGAAGTGGTATCCTGTTTGCTGCCTTTCTGAAACTGATGATCCCGCTTATTGTGGTTATTCCCGGCATTGCTGCCTACGTACTCTACCAGAGTGGCCCATTCCGGGCCGCCATGACCGATGCCTCGGGCGTGGTCAAGCCGGACCAGGCTTACCCAGTGCTGATGAACTTATTACCCGTTGGTATGAAAGGACTGGCTTTTGCCGCACTCACAGCCGCCGTCGTGGCATCGCTGGCGGGTAAGTGTAACTCCATTTCGACCATCTTCACCCTCGACATCTACAAAAAATACATTAACAAAACGGCTTCTGAGCAGAAGCTGGTCAATGTAGGACGGTGGACAGTGCTTGTCTCGTTTGTAATTGCGGTGGCCATTGCCCCGATGCTGCGGTCACTCGACCAGGTCTACCAGTATATTCAGGAATACACCAACTTCATTACACCCGGTGTATTTGCCATTTTTTTGCTGGGTTTTTTCTGGAAACGAGCAACGAACCGGGCGGCTATGACAGTCGCCATTCTAACCATTCCGCTATCGATCCTGCTGAAGTTCTGGCCTGAAGTAACAGCATTGGTGACTATCGAATCAGACCCGATTCCTTTTCTGCACCGAACGACCTGGGTCTTCTGTATCGATGTAGCGCTGATGATCGTTGTGTCTTTGACCGACCCGACCCAGGCAGCCGCCGACAAAGGGGTGATCGTTGAGCGACAGATGTTCCGGGTATCCCGCTCTTTCGTGGCTGGATCAGTACTCATTTTTGGTTTGCTGGCGGTACTCTACTCCGTATTCTGGTAAACGGGCTGGATAATGATAGCCAGCATGACTCCATGACAAATGAAATTTTAATTCATTGACCGTTAATTTTTTAGCTAGGTTTACCATAGAAAACGTACGACACGATATGACTGCTTTCAATAACGCCGAAATCAGCCCTCTGACCAGCCTGGACCAGTGGGAAGATGACTTGCTGGTCCGCTACCCCGAAACGGAGACCAAGGCTAAGGAAGACTACCGCAATTATGATGACCCGGCCCGCGATACGGTCCGCGAGTTTTATCGGCTTAACCATACGTACCAAACCTACGACTTCGTTCGGGAGAAAGAGCGTGAGTTTCTGGCATTCGACAAGAAGGAGCTACCTGTTTGGGGGGCTATGGAGTTTCTTAATACACTGGTCGATGATTCGGACCCTGACACCGATCTCGATCAGTTACAGCATCTGCTCCAGACAGCGGAAGCCATCCGAGCCGACGGTCATCCGGACTGGTTCGTGCTAACGGGTTTTCTGCACGACATGGGCAAGGTGCTGTGTTTATTCGGCGAGCCGCAATGGGCCGTTGTGGGTGATACGTTTCCGGTCGGCTGCCAGCATTCAGACAAGATCGTTTATCCCGAATACTTCGCAAACAACCCTGATAGCAACGACGGACGTTATAACACGAAGTACGGTATTTACGAGCCTAACTGTGGATTGCGTAATGTACATATGTCGTGGGGCCACGATGAGTATCTGTATCAGTTGATGAAGGACTACATGCCCGAGCCAGCCTTGTATATGATGCGTTATCATTCATTCTATGCCCAGCACCGCGAAGAGGCTTATAATCACTTGATGGACGACCATGACCATGAAATGTTCAAGTGGGTACGGGCCTTCAACCCATATGATTTGTATTCTAAAAGCCCGAAGCCGCCTGTAGTAAGCGAACTCAAACCGTATTACCAGGAACTGATTGCGAAATACTTACCGGCTACGTTGCGCTTGTAAGTATAAATGGGTAAGCTTGCTTAAGAAAGAATACCCACCGAAAAACAGATTTATATGTATCTCGAAGAACGGATTGAGCAAGTTGAAAAACAGAATGAAACGACTGCCCGTGCAGTAGCCGAACTCACCATTGATGTACGGGCGATACGTCGGGACCAAAACGAAGGCTTCAAACAGGTGAATGCCCGACTTGACCGCCTGGAAACGGACGTAAGTGGCCTCAAGCAGGACGTAAGTGATCTCAAGCAGGACGTAAGCACGCTCAAACAGGATGTGAGTGATCTCAAACAGGATATGAGCACGCTCAAACAGGATGTGAGTGATCTCAAACAGGATATGAGCACAATAAAGCAAACATTACAATTCGTGCTTGCATACTTGCAGGAAAAACTTCCCTAGCCCAAATAACTCTTATTTTTAGTTACAGTACAGCAAGGCACCAGGTATACAAAAAACGATTGTATACCTGGTGCCTTGCTGTAGAAACCATTATATGCTTCTCCTCTTCATTAGCCTTTACCTGTTGTCGAATATCGCTGTTGGCATCTGGGCAGCCCGTCGCGTGACAACCTCGCAGGATTTTGTGCTGGCTGGCAGACGTTTGCCATTAGTACTGGCTGCTTCGGTTACTTTTGCAACCTGGTTCGGCTCCGAAACGATTATGGGCGCACCCGCCATGTTCGTGGAAGGCGGTATCCCGGCTGTAATCGAAGAACCCTTCGGTTCGGCTTTGTGCCTGTTTCTGGTGGGTGCTTTCTTCGCCCGCCCCCTTTATCGGCTACCTATTACTACGTTCTGCGATTACTTCCGCATCCGGTTCGGGCGGGCGGCCGAATTGCTGTCAGCGGTTATGACTATTCCATCCTATTTTGGTTGGATTGCAGCCCAGTTTATCGCTATTGGCATTGTTCTAAATGTAGTGACAGGCGTCTCCCGCGAGTATTGTATTCTTTTTAGCGCCACGGTAGTTATGATCTACACCCTGCTGGGTGGAATGTGGTCCATTTCAATCACCGACTTTTTCCATAATCTTATCATCATTGTAGCCCTTATCGTATTAGCCGTGTTGCTCTGGAAGGAAGTTGGGGGGTGGGAGCCCATCTACCAGCAAACACCAAAGGGTTTCTTCCGATTTCTACCGCAGGCTACGTTTAAAGATTGGGTCGTGTACATTGGGGCCTGGATGACTATTGGCCTTGGGTCTATTCCCCAGCAGGATATTTTTCAGCGGGTCATGGCGGCAAAAACAGAAAATACGTCGGTGCGGGCGTCGTATCTGGCATCCGGTATGTATCTGACAGTGGCAATGCTGCCACTGTTTATTGCGTTGAGCGCCCGTATCCTGCACCCGAATCTGGGAAAAGACAATCAACTTATCATTCCTAATATGGTCATGCAGTACGGGGGACTACCCTTACAGGTACTGTTCTTTGGGGCGGTCACGTCGGCCATACTCAGCGTATCGAGTGGGGCCATTCTGGCGCCAGCCGCTGTTTTCGGCGAGAATGTTGTAAAGTTTTTCGTGCCTGACCTCAGTGACAGGGACTTGCTAAAAACAATCCGCTGGGCCGTCGTCGTTATTACGCTCTGCTCGGTCTGGATGAGCACGGCGCGCAGCACGAACATCTTCGAGCTTGTTGGCGAGTCGTCAGCTTTCAGTCTTGTCTCACTGTTTGTGCCGCTTACGGCTGGTATTTACTGGAAACGTGCCAACCTAACAGGTTGCTTATGGTCGATGAGCCTTGGCCTTGTCAGCTGGCTACTATGCCTGTGGCTGAACACCAGTTATCCGCCCATGATGATAGGCCTGATGGTGAGTACCGTCGCTATGGTAGCCGGGAGTTTACTAGTCAAACGTTATCGATAAGGAGAGATAACAACCTATTTGGATAGAATTAGCCGCTGGCAGCTGATTATGCATAAAGTCAGGCCCTTTCCTGACAGTGATCAGGCTTTTCGTGTAGCCAACAACTGACCTTTGTGTACACCACGTTCGCCATGAGAGCTATCAACCCTTCAGGTAAGCTAGTGGGCACACTGCAAATTCATCCAAATATATATCGCAATGAAATCGACAGCATTTTTCACACTCATGTTACTGGGCTTCGGGCTTGCCTCTCTTTCATCATCAGCGCAAAATTATAAACACATTGGGGCTACTGGAGAAATAAAAGACGAGCGAGGCATAACGGTTGGTAGTGTTACGAAGGAACAAATCATTTTGGATAACAAAGGAAAAAAAATCGCATTTGTGGACAACCAAGGCAACTTAGTTGATGCGAAGACAAACAAAAAACTGGGGCGAATAGGCAAGGATGGCAAGAACTATTATGATGCCAACGGTGAGATTGAATACAAGGTTAAAGAGAACGGAGCTACCTGCGATGTTTACAATGCCAAGGGCGAGAAGGTAGGAAACATTCACAGTAGTATGAAGGGATCAGCTTGCGCGCTGGCTTGCTTTGAAGAAAAGCATCGAAAAAAAGTGAAGTAAGGCCACATCGGAGGTAATGCCTTATCAACTATCCAGTAGCCGTCGATGATAGTTGATCTGCCCTAAATGGTAGCCCAGGTGGGTTGACAGATGGACCAGAAAATAACCGGTCGACGTCTTTTTCTCAAAAACCAACATGGGGTATTCTTCCTCAAGTTGCGTACTGGTTACGGTGTCCAATGCGCTGTCGACAACGAGAATGGTATCGTCGATTCGGGCAAGCAATTCTGCCCGTGAAACGTTTTTCTGCGAAAACTCCAGTTCCCGGTTCCGTACATAGCCTGTTTGCCCAAGTTCTCCGCCAATGTAGGTATTCAGATTTCCAATTAAGTGCAGACACAGATTCCCGGCTGAGTTGGCAATACTCTTTTCAATATGCCACAGTATACGCTCATCCGTATACTGCTCCAGCTCGCGCTTTAACTGATTAAGATCGCGCCGGAACAGTATTTTCAGGGTTTGAATAAGCATAAGTACAGGTAAGTAAAGCTAGGTAAGCCACAAGTTAATTGCTGGTTAGCCTGCCGGCTAAGTCAGCCGAAATACTGCTGCTGAATCCGTCCAATGTACCCCAAATACGTGGCAGAACTGAACCAGGGCTGAATACGGGCACCCACGTTTGGATACAGATTCAGTTGATCGAGCCCCACCACAGGCACCCATATCAGTTCAAGTGCTGTCGTCTCGGCGGGGTTGAGGATTGGGTCGCCGGTAAGATTTCGGGCAGCAAAAACGACATGCAGGACATCGTCGTTTCGCTCGGAAAGCAACATTTCTCCCACCAGAATCATCTCGCCAATATCGACCGATACCCCCAACTCTTCCCGAAGTTCACGAATCACCGTTTCGGGCAGCGTCTCACCCCGGTCGCAGTTGCCACCGGGTAAGGCGAAAACATCCTGTCCGCCATAGCGGTAATGCATCAGCAAAACTTCAGTCTGTCCATTATTTTGCCGCCAGATAAGGGCAGAGGGTCGAACTTTCATAACCTGTCGTTAATTGATAGTTTTCGAATGATGTTTTCACCAGTCAGTCCATTAAAAGCGAGCCAGTACCTTCTCCGAAACGGTTTGCCCAATCGCCAGCGATGAAGTAGCAGCCGGCGATGGCGCGTTTACTACGTTGATGGCTTTATCGGTTTCGAGAATGGCAAAATCGTCCAGCAGGCCACCCGTACGGTCACAGGCCTGCGCCCGTACGCCCGCTCCCCCGCTTTCCAGGTCATTTTCCTGAACATCAGGAATCAGTTCCTGCAAGGCCCTGGTGAAAGCTGCTTTTGAAAACGAGCGGTACATTTCACCCAATCCCGTTTGCCAGTATTTGGCCGCTACTTTCTGGAAGCCCGGCCAGGATAGCGTTTCGAACAGTTCTTTCAGGTTTATGTCCGATTTTGTGTACCCTTCCCGCTGGAAGGCCAGCACAGCATTTGGGCCAGCCTCCACACCACCGTGGATCATCCGGGTGAAGTGAACACCAAGGAACGGGAAATTAGGATCAGGAACGGGGTAAATCAGGTTCTTGACCAGATACTCCTTTTCGGGCCGTATCTTGAAGTACTCGCCCCGGAACGGTATAATGCGCACATCAACTGCGTCGCGCTGCGTCAGTTGGGCAATTTTATCAGAGTACAAGCCGGCGCAGTTGACAACCAGCTTCGTTTCATACCGGTTTTTGTCGGTTACGACGATGCTGATGCTATTGCCCGGCGTCACCTGCTCGACCCGCTCGGCCAGTCGGATTTCGCCCCCCAGCGCCTGGAATTTTTCGGCGTACTTGTCGGATACCTCTTTGTAGTCGATGATACCGGTTTGCGGAACAAACATCCCGGCAACGCCATTGACATGCGGCTCGATCTCGCGCAGTTCGGCCAGCGACATCCGGCGCAAACCGCCCAAACCGTTTTGTTGACCCCGCGTGTGGAGCATGTCCAGCTGAGGTATCTCTTCCTGCTTGGTCGCAACGACAATTTTACCGCAGAGATCGTAGGCAATACCTTCTGCATTGCAGAAATCGAGCAGCAGCTGGTAGCCCCGGATGCAGTTAGTAGCTTTCAGACTGCCGGGTTTGTAATATAGACCCGAGTGGATAACGCCTGAGTTGTGGCCGGTCTGATGGCGAGCTACAGCCGGTTCTTTTTCGATAAGAACGATCGTTAGATCAGGCCGCTGTTGCTTGAGTTGCAGCGCGGTGGCCAACCCCACAATGCCCCCGCCAATAATGGTTACGTCTATCATGATAAAGTGGCAGATTGCCACCACAAAGGTAGGGCTTTCGCCGTAACCTCGCCCTACCGCAACTGCCCTTCTATCCAGTCGAGGCCGCGCCCGTAGAGGGCGTGGGCAAAACGAACCCGGTTGTCGAAGTCGGCGTCGGTAGTGTGTCCATCGGTCATAAACTGGCGGACAAGGCGGGCGTTATCGAGGGCTTGCGGCTGCTCATACTGGGTTTCTGTTTCGGTCCTGAATGAAGCGAAAGCAGGCGCATCGCCCTCGAACTGCTGAAAAAACAAGTGTCCCTGTGTCGTCCGGACAGCACATAACACCCCACAGGCGCGGCTCGTAGACGGCGACAGGCTTCCCTCCTGTCCTCTTTTAAGAACGATTACCCCATCGAACCCCGCCAGCATAGCCAGTTCAGCCATTTTCATCTGGTAAGTGATGTGAAACACCGACGTGACCAGAATCCGGGCATGGCAGGGGTTCAACACTTTTTCGAGTGTTGCCAGAAAGGGCCGTTTGATGATCGTTCGCCGACGGTCGACCCATTGGTTCAGCGACGTAGACAGGGCTTTCTGGTCAAGCACCCAGCCATAGTGCTCCAGTGGCGTGTCGAGTTCATGATTGCTTTGCAGGAACTGACACCCGATGTGCATGTACAGGTCAAGGGCGTTGAGCGTTGACTTTGGCCCTCCCGACCGACCAACCATCGACACGGCACCGTAGCCGCGTTTCTGAAAAAACTGCGCGAGTAAGGGCGTAATCAGGTAGCTGTTTTCAACGCCATCGAAGGGCTCGGCCAGCTGAATGAGGGGTCGATCGGCGCAACTCATTGGACCGAAGCCCGGCGAGTAGGTACTCTCTGCCGCCCGCATCAGGCCATGATACTCTTCGTTGGTTTCATGCCGAACCCGCATGATACTGGCCGCCAGCCCACGGAACGTTTCACAGTTCATCTCGGGAGGCAAGCCATCTCCAAACATATAATCGCCCAACTGGTGGGCCTCGCTAACCTGCAAGTGATGCCCCCGCACTAGTTTGGTTGCAATGGGATGCATACCAACAGGCAGTTCAGGGCATAATTTGTTGATAAAAAACGTTGGGTGCGAGAAAGCTCCTTTACCAATCACAGACTCCAGCGTCATCTCTTCGGCTGTGGGACCTTTGGCTAATAACGCACCCAGGAAAGCACCACGCTGGAGTGGATGAGTATCGGGATCGGTCAAGGCCTGCCTGCACGCTTCCAATAAATCGGGCGGCAGTGGTTTACTACCATACTTACCAATGCCAATATGTTTGATACCCCGGCCCAGGGGTGTATCGGCGGGGGCGTCTAAAGTCAGGCTGACAATTGACATAACAGAAAATAGAGAATGCGTATATAAGTAAAAGTAGGCAACGGATAACTACCTACTTATGGCCACTTTGGCCGAAATATCTTTCCAATAGCGGCCAGTTGTGATGAACTGCCTACTCGAAAACAGACAACTCAACCTATGACAACATTGGTAGAATTTGTTACTTGGCGGCTCCTGGCAGCTACCAGAAAGGCCCTCACCGGGACTAGTTCGTCAACAGGCCAGCCCCATCATGTTACAGAGAACCGGATAAGTAGAGCCGCCGGTTTTACACTTACTGGTCTTTTCCTGTGAACAGAATCAAACAAGGCGCGAATCTTATCAAAAATTTTGTCTTTTCTAAGAGAAATAAAATTTAATTAGGACATTAATCATTATTATATAATATAAATTTGAATTATAGTAAATTATCAGAATATAGTAGAAGTATTTTCTTCCTGATTCCAATACATAAAAGCGAAGCTCACTATGGTTATAGCTGTTCGCATCAATAGCTACATTCCTGCTTTGTTTTAAAGACTTCTATCGGGACTTTAGTAGAGAGTCCGAATGCTATTGGTTAGAGAATTGCGACACAAGTCATATGGATAAAAGATAGAATGCCGTATATTGGACTGTTAAAATTAAAATTATGATTATCCAGAGATTCACACAACAATATGTAATAGCTCTGTCGCTGGTGGCCGGACTAACTATTGTTGGACAGTTACTGGTACAACGGCAAATAAATAACCTGACTGGCGATTCCTATTTAGCCAGTTATGCCGGTAAGCAGCGCAGTAAAAGTCAGCAGATCGTTAAAGATGCACTGTTACTGACAAACTCAGATGGACTGACCACTAACCGAGATGTAGCACGCGATCTGCAAAAAGTCCTGATCAGTTGGGAACAGGATCATAGTGCGCTTAAAATAAAACAGTTGACGAAGTTTACTGCACCTATTCACAATACAGAATCACTCAATCTACTGTTCGCTAATCTCGAACCTGATTATCAGGCAATCAGCAGGGCCGCCAATCTATTGTTGGCCGAAACAGCACACCCTACAGGATTGTCGGCCGCAAAACGTCGGCATCTACAGGAAATTTTAAACCATGACATAGCCTTCCTGAATCAAATGGAAGCTATTGCCAGGCAATATGAGCGGGAAGCCGCAGCTAAACTGGAGCAGTTGTACAGCATCGCACAAACATTGACAACTATTATCCTGGTTGTTTTACTGCTGGCAGCGCTACTGATTTTTCAACCCGCCGTCCGTACTTTTCGCAAAACCGTCCGGCAGTTGACATTGTCTGAATACCAGACGCGGCTTATCAATGAAGACCTCCACAAGAGCCATCAATCGGTGAAGCAGGCCCAGACCCAGCTAATGCGTGAAGCCAATTTGCGGTACCAGCAGCGATTGAATGAACAGCGCATTCGTATGTCGTCGGTGGTTCAGGGACAGGAAGAAGAGCGGAAACGACTATCGCGCGACCTTCACGACGGTATTGGCCAGATGCTTACCGGCCTGAAATTACTGGCTGAAAATATTCGTTCAACCAGCCAACTCTCCGAAAAAGACCAGGTCACATTTAGTAATTTGAAGTCATTGCTCATACGTACTATTCAGGAAACACGAAACGTCTCAAACAACCTTATGCCGCCTGTACTAGGCGATTTTGGCTTGGTATCGGCTCTCAGGCAACTGATTGACCAGCAAGACAAACAGTCCAGTACATCCGTTACGCTACATACATCGCTGACCAATGAGCGGTTTGGTCAGCCTATAGAAATTGGACTGTACCGGATCGTTCAGGAAGCGGTCAATAATGCCATCAAGCATGCGGGGGCTACCGATATAGATGTGTCGCTGGAGCAGCGCCAGGACCGCCTTTTCCTGCGCATTACCAATGATGGGGTCATTAAAACCAGCCTTAAACGCTCTATGGCCCAGGGATTACATAACATGCGTGAGCGTACCCGGCTGCTCGATGGAAAGTTCCGGCTCACAACCCGACCCGACCGGCGATCGGTCAATGAACACCGCCCCGGCAATCTCCGCTACCGATTGATTCGGCTGGATTCGGCCAATTCGGTTCGGTCTGGTACACGCCTACTGGTTAGCATCCCAATTGTAGAGCAGCCGGTGTACAACGTCGCTACCCGAATGATAGCGGCTTAGCGCTCTAACCACCTAAGGGAAGAGCCCTTTCTACGGCAACGTTTAGACTTAATTTATGACAGGTTTTGCTACTCAGGTTGCCTTTGTAACAGGCGCGGGTTCGGGAATTGGTCGGGCCACAGCGCTTGCTTTTGCGCAGGCGGGTGCCGCCGTAGTTGTTTCCGATGTAAATGATACCAGTGGCCAGGAAACTGTCGATCAGGTGAAAGCCGCCGGGGGCGAGGCCACCTACGTCAGATGCAACGTGGCTGACCCCGACCAGATCGAAGCGGCTGTTCGGCAAACGGTAATCATCTACGGTCGGCTGGACATTGGTATCAACAATGCGGGCATTGGCGGCAAATTCGGACGGCTGCTGGATCAGACACCACACGATTTTGACCAGATAATGGCGATTAACGTTGGTGGGGTCTTTTACGGAATGCAGGCCCAGATCCGGCAAATGCTGGCCCAATCGGACAATCAGTCTGCCAACCATCCAGCCGGGGGCCATCCAGCCGGGGGCAAAATTGTGAATGTGTCCAGTATCGCGGGGATACGCGGTATGCCGATGGGCGGTCCATATAGCGCGTCCAAACATGCCGTGCTCGGCCTTACAAAAACAGCAGCGCTGGAGTATGTCCGGCAAAACATCCGCGTCAATGCCGTTTGCCCGGTTTATACGCACTCCGGTATGGTCGATGAGCTTATAAATACAGCCCCCGGTATGGAAGAACGGATGCGACGGGTTATCCCCATAGGTCGGTTTGGCCAGCCACAGGAAATTGCTCAGGCCATTCTCTGGCTTTGCTCCGACGAAAACGCCTTCTGCACGGGCCAGGCCATTCAGATGGATGGCGGATTAACGGCCGGTTGAGATCGCCTACACAGGCAGTAACACATTATGTTTAATGGCGAATCAATTTTACTCCCCCCGCGACCTGCGGTTTCACCTCTACGAGGTCCTCGACGCCGAACGCCTGACTCAGTTCGCTTATTTCCAGGACCACGACCGCGAATCCTTCGACTTGGTACTGGATGCGGCCGGTCAAATCAGCGAAACATTACTTAAACCGCTGTTGACGGCAATGGACCGCAACGAGCCAGAACTGGTAGACGGTACAATACGGGTACATCCCCTACTGAGGTCAATCATCCGCAGATTTGGTGAAGACGGATGGATCAATGCCCCGTTCGGGTATGAAGAAGGGGGTCAGCAGCTACCAGCCACCATTATGAACGCAGCTACGTTCGTGTTCGGTGCCGCCAATTATTCGGCCAGCGTATTTCCTTTTCTGACGACAGGGGCCGCCAATCTGCTGCGCTCGTTCGGGTCTCCGGAGCTGATCGAGCGGTTCACACCCCCTATGTACGCCGGTCGATGGCAGGGCACCATGGCCCTCACCGAACCCGACGCGGGTTCGTCGCTCTCTGACATTTCTACCTCAGCCGAGCCAGCCAGCGAACCGGATATGGATGCTACGGGTGCTTACCGGATTCGCGGTCAGAAAATTTACATCTCGGCCGGCGATCACGACGCGGTGGAAAATGTGGTGCATCTGATGCTGGCCAGGATCAAAGGCGGTCCGGCGGGAGCCAAAGGCATTTCCCTGTTCGCCGTACCCCGGCAACGGCCGGTTGGCGATACACTGATCGACAACGACGTGTTAACGGCGGGCGTCTACCATAAAATGGGATACAAGGGAGCGCCTATCGCCCACCTGATGGCTGGCTCCAACGATGGAACAATCGGCTACCTTGTTGGCGAACCGCATCAGGGTTTGCGTTACATGTTTCAGATGATGAACGAAGCCCGCGTTGGTGTAGGCATGAACGCCGTCTCGATTGGTACGGCCGCTTACTACGCATCCCTCGAATATGCGCGCGAACGGCCACAGGGACGCCATGTTGCCGATAAAAATCCGTCCTTGCCCCAAACACCGATCATCCGGCATGCCGACGTGAAACGGATGCTGCTGTTCCAGAAGGCCGTGCTTGAAGGGTCGCTGGGGCTATTACTTTTCTGTAGCTACCTCTCCGACGTGGCCCACGCGGCCGAAGGTGATCAAAAGGCAGATGCGGCCCTGTTGCTGGATTTGCTTACCCCTGTCGCCAAATCCTATCCGTCGGAAATGGGCACGTTAACAACAAGCGCAGCGGTGCAGATTCTGGGTGGAGCTGGTTACACAACCGACTTTCCAGTGGAGCAGTTTTACCGCGAAGCCCGCATACATCCCATCCATGAGGGTACCACAGGCATTCATGGACTGGATCTCCTGGGTCGAAAAGTTACCATGCAACAGGGCCGGGCCCTGCAATTGCTTAGGACCGAAATTCAGTCAACCCTTACCAGCGCCAGCCACTACCCGGAGTTGATGCCACTAGCCGATCAGCTCACCGCAGCCCTGGGTGTTCTGGACGACGTTACCAAACACCTCCTGGGGCTGTCCCCTACGGATACCGAAGCGTTTTTGTCAGATGCGACATTGTACCTCGAACTGTTTGGTATTGTTACTATTTCCTGGCAATGGCTTCGGCAGGCCATCGTGGCAACGGCTGCCAGCAACCAAAACGATTTACCCGGCGGTCGGGACGACGCTGCTTTTTATCAGGGTAAACGAATGGCGGCCCGGTATTTTTTCGAGTACGAACTGGTTAAAATTTACGGTTTGGCGAAGCGGCTCTGTTCGAACGACCGCGTAACGATAGCGATGCAAAGTGAGTGGTTTTAGCCCTGGTATCGATAGGCCATGTTCAGGAGTTTACACCCCCTGAAACGCGCTCATCCATTCTTCTTCTTTCGACCGCATCAGGCTTACTTCGTCGTCGGTTTTGTCGCCGTAGCCACACAGGTGGAGCAACCCGTGGGCCAATACCCGGCGCATCTCCTGATCAGCTGCAATAGCCAGTTGCGCTGCATTATCGGCAACACGGTCGACACTGATGAAGACATCGCCTTCGATCCGGTCCTCGTCCTCACTGGTATCGAACGTAATAATATCGGTGTAATAGTCGTGCTGCAAATGGTCGCGGTTGACCTGCAAAACGTATTCGTCCGAACAGAAGATAAAATTTAGCTCACCAACGGCGTAACCTTCCTGTTCAGCCTGCTGTTTGAGCCACTGGCGCGTCACCTGTTTTTGAGGAAGTTTATACGGTACATCCTCATTGAAAAATCGAATCATACCACAAATATACGCTTATGAGAGCCATCCTACTTTCCGAAACCCACCAGCCCGTTCAACTCGTCGATGCGCCTGCCCCTACTGCCGGGCCGGGTGAAGTAGTGGTAAACATTCGGGCAGCTGCGCTCAACCACCGGGACGTGTTCATCCAGAAAGGCCTGTATCCCGGCATCAAATTACCCGTTATTCTGGGGTCCGATGGGGCAGGCGTTGTAAGCAGCGTGGGCGAAGGCGTCGATCCGGTTTGGCGGGGTCAGGAAGTTATCATCAACTGCTCGCAGAACTGGGGACCCAATCCCAAATTTTACGGGCCGGATTTTAAGATCTTAGGGATGCCCGACAATGGGACCTTTGCTGAGTATATAGCGGTGCCGGCAACGTACATCCATCATAAACCGGCACACCTCACCTTCGAGCAGGCGGCCGCGCTGCCACTGGCAGGCCTTACGGCCTGGCGCGCCCTGATGACCCGGGCCGGACTACATACGAACGGAAATAATGAACCAGAGAAAGTTCTCCTGACCGGTATTGGCGGAGGGGCCGCTTTATTTGCCCTGCAATTTGCCGTGGGTGCCGGAGCAGACGTCTGGGTAACGTCCGGGTCCGACGAGAAAATTGAAAAAGCGATAGCAATGGGCGCAAAAGGGGGCGTCAATTACCGCGAACCTGACTGGGCCAAAACACTGATGGCGAAAACAGGCGGAGGCCGGACCGGTCATGCCCTCAAGGGTTACTTCGATGTCATCATCGACAGCGCCGGGGGGGCAGGTTTTGGTAAGCTGGTCGACGTAGCCGCCATGGGCGGACGCATCGCCATTTTCGGCGGCACCACCGGAAACCTGAGCGATATCGCGCCCTCAAAAGTCTTCTTTAAACAGCTGGTTATCGTTGGCTCCACGATGGGTACCGAACGCGAATTTGCGGATATGATTGCCTTCGTCAATGCGAAGAAAGTAGTACCAACCGTTGACGAAGTGTTTGCGCTATCGGACGTTGAAGCGGCCATGCGTCGGATGGATGAGGGGAAGCAGTTTGGAAAGATTGTGCTGAAGATTGACGAGTAACGGGATACGTATCGTGTGTGTTTATCGAATATCGGCCCGTTTAATCGTTTTTTTCGAAAAAAATCACATTATCAACCAGTTATCCACAATTAGACTGTGGATAACCACGGGCTTATGCACATTCTGGCCTAAACCCTTTTTTTAGTAACAAAATCTATTATAAAGCCGCCTTACTTTTGTGGCTATGCCCACGCTCACTCAACACGCACTCGATACCCTCGCCGATCGCCTGGCCAGCCGTCGGCAGGCGGGCCTGTTACGCTTGCTGCGGACAGCCGATAATCTGATCGATTTCTGCTCGAACGATTACCTGGGTATGGCCCGTTCGCCTGAACTCAGGGCTGCCATCCAGCAAGCCGATTATGAACTCCCCGCGCTCCGTACGGGTGCCACCGGCTCGCGGTTACTGGCAGGTCAAACGGCGCTGGCCAACGAGGTAGAGCAGGCCCTGGCTACCCAGTACCAAACAGAAGCAGCCCTGATTTTCAATTCAGGCTATGATGCCAATGTGGGCATGCTGGCCTGCCTGCCGCAAGCCGGCGACACACTACTAACCGATGAACTTATTCATGCCAGCATGATCGACGGGGCCCGGCTCAGTTATGCCAAACGACACCGGTTTCGGCATAATGATCTTGCCGATCTGGAGCAGCAACTTAGGTCGGTTACAGGGGCAGCGGCTTCTGGGCAGGTCTTTGTGGCCGTTGAATCGGTGTATTCGATGGACGGTGATATGGCTCCGTTACAGGCTCTGGTCGATTTATGTGATCGGTATGGTGCGGCCCTCCTGGTCGATGAAGCACATGCAACGGGTGTCTTTGGCCCCCGGGGAGAAGGACTGGTTGTAGCGCTGGGATTACAGGATCGGGTTCTGGCGCGGATTCATACGTTCGGCAAGGCACTGGGCGTTCATGGGGCGGCTGTCGTTGGCTCAGCCGTTCTGCGCGATTATCTCATCAATTTTGCCCGGCCCTTCATCTACTCCACAGCCCTGCCACCTCACAGTCTGTTAGCAATTCGATGTGCGCATTTGTTGCTGAGCACGCAGCCTGGACCCCGGCAGCAGCTCCATGATCGATTAACGTACTTTCAGGAGCAGGTGTCAGGCAAGTTGCCCGGCAGGACATGGACCAACAGCCAATCACCGATCCAGTGTCTGATCGTTCCGGGTAACCATAACGCCCGGCGGGTGGCTACCGTAGCCCAAAACGCGGGTTTCGATGTGCGGGCTATTTTAAGCCCCACGGTTCCCGTTGGCCAGGAACGGTTACGAATCTGCATCCATGCATTCAACACCGAACCGGAAATTGACCGGTTGGTCGAGAGCCTGTTTATGGCTGAAGACCCTGAACAGGCGTAACATACCGCCCACTTCCTTTTGAAAGCCATAGGTAAAACCGCGACCCGGCTTTTTGACCATTAACAGACTTACCCTAACACCCCCTCCAATGTCTATTCAACTTATCGTGGCTGGCATCGGCACCGAGATCGGAAAAACCGTTACGTCGGCGGTACTCGTCGAAGCCTTGCAAGCTGATTACTGGAAACCTATTCAATCTGGTGCGCTGGAAGACTCCGACACAGCGACGGTGCGCCGACTGGTCAGCAACGCGACCACGCGCTTCCATCCGGAAGCCTATCGCCTGACACAACCCTTATCACCCCATGCAGCCGCCGAACTCGACGGTATAGAGATTCACCTGGAGCACATCAACGTGCCCCAGACCAGTAATACGCTGATCATCGAACTGGCGGGGGGGTTACTGGTACCGCTCAACGACCGTGATCTGAGCATCGACTGGGTGACGCAGTCGGGTTTACCGGTTGTGCTGGTTTCCCGCAATTACCTGGGCAGCATCAACCACACCCTCCTGTCGGTGGAAGCCTGCCGCAGTCGACGTATCCCGTTGATGGGTCTTATCTTCAACGGCCCGACCGTTCCGGCGACGGAGCAGTTTATCCTGAACTACACCGGGTTACGCTGCCTTGGCCGGATCAGCCAGGAAACCGAGATTACAAGCGAGGTTGTACAATCATACGCCCGTCAGATTGATTCCGACTGGATTACCACGTTTCAATCACCTCATTGAACTGCGCCAGCAGGGATCTTGAAACAGGACCAACATGCCCGTCGCCAATGGTGAGTTCGCCAATTTGGGTGATAGGCAGTACTTTTTTGGTCGAGCTGGTCGTGAAGGCTTCGTCGGCGTCATACAGTTCGGAGAGTAGCACGGGGCGCTCCTCAACCTGAAAATCACGCTGGGCCAGCTGGATGACCGTCCGGCGGGTAATGCCGTGCAGGATATGCCGGTCGGGGGTAACGATCTGGTTGCCTTTCACCAGGAAGAAGTTGCTTCGGCTGAGTTCGCTGATCTCTCCCCCCTTCTGATACAGTAAATCCGATGCGCCGGCGGACCGAATCGCTTCGGCCATCAGAATAACCCGTTTGTAATCGGTACTTTTCACTTCAGCCATCTCCCGAACGTAATCATCGAGAATTACTTTAATCCCTTTTTCGTACTGAACCGCGGGAACGGGATGGATGGATTCGGCCAGGATAAGCAGGTTAGGCTGCTCAACGCTGATACTGTCGGCCGAGTAACCACCCGTCATCACAAATCGGAAGGCGGTATCGGTTGCGTCGCCCCGGTCCAGCAAATCCATCAGAATAGCGTACGTTCTGTCTTTACTGAGCGGCAGGGGCAGGTGCATCCGTGACGCCGAATTCTGAAACCGTTCCCAGTACCAGTCCCACTGGAACGGTCGTCCATTGTAGGTTAGAAAGTAATCGAACAGGCCATAGCCCCGAAGCAGGCCAAGATCAGTAATGCCGACAGCCAGTTGATCGACGGGGGCAATGGTGCTGTTAAAATAGCCATAATGAGCCATAGCGCTGTGGAGGGGGATAAATGCTGCCGTAAAGATAGTTTTTGCTTATAATCGAACGGCAATCGTTTCACTGGTAACAGCCGGGGTATCGGCCTGTTTTTTCAGAAACTCTTCACGCTTCTTCAAGTCAGCTTTCAACGCAGCAATCTCGTCGGTGATTCGGTTCCATTCGGCATCCTGCGTAAAATCATACGTGACACGCTTAGTGATCTGAACGCTGGCACTGGCATACTGAATCGTGTTCTGGCGTACCACTCCCTGCTGATCGGCATAGGCTTCATCGCCATCCAGGGGCGTAACGGCGGGCAGGTTAGCCATCGACTCCGTATCGGCAGGCACCTCCTGGCCGGGCAGTGGAGCGGGGCGTTGGTCTTCTTCACGCATGACCCGCGCCTGGTAGGTCGAGATCGTTTTAAGCTTGTTGATGATTGTCTTGATGTACAGTTCATACCGTTTCATCTCGACATACGTCTTGAGCAGGTCGTAATTACCGCCTTCGATGATCTGGCTGGCGTGGTTATTGGCCAGTTCGACGATGGCCGTTTTAGAGATCGTCCGGTCGAGGGTGCCAATTGGCTGGATAAGGCCCATGCGGTTGATAGATGTCGTGTGTTCCGTAAAGTTAATTATTTAAGAAGAACTGGCTGAGTCAAAAACGCCACCGTGCCTGCACCTTCACCTCTGACTTGTGGGGAGCATCGATCTGATCGAGGCCAGAACCCACGGTATCGACATTGGCATAATCGGTTCGGGCCCAACGCACCCATACGTCGAGGTGACGGTTCAGGCTGTACTGCCCCTGTAGGTAGTGCCGGACACCCCGACCGAAGTAAGCGGGGAACGAAAACGCATAGAGCACATCCCGCTCATACACGTACTGCCGACTGTCATAGTCGTCGGTACCGAACAGCGCCACACGGGCACTCAAACTGAATCGTCGCGCATCGATCGTTGCGTCCTGCACCACGGCGAATCCGCGCGAAGCAGGCTGACCTTCATAGGCGAAATCACTCCACTGCATCCTGGACCGCAGCGATAGCCACCGAACGGGTTTATAGTCGGCGTTGCAGGCTACCGTTCGGCGCGTGGTGCCAACAACGGTGGTGGTTTTGCTGGCCGAAGCCGGTAAATTCTTTTCTTTATGCTCTTCGTGGTAAACCGCGTACAAAGTCGTTTGCCGGGTAGGTGTGTAGCGAACCTGAAGCAGGTAGTCGAATCCGGCAGAGGGGGCATCGACTAAATATTTCCACCAGGGAAAACGGTATGTATCTATAAACCCGCCCAGCGTAATTTTTCGGTACAGCGTATACCGCAGTCCTATGTAGGCACCGGTTTCATTGCTGCTCCGGCTACCTTCGCTGAACCCATTGGCGTAGAAACTATGAAAATTCCGGTCGTAATGCCGCAGCACCACCGCTACGTCGACCAACCGGTTCAGACTCCCCAACGCCCCCGCGACCGCGCCTAAACCACCCGAACTGGTCTGGGAGCCCCCGCTCCGGGCCATCTCGCCGAAGAGATTCCAGTTTCGCCAAATGTAGCCGCCGTGCATTCCTATTACCAGATTACGGGTGCCGGTAAATTCATACTGGTTGTAGGGCAGATTTCGTTTGCGGTAATAGGCGTCGAATGTTGTCTGAAGGATTGTCAGGCCAAGTTGCCGCTGCTGCCGGGTATGATACAGCACATGGGCACCCAGGTTGGTTTCGCGCAAACTACCCTGATCGGCAATCTCCGCTGGCGTTCGGTGAAACCCCGACGTTTGCAGTGAAGTAGCCACAATACCCCCGGCGGCACTGTCGGCCAGGGTATTTGCGTCACGCCGGAGCCGCGATACCAGCCAGGTTATGTCGATATTCGGATGCGGGGCGTAGGTAGCCGTGGCACCCCGAAAGTAGCCATACTCCATCAGCGATGTATAGGGGCGAGCCCCCACTGTTGGCCGGCGAACAGCCTGAACAGTCTCCGCACTTTTACCCAGTACGAACCCCGCCGACAGGATCAGCCCCTGCCCAACCTGCATCTGGTAGTCGCCGAGCAGGATATTTCGCCATTTTTCCCGGTTTTGCACCTGCGCATGAAACGATACATAGTCGGCACCGTAACGTCGTTTTCCGGGTTGCCAGGCCAGTACCTCACCGGGGTCTTTCTGCAGCGTCAGCCCTATACTGAACGCACGCGGTCTACTATACCGATAGCGAGCGTACCACTGTCCAGGGTTGCCCGCGTAGCGCGTAGGCAGGTTACCTTTTTTGTCGGCAACAGCCGTAGAAAACCCTCTTTGCTCTTCCAGAATACGCTCATACCTGATGATCAGATAATTGTCGGTTGGGGTAGGCAGCGCGCCAAACAACCGCGCATCGCCCGAAACGGTTACGTACGGCTGCAACCGACGGATCGTGGCGGTGTCAAAATCGGGTATAGCCTGAAGTTCGTAGAAGGAAAGCAAGTCGCCGAAATCGGTACGGTAGGTAGCCAGACGATTCAGTTGCTGTTCTGTGAGCAGATACGTCGCCGACAGTTCATCGCGGGTAGCGCGGTTCAGGTCGAGCGGATTGGCGCGAAGCTGGGTGAGCGCATCGGCAATCGATTCATAATCGACACCCTCGGTTTGCACCGGAAACAAATCCTGAATGGACTGACTGATAGCATCGGCATTATGCCGCGAATCAGCCGGGTTCTGGGCGAAAGCGGGTAAGGCCGCCAGCCAGCCAGCTACCGCGAGCGTAGAAACGGTACGCACAGTTCTCTTCGATCAAGTTACGGAAATGCCGCCCACAAACCGGGGCATTTGTTCGGTCGAAAAGAAGAGTTTGTACGTGAGCAGGCTGACGCTACCGCCTACCGCCTTCAGTCTGGAAGGCGGTAGCGCCGATTAATTACACGAATCGTCGTTTCAGGATTTCTACCAGTTCACTCACTTCATCGCTGCTCATATCCCAGAGGTATTGTGAAGCGTAGCGGTAGGAAATCAGGTCAAGGGCCTGGCCATAGTTATCCAGGGTGTCAATTTCGGCAACGGCCTGGTTATAAGCACTTGAATTGCCGTTGAACAGCTGGTTGATAAACCGGAATTTCTGGTTCAGCGAGATACTCCGGCCAACACTTTCGATGGGTTTCCGCGAAAACGACTGGGCAACAGACACGGGCTCGGCAGAAGCAGATTCGCGCAATGTGTCGTTTAATGTTGGCACGTAGCCAGACTCGGACTCGGCGTTGGTCGTAACCGACGGCTGCGAAAGCGAGCCCGTCTGAAGCTGCGATGGCTGGGCAACGGGTGCCACGGGTTCCGGGCCTGATTCGTTACCTCTCAGGAACATAGGCCCGCCGGAACCAGATTCATCAGCCGTTATACCAGCCGGTACCGGGTCGAGTTGCGGAGGAGTGGCGGGCATTACGTCATTCGGCACAGCGTCGGCCGGGACTAAAGGGGCAGGTGGCGTAATCGGCTCCACGGCGGCATCGAAAAATGAGCGCGACGGTGAGTTTGGAATGACATCGGGTACGTGACTACGCAGCAACGCGGCCACATCCATTGGCAGTTTTTCGGATAGTTTAGCGACAAAATCATCATAATGCTCCAGTTCATGGGTCCGTTGCGTCAGCACTTCATCCAAATAACTAAGCGCCTGATTGACGTAAATAAACGGTTTACCACTCATCCGCTGGGCAATATGCAGGGGAATGAACTGGTTGATTTTGGTGTACCGTGACACTTGTTTCAGCACATCGGAGGTCAGCGTAAACTCGGGCTGGTCGCGCAGGATATCATCGAAGTAAGCACGGGGGTCAAATACCAGAATAATGGCCCGGCGGGTGGCTTCGGCCAGAAGCGGTTCGAGGTGTTCCCGCCGGACAGAGATGTGCTGCGAGACCACGTTCATGAAATTTTGGAGGGCTTCCTGTACCTCGGGATTCGTATAATCGAAATAAGCGCTACGAAACTTTTCGGCATCGGCCCGCCATTTATCCGATAAGCTACTAATGACGAACAGGTTAATCTGATTGATTGGTGTCAGCGTTAAAATCTGCTGACCGGTAATAGCAGAACGGTGCTGGTACACGTCGGCTGCGATCCGGCGGGCATATGACTTGCTGTATTCAGTAAGGGCGTTGGCGTTGAATTTGTTCGACATTAGGAAAAGCCTTTGTTTTGTAAAGATATACCTTTCGGCCACAAACCGGCCGGTATCCGCGAAGAAATCAAAGGCTGCGGTCTGCAGTCCATGATTCAGTCCCACTACCGATAAACCGTGTGGATAGATGTAACATTGTTCGCTCAGACTAATCATGATAGCGGCCTATTTGTTTGAGCTGTTTCTGCCTGCTGCTTTATCAACCGACATCCTATGTTTATTGAACCGACTCGACGACGTGAACCACCCCATCTCCGAACGGGCTGGATTGAAATTATTTGTGGATCGATGTTCTCCGGAAAAACCGAGGAGCTAATCCGCCGGCTGACCCGGGCCCGTATTGCCCGACTCAGCGTTCGTATTTTCAAACCAGCGCTGGACACCCGCTATCACGAAGAAAACATCGTATCGCACTCAGCGCTGACCATTCATTCCAAACCTGTACAGACGGCAGCCCAGATCCTTAATCTGGCAGACGGATGCGATGTGGTTGGTATCGATGAAGCCCAGTTCTTCGATCAGGAAATCGTTGAGGTCTGTAATACACTGGCCAATCAGGGGCAACGCGTTATCGTGGCGGGACTGGACATGGATTTTGCCGGTCAGCCATTTGGCTGTATGCCCCAGTTAATGGGTATTGCTGAGTTTATTACCAAGGTTCATGCCATTTGTGTCGTATGTGGTGATGTTGCCAGTTATTCATATCGACTGGTTCCCTCGCAGGAGCGCGTACTCCTGGGTGAAACAGACAGCTACGAAGCCCGTTGCCGGCGCTGCTTTCACCTCGGCGATGCGGCCAGCAGCAAGGAATGGGCCTATGAAGACGCGAAAAATGAGGATCACTGAGCAATGAACAAAACAAGTAACCGGAAACGCCGGATAGCATGGTTGCTGGTGCTGGTCACTTCGTTTATCATTCATCACGCGTCATTCTCCCAGATTGGCACCTGGGAGTCCCACCCCAGCTATCAATCTGGTAAATCAGTGGCACTTTTAGGTTACAAGATCTATGCCGCTACACAAAATGGCTTCTTCTGTTACGATAAAACAACCGGCGAGATCACAACCCTTGGTAAGCAGCAGGGGCTGAGCGACGTTGGTATCAGCCGTTTACTTTACCTGGCCGACCAGAATCGACTGCTTATTGCCTACCAGAACGGTAATCTTGATTTTGTGACGTTGTCCGCCACGGGCAATCTGGACGAAGTTAAAAATGTCAATACCCTTGTTGCTGCCCAGAACCAGTTCGGCCCCGCTACTATTCATCACCTTAACCGAATTGGCAATAACCTGTACATAAGTACAAGCCTGGGTATACTGGTGCTGGACATCAGCCGGGACGAGATCAGGGATACGTATTTCACGCAGCAGTCAGATGGATCGAGGTTACCGGTTTATATGACTGCCGCAGCCAATGACAGCCTCTATGCGCTGACCACTACCGGTAGCCTCTCGGCCAACACACGGGCGGTGAGAGCCATTCGCCTGTCGGCCACAGTGAACATTGCCGATCCTGCCAACTGGAAACCCATAGACGTTCCCAGCGTTCCGTTTTCGTCGCTGGTTTCGTACCAGACCCGCTTATATGGCTCCATACCCGGCATGGGTATTTACGTGCGGCAGCGTGGCACGTGGACGCTCAGCCAGCAACTGTTAAATCCCGTCATTCAGTTGTTTCCAGCGACGGACGGACTCATCGTTGCTACCGATCAGTCTATTACCGTTCCTGGTGCGGGGTCGTTTACCGGACCGCCACTGACCAACCCCCGCGACCTTGTACCCGACGGTAACCGGGTGTGGGTGGCCGACCAGCAAACCGGGTTGCTGGCAGGCGAAGCAGGTACGTTTCAGCGCATTGCCCCCGAAGGCCCGACGCAGGATCTGTTCAGCAGCCTGTATGCTTACCCGAACCGGCTTGTTGCTTTGCCCAACGCCCCGCAGGCTGCGACCCTGCCCGGCGCGAGTCAGATAGCCGCTGATCTTTTTGCGGTGTCAGACAGCCGCTGGCAACCAATTCAGGCTCCCGGCCTCGGTCGTGGCTTCAATGCTGCCGCTTACCTGGCAACCGACCAGCGGTTGTATCTGGGCAGCTACGGGGGAGGCTTATGGAACCAGGTCGACGGGCAGTCGCCCACCTCGGTAGCCTTGCCAACTACGGTTAGCCCCTTTATCACGAGTTTGACCACCGACAGGGACAGTAATCTGTGGATTACGACGAGTGGCCCCAACACGCGGCAAGCCTCGCTGCATGTCCGGCGGCCCGACGGCACATTTCAGTCGTTTACGACGCTGAACCAAGTTAATATCATACAGGCCGTGCCCGACGATAACGGCTTTTTGTGGCTTCGCCCAGCCGGGAGCGCCGGGCTGCTGGTGTTCGATCCGGCGACCAATCGCCTTGTTTCATTGACCACCCAGGCAGGGCGGGGTAATTTGTTGACCAACGCAGTCCGGACGCTGGTCAAAGACCGAAATGGAGCGATCTGGGTAGGTACCGACCTCGGTCCAACCGTGTTCGATAATCCCGCCGGGGCCTTCGATGGCAGTATTGATGCACAACCGCCCCTGCTCAACCGACGTCGGCTACTGGCCAATGAAGTCGTTACCAGTATAGCCGTAGATGGCGGCAATCGAAAGTGGATTGGTACGCAAACAGGCCTGTATCATGTATCCCCGGACGGGTCGCAGTTGCTCGATAGTTTCACGACCGATACCAGCCCATTACCAACCAATACCGTTCAGTCTCTAGCCATTGAACCCCTGAGCGGCCGCGTATTCATCCAGACCGGCCATGGGCTCCTGTCGTACCGGGGCCCGGCAACTGAGCCAGCGGCCCTGCTCAGTACGCTAACTATTTTCCCCAACCCGGTGCGCCCCGACTTCACCGGCACCGTAGGCATCAACGGCCTGACCGATAATGCAACCGTGAAATTGCTGGATGCAGGGGGGCAACTGGTCTACGAAACCCGGTCGCAGGGAGGTACCGCGACCTGGAATCTGCACGACTACCGAAACCGACCGGTACAAACGGGCGTATACCTGGTTGTCGTCGTCACCGCCGATGGTACAGAAGGACTGGCGGGGAAGCTGGCCGTCATACGCTGAAAACTGATTTACCTACGCGCGTTCCATCCAATTTTCGATACCTGAACCAGACCGATACCATGCATCTAGACGCCCAACAACCGCTCGTCCTCCAGGACTACCTTCACCGACGCGGCTGGCTCGACATCGAGGAAAATATCTCCCTGCTGGAGAAGCCCGGCGAAGGTAATATGAACTATACACTTCGGGTGGTTACCCCAAACCGGACGCTGATTGTGAAACAGTCGCGGCCTTATGTGGAAAAATACCCGACCATTGCCGCCCCCGCCGAGCGGGCCGTTATTGAAGGGCGATTTTACCAGAAAACGCAGGCCATCCCGATGCTGGCCGGACAGATGCCGCATTTGCTGGGTATCGATGAAGAAAATAACATGCTGATACTGGAAGACCTGGGCGAGTCCAGCGACTTCACCTTCCTGTATCAACCCTGCCGCCAGTTGAGCGAAGCCGATGCACGCGCCTTAACCGACTATCTCAGCGAGTTACACACCCACTTCTCGACCGAGAGGCCCGATCCGGCTTTTACAAACCGGGCCATGCGGGCGCTCAATTACGAACACATCATCAATTATCCGTTTCAGGAGGATAATGGCTTCGACCTGAACAGCATTCAACCGGGTTTACAGGAACTGGCACGGCCCTACAAACGCGATACTGACCTGAAGAAACGGGTGAAGGCGCTGGGAGATGTGTATGTGGGGAACACACCTACCGGCCAGCCCGGCACCTTACTTCACGGCGATTACTACCCCGGCAGCTGGCTACAAACAGCGGATGGCACAAAAATTATCGACCCTGAATTTTGTTTCTACGGCCCGGCCGAATTTGATCTGGGCGTTATGGTCGCTCACCTGATGATGGCCGAACAGCCACCAACGGTACTGCATACGGTGTTGACAACGTATCAGTCAGGTAGCGGTTTCGATGAGCAGCTACGGAAACAGTTTACGGGTATCGAAATCATGCGTCGGTTAATTGGACTGGCGCAGCTACCCCTGAGTTTATCGCTCGGGACAAAGCGCGACCTGCTCGACGAAGCGTATTCGCTGCTCTCCTAGCTCACTGGTCTTACCTCTTTTGTTTCTGTTGCTGATGATGTCGCCTACTATTGCCCAACACCCCATTAAACCCCGCCGGGTCTGGCTCGATACCGATATTATGATCGGGATGAAGGACGAGACGCCCCGCGAGGTAGACGATGCCATTGCGTTGATCATGGCGCTCGACCAGCCGGACAAGATCGAACTCGTTGGCATCAGCACCATTACCTACGCCAGCTATGCGTATGAGGTAACCCGGAAACTACTGACCTGGTATAACAAAACCGGGAAGGTAATTCCTGTCTATCGCGGCTCCGACACGGCGAACGACGCAGGTACCGAAAACGAGGCCACCCGTGCGCTGGCGAATGCCCTGCGCGCCGAAAAAATGCCGATTCTCGCCATTGGACCGGTCACTAACATCGCCACCGTCGTTAAAAATCACCCCGAACTGGTTTCGCAGATTGAAGAAGTCGTCGTCTGTGCCGGACGAACACCAGGGTTACCGTTCAAACCGGGCCTGGAAACGCTTTCGGTAGGTGACTATAATTTCGAGATGGACCCGGAATCATTCAGGATCCTCTTCGATGCGGGCCTTAACATAGTATTATCAGGTTATGAGTGCAGCATTTATACCTTTCTGGGCAAAACGGATGTTGATTTCCTGAACAACACGAACGAGTCCGACAAATGGCTGTATGACCAGCTTCGTCCCTGGCAGCAGTTCAACGAAAAGCTGTTCGGCGTCGATGGCTTCGTGCCGTGGGATACAACGCCCCTTGGGTACCTCACCCACCCGGACTATTTCAGGTACTACAACGACATCCCCGTCCGGATCAACGTTGGCCCAAACGACGCCGGACCAGGAAACAAACCCTACCTGGAAGTTTCCTACGATTATACAGACACCAACTGGCGGGCTACCTATGCCTACAAAACCCTGCCTGGTTTCGAAGAAATCGTGATCGATTCGATGAAACGGGCTTCGAAGTCGCAGTGATTGACCCTGATCGTTTACCGGCGGCTGTCGTCGTTCGTGATTTTCCGGCTCTGCTTACCTCCCGAGTTCATCTGCCCGAATTTATAGCTGAAGGTCAGCCGTGCTGACTGGTTCACAAACAGAGACGTTGACTGGGCCGTGAACGTTGGGGCGAACTGAGTGCCGGTTATCCGCACCGTACGGTTAAACGGGTTGTTCAGGTTGAGCGTCAGGCTGGCGTTCTTGTTCATAAATTCCTTCTTGGCCGAGATTCCGTAATAGTACCAGCCTGAGTTGCGGCTTTGGAGCGAAATCCAGCCTGACCCAACAAACCCGGTGGCCTGTAGAGTGAGGTCTTTGGGAAGTTTGTAGGACAGGTTGGGACTGAGATTCCAGACCCAGCCACTGGTTCGCTGATTGAGGGCTATACTCGTCAGGTCAACGTAGGTCAGTTCGGCACCGGTGCTGATCGTGAAATCCTTGTTCGGCTTGAGCGATATATTCAGGTTGGCGCCGTAGCTGGCATTCTGACCAATATTTTTCGGCGAGGTGAACGCCACCCCGTTGGCATCAACCGTTGAGAGCCATTCGATGGAGTTATTGGTTTGACGCCAGAACAGGGCGGCATTGAAGGACGCTCCTTCTTTCCCGAACGTACTGTACGACAGCTCCGTGGCGTGGGTTAGCTCAGGGTTGAGGTAAGGATTGCCGGTCTGGACATTTTTAGGATCGCTATAGTTCTGGAACGGATTCAGAAACCAGATCAGTGGTCGTGAAATCCGCTGGGTATAACTGGCCTTGACCGTATGTTTATCGCGAAATGTCTTGGACACCGTAGCACTTGGGATCAGGTTCTGGTACTGATTGCTGAACTGGCTTTGCGCCGTCATGAAATCACCCTGGATACGGGTATGCTCGAGCCGCGCACCCGCCGACAGATTCCATTTTCGTTTGGTATCCATCTTCAGCGAGGCATAGCCGGCCATTACCTGCTGGTTATAGGTGAACTCATTGGTGCGGGCGGGATCAATGGCATAATCGGCTTCGAGACCCGAAAGTGCCTGTTCAATTACAAACTCACTTCCAATATCACGCCGGATGACCTTAGCTCCCGTTTCCACCTTAAAGTTGAGCGTGTCGTGGGCCGTATGGGCCGTAAAGGGGTGCGTATAATCGGTCTGGAACGTATATTCGTTGTTTCGGCTGAGGTTCGTGCTGCGTTCGAGGTACGTTGGCGATTCCGACTGCATGGTCATCTGCCGAATGGTGTAGTAATAATTATCGGGCATCCGGGCATACTGGGTCAGCATTGAAAATTCCCGGCCCGGCTTTTTGAACGTTTTGGTCCAGCCGAGGTTGAACTCGGTGTTGCCGTAAGGATTCCGGTACTGAATATCCCGTCGGAAAGCCTGTAATACAGCCCCGGCCGGGTCGGTCAGGCGGCTGGTGATCTGGCTGTTCTGGGGGAAGTTACCACCCCATGCATTGGCCGAGAAATTGATGCGGTTGGTCGTATCCGGGTCATAATCGAGGCTCAACTCGCCGTAGCCACCCGTACCGGTATTGTCACGGCTGTTGGTCTGACGCAGAATGCTGGTCGGCTGACCATCGGCCAGGGCCGTCCGGACGTTCGTGTTTTCGCCAATGTTCCGGTACTGATAGCCGTTGAGCGAAAGCGCCAGACCAAGTTTTTTGCCTTTCACGTTGATATTTCCACCCAGCGACCGGTTCAGATTTCCTCCGGTGGCGTTGACGGTTCCATTGGTGCCCTTCAGTGCTTTCTTGGTGACGATATTAATAACACCGCCCGACCCTTCGGCATCGTATTTGGCACCGGGACTGGTGATGACCTCCACCGATTTGATAATGTTGGCGGGCATTTGTTTTAGGGCATCGGCCAGATTGCGGGCCATGATGCTCGATGGCTTCCCGTTAACCAGCACCTTGATGTTGCCGGTACCCCGCATCTTCAGGTTACCATCCAGATCGACCGTCAGCATAGGTACTTTGCGCAGCACATCAACGGCCGTTCCACCCGTGTTGGTCGCGTCCTGTTCAGCGTTGTACACCAGCCGGTCGCCCTTATCCTCAATGAGCGCTTTCTGACCGACGACGTTCACTTCTCCCAGCGTTTTACTATTGGCCGACAAAGTTACCGTCCCGACATCGACGGCTGGCTTTTCTGTTGTAATGACAACGCTACCAATGACTTTGGTCTGGTAGCCAACGAATGAAAAAGCAAGTTTGTAGGAACCAACGGGAATAGCAGCGAGTTGAAACCCGCCTTTATCATTGGTTACGGCACCGGTAATGAGCTTACCGTCGGTTGTCTGGAGGGCTACTGTTGCAAATGGAACGGGTTTATTTGTAGTGGAATCGGTAAGGATACCGGTAAGCGTTCCGGGTCCGGCAGGTTCCTGTGCATTAGCCGCAAAACAGCTGATGCACAACATAACGAAGAGTAAAAATTTCATACAAAGGGAATAGGTTGACGGTTGTGCGGATAAAAGTAGTGGTGGGCTATGTGCCCTGATACCCTGTTAAGATCATTTAACACTACCTACCCTGTTGGCTTACTACGAAAGCAAGCTTTTTCCCAATGATGCACTCTTTGTCATACAAGTTGCTTCGTTTCAATATTAAGTTTTGGGGGTTGGTCGCCGGCAGTCCACCACTTAAGTCGACCCCGCAGCCATCTGCTGCCGAAAGCGGGATTTTACCGGGCCATACTTGTCCAATAACTACAAGGATACCCGACGCTGTTATTTGATGAATCAGTCCATTTTACCTAATTTTGACAGCTTTTACGAGCCAACGACTTTAAGTCATGTATTCATTCGATAACCTAACGTCGTCGTCTGTGTACATCTAACCAAACGCATTCAGCATGAGAGAAATACAGTTCCGCGAAGCTCTGCGGGAGGCCATGAACGAAGAAATGCGCCGGGACCCGCTGGTCTATCTGATGGGCGAAGAGGTAGCCGAATACAACGGTGCTTACAAAGTCAGTCAGGGAATGTTAGATGAGTTCGGGCCGGAGCGCGTTATTGACACGCCCATTGCCGAACTCGGTTTTGCCGGTATCGGTGTTGGTTCGGCCATAAACGGGCTGCGACCAATCATCGAATTTATGACGTTCAACTTCTCGCTCGTCGCCATCGACCAGGTTATCAATTCGGCCGCTAAAGTGATGTCGATGTCGGGCGGTCAGTACTCCTGCCCTATCGTGTTCCGCGGGCCAACGGGTAATGCCGGGATGCTGTCGAGCCAGCACTCACAAAACTTTGAGAACTGGTTTGCCAACACGTCGGGGTTGAAAGTGGTAGTTCCATCGAATCCCTACGATGCCAAAGGTTTACTGAAATCCTGTATTCGAGATAATGACCCGGTCATTTTCATGGAGTCGGAGTTGATGTATGGCGACAAAGGCCAGGTTCCCGAAGAAGAATACCTGATTCCTATCGGCAAAGCCAATATCGTTCGCGAAGGCAATGACGTAACGATCGTTTCGTTCGGTAAGATCATGAAGGTTGCCATTGCCGCTGCCGAAGAATTAGCCAAAAATGGCATTTCGGCCGAGGTGATCGATCTACGCTCGGTTCGCCCGATCGATTATGCTACGGTGATCAACTCGGTGAAGAAAACGAACCGCTGTGTGGTTGTGGAAGAAGCCTGGCCGCTGGCCGCTATCTCGTCTGAGCTGACCTATAACATCCAGCGTCACGCCTTCGATTACCTGGATGCTCCGGTCGTGCGTGTCAACAGCATGGATCTGCCCCTGCCCTATGCCCCTACCCTCATCGAGGCTATCCTGCCAAACGTCAAACGGACGTTACAGGCAGTCGATGCGGTCATGTATAAGAAATAACAGATACGGGCTATGGCCTGTCTGCTGTAACAAGTTACCAAGCGTCAGTCCATCCAGACTGGCGCTTCTTTTTGAGGCACAAAAAAAGCCCGGTCAATGATGGCCGGGCTTTGTATCGATGCAAGTAATAGTAAAACCCCGGTCCTCGGCATTTAGTTTAGGCTTTGAAAAATAGTCGAATAATTTTTCGTATTATTACTATTTATGAATGAATTACCTGAAACGACCCTAAAAGCGCCTAAAATCAGGCTAACCGGGCGAATCATTTATGAAGTTACCGTCCAGCCGGTTGGATCGTTGAACGCCATCCGCCAACGGGAGTCAACCGTTATTTTTTTCTCGAACCTACGCAAGGCAGTCGACGCGATTACCGCCGAGCTGGCCTTGAACAACTGGCCCCAAAAAGTGAACTACACGGCGGTATATCGAGGGGTAAAACAACGCGGGTTTTACAGCTGTGATTTCGATGTGGCCGGCACGCGCGTATTCCGGATCAAAGTGGTACCACAGGTATTGAATCCCGCCCTTCCGCGACTCGGTATCGACGAAAATCCAACCAAGTGATGTAAGTTGTCCAGTTAATGAGGCAGTCGGTTTCGGATGGCTCCGTAAACCCATGTACCCGCTAGGGCGCTAAGCAGCGTAACCGTTACCACCGAATAGCCAGCACCGATCTGCGCGAATAGAGGCCCCGGACAAGCGCCCGTGATGGCCCAGCCAAAACCAAAAATAAGCCCGCCATAAATCTGACCTTTGCTATACTGCTTGGGAACAATAGTGATCGGATCGCCCTGCACGGTTTTGATATTCAGCCGTTTGATCAGTTGCAGCGAAATAAGGCCCACGACAACGGCCGTACCGATTACGCCATACATGTGGAACGAGTCGAAGCGGAACATCTCCTGTATCCGAAACCACGAAATGACCTCGGCTTTTACGAAGACAATCCCGAAGAATACACCCACCAGACCAAACTTCCAGTTACCCCGCCCCCGTCCCGAATCGGGCTTTGTGGCCGTGTTTTGCAAATCAATTTCCTGCGTTGTCATACCATAGGTGCCTTTAAAGTGTGATAAGCCGCATCAGGAACGGCAATCCAATATGCGTCATAGCAATGCCTCCGACCATAAAACAGATTGTAGCCACCAGGGAGGGCCACTGTAAATTCGACAGGCCCATAATCGCATGGCCCGATGTACAGCCACCGGCCCACCGCGTTCCGAAACCAACCAGAAACCCACCAATAACGAAAAACAACAAGCCCGTAGTGGTAACCAGATTACCCCAGTTGAAAATATCGGCAGGCATAAGCCCGGACGAAAAATCCCGTACACCCAGCTCCCGCAAGGCATGAACCGTGTTGGGCGCTATGACAAGCGGTTCCGGATTTTTCAGCAACGTACCGGCAATAAAGCCGCCCAGCGTAATACCGCCCACAAACCACAGATTCCAGGCTTCCTTGCGCCAGTCGTAGTTGAAGAAATCGATGTTACCGGGTAAACAGGCCGCGCATATGTGCCGCAGCGACGAGGATATACCAAAAGCTTTATTACCCAGAATGAGCAGTGTGGGCACTGTCAGGCCAATGAGCGCCCCGGCGACATACCAGGGCCAGGGTTGCGTTAAAACGTTGAGCATTCGTTAAGATCGACTCTTGAAAATAAGTTGAACAGTTCGATAAAAGGGTTCATCAATGCACATCAGTCGTCTGAACGACCGGCACACTGGTCTTTTTAATAGCGGCCATTCCCCCTTCGACATTCACGACATTCTGGAAACCGCGTGCTTTCAGGATTGAATTGGCAACCATCGACCGGTACCCCCCCGCACAATGCACGTAGATGGGTTCGTTGCGCTGAATCTCGTGCATGTGGTCGCTGATGGTATCCAACGGCATATTTTTGGCCCCCTCAACATGTTCGGGCTCATACTCGGCTGGCTTGCGAACGTCCACAACTGCCAGGGCCGGATTCGTTTCCCACCGATGGGCAAAGTCAGCAGCAGAAATTGTCTCGACGGTATCGACTTCTTTACCTGCCTGTTTCCAGGCGACAAAACCGCCTTCCAGAAAACCAATGCAGTGATCGTAACCAACGCGGGCCAGCCGCAGTACAGTCTCCGATTCCTGACCAGCGGGCGTAACGAGTGCAATTGGCTGCAACAGATCGGGAATGAGCGCCCCGACCCAGGGCGCAAACTGCCCGTTCAGGCCAATATTAATGGCGTTCGGAATAAATCCGTGGGCAAATTCGGCCGCATCCCGCACGTCGAGAACCAGCGCGCCGGTCTCGTTAACAGCGCCTTCAAAAGCTTCCGGTGCCAGCGCCTGGCTACCGCGCTTCATCACGGTATCGATGGGCTCATACCCCTCTTTATTGAGTCGGGCATTTTCAGCAAAATAAGCCGGAGCCGTACTCAATCCATCGAGCACCTTCTCAACAAAATCAGCCTTCGACGCAGCCCGAAGCGCATAATTGAAGCGTTTCTGGTTACCGAGGGAATCTGTCGTTTCCTTACTCATATTCTTTCCACAGGCCGACCCGGCACCGTGGGCCGGGTAAACGATTACCGCATCGGCCAGCGGCATGATCTTGGCTTGCAGGCTGTCGTAGAGCATTCCTGCCAGATCACGCTCATTGAGGTCTCCTTTGATCGCGAGATCAGGACGCCCCACATCACCGATAAACAATGTATCGCCTGTGAAGATGGCATGGTCACGGCCGCTTTCGTCGATAAGCAGGTAAGTCGTCGATTCGAGCGTATGGCCAGGCGTATGCAGCACTTTGATCGTTACATCACCCAGTTTAAACACATCACCATCTTTGGCATGAAGCGCTTCATAAGTCGTGTTGGCATTGGGTCCGTACACTATTGACGCGCCCGTTTTCTGAGCCAGATCCACATGGCCAGACACGAAATCGGCGTGAAAGTGCGTCTCAAACACATATTTGATGGTAGCTCCCGATTTCTCAGCCTTGCGGATGTAGGGCGATGTTTCGCGGAGGGGATCGATGATGGCCGCTTCGCCCGCGCTTTCTATGTAATAGGCCCCCTGCGCCAGGCAGCCGGTATACAGTTGTTCGATGATCATACGTAATGTGGACATCTCGTCCACTAGTTAGGCTATTGGGTACAGACAAGCGGTCTGCGTTACATTATTTCCCGAATAATCATGTAACTGGCCACGACCAGCACAAACCAGCCAAAACCCCGCTTGAGTTTATCCGGGGCCAGAAAACGCGCCAGATACATGCCGATGAAAATCCCGATAATGGATAAACCGGTGAAAGGCAACAGAAAATTCCAGTTCAGGCCCGTATGGTTGATATCGCCCAGGAAGCCCACAAACGAGTTGACGGCAATGATCAGTACAGACGTAGCAACGGCCCGTTGTATGGGAAGCCCGGCCAGCAGGACAAGCATAGGCACAATCAGAAACCCGCCCCCCGCTCCGATCGTGCCGGTTAGCAGGCCTACCGCCAATCCATCGAGCGCCAGAGAGCCATAGCGAGGTCGGCCATCGGCGGCTTCGCCCTGTGCGGGGTTATCACTCCGGATCATAGCCCGGGCAGCAATAATCATGACGACGGCAAAAAAGTACAGGATAGCATCGCTTTTGGGTAAAACAAATGCATTCAACCGAAACAGAGGATCGGGCAGGGCGGGCACCAGAAATCGCCGGCTCAGGTACACCGATATAAACGACGGCAGCGCAAACGCTACCGTTACCCGCAAATCGACACGCTTTTTTATGATGTGGTTGACTGAGCCCACCAGCGACGTTGACCCAACTACGAACAGGGAATAGGTAGTAGCCAGGACGGTAGGAATCCCGAACACATAAACGAAAATGGGTAGTGTCAGAATAGAGCCTCCGCCCCCGGCCAGACCAATAACCAGGCCGACGATAATAGCCGATGCATATCCAAATATTTCCTGTCCACTCATCAGGTAACAAAACTACAAGGCTGTATGAATAACTTTTGTGACAGATATCACACAGCCCTTTATTAAATCATTATCGCTCCCTCTCACCCGTTGGGTATATAAACGGAACGGCCCCCGACAAGTTGCCAGGGGCCGTTCCGTTAAAGCATAAGCACATGGCTTAGTCTTCTGTATTCTTGTTGTTCAGATGGCTGTGCCGACGGCTGTACAGGAAGTAGACGATAACGCCCAGGGTACACCAGATGACGAAGGAAATTTTCGTATCGGTACGCAGGTTGTACATCAGGTACAGGTTGGCCAGAATACCCAGCGTGGCCACTACAGGCAGCGCCGGTGTCCGGTAAGGACGCTCCAGGTTAGGCTCCCGAACGCGCAGCAGCCAGACGGCTCCGCAAATCATGGCGAAAGCCAGCAGCGTTCCCGACGAGCACAGCTCCGACACTTTGTCGATGGGCGTCAGGGCGGCAACGGTCGAGACGATGGCACCCACCAGAATCGTGCTTTTCCAGGGTGTTTTGAACGTTGGGTGAATGGACGCAAACAGGTTTTTCGGTAGTAAACCATCTTTCGCCATACCCAGAAAGATCCGGGTTTGGCCGAGCATCATCACCAGCATAACCGAGGTCAGACCTGCAATAGCCGCAATCGTAATCAGATACACCGCCCAGGTCAGCCCCTGATCGGCAAACGCCTGTGCTACCGGTGCTTTCAGGTCCAGCGCGTCGTATTTCACCATACCTGTCAGTACCAGCGAAACCAGGATATACAGGACTGTACAGATAATGAGCGATGCGATAATGGCGAAAGGAACGTCTTTCTTGGGGTTGATGGCCTCGCCCGCCTGGGTCGACACGGCATCGAAACCGATATAGGCGAAGAACACGATACCGGCAGCGGTTACAATCCCGTTAAACCCGTAGTGCTGCTGACCACCCTTGTCCAAAACGGGCTCCGGAATGAACGGGGTCCAGTTGGCGACATCGACGTAAAACGAACCGGCAATAATCACAAAAATAACCGTGGCTACCTTCAGGACAACGATGGCGTTGTTGGTGCTGGCGGCTTCCTTGATGCCTTTTACCAATACGTACGTTACGCACCACACGATCAGGAAGGCAGGCAGGTTAACGGCAAACGCGAAATCAGGAATATTTTCCCCGGCTGCCCGTAGCTTTTCAGCCTTTTCCTGAGCGGTAACCGGGTCGTTCATCAACCAGATAGGCAGATGGATATTCAGCAGATGAAGCAGTTTTTCGAAATACCCCGACCAGCTCACCGCCACGGTTGTGGCACCCATCATATATTCGAGAATTAGATTCCAGCCGATAAGCCAGGCAAAAATTTCGCCAACTGTACCGTAGGAGTAGGCATACGCCGATCCTTCCACAGGCAGGATGGAGGCAAACTCAGCATAACATAAGGCGGCAAAAGCACAGGCAACACCAGCCATGACAAATGCCAGAGCCAGGGCAGGACCGGCCCATTCGTTTGCCGCGATACCGGTGAGTACAAACACCCCGCCACCAATAACGGCTCCGATACCGAGCGATGTCAGTGACCAGCGCGTTAGCACTCGTTTCAACTCGCTCTTTTTCATGTCGGCTTCATAAGCCGCCAAAGGCTTTTTCCGCCATATGCTGGTTGTATCAACTGGTCTTAGTTTCGTTTCCATTCAGGGAAATAGAGTTTGGTGATTTAGTCTTTTGGAAAAAGATTGTTGGGCTAAACGCGGGGAAATATACGAAATATAAAGGGCGAAAGGGTGAAAGAGAAAACCTGACCAGTCGTTTTCTGCGCTCTTTCACTCTTTCGCCCTTTTACTCATCGTATTACGACTGCGAAGGCCGGATCAATGGCTTCTTGTCTTTCTTCTCTTTCTTGGCTGTGAACTCCTCAGGCGTGGCCGCAGCCGACGTGGTGAACTCCGTTGGAACAGCATCATACCCTACTTTCTTTTCCGTAACAACTGGCTTAAGGGGTTCTTCTTTCAGTTCATCACGGCTCAGCGAATCGACTACGATCGGCGTGGCAACGAACAGCGACGAATAGGTACCTACGATAACCCCGATCAGCATAGCAAACGAGAAACCACGGATGGTTTCACCGCCGAAGATGAACAGCACCAGCAGCACCAGAATCGTGGAGAAACCCGTAACAGCCGTACGGCTCAGTGTACTGTTCAGGGCGTTGTTGATAATCGTTGGGATGCTTTCTTTCTTGCCTTTATTCTCGGCCAGGTATTCCCGTACCCGGTCGAACACCACCACCGTATCGTTCATGGAATAACCCATGATCGTCAGCAGAGCACCAACGAAGGCCTGGTCAACGTCGAGCGAGAACGGTAGCAGCCCGTTGAAAATAGTGAAGATAGCCAGAATGATCAGCACATCGTGGAACATGGCCACCACCGCACCATAGCCAAACGCCAGCCGTTTGAACCGGATCAGGATATAGACGAATACAACGGCTACAGCCAGCAGTATCGACCACAGCGCCGACGTCAGAATATCGTAAGCGATGGTTGGTCCCACCTTCTGCGAACTTTGGATCTGGGCGGGGTTACCCTTGATGCTGCTCAGCCCTTTGTAGATCGTAGCTTCGGCTTTTTTATCGGCACCCTGCGAGTTGTCATCAACCAGGAAAGGCGTCGTTATTTTTACCTGGTTCGAGCCAATACCCGTACCACCGTAAGTTTTTACCTCCGGCGAAGCACCCAGTACCGTTTCCAGCGAGTTCCGTACGTCGTCGGTGCTGACAGCCTTTTCAAAGCGCACTACATAAGAACGACCGCCTTTGAAATCGACACCCAGACCAAAGCCTCTGAAAACAGCCGAAATGATACCCAACCCGATGATTACCGATGAAACGGTGTAATACAGCTTCCGGCGCGATACGAAGTCGAAGTTTGAATCGGCAAACAGATTCTTAGCCCATGCCGAGCTAAAGGTCAGCGTTTTGCCATTACGGATGTAGTATTCCAGAATCAGGCGGGTAATGAAGATAGCCGCAAACAACGAAGTCAGAATACCAATGATCAGGGTGGTAGCAAAACCCAGGATCAATCCCGTACCGAACATAAACAGGACAATACCCGTCAGGAAGGTCGTTACGTTGGAGTCGATGATCGACGACAGCGCGTTTTTGAATCCATCGCCAACGGCCTGCTTGAAGCCTTTCCCTTCGGCCAGTTCTTCTTTAATCCGCTCGAAAATAAGTACGTTGGCATCGACAGCCATACCAATCGACAATACGATACCGGCAATACCCGGCATAGTCAGTACGGCACCCAGCGAGGCCATCACACCCAGCAGGAAGAACAAGTTGATGATCAGCGCAAGGTCGGCAATCAGACCAGCCCGGTTGTAGTAGAATACCACAAACGCCAGCACCAGCAGAATGCCGATCACCGACGACAGCACACCCGCCTGTACGGCTTCCGAACCCAGCGTAGCACCCACGATGCTCTCTTCCACAATGTTGGTAGGAGCTGGTAGCTTACCGGCCTTCAGCACGTTCGACATGTCTTTGGTTTCTTCTACCGTGAAGTTACCCGAGATGCTCGAACGACCGTTTGGAATTTCGTTCTGTACGTTAGGAGCGGTATAAACCAGGTTGTCGAGCAAAATGGCTACCGGACGGCCTACGTTGGCGGCTGTCAGGTTCTTCCACTTGCGGGCCCCTTCGGCGTTCATGTTCATGGTCACTTCCGGACGGCCCCGATCGTCGTAATCGTTAGCGGCATCGGTAATCACGTCGCCTTCGAGCGGAGCGCGGCCAGCGGGCTTCTTGAGGAAGTACAATGGCAGAATTTCTTTGCCGTCAGTAGCTTTGAACGTCTTGCGATCCCAGGCGAAGAACGCATCGGCCGGGAATTGGCCCCGTACTTCCGGCGCATTCAGGACGGCATTAGCACGGGCGGTATCTTTCAGGTAAACACCTAGCTGATCCTGACCAACGGGCAGAAACAACTGAGTCAGGGCTGTACCCTGGGCTGATGCAGCCGCCGTATCTTTAGCTCCCGTCGAGTCTGTTTTGTTACCCTGTGCCAACTGCGATTCGAGGCTCGTTCCGGTAGCAGCCGTACCACCAGTCGGAGCGGTTGTTTTGCCAGCCGTACCGAGTGCGGCTTTACGGGCAGCCTCCTGCGAAACCAGATAAGCGCCCATACCTTCGAGGGCCGGGGCCAGTTCGTTCAGGCGATACACTTCCGTAAATTCCAGTTTGGCAGCACCAGTAAGCAGACGACGAACACGCTCGGGGTTATCGACACCCGGCAATTCGATCTGAATCCGACCCGAACCGGGCAGGCGCTGGATGTTTGGGTTAGCCACCCCGAATTTATCCACACGCGCCTGAATGATCTGGAAGGCGCGGGTAATGGCTCCGTTCACTTCGTCATTCAGCATCTTCCGGACTTCGGTGTCCGACGACTGGTAGTTGATCTTTCCCCGGTTGGCGCTGGTAGCGAAGATCGTAGCCAGTTTCGTATCGGGGGCCAGCTCTTTGAAGTTGCTAACGAACAGATCGACATAGCTGGTGTTGCTCGTCTTTTTGTCCTCGTTGGCTTGCTTCAGCGCCTGGGAGAACTTCGGATCGCGGTTGTTGCCCGACAGGCTGCGCAGCACATCGGCAGGCGACACTTCGAGCACAACGTGCATACCACCCTGGAGGTCAAGCCCCAGACCAAGCTCACGCTCACTTACTTCCTGTAGGGTACTACCCAGGAAAACAGGCTCTTTCCACAGGGAATCGAGGTATCGTTGTTTTTTGCTACGATCTACCTCGCCCGATTTGCTGGTAGCGAAGGCCTCGGCATCGGACTTGATGCTCCGCGAGACGAACGTAAACGACAGGAAATACAGGCATATAGCCGTGATGACACCCGTTAGAATTAGTATTCCGGTTCTGTTTTGCATTGAAAAATACAGGCTGTAGCCCGTTTTGGGAAATTGGTATTAAATCAGGTAAGCAGTACAAAACCCATGGAAATGGGTTTACAGGGATTCGGCGCAGACAACTGAGTCATTGACCCGTCTGCCGTGAATCAGGGAGCATTGGGCGCTATGGCATGCCCAAAAACGTGCTGGAGGTAAGAAAAGAAATAATGCGGGTAGGTGAAGTGCCGGAGCAGGGGAACGCTCAACAGCAACAGAATCATGAAGGTTGGCGTTGGCAGCAGAAAAGCCGTCTGGCTGCCACCACCCACGGTAGGCGCCGATATGACAACGGCTTCGAACTGAGCGGTGCTGAGCTGGGCGTCGGTCGACTGTGGCCCTTCTGCTTTCTTCGACTTTGCCTGACTGGCAGCCGCATCAGCTACTTTTTTCGTCTGCAAAGCCTGCTGTTGTACCAGCCCGTCATGCCCCCACACTGCCGTAAATAGCAGCAACGTAGCCAGTAACAGGCCAGAAAGACGTTGTATGACGCGGGGTTGCTTCATGTTTTCCTTTAACGGATTACAAATTTCGTACCATTTGAGGAGATGTGCAAGTGGTTTGGACAGGATTGCTGCGATGAACAGGATTTCATTTTGCCATTGCCGCTTTTATGCATACAAACGTACACGTCGCCGGGATGCCAAAAGGCTACAGGGTAGTAAAACGACGGCCGTAAGCCAGTCAAAAAAGAAATCCCGTACCTTGCGCCCATGAATCTGCACGAATTTATTCAGCTAGCCCTTGCCGAAGATGTTGGCGATGGCGACCATACCTCCCTGTCAACAATCCCGGCTGATGCCCAGAAACGCGCCCGACTCCTGGTTAAAGAAGCGGGTATACTGGCGGGTGTCGAGGTAGCACAAGCTATTTTTGCCGAAGTCGATCCTTCATTTACCGTCGAGGTGCTGATGCCGGACGGAGCCAGTATCAAACCCGGCGACATTGTCCTGACCGTTAGCGGCAACGCCCGTAATATCCTCACCGCCGAACGGCTGGTGCTTAACTGCATGCAGCGCATGAGCGGCATTGCTACCCATACCCGCGAACTGGTAAGCCTGCTGGACGGTACGCGGGCGCAGTTGCTGGACACCCGCAAAACCACGCCTAATTTCCGGATTTGCGAGAAAATGGCAACCAAGATCGGAGGAGCCGTTAACCACCGGTTCGGCTTATACGACATGATCCTGATCAAAGATAACCATGTCGATTATGCCGGTGGCATCGAAGCGGCCATTACCAAAGCCCTAGCGTACCTGGAAGAAACCGGCCGGACGCTACGCATCGAGGTGGAGACCCGCAACCGCGCCGAAGTGGAAGAGGTGCTGCGCGTCGGTCAGGTCGATGTGATCCTGCTCGACAATTTCCAGCCCGACGGCATCCGCGATATGGTACGACTTGTCAATGGCCGCTACACGACCGAAGCCTCGGGTGGTATCGACGAAACCAACCTGCGGGCTTATGCCGAAACAGGCGTGGACTTTATCTCGTCCGGGGCACTGACCCACCAGATCAAAAGTCTGGATCTGAGCCTGAAAGCATACTAACCGTACCGGTAAAACTGCCGGATTAATTAACGTGAACTATGGCTGATTTAAAAATTCAACTACTTAATTAGAAATTTTCCCATTAGCCACATCAATTAAAGACAATTCGTTTTCTGGCAACCAGCCCGTTAGTTATCGACGTTTTTGATGACTGGTCGATTGTCGTTCCTTCGTTTCTCGTAGGAAATGAGGAACGGGCTCAAGTCGGGAGTGTGAGTACGTTTCCGGGTCAGTTCGTGCTGGTAAATCGTCTGGCCCAACTGGTACATGAACGGGTGCCCTATGGATTCGTATTCGTATCTATCGTCATTCAAAATTCCATCCCGGTTGACATAAGCGGTGGCGGTGAGCATGTACTCTACCTTGTTCTCGAAATCGACCACATAGGAAGCATCGGTAAGAAATCCATACGCCCACCCTACCTTGTTGAATACCCGGACGCCCGCCGGCAGACTGTGGTGCAGGCTATCCATAAAAAAGAATTTCACGTAGCTGTCGTAATACTGGACAGCATCGTATTTGGGGTAGTTCGTTTCACCGGGATACTGCGACAGGTACTGACGGATAAACGCATAATCGTCTGGCTTGAGCGCAAACCGCTGCGTTTCGGGTACCGACGCCGGAAACATCACCGACTGCAGTATCTGCTGGAGCGTTTCGAGCGGTAGTTTATTGCGGCCGGTAAAGTCGAACGGTTGCCGCACCAGGCTGTCTTTCCCCACGATATACCCCCGCCCCAACGTGTCGATACGCCGGGCGTCGAACGGATCTTCATTGTAGGCTGCTGGCTGTGAATAGATCATTTGCCCATCTTCCCCAATAAACCGCACCGGGTTGGTATGGCGGTTCTGGTCGGGCGTCATCCTCACAAACCGGTGGGTGATGCGCGTGTCGGGGTACCCTTTCGCATGCAGCGACCGGTTAATTTCACCCTGGCCCACAAACTCATACATACGGCTATACGGGTCGTTCTCGCTCACCAGAAAAGCCTTCCGAATCAAATGGGCCACAGACGGATAGCCGTTCGGCGCGCTATTGTCCTGCCATTCTTTCGTTTGCCCGTTATAGGCACTGTCGAACTGCATGGCGGTAAACTTGTTCACCTGCGGCCTGTTCAGCCGATTCAGTTTCTCCAGGGAGAGAAGCGCCAGCGGCAGTTTCACCGTAGACGCCGGGTTGAAATACTCCGTACTGTCGACCCGAAAATAGTAGTTCGTACATGTGGGCCTGTTGGCTTTATCCCGGTTGATCTGGGTGTATATGATCTGTAGCCGGTACTGATCGGGGTGGCGAATCACCTCCTGGAAGATGGGATGCTGGTTCTTCTGAAACAACTTCGTCAGATAGGCATCCGTCCGGGCCTGACCGTAACTGGCCGATAAACACAACGATAGAAGGCAGGTAAAGTATGTTTTCATGGGAGAGGGCGGTAGCTACAAAACCAACTGATCGAACAGCCGGGCAAGCGTGTCAGCGGGATCGACGCACAGGCCGGGATGCACGGGCGATGTCTGAACGAGGGTACTCCGGGCTGCCGTAAGCCAGCGAAAACGCCCGGAAACCGGCAGCTGACCGATAATGCCACCTTCTTTTCGACCCGCGCAGATTCGTTCGAACGCCCGTAGTCGCTCATGTAACTCGGTCATGTCCAGCTCACACGGAAACACCCGCAGCCGCTCCTCAGGTAAGGTATATTTCGTTTGCAGAAAACCCTGTGCCGAACAATACAGGATGATGCCGACGTTCACAAACTCTTCACGTTCAACGCGGGGCACAACCCGGATTACGGCATACTCAAACAAGTACTTTTCTGGCATCATTCGCAGCGTTGACAAAGTGGTGTGAATTGGCCAGGCGGGTATCCAGAAACCGGGCATAGATCCGACGGCGTTCGTCGGGTGAGTCGCCCGATGGATCGTCGGTCACCAGCCACTCGTTGGGGATGAGCTGAACAACAGACTCGATGCGGTCAGGTGTCAGCCGTTGCCGGAAATCGGCGTCTACAGCGTCAAGTTCCGTAGCGCGGGGCAGCAGGACGTGGTCTTTGATGGGCGCGAATGGGCGCAGGGCCTGCTCCTCCCACGGCTGACCCGAGTGATGGAAATAAAGGGCAGCACCGTGGTCGATAAGCCAGAGTTCTTTATGCCAGATGAGCATGTTCGTGTTGCGGGCCGTTCGGTCTACGTTCGTTATCAGGCAGTCGAACCAGACGATCTCCGAGGCTAGCCGCGCATCGACCGTCGTGACCAGCGGGTCGAATGTGATGGCTCCCGAGAGGTAGTGTAAGCCCAGGTTCAACCCTTCGCTGGCCCGCAGCAAGTCCTGAATCTCCTCGTCGGGCTCGGTACGGCCAAAAGCGGCATCGAGCGTAACGAAGACGATTTCAGGAATTTTCAACCCCAGCATCCGCGCCAGCTCACCGGCAATCAGTTCGGCAATGAGGGCTTTCGATCCCTGCCCTGCTCCTCTGAATTTCAGGACATACAGAAAATCGTCGTCGGCTTCGACGATGGCGGGCAGGGAGCCTCCCTCACGCAGGGGCGTCACATAGCGCGTGACGTTGACGGTTCGGAGTTCAGGTTGGCGTTGGGGCACAGATTACTCAGATTGAAACGTTGACATTTGAACTACCCGCCGTATTCCCGGTAGAAAGGCGTCTGGATCGGGAAAATGTAGGGCTAATTTCCGAAAAACATACTAAAAGCCGGAACACAGGCCCCGGCTTTTAGTAAAGCATTAACGGCTCCTGGTTGCTACTGTTTTTTCTCCGGCATCAACACCAGCCGAATGTAGTTCTTGCCGAAGTAGGTGTTGGCAGCCTCTTTGGTACTTTCTACCGTCACCTTCCTGAGCAGATCAGCTTCGCGCAGGACTTCGGTTGGATCGTCGGCGTTGACGTATTGATTTTGCAGATAACCGAGCCAGAACTGGTTGTCTTTCAACTGGAGTTCCGTTTCGCGCTGGGTTTCGGCCTTGAATTTGGCAATATCGCCGGGCAAGGCCCCTTTCTGTTTCAGGTCATTGATAAGCTCCTGCGTTTTGGCAATGAGCTTCTCCACGTTTTCGGGGGCGCAGCCAAAGCTGATGCGGAACGTGTAGCGCGGTACCGGGTATTTGCTATACGCGCCACCGGCCGACACACCGTATACGCCACTTTCCTCTTCACGCAGCTTCTCGATAAGTTTGATTTCGAGCACCTCGGCCAGCGCGTCGATCTGCGTCGTCGTCTCCGGCGACCAGGTCAAATCGCCACTATACACCAGCTGAACCGACGATTTCGGGTCGAGCCCTTTGTAGACTGTCTTGCTGACCTCACCCTTTGGAGCCCGAATTCCGAGATCTACGAATTTCTCCTTCTTATCCGTTGCCGGTAAGCCACCCAGGTATTTCTCCACCAACGGCTTCAGGGTTGCTTCGGTGAAGTTGCCCACGAAGTAGAAAGTGAAATCACCGGCGTTGGCGAATCGTTCTTTGTAAATGGCCAGCGCCCGGTCGAGGTCGACTTTGTCCAGATCAGCCGGCTGAAGCGGCTGCCGGCGTGGATTGTTGTTGCCCAGTGTTACGGTCACCGTATCCTGAAATACGCGCTGGGGCGTTGGCGTATCGATCTGGTTCTGTAACGCACTTCGCTGGTTCGAGAGGAAACCGGCTACGACGTCGGCATCTTTCCTGGGCTGGGTAAAATAACTATAGAGCAGCTGAAGGGCCGTTTCGAGATCTTTAGGAGCCGCACTCCCGTTGATCCCTTCATTGAGCTCGCTTACGTAGGGGTAAACGTTCACCTGTTTGCCCGATAGAAATTTACCCAGCTGTACCTGGTTATACGCGCCCGTGCCGCCCAGTGACGCCAGCGTCGACGAGAACCGCGCCGACTGAAAATCCTTCAGGTCGTAAATCGACGTACCGCCGAAGCTGCTACCCCCAAAGAGGATCTGGTCGTTTTTGAAGTTTGTCGGTTTCAGCACCACCCGAACGCCGTTCCGGAGCGTCCACTCGGTAACACCAATTTCTTTGATCTCTTTCACGTTAGCCACCGGAGATGGAGTTGGTGGAGTCGGTACCAGTGGCGCATCGAGGGTCTTGTCTTCGTAGGCCGTTAACCCTTTTCCCGCATCGTCGACATAGCCAATGATCTGCTCAACAGTGGGTAATTTGGCTTGTCCCGGGCCGGCGTTCCGGTTTTCAGGTGCCATCACAATCACCGCCCGGTTCTCGTTGCGGATAAACTGATCGACAAGCGCGTTTACCTCAGCGAGCGTGATACCTGCCTGTTGTTTTTTCAGAAAATCGAAGTAGAAGTCGATGCTTGTATAAGGATCGTTATCCGTGAAATTCTGCACGTACTCATTAACGAAATTGGCAGATCGGGTTTTGTCCCGTTCGCTGTAAGACTGCTCCACGCCGGTATAAAACTCCTGTTTGGCCCGGGCCAGTTCAGTGGCCGTGAAGCCAAACTGTTTTACACGGGCATTCTCGTTCAACACCGCCCGAATGGCTTTTTCTACATTCCCTTCTTTGGCTACGGCAATGGACGTAAAGGCGTCGATGTTGCCCAGGAAGTCGCTGTAGTTGCTATAGCCTCCCAGAAACGGCGGGTTAGCCTGTTGGGTCAGCTCCTGAATCCGGTTGCCGAGCATGGTGTTGAACAAGCCCCGCTTGATACTTTCACGCAGGTCGTTCAGCGTCCGTTCTTTTATCTCGGGACGCTTGTAAATCACCTGAACCACCGTGTTGGGCTGCTCAGGATCGGTGACGATAATAACTTTCGTGTCTTTGTGGGCAGGAATGTCAAACTCTTTGCGGGGCTTCGGGTTAGCCACGGCCGGAATACGGCCAAACTTCTGCCGGATGATGCCTTCCACCTCGTTGACGTTGAAATCGCCCACGGCAATGACAGCCATCAGGTCGGGCCGGTACCAGTCTTTATAAAACTGACGAAGGGTTTCGGGCGTAAACGTTTTCAGCACCTCTTCGGTACCGATGGGCAGCCGGCGGGCATACGTAGAATTGTTGAGCAGGACGGGAAAGTAGGTATCGCGCATCCGCTGTCCGGCTCCGCGTCCCAGCCGACGTTCTTCCAGCACAACGCCCCGCTCCTTTTCGATCTCGGCCGGGTCGAGGGTGGCGTTGTGGGCCCAGTCTTCCAGAATTTGAAACGACCGCTCAAACAGCTTGGCCGAATCCGTTGGAACGGGCAATTGATACACCGTCTCGTCAAAACCGGTATACGCGTTCAGATCGGCACCGAAGCGTACCCCCGCCGATTGCAGGAAGTTGACCAGTTCATTTTTAGGGAAATTCTTGGTGCCGTTAAATTCCATGTGCTCCATAAAGTGAGCCAGGCCCTGCTGCGCGTCGGTTTCCAGTACCGAGCCCGCCCGGATTACCAACCGCAGCTCAGCCCGATTTTTGGGCTCGGCGTTCTTGCGGATATAGTACGTCAGGCCATTGGGCAACTTACCAACTTTCACGTCGGGGTCGAGCGGAATGGGACGGTTGAGGGTTGTGCCCGAGGCAGCCACCGGTTTAGGCGTACGTGCGGTTGGGCGTTTTGTCGTTGTGGCGGGTTGCTGCGCCAGTACCAGCGAAGCACTGAGCAGCAGGCTCAGCGCGAGAGGAAAACGTACCATTCGGTCGTTTGGGTTGTGATTTTATAACGTATTACTATAGCACTAACGCCGTGTAAAGCTGAAACGTTTACCCAATAACCGACATCTCCTCTACCGTTTCCAAACCAGCAGAATACCGATCAGTATCGACGCCAGCACCGACAGCCAGCAGATTATAATGACCCAGTTTATTGGGATTTCCCAGCCCGGCATGTGGGTAAGCTGGGTTTCATCGTCGGTATCGACAACACCGTAGGCATTTCGCCGACAAAAGTCGTTCCAGTCGTCATAGTCAGCAAAGCGAGCGAGCGCATTTAACAGGGCCGGAGATGCCGTCGCGGGCGAATGCCAGAACGTTTGCAGATCGCGGCCGTTCACGCGCTGTTTTGTACGAACCAGCACCAGCTCACTCAAAACCCCGAAATCCCGCAGCTGCCAGTGTTCCGACGGACCCCAGTTCAGGATGCGCTCGATCTGTTGTTTGATATCGTCCCGGTGCCGGGTCACACCTTGATGATCACGTTTTTCCGGTACATGAGCCAGAGGATCACGAACCAGATCAGCACGAACGTCAATGCCCCGGCCAGCGATGCATTTTTTGGATCGGCAAACGGGGGTGCAATGAATGTCTGATACAAATACTCTTTCAGACCCTGGGGCAAGCCGCCCGCGCCCGTCACTTTAATGAGACTCATCATCCGTGGAATCAGCCCCGACAGAAAAAATACGGTGATGGCATTGACACCAAAAGCCACGAACGGCAAAACGCCCCGTCGGTAGTGCTTCACGTCGATCAACCAGTAACTCAGGGCCAGGCCAAGCATGGCCAGTCCCCCCGCCAGCAGGACATACGAGGATGTCCACAGCGCTTTGTTGATCGGAAAGAAGCTATCCCAGACGATCCCGCCCAATGTCAGGCCGCTACCAGCGGCAAAAAGCCAGGCTGCTTTATCAGTAGCTGGCCGGTCACTCCGCAGCCATGTGCCGGTCAGCAGGCCCAGCATACCCGTTCCAACGGCGGGAAGCGTACTCAGCAGCCCTTCGGGGTCCCATACCTTCGTGGCTTTGTATACGTGCGCCGGGGTGATGATAACCCGGTCGAGCCAGGCCGCAAGGTTCGTTGTTGGTTCAAGGTTGGCATAACCGATGCCCGGCACCGGCACTACCGTCATCAGCAGCCAATACCCGATCAGGATACTTGCCAGGATATAAAGTTGCTGGCGGGGTGTTGTCTTCAGGTAGAGCAGTGAACAGACCAGGTAAACCAGCGCAATACGTTGCAGCACACCCGGAATACGCACCGTCATGATGTCGAATCGGGGAAAGAAATTAAGAAATAAACCCAGCAGAAACAGCGTCAGGCTTCGTTTCACGATTTTACCTACTGCCATCCGGTCCCCTTCTTTTCCGCTGAGCGCAAATGTTATCGAGACCCCTACGATGAACAGGAAAAATGGAAAGATTAGGTCAGTAGGTGTCCAGCCGTTCCAGGGTGCGTGTTCGAGCGGGGGGTAGATATGCGCCCAGTCGCCGGGATTATTGACCAGAATCATACCCGCCACAGTCAGGCCGCGAAAGGCATCGAGGGATAGGAGACGTTGTTGCTTCACGAACGGAAAAGGTGAGATGAGCGTAACAAACCGCTAAGTAAACACCTTCGCGAGTTTTTTCTCCAGATCAATCTCCAACTTCAACAACCCCTCCGCATTGGGCAGGTAGGTGAGCGCACGGTGGTGGCGCAGATCGAAGGGAATATCCCCTACCGATTGCGTAATCGGGATAACGAGTTTACCCAGCGTGTGGGCCACGCCGGTTTCGTAGAACACGTTTGGATTCCGGTCGGTAAAATCCGTGATGACAGCGCGGGATGTAAAAATCAGCTCAAACACGTCCTGGATCAGGATGCTGTTATCCCAGATGTCGTCGGCCCGTCGGCACTCAATCCTGAGTCTGGCACATACCGCGCGAATGGCCGCATAGGTTCCCGAAAACTTGCTCTCAAAAGGCATCATTACCGATAGCACGTTGGTTTCGACCGATCGTTCGGGAACCCGAAATACGTCCGGGGCAAACGTAATGACACGCTCGGGTATACGGGGCTGCACCGTCGAAATAAATTCGCGGATCGGCTTGACCGGATTTAACTTTTTCGCTTCGATAAAGCGCTCGATCTCCCCCAGATTGCTGTTGCTCTCGCTAATTAGTTTAGACAGCACCTGTAAGCTGTTTCCTTCATAATCGTCGTCGGCGAAATCCAGACTGCGTAACAAACGGGGATGGTCTTCGATCAATTCGAGGCTGTCGGTCAAATAGCCAATCTTGATCCAGTCGGATTTGGTAAAATGATCCCGGATAAATTCATGCAATAAGAACAGGCGCGCCGTTCGTATTTTTTCCTGTTTAGTCATAGGTCGATAAGGTGATTGCCGGATAAGCGTCTATTAGCTATATAATATAACTATTATATATCACTGCAATTATATCCATTTTTCATATTATATTAAATCAGACAGACGAAATTTAATGAATTGAGTTTCCGTAAACTTCATCCGTTCCAATGCCTCAATTGGCTAAATAGCCGTTTAAACATTACGGGTTACGAACGGTTTTCTCCGTGTAAACTCAACTCATCTACTCAACGAACATGGCACAGGCGAATCCGCAATCGATACTGCATAGCACCCTGCAGACAATGTCTCAACAGAATGTTGCTCCTGCTACCGGGGCTGACCTGATAAAATCATGGATTACGGCGTTGAAGAACGTAGACGATGCCCAACCGTTATCCGAGCAGCTGGGCGAGTTGTACGACGAGTTGATCAATCCCCAACCCGATGCCGCGCGAGTCACCCAACTGCTCAACAGTTTGGCTAATCATACACAAACGATTGCCCGTAAGTTTACCGGTACCAAGGCCGAAGAAATGATCCAGCTGGCCGATTCACTTCGCTCGTTTGCTACTGATCTCGGTGGTATTCAAAATAGCGATGAGGAGGACGGAAATCAGCCCGGCAACATGCCGCTGTACGATTTGCAAAATCCGGGCGACCGGGTGCAGATGCTCTTTAACGGTACGCTGGAAATGCTTGGCAATGGTGCTGTTGCTACCACGCCCCAGTCGGGCGCATCGCTGGTAGAAGATTGGATTACCGCCGTTCGTTTCGATCAGAATACGCAATGGATCGAAATTCCTCTGACGCAGCTTCGCGATGCGCTCCAGGCAAACGACATGCGTGCTACCGAGCGGGCAATGCGGGACCTGGCGGGTCTGGCGCAGGACTACGCCAACAATTATGAAGGACAGTTTAGCAAAGACCTGACCTATCTGGCTACCGCCCTGATCAGTTTTGCTCAACCCCTATCCTAACGTAACGTGGACTTCAGTCCGCCTTAAACAGCATGACAGCGGACTGAAGTCCGCGTTACGTTCGATACGCTGGACTCAGATAGGTGTGGGGCCACTCTTCCCAGGTTTCAACGAGACCCGCTTTCACCGGGTTTTGTAACGTGTAATTGATAATTCGCTGTAACTCGGCGCTATTCCGGACGTAGTGATCATAACTTTCGGGTTGCCAAAACGCGCCGGTTCGATCGAGCAGTTGATTTGCCACACGGGCGGATCCACCTTTGATGTGCTTCAACGTTACGTGAAGCTGTGTATAATTTGCCGATGTAATCGTGTCGTTGGTAGTCAGGCCATCCAACTGAACAGCCGTATCGACAACGATGTGCACATGATTGGCCATTATACAATGAGCCAGCAACTCGTAGTTAGCCGTATCGTATTGATGTAGTTTATTCTTGACGGATTCCGCAACAGATGGATTCTTCAGCCAATCAGGACCATACTGAAGCGTATCCAGGATATGATCGATACGAGCGAAGTGACGTTTGTGCTCTTTGTACAGTTCTTCCGTGTCGCCACCCGATCTTTTCAGGGCTAACAGGGCTACCTGCTTTTCTCCGGCAAGACGAGCGACAACCTCCGCCGGAATAGCTCCCCGCAGATTAAAGGTTATAAAAAAGACTGCCCCAACATAGTGTAGATGGGGCAGTCTCCGATAGTATTCCGTTTTCATCGTTGGTGGGATCTAGCGTACTGCGGACTTTAGTCCGCTTTAGTGTATACAATATACGAATCTGTACATACTAAAGCGGACTGAAATCCGCAGTACGTTAGAAGCGCCAGCGCACGAACGCTTCCATTGCTTCGTACTCGGCAAGGCCCAGCCGGTTATAAAGACCAGCCGTAGCGCGGTTGCGCTCTTCGGCCCGTTGCCAGAACTCCCGCGAATCGGTACCCTGGTAAACAACGCCGTCTTTCTGCGACTGGTGCTTGAAAATACCCAGGCGCTTTTTCATCACCTGATCGGGCGACATAGGTACGGCCATTTCTATTTCGTGAATGTCCCACTCGGCCCATGCACCGCGGTATAGCCATACCCAGCAATCTTTCATAAAGTTTTCCGGGGTCGCGTCCGACTGCTTTAAGCGCCGAACCGCTTCCAGAATGGCATCCAGACAAACTTTGTGTGTACCGTGTGGATCGGCAAGATCACCAGCCGCGTAGATTTGTTGCGGCTTAACTTCTTCGATCAACGCCATTGTAATTTGAATGTCGTCTTCGCTGAGTGGTTTTTTAGCGACCGTTCCTGTTTCGTAGAAGGGCATGTTCATAAAATGCGCCCGGTCGACCGGAACGCCTACGAACCGGCAGGTCGATTTCGCTTCACCCATACGGATAAGCCCTTTTACATAGCGCACCTCAGCAGTGTCCATCTCGGAATCTTTCTTCTCGCGAAGCGATGCAGCCGCATCCTGAAAAATCCGGGTGGCCTCAGGACTTTTGATGCCGAATTTCGAGTTGAAATCGACCACATAATCGGCGAAACGAAGCGCTTCATCATCAGCAACGGCAATGTTACCCGATGTTTGGTAACCAACATGCACCTCGTGGCCCTGGTCGACGAGCCGCTGGAACGTACCACCCATCGAGATAATATCATCGTCGGGGTGGGGGCTGAAAATCAGGCAGCGTTTTTTGGCTGGTGAGGCACGCTCGGGGCGGTTGGTATCGTCAGCATTGGGTTTGCCGCCCGGCCAGCCGGTAATGGTATGCTGAAGCTGGTTGAATACGTCGATGTTGATATCGTAGGCCTGACCATACTGGGCCAGCAGATCACTCATACCATTGTCGTTGTAGTCGCGATCGGTTAGTTTCAAAACCGGTTTGCTCAACGCCAGCGACAGGTAGGTGACCGCCTTCTTTTTCATCTTGTTATCCCACTCGACCGAATCCACCAGCCAGGGTGTTTTCATGCGGGTCAGCTCCGAGGCAGCCGCTTCGTCGATGACAAAGAGCGCGTTGGGGTGGGTTTGCAGGTAAGACGCGGGGTTCAACTCCGTTACCAGACCTTCTACAGCTCCGCGAATTACGGGTGCTTTGCGTTCGCCCCAGGCCAGCAACACTACGCGCCGGGCACCCAGAATGCTCGAAACGCCCATCGTAATGGCTTTACGCGGGGTTTTCGGCAACCCGCCAAAATCGACCGATGCAGCAGCCCGCGTCGAGTTGTCGAGCATCATCAGGCGGGTGTGTGAGTTGATCAGCGATCCCGGTTCGTTGAACCCGATATGGCCATTTCCGCCAATACCCAGCAACTGAAAATCCAGTCCGCCAGCCGCTTCGATTTCGGCTTCGTACTGCCGGGCAAACTCACCAACTTTATCGACTCCGACGGTACCGTCGGGCAGGTGGTAGTTTCCCGCTGGCATGTCGACATGGTCGAATAGCTGCTCTTTCATGAACCTGACGTAACTCTGCAACGAGTCTGGTTCCATCGGGTAGTATTCGTCCAGATTGAACGAAACGACGTTTCGAAAGCTAAGCCCTTCTTCGCGGTGCATCCGAATCAGCTCGGCATATACCGTTTTTGGCGATGAGCCTGTAGCCAGGCCCAGTATACAAGGTTTGTCTTCGCTCTGTTTCTGCCGGATCAGGTCGGCAATTTCATGAGCGACGGCCCGCGATGCATCTTTTGCGTCCGCATAAATATGCGTTGGGATCTTTTCGTAGGTGATAGCCGACTGAATTGGACCACCGTTGGGCGACGTGCCCGGCAATTGCCCTTCAGGGCTGTCGAGTAAAGGAGACTCCGTAATCATGCGCTATGCGGAGAGAATTGGTAAGACAACGCAAATGTCGCAAAAAATAAAGGAGTTATTGCCTGTAAGCGACGGCGTTTACGTTTGTTATTAATTTTTTTTATTAATTCAGTCCACCTTCTGACGCTGTTTCATAAACGTTGCCTACCCTCTTGCCATCCGATCGGCTTCGGCTGCCGTTTCGAGCGAGCGTAATCCGTTCTCCTCCGTAATAATCCGGTGCGTCTCGGGATATTTGAGCCCGCTCACCTGATCACGGAACATCAGCCGCAGCAACTCGCTGTACAAATGCTGTTTCTCCTGCTCGAAACCGAACTTCATTTCCAGCTGCTGATACGCATCGAATGCTTTATGCCGGCCATGCAAAGGCAGGTCTTTACCGGATATGTTGGCGGTAACGTTCAGCTGGGCTCCCGGAAAAAGCAGCATCAACTCGCGGGTTGTCGCTTCATCGGCCACGCAACGAAGAATCATACGCGTTGGAACCCATTCATGGAGCGTAATGTCGCCCCGTTCAAACACGAGTCGCATTTCCTGCCGGTCCATACGGCCCGTCTGGGTAAAGCCATGGTAGAAGTTTACCAGTTTACGACCGGTTTCATCGTCGCCATACTCCACCGTAGCCTGCACCTGATCTTCGATATCAGCACTGTTGGGGCGTTTGATGACCTGCGCGGCCTTTACGGTACCCGCACCAAACCAGCCGGCAAACATATCGAAGAAGTGAACCCCATGCTCGATGAAGATACCCCCGCTTTTTTCACGATCCCAGAACCAGTGTTCGGGCGAAAGACCTTCGTCACCGGCGTAGTTTTCGAAATAGCCATGTAAAAAGTCGCCCAGCAGCCCTTTATCGATGAGTTGCCTGACCCGGGCAAACATGGGGTTGTAGCGTTGCATCAGGTTCGTTACCATCAGCAACCCTTTTTCTCTGGCCAGGGCCAGCATTTCGGCTCCCTGCTCGGGATTCATAGCCAGCGGCTTTTCGCAGATAACGTTTTTACCCGCCTTCAATGCGAGCATCCCCTGCTCATAGTGCATAAACGGGGGCGTAGCAATGTACACGATGTCAATATCGGGATGGTTTACCAGCTCGTCCAGACTGCCCAGCTGCTCGGCTCCGAACCGTTGAGCCGTTCGGATGGCTTCTTCCCGCTTCGAGCCGGCAATAGCCACCAGACGAACCCCCGGTTGCTGAACAAACTGCTGAACGGCAAACAGCCCGAAGCCGCCCATTCCAATGACCCCTATCCCAAGCTCACGCTCTGCTGCTGCGGTTGACTCCATCTTTACGTATGTGTAGTGTTCAATGAAACAACTGCCCGATAAGTGTTTATGTTAAGGAATGAAGCTTCTCATGCAAAACGACCGGGTAGCCAACAGTTGCATTCACAGCGGCCGGGTCCAGTAGGTCATCGCTTTGGGGGTCGATTCAGTTTCGCCCCGGTCGGGCCAGTCGAACGTGGTGTTCAGGTCGGGACGGCAGGTATAGCCCCGTTTGATCCAGAAGGCATCGAGGGGTTTGTAGTCTTTGGGGCGAAGGGGATGGTCGGCGGGACGTTGAACGGCGCAAAAACAGGCTGTGGTGTAGGTCCCGAACTGACGGGCGTGGGCTTCGCGCTCATCGAAGAAACGGTTTCCAAGCCCTGATCCCCGATAGGCGGGCAATAAAATGCTCTCGCCAAAATAAACGATACGACTAAGGTCATAACCAGCCCGCCGGAACGGAGCCTGGACCTCGGCCGTCTCATCGAGCAGCGGCAGCGCCGTTGTAGCCCCTACCAGCTGGTCCCCGTCCCGAACGGCAAACAGTAACGACCGCTCGGAGCGGATATAGGTTTCCAGGTAGGCCCGCTCATAGGCGATATCCCCCTGGTAGAGATAAGGAAAATTACGAAAGACGGTCATACGCAGTGCCGCTAACTGGTCACGAACAGCTTCGATCGCTTGGCCCTGCGCCTTCATAAACGTTAAGTCAGGCATTGTAGTCAACGTACTTAGTTACTTTCTCCCAGCACCAGCGACTCCCAAAGCGGCAGGTTATAATACGTGGTGATCCGCGTGATCAGCCCATTGGCGATAGCCAGAAACGACCCGGCGGGCAGCGAATAGGTTTGTCCGGCTGCTTCGGGCAGATCACCATCGGTTTTTTTGTAGATACCATTGACGGTAAACTCACAGGCCACCCGGGTGTTGGTCGGCTCAGCCATCACGACTATATCGGTCAGGGTTTCGTCGTAGCAGTTGTCCATGTGTTTCAGAAACTGGGTAAACATGTCTTTACCAAAGCGTGTCGGCCCCTGGTTGCTATCGTGCTGGACGTCGGTATCGACAAGGGCGAGCATTCCCGCCCAGTCTTTTTGATTAAACGCGTCGTAGTAGGCAGTAGCTATCTCGTGTGCACTCATCAGAAATGATTCATTTGTTGATACAAAGGTACATGAAACGTCTATTTGCCCGCTCTACAATCCAGATTGTCTGATCGCAATGCAGCTATGATTTTTCCGTTTATCCGGCTAACTTTCGATTCATTATCCAGCAACTGATTCAGGTTTTTGCAACCTGACGTTACCCATTTAACCCTCCATTCCTAATGGCTACGGTAAAACTTACCATCAATAATCGGCCTCATACCCTGGACGTAGACCCCGACATGCCGCTCTTGTGGGCCATTCGTGACGTCGTAGGCCTTACAGGTACTAAATTCGGCTGCGGCATTGCCCAGTGTGGCGCCTGTACTGTCCACCTCGACGGCAGCCCAACGCGCTCCTGTAGCGTTCCGGTTTCGGCAGCGGCAGGCCAGAAAATCACGACCATTGAAGGGCTTTCCAAAAATGCCGACCACCCCGTTCAGAAAGCCTGGATCGAACACCAGGTACCCCAGTGCGGCTACTGCCAGTCGGGCCAGATCATGTCGGCGGCTGCGTTGCTGAAACAAACGCCCAAACCTACCGACGCCGACATTGACGCAGCCATGCAGGGAAACATCTGCCGCTGTGGCACCTACGGCCGAATCCGGAAAGCCATTCATTCGGCCTCAGCCGAGATGGCCTCTGCCCCAAAAATGCCAAAGTCCACGCCTAAAATCGGAAAACGATGAACACGAACGCCAACAAAACCGGAACGAGCCGCCGTGGTTTTCTGAAAGCAACCAGTTTAACTGGTGTCGCCTTTGCCCTGGGCTTTTCCTCGACCGACGCTTTTGCCAGCCCGGTGCTGAACCTGAGTACAAAACCCGGACTGGCGCTTCCGGAAGCCGCCGAACTCACGCCTTACGTTATTATCGAGAAATCGGGGCGGATCATCATCATGAATCCCCGGCCAGAAATTGGGCAGGGCACCTATCAGTCTGTTCCGGCGCTCATTGCCGAGGAACTGGAAGTATCGCTGGATAAGGTCACCATCCGGCAAACCGGGGGCGAACCCAAGTATGGCGAACTCTGGTCGCAGGCGGTGGGTGGCAGCGGCTCCATCCGGGGTGGTTACACCCAGATGCGCAAAGTAGGCGCGTCGGCCCGCGAAATGCTTATCCAGGCCGCCAGCCAGCAATGGAACGTGCCCCTGTCCGAGTGTTTCGCAGAAAAGGGTTCTATCGTGCACAAGCCCACCGGCAAACGGCTTCCTTACGGCCAGCTGGCCGAAACCGCAGCTAAACTTCCGGTTCCTAAAGAGCCGGTGCTGAAAGATCCCAAACAGTTTACGATGCTGGGCAAGTCGATGCCCCGGCCCGACGTTCCGCTGAAAGTAACGGGGCAGGCTATGTTTGGTATCGATGCCAGCGTACCAGCGGGTATGCTGTATGCGTCTATCGAACGGTGCCCGGTGTTTGGCAGTACGCTGGTCGGTTTCGATGCCGCGCAGGCTCTGAACGTGAAGGGCGTTCGGAAGGCCGTAAAAGTGGAGCGCGTCGTGGGCAAGAACCGCTACGAAGGCGTAGCCATTGTCGCCGACAATTACTGGGCGGCCATGCAGGGCCGGAAAGCCCTGAAGGTGACCTGGAAGCATAACGGCCATGACACCTTCAACTCGGCCGATTTCGAGAATAAGCTGCGCGAGTTAGCCAAAACGGATGGCGTACAGGGGCATAATGTTGGTGATTTCGACAAATCCTTTGCGGATTCGGCCAGCCAGGTGGAAGCGTTTTACGAAACACCCATCGTAAGCCATTCAACGATGGAGCCGATGAATGCCCTGGCCCATTACAAGCCGGGTGTGGATGCCGCCGGCGACAAAGTGGAGCTTTGGGTATCGTCGCAGGGCGGTGACCTGGTTCGGGACGAGGTGGCCAAAGTGCTCAACGTCCCGGCCGATAATATAACCGTTCATGTCCTGTTCAACGGGGGCGGTTTTGGCCGGAGACTGACTCAGGATTTTGCCACAGAAGCAGCCCTGCTATCGAAAGCGATCGGGAAGCCCGTTAAAGTGGTCTGGACGCGGGAAGACGATACCCAGCTCGGACCATTCCGGCCAATGACCTTCTCGGCCATGCGCGGAGCCTTATCTGCCGACGGGAAAGCAGTAGCCCTTCAGCATAAAGTGATTGCGCCATCCATCGACGCCACGATGAATGCGACCTACGACAAAACGAAGCCCGATGCTACGATGCTCGAAGCAACCAACGAGCAGAAGTACGAAATTCCGAATCTGAACACGCGCTATGTACATGCCGACGTTCACGTTCCGCTCACCTACTGGCGGTCGGTAACAAGCTCTACGCTGGCCTTTGCGCACGAATGCTTCATCGACGAAATGGCCCACAAAGCCGGTCAGGACCCACTGGCCTTCCGGCTGGCGATGCTAACGAAAGACAGCGATGCCAAACGGGTGCTGATGAAGCTGAAAGAGGTTTCGGGCTGGGACCAGCCACTGCCTGAAGGCAAAGGACGCGGGATAGCCCAATGGGAGTTTTTTGCCGGACTGGCCGGGCAGGTGGTCGAAGTATCCAAAGATAAGGATGGCGGGGTAAAGGTCGATAAAGTATACTGCGTTATCGACCTTGGTACGGTTGTCAACCCAGATACCGTGCAGGCACAGGTGGAAGGATCGGTTGCGATGGCCCTTACTGCGGCTACCAAAGCCGGCATCACGTTTGAAGGCGGTCAGGCCGTTCAGAAAAACTTCGATACCAACCAAATGGTGCGCATCAATGAAATGCCGCCCGTTGAGGTGCATATCCTGGCCGAGGGTGGCCCTGTTATCAAGGGCGTTGGTGAACCGGGACTGCCACCGCTGGCCCCCGCGCTGGCCAACGCCGTATTTGCTGCTACCGGCAAACGCATTCGAAAACTCCCGTTCGATCTGGGCAGCGTATAGCGAGTTGCATACAGGTTTGATTTTACGGAACAGATTTTTTTTACCCGTGTTAATAGGATGGGTACTTTGCCAGAGCACCCATCCTACTAACGAGTTTTGTTCATGAAAGAAATTACACGCATCCTGGAGGTTTATGAGCAAGTTGACTTTACCGAGCGCAAAGCCGCTCTGGCAACGGTCGTTTGGGTTGAGGGATCGTCGTATCGGCGGCCGGGTGCCCGCATGCTCATCACCGACGATGGACGCTGGGAAGGGGCTATCAGTGGTGGCTGCCTGGAAGGTGATGCCCTGCGCAAAGCCCGGCAGGTCATGCGCGATCGATCGCCCATTGTGGTCACCTACGACACGATGGACGACGGTGCCAACAGTTTTGGCGTGGGCCTGGGCTGTAACGGTATCATCGACGTACTGATTGAACCTATCGATCCAGCCGACGGGCAGAATCCGGTTGAAGTACTGCGCGAGTTTGTTCAGAAGCGCGACGTGCGGGCGCTGGCTACGGTGCTGAAAGCTGATGCATCGACCAGTCTGGCACCTGGTATGCGTTTCATGATGACCGAACAGGATACCCAGGTTCCGGCCTGGTTACAGCCTGCCATGCAGGACGTCTTCGAGACCGGCAAGCCAATGACAAAGCCGTTTCTGATGGAATCTGGCACGGTCGAGGTGTTTATCGAACGCATCGATCCCGGTATCGAGCTCATCATATTCGGCGCTGGTTACGATGTTGTTCCGGTGGCTAAACTGGCCCGTGAACTGGGCTGGCAGGTGACGGTAACCGACGATTGTGTGGCTCATCTGTCTCCCAAACGCTTCCCGGTAGCCACCTGCGTATTATTTGCCGACCGCGCTGCCGTGATCGATCAGTTAACCATTACGGAGCGAACGGCGGCTGTCCTGATGTCACATAATTTTAACTACGACCGGTCGGTGCTGGAAGCCCTGCTCACCACTGATGTACCTTATATTGGTATGCTCGGGCCACGCAAGCGCTTTGACAAGATGCAGGTCGAGTTCGAGAAAAGCGGTCATTTTTTCGTTGAAAACGAATTGAACCGCGTTCATGCCCCTATTGGCCTGGATCTCGGTGCCGAGACGCCCGACGAAATTGCCCTGTCGATCATTGCTGAAGTGAAAACGTTCTTCACCAAACGGTCTGGTGGCTTTTTGAAAGACAAGTCCGGCCCTATTCACGACCGGCTCGTCAACCAGCGCAGTGCCTATCCCGCATCCGACGCAGTAGACACCGACGCCTAGCCTATGCGTGTAGCCACGATTATCCTAGCTGCCGGCAGTTCGACCCGGCTGGGGGGGCAGCCTAAACAACTGCTCCGCCAGTATGGTACAACACTGGTACGGACCATGGCCGACATGGCCTTGCTGCTGGATGCCGGACCTGTCGTTGTCGTACTGGGCGCTAACGCGGAGAAAATCGGGCTGGAGTTAAACGGCTTGCCATTGGTGCAGGTCGTTAATACCAACTGGGCCGAAGGGCTGGCGGCTTCGCTTCGGGTTGGCCTTACGGCCCTTTCCAACGAACCTATCGATGCGTTTCTGGTCCTGCTGACCGACCAGCCCTACGTAACCACAGAGCTGCTTCGGCAGCTGATTCGCGAACGGGCTGAAACGGGCCGGGGTATCATTGCCAGTCGTTATGCTGAACCGGCTCACCTTGGCGTACCAGCTCTTTTCGATATTCGCTACAAACCGGAATTTTTATCGTTCACCGGCGATGTGGGTGCCCGGAAATTGATTCGCCAGTACCCGGACGATTGTGCCGACGTTCCCTTTCCCCTGGGCGCTATCGATCTGGACACCCCGCAGGACGTAGCCACCTGGCAGTCTATGGCCATCCGTCAGCAGTAGCCAACGCATTGGTAAGGCTCCCGGATAGCTGTTTGCAGACAACTGTTCAATGATATCCGTACCTTTGTCATACTATGGGCAGACTGTTAGCCATTGATTACGGAGCGAAGCGCACGGGTGTCGCCGTCACCGATCCGCTTCAGCTGATCGCAACGGCGCTGGAAATGGTACCGTCGCATGAGATGCTGAAATTTCTCAGGACGTATGTAGCCAAAGAACCGGTCGATGCATTTATCGTGGGCTTGCCGAAAGGACTGGATGGAAACGATACCGACAATACCCCCCGCGTCCGCAAGTTCGTGACTCATTTACAGAACGCTTTACCCGATATTCCCGTTTACTGGCATGACGAACGGTTTACGTCTGTCATGGCGTTGCAAGCCATGATTGCAAATGGAAGTACAAAGAAAGACCGGCGGGTAAAGGGCAACATCGACAAAGTCAGTGCAGCCATTATTCTACAGTCGTATATGGAAAGTAAAAAGAATGACGAACGATGAACGCTGAATGCGGGTCTTTTATAGCCATTCATCGCTCATCAGTTATCATTCACTAGTAAAGATATGATTCTCCCAATAATTGCCTACGGCGACCCGGTTCTGCGGAAGCGGGCCAAAGAGATTGAACCCGGCAGCATCGACGTAAAAGCGTTGAGCGAAAACATGTATGAGACGATGTATGCCGCATCGGGTGTAGGGCTGGCCGCTCCGCAAATCGGTCAGAGTATTCGTATGTTCGTCGTGGACGGTGAGCCACTGAACGAAGATGAAGACGAAGAAGACGTAGATCAGGGGCTGGTAGGCTTCAAGAAGGTATTTATCAATCCCGAGATCATCGAAGAAGCCGGCGACGACTGGGGCTTCGAAGAGGGATGTTTGAGCATCCCCGGTATACGGGGCGAGGTTATCCGGCCTGAGATCATCGTTATTCGCTATTTCGATACGGACTGGGTTGAACACGAAGAAGAGTATGAAGGGATGGCGGCCCGCATCATTCAGCACGAGTACGACCACCTCGACGGAAAGCTCTTTACCGATTATCTGCCCACGCTCCGCCGTCAGCTCATAAAAAAGAAACTATCCGATATCACCAAGGGTAAAACCGATGCCGAGTACCGGATGAAGTTTCATAAATAAGTAGAGGGGAAGGAAGGGAGGAAGGAGGAAAGGGAGGAAGGAATCGCGCTAGTACAATCCCTTCCTTCGTCCCTTTCCTCCATCCCCCCTTCCTCCATCCCCCCCTTCCTCCCTCCTCCCTTTCCTCCCTCCTCCCCACTATGAACATCACCCTCCTTCAAACCGATCTGTACTGGCATGACCCTGTGGCGAACCGGGCTATGCTGGAGGAGCGTATTTTCAACCTGCCCGAGCAAACGGATTTGATCGTGCTGCCCGAAATGTTCACGACAGGGTTTACGATGGACGCCCGCGCCGTAGCCGAGCCGATGAACCTGACAACCTTCCGGTGGTTGAAACAAATGGCCGTTCAAACGGGGGCCGTTGTTACGGGTAGTTATGTCGTTCGTGAGGGCAACAGCTTTTACAACCGGCTAATCTGGATGCAGCCCAACGGCGAATTCGACGTGTACGACAAACGTCATCTGTTCCGGATGGCGGGCGAAGATGGCATTTACACCGCCGGAACGCGCCGAATTGTGAAAGAATGGAAAGGCTGGCGCATCTGCCCGCTTGTTTGCTACGACCTCCGGTTCCCCGTCTGGAGCCGTAATACCAACCCTGACCCCTCATCACCGGCAGCGACCGACACGTCTTTTGCCTATGATCTCCTGCTTTACGTTGCCAACTGGCCCGCGCCCCGGCGTAACGCCTGGAACGTCCTGTTACAGGCCCGTGCGGTTGAGAACCTGTGTTACGTAGCGGGCGTGAACCGGGTGGGTGTTGATGGTAATCAGAACCAGTATACAGGCGATTCAGCACTGATCGACTTCAAAGGGGAGGTTCTCTTCCGCCAGACAGACTCCGAAGTAGTATACCAGCAAACGGTATCGCTGGATGAGCTGCGTGCCTTCCGGGATCGGTTCCCCGCCAATCTGGACGCCGACAGCTTCACGATCCTGTAGCGGGCCGTCCCGATACCTATAATAATTTCATTTGCGTCACATTGCCTAAATCCGCAATTTGCCGCTCACATTCCTAACGATTTACTCCGTTTTCCCTATGCAGTTTACTGAGCAGGACCAGGACCAGATTCTGGCGCAGGGCATTTCTCCCGAAACGATCGACCAGCAGATACATCATTTCGTACAAGGCTTCCCCTACCTCAATGTCATTAAAGCGGCTACTATCGGCGATGGTATCGTGCGCATTTCCGACGATCAGCTAGCCAATTACATTCACCGGTTCGATCAGGCGGCTCACGAACGGGATCTGGTGAAATTCGTACCGGCATCCGGAGCAGCCACCCGCATGTTCAAGTCGCTGTTTGCCGCGCTCGATGGCAAACAGGACAAGAGTACCGATGAGGTATTCACCCGCCTGACCGACTTCGCGTTTTACGGGGATCTGAAAGCGGCCATGGCTGCGAAAGGAGCCGATCTCGACGCAGCCGTTGCTGCTAACGACCGGACGGCTGTCCTGCGGTTTCTGCTTACCGATGAAGGATTGGACTATGGCAGTCTGCCGAAAGGACTGCTTAAATTTCACCGGTATCTCGACGGCCCCCGAACACCCGTTGAAGAACACCTGGTAGAAGGCGCGGCCTACGCTAACTCCGACGGAACGGTGCGTATCCACTTTACAGTATCGCCCGAGCACCGCAGCCGGTTCGAAGCATTGATCGAGCACGAAAAAGGCGACTACGAAGCCTGGCTCGGCGTCAATTTTGATATCAGCTTTTCGGAGCAGAAAAAGTCTACCGATACCATTTCGGTAGATATGACCAACGAACCGTTCCGAAACACGGATGGAACGTTACTGTTCCGGCCAGCGGGGCATGGAGCCCTGATCGAAAACCTGAACGACATCGATGCCGATCTGGTCTTTATCAAGAACATCGACAATGTTGTACCTGATGCCATCAAGGAAACGACTGTTACCTACAAGAAAGTACTGGCAACGGTACTACTCGATGCACAACAGCAAATAGCACGGCTACAAAGCTTGCTGGAGGGGTCAGACGAGGTGAGCGATGGTTATCTATCCGAAGCTGACGAGCTGCTGCGCCGGACACTGTTTACCTTGCCACCCGATGGCTTCGAGACGCTGGCAAAGGCAGAAAAGCTGGCGTATTTCCGGCAGAAATTAAATCGGCCTGTGCGGGCCTGCGGTATGGTGCAGAATGTTGGTGAACCGGGCGGTGGGCCCTTCTGGGCCAGAAATCAGGATGGGTCGGTATCCCTTCAGGTGGTAGAGTCGGCACAAATTGACTTGACAAACCCGGCACAGAAAGCCATTTTCGATGAGGCTACACACTTTAATCCGGTGGACCTGGTTTGTGGTCTGAAAGATCACCACGGCCGTAAATATGACCTGCCCGCTTTTCGGGACCCCCAGACCGGGTTTATTACGGCAAAATCGAAAGATGGTAAAGACCTGAAAGCACAGGAGTTACCGGGTCTCTGGAATGGTGCGATGGCCGACTGGAACACTATTTTTGTTGAAGTTCCGCTAATAACATTCAATCCCGTCAAGACGGTGAACGATCTACTCCGGAAGGAGCATCAGCCGGAGGAAGAGTAGCTGAAAAAGTCGAAAAAGTCGTAGAAGTCATAAGTGGCTGACGCAGGATTGTAACAACCTGCGTCAGCCACTTATGACTTCTACGACTTATGACTTTTGCGACTTCTACGTCTTACGACTTTTACGATGCTTACGCTGTCATCCGGTTTTCTACCGAATCCACTAGTTCGGCAATGGGAGAACCGATGGCAATCTCTTTCGTTTCCAGTAAAGACGGGTTCTGGAAGGCCAGCAACGTAGTATTTTCATAAACACCGAGGTTGGCATCCCTGACGCGCTCCATGATAGGCTTCAACGCGCAGGCTACTTCGTCATTGCAATCGTCGCATTTCACGTAGAAATTGAACGATACGCAGGGAGTTGGTGCAATAGGTCCATCGATAACGCGTAAAACCTGCGCCAGATTGACTCTACCCGGTTCTACCCGTAATAGATAACCGCCACCTTTTCCTTTCTGGCTTTGTAGAATTCCGTGGTTACGAAGCTCCAGCAGGATCGCTTCCAGAAATTTTTTGGGAATGTTTTCTTTTGCTGAAATGTAAGAAATCAGGACGGGACCTTTTCCATACTCTTCGGTCAAAACCTTGAGGGCTTTGATAGCATACTTGGCTTTTTTAGATATCATAGTTACGGTGTATTAAAGGTGTTTCTGTTTAGTGAATGCTATACGAGCAGGTGGTGTACTAATAAAATGGCCAAATTACTAAGTTCCTAACAATCAGCCAAAAACTTGCTTGTATTACGATAATACGTTGCCGTTTAAGCCTGATTGATCCTTGAGTTTTAGATTACCGAAGAGGTTTAGTGTCGAACGCCTACAGGTAAGCTAAAAGTTCATGGACTTAGTTGAGTGTTAGACGCACTGTACAGAAGTAAGTAACGCTTTATCTTTATTCAGTCATAACATTCATCTTTTTTCCATTACCGCCCGTTGCTTCATCCTTCGTAGCTCACGCTCAATGCATTGCTTGTACGGATGAAAATCGACCTGTAGTGTATGTCGGGCTGAAGCGTTGTAGCGCTGCGTATTTTTCGTGGCCTCTTCCCTGATCGAACGAAGCATCTGATCACGGCCGGGAAGCCGACAGGTGCCTGCAATCAGGCTGGTCAACCACATCGCCTGGATTTCGGCTAGCGGCATGATTGCACCCAACGGCTGCAGGAGGCCCAGGAAGTACAACCCGGTAAAATCAGGGTGAACAACGCGGTGATACAATTGCAGATCGTTGGTTTGTTCGACATTAAAGAAGCCAGCCTTGAAAAACGGGAACGTTACTTTGTACCCGGTCGCATAAATAATCATGTCGAACCGGTCGCGGCTACCATCATCGAAAACAACCTCACGGCCCTCGAATCGTGTAATATTTGGTTTGAACTTCACCAGTCCCCGGCCAGCCAGATTGAGCAGGTCCTGAGAGATGGTAGGATGTTCGCTCAACAAAGGCCGTTTGGGGGTTGGCACGCCGTAATTTTCCTGACGCCCCCGTGCCAGCCACAACGACATACCCAGCAGCCTCCGCTGAAGGGATAGCGGCAACTGGCTCGTGATGGAATTGGCCAGGGAGTCAAATGGCTTGCTTATCAGCCAGTTTGGTACAATGTAAGCACCGCTACGGGTCGAGATCGTGACGATTTCTCCGTACTGCCGGGCCGCTTCGCAGGCAATATCAACCGCCGAATTACCAATTCCAACGATCAGCACCTTTCGGCCCTGAATCTGTTCCGGGGTTTTATAGTCATGCGAGTGAATCGTTTCACCTGTGAACGTGCCGGGAAAGGCCGGATCAGGATAACGTGGATTCCAATGATGACCATTCGCCACAATCAGGTGTTTGTAGCTTCGATGCTGTCCCGTACTGGTTGTAACCTGATATGACCCTACACCTCCGGCAGGGTCAGCAACATGGCAGACGTCCTCCACCGATGTACTGAACTGAATTTTATCGCGAAATCCGAAATGATCAACGTAGCTATCGAAGTACCGGATGATCTGGCTATGGTGCGGAAACATGGGATAGTCTGTCGGCATGGGATAATCCGAATAGGCCATAGCGTTCCGGTTCGTATTGATATGCAGCGACCGATAGGCCGACGACATGCCGTTATCATTACCATACCGCCAGTTTCCGCCAATACCGGAGCCTTTCTCAAAACAGTCGAATGGAACCCCTGCCTGGTATAATGTTTTGGCAGCCACTATTCCCGATGACCCGGCCCCTATGATACAAACCTTCTGTAGCCTGTCAGCAGCCATCTATGTTGTACTATCTTTATATACTTTTTAACTTATTTTAGTTTGCTAAGTTAAGCAAATTTACTCATACCTTTTGTAAAGGCCCATAAACTATCTCTCTGGAACTCATAGATTTACGCAGTAAGCTTAGCTATAAACCCTTAGGCGGTTGGTTATCCAACTTTATGATGGGATTCATTGCCGACGAAAAAGAAAAAAGCCAGAGCAAAGCTCCGGCCTTTTCGTGCGACACCAATATGAAATTTAATTTTTACTGCATTACCTTATTAATGACTAGCGTTCGTAGTTCGTGTTCTGGGGATCGAAATTGGTCCAGCCAGCCAGCCAGTTTTCTGTATTGAATGCGCCCCGGTAAGGAGCTGCGGTGAAGAACGTGTCAGCCAGTTTACCACCCGTAGCAGCATTTCCAGCTACCAACAGGGGCGAACCGGCTTGTGGCAGAAAGCTAGGGGCTGTCAGATTGAAGTTCTGTGCGTTCAACAGCAAAGCTGTAATGTCCGTACCGATGATCTGATTTTTTCTGGTGGCGGTGTTAAAGTAAGCCTGGGCAGCAGCGTTAGTAATGTCACCAACACCCCGAACCACAGTGGTTGAATTTGGTATCTCGGAGTTGCCAAGTACAATTCCCTGTAAATCCAGACTACTATCATTGACGTTAGCTAATGTACCAGCCGTTGTACCCTCTAACCGCAAGCCTTCCGGGAAGCCCGTGAGCACTGAGTTATAAATGCTGATTTTCGTATTCCGGCGTAAGTGCATGGCCGCCCGGTATGCTCCGGAGCCACCTGGCGTATTGGCAATACTAGGCACTCCCGGGTTGAAGGCAAAAGCACTCATGTTAGCAAATACAGGTGCTGTTTGTGGCAACCCAGCCGTAATCGGTACACCCGGATCGAAATTGTCTGACTCAAATGCTTCCGAACCTGACTGATCGGCAACGTTCGGATCGCGCAGGGCCACACCGAACTGAACTTTACCCGTAAAGCCATAGTCGGTATCGAAGTCGTCGTCGAAGGTGCGAAGAGCAACCAGATATTTTGCATTAACCGTACCACCGAACCACTCAAAGGCATCGTCACCGCTGTAAGAAACCTGAATATGGTCAAGGGTTGTACCTGAACCAACCTGATACAGCGTCAGGCCGTTGATCTCACTATTTGGGGTAGATGATAAAGCAACACCCGGAAATTCGATCCGAACATATTGGAGCGTGCCTGAATTGTCAGCGGGCGTGTTCAGTGTAGCATCGAACGTTCCTCGTATACCACCTTCAAACGCCCGGGAAGTTCCCTGATTGGATGGTGCACGGCCAATCAGAACAACACCGCCCCAATCACCATATTTGCGGGCACCAGCCGCCTGAGACGATGTAAATACGATGGGAGCCGCAGCTGTACCTTTTGCTTCCAAACGGGCACCCCGGTCAATGATCAACGTACCTGAGTGGTTCTGTGCTTCCGGATCCTGACTTGCGTTATATCCCCGAATAACGGTACCGGCCTCAATTGTTAATACTGCGTTATTGGTTACGTATACGTAGCCCTTTAAAGCATATATTGTATTAGCCGACAGTGTTCGACTGGCGGTAATTGAATTGGGCAACGTTTCTACCGGCCGGTTGGCTAACGTGAAGTTTGCCGTTGACGGGCTCTGAACGGTAGTGCCGCCTGAAGTAATTGAAATAGGGCCATTTTGAGCCGTGGCCGGAACAACGACGGTCAACGATGTTGTCGATGCGCCTGTCACCTGAGCCGCTGCATTGCCACTGAAGACGACAGTATTGCTGGCGGGCGTCGTGTTAAAACTGGTTCCCGTGATAACAATCGAAGCGCCTACCGGTGCCTGGGTAGGGTTGATGCTGGTAATCGAGAGTGGATCGATTGTTGGCTCATCATCATTCTTACAAGCTGAGATGGCTACCGTCATCCCTATTGCCAGAAGGAGAAGAGACTGAAAACGTTTTGTAAAAAGCATAAATGGGATCAGTTTATATTAATTATGATTGTTGTTGAGACTGCTTGTGTACATTATATTAAGGCATTACAATTCGTCGGCCCAGGGTGTAAACACCGGTCAGTGTGACATACTGTCCACGGCGGTAGTTGATGTAATTCTGGTCGGCAGTTGCGTTTCGGGAAGTTATGTCGCGGCCAATTTTACGATCGCCGTTGAAATCCTGAGCGAAACGGAAAGGTGCGTTGAAGATGTCCTGTATACCCAGGCGCAGTTCGATTTGCTTGTTGAATGTCTTGCTGATATTGAAATCCACTACATGCCGCGGCATTTCGTAGGTAGTAGGATCTTCAATGTTACCCACCAGGAAGATTCGTGGACCGGCTACATTGTAAAGCACATTATACTGCCATCCCGATGTTGGATTAGCGTAGTATAGACCGAGGTTGATCAAATAAGGTGACTGGTTCGCTAATGCCCTGTTGCGGTCAGTACTGTTGCCGAAACGCTCTATGATACCACTCGGTCCCGGAGCTTCAATGACATCGCCTGTTGTTACCCGGCTGTTTATATAAGACGCATTCCCTACAACCTGTAAGTTCTGCAAGAACCCACTGCTCGAATTGGCAAACCCTTTCCGGAATTCAAGTTCAATACCGTAGTTACGAGCCGACAGCGCATTGGTGAAGGTAAACGTAAAAGCACCTGGAATAGGAATCAGGAACGATTCGATCGGATTGGTAAAATCTTTGTAAAAGCCTGTTATCGAAATCAGCTCATTCGGTGTAGGGTAAAATTCATACTTCGCGTCAAAGTTCTGAATGGTCGCCGTTTTCAACCCTGTATTACCCTGAACTTCAATCTGCCGGGCAAAATCATAATACCGAAAGGGAGCTAGTTCCCGTAATTCGGGGCGGTTGACCGTAGACGAGTAAGCAAACCGGAGACTATGCCGATCCGTTAGTTTATATGTAAAGTTTACGGAAGGCAGTGGGCTGAAAATGTTGTTGTCGACCAAAGGCGTTCCGGCTGGCGCATTGGCTAAACGCAGGGTCTGGTTGTAAAACTCGCCCCGGAAACCAAGGGTTAAGTTCGCCCGTGTGCCAAAATTGAAATCGCCCGACACGTACCCGGCGGCATAGCTGGTTTTACCGTTGTATGAATCGTTATCAACGGTACCATCCAGCAGGCTGAAGCTTCCTTCACGGCCAGTGACGTTTTCCGGCGCAAACGCCTGTCCAATGCCCAGGCCACTGATGTTATTGATCAGGCCTACCCTTTCGTAGCCGTAGAAGCGGGCTGCGAAATCCCGGTTGCGGTGCTCACCGTAGATACCGGCACGAAGGCGATTGGGCTCACGATCGCTCGGATTACCAAATGTGTGTTCGTAGTTGCCAATCAACGACCCAACCTGTTCATTCAATTTAGAGTAGAAACGACCAACGTTAAGCGGATTGGGCTGAACCGGGACATTAAGACGAAAGGGTTCAGCTGCGCCTTCAGCGCCCGTAGCCCCCTGGGTACGGGTATACTGAGCCCGTTTCCAGTCTGGTTCCCAACGACCGGAGTAGCCATAACTGGCAATCCAGTTTATTTTGGTTAACTGGCTAAGTGTATGTTCTCCCGAAACCTGCGAATTAAGAATACTACGGTTCTCAAAGCGTTCCGAATAGCTCTGTACGTCAACACCGTCGATAACGAAGCTACCGTTTCTGACAACCGTTTCCGTTGAGCCTAACTGATTGAACAGCGTCTTCCATTCCAATGTGAAGTTGGGCGAGAAACGAAATGTCCAGTTATGTAAAATACCTAACCGGGTAGACTTGGCGTACGTTGCATCATTGTATTCCTGCTGAACGTCATTAGCTGTCGTGTTCTCGTACAGTCTAAGGTTTACATCGGTGGATTGATTGGTGAGCGCGTAGTTAATGCTGGTCAGATTGCTGACCCGTACATTACCCCACTCATACCGCCGTCCTGTATTGACAGCCAGTCGTACATCGGGAGCAACCTTTACACTGTTCAATGCCCAGTTATTTGGCAGCAGACGGGCGTAGGAAGCCCGGCGTATGGTGCTTAGGCTGTTGAATTCGCTGGAGCGGGCAGGAAAACTTGTTGGTATTTGCTGTTTGGCATCCCATAAACCAAGGAAGCTTAACCCACCCCGTTCATGCGACTGGGCACTTTGAAACGTGGTATTGGCCCGATAGCCAACAGTGAGGCCAACGTCAGTGAAGTTTTGCTCTGGCCGACGCTTTGTATATATCTTTATAATACCGCCGGCAAAATCGCCTGGCAGTTCAGCAGAACCGGATTTGTAGACGATCATCCGATCGAGAATGTTACTGGGAACAATATCGAACGAGAAAGAGCGGGATTCTACTTCGGTAGATGGAGCGATGACGTCGTTGATCAGTACGTTGTTATAGCGGGTGCCGAGGCCCCGGATCAGAACAAAGCGGTTATCAACTAGACTCACACCCGGCACCCGGCGAATGGCCGCTGCGGCATCGCGGTCCTGCGATTTCTGGATCTGCTGGGCCGAAATACCAACTGCAAGCGCTTTTAACTGCTTGATCTCGGTGATTACGGCAATTTCGGTGTTGGTAGCGCGGTTGGCCCGCACCACTACTTCCTGTAATGATTTGCCTTCTTCGTCCAGTTCGGTTTCAATAGCCGTCGTGTTGCCCGACTCGACCCGGACGTCCGGAATCTCTTTGGTCTTGTAAGAGATGTAGGAGATGACAACCTTTTGCGTACCGGTGGGTACGTTGGTCAGTGTGAAGGCACCGTCCACATCGGTGGTGGTACCTAGTTGTGTACCGCTGATCTGTACGGTACATCCAATCAGTGACTCCTTGGTTTTACCGTCTTTGATTGTACCTCTGACGGTACCGGTCTGCGCCAGAATGGCGAGGGGGATTAGTGAAAAAAGGATAAGTAGTACGTTCCGTTTCATATTGGTTTTCTTGGTATCGCTTTCGCACCGCAAAACTACCAGCCCAATATTACGCCCACGTTACCCCAATGTTACGCTTGGATTATCTTTAGACAACCCACAAATAGCCTATAAATCAATATGTTAACACAGAAATCCTGAAACAGATAATAATTTCGCCCCCAATCAAAATGGGTAGCTTTACTATGGCATAACCTGTAGATAAAGCTATTTTATTCGGCCACTCCGTTCACCTTACCGGCTCCGTTCATGGGGCTGTCGAGCCAGAAACCATTAACGATATTGTACTGAACTTGGTTGTCGCGCTTCAACAGGAAGGTTGGAACCTGCCCGAGCAGCAGTGGCCGGGCGGGTAATTTCCCTTCGTGAAGCAGATGTACCGGCTGCGGGGGGAAATTATCTTTCTTGCTTCTCCGCACCCTGAATACCGTGATGCCTTCGCGTTGCAGCGCCACCAGATCGAGCCGGCGAAGGTCGGCTACGGAGTCAATCACATCGGTGTGTACCCGGGCAGGCAACAGGGTCATGCCGTTCGCATCGATTTCTTCCAGACCGGCAAACGTGGATAGATCGCCAATGTCCTCAACAACACTTTTATAGTTGAACGTCCGGGCCGAGTCGGCATTGACCTCCAGCCGGTTGATACCGATATCCATCGTTACGGGTTTGCCATTACGGACGACCGTCGCGTTACGAATCAGCAGATCGAACAGACCACGACCATTTTCCGGAATAGCCTGATAATCGGCAATACGTTCCTGCTTATATGACCCATCGGCAATGGCAGTCAGGGCGGTCAGGATGGCGACGAAGTTGAGTCGGCGTATCGTCATTTTTTCTGCATCGCCCGCATAACCACCCGATTCGATCAGGATGAGGGTGGTACCCCACTTTTGAATATTATCCCCGAAAGCGCGTGGCTCAAATTCATCGTCGTAACGGGCAATCTGCCCCGGAACAAACTGCTGTAGCACGCGATTCATGCCGACAATAAGCTGCATGGATCGCTGGCGTACATCGTTTACATTGCGGGCAGGGTCGTAAGCCGTAGCCAGAAACGAAACTACGGCCTGCTTGCCTGTCTTTCCTACACTGTAGCGCGGGTTCTGATCGTGTAAGTTAAACCCCACAAGTGGCTTCAGTGTCTGCTGGAGCTTTTTGAGCAGTCGGCCCTCGGGCGTCTGAAGCCGCAGGGCATCGCGGTTCATGTCGATATCGGTGGCGGTTCGGCGCTGAAACCGTTCGGCTCCGTCGGGATTGAGCATCGGTACCGCGTAAAGTGTTGTGCTGCTCAAAATAGCCTGACGGAGGCTGTCGAAGCCATCGTTTTCGGCTTTCAGAAAATTGAACAGATCGAAGAGCGCCATGGTCGCTGTGGCTTCGTCGCCGTGCATCTGGCTCCAGAGCAGAATTTTATTAGGTCCCGTTCCAGCCGTCACCTGATAAATAGCCCGCTTTTCCAGCGACTCTCCCACCTGGCTTATCGCCAGCGGGCCCTTTCCGTTGAGGCTATCCAGGACAGGAATAATGTCCCGGTGCTTGAACCGGCGGTGGGTAAACGTTTGCTCTTTGTACGTATCGTGTGCATCGTGCAGCCGACGCGCCATGTCCTGTGCCTCAGTCATCGAAAAAAATAGGAACACCAGCAACAGGGAAGCAATTGCGCGACTAAACGGAGACGCCGAGCCAGTTCGCTGGCCAAATCCCGCAGTACACTTCTTCACCCCTCCAGTCAATGCACCCATTTGCTTAGTAAATGATCAAATTTGAATGGCTCGCAACGCCAGCGCATCCGCCTTTCTGCCAACAAACTTACGAAAAAGACGCTATTACGCCTGTAGCCAGGTTTTTTGGGACCTCGATACCGTCTTTTTCGCTATCATTGTTCGTTAAGGCAACCCTGCCAGTGGTCAAAGACCCCGGTAGTGGTTTTAGATACTACTTCCCAACCATTACCAGATACTGAAGACCATTGCCAGATGCTGAAGACCGCTACCAGGGTCTGCAACCACTGGCAGGGTCGAATCGTACTTATGGCTCAAAATCAACTTAAGAAATTACTCGGCGTCGGTTTCGGCGTAGCGGTCACGATCGGTGGTACCATCGGCACCGGCATTTTACGCAAGCCCGGGCCTATCGCGCAGGATATTGGCAATCCTACCCTCATCATTGCAGTTTGGCTGATCGTGGGGCTGTATGCGCTGGTTGGCTCGCTGTCGGTGATGGAGTTGGGAACCATGCTGCCCAAAGCAGGCGGGTGGTACGTCTATTCCCGCCGGGCTTTCGGCAACTATGCCGGATTTATTATCGGCATCAGCAGCTGGCTCGGCAGCGTATCGGCCATGGCGTTCGGAGCCGCGGTTATGAGCGAGTACATCGGTTTACTGGCCCCCTCGCTGATTGATTCACAAAAAATCATTGCCATCGGTATTCTCCTGGCCTTTGTTGGGTTTCACTGGATCGGTGTTCGTTTGGCCAGCCGGGCGCAGGAAGTGATGAGCGTACTGAAAGCGGTGGGGCTACTGGCTTTTGTGATCGTTTGCTTTACCGCATCGCCCGAAAAATCGGCGCTGGTTTCAACCAGCAACATTCGACCACTAGCCGAGGGTGGGTTATGGGTAGGTATTCTGGCAGCTCTCCAGTCTGTATTTTACACCTACGATGGCTGGCATACGGCTGCTTACTTCACTGAAGAAGATGTTGATCCGAGCCGCAACCTGCCCCGTTCCATGATCAGTGGTGTGTCGCTCATTATCGGCATTTATATTCTGGTCAATCTGGCGCTATTGTATGTGCTGCCCCTGCAAACACTGGCCGGTTCTGCGCTTCCGGCCGCCGACGCGGTCCAGTTACTGTTCGGGCCGCGCGGGGCGCAAATCGTAACGTTCCTGCTGATGATCTCGATCATGGGTATTATCAATGCCCAGATCATGTTCAACCCGCGGGTTATCTTCGCCATGGGACGCGATGGGTTATTTTTCCGTTTCGTCACTGAAGTCAACAATGGCGGCACCCCGGCCTACGCGACCCTGCTGACGGCCCTGGCCTCTATCGGCATGATCCTGACGAACACGTACAGCAAACTCTCCGACATTGCCACCTTTTTCTTCGTCCTCTGTTACGCAGCGAGTTTTGCTGCCTTGATCCGGCTGCGAAAAGCAGAGCCGGATCTTCCCCGGCCGGTACGCGCCTGGGGCTATCCTTTTACGACCTGGACATTATTGATCGCATCGCTGGCTTTCCTGGCCGGTGTGATCATCGGCGACTTTTCGAGCAGTCTCTACGCCGTTGGGTTCATTGCGGTGAGTTACCCGGTCTATCTGTTAATCAGGAAGTAAGGAATCAGAACCGGTCGTGAACCTGTTTCAGCAGCGTTGCCGTTTGTCGGCGCACGGTGGCAACCGAACCGGTAAAGTTGTTATTCATCGCGCTGAAATAAAGAACTTTTCCCCGCTGGGTAAGTATGTATCCGCTCAGGTTATAGACGCCACTCATAGAGCCGGATTTAGCAAAAATGTACGGTTTCTGCGCCACATTCATTTCCTGTAACGTGCCCGACTGCCCGGCGGCCGGAAGGAGCGCAAACAAACGCGGCTGAGGCACAAGCGCAGCAATTTTTGTCAGCAGATCGATCATCACGTTGGGCGTAAACAGGTTGTACCGTGACAAACCGGAGCCATCTACCCATTTTGCCTTCACGGACGGGTAACGCAGCACCGAATCGGCTACCCGGCGTAACTCGGCTACCGGATGGAGCCGGGCCGAGCCAGGCGATACCAGCCCACGTTCTGCCGATATCATAAACAGCACCTGCTCGGCAAACTGGTTATCACTGACCTGTAGCATTCGTTTATAGAGCGAGTCTGTCGACGAACCGCGCAACACCCGGATTGCGGTGGGCATAGCCTGCTTGACGACTTCTACGGGCCGGTGTAATGTGTCGGCCAGCAACTGAGCCGCCAGCCCCGCCGACCAGCGGAACGGGACATCCTGCCGGGTAAGTTTGCCGGGGCCAGAGCGCGTAAACTGGTTGCTGAATTCAGCCCGCCGGACGCCTTTCACTGGCCTGGCATCGGGCGTTATCTGTAAACTGTCAGTAAACCGGCGGGGGCTGCTCTGTCCTTCTTCGAACCGGGCAACATTACCATAGATCGGGAGTGACGCCAACTCCGGCGAGTAATCGTCATTGTAATCATCCCAGGCCCAGCCCGGCCCAAACCGTGGACCATCGTAATTGGCGGGCGAAAAAAACAGACGCTCCGGTCGGGTGCGCAGAAAAGACAGCGCTGTCGTATCAGGAAGGTCGGGATGAAGCAACAGCGGATTGCCGGTTCCCCAGAAGATCAATGAATCAGGCCGGACAGCATACAGCAGAACCGGCAACGAATCGGGCAGAGTCAGCAGCCCGGCATAGAATGTGAACAGTTTCGTGTTCGATGCGGGCGCAAAGGGCTGGTCGGCATTGTGCTGTATGAGCTGTTTACCCGTGGCCGGATCGAAGAGCGCAAAGCCCATCATACGGTCTGCATATACTGGGTCCTTACGCAATTCCCGCGCTAGCTGTCGGGCAGGAGAACAACCAATCAACGCAACACCGATAAAAACGAGAAGGAAGGCGTATTTCATAGACCGATGGAGTTCGTGGCTGTTCTTAACAAAAATACGGATGCTACTACCCGAAGTAATGGCATCCGTATTCTCGTTAACTAAACAAGCAATGGCTATTACCGCGCAATAATAACCTTTTGCGTCAGCACTACATCACCGGCCTTAAGCCGAACAATGTACAAGCCGGTAGGCAATGATGTCAGGTCGAGTTGATGGCTGAGGGTGGTGCCGCCCACTTTTAGTATCGACTGGCGTAACGCCTGGCCCGTAGGACCGGTAACGGTCAGGCCCGCTTCGGCTACGGCGGTGTTCAGTTCAGCTTCTATCCGGATCAGGCCCGTGGTAACCGGGTTGGGATAAACCGTAAAGCGGCCAGCGGTTACGGGCTCTGTTGCCAGCACCGGCGGAGGGGGCGGTACCTGAATCTGCAGATTATCGACGGCCCACCCCCAGCCATGCGCCAGCTGATCGGCAAAAAGTCTAAATCGAATCAAAATCGTTTGCCCCGCCCTGAAGTTGCCCGTGGCCAGCAATGGAATCTGGCGTCGTTTGAAAAGCGCCGGCGTCCCTATGGTGGCCGAGTTTTGCTCCCCAGGGGCACCCTCAACAGGGTTACTGTTGTAGGCTACCAGCCAGTCTGTCTGATCATTGGAATCATACCCGTTGACTAATGGCCGCCAGTTTCTCCCGTTATCGCTGGAGCCTTCGACAATGACATAATCGTAGAAATTGTCGCCACCAAACGTGCTCCCCTGATCGCCGGGCTCTACCAGTACCACCTCATCGTAGCGCATGACCGCACTGTCGGGGTTGGCCTTTAGTGTGATGGGAGCCAGCAGCACGTATTCGTAATTGGACTGAAACTGATAATCGCTGCCGTTGCGGTACGGATGTTCAGAGTGAATGGCCGGATTGGTGAAACTGGCCGGGGTGGTTATGCTGAAGCCGTAGCCAACAAAATCGGTAGCCGCCGTAGCATTCTGAAATGTATTCTCGTACCGGTCACGCGCGGCTTGCGGACTCACGACGGTCAGTTGGTAAAAGCCCGTTGCGGGATTGATGGATTGATTTCTGGTCCGCGACGAATCCCGCGCTACGATTCGGTACGTGATCTTGTCGCCCGCCGTTAACGAGTTTGCCGGAAAGTTGATCTGATTGACATACAGACTATCGTACACAAACCCATTGACCGCTGCCCGATTGTAGCGCAATGGTAGCGCAGGCCGCGCCTGACCATTGACCTGGTATTCGACATAGGCCGTGTCTACTCCCGTTGGCCGATCGTCGGAAATGGTGACGAAGAGCGGCAGACTGTCGGCAAGGGCAGTAGTAAAGATGAAGTTTTTAGCGGGGCTATACCGGATGGTAGGCGGCACATTGTCTGGTCCAATCTGTACACGGTGCAGTGCCTGTTCTCCGGCGGGCCGTTTGCCGGGGCTGGTAAACGTGCGGCCCGAGGCATCCTGTGCCTGAAAATAATACCAGATATCGCCCTGCGCCTGAGCAGCCGGGAGGGTATAGCGGTATTCATCGGTCGTGCCGACGCGGGTGGGTGTAATAGCGATAAAGGTCGAATCCGTTCTGGTAGTGGGACCTCTGCGATAGAAAAGCCGCACCGACCCGGCTGTTAGCACCGTATCGCTGATAACGCGGGCGCTGAACACCAGATCCCGGATATCCTCACTGCTCACCAGAGGATCATGCAATATCGATGTCGTTTTCCACTCCATGTCCGACATGATATTCAGCACCAGCGGCCCCGGCGCATGAATCGCTTCGGCATTTCCCAACTGGGGCGTCATCAGCGAATTAGGGTTTCGGGCCGGGTAGGTGCTTTCGTCAAGGTGATACAGACTCGACCCACGGTCGAAGGTGGCGGGGGCGTAGATCTTGGCGCGCTGACCGGTATTTTGCCGAAGCAGTTGACCGTTCAGAAAGAGGTTGTTGCCCGTCAGCTGGCGAAACAGCGCGTTCGAGTTATCGGGATAAAGATCCGTGGCGGCAACCAGGTGCTGCCCCTGCGCATTTTCGATAAAATGGTCGTATACGCCCGGAAATCCGCTCGATAGATACTGGCCCACATTCCCGTTTTCGGGAACGCCGAAATACCCGATGAATCCCAGGCCATGGCATATTTCGTGCAGCACGACCGAAACCAGATCGGTTTGCCCCGCAGGCGGATTGGCGTCGATACCATAATACCAGTTGTTGTTACGGTTGAACGAAGCAACGATATCAGCCGAGTCCGGATTGTTGAGTTGACGGCGCGCAATTTTTTCCGCCAGCGCAATGGCATAAATACCGTTTGCTTTCTGTGTCCCCTGAGAACCCACCCGCACATCGGTTGGACCGGCAGAGCCCAGCACACCCCGGTCCTGCTGCACCCAGTTGGCCTGAATACGAATAGGTACCGACGATACGAGGATGGTAGACCAGATGTCGACCGCGTACTGAAAAGCCCGCTGCGCTTCGGGAGTGAAACCGGTATAGGAAACGATGAACTGAGACGTAGCCGCCAGCCGACCGTTAGGATTCTGCCGGGCTTTCAAAAAAGCGGCCGGGGGCAGAATTTTCGTGAACTCGTTACGATCGATCTTATAGCAGATGGTTTTAGGAACCGGCAGGCTATGCAGCTGCCGCACAAACTGATCATAAGCCGGGGAGGCTGGACCCGCCCGCTTGACCGCTTTCGTAGCCGTTTCGGCCCTGGTTATCGGTTGTACCTGCCCCCAAACCGGAAGCGCAAGGCCCGCCATGATACTCCACATCAACGCAAGCGCAGCCTGGACAGGCCGGGCCGAAAAATTCCGATAAAACATGCAGGTTTGTAAACTTAGGTCAATAGGTTGATACGTTCGTTTCGCGCATGGCGTTGCAGGCGACCGGATTATAACGAATAGTTTTACGTCCGATTGCCCGCAACTCACGCAGACTAGCCTATTTTGATTCTTCAGCCTGTTTCAGCACCAGCGATACCGAATTCAGGCAATAGCGCATGCCTGTAGGTTTAGGACCGTCGTTAAAAACATGGCCCAGGTGGGCATCACACACATGGCACAACACCTCGATACGAACCATACCGTGGCTGTAATCTCTTTCCAGCCGAACGCGCTCTTCGGCAATAGGTTCGGTAAAGCTTGGCCAGCCGGTACCCGACTCGAACTTGGTCGTCGATTCGAAGAGTTCGGTGCCGCAGCATACACAGGCATACAGGCCGGGCTCGTGTGCTTCGCAGTATTCACCCGAAAAAGCACGCTCAGTACCTTTGCCACGGGCTACCCGGTACTGCTCCGGCGTTAATTGCTGCCGCCACTCCTCGTCGGTCTTGATAACTTTCTGGATCATAGTCATTCATCCTGTTGATTGGATAACAGGTATAAACCTAAACCACATTGTCGCCCGATTTGTCTTTTCAGGATTGTAAATTTGCACATAGGTTGGACGGCCACGTCCGACAGCCTGTTGGCTACTTCCTGATCAGCAACTTAGCCGGACGGCTATCGGACGTGGCCGTCCACTACACATGAAATGACCACGCGGCAGATATTACAGCAGTTTTGGGGATATGACACGTTTCGGCCTATGCAGGAAGACGTGGTCAACACCGTTCTGAACCGGCAGGATGCACTCGTGCTGATGCCCACCGGCGGGGGCAAATCCATCTGCTTTCAGGTACCTACGCTGGCCATGAAAGGCGTATGTATCGTCGTTACGCCCCTCATAGCGCTCATGAAAGATCAGGTCGAGCAGCTGCGTCGGCGGGGGATTCCGGCAGCGGCTATCTACGCGGGCATGAACTACCGCGAAATTGACACCATACTCGACAACTGCATCTACGGCAACACGAAATTCCTGTACCTCTCTCCCGAGCGGCTACGCACCGAAATGGTGATCGAGCGGACCAAGCTGATGACGGTCTGCCTGCTGGCCATCGACGAAGCGCACTGCGTCTCAGCCTGGGGTTACGACTTCCGCCCACCCTATCTGCAAATTGCTGAATTCCGGGCGCTGATCCCCGACACGCCCGTCATTGCCCTGACGGCCTCAGCCACCCCCGATGTGCAGACCGACATCCTGGATAAGCTGGCCATGCGCTCGCCGGAAATATTTAAGCAAACGTTTGCCCGGCCAAATCTATCGTACTCAGTCATGCTGGAGGAGAACAAGGAAAACCGCCTGCTGCGTATTCTGGAACGGGTGTCGGGTTCAGCCATCGTTTATGTCCGCAGTCGTAAACAAACACAGCAGGTAGCTCAACTCCTGGACCGGCAGAACATTTCTGCCGACTTCTACCACGCTGGCCTGACAAACGAGCAGCGGTCGACCAAACAGGATGCCTGGATTCAAAACCGGACCCGGGTCATGGTGGCGACCAATGCCTTTGGCATGGGTATCGACAAGCCCGACGTTCGCGTGGTTGTTCACCTCGATGTACCCGACTCGCTCGAAGCCTATTACCAGGAAGCAGGCCGGGCCGGGCGCGATGGGCAAAAAGCCTATGCCGTTATGCTCTACACAACCGGCGACCTTGAAAGCCTGACCTTCCGGACAGAGCAGTTGTATCAGCCAGTGGCCATGTTACGCCGGGTGTATCAGGCCATTGCCAATTACACCGCCGTTCCGCTCGGCGGGGGCGAATTCAACAGCTACGATTTCGACCTGAGCGCCTTTACCACGACGTTCAATCTGCCTCCGCAGGAAACGCATTACGCCCTGAAACAGCTTCAGCTGGAGGGCTTCATTCAACTGAGCGAGAATTATTACCGGCCATCCAAGCTAACCCTGACGATGGACAACCGGCAACTGTACGAGTTTCAGGTCCTGAACCCGCGCTTCGACTCGTTCCTGAAACTGATTCTGCGCATGTATGGTGGCGAGGTGTTCACGGAGTTTATTACCATTTCGGAAACGGCGCTGGCACTGGCTTATAAGATCAACCAGAGCGAGGTGGTTACGCTCCTGGAACAGTTGCATCAGCGCAATGTGATCATCTACGAGAAACAGAAGGACAAACCCCAGCTCACGTTCCTGACGCCCCGCTACGATGCCCCATCGCTGCCTATCAACTTCACCGAACTGAACCGGCGGAAGGAGCTGGCTATGCGTAAAGTTCAGTCGGCTATTCTTTATACCGAGCACCCCACTCAGTGTCGGACCCGCCTGTTGCAGGCTTATTTTGGCGAAAAACCCGGTGAGCGGTGCGGCATCTGCGACAATTGCATCAAGAAGAAAAAGTCTTCGGAAACGTCAGCTCCTTCGCCGGTAGTACGGGAACAGGTGCGCGATTATGTGGCGCTGGCTAACGGCCCCGGTGTATCTCCGAAGCAATTATCTCATTATTTCGCCCAGACTGACGCCGATGCACTGGCGCAGACGGTGAAACAAATGCTGGCAGAGGAGGAGATTAAATACAATAAGAACGGGAACCTCACCCTGAATCAATAAGGGATCAGCAAAGTCAGAAAGGGCTAAACATGAAGAAGGCCACTGAAATTCAGTGGCCTTCTTACTTAGTAGCGGGAGCTGGACTCGAACCAGCGACCTTTGGGTTATGAGCCCAACGAGCTACCAACTGCTCCATCCCGCGGTGTTTGGTCTGCAAAAGTACGGAGACTTTTCGAAAATACAAGTACCTTTGTAAAAAAAGTTTTAGTGGCCACCGGAAACGTTTTCTCCGGCGAGCCGGTTGTTTCGAAAGCCACTGGTAATCAGCCAGCGGGATCACCTACGTATGAACACAAACGGAATCATCGAATTTCCGGCCGATCATAAGGCCGGCTTCGTCAGTATTGTCGGCAAACCAAATGTTGGCAAATCTACCCTGATGAATCAGCTCGTGGGCGAGCGGCTGTCTATTATCACAGCTAAAGCCCAAACTACCCGCCACCGCATCATGGGTATCCTCAACGGAACCCACAACGGCCAGGAATTCCAACTCGTTTACTCCGACACGCCCGGCATTATCAAGCCGCTTTACAAACTCCATGAGTCCATGATGAGTTTTGTGCGGGGGTCTATCGAAGACGCCGACGTAGTCCTGTTCGTTACGGATATTTTTGAGCAGCACGACGAAAACGACGTGATCGAGCGGCTGCAAAAATCAGAAGTACCCGTGCTGCTACTGATCAACAAGATCGATCAGGCCACGCAGGAGCAGGTCGAAGAAAAGATGGCTTACTGGAAGGAGCGTTTCAATGCGCAGGAGATCATACCCATCTCGGCATTGAACGGCTTCAATATGGACCGTGTCTTCGAGGAACTCATTAGCCGGCTGCCACAGCACCCACCCTACTTTCCCAAGGATGAACTGACCGATAAACCTGAACGGTTCTTTGCGTCCGAGATCATTCGGGAGAAGATATTTCTGAACTACAAAGCAGAAGTACCCTACAGCAGCGAAGTTGTCGTAACCGGCTTCAAGGAAAAAGACGACATCATTGTTGTCCAGGCCGAGATTCTGGTTGAGCGGGCAACGCAGCGGGCAATCCTCCTGGGCGAAGGTGGCCGGATGATCAAGAAAACGGGCATTATGGCTCGTGAAGAACTCGAACGCTTCTTCGGCAAAAAAGTATATCTCGAACAATTTGTTAAAGTCGAACCCGATTGGCGGCAGAAAGAGCGGATGCTCAAGCGCCTGGGATACGATGAATAACAGGTAAGCAAAGTGCGTCGTAAGTCGTAAAGTCGTAGCAGTCAACTATATGGCTGGCGACAAACACTTACGACATCGTTGACTTACGACTTTTATGACTTTATAAAATGGCAAACATAGTTGCAATCGTTGGCCGCCCGAATGTGGGCAAATCCACGCTGTTTAACCGGTTAACGGAACAGCGACAGGCCATCATGGATAACCAGTCCGGCGTCACACGCGACCGGCATTACGGCACAGCTGAATGGAACACCCACTACTTTACGGTCATCGACACGGGCGGCTACGTCGTTGGGTCGGAGGATGTATTTGAAGAATCGATCCGGGATCAGGTAGAGATTGCTATTCAGGAATCGAGTGTACTGCTGTTTTTGGTCGATACCCAAACCGGCATTACGGGGCTGGACGAAGACTTCGCCAATGTCCTGCGCCGGTCGAAAAAGCCAGTGTTGGTCGTAGCGAACAAAGCTGAAACGGCCGATCGGGCGCACAGTGCGGCCGAGTTCTACGGTCTTGGTTTGGGCGAACCTTACCCGATCTCGTCCATGACAGGTACCGGTACGGGCGACTTGCTGGATGAAGTTATCAAGCATTTTCCGAGCGAAGGCATTGAAAACCCGGATGAGGGTATTCCCAAAATCGCTATTCTGGGTCGGCCAAACGTGGGTAAGTCATCTTACCTGAACGTACTAACGGGCCAGGAGCGTAGTATCGTCACCAACATTGCGGGTACTACCCGCGATGCCATCAATACACGCTACAAAGCCTATGGCAAAGACTTCATCCTGACCGACACAGCGGGTATCCGTCGCAAAGCCCGTATCGATTCAAACATCGAGTTCTACTCGACGTTACGGGCTCTGAAAGCTATGGAAGATTCGGATGTGTGTATCATTATGCTCGATGCTACGCGTGGTATGGAGGCTCAGGACATGAACATCATTGGTCAGGCGATAAAAGCCAAGAAAGGTGTTGTTATCATGGTGAATAAGTGGGATGCTGTAGAAAAAGACCAGCGTACTGCCGATGTGCTTCGAAAGGAGATGATTCAGCGATTGATGCCTATCGATTACCTCCCGATCATTTTTGCCTCGGTACACGAGAAGCAACGCATTTTTCAGGTAATGGAAAAAGCGATGCAGGTTTACGAGAACAAGAGCAAGAAGATAACCACGTCGAAGCTTAACGAAGCCATGCAGCCGGAGATTGAGAAATATCCACCGCCATCGCTGAAGGGTAAGTTCGTCAAGATCAAATACATGCTACAGGTGCCGACCCCATCGCCAACGTTTGTATTTTTCTGTAATCTGCCCCAGTACGTACCGGAGGCCTATCAGCGCTTTTTAGAGAACAAACTCCGTGAGCACTTCGACTTTGACGGCGTGCCCATTACTGTGTTCTTCCGCCAGAAATAAGCCCTCGGCCTTGCCATAGTTAAACCCTGCCCGCAGCATTCGACTGCGGGCAGGGTTTTTATTTCGTTCCGCTTATGCCTATGCCACTTTCCTCATCCCGTACCCGCTACTGGCTGGGTGCTTTTCTGGTGTTTCTGGCGGCTTTCTGCTTTGCCAGTAAGGGTATCCTGATCAAGCTTGCCTACCAGTATCCCATCGATTCGATTTCGCTGCTCACGCTACGCATGTTGTTTGCGCTGCCATTTTATATAGCCCTGGCAATACGACTCTCCCGGCAGGGCCCGCCCATGCGGTTGACAATCCGGCAGTGGGCGACGTTATTTTTTCTGGGCATCACCGGTTACTACGCAGCCAGCTTCTTTAATTTTCTGGGCCTTGTTTACATTACGGCCAGCCTGGAGCGTATTCTTCTTTTTACTTACCCAACATTCGTGCTGCTGCTAAATGCTGTTGGTTTTGGTCGGCAGGTTACGCGATTGCAACTACTGGCCCTCGCCCTGACCTACGCGGGAATTTTGCTGGCCTTTGTTGGAAACATCGATACTACTGTTCAGAAAGACGTGATGCTGGGCGCTTTCTGGGTTATTTTGAGCGGACTTGTCTACGCTGTCTACCTGGTTGGCAGTGATCGGGTGATTGCCCGCGTTGGGTCGCAACGGTTTACGTGCTACGCCATGATGGCGGCTACGGTTCCAACGGTGCTGCATTGTGCTTTTGAAAACGGATTACAGCTGAGCGGCTACCCCGCGTCCGTTTATATACTCGGTTTGAGCATGGGTATTTTTGTGACCGTTATTCCCACACTTATGATTGCCGAAGGCATCAAGCGCATTGGATCTGGCAATGCTTCGATCATTGGTAGCGTTGGCCCCGTATTTACCCTTGTCTTATCGACTACCATTTTGAACGAATTGATCAGCTGGCAACAGATTGCCGGAACATTTCTGGTTTTGGCAGGCGTTTTCTTAATTGGATGGCGCGGTAGCAGTCAAATGAAGCTTGAATCCGAATAATAAACTTACGTTACACATTCATTACTAACTATATAGAAAGAATTAGTCACATATATGAATGTTTTCAACTATAAATGACCTTTCATTTTATTATTAGATTTCAATCAACCTTTAAATAAATTATATCTCACATTAGATCATGTAGGCAGCTATTTCTGTCTTAATTAATATAATTTTATTGATAACATGCCTGATAACTAAACTATTATGACTACGGACAAAGTTATGAACGACGATAAGCGCGTTGAAAAAGCGGCTTATGTATTAAAAGCGGTTGCGCATCCGCTTAGAATTAAGATCATTCAGATGCTGAATGAAAATAAAGAATTGAACGTATCTACGATCTACAAAAATCTACATGCTGAGCAATCTCTTATCTCTCATCATTTGATCAACATGCGTGATAAAGGTATCCTAGATATACGGCGTAGTGGTAAAAACATCTATTATTTTTTGGTAGACACCACGGTATCGGAGATCATTGAATGTATCTATAAAAGTAAAATCCTGAACGGATAATCGACTACAACAGCGCACAAAAAACTGCCTGCAAGACTCGTAGAGAGAAGTTTGCAGGCAGTTTTTTGTGCGCTGTTGTAGTCGATTATCCGAATAATTCACCCGCTTTGAAGTGCGGAACGATACCGAGGTGTATATACGCTTTCTCTGTAGCCTCGCGGCCGCGTGATGTACGTTTAAGAAAGCCTTCCTTAATCAGAAATGGCTCATACACTTCTTCGATCGTTTCCGCTTCTTCACCACAGGCGGTAGAAATAGTAGTCAGGCCCACGGGTCCTCCTTTAAACTTCTCGATAATGGTCGTTAAAATTCGGTTGTCCATATCGTCCAGCCCGTTCTGGTCAACTTCAAGGGCGCTGAGTGCAATCTCAGCAATGTCGACGTTTATATAACCATTACCTTTCACCTGAGCAAAGTCGCGCGTACGACGCAGCAGGTTATTGGCAATACGCGGAGTACCCCGACTTCGGCGGGCGATCTCGTAAGCACCCGTTTCGTCGATAGCTGTACCCAGAATAGCCGAAGACCGCTGTACGATACCGGTCAATAGTTCGGCATCGTAGTATTCCAGCCGACAGCTGATTCCAAACCGGGCCCGCAGCGGAGCTGTCAGCATACCCGCCCGGGTAGTAGCGCCAATGAGCGTAAACGGGTTCAGCTTGATCTGAACCGTACGGGCATTGGGGCCGGAATCGAGCATGATATCGATCTTGTAATCTTCCATAGCCGAGTACAGGTACTCCTCCACGATGGGGTTGAGCCGGTGGATCTCGTCGATGAACAACACGTCATTAGGCTGAAGGTTGGTCAGTAGGCCAGCCAGATCACTAGGCTTATCCAGGACCGGCCCGGACGTCATTTTGATACTGGCATTGAGCTCGTTGGCAACGATGTGTGACAGCGTCGTTTTCCCCAAACCAGGGGGGCCGTGAAGCAGCACGTGGTCCAGTGCGTCGCCCCGCTGCATGGCCGCCCGAACGAATACTTCGAGGTTATCGAGTACTTTGGCCTGACCCGTAAAATTGGCGAACGAAAGTGGTCTGAGCGCCCGTTCGATCTCCTTATCGGTCGTCGTCATTCCTTCGCCGGAGCCTTTCAATAAGTCGTTTCGCATGAGTTGTGGTTGATGCAAAACCCTGTCTGACGCCCCGGAAAAACGGGTGATCTGACAAAGTCGTTTACGTCAAATTTACGAAAAAAACCGCAGAAAAGCATCACCGGATCAGCAGAACTGACCCCTGTTTTATAACCCGTTTCCGGTCTGGAAATGACTCACTTTTATAGCTGATTACGTACGGATACAGCATGGATGGGTAGGCCTCTCCGCGATACATACCGTCCCATTTCTGTTCGGGATTGGTGCTTACAAAGATCACTTCACCCCAGCGGTTATAGATCCGGAATTCGTAGTCCGACACGTAAGCGGTAAACACCTGCAGGTCGTCGTTCAATCCATCGTTGTTGGGCGTAAAGGCGTCGGGGATGTTGACCCGTGGCTCACATAGATCCAATACCCGGGCGACACCCGTGGCCGTACACCCTTGCGGATCAGTTACCCGAATACCGTATTGACCGGCCTGGCTAACGGTAATGGATTGGGTCGTATCGTTACGGGGTAACCACAGGTAGCGCAATCCCGAGCCGCCACTGGCCGAGAGTTGTACGCGGCCCTGGTCGCCTTCGCAAACAGAAGCTTCCCTGGTGAAGGCGAACGTCGGCACCGGTCGATCCGCTACCTGTACCGTGCTGCGCCCCACACAACCGGTTTGCGTGTTGCGCACGACAAGATTATACGTCCCTGTCTGCGCCACATAGATCGTTGGCGTTGTCGCATTGGTATTCCACAGGTAAACATTACCGGGCTGATCTCCATCGAGCGTAGCGAGCAAAACGGAATCGCCGACGCATTTCAGTTGATCGGGCCCAAGCCGGGCAAACCCGGTGCTGTCCAGCCCCACCCGAATGCTATCGAGTAAGGCTTTGCATCCTCTGGCGTCGGTAATCTGCACAGTATACAATCCCGGCGCGGCTCTGTCGAAGACGGGTGTTGTGGCAATCGGGTTGTTATTCTGATCGAGCCAGGTATACCCGGTTGCCGTACCTCCCGATACGTTCAGGCTGATTGTACCGCTGTTGGGTATACTACAGAGGGCATCTTTCACCTGTGGCGTCAATGCAAGCGTATTCTGCGGTGATCGTAACGCAAACGAGGTATCGGCCTTACAGCCATACACACTATCGGTAGCGCTGATTCTGTACGCGCCTTCGGGCAGGTTGGACTGCCGGTTGGTGTTGGAAGGTAAGATGGCACCGTCGCCCTGGGTCCAGGTATAGAGATAGATTCCCGCCGGGGTAGGTGTCAATTCAATCACTCCATCGGACGATGTGCACGCGGTGGGTGGCGTCAAGGCAGCCCGCAGAACAACCTTTGGTAACTCACGAACCCGGATGGTGTCGGAGTTTTCGCATCCCGAGGAATTAGTCGCGGTAACGCTATATGTACCCGCTACAGATACACTCGTCGTGCGCTCGGTACCACCGTTGCTCCAGGCAAACTGATTCCAGGTCTGTTGCGGCACCCTCAGCGTGACCGACGATCGATAGCAGAACAGCGTATCCGGGCCCAAATCGAGTGATGGGACCGGTTTGATCTGCACTTCAATGGTATCACTCTTGAAACAGCCGCCGTTAGCCGCCAGACCAACTACGAGGTAATAGCCCGGCCGGTCCAGTTTCAGAGTCTTTTCGCGGCTGACTACCCGCCCCCCAATCAGCCACACATATACTGTTGCCTCGACTTTCAGATCGAGCGTTATGCCTCTTTTGTTGCAGATTGCGGTATCGGCCCCCAGATTTATGTCAGGGGGCGTTTCAACGATATTAAGGGTATCGAAGATGGTCGTGTCTTTACAGATACCCCGCCCGTTGCTCAGCTGGGTAACGATACGCAGACTGATTAGGTATTCTCCCTTCTGTGTGTACGTATGCGTAATTGGCTGAAGCGCCGTTGTTGAAACAGGGCGGCTGCCATCGCCAAACGTAAGCGTATAGGTTTCTTTGAGTTTTGGACAGTTCGGGCTGATCTGAAATACCGTCGGCTGGTTAGCGCAAGTATCGCCGTACGCAATACCCGGTCCACTGGAGTTGTCATTGAAGTTGGCAACCAGGTTGGGCAGGCCTAACTGGCTGTTTTTTCCGCCCAGCGATTGCCCGTTCGGGTTAAAGATCAAACTATCCAGTAACCCGCCATTCGGATTCTCGATAGTCCCCAGCGATGAACTACCCTGAATAGCGACGTAGAGCCGCCCGTCGGGACCAATCTGTACAGAACCGTACTGACGCGTGGTGCTGCTATCAACCACCGTTCGGGAACTGGCCAGCAGCGAATCCCGCTGATTCAGGTCATACTTCACAATGTATGAGGCTCCTTTCTGGCTTCCGTCTGCATTGGTGTCAGCCAGCATCGTCACATACAGGCTTTCGCCATCGGGCGAGAACTCGACTCCGTAGGCTTTAGGGGGTGCAGGCCCCAGCTGAAGCGTTCGATTAAACGTCATCTTGCCTGTAGAGTCATTGAACGTATACAGATCGACCGAGTTCTGGGGCGGGCCGGGAATAACGACCGCCATTGGCCGATTGCCTTCATTACCGCCGGTCGTGTCGGCTGGACCAATTTTTATATACCCTTCCGCCTGTGATAATGAGTCGATTTTTTGACCGCCTTCATAAGTTGTCAGCGTAGGTGTTTCGCTGCTGGTGAGGTGGCGAATTTCAAATCTGTTCGTACCAAAAACGCGGGTGATTACCCAGTAGGTGGAGTCCCGATCATTCCGTACCGAAGCCGACTGTTCAGTGCCCTGACTCGACACCGGAACGTTTTTCTCAACAATGGCACCTTTGCCCCCGTTCTGGCGCATATCGACGACGCTATAGGTCAGTCTCTTCTGCCCGCGAATTTCAGCCGTTGTGTACACGTAATATAGATACTCACAGCCACGGCAGGTAGGCTTGGGCACGATGAGCGCCGATTGGGTAGAGTTTTTATTACCGCCGAGTGGCGTTTGAACGGTAGCCGTATCACCCGGTACCAGTGATTTTAGTGGCGTGCCATCCTTATCGAATATAGTTACGCCATCGGTATAGAACAGCAGAATTCCTTTTGTGTTGGCAATGGATGATGAGCCTTCAATGGTGCTCAAATTTCCATCGGTGATTGGCGCAGGCGTCCCTCCCCCACTGAAATCCAGCCCCGCGTTTTGACCAAAATACCATTTTACGCCCTGCGACTCTTTTTTCTCACCGCATACGTCTACGTTGATACGGTCCTGGTACGTACATCCGTTGGGATCGATGGCTTCGACAGAATAACAGCCAGAGCTATCAACCTGAATCGTTTGCGTTGTATCGCCCTTTGGGTACCACAAAAACCGAAGACCCGACTGGGGCGGGCCACTTGCATAGGGATTAAGCGTTATGGCTTCTCCGGTACAAATGGTCGTATCCGTCTTCCAGTTTATGAATGGCTGAGGACGTGGGTAGATTGTAACACTAACAGGTTCGGTAACTGGTTGAGTTATCCCACCAATAGTACGAGTTAGCCTGATTTCATAACTACCTTGTTGCTGATAGACGTGCCGGGCTATCGCGTTTCCCTGAGTTGTGACCGTACTGCCGTCACCAAAGTCCCAAAGCCGGGTTGTAACCCCGGTCAATGAACTGTCGGTAAACGTAATAGAATCGGCTTTGCATTCCTGATCAGGGACACAGGTTTTGCCACTGATTTGAAACGAAGGTACGGGTGCCTGCGAATAGGCTTCAGACAAGCCTGCCAGCATGAACAGCATCGCCCAAATCCCGATGAAATATGTATGACTTCTAGAAGTTAACATGAAGAAACGTTGACTATGCCCATCCACTCAATTTCATCCCTCAACATAACAGACGACAGGGGCATTACGTTAGTATAAACGAAACCTCCGCGTTAAAATTTTATCGCTTCACAACCGAGAAACGCCTATAAACCATCTAATTTTATGGATAGATTAAGCCTGCTGGTATGTCCGTTTCGTTTATGTTACTATACCGGACAAGTTGGCCTAATCTTTGCCATAGTTTGCACTTATGAGTAAGCACTATTTACTGACGTTTGTGGCCATTTTTCTGAGTCGGTTGGTCATGGCCCAGGACCCGCAGTTCACGCAGTTCTACGCAGCCCCCCAGTACCTCAACCCAGCCTTTGCCGGCTCGGCGCTGGCTCCGCGCATTACCGCCAACTACCGGAATCAATGGCCCGCCATTACCAATTACGTCACAACGATGGTTGGCGTTGATCATTACATAGAAAAATTTAATAGTGGGGTCGGTTTACTGATCATGAATGATAACCAGGGACAGGGAAACATTCAGTCGACAGAGATTGGCCTGCAATATGCTTACCAGTTTCAGGTTAGTGAGTCGTCCTTTGTTCGCTTAGGCCTCCAGGGCTCTTATGTGAACCGGAATATCAACTACTTCGGCTTAACCTTTGGCGATCAATATACCGATCGGGGCTTTATTCAGAATAGTGTCAGTGGCGATGCCGGCTTGCTCGGTGGCTCGCCCCGTAACAAATACCTGGACTTCTCGACAGGCGGCCTGTTTTATTCCGATTGGTTCTGGATTGGTGCATCGGCTCATCACCTTAACCGGCCAAGTCAGGATTTTGTCGTGTCGTCCAGCGGTCGGTTACCCATGAAAGGGAGTATCCATGCCGGACTGCGTATTCCACTGGCCGGTTATACGGGCCTGGTCGATGAGATGGACCGCGAGATCAGCTTCTCGCCGGTTATTATGTATAAATTTCAAGGGAAATACGACCAGTTGGATCTGGGTGCCTACCTAACCTATTCGCCCATTACGATTGGTGCTTATTACCGCGGCATTCCCTTCAAGAAATACAATCAGACCATCAACAATCACGATGCGGTGGCCCTGCTGGCCGGTTATAGGGTCGATAAATTTTCGATTGGCTACAGCTACGACGCTACTATTTCGACGCTCGGCAACAGTGGAGGCTCTCACGAACTGTCGCTATCCTATATTTTTGAGAAGCCCGAAGGCCGTCGGGGTGGCCCTAAAAAGCGTAACCGCGCCCTGCCCTGCCCGAAGTTCTAACGTAACGCGGACTTTAGTTCGCCGGCAACCTCCCAATCTAAACGGGCAGACGTCTCTGTTCGCTTTGATTAGGAGGTTGCCGGCGGACTAAAGTCCGCGTTACATCAGGTCTTTCGCTACCAGCTGCACGGTATTTCGGCTTTTTTGCTCCAGCAACAGTTTCTTATTTACCAGCACCCGGTCAATAGTCGCCTGGTCGTAATACCGTATGGTAACGAGTTCGAGCCCGTCGTTGTAGCTCACCCGGAAATCCTGTTTCAACTGGTCCAGCAAAGCAGGCACCCGATCGGTATTGTCGACAACCACTGAGAAACTGATCGCCGTATTCTGCATGAGGTTGATTTTGACGCCTATCTGTGCTAACCGGCCAAAAATGCGGCTCAGGTTATCTTCGGCGATAAACGAAAAATCGTTCGGGTGCAGCGAAATCAGTACCTGATCGACTTTGAAGATGAAAGACGGAACAGACACGTTCTTCTCAAAGTTGCCAATAACCGTTCCCGGCGCGTCAGGTTTCAGGAATGACCGGACATAAAGCGGAATATTTTTATTCTGAAGCGGCTTGATCGTTTTTGGGTGAATGACCGTAGCACCATAGTAAGCCAGTTCGATGGCATCCTGATAAGTCAGTTTTTCCAGCAATACTGTATCATCGAACCATTTCGGATCGGCGTTCAACACGCCGGGCACGTCTTTCCAGATCGTGACGCTTTCGGCATCCAGGCAGTAGGCAAAAATAGCGGCCGTATAGTCAGACCCTTCCCGCCCCAGGGTTGTAGTACGGGCTGGTGCTCCCAATGTCACGGTCTGGCCAATAAACCCCTGCGTTATGGTAACCACATCTGTTGAGATAGTTTCCGTTATCAGCCGGCTCGTCTCGTCCCAATCGACACGTCCTTCCCGAAACGTAGCATCGGTCCGAATGAGCAGACGCGCATCGACCCAGCGGGTGGAGATCCCGGCCTGGGTCAGATAAGCCGCTACAATCTGGGTGGAAATGATCTCTCCCAGTGAAACGATCTGATCGTAGGTTTCATCGTATAAGTTCGTAGATGGCGCTGACAGGTAATTCGCCAGCCCGTCGATCGTTTGACCAACGGCCGAAAAATCGCCCTCCAGTTCGCCCATAATCCCCGTATGGTATGTTCGCAGCTGATCCAGCTCGCGGGAAACGACGTCGGTTTGCCCGTCTGTATAAGCCCGAACGATGCGTTCCAGCGCGTTCGTTGTCTTGCCCATAGCTGATATGACTACAACGGCCGGTTGACCCTGTGTTCTGACAATTTCGGCCAGATTACGAACGCCGGGCGCATCTTTCACGGATGCGCCCCCAAATTTGAAAACTTTCATACAGGTAAAAAAAGACAGGATTAACGGGATCAGCAGGTGGTCAGCCTGCCAATCCCGTTAATCCTGTCGAAATAAAATAACTAGACCGCTACCGTCCGTCCGGTAAACAGCAACTCCCGAACAGCATCAGCAATCCCCTGTGGGTCGAAACCACACTCGTGATGCAATTCAATCTGTTCACCATGCTCGATCACAGCGTCGGGAATACCGAGTCGTTTCACGCGGGCCATGTATCCGTTATCGGTCATAAATTCCAGTACAGCGCTCCCGAAACCGCCCATTACGCAGCCATCCTCGACGGTTACTACCCGACTGAAACGGCTGAATATCTGATGCAGTAAGGCGGTATCCAGCGGTTTTACATACCGCATATCAAAATGCGCCGGGCGAATTCCTTCTTTAGCCAGCATTCTGGTGGCTTCGACCGCATAGTTACCAATATGCCCAATGGTCAGTATAGCTACCTCTTCGCCATCGCTCACCAGACGACCTTTGCCAATCACCTGCTGTTCGAGCGGGGTCTTCCAGTTAGGCATTACGCCTTCTCCACGTGGGTAACGGATGGTGAAGGCCTGCTTTCCCTGCTGTACCTCGGCAGACTGGGCCGTGAACATCATGTTCCGCAGTTCCTGCTCGTTCATGGGGGCCGCCACAATCATGTTGGGAATGCAACGCATGTAAGCCAGATCATAAGCGCCATGGTGCGTTGGTCCATCGGCCCCGGCAAATCCAGCGCGGTCGAGGCAGAAAATAACGGGTAGTTCCTGAATACAAACGTCATGGATGACCTGGTCATAGGCCCGCTGCATGAACGTCGAATAGATATTGCAGAACACAACTTCGCCCTGCGTAGCCATACCCGCCGAGAACGTCACAGCATGCTGCTCAGCAATGCCTACATCGAAAGCGCGGGTCGGCATCGCTTTCATCATGATATTCATCGACGAACCCGATGGCATGGCAGGTGTAACACCCACGATACGCCCATTTTTCTCGGCCAGTTCGACGAGCGTATTTCCAAAAACGTCCTGGTATTTGGGGGGTTGTGGTGTGTCGTAAATTTTCTTCTTTATCTCTCCCGTCACCTTGTCGAACAGACCGGGGGCATGCCACTTGGTCTGGTCTTTCTCGGCGAGCGCATATCCTTTCCCTTTTACGGTCAGTACATGCAACAATTTGGGGCCGGGAATATTTTTGAGGTCATCCAGCACACTCACCAGATGATCGATATCGTGTCCATCGATCGGGCCGAAGTACCGTAGATGAAGCGACTCGAATAAATTACTTTGCTCCAGCAACGAACTCTTGATACCCGACTGCACCTGCGATACCAGTTCCTGAGCCGTTTTACCAAGTTTATCCATTTTACCCAACAGATTCCACACTTCGTCCTTCACCCGGTTGTAGGTCTGCGAAGTTGTAATATCGGTCAGGTATTCGCGCAGGGCACCCACGTTAGGGTCGATGCTCATGCAGTTGTCGTTGAGTACGATCAGCAGATTACTGTCTGTAGCCCCGGCATGGTTCATTCCTTCGAAGGCTTCACCAGCGGTCAGGGCTCCGTCGCCAATGACGGCAATGTGGTTCCGGGTAGTATTGCCCTGAAGCTGCGAGGCTACGGCCATACCTAAGGCCGCCGAAATAGAGGTGGATGAGTGGCCTACGCCAAAGGAGTCATAGTCACTCTCTTTCCGTTTCGGGAATCCTGATAGCCCTTTGTAAAACCGGTTGGTATGAAAGCGGTCGCGCCGGCCGGTCAGTATTTTGTGCCCATATGCCTGGTGGCCCACATCCCAGACCAACTGATCGTCGGGCGTGTTAAAAACATAGTGAAGCGCTACTGTTAGCTCGACGACACCAAGACTGGCACCGAAGTGTCCGCCATAAACTGATACGTCATCGATGATGAATTGACGAAGTTCATCGGCAACCTGAGGTAGTCGGGATTTGTCGAGTCTGCGAAGATCGTCGGGCGTGTTGATGGTGGCCAGTAAGTTACCGGGGGTAATCAGCATGTTGATAACAGGTATGCGTCTGTCTTACAACAACAAACGTACAGAATACAATGTTTCTTTCGGCAATTGGCCTGGGCAATTCTACTACGAAAGTACTTTATTTTTTGGCACAATTATAAAAAAACGAAGCCCACCACTGTCTGAATCAATTCAAAAGCAATGGGGGCTACTATTTTTGCAGGAATTTATTTGCTTACCCGGTATGGCTCTACGTCCGAATAAGTAGCAATACCTGATTTAAACGCTTAATTCCGCTGGCTTGCCCGGAACAGCTTTTGCTTTTCTTCCCGGGTCAGGCTTTCATAACCAGAGCGCGAAATTTTATCTAAAATCATATCGACTTCATCCTGATCGGGTGTCGACAGGGTAGAAGGTTGTCCACCTGCGGCTGCATATGAAGTAGCCTGTGTGCTAGCGCTGCTTCGTTGGCGATAGGATACCTTCACGGCTGGCTTCGGGCGAAGGATGTTGCTCCAGCCTTCCATTACCCAGTAGATGGGACGTCCCAGATCGGTACCGTTCTGAAGCAGTTTCACATACATGAAACCCATGAGCGCCCCGCCAAGATGGGCCAGATTTCCACCAGCATTAGCCCCCGCCGACTGGGCGATGGACATGACAATGAAAAAGAAGACGATGTACTTGATCCGTACAGGACCAAAAAACAGTAAATGAAAGGTATAATTGGGTAGCAGCGTAGCAGCACCCACAGCTACCGAAAACGCGGCTGCCGACGCACCCAGCATACGGGCGGAGTCAGAGGTGTTCTGAAAATAAGGGACCGTATTATACATCAGCAGGTAAAGCAGGCCACCGGCCAAACCACCCATGATATACAGACCAACCAGCCGTCGGTTACCCAGGTACTCGTCGATCAGGCGACCGAACCAGTACAGGAAGAGCATGTTGTACAGGATGTGAAAGATCTCATCATGCGCAAAAAAGTAGGTAAATAACGTCCAGGGTTTGTGGAGAAAATCTACGATTCCTCCCGGAATCATTAGCTGAGCCCGAATGAGGTAATAGGTATCCAGTTGCCCGCCCATGGTAAAACCAACTTTCGCCAGCAGCAGGACCAGAAACACAACCGTATTAACCAATATTAACTGCACCAACGTGTTGTTGGGCTTGTTGAATTCGCTCCGAAAATCATCGAACAACCCGCTCATCACTAATAAAACGTTTTCCGTTGTGAACCCCAGTACTTAATCAATATAAACGCGAATAACATGCCTCCTATGTGGGCGAAGTGCGCTACATTATCGGTTTGTGACCGATAAATGCCTGTATAAAGCTCGTAGGCTCCGTAGAAGATAACGAGGTATTTAGCCTTGACCGGTATAGGAGGAAACAATAAAAATAACTGAGTGTTTGGAAACAATAATCCAAAGCCCATGATTACTCCAAAAATTGCGCCCGATGCCCCAACCATTGGTTGACTTATCTGGTCGGTATAGTAACGATTGACAATTTGAAGGCTCCCATCAATCAACTGTGGATTGGTTGGCTGCGCATCGAACCGGTCAATAAAGCCTGCTAACTGATCATATAACGAACCACCGTGCTGCGTAAAAAAACCAACGAAATTCTCAGGTGTTGGATCATTTCGGTAGTCCCGAACGGCTTCGTACACCTGGCTCATCTCGAAATAATTAATTCCCGAAAAGAGGAACGCTGCTCCCAGACCGCAGAAAAAGTAAAAGAACGTAAACCGACGTGGTCCCCAGAAACGCTCCAACATGGGCCCAAAAACGATTAGACCTATCATGTTGCTGAATATGTGGCCGAAGCCGCCATGCAGAAACATGTGTGTGAGCAACTGAATCGGATTAAATTCGTCGGACAAAAACGAGTGCAGACCAAACTGCTGAATCACGCTTTCATTGGTGACAAAGAAAACCAGTACGTTTATTATCAATAAGACTCGGACAACCGGGGTAAGAGCAAACATTTTGTTTCGACAATTTACTCTCTTTAACCCAATTCCTAACGAAAAAGTCCCGCAATCTTATCCAATGTCATTACCACCGTCACTATATCGCCTGTTGGCGTATAACTGGGGTTCGCCGAAGCGAATAACTGATCGATCAGGGCCTTTCGCTCCGTAGCGGTCAGTCGGGTTACATGGCGCATTGACGACCGCCGGGCCAGCGACCGGGCTAACGATTCAGCCCGATCCAGTTTCAGCCGACCCGTGTCGGCCCGTAGCTGAGCCAGTAAGTTGGCGAACAATTCCTCTTCGTTTTCGCCCATGGTAAGGGTTGGAACGCCCCGGATCACAAACGTATTCTGGCCCAGTTCATCGAACTCAAAGCCCAGATTTACCAGATCATCCCGTAGTTCGGTAGCCAGCTGAAAATCGACAGGACTGAGCGTAACCGTTTTGGGAAACAGTAATTGCTGGGAAGCCCCGTTGCGGGTGGTTAGCGATGCATGGAACTGATCGTACAGGATCCGCTCGTAGGCCCGTCGCTGATCGATTACCAGCATGCCCGACTTCACGGGGGCAATCAAATACCGGTTCTGCACCTGCACGATACTGTCCTCATCGATAACAGCCTGCGTAAGCGTCTCTGCCGTTTCAACGACTTCTTTCCATTCATTGACCCGGCTACCCAGTGTAACCGATTCACTTTCGGGTGGCAAGGAAGCAGATGAGGGCGGGGGCGTTCGGGCGGGGCCGAGCCAATCGCCACCTTCCTCCTGCCGATCTGTCGTCGGCGCAGGACGCTCCGTGTCGGCAACCCCTTCGAACAGAGCCTGCCAGTTATTGACCGAAGGTCGTTTTGGTAGGTCGAAGCTTTTTCCGGCAGCCCCATCCAGGGAGTCAGTTCGGGAGGGCAGCCGTTCTTTGGTCGGCACTGGGGCCGTAGTTCCCGCCGATCCACCTGTTGCCCAGGCAGCCGTTATCGGTTTGGCATCAGGACGGTTATCGCCCCCCGTGGGCTTACTGGTGCTGTTACCCCGCCCCCCCGACAGAAAATTGACATCTGATTCGAAATCGAGCGAGGGCGACAGGTTATAAACCCCTACGGCTTTGCGAACAGCGGCCATCATAATAGCATAAACCGAGCGTTCGTCGTCGAATTTGATCTCGGTTTTAGTGGGGTGAATATTGATGTCGATGTGGGACGGATCGATCTCGATAAACAGCACATAAAACGGATGACTTCCCTCGGGCAGGGTTCCCTCATAAGCACCCACGACGGCATGGTGCAGGTAGTTATGCTTGACAAACCGGTTGTTGACGAAAAAGAACTGCTCGTTGCGGGCCTTTTTGGCTGATTCTGGCTTGCCGATATAGCCATGTACCGTTACATAAGGCGTCTGTTCGTCGCAGTGGTTCAGCTGTTCGCGGTAGTTCTTGCCGAACATGTCGATGATGCGACGGCTAAGCTTTCCGGCGGGCAGGTTATATATTTCCTGATCGTTGTGAAACAGCGAAAAGGCCACCTCTGGATTGGCCAGGGCAACCCGCTGAAATTCGTCCAGGATATGCCGCATCTCCACCGAATTTGATTTCAGGAAGTTACGGCGGGCGGGCACATTGAAAAATAGATTTTTGATAAGCAGGTTCGTGCCGGGTAGGCATGAGATCGACTCCTGCGCTTTTATATCAGACCCCTCGATACGAATAAGTGTTCCGAGTTCTTCTTCGGCCCGACGGGTACGCATCTCAATCTGGGCCACAGCCGCAATAGACGCCAATGCCTCCCCCCGGAAACCCATTGTCCGGATACGGAACAAATCATCTGACGTACGAATTTTGGACGTGGCATGCCGTTCAAAGCTCATGCGGGCGTCGGTCTCGGTCATACCCGCTCCATCGTCAACGATCTGAATCAGATTACGACCTGCTTCCCGAATAATAACCTGTATGGATTTCGCTTTTGCATCGACCGAGTTCTCCAGCAGCTCCTTCACAACTGACGCTGGCCGCTGCACTACCTCACCGGCGGCAATCTGGTTGGCAATCGAGTCGGGTAGTAGCTGAATTACGTTTAACATAGCGGGGAAAGTCTCTTCAGTACGGCCGTTCGCCGTGTTTTACTAATATACGAAGAAAACGGGAAGCCCGTCCGTAAAATTCAGATAAATGCCAACAGAGACCGAGTTTATTTCACTAGTTAAACCAGCCTGTGTCGTTAGCTTTCCCAGGCCGTCGGCGTGTTACAAACCGACCTGAACCCGTACAGCAAAAGCCGCAAAAGCGAAACAGATATGTCTCCCTTTTGCGGCTTTTAATGCCTTTGCCTGTTCGAGCCGTTAGACTTTGATCTCTACATCGACACCACTCGGTAACTCGAGTTTCATCAGGGCATCAACCGTTTTAGCACTGCTGCTATAGATGTCGACTAACCGCTTGTAGGTACAAAGCTGAAATTGCTCCCGCGCTTTCTTGTTCACGTGGGGCGACCGCAGGACGGTGTAGATCTCTTTGTCGGTCGGCAGGGGGATTGGACCGCTGACGATGGCACCCGTCGATTTGACGGCTTTGACAATTTTCTCGGCCGACTTGTCAACCAGCATGTGGTCGAACGATTTCAGCTTGATGCGAATTTTTTGGCTCATTGTGTTGTGGTTCGTTATGTGAAAATGCCTGCCGAAAGAACCATTTACTCCAGCGACACAAAAAATGGGCAGCGAGTCGATATAACTCACTGCCCAATGGGATTAGAGGCTTACGCCTTCACAGTACCTTTTTCTTTAGCAACGACGCCTTCCGCAATGTTGTTCGGCACTATTTCGTAGTGCGCAAACGTCAGGTTAGCCGTAGCCCGGCCCGACGACATCGTACGCAGATCGGTAACGTAGCCAAACAACTCCGACAGAGGAACATCGGCCTTGATCACCTGCGATCCGGATTTGGTATCCATGCCTTTCATTACACCCCGGCGACGGTTCAGGTCACCCGTAATTGGGCCTGTATACTCTTCTGGCGTCAATACTTCAACGGCCATGATTGGTTCAAGCAGTTTCGGACCAGCCTGGCGGGCCGCATCGCGGAAGCCCAAACGAGCCGCCATTTCGAACGAGAGCGAGTCGGAGTCAACGTCGTGGTACGAACCATGAACCAGCCGCACTTTCATGCCCTGTAAGGGGAAGCCAGCCAGCGGACCATTTTTCAGCGATTCGTTGAAGCCTTTTTCAATGGCCGGAATAAATTCGCGGGGAATTACCCCACCAACAATGCCATTTACAAACTCGAGGCCGGGCTGAATAATGCCAGCTTCGTCTTCGTCACGTGGTCCGAGTTCAAACACGATGTCGGCAAACTTACCGCGACCACCCGTTTGCTTTTTGTAAACCTCGCGGTGCTCGACGTTCTTGGTCAGTTTCTCTTTGTAAGCCACCTGTGGCGCACCCTGATTCACCTCTACTTTAAACTCCCGACGCATCCGGTCGATAATGATCTCCAGGTGAAGCTCGCCCATACCACGGATAATGGTCTGGCCGGTTTCTTCGTTCGACTCAACTTTAAGGGTTGGGTCTTCTTCGATCAGTTTACCAATTGCTTTCGAGAAGTTGTCCTGATCGGCCGATTTCTTTGGTTCGATTGCATAACCGATAACAGGCTCCGGGAATACCATCGATTCCAGAATGATCGGGTGCTTCTCATCCGACAGCGTATCGCCGGTTTTGATGTCTTTAAACCCAACTACAGCACCGATGTCACCAGCCTCCAGACGATCGATCTGGTTTTGCTTGTTGGCGTGCATCTGGAAAATCCGCGAAATCCGCTCTTTGTTGCCCGACCGGTTGTTGAGTATGTAAGAGCCTGACTCTAGAACGCCCGAGTAAGAACGTACGAAGCAAAGGCGACCAACATAAGGGTCAGTAGCAATTTTGAACGCCAGACCAGCAAATGGTTCGCTGGTAGATGGTTTACGCGAAATTTCTTCGCCCGTGTCAGGGTTCGTGCCAAAAATGCTCTCTTTGTCCATTGGTGACGGCAACAGCGCCATCACATAGTCGAGCATGGTTTGCACACCTTTATTTTTGAACGACGAACCACAAAGCATCGGCACAATTTTCATGCTGATGGTAGCTTTGCGAAGAGCCGCCAGAATTTCATCTTCCGAGATCGAAGACGGGTCATCGAAATATTTTTCCATCAGCGAGTCGTCGAATTCGGCTACTGCTTCAAGAAGTTTTTCGCGCCACTCCGTTGCCTCGTCCAGCATATCGGCCGGAATAGGAATTTCGGTAAAGGTCATCCCCTTGTCCGTCTCGTTCCAGATAATCCCCCGGAAGTTAACGAGGTCAACGACGCCTTTGAAGTTATCTTCTTCGCCAATTGGCAGCTGAAGCGGAACAGCGTAGCTACCCAGCATTTCCTTCACCTGCTTACACACGTTCAGAAAATCGGCACCAGAGCGGTCCATTTTATTAACGAAGCCTAAACGAGCTACGTTATAGTTATTGGCCAGGCGCCAGTTCGTCTCCGACTGTGGCTCTACGCCGTCAACGGCACTGAACAGGAATACCAGACCGTCAAGAACGCGCAGCGAACGGTTTACTTCAACGGTGAAGTCAACGTGACCTGGTGTATCGATGATGTTAATATGGTACTTCTGGTCGCGGTAAGTCCAGTCGACGGTTGTAGCAGCTGAGGTGATCGTAATCCCCCGCTCCTGCTCCTGTTCCATCCAGTCCATTGTGGCAGCTCCATCGTGGACCTCACCGATCTTGTGACTTACCCCGGCGTAATAGAGAATACGTTCGGTAGTGGTCGTTTTGCCCGCGTCGATGTGGGCAGCGATACCGATGTTTCTCGTCAATAATAAATCGCGAGCCATTAGCTTGTTATACTGAAAGTTATGTAAATCTAAAACAGTGGAAAGGGGCCGGATAGTTCGGCAGATGTCCCCTCTCGGGAATCAGGTCGCAAAATTACTGAAAGCCAGCCATAAAACAAATGAGAGCGAGAGATTTATACATTAACTTAAAAATCTCATTAAATCTATCTACATACTTGGTTTATTGATCTGCCGGTTATCAACCTATCAAAATAATTGGCCAGATTTGCTTCAAAGGTCCTTATCGTACCTTACCGTAACTTACAATCATGCAAAATCCATACCTCGCCCTGCTCCGCACGGCCTGGCAGTACGCCCAACAGGACAAACGGCAGTATGTGCTTATTTATGTCCTGTTCATGCTGGCCAACATCGTTACGGCCATGCACCCGCTCCTCTTCGGGTGGTTTATCGAGTCTATCCAGCGAAAAGGCACCGTAGCATTGGATACCGCCGGTTGGTTTGCCGGCGGGTTTGTGGGTTTGAAAGTGCTGGAATGGGCCTTTCATGGCCCCGCCCGCGTCATGGAACGGCGGCTTGCGTTTATACTTAGCCGTAACTACCTCGATGAACTGTATCACCAGACGCTTCACCTACCCGTTAGCTGGCATAAGGATCACCATAGCGGCTCAACAATCAACCGGATCAACAAAGCGTATAACGCCCTCAAATCGTTTTTTCAGAACGGCTTTGTGTACCTGCATGCGCTCTCCAAATTCGTCTTTTCATTTGGGGCAATGCTTTACTTCTCCCCCACTTTCGGCCTGATCGGCGTTGCCCTGGGCGTCCTGACAGTTTATGTGATCCTGCGCTTCGACCGGCCGTTTGTCAAGGCGCTGGAAGAAACGAATGAGCACGAGCACATAGCCTCTTCGACTCTGTTCGATAGCTTGTCCAACATCAGCACGGTCATTGCGCTCCGGCTGGAGAAACGGATAGAGGCTCGCTTTGGAGAAACCATAACGGCTATTTTTCCGCCTTTTATGCGGCAGGTACGCATCAACGAATGGAAATGGTTTGTAGCCAGTATGCTTGTAGCCCTGATCTATGTGATTATTGCCACGGGTTATGTGTACCAGCATAGCCTGCCCGGTACAGTCTTTTACATCGGTGGCCTGGTAACCTTGCTTGGTTATGTGAACCAGTTTACGAGTGTCTTCAACGACATTGCGTTGCAGTACACCCAGATTGTTCAGTTCAATACCGATGTTCAGACAGCACGGAGCATTGGGCAGGCATATACCCGCTATGAACAGCCTGACTCCAACACAACCCTGCCTGATACATGGCAAACCATTACGTTGTCGAATCTGAATTTTTCATACAATCCCACAGATACGGACCAACCACGCAAAGCGATCCTGCGCAACGTGAACATTACACTGAGTCGGGGCAAACGAGTGGCGTTCATTGGCGAAAGCGGCTCCGGCAAGAGTACGCTCCTGACCTTACTGCGGGGACTGTATACCCCTGAGCCGGGATTTTCCATTCAGGTCGACGGTCAGCCTGGCTCCAGCCTGAATGCGTTGGCCAACACGGTAATGTTATTCCCGCAGGAACCGGAAATTTTCGAGAATACAGTTGGCTATAATATAACCCTTGGGCTTCCCTTTACCGATGACGAAGTGATGCAGGCTTGTCGGACGACTCATTTTGCCGAGTTAGTCAATCACATGCCCGACGGGCTGGACACCAGCATACAGGAGAAAGGACTGAATCTGTCGGGTGGTCAGCGGCAACGCTTAGCCCTGGCGCGGGGGGTGCTGGCAGCTCAAACCAGCCACGTTGTCCTGCTGGATGAACCTACGAGCAGCGTAGACCCCAAAACGGAGTTCGATATCTATCACAAGTTATTACGCGCCTTCGGCGACAAAGCGGTGGTTTCGACCCTTCACCGGCTACATCTGCTTCCTATGTTCGACTATATCTATATTCTCCGGGAGGGGGAGGTCGTTGACGAAGGTAGTTTCACGCAGCTGCGTCAGAATAGTACGCTTTTCCAGGCAATGTGGGCCCACCAGAAGGAAGTGGTGCGCGACGAGGGTGCAGAACAGAAAAAGCTCCAGCCAATCCACTAAGGGGTTGGCGGGAGCCTTCTTATTACTAGTGCCTGGAAACGGTTTATTCCACCGGGGCTTCAACGATCGTTACAATTTTCCACAGACCCCGAATATCCTGTAGGGGCACGGTTACGTTGCCGCCATTGGGATTGTCGGAGTGAAGCGTAAGGTATCTGCGGGTGATCAGCTCATTGTCCCGAATGCGCTTGACCACGAAATAATCCCGGTACATAACCGCAAAAACGCCCCCCGACTGATATTCCCAATCGCTCTGGTTGATGGGTACGGCCAGCACCTTGGCACCATGGGCTAGTTGAGGGCTCATACTATTACCCGAAATCTCCAGCACAACGGCATGTTTATGGCCTTTGGTAACAGGTTTCCGTACCCGGAACATTTCGGCATCCGTCGTACCAATGCCATCGGCGTAGCTTTCGACAAAGGTGGCATAGAAACGCACCGGGACAAACGGTACCTCCATCGTATCCTCGTCTGAATTACTCATCACTGCATTGGCCTCGGGCGAGTTCAACACGGGCAGAATACCCCGAATCAGGTAGTCGGCACTGATTTGTGGGTAGCAGGCCAGCAAACTCATAATCGTATCGTATGACGGTTTTGCCCGGCCATTCAATATGTTATAAAACTTTGACGGATTTTCGCCCAACTCCTTGGCAATCTGATAGATTGTGATGCCCAAGGCATCGAAAACCTGTTTTAGCCGACTTTGAATGCTCACGGTTCCGTCAATTTTGTTCAAACATTTTTCCATTATTATCGTACAGATAATAGACATTATAATACAAGTAAAATATATTGCGCTTGTATTACGCAAACATACTACTATTACAGACGAATAGATATGACTTTTGTTACTTTCTTATTTAACAATTGATGGATCGGAACCGACTTGTCGAACATGTTCATCCCACCGTGTTATTCGTTGATATGAATAGCTTCTTTGCCTCCTGTGAGCAACAGGTTAATTTCTGGTTGCGGGGGCGGCCGGTGGGCGTGTGCGTCTATACCGGCAGGCAGGGTTGTATCATTGCGCCCTCAGTTGAAGCGAAAAAGCAGGGCGTTAAAACAGGTATGCGGCTGGACGAAGCTATGGTCATTTGTCCCGATCTGATCCCCATAGAGACACACCCCAGCCGCTACCGCGAATATCACGTCAAAATCATAGACGTGCTCAAAAAATTCTCCGACGATGTTGTCCCTAAAAGCATCGATGAAGCCGTTGTCGATCTGACCAATTATCAACTGGCTTATAAAGACATGAGCAAAGTGGCGAACGACATAAAGCAGGCGATCCGGCAGGAAGTGGGCGACTACCTCCGGTGTTCCATCGGCATTGCACCCAATGTTTTTCTGGCGAAACTGGCGTCAGACATTCAAAAGCCTGATGGACTCACCATTATTACTCCCGAAACGATCGACGCGGTGTTAGGCTCTCTACGCCTGACCGATTTGCCGGGTATTGGCCAGGGCATGGCCGCACGGCTACAGGATGGCGGTATCCATACGCCCCTGGCCCTGCGTTATGCCACCCCCGATCACCTGAAAGCCGTTTGTAAAAGTATCGTTGGCTGGCATTGGCACTTGCGACTAAATTTTAAGGGCGAAGTAGATCTGGACACCAACGACACCTACAAAAGCATGTCGGCTATGCGAACGGTATCGGCTGGGCAGCGCAGCACACCCGAACGGCTGGATGAACTCCTGTTGTCCCTTTGCCTGACGCTTGAACGGCGCATGGTCCGGCAGCAGGTATTTTGTCAGGAACTTTCGTTTTCCTGCCGCTATCAAAGCGGGAAGACGTATAACTACGAAGTGCGCTTCTCTGATCCGAAGCAGGACGGTCCCGAACTATACGAGATCATCAGCCAGCGGCTGCTTACCTTTCAGCAAGCGCACCAGTGCGAACCGGTGCTCAACGAACACCTGAGAAGCATGTGTGTAGCTGTTTTCCGTTTCATTCCCGCCGAAGCCCTGCCGTTGAGCCTGTTCGACGACAACTCCCGGAAAGACAAGCTCCGGAAAACATTGTACAGTATGAAGACGAAGTTTGGTGCCGACAAACTTCTGCGCGCTACCGAACTGCGCGACAACCCTGCTTACCGGGATGTAATCGGATTTGGCAACATCAAAGATCTGTAGCCAATTGTGTTCGGGTGCCGGTAATGCCCCTACCGCGCGCACTCAAATTCCATTTTTTACTTCAGCACGCCCATGCGCCCATTTTGAAAATCGTCGAAAGCGGCTAGGATTTCCTCCCGGGTATTCATCACAAAGGGACCGTAAACGGCCAACGGCTCGTTGATTGGCGCTCCGGCCAGGATAAGCACTCTGGTATCGTCCGATGCCCCTACCGCGATCGTTTCGCCGTCGGAATTGGTCAGCGCAATCTGCCCGCGCAGGAGAGGTTCACCATTAATAGTCGACGAACCACTCAGGACGTAAACCATCAATGAAAAATCGAGGGGAACGGCAAGTGTTTCTGTTTGTCCACCAGCCAGCGTCAGATCGGCCACGACAACCGGACTGAACGTATGTGCCGGGCCTTGCAGGCCGTTCAGTTCACCCGCTATAACGCGTAACTGGCCACCTCCGGGCAAAGTGCCGGTGGGAATACGGGACGAACTTATATCCTGATAGCGGGGTGGACTCATCTTGTCTTTGGCAGGCAGGTTGACCCATAGCTGTACAAAATCCAGTTGGCCGCCCCGGCGGGAAAACTCCTGCTCGTGTTTTTCTTCGTGAATGATACCCGATGCGGCTGTCATCCACTGTACATCGCCCGCAAACAATTTGCCCCGGTTGCCCGCCGAGTCGCGGTGTTCCAGCGCACCTTCATAAACGACTGTAACCGTTTCAAAGCCCCGGTGTGGATGCTCATCAACACCTTTAGGCTGGTCTGACGGCTGAACCTGCATCGGTCCGTGATGGTCGAGTAATAGAAACGGATTAAAAGGCCTCGATCCCTGTGGATGAAACGCATTTAACCCAATAAACCCATCGCCAACACTGTTTGGCGAGGCTGTGCGAATAGCTGCGATTGTACGTTGCATCGTTCTTATTACATGTATCTACATTTAATACAATAACCGGTAATTAGTCTGACAAGTTCACCACCTGCACCATCTTCAGGTTACGCGTTTATCACCTGTTCTTTCGGACAGAAAAATGTTGTACGACCGCCTACCGTTGCGCGCTCGATACGCGTCCGACAACGGGGACAATAGTTGTGTGCTTCCACATCGTCGTAAGGCGAATCATCCCACTCACGAACATGAATCAGGAAATTATTGGGAAAATCGCGGTAGGTAGCCTCATAACGAATGGCCGTTTCGAGGACCAGCTGTATCGCCTGGTGCAGTTGAGTCATCTGACCATCGGTGAGCGTATCGGCACGCTGTTCAGGATGTACGTACGCCTGAAACAGAACTTCATCCACGATCCAGTTACCCAGGCCGGCTACGACATGCTGGTCGAGCAGAACCGGTTTGATGAGGGCTTTCTTACGGCGGACCCGATCAGCCAGGGTATCACGCGTTATATCCAGGCCATCCTGACCGATTTTTTTCTCCAGCAAATACGCATCGATATCACTGACCAGACCAACCCGCTCAAATTTTCGGGGACATAAGAAGCCGAGATTATACCCTGTAGCAAACTCAAACACGATCCTGGCAAAGCGGGGCCGGTTGAGCGAAGCGTGGTAATATTCCAGATCGCCGGTCATACCAAAATGCATTCTAACGATCACGGCAGGATCGTCGGTTAGGATGAACAGGTTCTTTCCTACCCGGCGAGTGCTCACGAACTGACGCCCTTCGAGGGCATTGATCAGGGTGCTGTAATCCGTTGTCAGTAATTTTTTATCGTCTACTTCTATGTGTTGAATAGTTTGAAACAGCGACGAGGTTTCCAGGTATTGACGGCGAATTTCGACTTCGGGCAGTTCGGGCATAAATACATTTATTTCTTACATAAACGCAGTAAATGGCTCGTTGTTAATTAATTCCACAAGTGGGTCGTGGCAGAAATACAGCCGGGTTTTACTCAGCATATATATTGACTATATGGTTGATCGACTTGTTTGTCAGGACTTTGTTTTTGAACTTTGTCCGAAATCTACCCGTTCCGTCAAACAATACGGCCTGTATGTAGTACGTTACAGTACTGCGTTTATCGCTAAATACACAGACCCTATAGCCAAACTATACTCTTGTCCTGAACCATTCAGATGTGACAACCTCTACACAAGTAGAAAGTGCATGTTCAATCGTTAAACTGAAAATTTGTTATGGAGAATAATCCACAAAAACCCAAGACCAACGGTGCCCTGTTAGCTGCTCTGATTATCATGACTGGTTTGGCAGGTGTATCGAGTTATCTGTATTTCGATCAAAAGAAAGTTTCAGAGAATCAGGAGGTAACTATCTCTGAGCGCGTTGAAGAACTCTCGACAACCCGCGTTAAACTGGATTCGATTTCGACGGCTCTGGACGCCAAAATCGCCGAGGTACAGAAGTTGGGTGGTGACGTTACGGAACTGGAAAAAATGAAAGTGCAGCTGGAGAACGACAAAGCGTCGCTTCGTAAAGGCAGCCGCATTTCGCTGGCCCGTTATGACGCCAAGATTAAGCAATATGAAGCGTTCCTGGTGGAAAAAGATACGCTTATCGCCAATCTTCAGCGCGAAAACGTAACACTGGCGACGAACGTCAAAGTGCTGGACGAGGAAAACACCGGCCTGAAAACGGAACGCCAGAAGCTGACTGATTCGGTAACGACGGTCGTCACACAAAATCAGGAACTAAGCACCAAAGTGACGCGGGCTGCTGCGCTGAAAGCACAGAACGTGAAAGTATTTGCGGTCAACGCAAAAGGTAAAGTAAAAGAAGACGATGCTTACAAAGCAAAGCGGCTCGATAAAATCAAACTGGTTTATACCCTGCTGGACAATCCGCTGACGCGTGAAGAGCCGAAGGACGTATATGTCCGGGTGTTGGACCCACAGGGAGCAGTTGTCTCGGATATGGCAAACGGTTCAGGAACGTTCAGCGTAGATGGTAACGAAACCATTTACACCACCAAGCAAACGGTCAACTACACCAGCAACGGCCAGAATGTAGAACTGCTTTATACCCGTGGTATTCCTTACAAGCCCGGCAAGTATACGGTTGAACTGTATGCAGAAGGCTTCCGCATCGGTGCGGGTGAGTTTGCCATCCGGTAAGCCAGATAAGATCCAACAGAAAAAGCGCGATACCCAACGGTGTCGCGCTTTTTTTATGTATAGCAGCCAGGTCTGTTACTTAAACCCAGCGAAGTACAAAGACCGTTTTGGATCACTCTGAACCGAAACCCGGAGTAGCTTACCCTGCTTCTCCATACCATTGTTCGTAAAGATACGGTCGGTTTGCAGCGTGCCGATACTGGAATCGGCCACGCGCAATTGAATAGCGTCGGCCTGCCGGTTCAGGACAACGTTTGAAATACGCTCGCTGCTTTTAACCGGATATAATTTCGTGTATACCAACGTAACGGTGCTATCAGACTCCGTTGTCAACTCCGCATAGGGCATTTGGCTGGCCGACAGCGCGACGCTGGATGGGTCGAGATAGGCGTTGGTCTGGTAGGTACCAGCGACTTCACCTGCCAGCGTTTGGGCACTGGGTTGAATGTCAGCCTCGCGCTGGCAAGCCGTGGTGGCAGCCAGCAAGGCGAGTAGAAGAAGTCGTGGATGCATAGTCCTATTCAGTTTGATCATTAGACCCTATAGAATTGACGAGGGTTGGTACGTCTTCCGAGTTTTTTTCAGCGTCGGTCATCGCGTTTTCTCCTTCGTCCGGGCCAACCGTATCTACCCAGACCTTCATTTCGTTGAGCGTCATTGGCCCAAACTGAGTTGTAAAAGCAACATCGGCCGCGTCGCGTCCGTAGGCCACTGTAATCCGGTTACCGCGCGCCTGCTGCTGCGTGGCGTCAAAGGTAAACCAGCGGCCATCTACATAAGCCTCGAACCAGGCATGCAAATCCATGGGATTGAGTTGGTAAAGATAGCCAACGACCATCCGGGCCGGAATATTAAGTGCCCGGCAAAGCGATATACCCAGGTGCGTAAAGTCACGGCAGACGCCCACCCGCTTATCGGCTGTTTCTACGGCAGAAGTACTGGCATCACTCGTTCCGTATTCATACCGAACATTTTCATTAATCCACTTCCGAATGGCTTCGGCCTGGTTATAACCGGGCTCGGTGTTTTCGGTAATCTGAGCGGCCAAATTTCCCAATTGGTCAGACTGACAGTACCGGCTGGGTAGCGTATAATGCAGTACGTCATCGGGCAAATCCTCGACGGGTGTATAAGGTGCGCCCGGTGATACGTCGATGAAATCGGCGGTTTGAACGGTAGCCGAAAAATGAATGGAGAACGGCCCTTCCGGCGCAACCACCCGCTGGCAAAGGTTACCGTACATATCAGTGAACTCGGTAACGTTGACGGCAGGTGTAATTTGGTATTCTTCGCGAATAATCCACTGCCCTGCCCCGGAACGGGGACGTAACATCAGGATGAGCGGAGTAGGTCCTTGGGCTTCGAACAGCAGTTCACACCCGGCGTTAAGATGCATAATGGTCTAGAATGTTAGCCAGATAAGTTACAGCCCTTCAAATTAGTTTGGAATCGATACCTGAATTTTGGCTCACTGCTATTCCAGTGGTTTGAATAAGAACGTTTCAACTTTCCCTTGCTTGTTCTGACTAATATAAAAATCGAGCGGAGCAATGGCAAATGTTGCCTTATAGCGGGCAATCCCATCCTGAACCCCGCGCGATTCGGTAGTTGTCCACTTACCTAACTGGCCGGTCAGCTGCCCCATCACTTCCTGCAATTTCGTTCGCGAGACCTGCTGTTTGAATGCATCGCCCATCAGTGCGTAGAGCGAATCGGCCTGGTTATTATTGATAAACTGCTGGGCCAGTTTGGTAAGCGAATCCAGTGGGGCAGTAGACGACGCCGTAACCGGTGGCTGGGTTTGGGCTAGTGTGGTAAATGACATAAAGCCCAGACAAATAATAAAGGCGATGTTCCTCATAGGTGAAGACAGGTTAAATTTCACATAAATGTATTCACTCCAGTAACCTCTGTCAATCAGAGATGTATTAACGGTTGCAGCAGTTTGCCAAAGGAGTTTCGCCAAATTCGGAGAACGAATGCAGGAGCCTTCGTCTTTATGAACACTACGTATACCAATGAATAAAAATCTTAACTATACTAACAATTTATTTTGCCTTTTCGTATATTCACCAAATAAAATTAATACAGATCGAACATTTTCCGATGAATGAGCAAAATGGACTGATTCCCAATATTTACACGTACTGCGATAGCTGGTGCGAACGATGTTTGTTTACCAGCCGATGCAATAGCTTTCAAATTCAGTTGGAAGCGGGTTTGATAGCCCCGGCTGCTAACGGAGACAACATGGCCCAACAACTCACGGCCGCACTAAACCTGACCAAACAATACATCGACCGGTTGGCTCAGTCGCAGGAACCAACGGGTGCTCAGGCACCAGACAACGCACAGGCGCAGTTGCTCGAAGAAATACCAGTGCGTAGCAGCCAGCCTCAGCCAGACCCGGTCCTTATACTGGCTAATGAGTATCTGAAACAAACAGGCTTGTGGCTCAAGGCCGAAAAACAGCTGCTGGGAAGAGCCGGGCGGCAACAGCTGCTGGAAGTACGGTTAGGCCTTCGTACCGAATTGGAGGTCATGCCCATACTATATGCCCTGAAAGACGCCTGGGAGATGATTCGCTGGTACCGAACGCTCATCCCGGTAAAAACTCAGGCAGCGCTCCGCTCCCTGACCGAACCTACCAACGACCCTTATTTCGCGGTATACTACCTGGGGAAAGCAAAGCTCGTGCTGGTCAGTATCGACCAGTCATTGCGGGCCTGGGAAACGATACTTCATCATTTCCCCGAAAAAGCCGACGACCTGCTCGACCTGATGGCCATGCTAAGCCGGATGAGCCGGGAAATGGATGTGCTGTTTCCGCAGGCACGGGCCTTCCAGCGACCGGGGCTCGACTAAGTGTACGCCGGCAGGTGCCTGCTGTTACTTCTTGAGAATGACGAATTCTACCCGACGGTTCTGCTGGCGTCCTTCATCGGTGTCGTTGGTGGATACGGGTTTGGTTTCGCCAAAGCCTTTGCTGGCCACACGGTCAGGTTCAATCCCTTTGCTAACAAAATACTCCCGCACTGCATCAGCCCGGTCCTGCGAAAGTTTAGCGTTGATCTCATTAGAGCCGGTATTATCCGTGTGCCCGCGGACCTCGATGGTCATCTTGGGCGACTCGTTGAAGGTGACCACCAGCCGGTCGAGTTCGGGGCCGGACTCGGGACGAAGCTCTGACTTACCCGTATCGAAGAAAATATTGTTCAACCGGATCGACCGCCCTACTTCGATAGGCACCAGTTTGAGTTCTTTTCCTTTTATTTCCTGAAAGCCTTTGGTCTGGGTCAGATCGACGTTGTCGCCTTCAGCAATAAAGTCTTTGGCAATCGCCCGCATCGAATACTTCTGGCCGTAAGGCAACACGATCTTATACTCGCCCGTGATCGGATCTGACGTGGCCTCGCCCGCTTCAGCGCCGTCGGGCAACGTCTGGTAAATGATTTTAGCTTCTATGGGCTTGCCGGTCGTCTGATCGATAACCCGGCCGCTGATGAGCGCAACCGGATCGGGCCGGGTAGTGGGATTGTTGGCCACGTCTCCGCTCCCACCCACTTTACCCGGCTGGTCGGCTGGACGATCGTCGGTAAGTTTAACCCGAACAATATCCCCTTTGCCCAGCGTATTTTTGAATGTTGTCAGATAGGCATAATCGCCCGATGCCGATAAGGTGTAGTAGGCATCATAGCCGTCGGTGTTCACGGTTGGTCCCAGATTAACGGGTTTCGACCAGTGTTTCCAGGTTTTGTCGACCCGCTTACAGACGTAGATGTCGTTGCTGCCCACCCCACCATCGCGGTTGCTGGAGAAATAAAGCGTTGCGCCATCGGGGGCCAGGAAAGGCGTCGTTTCGGTAAATTTCGTATTTACCTCGATACCCAAATCCATAGGTTTGCTCCACGACCCGTCTTTCTGCCGGAAGCTCACGTAGATATCGTCTTCTTTGCTGTTTTTCTTCTCGCTGAAGGCCATCAGCAGCACCTTACCATCGGCCGACATGAACCCGCAGTCGAACTGGCCCTTGCTCATGCTGACGTAGCCCGGGATATCCATCTTCTGGGGGGGCGACCAGCCGTTGGCGGTCTTCTTGCTGATCGAAAACCCGCGCGTTTCGTAGTTCCCGTTGCTATAGGAGCCTTTCACCAGCATTGTTTGCCCATCAGGCGTAATGCTGTATGCACAGTTGTATTCGTCTTTGTTGAGCGGGAAACCCATGCGCCGGGCGGGCCCCCACCGTTTGCCGCCCTCGTCGAAGTCGGAGTACCAGATATCCTGGCTTCCCTTATCGCCGTGGGTATTGTTAGGGTGGCTTATCCGGGCAAAATACAACGTACGCCCATCGGGCGAAATCATGGGGTTGATCTCGTTGTATTCTGAGTTAACCTGATTACCAAGGTTCTCTATTCTACCTCCTCCCGATTCGGTTGAGTCTTTACCTGGCTGGCTATTTGCAGCAAACGAAGCAAGCAGCAAAAGCAAGCTGGCGGTTATGGCACCATTGGCATTCATTGAGGACGCGGGATAGTGAGATACTCTCTGAAAGAACGAAGGAGAGCCGTTTTGTATTTTCCAGGTGTTTGTCTTACCGCTTCAATCAATTATTAGTCCAGATTTGACGTGTCGATACCTGCATCTTTTAGTATGCCCAGAAACGTACCTTTTTTCATATCCTTCGTGTGGATAGGAACAGGAACCGTGATTTTCGAGTCAGAATTGTAGTAATATGATGACTGCTCTTTCCCATACGTTTTAGGTAAAAACCATTTTGCTCCAAAAGTTGGACCAACCGTTTTGGTGACAGGTTCATACCAACTCAGTCGTCATCGTTAAGGAATACTCTAGCGTCTGGCTATCGTCTGGGGGAATTGGTTCTCCCTCCTCTTTCAATACCTCTAAACAGCCCTCAATAGCATCTTTTGCCATGGCTATCGCTTCTTCAATTGTTTCACCATATGTAATGCACCCCCGAATAGCCGGCACTTTGACCGTGTAGCCGCCTTCAGGCTCAGGTGTTAGAATCAGACGGTATTGTAAGGTTGTCATAGGGTCATGAACATCAATTAAATCTTACACATCCTGGTTTAGACAACCACGCGCAACTTGGCGAAGCTGAGCAACAGCACCTTCTCGCCCGCTTTTTCGAATACGATGGTAGCTTTTCGTTCCGTACCGTTCACGTCGACAGCCTTCACGGTGCCAAAACCAAACTTGGCGTGTTCAACGCGCTGCCCGGCGGCCAGTTCGGCGGTGCTGGTCGGCGCAAAGTCGGCGGAGGGTGTGTGCGAAACCAGTGGCTGCGGAGCCTGCGACCGACCCGTTTTCTGGGCCAGCGACCGGACAAAGGCCGTAGAACCCGTTGACGTGGTCTCGCTCCGATCCCGCTCCGGCCGCTCAAAGTCCATCCGGTTGGGGGCAGCCCGGTGTTTCGATGCCGTCAGGTACTTCTGGTCTATTTCCATCAGGAACCGGCTCGGCTCGCACATTTTCAGACGGCCGTAATGGTACCGCGTTTCGGCGTAGGAAACCGTCAGGCGTTTCTCGGCACGGGTGATGGCTACGTAGAACAACCGTCTTTCTTCTTCCAGATCGTTACGGCTTTCGAGCATCATCTGGCTCGGAAACAGGTCTTCTTCCAGCCCAACGATGTTGACATGCTTAAACTCCAGGCCTTTGGCGGCATGGATCGTCATCAGCGTCACACGGTCGTTGTCGCCGTCGTCTTCTTTTTCGTCGGCCGTAGTCAGCAGCGATACCGACTGCAGGAACGCGCCCAGGCTCTTTTCTTCGTTGTCGGGGCTATCGACAAATTCCTTGATGGCGTTCAGCAACTCCTGTACGTTTTCGTACCGGGCCAGCCCTTCAACGGTTTTATCGTCATACAATTCTTTGAGCAGGCCCGATGATTTGGCAATGTGGGAGGCCACCTCAAACGCGTCTTTTTTATCGAGCAGCAGTTTGAAACTTTTGATCAGATCGGCAAACGCTTCGATGGCCAGCGCCGACCGGCCCGTAATGTGCTTATTGATCTCGGCAACGATCTCCCAGACAGAATCTTCCTTCTCGGCCGCAATCACGCTGATCTTGGCCACCGTCGTATCGCCAATGCCCCGTTTAGGCAGGTTGATGATGCGTTTGAAGGCTTCCTCATCCTGCTGGTTTACGGTAAACCGCAGGTAGGCAATCAGGTCCTTTATTTCCTTACGCTGGTAGAACGAAAGCCCGCCAATGATCCGGTATTTGATACTCACCTTGCGCAGGGCTTCCTCAAAGGCCCGTGACTGCGCGTTGGTTCGGTACAGAATGGCAAAGTCGTTATTTACGAGCGACTCGTTCATCTTGGCCTCGAAAATCGACGAAGCCACCAGCCTCCCTTCTTCGTTGTCCGACGAGGCCTTGATCACGTCGATCAGCGGCCCATCTTCGTTAGAGGTGTAAACGTGCTTTTCCAGCTGATTTTTGTTGCGGGCTATGATCGAGTTGGCCGCCTGCACAATGGTATTGGTCGAGCGGTAGTTCTCCTCCAGTTTCACGATTTTGACATTCTCTTTGCCGTAATCGCGCTGGAAGTTCAGGATGTTTTCGATGTTGGCCCCCCGGAAGGCGTAGATACTCTGCGCATCGTCGCCCACGATACAAATGTTCTGATGAACAGCCGCCAGTTTGCGCGTGATGAGGTACTGCGATACGTTGGTATCCTGAAACTCATCGACCATCACGTGCTGAAACTTGTGCTGGTACTTGTTCAGTATGTCCAGGTGATCGCGGAACAGAACGTTCGTATTGAACAGCAGGTCATCGAAGTCCATGGCATTGGCCGCGAAGCACCGTAACGCATACTGCTTATAGATCCGGCCGGTATGAGGCATACGGGCCGCTTCGTCATCGGCCTGAATGACCGCGTTATTGATGTAATCGTCCGGGCCAATGAGTCGGTTCTTGGCCCCGGATATGCGCCCGAAGACGCTGTTGGCCCGGTAAACCTTATCGTCCAGCCCCATTTCCTTCACAATACTCCGTATCAACGACTTGGAGTCGTCGGTGTCGTAGATTGAGAAATTGGAGGTATAGCCAATGGCCTTGGCTTCGATACGGAGAATCTTGGCAAACACGGAGTGAAACGTACCCATCCAGATATTGCGGGCTTCGGTGCCCACAACGCTCTCGATGCGTTTCCGCATTTCACCAGCGGCCTTGTTAGTGAAAGTCAACGACAAAATCCGGAACGGATCGACGCCATTTTCAATCAGGTGCGCAATGCGGTAGGTTAGTACGCGGGTCTTACCCGAACCGGCACCGGCTATAATCATCAGCGGTCCGTCGCCGTGCATGACGGCTTCGCGCTGGGGGTCATTCAAACTTGATAAGTAATCGATCATCAACGTCGCTTCTATCCTTCTACAACAAGTAAAAGTAGGAAAAAATTTGGTCGGGGTCGATAGGAAATTGGCGGGAACGGCATCACGATGTATAGCAGAAAGAGGGCGAAACCTGTCACACCATACCACCCATCTCTACGCGCATAAGCTCGGAGTAGGACGAGGCCGTAGCCACACCCCATCTCACTTCCGGTACCGAAGCCAGCCGCGGGTTTTATTGTTGAATACACACCCCTCCATACCGCCGTAATTATCTTCTTCAATCAGACGGATGACCTGATGAGCAAAGAAAGAATTGGTACCATCGTTATGAACCAGAAAGAGCAAACTAGCTTTCTACTTGTACATACTGTGTATCTTTAGGTAAGTTACAGAAAATCTTTGCGCCCTGGTGCAACGCTGGAGCCGTTGGTATTGTCTTTCCCCTGACTGCCACCTAAACCACCTTTGATCTGAACCTGTTGGACTCTAAACCGTACCCAGACCGCCATAGTGATCTGGTTAAACGCTGCCAGCAAGGCGAGCGACGGGCTCAGTATGACCTGTATCAGCAGTATGTGAAGGCAATGTATAACGTGTGCCTGCGCATCGTGAATCATGAAGCCGAAGCTGAAGATGTGTTGCAGGAAGCGTTTATTGATGCCTTCAGCCATATTGGCTCGTTCCGGGGACAAAGCACCTTTGGTGCCTGGCTGAAGCAGATCGTGGTCAATCGGGCGATCAACCACCTGCGCGGCCGACGGCTGGATCTGGTCAATCTGGATTCGGTTCAGTTTGGAGGAGAAAATGGTGATTCGGCAGACGGGCCTGATTTTGCCGATGTTGAGCCGTACGATGAAGAGGGCGTCCAACTGGAAGTAGAGCGGGTACGGCGGGCTATGACCCAGTTGCCCGAAGGTTACCGCGTGGTTCTCTCGTTGTACCTGTTTGAAGGCTACGACCACGAAGAGATAGGTAACGTGTTGAACATAAGCGAAACAACATCCCGCACCCAATATCTGCGGGGTAAGAAACGACTGCTTGACTTATTGACGTAAACAACAAAACAAATGAAAAAGGATAATTTAGAACGCTTCGTCCGCGACAACCAGGAGGCCTTTGATCAGGACCCACTTAATGACCTTTGGCGAAAGATCGAGGCCGGGCTCGATAAACAGCAGCCTGACCAGGCAGCGCCCGGCCTGAATGGGTCAACTGGTCCGGCAAATGCATCACCATTCCAGCAGATTCATCGACCCCAGGATCAGTCCACCAGCGCAAAAACCGGCCGGACGGGGTGGTTCTGGCAGACGCTGGACTGGCGGGTAGCCGCTTCTATTGCCGTACTTATACTGGCGGGCAGTTTTCTGTATGTCAATCAACAGTATGGTGTAGCGCACCAGCCCGATGTGGTAGCAGCCAGCCCATTATATGCCCGGGAGGTCGTGCAATACACCCGGCTGATCGATAACAAACGCGCCGAACTGAAACAGATGACCGAAGACAACCCCGCCTTATACCGGGAGTTTGCTACGGATCTGGACCGGCTCGAAAAATCGTATCAGTCCCTGAAGGCTGATCTGCCTCAGAACCCGAATCAGGATGTGCTGATTCAGGCCATGATTCAGAATCTGCACTATCAGATCAATCTGCTTAATGAACAGTTGCGTGTTATCCAGCGCATCAACCGACAGACCAATGAAAATCCTGTATAGCCTATTGCTGTGTGCGCTGCCCTTGCTGACCTGGGCCGAAGATCCTATTATCGTAGGTGGTGTCGAGAAGAAGAAGACGATTATTAAACTGTTCGATGTAGATGCAAACGACGCCCTCACGGTCGATAATCAGTTTGGGCAGGTGACAGTCGCGATCTGGGACAAGAAAGAAATTCGGGTTCAGATCACCATCTCTGCCAACTCCGATTCCGACGAGCGGGCACAGCGATTTATGGATGCGGTAGACATCGACGAGAAACGAACCGGCAATCAGATCGTTATCCGCACGAATTTCAGCCAGAGCAGTACGACGAACTGGAGTCTTGGCAACTGGAAAAATGGGAAAGAGCGCAACAACGTTCGCATCGACTATTCGGTATCGATGCCGCGCCAAAACGCCCTGACAGTCCGCAATAAGTTTGGAAACACCAGCATTCCGGCTTTCTATGCACCGCTGACCGTTCATAACCGGTATGGCAATTTCAACGCGGATGATCTGGCCAACCGCGTAAACGACATCGATGTTGCCTACGGTCAGGCAACGATTCGTACGCTCGATCAGGGGAAACTGGATATTGCTTACGGCGGACTCGATCTGGAAAAAGTCAATGTGCTGACGCTGGTAAACAAGTTCGGGAAAATGCGCATTGGCGAAGTAGGCCGGCTCACGGCCGATATCGACTACTCCGGCGCAACGATTGGCACACTGCGGGAGTCGGGCCGGATAAAGCTGAGCTTTTCAGGCGGTTTCCGAATCGACCAAATGCCCAAAACAGCCGATAATCTCGATATCCAGGCCTCCTATTCGTCAGTAGCGATACCAATGGACAGCAACACCGACTCTGACTTCGATGTGACGGTTAGCTACGGGAATTTTAATTATTCGTCCGGCCCTTCGTTTCACTTTACCCTCAATCCCGACGATAAAACGGAGAATAACCGGGGGGCTCGACTAACGAAGCAGTATGTCGGCAAGATTGGGCGTGGCACGGGCACCAAGGTCCGGGTTGTCTCAAAGTTCGGGAATGTAAGCTTCCGGTAACGCTGGAAGTTGACCGCCTACGTAAGCTGTTCGATCAAAGCCCGATGCTGCGGAAACCGGGCCAGGAGCCCATGCCGGTCGGCTAGTTCGAAGTCGGCAAAATCGAAACCTGGTGCAACGGTACAGCCAACGAGACAAAACGTGGTAGTAACGGCAGCCGAATCCACGGCGGGCTTCGAGCCAAACCAGCACCCGGCGGGCACTACGGCCTGGAAGACCTCACCCCGCTCAGGATTGGGTCCTAGCCGGATAATGGTCAACGCGCCATCGGCCTCGATAACAAAAATTTCGAGCGGACCACCGGCGTAGAAATGCCAGACCTCGTCAGACTGGATCCGGTGCAGTGCCGAGCAATTGTGGCTTTCGAGCAGGAAGTAAATGGCGGTTCCAAACGAACGCGCCCCACCAAATCGCTCCGGCATAGCAGACTGCGGGATCATTTCCGCCGAGCGGTAGGTCTCGGCGAAGTAGCCCCCTTCCGGATGAGGTTGCAGGCCAAGTGCCTGGATGTAGAAAGCGGCTGTCATAAGGTAATGTTGACTGAGTGAATGATAGAATGAGTGACTAGGTAGCGCAGCACTGTCATTGCACTAGCTCTATCATTCTGTCATTCACTCAGTCAAAATTGATCTACTGCACTGCTTTCACGACAATCGTGAACTCGCGCGATTTGAGGGAAGCACCACCAATCAGCCCGCCGTCTACGTCGGATTGAGCAAATAGTTCGGCCGCATTTTTCTCATTGGCGCTGCCACCATACAGAATGCTGGTATCCTGCGCTACGGTATCGCCGTATTGACCGGCGATATGCCGACGCAACTCAAAATGCATATCCTGCGCCTGCGCCGACGAAGCCGTCAGGCCTGTGCCGATAGCCCAGATAGGTTCATAAGCGATAACGACGTTGCCAAAGGCCTCAGCCGAGAGATGGAACAGACTTTCGGTAATCTGATTCTTCACAAAGGCATCGTAATCGCCATTTTCGCGCAGGTCACGTGATTCGCCACAGCAGAAAATAGGCGTCAAGCCGTTTTCGAGGGCTATGTTCACTTTTTCGGCCAGTTGCGCATTGGTTTCGCCGAAATACTGGCGCCGTTCGCTATGGCCTAAGATGACGTACTCGACACCGATGGACTGGAGCATGGGAGCCGAAATTTCGCCCGTATAGGCACCTGACGCTTTTTCGTGACAGTTTTGAGCACCAAGCGAAATTTTGCCGCCCGCCGTGAGGTACTGCCGCGACGTGGTCAGGTAGAGCGCAGGAGGACACAGCACCACCCTGACATCACTCGTCACTTCGTCTTTAATCATGTTGACAACCTCCGACAACAAGGCCGTTGCTTCATCGGCTGTCTTATTCATTTTCCAGTTACCGGCAACAATTTTTTTACGCATGGCAAATTAATAATGTGTTCAAAATCAGTTCGGAAGAATTAGACAAACGAGCCAAAAATCCCATCCACGGGCGAAATTAGGTCTTTTCACCGGAACGCTCTTGCTCACCTCCGGCTAAATTTTCCCCGACCATCTATAGATTATGCATACCGTTCGTACAGCAGGTAAACCTGTTTTGTAAATTTTGTGTTATTCGGATAAAAAATACGTAGATTTCAATGTTGTAAACAACTACTATGAAAACGCTGGTTCTGATCATCGGACTCCTAAGTACCGGTTTGGTCGCACGTGGGGACGATCACCTCCGTACGCCGGATAAAGATCGATACGGGTTTTTCATCGCCGGAAACCGCTCCTGGACGCGGATTCCGTTTCAACTGCATTCCAACCTGATCATTGTTCCCGTCCGGATCAACGAGTCGGATACCCTCCAGTTTATTCTGGATACGGGCGTCAGCAACACCATCATTACCGACCCGGCTGCGTTTCGCCAGCAGCCACTCCGGCTCACCCGAAAAATCAAACTCGCCGGAGCCGGTGAGGGCGGGGCCCTGACGGCCTCCGTTGCAATCGACAACAGCATCAGCATGGGTAACCTGAAAGCGTCGCATCATAACCTCGTTATCCTGGATGAAGATATCCTGAAACTGTCGGAGTATGTTGGTACGCCGGTCCATGGTATTTTTGGCTATGAGATCTTTGCCAACTTTGTCGTGAACGTCGATTTTCAGCGTCGGGAAATCATGCTCATGGACCCTAAAAAGTATCATTACAAAAAGCGCAAAGGTGACCGATACCCCATTACCATTCAGGATACCAAAGCCTATACGGATGCGCTTTCGGTCTTCGACGGCGAAAAATCGTTGCCGCTGCGGGTTGTCCTCGACACGGGTGCCGGTCATGCCCTGTTACTCGACCGGTCGCGGAGCACGGCCTCGATGCCGCTACCCGTAAAAATTATCCGGGCCCAGCTGGGGCGGGGGCTCAACGGCGTCATCAACGGCAGTATGGGGCGTATTCAGAAAATCCGCTTCGGACGCTATGAGTTGGATAACATTCTGGCATCCTTTCCCGATAGCATGTCTTTTGGCATGAAGCTGGTCGACATGCCCGAGCGGCAGGGCAACGTAGGCTGCGAGTTGTTAAGGCGATTTAATGTCACCTTCAACTACCCCGACCGGTACATCGTCATGAAGCCCATTAAACGGCTGATGCGGGAGCAGTTCGAGCACGATATGAGCGGTATGGAGCTTCGGGCTAAAGGAGACCAGTTCCGCACCTATTATGTCGATAAAGTCGTAGACGGTTCACCGGCTGCGCTGGCGGGTCTGCGCGAAGGCGATGAGTTGTTGTTCATCAACAACAATTCAGCCAATGAACTGTCAATCAGTGATATTTACAAGGTACTTCAAAAAGGGGAAGGTAAAGAAGTGTCGCTGTTGGTCCGGCGGAGTGGCCAGATCATCGTTGCCAGTTTTGCGCTGAAACGAATTATCTAGCAGGGTTCTACTAGTCCACTTTTTCGAGTTTGAAACGAAACGTAGTGCCTTTTTCCAGCTTGCTCATGACGGTAATCTTGGCTTTGTGTGCATTCAGTATGTGCTTCACAATGGCCAGCCCCAGGCCGGTTCCGCCCCGATCTTTGGAACGGCTTTTCTCAACCCGGTAGAACCGCTCGAAGATGCGGCTCAGGTGCTCGGGCGGAATACCGGGCCCGTCGTCCCGGACAGATACCACAACCTGTTTTTTATCGTCTTCCAGGGCAACCAGCACCCGGCCATCTTCATTGCCATACTTCACGGCATTTTCGATCAGGTTGGTCATTACCTGCGCAATACGCTGTGGATCGGCTTTAACCAGAATAGGGCCAATATGGGCGGCTTTAAGCTGTAGCGAAATTCGTTTCGTATGGGTTATCTTCTCCAGTTGCTCAAAAATATCCTGCGTTACGTGTCGCAGGTCGACCCGGTCGAAATTCATCTTCACCTCGCCCGTTTCCAGTTGCGAGAGCGCCACCAGGTCTTTTACCAGTGCATCGAGTCCGTCGAGGCTTTTGGCAGCTTTGGCAAGAAACTTATCCCGAACGTTCTCATCGTCTACCGCCCCATCGATCAGGGTGTGTATAAAACCCTGGGCGGCAAAAATAGGCGTTTTCAGTTCGTGGGAAACGTCGGCCAGGAACTCGCGCCGGAACTGCTCCAGCCGCTTCAGCTCGTCGATTTCTTTCTGCTTTTTGGCGACATACACAAAAATCTCGTCGTTCAGTTTCTTGAACGGATTCGTGTTTTTGATAATCGTTTTACGGGAAATCGTAAAGTCGCGAATCTTCAGCTTATGAATGGTTTTATACATTTTGTTCACCTCTCGAAACACAAGCAGTTCGATAGCGTACAGAACCAGGAAGAACGAAACGACGAACGATGAAATACCAACGACGAACAGCATGGCGTTCGTGACTCCTTCCACAAATGTCAGAAACGCGACAGTCAGCGCCGAAATCAGGCAAGCCAGTAAAAGGGCAATAATGCGGGGACTCAATGACATTTAGTGAATGATTGAATGAGTGATTGAGTGAATGGAAAATTCAATACAATCACTATTACCTAAACCAATTCGCTCACCAAAACGTCTCACCGTCACCAATTTACTCACTGATACGTTAGACCGTCGCTCATTCATTTTGGTCGGTGAACATATAGCCCACACCTTTAAGGGTTCGGATGTGGGTGTCGCCGATTTTCTCCCGGAGTTTCCGAATGTGAACATCAACGGTGCGTTCGAGCACGTAAATATCGGCACCCCATATCTTCTGTAGCAGTTCTTCCCGACTAAATACTTTGTTGGGATGCTGGGCCAGAAAAAACAGCAGTTCAAACTCTTTCTTGGGGAGAATTACCGACTTTTCACCCTGGGTGACCGAATAATTTTTTCGGTTGATGTTCAGGTCGGCAATAGCGATCTGTTCGCCGGGGTCGGCTTTTTGTGCTTCGCGCCGGAACAGTGCATTGATGCGGCTCATCAGCGCACGCGGCTTAATTGGCTTGGTGATGTAATCGTCGGCACCAACGTCGAAAGCAGCCACTTCAGAATATTCTTCCGAACGGGCAGTAAGGTAAAGGATATACGTCTGGCGCATCTCGGGAATATCGCGCAGTTGCCGACCGGCCTCAATACCGTCCAGGTGGGGCATCATGATATCCAATACAACCAGTTCGGGCAGGTACGTCCGGGCTACTTCGAGGGCTTTGCGCCCATCGGTAGCGGTGCGAACATCGTAGCCTTCTTTGGTGAGATTATATTCGAGCATCTCGACAATGTCGGCGTCGTCATCAACGACTAAAACTCGATGCAATGGTTGAGCAGCTTTTGCAGCACTCATACGAAGCGAGGTTGGTAAGTAAAGCCTGCCTACTGGCTGGCTGCCCGAAGTTACACTGCTTATCCACAACGTTATGACACGTATACGTATCCTTAACAAAAACTTAACAGCTCTATAGGCTATACGCCCTAGTCGTTTAGTCTGAAAATGAACAGGTTAGCATAGACAACCGCTTCGTTAGGTCCCAATACCCGTTAACGAGTTCCTACCTACCGGATCGACAACCAGTAACTGAGTAAATAGTACTAGTGCCTATTTTACTATAAACATAACGATTAAGCCCATACGGGTGTTAAGCCAACATCATGGACTTACGACCCCGGGAAATACAGCTCCCCTCCTACGCCAGAGTAACCTGCGTGTTACTATCGCTGGTGATCATCGTTTACGGATTACATGCGTTACAGGGCGTGCTTATCCCGCTCGTCTTCGCCATCTTATTTGCGGTGTTGCTGTTCCCGCTGGCCCGCCGGCTCGAAAGCTGGAAGATCCCGCGTATTCTAGCCATCATCATGTGCCTGATTTTAACGCTGGCCGTTATTACGGGTATCCTCTATGCCGTTTCGGTCCAGATCAGCAGTTTCGCCGAAGTTATCCCGCAGTTGATAGAACGGGGTAACAAGTACCTGGACCAGATTCAGACGTTTGCCGACGAGAAATTTAACATTGACCGGCAGCGGCAGCTTTCCGAGGTCAGAAAATACCTCAATCAGGCAATGGCCGAAGGGGGTGCCATTTTAACCTCAACCTTACTGGCTACGACGAGCACACTAACCGATATTTTTCTGGTGCTGCTGTTCATCTTCTTCTTCCTGCTCTACCGCGACTTTTTCCGGTCGTTTTTCTACAAAGCGTTCGACGATACCCGCAAGTCGAAAATCGATGCGGTCATGCAGGGTATCTATACGGTTGTCAAGGATTACCTGGCGGGTCTGGTACTGGTTATCCTGATCATTGGCACGTTGATGACCGTTGGGCTGCTTATCCTCGGGATCGATTATGCCGTATTCTTTGGCTTTTTTGGGGCCTGTCTGGTGCTGATACCGTATTTCGGCATTTCGCTGGGCTCGTTGCTACCTGCAGCGTATGCACTGGTTACGGAAGATAACCCGCTGAAGGCGTTGGGCGTTATCGGTATTTTTCTGTTTGTTCAGACGATAGAAGGCAACTTCATTACGCCTTACATTGTGGGCTCCAAAGTAAGTATCAACCCCTTGGCAGCCATTATTGTCCTGATTCTATGGGAAAACGTCTGGGGCTTCCCCGGACTGATTCTGGCCCTGCCCATGACAGCGATCCTGAAAGTTATCTTCGACGCCGTCGATTCACTCAAACCATACGGCTTCCTGATCGGTGAGGCCGAAAAACCACGACCACCCATCAAAAACTTCCAGGATTTCGCCGACCAGCTTCCCAAACGAGCCAAGAAAATTGGGGATGTGGAGGAGAGGCACTAGTTTTTAATTTTGAATGAGTGATTGATGAATGAATAGCTGTCGCATGCATTATTCACTCATTCACCAATCACTCACTCAAAATTAAAAATTAAGCGGGTCGAGGTTTTTGAAATGGCCGTTCATACGGATGCGCTGTTTGGTACGCTCCATGTCTGACACAACGGGTAGTACGTTGTTGAGGTGCTGGATCAGGAAGAGCTGGCGCTCGGCTTCGCTTTCCAGTGTTAGCAGTTCGTACTCCTGCTCGATCGACAGCCCCACTTTGTGAGCGACCCGATACGAGAAGTTTTCGACGAGCGGATCATAGTCCGTTTCAATTTGCAGCAAATTATAGAGTCGTCCTACGCGCTCAGCGAGGGCATCGACATGGGCGCTGAACCCATCGCCCGACTCTACCAGTTCGACATCGCCACCCGCGTAGAGCTTACCCGCTACCGGATTCTCGAAATTAACCAGTTTAAAAATGCCTAACCCTTTCGACTTTACGTCCATACGGCCATCGTCGTAGCGTTTGTGCAGCGTTGTCACGTGCATCTCAGTACCGTAGCCAGGTAATTTGTTGTTAATGAAGGCCGGAATACCAAACGTACGTTCCTCTTCAATGCATTCGCTGATGAGTTGGCGGTAACGCGGCTCGAAGATGTGCAGGTTCAGATCCTCACCGGGATAGACAATCAGGTTGAGCGGAAATAGGGGAAGCGTCTTTTCCATAAGCCGAAAAGTACGAGTTTTCAGCTAAAGATTGCAGCAGAGTCCATAAAACGGACGTTACGGCTCCGGGCTTCCGCGTAGATGGAGTCGGCCAGATGGCCAAGGCCCGTCACATCGGACGTGCAGTCAGTCACGAGCACGAGTTTGGGAACGAGAGCCGGGGCAAAATCCAGCAACTGTTTCAGGCTATTGGCCACGCAGTGCGATTTAGCCTCGCCCATCAGGTAAATGGTATCGAACTGATCCAGATCGGCAATGAGCGCCGTGTTCAACTGCGTCTCCGGCACCGCCGGATCAGGAACCTGCGCCTGAAAGACCCCGAAGTGTTCGGTTAGCGGATAGAGCCCTTTTTGCACGGCTACATAGTCGCGGTCGCGCTGCTGCGTCCAGTACGTCAGCGCGTCGAACAGGGTATCGTGCAGCCCCGCCCCGCGCGACCCGATCAGGCAGTGGGCCGGCCAGATGAAATGCTGAAACTGTCCGTCGGCTTCGAGGTTCTGGACATACGTTCGGGTTTGGTCGGCGGCAAACCGGGGTATCCACCGATCATTGACTACGTCATCGGCCGAAATACGGGTGAAGGGCGCGGGATGCTCCCCTTCGGCATTGATCCAGAACATCGGATGGGCGATATCGAGCCGGTGATGGGTATCGAGCGTAACGACGATATGGTCAATACGGTCGGCGTAGCCGCGAATCAGCGAAGCCATCCGCTCAACGTCCTGCTCGGCCCCCGGCACGAACAAAGCGCCATTGGGGTGGCAGAAATCGAACTGGGTATCGATAATGAGAAAAGCGTTTGTCACCTGGCGTTTAGTATTTATTCGTTTCCACGGATTTGACCCCTGCCTGCGACAGGGTTTGGACACCGGTGAGCAAAGCAGCAAAGCGCGGGTCGTTCGTCAGTCCTTTTTTGTACCGCCCGTAAATCTGCTGGATAACGACGGCATTCTTGAACAGCCCAAATATATAATAGTAAAGCAAATTGGAAATATCGCGACCACTGCCTTCGGCGTAGCGCTGGGCAAACGCATGCCGGGTAAGGTTACCAGGGAGGTGCGTTAAATTAAACGTTTTCCGGAACGGGTCGTCATCCGCTTCGGCCCAGTACGACAGCGAGGTTCCCACATCCATCAGCGGATCACCCACGGTACACATCTCCCAGTCCAGCACCGCTCGTACATCAGTGGCTGATGGGCCGGTCAACGCATCGACATCGAACACCACGTTATCGTACTTGAAATCGTTGTGAAGCAGCGTTGGTGCGTTATGTCCCGGCGCGTTTTCGTCGGGCAGCGCATCGGAAAGGTAGCGGGCCAGGTCGGTCATGGCGGGAACGTCGTCCGTTTGGGCGGCCAGATAACGTTTGCTCCAGCCGTCAACCTGCCGCTTTACGTAGCCTTCGGGTTTTCCTAGCTGGTTCAAGCCGGTCTGCTGAATGTCGAGCGCGTGCAGCTGCACCAGGTTATCGACCAGCGATTCCGACAGCCGACGCATGGTATCGGCGGGAATAGCCATTTTCGGCGCGGTGTTCGCCCGCAAAATGACGCCGGGCACCCGCGCCATAACGTAAAACGGACAACCCAATATCGATTCGTCCTCGCAGAAAACAACCGGAGCCGGAATTTTTGGGTAGCCTGCATCCCGCAGCAGGCTCAGCACCCGGAACTCGCGGCTCATATCGTGACCACCCTTAATGTCCTTTGCGCCCACCGGTGGCCGACGCAATACGTATTCCTGTTCGCTGAGTCCACTTTTCTGCACACTGAGCAGATAGGTCAGGTTAGAGTAGCCGCCGGGAAACTGGGCTACGTTGGTGATCGTACCGAAGTCCGGGGTGTGGTCATCGAGGTACGTTTGCAGAGCATGAATGTTGAGTTCTTCGCCGGGCCGGGTGGTGGTGGGCGTATCCTGTTTGATTGGGGTCATGTTGAGGAAGCTGGTTGAACGAAGCGCGTTTGCCTGTTACGCCCGGGCGGATGCTACGTCAGCGGGCTTATTCTTGCGCGTGTCGAGTCCGTACTCCTTCAGAATGCTGCGGGCCAGGGCAGTTTTGTGAACTTCATCAGCACCGTCATAAATCCGGGCTCCGCGCTCGTGCCGGTAGTACCAGGGCAGAATCACATCGTCGGTAATACCCATAGCGCCGTAGGTTTGAATAGCCCGGTCAATGACGCTGAGCATAATATCGGCCACGTAGAACTTGATCTCCGAAATCTGGTTGCGCACCGCTGCCGCCCCGAGCTTGTCGATGTTCTGCGCCGTACGTAGCACCATCAGTCGGGACGCATCGATCTGGGCGCGGCTTTCGGCAATCCAGCCCTGCACGAACTGCTTTTCGCCCAGCATCACGCCATCTTCCATCTCGCGGGTGGCCGCTCGCCGACACATGAGGTCGAAGCAACGCTCACTGATACCGATCCAGCGCATGCAATGGTGAATACGGCCCGGTCCCAGCCGCTCCTGCGCCAGAGTGAAGCCCATGCCCTCGCCCCCGATCAGGTTCTCAACCGGCACCCGAACGTCGGTGTAGGTAACTTCGGCGTGGCTGCCCCAGTGGTCGGAGCCGTCGCCCATGATGCTGATATTCCGCACCAGTTCAAAACCCGGCGTATCGGTCGGCACCAGAATCATACTGGCCCGGCGGTGGGGCGACGCGTCGGGGTTGGTCACGGCCATGACCACGGCAAAAGCCGAGCCGTCGGCCGAGGAGGTGAACCACTTGCGACCGTTAATGACAAAGTCATTACCATCACGTACCGCCATCGTTCCCATTCGGGTGGGGTTGGACCCGGCGAACTCCGGCTCGGTCATGGAAAAGCAGGACCGGATATCACCTTCCTTCAGTGGCTCCAGGTATTTGTGTTTGAGGTGTTCAGGCGCGTACCGGTTCATCAACTCCATATTGCCGATATCCGGGGCCTGGCAGTTGAAGGTATAGTGGCCGAAGGGTGTCCAGGCCAGTACTTCGCTGATCTGCCCAAACTCGCATAGGGTTAGTCCCAGCCCGCCTTCGTCGATGCTGTGCTGCAACCCCCAAAGCCCGGCCCGTTTCACCAGCTCCCGCTTCTGATCAAGGATTTTGGCTATTTTCGAGAAGTTACCGGTCAGGTGCTCCGTGGTTTCGAGCGGAATAAGTTCGTTGAGAACGAACTCGCGGATACGGGGCACAAGGGCTTCCGTTTGGGAGGTGGCAAACAGCGGTTCCATGGGTAAGTACGGTCTAGTGGGTCGATTTAGTTTAGCTGTCTTTCCGGTGTGGAATAACGGTGTAATGGGCCACACCCGACAATTCGTTACTTACGATTTCGGCGGCAACCTCTTCCAGATTTTCTTCATTCGTGGTGAAGAACAAACTTCTGGGGCTTTCCGTCTGCGTCGTGCGCAGCTCATAATATTCATTGTGATGCTGGATGTCGCTTTTTTCGACAAGTTGATACTGAGCCATAATGAGTAATTTTATCTGGTAAAGTTAGTACTATTTCAGGACAAACGGGTTCTGAGCAGGCTTCTGCTAAACTACCTGCTCTTGTCCAGTGTTCAAACGAGCCTGTTCACAAACCTCCAAACGCCTTCAAATACACCCAATTGTCCCTTCTCTTTACTGAACAGCCCACCACCGTGCTATTCGTCCCTTTCAGTTGCAACGAACCGCCGTACAGCCCTACGTTTGTACTATCGAGCAACACACAAACGAATAAATCATAACTATCGATCATGAAAAACTTCCTCGTCACACTCGCTATTGGCGCCACCCTGTTTATGACGGTCAACACCCGTCCCTGCCTGGCGCAGACCGCTGTAGCTTCAACCACGGTAGCAGCCGCCGGGCCAACTTACACCCTGACCGTTGTTATTCAAAACGTATCGAAGCGCACGGGCAAGATCCGGCTTGGGCTGGCCAACAATGCCGCCAGCTTCGACGGAGAATCGTTTCGCACGCAGATTGTGGACGTATCCGCTTCGGGGGATCTAGTCGTTACGTTTGATAGTCTGGTGGCAGGCCGTTACGCCGTTCGGCTGTATCAGGATCTGAACGGCAACGAGAAGATCGACTTCAACGGCCCGATGCCTGCCGAACCGTTTGGCTTCTCGAACGTGACCATGCTGATGGGGCCTCCCAACTTTGGCCAGTGTGCTTTCGACCTCGCCGAGAACAAGCGGATTCCGGTAAGTTTGATCGAAATGTAAGCCGGCAATACCACGCCCCTACATAGGCATACTATTCTTTTGTGGAGCCGTCTGATTGTCAGGCGGCTCTTTTTGGTCATTACCAACAAAACGGTTAAACGCCTGTTTAGATAGACTGCAACACAGAACCCATTGGGTAACCAGTCTATTCGTGTTACCCTTCTCAACGTTATATCATGAGTCAATCTGAATTTCGACCAAAAGCCGAAGAAATTCCCGGCCAGCAACTTCCATACCCCGCCCGCCAGTCAGACATGGACCCCGCCCCCGACAGCGACCTGTCGAACTACAAGCCAGCGGGCAAACTCACTGATAAAGTTGCCCTCATCACCGGTGCCGACTCCGGCATTGGCCGCGCGGTTGCCATTGCCTTCGCTATGGAAGGGGCCGACGTAGCTATCGTTTACAACGAAAACACCGACGATGCGAAATATACCAAGCGTCTGGTCGAGTCAAAAGGCCGTTCGTGTCTGGTGATACAGGCCGACGTTCGGCAAAAAAGCCTGTGTGAAGATGCCGTCCGGCAAACGGTCGAGAAATACGGCAAGCTGAATATTCTGGTCAACAATGCCGCGTTTCAGCAATCGCAGGAGAAGCTGGAAGACATTACCGAAGAGCAGCTCCGACGCACATTCGACACCAACATCCTGGCGTACTTCTTCATGGCACAGGCAGCGCTGCCACACCTGAACGAAGGCGACTGCATCGTGAACACGGGTAGCATTGTCGGGATTGTGGGTAACCCGATCCTAGTGGATTATACGGCGACGAAGGGTGCTATCCACGCGTTCACCAAATCGCTGGCTATTCAGCTGGGCGAGCGGAACATTCGCGTCAACTGTGTAGCACCCGGCCCGGTCTGGACACCCAACATACCCGCGACGATGCCCAAAGATGAAGTCAAAAACTTCGGCCATGAGGTAGCGCTGGCCCGTCCTGGCCAACCCGAAGAGCTAGCCCCGGCTTATGTGCTGCTGGCTTCCAGCGATGGCAGTTTCATGACCGGCAGCATTGTGGAAGTAACCGGTGGCAAACTGGGTTAGTGAATGATGAGTGATGTACCTACGGCCCCATGTTGCCTCAGTCTATAACATCGCTCATCATTCACCGCTCATCATTCATCGTTCATCATTCACCATTATACAATGCCCTACCCACCCAACACCGTCCGTGCGCTACTCAATACCGATCAGGTCACCGATATTACCCGGCAGGTGTTGACCGAGCGCCTTAATGCCCCTAGCCGACAGCCCGTTTTCTTTTCTGCCGACGAATACGCCTTACTGGAAGTGGTCTGTAACCGCCTGATTCCGCAGGATGATGGCATGCAGACTATTGAGATCTGGGGCGGCATCGACGACCGGCTTGCCGAAAACAAATCCAATGGCTGGCGATACGACACCATGCCAACCGATCATGAAGCCTACCGGCGCGGATTGACAGGCATCGAAGAAAGCGCCCAGACCCTCTTCCAGCAGCCGTTTCAGCAGCTTGCCACCGACCAGCAGGATCGTATTCTCGGTCTTGTCCAAACGGGTGACGCGCCCGGAGCGATCTGGCAGACTATGCCATCGGAGCGCTTTTTCGAGGAAATGCTCGCCGAAGCCGTCGAGAATTACTACAGCCACCCGCTAGTACAGGAAACAATCGGGTATGTCGGCATGGCCGATCAACCCGCCTGGAACCGGCTGGGATTAAACAACTTAGAAGATCGCGAACCCCGGCAGCTCTAACCTGGCGGGGCGCTGAGTCCACTTACCATGCAACACCATTCAATAAACGAAACCGTCGACGCCGTCATCATCGGTACCGGGGCGGGCGGGGCTCCTTTGCTGGCGCGACTGGCAGCAGCCGGTTTGCGCGTCGTAGCGCTCGAAGCAGGCAAGCAGTGGAATCCCGCCAAAGACTTCGCTACCGACGAACGATCGCAGGAGAAACTGTTCTGGAACGACGAACGGCTCAGCGCGGGGAAAGACCCGATACCCTTCGGCAACAACAATTCCGGTACGGGTGTGGGCGGCTCAACGCTGCACTATACCGCCTATACCCCACGCGCCCAACCCGACGATCTGCAAATCCGGACTGATTTTGGCGTGGGCGAAGACTGGCCGTTTGGCTTTGAGCAGATCGAGCCGTACTACACCGAGGTTGAGCAGTTCATCGGCGTATCCGGTCCATCGCCCTACCCCTGGGGACCAGCCCGCCAAAAAGGGTACGCGCTTGGTCCACTACCCCTCAATGGCGCTGGTCAGCTTATGGAGCGGGGGTGTCGGGATATTGGCCTGAAAACATCGCCAGCGGCCAACGCGGCCCTGTCGGCGGGGTATTACCAGGAGGGCGTCGGCTATCGACACGCCTGTACCAACCGGGGCTTTTGTCAGGCAGGCTGTAACAACGGTGCCAAGGCCAGCATGGACGTGACTTACATCCCGCTGGCCGTTCATCACGGTGCCGAAATCCGCCCCGAATGCTTCGTTACCCAGTTTGTCCGGGATGGGGCGGGTAAAATAACCGAGGTTATCTACATCCGGAACGGGCAGGAAGAGCGGCAAAAATGCCGGTTCGTATTCCTGTGCGCCGGCGCTATTGAAACGCCACGCCTGCTACTCATGAATGGCATCGCCAACAGCAGCGGCCAGGTAGGGCGCAACGTCATGGCGCATACGGGCCTTCAGATATGGGGTGAGTTCGACGAAGACATCAGACCCTACAAAGGTATTCCCGGCTCCCTGATTTCGGAAGACATGCACCGGCCCGACAAGGCCGACTTCGTGGGCGGGTACCTGCTTCAATCCATTGGCGTTATGCCGGTTACCTACGTCAGCCAGATGGCGCGGGGCCGGGGTTTGTGGGGGCAGGACCTGAAACGGGCCGCTGCGGCTTACAACCACGTAGCAGGCATCAATATTCTCGGCGACTGCCTGCCTTACGAGGGTAACTTCCTGGAGTTATCCGACGAGAAAGACATCCGTGGACTACCCAAACCCCGTATCTACTTCTCCAATGGCGAGAGCGAAGAGCGCATGACGGCCCACGCCGACAAGGTCATGCGGGAAATCTGGGATGCCGCCGGGGCTAAAAACGTCTGGGCCTTTCCGCGGAATGCGCACATCATTGGTACCTGCCGGATGGGCAACGACCGCGAATCGTCGGTTGTGGACGCCAATGGGCAGTCGTATGATATTCCTAACCTATACATCAGTGATAACTCAACCTTTCCCAGTGCATTAAGCGTGAACCCGGCCCTGACTATTATGGCCCTGGCGCTCCGTACGGCAGATAAATTTCTAAAAAAGTCGTAAGTCTGTAAGTCGTAGGGTCGTAAGTGCTTCCCTCATCGACGCTACGTACGACTTACCCACTTACAGACTTACGACTACCTTCAGACATGAACTTCCTTCAGCATATCAAGAAAAAATACGGTGATGGCAACTATGCCGGTGACCAGTTCGGTGGCGCGGGTGGCCACGATGGCAGTGGCCTGCCCGCCGATAATCCGGGGAATTTCATGTTCGCTACGGGCATCGAATGCTCGTATCCAACGATTGAAAAAGGAAAAGTCAGACGCGATCAGTTGCGCGAATGTGGCCATTACGACCGCTGGAAGGAGGATTTGGGGCTGGTGAAAGAAACCGGCTTGCGGGTTTTGCGCTATGGACTGCCCTACTACAGCATTCATAAAGCACCGGGCAAGTATGACTGGAGCTTTGCCGATGAGGTGATGAACGAGATGAAACGGCTCGACATTGTCCCCATTCTGGACCTGATGCACTTCGGCGTGCCCGACTGGATCGAGAACTTCCAGAATCCCGAACTCCCTGTTCATTTTGCCGACTATGCCGGAGCCGTGGCCAAACGCTACCCCTGGGTACGGTATTACACACCCGTCAACGAGATCTACGTGACCGCCCGGATCAGCGGTAAAGACGGCGTCTGGAATGAGCAGCTCAAAACCGACAAAGGGTTTGTGACGGCCATGAAACATGCCGCAGCGGCCAGTATTATGGGGACGCAGCAAATTGCTCAATACCGGAACGACTGTGTGATCGTACAGAGCGAAAGCGCCGAATTTACCCACGAACTCTGCGCCACCCCCTCAGCCCAAACGTCGCTGGACAACGAACTACGGTTTCTATCCCTTGACCTCCTGTATGCCAATGCGCCTTCGGCAACGGTACTCATGTACCTGCTCGACAACGGCATGACCCGGAAGGAATATGACTGGTTCATGGCCGGAAAACCACCCGGCTACCAGATCATGGGCAACGACTACTACGGCCGAAACGAACGAATTAAACTGCCGGACGGTAGCATTCAAACGTCGATGGACGTACTGGGCTGGTATGAGATTACGAAAGACTATTATGAGCGATACAAGCTGCCCGTGATGCACACTGAAACGAACGTGTTCGAAGCCGATCAGGCCGTTATGTGGCTCCACAAACAGTGGATCAGCATCATGCGGATGCGCCGGGATGGTATTCCGGTGTTGGGGTTCACCTGGTACAGCCTGATCGACCAGATCGACTGGGACATTCAACTTGCCGAAGTGAAAAACCACGTCAACGAGTGCGGGCTGTACGACCTCGACCGGAAGCCGCGTCCGGTATGCGAAGCCTACAAGAACCTACTGCAGGAATTCGGCCAGATCACGATCGTGCCTCATGCCGAAATGCTCGAAATAACCGACCGCCCCGCCCGGCTTAAAGTGGCAATGTGATGACCGAAACCGTAAGTCGTATTTCTCTGCATACACTCGAACAGGGCAGCGGCCCGCTAACGCTGGTATTCCTGCACTATTTTGGCGGGTCGGCGCAGGAGTGGCTCGGTGTGATGAGCCAGCTATCGGACCAGTACCGCTGCATTGCTATCGACCTGCGCGGTCACGGCGGCTCAGATTCACCCGCAACCGGCTACACGGTTGATGATATGGCCGACGATGTTACCGACATCCTGCACCAGTACGAGGTTCAGGACTTCGTGCTGGTGGGTCACTCTATGAGTGGCAAGGTAGCGCTGGCACTGGCCAGTCGGCAACCAACCGGGTTACAGTCACTGTTGCTGGTTTCGCCTTCACCGCCCGTTCCCGAACCCATCCCCGATAAGGAGCGTCAGAAACTACTCACTGGCCACGGCCAGCGATCGGCCGCCGAACAGACGCTCAAGAACATTACCGAAGTAGCCGTTTCGGAAGCTGTACGAAAGCAGATCATTGCCGACGATCTGCGAACGGGAAAATCAGCCTGGGATGCGTGGCTGCTGGCGGGTAGCAAAGAAGACATTTCAGATCGGATGGCTGCGGTTACCATTCCGGTTCATATTATCGTGGGTTCGGAAGACCGAGCCCTCCCGCCCGATGTGCAACCCAGACTGACACTCCCCTATCTGCCAGCCGCTACGCTGGAGATCTGTAGGGGTGCGGGTCATTTGCTTCCGTGGGAAGTGCCGTATGACCTAGCGAATTTTATTAGCAAAAAATTAGTGGTCAACGTATCCAACTAGAAAAACAATCACTTTATCTTTGTGGCCGAAGCCAAGGTGTAGCGCGCTGCGACACAAGCATCAACGAAGACAAAAACATAAGAAAACGTGAATAACTCAGTAAACATGATTTGGTGGTGGCATTCTTCTCATTTGGGATGAAGGTTGCCGCTATTGTTGTTTACCAACATATATACAAAGGCTCACCGTCATCCCGGTGAGCCTTATTTTTTGCCTTTTAACAACGAAAATATGACTACCTCTGCCCCTGCCTTAACTACCTACCGGGTTGTCAGCCGCCACAAACGGATGCTGGCCGACATTATCACGCCGGTTAGCATTTACCTCCGTATCCGGGACCGCTACCGTAACAGCATCCTGCTCGAAAGCTCGGACTACCACGGTAACGACAACAGCTTCTCGTACATCGCGTTCGACCCCGTCGCGCAGTTTTCCTACGAGGGACATAAACTGACGGTCAGGATGCCGGGTCAGCCGGAAGAGATCACGGATGTCCGACCAGGCGAAATGCTGGCCGCTCTACAACAATTCAAAGACAGTTTCGATCACGAGAAAGCACCGTTTCCGTTCATCAACAATGGTTTGTTCGGCTACTTTGGGTACCCGGCGGTGCAGAGTTTCGAGGATATTACGTTGCATGCGCCCATCCCCGAAGAGAACCAGATTCCGGCAGCGGTCTTCACCGTTTACCGCTACGTCATCGCCATCAACCATTTCAAAGACGAGCTGTACCTCTTTGAGCACAGCTACCTCAGCAACGGTGATGCCCAGCCCGACAGCACGCTCGACGATATCAGCGATATGATTACCGGTCGCAACTACCCGACTTACACCTTCAGCCCCACCGGCCCCGAACAATCCAATTTTACGGATGACGAGTTTCGCGCGGTCATCCAGAAAGGGAAAGACCACTGCCAGCGGGGCGATGTATTTCAGATTGTCCTCTCCCGGCGCTTCGAGATGCCGTTCATGGGCGACGAATTCAATGTGTACCGGTCGCTGCGCTCGCTGAACCCATCACCCTACCTGTTCTACTTCGATTACGGCAACTACAAGATTTTCGGCTCCTCGCCCGAATCACAGATCGTCGTCAAGGATCGCAAAGCCACGATCTACCCCATCGCGGGCACCTTCCGGCGTACCGGCGACGATATCCGCGATGCCGAACTGGCCCAGAAGCTATATGATGATCCGAAAGAATCGGCCGAGCACGTCATGCTGGTCGATCTGGCCCGCAACGACCTGAGCCGCAACTGCGACGTAGTGAAGGTCGAAACCTTCAAAGAGGTTCAGTATTACTCACACGTCATTCACCTCGTATCGAAGGTCGTTGGCGATCTCACGCCCGAGGCAGATCCCCTTCAGATCGTTGCCGAGACGTTTCCCGCCGGTACGTTATCCGGTGCACCCAAGCACAACGCCATGCAGCTTATCGATCGATATGAGAGCTTAAGCCGCTCGTTCTATTCGGGAAGTATCGGCTACATGGGCTTCGATGGTGAGTTCAACCACGCCATTATGATCCGCACATTTATGAGCAAAGACAACACCTTGTATTACCAGGCTGGCGCGGGTGTGGTCGCCAAATCGGTCGTGGAAAGCGAATTACAGGAAGTACACAACAAACTAGCCGCCCTACGAATGGCGATTGAACAGGCAAAATTGATTTAAAAGGAGCATGGAGGAACGGTGAAAAGGAGAAGAGTGATGTATACATAAGCATCCCTTCTCCCTTTCCTCCCTCCTCCACCTCCTCCCCCTTTTATGAAACTTCTCGTTTTAGACAATTACGATTCGTTCACCTACAACCTCGTCTATATTTTGCGGGAGTTGGGCTATCGGCCGGATGTGATCCGGAATAACAAAATTGAGCTGGAAGACGTCGCGCAGTATGACAAGATCATGCTTTCGCCCGGTCCCGGTATCCCCTCCGAAGCCGGAATCATGCAGTCGCTGGTGGCTGAGTACGGCCCTACCAAGAGTATTCTGGGTATTTGCCTCGGTCATCAGGGCATTGGCGAAGTATATGGTGCCAGGCTCGAAAACCTCGGCGATGTGCTACACGGGGTTGCCCACCGGACCACCGTTACGGACCCGTCTGAACGGCTTTTCGCCAATATCCCCGACGAGCTGACCGTTGGGCGTTACCATTCCTGGACGGTTATGCCCGATTCAATGCCCGCCGAGCTACGCACTACCGCCGTCGACGAGCAGGGCCGCGTGATGGCCCTCGCCCATACGAGGTTCGACGTGCGGGGCCTTCAATTTCACCCCGAGTCGGTACTGACCGAAAACGGGGTAAAAATGATCGAGAACTGGCTGTCGATTTAGTTTTCTGTAGAGACGCGACCCTTCGCGTCTCTACCAATAAAAACACCTCATGAAAGCAATCCTTAATCACTTGTTCGAATACAAAACCTTGTCTAAAGAACAGGCCAGGCAAACCCTGATCGGCATTGGACAGGGTGCTTACAACGCATCGCAGGTTGCGTCGTTTCTGACCGTGTACATGATGCGGAGTTTACGCGTCGAAGAGCTACAGGGCTTCCGCGACGCTATGCTCGAACTCTGCCTGCCCGTCGACCTGGATGCCTACGACCCGATGGACCTTTGCGGCACCGGGGGCGATGGTAAAGACACCTTCAACATCTCGACCCTATCGTCCTTTGTGGTCGCCGGGGCGGGGCAGCGAGTGGCCAAACACGGCAACCATGGCGTTTCGTCGCTGGTTGGATCTTCTACGGTGATGGAGCATCTGGGTTATCGGTTCACGAACGACGTGGGCGAGTTACAGCGCAAGATGGAAACGGCGGGTATCTGCTTTTTACACGCTCCTTTGTTTCACCCCGCGATGAAGAACATTGGGCCAATTCGGAAGGAGCTGGGTGTGAAAACGTTTTTCAATGTGCTCGGCCCGATGGTGAATCCCGCACGTCCTCAAAAACAGCTTGTTGGCGTATTCAACCTTGAATTGGCTCGATTATATGCGTACCTTTATCAGCAGACAGACAAGCAGTTTATGATCCTGCATGCGCTCGATGGGTACGATGAAATTTCATTAACAGGGGCTTTCAAGGTCATCAGTAACCACACGGAGTTACTTTTGGAACCAAAGGACTTGGGAATGACTAGGTTGAGTCCCGAATCGCTGGCAGGTGGACAGACGCTGGACGAGTCAGCACAGATATTCATGAATGTGCTGAACAACCAGGCAACGACCGCTCAAACGCAGGCCGTGCTGGCGAACTCGGCGATGGCGTTACTGGCTGCGGGCAAAACCAGCGACCGGGACGATGCGGTGTCGATGGCGCGTGAATCGCTGGAAAGCGGACGAGCGCTGAACTGTTTTAAGACGTTGCTGAAGTAAGAACGTGCCACTGGCCGTTCGGCCAGCTGGCAACTGGCTTTATATTGACAATTAGCCTCAGGGCTCGGCGGACCGTAGTCCGTGATACATATTATGACCATTCTGGACCAGATAGTTGCCCAAAAACGAATTGAAGTCGCCGAGCGAATGGCGGCCACCCCGATATCGGCGCTTGAACTGATGCCTGACTTTAAGCGAATGCCTCTGTCAGCGCGTGACGCGGTTCAGAGTTTTCGTTCGACGGGTATCATTGCCGAGTTCAAGCGTAAATCCCCATCCAAAGGTATCATCAATGACCAGGCCGACGTAGCGACTACTACCCTGGGCTACGTAAAAGCGGGCGCAGCTGTGTTGTCGGTGCTGACCGATGAGCCGTTTTTCGGCGGTACGCTGGCCGATTTGCAGGCGGCTCGCCTGGCTAACCCTGAGACGCCCATTCTGCGGAAAGATTTCATCATCGATGATTACCAGATTCTGGAAGCCAAAGCGTGGGGAGCGGATCTGGTGTTGCTCATTGCCGCCTGCCTGACGCCCCAGCAGGTAATCGACCTCAGCGAACTGGCGCACAATGTGGGGATGCAGGTGTTGCTCGAAGTCCACGACGAGGACGAACTCGACCGCACACTGACGCATACGGTCGATCTGGTGGGTGTCAACAACCGAAATCTTAAAACATTTGTTACATCGATTGATACGTCCATGCGACTGGTGGAGCGCATTCCCGATACGTTCGCCAAGATCACCGAAAGTGGTCTGCACGACGCCCAAACCATGCGGGCGCTGTTCCAAGCGGGTTTCGATGGATTCCTCATCGGCGAAGCATTCATGAAAACACCTGACCCGGCAGCTGCTTTGGCGGACATAGTCGCTCAGTTTAACTCGACAACCATACCTATCTAACTCGTACAATTATGAAAATCAAAGTGTGCGGTCTGCGCGATGCTGACAACCTGAAAGAGATTGCCGCCCTTGATCCCGACTTTATTGGGTTCATTTTCTACGATCAGTCGCCCCGCTACGTGGGTGATGAGTTGGATGAGGAGGTCGTTAAAGCGTTGCCCCGTTCGATCCGGAAAGTGGGCGTGTTCGTGAATGCCAGCCCGGAGTTCATTTTGCGTACCGTGAAGAAATACGACTTTCAGTACGTTCAGCTCCACGGCAACGAAACCCCCGATTTTTGCCGGAGCTTACGCAACCGGGGCATCAACCTCATCAAGGCGTTCCGGGTCGATGCGACGTTCAACTTCTCGATGCTGAACAACTACAAAGCCCAGTGCGACTTTTTCCTGTTCGACGCCAAAGGCGACCAGCCCGGCGGTAACGGCCATACGTTCGACTGGAGCATTCTAAGCCGCTACGACAATGAAAAACCCTTTTTCATCAGCGGAGGAATTGGCCTCGACAACCTCGACCAACTGGCAGCCCTCAAAGGCATGAAACTGTACGGCGTCGACGTGAACAGCCAGGTAGAAACGGCCCCCGGCGTTAAAGACGTTGCCAAGGTGAAGGAGCTGATCGCCCGCCTGCGGCCTGTGGAGGAAGAGGAAACGGCTTAGCGAGAAGAGGCACTCTCTTTAGCTCGACTGTGTTCAAGTAACTAATAACGCATCTTATGGAGCAGATGAATGTATTGACCGACAATATCCCCCCCATGAAAAAGGGGCAACTCAACATTTACAAGCCAAGTGACATAAAGCGTTGGGGTACTGAGCGTTTTCTGGAAACGACGGCGGCTAAAGAACCTTTCATACTCCAGTTTCCGGAATTCTCGGAAGTAGAGAATCAGCGGATGGATGACTTGATGGCTGAAGGAGATCAGGGCGCTGTATGATTTATGATACGAACCTTTTGATCAATCACATACGAAAAGGCAGTCTACCAACTGTTCAAACTATTATTCCGATAGTAGTAGGTGGTGAACTTGAAGCGTTTTCATTAAAGGCCGATTGGGGCGCTCAGAAAATTAACTTCATGCGTTACCTCATTGATCGTTATCCAATAGCTGATATTGAATCTACTATTATTCCTGATTACGCGCAGATTGACGCGTTTAGTCAAGGCAAACTACAAACAGCACCGCTAAAATCTTCAGCCCGGAATATGGGTAAAAATGATATCTGGATAGCAGCCCTCGCGTTATACTTAGACCTGGAACTGCATACGACCGATAATGATTTTGACCATTTACCAGCTCTGGGCTTACGTTTAGTAAAGCATTAATCTTATGCAAGCCACAATCGAACCAACCACCTCTTTTGAGGTATCAGATAAAGGATTTTACGGCCATTTCGGCGGAGCATTCATTCCCGAAATGCTCTATCCTAACGTAGAAGAACTTCGGCAGAGCTACCTCAATATTATTGCCGATCCGTCGTTTCAGGCCGAGTTCTGGCAGTTGCTGGAAGATTACGTTGGTCGGCCAACGCCGTTGTTCCTGGCGAAGCGGCTCTCCGAAACGATTGGTGCGACCATCTACCTCAAACGCGAGGACCTCTGCCATACCGGTGCGCATAAGATCAATAACACCATTGGTCAGATCCTGGTTGCGCAGCGGCTGGGCAAGAAACGTATCGTCGCCGAAACGGGTGCCGGGCAGCACGGCGTGGCAACGGCAACCGTTTGTGCGCTGATGGGCCTCGAATGCATCGTGTACATGGGCAGCATCGATATGAAGCGGCAGCAGCCCAACGTAGACCGCATGCGGATGCTGGGAGCCAAAGTCGTTCCGGCTACGTCGGGTAGCCAGACGCTCAAAGATGCGACCAACGAGGCCATGCGCCACTGGATCAACAACCCCGTAGATACGCACTATATCATCGGCTCGGTGGTGGGACCCCACCCGTATCCCGACATGGTGGCGCGGTTTCAGTCGGTTATTTCAGAAGAGATCAAGAAACAGCTGTTCGCCAAAACGGGCAGCGAAAACCCGGATTACGTGGTTGCCTGCGTAGGCGGGGGCAGTAACGCAGCCGGTGCTTTTTTCCACTACCTGCACGAACCATCCGTTCGGCTGGTAGCCGTTGAAGCGGCCGGCCATGGTGTGGCATCGGGCCATTCGGCGGCAACGACCGTCCTTGGCAAACCGGGTGTGCTACATGGTAGCCGGACCATCCTGATGCAAACCGAAGACGGTCAGGTAACAGAGCCGTATTCGATCTCGGCCGGGCTCGATTATCCGGGTATTGGTCCCCTGCATGCACACCTGTTCGAATCGGGCCGTGGCGACTTTTACGCCATCACCGACGAAGATGCCATTGCTGCCGGTTTCCAGCTCAGCCAGCTCGAAGGCATCATTCCCGCCATCGAAACGGCGCACGCCCTGGCCGCACTGCCGCACATGAACCTCAAATCCGACGATGTGGTCGTCGTTTGTTTGTCGGGTCGTGGCGATAAGGATCTGAGTACCTATTCCCAGTATTTGTAAAGCCGGCCGAGACGGTCAGCGGTGACGATCATGATAGAGCAACCCGTAATAGACATACCGACCGAAACGCACGGTACAACGTCAAATCGCATCAAAAGCCTCTTCGCGCGTAAAAGCGAACGGCTTCTCAATATTTATTTTACCGCCGGATTTCCGCATCTGGACGATACTGTAGCGATCCTGCGTGGTCTGCAACAGGCGGGGGTGGATCTGGTCGAGATTGGCATGCCCTATTCGGACCCCGTTGCCGACGGCGAAACGATTCAGAAGAGCAACGGCCGGGCGCTGGACAACGGCATGTCCCTCAAAAAGCTGTTCGACCAGTTAGCGGCTTGCCGTACCGATTCTACAGGCGAGCCAATCACAGTACCGATCCTGCTGATGGGGTACATCAACCCGGTTCTGCAGTATGGTGTCGAGAATTTTTGCCGGATGTGCCGCGAGGTGGGCGTCGACGGGGTTATTCTACCCGACCTGCCGCTCGATCTGTTCCTGGACGAATATGCATCGACGTTCCGTGAATACGGCATTCTGAACGTTAACCTGATTACCCCGCAAACAACAGACGAGCGCATCCGGCTTATCGACCAGGAGTCAGAGGGATTCATTTACATGGTATCGTCGGCCAGCATTACCGGGTCTGTTACGGGCATCAGCGATCCCATGCGGGCCTATTTCGAACGCATTCAGGCCATGAACCTGCGTAACCCCCGGTTGATCGGGTTCGGCATCAACAACCACGAAACCTTCGATTCGGCCTGCGCCAACGCCAACGGTGCCATTGTCGGTAGTGCCTTCATCCGGCATCTGGACGATCACGGCACGTCGCCGGAGAGCATCCAGGCCTTTGTGGAAACCATTCGGGCGTAAGTCTACTCTTTACTCGATAATCGGAAGGAAGTGCGCTATAGGCTGTACGTTGACGTAGAGCATATGGCGCACTTCCGACTATTGGGCTGTACCTTTACCGCATGAATTCCGAGATCAATTTCGATAAATCACCCGACGGTCTGATCCCGGCCGTTATTCAGGACGCCCAAACGGGGAAAGTCCTGATGCTGGGCTACATGAACCGCGAGGCTTACGATAAAACCGCAGCCGACAACATTGTCACATTTTTCAGCCGGAGCAAACAACGGCTCTGGACAAAGGGCGAAACCTCCGGTAACTTCCTGCACGTACACGAGATTCGGGTCGACTGCGACGGCGATACGCTGCTCATTAAAGCCAATCCCGACGGACCAACCTGCCACACCGGTGCCGACACCTGCTTCAATGAAGTAAATCGGGGAAAAGCTTATCCAGGCCGGGCCCTGTTTCTGAACCATTTGCAGGGTATTATTCACGATCGGAAGGTGAACCCAAACGAGACATCCTATACGGCTTCGCTGTTCAAAATGGGCGTCAATAAGATCGCCCAGAAAGTAGGAGAGGAGGCTGTTGAGCTCGTGATCGAAGCGAAAGACGATAACGACGACCTGTTTCGGGGCGAAGCCGCCGATCTGTTGTTTCACTACCTGGTCCTGCTCGAATACAAAAATATCGACTTGGATGAGATTGTTACGGTCCTCGAAAGCCGTCACGCGAAGTAAGCCCATTTGAACAAAGCCGATTGTGTGTTGTTGGTGTCTCTGAAGTTTAACTGTTCACCAAACAAACATTACTCATGGGTCTAATTATTCGCATTCTTATCAGTGCGGTGGCCGTTTATGTCGCCAGCCTGTTCATTCCGGGCATTTCTGTTACGGGTGGCGTCAGCACATACCTCGTTGTAGCCATTGTACTGGGTTTGTTAAATGCCTTCATAAAGCCAATTCTGACCATTCTTACAATTCCAATCACGATTATTACACTGGGACTTTTCCTCATCGTGATCAACGTTCTGATGGTGTATCTGGCGGCTTATCTGGTACCCGGCTTTAGCGTAAGTGGTATCATTGCCGCCTTACTGTTCAGTATAGTCGTCTCCATCGTGACGTCCCTGATCGACGCTGTCGTTTAATTAATACGTTTAAACCGAAACCCTGCCAGTGGTCGCAGACCCTGGTAGTGGTTGAGTGAGCTCTGTTACTAGCTCCTGTTACTCAACCACTACCAGGGTCTGCGACCACTGGCAGGGTTTCGCTTTTTTCCGTAGGTTGCCGTTCTATTCGTAAGCGTTTATGGACGAACCTATTACTACTTATGATGTCATCGTTGTAGGCGCTGGGTACGCAGGCCTGACGGCCACCCAGGATTTGCTTAAAGCTGGCAAAAGGGTGCTATTGCTCGAAGCCCGGGACCGTGTTGGTGGCCGCGTTCATACGCAGCAATTCGATGACGGTTCTTATGTAGATCTTGGCGGGGCCTGGGTAGGACCGTCGCAGGACCGTATCTATGCACTGGCGCGGGCCTATGGCGTCGAAACCTTCAAGACCTTCGATACGGGCAAGAGCACTCAATTTTTCCGGGGTCAGGTGAAACGCTACAAAGGCCTTATTCCTCCACTTCCCGTTGGTGCGCTGATCAGCCTGGATAGAGCCATCAAGAAAATGAACCGGATGGCCAAAGCCGTTGATCTGGCAGCACCCTGGAATACGCCCAACGCCCGGCAACTTGACTCCATGACGCTGGCAACCTGGATGGAGAAGCAGATGCATTTCTCCGTCGCCCGTCAGTTTTTCAAGGTAGCTGCCGAAGCGATCTGGGCCGCTGACCCAGCCGAAATTTCACTCCTCCACGCCCTGTTCTACGTAAAGTCGGGTCGTAATCTGGATACGTTGATGAACGTAAAAGACGGTGCGCAGGAAGAACGTTTTGTTGGGGGTGCTCAAACCGTCGCCAATCGAATGGTGGCTACATTTCCTGAACAAATCGTTTATAACACCCCCGTCAGAGCCATTTTACAAACCGATGAGCAGGTTCAGGTCGTAACCGAACACGTGACCTATAAGGCCCGGTATGTCATTGTAACGGTTCCACCAGCGTTACAAAGCCGGATCGATTTCCAGCCGCTCTTGCCTGCCCAACGCGCTCAACTCATTCAGCGGCTACCCATGGGCGCGGTCTGGAAATGTTACGCGATCTATGATAAGCCGTTCTGGCGCGATCAGGGCCTGAACGGACTGGCCGCTACGCCCGATGGCCCCATCACGGTTACTTTTGACAATTCGCCCAGGGATGGTAGCCAAGGCGTCTTGATGGGATTTGTACTGGGTAATCAGGCACAAGCGTTTTCTATCCTGTCGGACGAAGACCGAAAACGAGCAGCGCTGAACGCGTTCGCCACGTTTTTCGGACCGGCAGCGCGCCAGCCCGTCCGCTACCTGGATCACTCGTTCATGAACGAAGAATGGTCGCGCGGGTGCTATGCCGGTGTGCCGGGACCGGGCTTATGGACTACCCTGGGTCCCGTTCTGCGCCAACCCGTGGGCCGTATTCACTGGGCTGGTACCGAAACCTCCGACGTATGGAATGGTTATATCGACGGTGCCGTTCGCTCCGGTGAACGGGTAGCCAAAGAGGTAATCATTAGTGATGAGTGAATTCTTATTTATCTGGTTCCAAATGACCTTTATCGAAACCCCGAACGCCCCGGTACCCGGCGGCCATTATTCACAGGCCGTTGTTCATAACGGTCTGGTTTATTTATCCGGTATCCTGCCCATTACACCTGCTGGCGAAAAACTGAACGACGCTACCGTTGTCCAGCAAACGGAACAGATACTTGCCAATCTTGACGCTATCTTAGACGAGGCTGGTAGCCAGCGCGATAAAGTACTAAAAGTCAGCATTTTCATCGCCGACATCACGGCCTGGAGTGCCGTCAATCAGGTATATGCCCAGTTCTTCGGCGATCATCGTCCGGCTCGGTCGGTTGTGCCCTGCTCGACGCTCCATTACGGGTTTGGCATAGAACTGGAAGCCGTCGCGGCTGTATGACATAACCTTATTGTTTCACCCTGACCCGCTCACCGGCAGAATGTGCGGAGAACTCCGGCGCATAAAAGCACTGGACCGTAGCAACGCCCGCCGAGAAATCACCCGTCTGGGCCACACGCAGGTCGTATTCGAACACGTGCGTACCAACCGGCAGGTAGCTCAGAAAGAAATCAGTGCTGGCATCGCGGGGGGACTCATAATAACCAAGGCCATTCTGGTATTTGTAGCCCGACAAAGCCGCTACGGGTTCAAAACCCGATGCCCGCCCGTCTTTCAGGTGCACATATTCCATTGCGCGGTCTGTTTTCAGAATAAGCCGCACTTTGATCAGGTCGCCCGGTTTGATCGACGACTGAGATGCGACGGTCGACAGGAGGGGGCCACCGGGTGAGTCGCGCTGGATGTAGAGCGTTTTCTGAACCGATAAACCCGCGCTACCCGGCATCACCTGATCGAGCGGTTCGAAATGCTGCCAGTACAACGCACCCCAGGCCGGGCCATCGCCAATTTTTGTAACTTGAATGACCCCCATCTCCGGTTTGATTTCGCTGGCGGCATACGTCACTTTCCGGTAACCCGTACCAGCCTCTGATGAAGTCACACGGCTTTCGATGGGCTGTCCGCCCAGGCTAACCTGCGTGTTCGTACCCGTACCAAGCCAGTCGCTACCCCGTAACAGCAGTGCATAAACGGCCTCCGTTGTGGCCTTGGTCGATGACCACGCCTGCGTTTGTTTCTGCCGCAGGAGCCAGCGTTTCATATTATCGGCTGTGGCCCGGTCCTGTTTTATTTCGTCGAACGCTTCGATCAGGTACGCCTGTGTTTCAATGGGCGTTTGATACCAGTTCAGCCCGCTCGTGTTATCGGGCCAGTACAAGCCCATCTCCCCGGACTCCCGCGACCGCTCCAACAGGGACCGCAGAATACCTTCGGCCGTTTTTGTGTCGCCAAATCGATGCAGCGCCATGGCTGCCAGGGCCTGACCTTGCAGACTCTGGGTAAGCCACTCAGCCCCAACGCGTTGTTTCAGATACGCCAGCACCGCTTTATCGATAGGTTTATCGAGATAGAAACTGCGGGCGTAGAGGTACTGCGTGGCCGAGAAATACCAGGCACTGGTCAACTTGCTTTTCGTTTTTCCATCGACCTTTTGCTGCTCGCTGACCCAGCGTTTGATTTCGACATCGGCATACTGTAGGGCACTGGCCTGCATCTGGGCTAACGCTGGCTGGACGGCCACAGGAAACGTAACCCCTAACTTCGTCAGATGGCCCAATCCACTCAGTATGTGCAGGGTCATGGGCAAATCAGGCTCCATGCCGCCAAACCATTGAAAGCCGCCCGTTGCTGTTTGCAGCTGCTTAAGTTTATCAACTGTCTGTAGCTGTTCCTGTTCCATACGATTCGCATCCAGCAACTGGCCCAGTTTAGCCTGCCGATCTGCTTCGGAGCGGGCGTCGGCCAGCCAGGGCGAATTCTCCAGCGTAACGGCTTTCAACTCCCCGTTCGATTGCAACGGGCTTTTTGGCGGCACTTTCTGCCATTCCCCGATTAGCTGCCTGAAAGCCGGCTTGCTGGCTACGATGTGAGCGGCCAGACTATTGGCATACAACCGGCTAAATAACTGCTCGGCACATTCATACCGGTACTCCATCAGGTAGGGCAACGATTGCAGCGCATACCAGCTCGGGTTGCTGGTTACCTCCACCGTTAAGCGCTCGTGTTGTACGGGCAATTCAGGAGATAGCTTCGCGAGTGGATCGAGCGTGAAGGCCCTTGTCTCGGAACCATTGACCCAGAATGGTTTCGTGTCGGTTACGAGCATCCGGTTGGGTAAGACGGGCAGTGTGAACTCCTCGCCATCCGTGAACAGGCCTGACTCGGCGGTCAGTCGGCAGGTTACGGTTTCGAGTCCCGAGGGAATAACCAGTGTCCATCCTACCGCCTGTCCGCCACCCGGCGGGATGGACAGTGCGCCCTGACTGTTGAGCACCTTGATTTTCTGACCGAGGGGCTCACCAGTCAGGGCATCGGTCAGCTGAAGGGCAGCCGTGCCGTTGAGTTGTTTTCCGGTCAGGTTGTTGACACGGGCAGTTAGCCGGATGGTGTCGCCTTCGCGCAGGAAACGCGGAGCGTTGGCCGTAATCATCAGCTCTTTCTGGGTAATAATTTCCCGCTCCAGGGTACCCGTTTTCAGGTCTTTCGTATGGGCGAACGCCAGCAAACGCCACCGCGTGAGAGCTTCCGGCATCGTGAATGTCAGCACCACCCGTCCCTGTTTATCCGTCCGGGCCTGCGGCATGAAGAAAGCCGTTTCGTTGAAATTCCGGCGCGGATCGATTAATGGGGCGGCTGGAGCTATCTGTTCCGCAGCTACTGCTCCCCTCAATTCAACAACAGAACCTCCGTCCTGCATTGCTTCGGCCGCACCACCACCACGGCGCTCCTGGGTAGCTACCGCTCCTGTCATCGCTTGCTTTGCCCGGGCTCCGTAGCCGACGACAACCACCTCATTTAAGGCCTGTGCATCGGGCGGCAAGTTGAATGTAAGGGGCTTCTGCTTTATTTTCCGTTCACTCGTTACGTAGCCGGGTGTCGAAAAAGTCAGGCTAACTTCCTCTTTCTGTGAGCTAGCCACCAGCGAGAACTCACCTTTTTCGTTTGTCGCAGTGCCTTCACTGCTTCCTTTCATGAACACCGTTACCCCGGCTACGGCATCGCCACTTTTATAGGTCAGCCTACCCCGGATTACCTTCCCGATCCGACGTACGGTTACCCGTATCGCGTTATCCAGTACGCCAGGTTCACCAGTAAACATGTAGGTAAATGGGCGGCCCCCAAATGGCGAGAATCGATACCCCATCCAACCCAGTTGATCATAGCGCCGTACGGGCACAGGTAGCTCCGGATGATACCGATAGAAAACGGCATTACTCGAACCGGTAGCAAAACTACTGGACTGCCAGCCGTAGAAAGTGGATGTGTAGGGCAGATAAACGGTTGTCGGCCAATCGAGCCGACCGAAAACGTCCAGCGACGCATCGTAAAGCGTAGCCACCATTTCGGCTGGGGTCTTGTTCAGGCCGTCAATCGTTAGCGTCCATGTTTCCCGTTCTCCGGGCTTGAGCTTGTTGCGGAATGTCTGCGTCTTTATCGTCAGTTGCTTGTTGGTGAAGGGCACCGTAACAAGCTGCGTTTTCTGATATAGCCGGCCATTTTGTACCATCGTAAAATGGACCGCAAAACCACCCCGCTGCGTTTCGGCAACAGGCAGGGTCACGCGCCGGGGCCGGCCATCGGTTTTCAGCCATTCCTGCCGAACGATCTGCTGTTTTTCCTCCACCGCCATCAGAACCCAACCAGGCTGAGCCGTTCCAACCCAGAAAACAGCCTCCTCGCCCGGTTCGGCGGTGGCTTTGCGAACCTGCACCCAATCATCTGCACGGGCGGATGCCACGGGTTGTTTATCGTTTACGACGGTAAAGAACGCCCGCTCTTTTATCGACTCGCCCGCAGAGTCGGCAACCGTCAGTTCGGCCACATACTCACCGGGAGTGTAGCGGTTGGGTGCTGGCTTGATGAGTGAATCAGCCGGAGCGGTGATGGCTTGCTGCTGAACAAGTTCGCCTTTAGGCCAGGATTTTGGGTCGTTCTCGGTCGCGAAGAGGTCGTTCGGAAACAGCTTCTCAAACTCCGCCCGGCTTAGCAACTGCCGGTCGGGGCGACTCCACAGCCGGGCCCGCAGCAGTCGGGTCGGTGGTTGTAGCCGATAGATAGCCAGCTCCCCCTTTGCCGGCACTTTCTCGCCCAGCTGATTGGTAATCGTCACCGGAAAAGCCGCCGGTTTATCCTGGTCGATCTGCGCCGGAATAGCCAAACTGACTTGCAGAGCTGCATAGCCAATCTGAATTGTTTGGGTTACGCTTCGGGTTTCGCCCGCCCGGTCGGTAACGTCTATCGTAATGTCGAAGTCAAAGACCGGGTTATCCTGGCGTGATTTCTCCAGATCCGGTGTAGCCGTAAATTTAACAGTGATGTTTCCACTGGCATCCGTTTGGGCGATTCCATTGGCAATTTCTGCCTGACTCATGTTAGGATAACCGCCCCGCCGGCTCGTATACCACCAGTCCCAGCGGGGGCGGAGTTTACGGGTGACCCGGTAACGCACCGCAGCATCATCGACAACGGCTCCCGAAAATGTTTTTGCCGAAGCCAGTACGGTAACGACCTGGCCCAGTTTCACTGATTTTTTTATCGGCTTCGTTGTTACCTCAAATGTCGGGCGTTTATATTCTTCTACCCGGATGGTAGCGCTGCCATAACTCGTTTGCAGCGTCATCATACCCGTGAGCCGCCCAACCGGAGCCGTAAACGTGGCAGTAAACGTACCAAATTCGTTGGTTTTTAGCGTCTGCCGGGCTACCTGCTCACCGTTCTGGTCGAGCAATTCAACCGATACGTCCTGACCAGGTACACTGATATACTGATCATCTTTACCCGCATACAGCAGTCCCTTAACATAAATTAACTGGCCTGGCCTGTAAATGGCCCGGTCGGTGAACAGGCGACTGTAGGTAGGCGTCGTCTCTTCCTGCCGGTTGTCGCCATAATTGAACTGATATTGCTGGCTGGAAAGCAGCGTGTCGCTACCGGTCGTAATTACATACCGAAACCCGGTTTCGCGGGGAAGTAAACCAATCGGTATATCAACCCGGCCGTTGGCATCAGTCAGTAAGGTCTCTTGTTTGGTTGCAGGCAACGCCGGTTTCAGGCTGATCAGTGTCACCTCTGCATTTTTTACCGGCTCACCCGTTTGTCGGTTAGTGACATAAATGATTTCATTTACCATACGCTGTGCGGGTGGCATCTGAACGTAGCCCAAAGCAGACACCGTGAACGTTGCATACTGAACCGACTCGGTTATTTCCCGAAACGTATCATCCTGCGTAGTTAGCATCACATATTGGCCTATGGGTAGCCCGGAAAGCGGCACCTCGACCGAATGGCGGTTCAGGTCACCATCGTCGGGCAGGCTTACGGTATTTTCGAGGGCGATGGGGCGTTTCAGCAGGGCAGCAAAGCGCTTCCGACGCTGGTTTTCGTCGCCTTCGCCGTTTCGGTAGGCCTCCATGTCGGCGATACTTACCCTGACAAGCCGGTATTTAATCACCCTGGTGTTCTGGTAATTCACCAGCATCCGAAATGGCTGACCGGGCGCGTTTACCTGTTCAATTTCTATGGAATAGCTGACTTTCAGCAACCGGGCCAGCAATGACTCCGCCTGTTTCGCCGACAGCGTTCCGGGGAACCGTTTGATCAGATCCCGGCAGATAGCAGCCGCCTGCTTATAGTACCAACGGGCCGGATCGGGCTGACCCAAGCCAGGGTTATCATCCCCCTTGTCGAGTGGCCCACGGTTCTTATCCGAATTGGCCAGAAAATTAGCCAGTTCATACGCATATACTGCTTCGGCAGGTTGATTTTTGAAGGCTGCCATCTGCCCTTCGAGTACCTGCCGATAGAGAGAATCCCGGCCCGGCACTACGCTGTGGCGGTGAACAAATGCCAGTCGCTCAACGTCAGCGTCGGCCAGCGCGTCGGGGCGAGCATCGGCCAGATGGAAAGCCAGCAGTTGCTGAAAAAGTAGCAGTGCCTGATAACGGCCCGATACTGAATCCTGACTTTCAATCTTTAGTTTGGCAAAAATGTCAGGTCCGGTCAGGTATTCAGGCTGGTTGATGGAAAACGTAAAAACAGGCTTTAGCAGGTCGTACTCGGTGTTTTTAAAGAAATCGATAGCCCGATGAGCGAGCAAGTCATATAAAGTTGGACGGAGTGCACGCGCGTCGGCATCGCCGGTATTGAGCAGGACATCATAGTCGGTAACGGGCGTTTTCTGCAACAGGTCTTTGGCCTCAACGGAGGCCAGATAAGCCGTCGTCATGGCTCCCATGAGCCGATGGGCATCCCAGGTTGTAAAATCAGCCGTTGATTCGGCGGGTTTTGCCGGCGGGTTTGCGCCCGCTTTTCCTGTAGTGGCCCGGCCTATGATAGCCCTGTTGTAAAACTTGTACCGGTTTTGCTGAAAATACTCCCAGTATACAGTAGCCAGTACGGATTGTAGCACCGACCTGGCCGGTTCGGGTGTTTCAACGATGTCGGTTCGTAGGGAGCTGACCAGCTGTACGTAGACCTCCTCATCGGAGTACGTCCGGAAGATGGTTTTATACAGGGCCGCCTTCGCTACCTGTGGGTAGTTTCGGGCCACTTTGGCTTCTTTATAGATCCGATCAGCAATAGCCAGCGCTGACTTGGGCAGACCTTTGGCGGCCAGTGAGTCGGCCCGTTTCCAGTCGCGGGCATAGGCGGGTTGCGGGCGATTTTGTGCAGACACCGTCAGGGCTAAAAGCGTAATAAAAAGAGTGAGTAAGTAATTCATCCAGAATAGTGAACGTGTCTGTCGTTGGGATTGATGAATGTATACGCGTTTTTCCACAACGGTTGCTTGTATGATCCAAAAAAAGGGTGAAGGGTTTAATGAACAGACATTCCTATTCATTAAACCCTTCACCCATTCTACATGCCTAACCCGCTTACAACCTGCCTGCTACCTACTGCTTCAGCAAAAACGCTGTCAAATCAGCTATTTGTTGGGGTTTGAGACCCATCGACTCAGGGCGGGGCATAAGACTGTTTTTGAACTGACGGCGTGATGACACGCTGGCTGTCGGGATTGTATGCTTCTGTCCCGTTACCCCTTTGATAACGACCGACTGTTCGCCATCACTCACCAGAAAACCGTAGTAAGTCTGCCCGGTTTTGGTAGTAACCAGCCACGGCTCGTAACCAAACGCAATACCCGCACTGGGATTCAGAATAGCGTCGAGCAGGGCGTTTTTGTCGAGTTTTTGGTGGATCTGCGTTAGCTCCGGCCCAACGTCGTTGCCGAGTTGCTTGTGGCGATGGCAAGAGGCACACGTGGTTTTGAACACCGCCTGGCCCGTTCGTTCGTCACCCGTCAGCGAAGCGATCTGGTCGAGTACCAACCCGGCCCGGCCACTGGTGACCGAAGCGGCTGGCGCGGGTGTCGGCGATACAACCGGGCTTTCTTTGGTCTCTTTCATAATAGCCTCTTTTTTTACCGGTTCCGCTTTCGTTGTTTCGGCTTTGGCAATCACCTTCCTGGGCGATTCAGGTTTAGGCATCTCAACGGGAGCCGTTTCTGCTCTGGTGACCTCCACCCGGACGGGTTCGGTACGCACAGGTTCAGAACGTACTTGTTCGGCAACGACCGGCTCAACGGCTTTCTTCGGGCTAAAATATTCTCTTGACATCGTCCGTACGGTCTGGTCCGGATTTTTCAACATCGTTGACGACACCGCCTTCATGAGCACATCCGATAATTTACCTTCGGCCGCTAACCCTACCAGTATTTTTCCTCCTTCGGGGTCGCGGGCCATTTCGAGCGCGGTCCGGCGCTTTTCTGTATCTGACTTGTACTCATCTAGCAGCACCTGCCGCCTGGCCAGCATTTTCTGCTCACTGGCCGATACTTTCGTTGGCATCAGCTCATCCCAGTTCAGCAGTTTAGCCCAATCGTTACCGCGCCGAAAGCCCGTCCAGTAATTTGCCTGATCGGCAATGTCTTTATCGGGCGATTTGGTCAGGTCAACCATAGCCTGAGCGGCAGCGCGGCTCTTGATGAATCCCAGCGTTACAATCGCCTGTTTACGGGCGTCGGCCGAAAGTTGTTGGGCGTCGGCTCGTTTTTTCAGCAATTCAACGGCCGAGGGCGGGTGTAGCTCCCAGATCAGATTAGCCGTTTTCTGATCCCACACAACCGGATCGGCGGGGAGTGTCGGGCGGAGGTCATCGAACAGGGCTTCTTCTTTCCCATCGGCAGCCTGACCGAGGGCGGTCAGGTAGTAGCGATCCTGCCCGTCGTAGCGTTTGATCAGATTCAGCAGCATGAAACGGCACTCGGCATAGGGCACATCGCGCAGCGCAATAGCCACGTCCCGGCGGACGGCCGCACTGGGGTCGTTGGCAAGATTACCCAGCAACGGCATCAGCGCTTTCTGCGAAGCGGTCAACGATGGAATCGCTTTTGAATTTTCGGGGGTTATACTTCGCAGCGCCCGTAGCGCTACCAGCCGTGTCGACGCATCAGCTGCTTTCAGTAAACGCTCTACCTCAAACTGCCCTTCGGCCCCTAAATGGGCGAGCAGATAGATGGCCCGCGCCCTATGGTACGGATTTGTCGATGTCAGCAACGCCATAACGGGTTCGACGGCCTCTTCGCCCCGCTCCTTCAGCCCCTCGAAACCCAGCATCCGTACGTTAACAGCCGGGTTGAGCAGGGCCGCAATCTGACCATCGATGGTGCGTAAATCAATCCTGGGCGAACGCAGTTTCTTTCCTTTGGGCGTAATCCGGTAGATGCGTCCATAGCCTTCTTTATCCTGCATCTGATGGCCGCCCACCACGGGATCATACCAGTCGGCGATGTACAGCGCGCCATCGGTACCCACCGTAATATCGCTTGGCCGAAACCATTTGCGGGTGTCCGTTGCTACATCGTCCCATTTGTAATTTTCGCTGACTTGCGGGAAGGTACTGATCAGATCGGTGCGTGGCATCCGGTACCCCGCTCCCCATGACTCCGGTTTGTACGAAAAGATCACATTCCGGCCAGCCTCGGCGCTGAGCACTATGCCCCGGTACTGGGGGCCCAGCTGATCGCCTTCGTACACGACCATACCCGTAGGAGAACCGGCTCCCGAGATATCGCCTACGGGCATTACGCCGGGATCTTCCTGATGCCAGTGGGCCACGGGGATGGACTGTCCGGGGCGCTGGTCGCCCTGCCAGTAGCGGGTTCCATCGTTGCTGAAATACCCTGCGTTACCGCCTTCCATAAGCCAGCTCGTGCGGCAGGCTACTACCTGATCGTCGTTGTCGTTCTGCCACATGTTGCCATAGGAGTCCAGCGCCGTTTCGTAATTGTTGCGGAAGTTATGGCCCATGACTTTCAGGTTGGACCCGTCGGGGTTGATCCTCAGGGCCATACCGCCCACCCATACCCGCCCATCGTCGCTCACCTGATTGCCGTGGTTGATTTTGTTGTAGGGCGTTCCTCCCACATACAGACTTCCGGAGCGGAGTGTCCAGCCGTCGCGGTCGGTAACAACATGCGGTCCGGCATTACCCGTGTTGAAATAGTATTTGCCGTCGGGCCCGGCCACAACGGCATGTAGCGCATGATCGTGGTCCAGCCCGCCAAAGCCTGTTAGCATAACCTCTTTCTTATCGGGCTTGTCATCGCCGTTTTCGTCGGTATACACCACGATATTGGGCGAACAGGAGACAATGACCTTATTGCCAATGACAGCAATGCCCAGGGGCGATACCAGGTCAGGATCGGTAACGAACACTTTGCTCGCATCGGCTTTTCCGTCTCCATTGGTATCCTCGAGGATCATGACCCGCTCGCCTTCCGGATGGTTGAGCCGGTTGCGGGACCCATCCGATCCGGGACTATCCGGTCTCGAACCATCCGGTCCGGGCTTGTTATTGAATTTGCGATAGTTGACCGCTTCCGTAATCCAGACCCGCCCTTTGGCGTCAATGTCCATATTGGTCGGATTGTAGAACATAGGCGCTTCAGCCCAAAGCGTAGCTTCGAGGTCATCGGGCAGGTAGAGCGTCTGGCCCGAATCCCGGCCCATTGCGCCCAGATGCTGCGGATGAAGACCGTTTGTGCCGGCGGGTTCGTAGCTGGTTGACGGTTTCGTTGACACCGAAACGGTTTGTCCGGCCAGATACAGCAAACCGGCCGTTGTCAGAAACAGGGGCAGTCTATTGAAAGCAGTTAGTGTTGTCTTCATACATACACGTTCATCCAACCATTCACAAAACCGGATGAGCAATAAATAATTTACACAAACAGCGACCGTACGGTCCTGTTGTTAGCGATGTAACTTTCCAGCATGGGTTTCCCAGCAGGTACGGCCCCTTCTATATGAATCCAGCCGGTATACCCAATGTCATCAAGGGCTTCTTTTACCTGGTTCAGATCGACGTTTCCCTGGCCCAGCAGGTGACCGTTCTCTTTCAGATGAAACTCACAGATACGGTTTTTGCCCAGTAATCGAATCTCGCGGGCAATGTCGTATCCCATTACCGACGCATTACAGACATCGTAGTATACCTGTACGGCGGGTGAGCCGACGGCATCCAGGATGGCCAGGTGCGCCGGTGCCGACAACCAGGATTCGATGCCCAGCACCACGCCAGCCCGTTCGGCTTTAGGGGCCACAGCCTTTAACCGGTCGATAACGATTTGTGTGCCTATTTTGTCATCGCGAAGGTCGTTCTTTGAGAAAAAAGCCAGCAGAACTGTTCGTACGCCCAACGCGTTGGCTACATCGACACTGTCCTGCACCCATTGCTCCGTGCGTGGATCGGATTTGTACGGAATTTCGTTCAGTAGACCGATGGCCAGGCCACCAATGGCCACCCCCGATGCCCTGGCGGACTCTATGACTATTTTCTGCACGTCCTTCTGACGCAAATGTTCGTGGTTGGTTTTCGTGTTCAGGCTTACCTGCACACCATCCAGTCCGATTTGCTTTGCTACGGAAAACGCGTTAACATCACCGGCCGGACCAATGGACCAGTCGCAGGCACCGACCCGGAACCGGCTGCCGGCTATTTCCCGCGGCAGGGCAGGACAGGCAAGCGCCGTTAAACCGGCCCCTAGTGAATAGCGAAGTGCGTCACGACGGTTCATACGAAACATCTATCGAAGAGTTTACCAAATATACATGAATCGACAGTAAGGCGTTAAAATCTAACCAGTATGTACTGTCCATTAAACTGGTACTTATCTTTTTTCGCATTTTTCTACACAGGTACCAGGCTGATTATCTTTAAAAAGGGCGCATAATTTTTTTTTACCCCATTCCAACTATCCTTACCCAAACAGGGTCTTCAGTTTGTCAACGTTGGTATGCAGGATGAATACGCATTAGTCGAAGGGTGCCGTCGGCAAGACCGGATTGTGCAGCGACAGCTCTATGAGCGGTTTGCCGGGAAGCTCTTTGTCGTTTGTAAACGGTATGTCAAAGACCCCGACGAAGCCGAGGATGTGCTACAGGACGCGTTTGTGAAGGTCTTTCGGCATATCGATACATTTCGGTTCGAGTGTCCGCTGGAAGCCTGGCTCAAACGCATCGTGATCAATACGGCATTGAAGCACATTCGGAAAGAGAAACCCTGGGAACATGCGGTTGATGTGCAGGAGCTGGCTCCTGTTCTGCCGCAGGCCGATACGAGCCTGCCTGCACTGAATTATCAATACCTGCTCCAGCTGATCCAGGAACTGCCACCCGGGTGCCGGGCGGTGTTCAACCTCTATGCCATTGAGGGCTACAACCATCCGGAAATTGCCGAACTACTCGATATAGCAGAAGGAACCTCCAAATCGCAGTATGCCCGGGCGCGTGGTTTGCTGCAGCAGAAGTTACAACGTGAACAACGATATGGCTTACCGCCTGTGAGAAATGAGTGAATTTGAACAAAATATACCGGACGATTTTTGGCGGAAAGCTTTTGAAGAAGCCGCCGAAACGCCCCCGCTCCGCGTGTGGGATGCTGTTGAGCGCCGGTTAGACGAATCCGAAAGCACCAAAATCCTGCCGCTCTGGGGTGCAGGTATGGTAGCGTCGCGGTCGGTCGTCTGGGGTTCCGGCCTGGCAGCGGCCATCGCACTGCTGCTGGTTGGCTGGTGGGTACTACAACCCGCTTCGACCGAAAAAGCCATGCCCCTGGCTCAGCATACAGCGCCTGACCAGGCCAATCGTGTTGCTTCGGCCAGTCCAAAAGAAGCGCCCGTGACCAGCTTACGTAAACCGATGGACAGCCAGCCGCCGGTAGCGGGTCGGCCAGCGCCCGGCACCCTTGCATTTACCCCAAAAAATCGATCCGCTACAGCCAGTCATACAGTTCAACCCACCCGCCAGCGCCCTTATGACGCGCCAGTAGCCTCCGTACAGACAACGGCTCGACCAGACGATTTTGAAGACAGCCGGATTGGTGCCGCAACCAAACCGGTCGATGAACAGCCAACTGCCAACAGGCAATCAGGCCGGGTAGCACTGCAAAAGCCAGCCCCTTCAGCAGAGGTACCATCCAGCAACCGCGTGACTTTTGTTTCCGAAACCCAAACACCGGCAACCGTTCAGCAGGCGACTATGGTGAGCGAATCGGCTTTGTCTTTCGATCCGCTCCATAAACGGGAACTCCGGCTGCGAGCACCGGCTGTGATCCAGCGTATTGTGTGGTTCCGCCCCTGGGAACCAGCGACACAACCGGATGCCGTTCAACCAAAGCGGGAAACACGCGAGGTCTGGGCATCGGTCAGTATGATGCCGGGCGCTTTCGATCCGTCGGTAGGTATACAAACGGCGCAGACATCCTTTAGTAGGGTGAATACCTTGAGTAACAGCAGTGCCAGTCAGTCGACGGTCAATAGCCGGGCCAATTTCTCCGTAGCCTACCAGGCAGGGGCCGGTTTGCAGCTGACCGAACGCTGGTCGGTTGAGTCGGGTGTTGGGTATCTGGCTGGCCGATCGACGGTCGACAGCCCGGTACAGGCCCTGGCGTTTGGTATTCAGTCATCCGGTATACTTCCTGCGACTGCGGGGAAGGGGTCTAATCTGTACGTAGATGCACTGCGGATCAATGTCGTCAACAATGCATCAGCGGCCGGCAACAATTTGGTTGCCAACTTCGATAATTCGGGAGCCTCGAACCGGTACTCGCTTCAGAACAGTTATAACCCCCAGGAGCGGCAGTCGCTTTCCAACAATTACCAGTTTGTTCAGGTACCCGTTCAGGTAGGGTATCAGCTACGCCCGCGTAAACGGCTCGGTCTGGCCCTGATCGGCGGATTCCTGTCCAACATTTTCGTGCGCAATACCGTTGGCGACGAACTGGTCATTACGTCGAAAGACGGTGTTTATCGCCCGGTGTCGTGGGCGGCTACCATGGGTGCCCGGTTCAGATATCGGCCATCGCGCCAATGGTCGGCCTCACTGGCAGGCGTTTATCAGCCATCGCTGGGGTTGGGAACCCGGCCGGAATCGACCGTGCAGAGTCGCCCAACATCAACCGGTATGAGTTTTGGTATTGACTATCACTTTTAGATGTATCCAGCTATGAAACTCTTCATCCTTACCTGCCTGGTTACACTGATGCTGGGTCGATGTACAGAAACCAACATTGCCTCTTCGGCGGAGAATGCCACATCCGATCCGCTTACCATTCGTACCGGCACGTCGTTCGGCATGTGTGTGGGTTACTGCCAGCACGATTATGTAGTCAATGGAACGACGGTTACGCTGACCCAGAACGGCACCCGTACTCAGGCATCATCACCTACCAAAACCTGCCAGACAACGCTTACTTCGGCCGACTGGGATGCGCTGAAAGCACTGGTTAACATTGACTCGTTCAGCAGCCAGCCCGAAACAATTGGGTGTCCAGACTGCGCCGATGGCGGAGCCGAATACGTCGAACTGGCCATGGGCGACCGTAAACACCGGGTTACCTTCAGCTATAACAAAACGATTCCGGGGTCTGAAGCACTGGTTGATGCATTGCGGAAAAGACGGGAAGCGTTTCCTGCCTGTCCATAACAGGTCGCTATCCTGTTAGTAATGATTTTTTTGCCGACAATCCGGCTGTTCATGTCTACCGGTAGCAACCGGTTCTGTTTAAAATTGCCAATTAAGTCTATCCTCAAATCCGTAGTTGTATGATGAAAACGAGCTTATTTTCTGCGATGACGCTGGCGATGACCAGCTTTTTGGTAACGGCCGTCAGCTGCCAGACGTCCAGCGTAAATCCCGGCCCTGCCAATACAGTGCCGACAGGGGAACTACGCGTATCAGCGCCTTTTGTCGATCAAACCAGCCAGTTCGCGTTCGATCTCGCGAAACGGGTAGCGAAGGCAGGGGGGGAGAGCGAGAACCTGTTCATCTCGCCCTTAAGCCTGCATATGGCGCTGGGTATGATTTTAAACGGGGCCAGTGCCCAGACCGCACAGGAGATTCAAAAAACGCTGAACCTCGACGCGCAAACACTGGCCGAAGCCAACCAGACTTACCAGAATCTGATGGTGAACCTGCCCGCCGTTGATCCGAAGGTGACGCTCCAGCTGGCAAATTCGGTCTGGTACCGCAACACCTTCGAGGTGGCTACCACATTTCAGGATGTGCTGAAGCAAACGTTCAAAGCCAACGTGTCGGCGCAGGATTTTAATGACCCGGCTACTGTTGGAAAAATAAACAGCTGGGCCAGCGAGAAAACCAATGGTAAAATCCCTAAAGTACTCGACGCTATCCAGCCCGACAATGTACTGTTCTTACTGAATGCGCTGTATTTCAAAGGAGACTGGAAAACGCAGTTCAAGCCCGAGAGTACGATCGATTCGCCGTTCAGACTGGTAACGGGTGCGGAGAAGACGGTGCGGATGATGCGGCTCGAAACCGAGATGCGCCGGGCGTTTCGGCCCACGTTTACAGCCTTCGAACTGCCTTACGGCGCGGATAACAGCAAGTTTGCGATGACAGTGCTGCTACCTGCCGAGAACACCACAGCCACTGCCGTAATGAACAGCCTGACCGGTGCCGACTGGAGCCAGTTACAGAAAGATATGACCGTTAGTAAGGTCGATATTGGCCTGCCCAAGTTCACCCTGAACTACGCGGTCAAACTGAACAGCATACTGAGCGATATGGGCATGCCGACGGCCTTCACAGATCGGGCTGATTTCACAAAAATGAACCCGAAGGGGAATCTTCTGCTGAGTTTTGTGAAACAGAATACGTTTGTGGCTGTTGACGAGAAAGGCACCGAAGCGGCTGCGGTCACAACAGGGGGTTTTTCAACGACGTCGTATAAGGAGCCAACGCTCTGCAACCGCCCCTTTGTGTTTGTGATTCATGAGAAAACGTCAGGCACGGTGCTGTTCGTAGGCAAGATTGCCGATCCAACAAAAACCAATTCATGAAGCAAGCAATCCTAGCCGCTTTTGTCATCCTGTCATTGGCTCAGTGCAATCAGGAGAAACGGGAAGTGGCCCCAAGCGTAGCCAAACTGGCTGGTACCTGGCAACTGCTTGGCCCAGACTCTACCTACGCGACTACGTTGGTATTTGCGCTGGATACGGCCAATCCACCCAATGATATCATCCATTTCAGTGCAGCCGGGAAAGCCGCCGTAAACACATACAACGGCTTCCTGTCGGCAGCGGTTGACGGGCTGATGATTTTCACGAGTGTGGGCAGCACCAAGATAGCGGGGCCGCCCGCAGCCATGCAGTTCGAGCAACTGTATTTAGCCAGCCTGCGCGAAGTTGTCCGTTTTGAACTGCCAACCGACAGCCAGTTGAGGCTGCTCCACGGCGGAGAAAAACCGGGAATATTGGTGTACAAACGCGTGCAGTGAGCCAACCGATTTGATGTTTGCCGACCTCTGCCAACGCGCGATCAGCAGAAAAGCCAGCCTTTGTGCTGACGTAACGCAGGTACACCAACGACACTAATTTATAACTTTTGTGTAAGACCAACATTGCCCGGCCGTAGTCAAGACAGCCGGGCAATTTTATTTTCAACCGGTTACAACCCTTTTGGAACAGACAAGATCATTGCGGTATCTATCAACGCATACAGTCTATGAAACTATCTGTTTACCTGCTCTTTATGGTCTCCCTGTCAGGCATGACCGGTTGTACTGACACGTGTAAGGAAACCCGCACGTTTCGACGTTATTCGCCCGTATCGTTCACTACGGCTCAGGTTCGGCAGGCCCGCGTAGAGAGCGGACGCCCCCTGATCAAGCCCGGCAAAATTTATACGAAAGACGGGTACCTGTTTATCAACGAGCTGAAAGAAGGAATCCATATCATCGATAATCGGAACCCAACGGCTCCCAAAACAGTCGCTTTTCTGCGGATTCCCGGCAACGGGGATATAGCGATCCGGGACAATGTTCTGTATGCCGACAGCTATATGGACCTGCTGGCGTTCGACATCAGCAACCTGAGCAACATTCGGGTGGTGAAACGGGTGGAAGCTGTATTTCAGAACGGCATATTCGAAGGTGCCTACTGGGCCTATAATGCCCAAAGCGGAATCATTTCCGACCAGACAGTCGATTACGTGACTGAAACCGTAGAGACCGACTGTGAAGAAGATGTAACGCCAAGAAACGGCTGGTTCTGGAACCGGGGCTTCGTTACCAGTCAATTCGCCAGCGCCGATGTGAGTCAGACCAACACAACCAACGGCGTAGCGGGGTCAATGGCCCGGTTTGCCCTGTATGATAAGTATCTCTATACGATCAACAGTGCCGAGATGCAGTTATTCGATATTAAGAATCCCGCCAATCCGGAAGTAGGCAACAAGATCCAGATGGGGTGGGGTATTGAAACCATTTTCCCCTATAAAGACAAGCTGTTTATCGGGTCGCAGACGGGTATGTACATTTACGACAATGTCAATCCTGAGAAACCCGTACAATTATCCGTTTTCCAGCACGCCCGGGTTTGCGATCCGGTGGTGGTTCATGACAACACGGCTTATGTGACCCTGCGATCGGGTACCGTCTGTCAGGGATTTACCAACCAGTTGGACGTGATCGATATCACCAGCCTGACCAGCCCCCGTTTGCTAAGAAGTTTCCCTATGAAAAACCCCCACGGGTTAGGCGTTGATTTTCCCAATCTGTTCGTGTGTGAGGGCGCTTATGGCCTTAAATCGTTCGACGCCCGTGATCCCCAGAACATCGATCGGAACCTGCTCCAGCACCTTGAGGGGATGAATGCTTATGACGTGATACCATTAGGCACCGTAAACGCGACTAAGGTACTGCTGATGATTGGCAAGGATGGGTTTTACCAGTATGATTACCAGAACCCGCGTCAACTGCGTTTGCTGAGCAAAATACCGGTCAGCCGTCCGACTTACTACTAATCAGCAACGTGTATGAAGCCATTCATTACTGGTTTTCTTTTTCTGATGGGGTGGGGGATACCCGTCATATCCGCAGTGGCTCAGATCGATATACCCCGGCGGCCGTTTGTTAATTACACGGAGTTTGGCGGCTTATTCGGCCGGGTAAGTTACCAGGCCAACACAGGAGTCATCAGCGAGTCGGTAGACAATAAGCTGAGTCTGACGGCCCAAACGTTCAACGGTGTGCAGCTTACCAGACAGTTAGCAGTGGGCGGAGTCGTAGGTATCGACTGGTACAGGGCGGCTCTGTTAATGCCGGTTGGAGCGGGAATCCGTTTCGACTTTGTCAGACATCCCCGCAAAAACGTTCGTCTGTTCGGCATGGCCGATGCGGGTTATTCGCTGGCCTGGCTGCATCGGGGATCAACAGGCTACGAAACGAAGGGGGGGTGGATGATGAACCCGGGTTTGGGTCTGCGCGTTGGCCGACCCCTGAGTTCAGGCTCAGCGTTTATTATGACAGTTAGTTACAAGCGGCAGGAAGCTACCGTGAGCAAACCAATAGCGGGCAATGATATCAGCCGTCATGAATCCCGAGTGTATAACAGGCTGGCCCTGCGCTTCGGCCTGACATTTTGATTGAACGAAACACAACAATTTATGCAACTCATAGTTACATATCTAGCTTTAAAACCACCATGAGCATTAGTATAACCGCTCCTTACGCTGCCATACCTCAGAATTACCTCTATCGTGCGCCGTTTAGACACGAGAACAAGGTATCTAAACTGGCTGCTTCTGGCAAGATCGAAGCCGTATAATAAGGAATCGAAGGCATATGGCCTTGTAACCGTCTATTAAACGTTGGTTAATATGAGTGGAATGCTTTTTGATATACGAAAGCACTGCCAGCACTGAAGCCATCGAATGGGGTTCAGGAGTTGCCAAACGTATACGATAGACCTGTTTTTTTATCCAAAGCAATCTTTAAAATAGCAAAGTGTACAAATCAACGATATGAAAAAGGCAATTACAGCTGTTATTGGTATAATTCTCTTTGTGGCAGCCTATCAGGTTACGCGCCGTCAAGCAGAGTACATTACGGCTCAGTCAACCATCACCACCACCCCTGCCTATGTAGCCCAACCGGCTCCAAGCTTGTCGGCCAGTGCGAAAAACTCCCTCGCCTTCCGGTTCATAAAACCATCCTGACATAAAAATGCCCAACCAATTGACTGGTTGGGCATTTTCTATATTAACGAAAGACGCTACTGTCTGTCAGGCTACGCCAAAGCGAATTTGCTTTGATTGCGTTTGCGCTCGTTCTCGTCGAGATAGATCTTGCGAATCCGCATTGACTTCGGCGTTACTTCCAGGTATTCATCTTTCTGGATATATTCCATCGACTCTTCAAGCGAGAAGGCGATCTTCGGCGCAATTTTAACGTTGGTGTCCGAACCCGATGCCCGCATGTTCGTCAACTGCTTGGCCGTTTGTACGTTCACAACGATATCGTTCTGACGGTTGTGCTCACCAATTACCTGACCCGTGTAAATCTCTTCACCGGGCTCCACGAAGAATGAACCCCGATCCTGGAGTTTATCGATCGAATAGGCAGTAGCTGAACCACTGGTCATCGAGATAAGCGAACCGTTGATCCGCTCAGGAATCTGGCCTTTATATGGCTGGTATTCTTTGAACCGGTGCGACATAACGGCTTCACCGAACGTAGACGTCAGTACGTTTGAACGCAACCCGATCAACCCGCGCGATGGAATTTCAAACTCAAGGTGCTGAAGGTCTCCCTTTGGCTCCATGATCAGCAATTCACCTTTGCGCTGCGTAGCCAGCTCAATTACTTTACCAGCTGTTTCTTCCGGTACGTCGACCACGAGCGTTTCTATTGGCTCCAGTCTATGACCGTTTTCGTCTTCTTTAAACAACACCTGAGGCTGACCAACCTGTAGTTCGTAGCCTTCGCGACGCATGGTTTCGATCAAAACCGACAAGTGAAGGATACCCCGGCCGTAAACCAGGAAGCGGTCTTCGCTGTCGGTATTTTCAACGCGCAGGGCCAGGTTTTTCTCGATCTCCTTGTAAAGACGGTCACGCAGGTGACGCGACGTTACAAACTTGCCTTCCTTACCAAAGAATGGCGAGTTGTTGATCGTGAAGAGCATGTTCATCGTTGGCTCGTCGACTGAGATCCGCTCCAGTGCTTCGGGGAATTCAGCGTCGGTGAGTGTATCACCAATCTCAAACTCTTCAAGTCCTGTTACAGCACAGATATCACCGCAGGGAACTTCCGTGGCTTTCAGTTTGCCAAGACCTTCGAACGTTTGCAGTTCTTTGATCTTTACTTTTTTGATCGAACCATCCGATTTTACAAGGGCCATGTTGGCACCTTCTTTCAACGTACCCCGGTGTACCCGACCAATAGCGATCCGGCCGACGAAGGCCGAATAGTCGAGTGACGTGATCTGCATCTGAGGCAGCCCTTCATTCATAGCCGCTGGCTGAATATGCTCAACGATCGTATCGAGAAGGTAAGTAATGTTATCGGTCGGATTTTTCCAGTCCGGTCCCATCCAGCCCTGCTTCGAAGAACCGTAGACAGTTGGAAAATCGAGCTGATCTTCGGTAGCACCCAGGTTGAACATCAGGTCGAATACCTGCTCGTGTACCTCGTCGGGCCGGCAGTTTTCTTTGTCGACCTTGTTCACGATCACGATTGGCTTCAGACCAAGCTGAAGGGCTTTCCCCAACACGAAACGTGTTTGCGGCATAGCCCCTTCAAAGGCATCGACCAATAGACAAACGCCATCGGCCATTTTCAAAACACGCTCTACTTCACCGCCAAAGTCACTGTGACCCGGTGTATCGATGATGTTGATTTTAATGTCTTTGTACCGCACCGATACGTTCTTCGAAGTAATGGTAATACCCCGTTCCCGTTCCAGGTCGTTGTTGTCCAAAATCAGGTCGCCGAATTCCTGATTGTCCCGAAAGAGTTTGGACGCGTGAATAATCTTATCAACCAGGGTCGTTTTGCCGTGGTCAACGTGGGCAATAATGGCTATATTTCTGATGGATTGCATACGAATTGAATCGGTAATAACCTCTGGTTGTTAAGTGATTGATTCAGATTGTAACAGCCAGAGTCTGTTACGGCCGTGTTTCAGCCCGCAAAGGTACGAAATTTTACGTTGAAACACAGAATTTTACAAGTAATAATCACAAAAAAGGCCCCCGTAAGGACCTGATTCTGATATAAATACAATTTGTTAACAATAGCTTAATGGTTCGGGCAACCACAAGGGTTTTTCTTGCGAAAAAGACCGGTATTGAACAGACCGCCACGCCTGGCCTTATACCCTTTGCGCTTACGGCCAATAGCCGTCGTTTCGCTGGTTTCTATTTTGGCAGCAGCCATCGTCTCCAGCGGTAACTCAACAACGAAGAGCGATGCGGCAATCATCAAAATTACTTTTGTCTTTTTCATAACGTCAACCCGTTTTATCAGTAACGATAAATTGACGGAGTTAGTCACAGAAATGACAAGGATTTTTTCTACCGGGATGGACCAAGGCCCTGATTACCTGCTTGTATATGGCACCCTCCGCGCTTCTTTCACGAACGAGGCTGCCCGGTTCCTGCATCAGCGCAGTCGCTACATAGGCGAAGTAAGCTTCCCGGGTTCATTATTCAATCTGGGCACATACCCCGGCGCTATTTACCAGCCAGACAGCCCCAATCGTGTAGTAGGAACGGTTTACGCCATCGGCCATCATAAGTCGGTGGTCCTGGCCTTTCTGGACGAATATGAGGGCATAGGGCCTGGGTATGCGTTGCCTCATGAATACATTCGGGTGATTGTCCCGGTAGATTTCCAGTCTACACGAATCGATTGCTGGGTGTACCTCTACAATCATTCGACAGAAGACAAACGGGTGATTATCGGCGGGGACTACACGGCCTACACCACGATCCGTTGAGCCGGCGATCCCGAACTAACCCGTTCTAGCATTAGATGGGTCAACGCGGCTGGCGTTGACCCATCTAATGGTTTAATCTATCCGTTCGCTACGCGCTTACCTGGGTCCACGCGACCGGCCATTTCCAGGGCCATTGCTGCGGTAACCTCCGTTGTCATAACGACCGGAACGGGCATTAGGCGTGTAAGAAGGGTTACTTCTGTAACGGGCACGAGGAGCCACGTAGGTTCTGCGCTGCACGATAACGGGCGGACGGCGATAGGCCGGCCGGTAGCCGTAGTTATAATAAGGGCGAGCCCCGTAATAACCCGGTCCGTAACCGTATCCATAGCTGGGAGCCGTACCAACTCCAACGTAGGATGGACCACAACTTGTGAGCAACACGACCAGCAAACCAGCCGTCAGAAGGGGCATTAGTTTTATCGTTTTCATCGTCAAGTTCGTTTAATTATCAACCGTTTAGTAATTAGACTAACCGGCTGAATAAAGGTTTAAGCCTGTCCTAAATAACATCGCCCACGGCTGTTTAGTGCCGTGGGCGATGCCTGACCTTTGATCGAAGCTGCCCGTATCCCGATGGGTACCGACAGACAGGAAATTAAGCGTTCAGTTTATCTTTCAGGTAGCTGAGTGACCGTTTGTAGGCGTCGGCTGCGGCTTCCTTGTTATAAACCGGGTTGCTCGGGTTAGCAAAACCATGACCGGCATCATACATTTTCACCGTTACTTTCTCACCCGCTTTCTGCATGTTCTCTTCAAACGTTTTCACCGACTCAGGCGAGATGCCTTTGTCCTGCGATCCGAAGAAGCCCAGCACGTCGGTCTCCAGCGATTTCAGTTTCTCTACATCCTGCTCAGGACGGCCATAGTACATTACACAACCTTTGGCTTTTTTGCCTTCCAGCATGGCCGACTTCAGCGACAGCATGCCGCCAAAGCACCAGCCTACGCTGGCAAACTCGGCTTTAGGACCGGCATAAGCAATAGCCCCTTTCATGATCTCTTCAAGCCGCTTTTGATCGGCGCCCTGCATGAGTTTACCCGCTTCGGCAGGTTCGGTAGCCACTTTACCGTCATACATGTCCACAGCCAGCACGTTCACGTCTTTCAGGTCATTATAATAGGTTTCCGCTTCTTTCTTGATATTGTCGTTCAGGCCCCACCATTCCTGATAGACCAGTAGCCATTTATCCGATGGTTTTTTCGATTTTAGCAAAAACCCGCTTGCCGATTTCCCATCGGCCGTTGGAAACTTGACCATATCGCCAGCACCCTTGTAGGTAAACGGCAACGGAGCCAGGTGCAGTTGCTGAAAGGCTGGATCAGCGGCCATTGCCGACATGTCGTTGCCAACGGCATTGTGGCAGACAGGAATGCTGGTGTCTACCGGTTTTGGCGAAAGCCACGAGGACAGCGACATAAAGAAGGAAAGACCGGTAATAAAAATGATTTTCATGTGTGTTTGGTAGTTGTCTTGATTAGCATAAATGTAAGCGCAATAACATATACGATTTGTAAACGCCGTGTTTGTGAAACAGATCAGTAGTCCGTTCTGTCGTAACTTCTTGTTCGCCTTCGTGTTTTAAAAATACTACGCTTTCACTAGTTCGAAGAGCGTGATCTCCGGCAGTATGCCTACACGACCCGGATACCCAATGTATCCGTAGCCCCGGTTGACGTATAAACGCTGGCTTCCATTCTCATACAGGCCTGCCCATTGCTTGTAAAAATACTGCGCCGGACTCCACTGTAACCCGCCAATATCAACGCCAAATTGCGCCCCGTGGGTGTGGCCGCTGAATTGAACGTCGATGTCCGGGAATTTAGGCCGAACTTCGGCATCCCAGTGCGTGGGATCATGGGAAAGGAGCAATTTAACGGGGTATTCTTCGGTGCCTCGGTAGGCTTTGGCAAGGTTACCCGCCCGTAGCGCTGCCGGCCCGAAGCCAAGATTCTGGACGCCGATCAGCGCAATTTTGTCGCCGTTCTGTTCCAGTATCTTATTCTCATCCATCATGATGTTCCAGCCCATCTGTTTGTGAGCCGCAACCACATTGAGCACGTTCTGGCGTTCGGCCTGGGCGCTTGGCCACTGTACGTACTTCCCATAATCGTGGTTGCCGAGCGTCGAGTATACGCCCAGTGGCGCTTTCACCTTATCGAATATATCGATATAGGAATTGACTTCTTCGGCATGGCTATTAACCAGATCGCCAGTAAAAAACACGACATCCGGCTTTTGTTTCATCAGTAGTTCAACACCCCCACGAACGGCGGTTTTGTTGAAAAAGCTGCCGGAGTGAATGTCGGATATCTGCGCGATAGTCATTCCGTTGAAACCGGAGGGCAGATTTTTCAAAGGCAGCCGAATACGCCGAACGCGGTAATCATGTGCCCCTGAAATGATACCCCAGGAAAAACCAACCAAAGGAACGGCACTGGCAACCAGAGCCGCTTTCATCAAAAACTCAGATCGCGGAATGAGGTCCGAAGCAGGCATAACAGGCGTCGTATTGTCTACGACAGCCTCACGCAGCTCGGGTTTATAGAACAGCGATACGATCCATCGAAAAAACCGGCCAATGTCATCGATCAGAATAATGAGTACCGCAAAGAATTTGGAGAAATAGGGGATAACGATGCCCGCCAGCATGAACGTCCGCGTTTGGCGGCTTATGGAATCGGGGGGCAACAACTGCATCACAATGTAGAGTAGCAGCGCCAGCACCGTAAAGCTCCAGTAAACAATGGCAATAATACGCTGGGTACTTTCGCTGGCCGACCGGCTGAGGGTCTTTATAGCCTGAAAAACATACGCGTCGATCAATAGTAAAAGCGCCGGTATGATGAATAAAAACGCAGTGCGGTTCATAAAAAACAGATGCAGATTTAGATTTGTAACACGGGCAAAAATGGCAGGTCTAACAGGAGCTGTTGCTAAGGATACTAACACACGACGCACAAAGTTTAATTTACGCAACATGCCAGACCGGTATAGCGACCAGAATCACCAAAAAATGGCAGTTAGTATGCAACCGTATCACGCTCAAAAAATTACGAGTACCATCAGTGTCGACGGCGACCTGACCAAAGAGGTATGGCAACAGGCTACTTGGAGCCATCGGTTTGTGGACATGGTAACAGGCGCACCGGGCCTTTACGGCACCGAGGCCGCCATTTTATGGAGCGACACCCACCTTTACGTCGCCTTCCGGGCCGAAGAGCCTTACGTAGAAGCGGCCCTAACCGAACGAGATTCCATTATTTTTCTGGAAAATGACCTGGAGCTGTTCATCGATGGGGGCGACTGTTACTACGAACTGGAAGTGAATGCCCTGAACACAGTGTATGAAGTATTTTTCATCTGGAAAGATGCGTACCAGAAAGGCAGCCGGTTCGATGCACCACCGTTCGATGTATACCACCCGCAGGCGTTGACCTTCGGGGGAAATGACGACCGAAGCAGTTCCTCTTTCTGGTATGGTACGCACCCACGCGGCCTTCGCTGGGCATTTCTAAACTATGATATGCCGGGTTTGGAAACAGCCGTTCATATCGATGGTACACTGAATGACCACACGGATGTCGACCGGGGCTGGAACCTTGAAATTGCCATTCCCTGGACCAGCCTGAGCTGGTTAGCCAACGGCCGTCAACTTCCACCGCAACCCGGCGACCAGTGGCGGATGTTCCTGGGACGGTTTCAGAAGTTGACTATGTCCGGCATGGAGATTGAGCCGCACCCCGCCATGGTCATGACACCCCACGGCGTTTACGATACCCATCGACCAGATAAATGGAGCGAGGTGAAATTTATTGAGTGAATGAGCGAATGAGTGATTGAGTGAATAGCTGACGCAAAACCTATTCACTCATTCACTCATTCAAAACTCAATCATTGAAAACAGTGCCCCTTATACCAATTCCTCTTCTGGCTGTTTCTCCCGGCGCATCTCAAGCGCCGGATCTTTCTTGCCAAACCACTTCATCCGAACCCGCTCGTTGATCCAGTACAAACAAGGCACGATTACCAGTGTCAGTACGGTAGAGAAGGTCAGACCGTAGATGATGGTCCAGGCCAGAATATTCCAGAATACCGACGAATCGCCACCGACGACCACGTGTGGGTCAAAGTCGCGGAACAAACCAACGAAATCGACCGTCAGGCCAAACGCCAGCGGGATCAGACCAAGCACCGCAGCCGATGCGGTCAGTAATACCGGTGTCAGTCGGATACCGCCCCCTTCAATGATGGCTTCGCGAAGAGGAACACCCCGACCCCGCAACTCTTCAATAAATTCAATGAGCAGGATACCGTTCTTCACCACAATCCCCGCCAGAGCGATGATCCCCACGCCCGACATAATGACCGAGAATGATTTACCAGTAATGACGAAGCCCAGGAACACCCCGATCAGCGACAGCAGGATGGTAACGAAGATGATCAGCGGCTTCACAACCGAGTTGAACTGGGTAGCCAGAATCAGGTAGATCAGCAGAATAGCAATGCCAAAAGCGGAGATCAGGAATGTCATCGACTCCTGCTGGTCTTCCTGCTCACCACCCATTTTGATGGTATAGCCATTCGGTACCTCTATATCATTTACTACTTGCTGAATCTGGGCTACGATCTGGTTGGCATTGAAACCCGGAACTACGTCGGAATTCAAGGTAACAAGGCGTTCCTGATTTTTGCGGTTGATCTGACTGAATGTCGTCGAGTAGCTGATATTGGCCACCGACGTAATGGGCACCTGCCGAAGCTGGCCACCCGTTGACATATCACGATATACCACGTTGAGGCTCAACAGGCGGTCGATCTGGCTGCGATCGTCTGGTTTCAGACGGACCATGATCGGATATTCGTCCTTCGCATCCCGGAATCGTGACACCTCCGTACCAAACAAAGCGGTCCGGATAGCCAGCGCCACCTGTCCTGATGAGATGCCTTCACGCTCGGCCTTATCCCGGTCGATGTTGATAACAATCTCGGGTTTGTTCGTGATCAGGTCCGACTTCAACTGGTCGATTCCCTGAATACCGGCCTGGCTGATACGCTGCCGAAGTTGCTTCTCGATATTCTGGAGCTGACCAAAATCTTCACCGGCAATTTCGATGGCGATCGGCTTACCCGTTGGTGGGCCGTTGCTTTCACGTTCTACAGAGATCTCACTGCCCGGAAGACCGTTCATGGCCACGCGAACTTTAGACAACAGCGAATCGGTAGAAATTCCTTTGCGTTCCTCATTACCCTTGAATGCTACCGTAACCTTCGATTTTTGGGGCGTTGCCGACCGGTCCGGGTTAGTTGGATCGCCGGCGTTCTTACCAACGTTAGAGATTACCGAGTTGACAATGTCTGTCGCGTCATTCTCCTGTAGCACCTTGAATACGCGTTTCTCGATGACCTTCGTTACCGAGTCCGTTACGCGGGCGTCGGTGCCAACCGGCATTACGTTATAGACATAGATGTAATCCGGCTCTCCGCTGGGGAAGAATAACACCTTAGGTTTTGCAATACCAACGATCACGAACGTCACGATCAGCAGGGCAAACGCAGCCACTACGGCAAATACCGGCCGATACCCGGTCAGTATCCACGAAATCAGCCGACGGTAGCCACTTTTCAAGCCTGGCAACAACCGAACCTGAAAGGGAACGATCAGTTTTGGCGTCAGCACGTAGTGATTGAAGACATACAGGATCAGAAACAATACGAACAGGTTTCCAATACCCCGGTCGATCACATACCCGATACCCGACAGAACGGCCAGAATGATAACAGCCCGTTTGATTTCGTCGAATCCAGGCTTTGCATCCTTGCTGTGATCGTCTTCGTGCCGCTTCATAAACGTTACGGCAAAAACAGGGTTAATGACGTAGGCCACAAAGAGCGACGCAAACAGGGTCAGAATGAGCGTCAGGGGCAGAAACTTCATAAACTCGCCCACAATACCCGGCCAGAACAGCAGCGGAAAGAAAGGCGCAATAGTTGTTAATGTACCCGAAAATACCGGCGCAAATACTTCCCCGGCAGCCGCTTTCACCGACTGTTTGATATCCCAGTCTTTGTTTTCATTGAAGAGCCGGTGGGAGTTCTCGATCACCACAATGGCATCATCGACTACCAGCCCTAACCCCAGCAGGAAGGCAAACAGAACGATGGTGTTCAGCGTGAACGCTGTACCCACGGCTGGCCCCAGGATGGGCATCATCACAAAAGCGACCAGCGCCGACAGTGGTACCGATAGCCCCACAAAAATGGCATCACGAACACCCATGAAAAACATCAGCACCAGTACCACAAAGATGAAACCCAGCACAACTGTATTGATCAGGTCATTGACGTTCTCGCGGGTCCGCTCCGACTGGTCGGCGGTCACTTTAATATCCAGTCCCTGCGGGAATCGGCTTTCCTTGTACTCGTCAATCGTCTTTTCAATGTTGTCGGCCGCCGAGATCAGGTTCGAGCCAGCGCGTTTGATCACGTTGAGCGTTACAACCGACTTGTTGTCCAGCCGGGCAAAGTCCTGCTGCTCTTCAAAGCTGTCCTGCACCTCAGCCACATCACCGAGCCGAACCGTTGCGCCCGTTGCGGTACGGATCTGCAGGTTTTGAATCTGCACGACGTCCGTAAATTCTCCTTTTACGCGCACCGTCCGCCGAACACCGTCGACGTTCAGGTCACCACCCGACACGTTTACGTTTTCACCCTGAACAGCCTGCTGAATATCAGTGAAGGCCAGACCGGCCGACTGCATCTTCGCCAGGTCGACGTTGATCTGAATTTCGCGTTCCAGCGCCCCAACGATATCGACACGCCGGATTTCGGGCATGCTCTCGATAGCATCCTGCAAATCTTCGGCATACTCCTTCAGTTGTTTGAGCGAGAAGTTACCCGCCATGTTGATGTTCATGATCGGAAACTCCGAGAAGTTGACGTCCTGCGCCGTTGGGCCGGCATCGAGTTTCTGCGGCAGATCAGGCTTTGCTTTGTCGATAGCGTCCCGAACGCGCTGTAACGCTTCGGCCGTTTGCACGTCGGGGTTGAACTCGACGAGAATAACCGAAACATCCTGCAAGGCATTCGATTTGATGCGCTTGACGCCCGAAATAGACTTCAGCTGCTTCTCGATCTGCTTATTGATCGTATTTTCAATATCGGCCGGGGCCGTGCCCACATATACTGTGTTAATGTACACCTGCGGGATTTTGATATCCGGGAACTGCTCTTTGGGCAGATTATTATAGACGAATAAGCCGCCAAGTGTAATCAGGAAGGTGAAGATGTAAATCGCCGTCCGGTTTTCGACGCACCAGTTGGTAAAGCCGAGGGTTTTATATTGTTCAAATTTCATAGAAAAAGTAGTTAGTTGATGAGCCCGGGGAGCAGAAGCCGGTACGTTGGTACGTCACCCACTTAGCCATACACAGACTGACCAACAGATTGACTAGAAACTGATTGGTTGCCCGTCTACTAAATCCTGGTACCCGGCGGTGACGATCTGATCACCTGCCTGCAAGCCTTCTGTTATTGTAATCTTGCCACCGTACGACGGACCCGTTTTCACCGGCCGCGCCTTTGCTACTTTCCGATTGCCTTCTGTAACGGCTATATAGACCAGCTGGCCGTTCTCGGTGCTCTGGATCAGGTTCTGATTGATCGTGATGGCGTTGGCCTTCGTTTCATCGTTGATCTTGATGCGTGCCAGCATGTTTGGCTTCAGCGCATTATCCGATGGGAGAGGGGCCTCGATGGTGAACGTACGGCTTAGCGGGTCTACCGTAGTGGAGACGAACGAAATCCGGGAGTTCATTTCCCGGCTCAGGTCTGGAAACTCGATCATCACCGCGTCGCCCTTACGAACGCTACCCGCATACGAGTCGGCCACTTTAGCCACCACTTTCAGCTGCGACAGATTCACGATCCGAACCAGCCCGATACCCGGCGCGGCCGACTGCCCAACCTTTACGATCACCTGATCGACTACGCCCGAAATGGGAGCCGTTACCGTAGACTGGTTCAGCTGCACATTGAGCGTAGACAGTCGGCGTTCCAATGATTCCTTGTTATTCTTGGCCTGCAGGTACTGGATTTCCGTTCCAATCTGCTGATTCCAGAGCGCAGCCTGTTTTTCGTAAACAGTGTTGGCCAGCGATAACTGTGTTTTGATCTCGCCCAGCGACTCCCGCAGGATTTGATCATCAACCTTCGCAATCGGCTGTCCGGCCCGAACGTTGTCCCCTTCTTTCACGTACACCGCCGTAACGACACCGCCTGACTTGGGCGACACCTGTACGTTGTTCTTCGCATCGATGGTACCCTGTAACTCGACAAAGTGCCGGAACGTACTCGCCGATACGGGCGATACCGTCACGTCCTTCACCCGAGCTTCCTCGGTCTTTTTGGGGTCCAGTTTGGTGACGTCGGCTTCGATCGCCTTGATCTTCGTCGTCAGCTCAACCTGTTCTGCTTTCAGGGTGGCCAGTTCCTCGCGTTTACTTTGCAGGTCGTTCTTCTTCTCTGCTGAGCAAGCCATTAGCAGACTGGTCATCAGGGCAATAGCGTAGTAAGCTTTCATAGTTTTTGTGTGATGCGTAGTGAGAGACGGAACGTTGCGGCTGTTGATGGCTATCTTCTATGCCTGCTCGTTACTCCATCTGTCTTGTTCAGTAAAAATTTATTGTCCGATGTACAGTTTACCCGTTGCTTTATCAAGATCAACCTTGGCAATCATAAAGTCGAGTAATGATGAAAAATAGTTGGTCTGTGCTTCCCGGGATGATGATTCAGCATTTAGCACTTCAATGTTTGACCCAACACCCTCTTTGTATTTTATGCGTGTGACCCGCAAAATTTCCTGCGCCAGATCAAGATTACGCTTTTGGGTACGTAAGGTTTGTAGACTATTTTGAATCGTTATCTGCGACTGTCGAACCTGCAAATCGATCGAATTTTTTAGCAGATTACTTCCCAGACGTGCTTTTTCCAGCGCGATCTTTTTCTGCTGAGCAGCATACTTCTTTTGAAAACCATCAAAAACGGGTATCTGTACCTGTAAGTTGATAGCCATCGAGTTGAACCATTGAGTGGAGAACAGATCAATCAGGTTGTTACGTCCGTTGTTGTGACCGTAAGCTGCCGACGCTAATACCCGCGGAAAATACAGCTTGCCGATGCTCTGATAGTCCAGGTCAGCTAATCTTATCTGACTTTGAAGGGCGGAGAACTCGATACGCTGTGTGTAGTCAATCTCTGACGCAAACGCAACCGTTTTTTCCAGCTCATCTACGCTTAAATCCTGTATTTTATCGGTCAGAACCATGGGATCATTAATCCCCAAACCCATTTGAAATTTGAGCAGGTAGTAACTCAAGCCAATTAAGTTCTGCACATTCTGCCGTTCGGACTTCAGGTTGTTTGCTTGAACCTCCAGCCGATCCACATCAATTTTTTCCACAAAACCCTGCTTGTTGAGCGCCTGCGTTTCTTTGTACAGTGAGTCGATACGACTGATGTTGTAGTCGAGTAACTTTATTCGCTCTTCACTCACCAGCACATTGTAGTAAGCCTTTGTTACTTGCTCAGCTACATTTGTTTTCGAAACGACAACGTTCTTTTGACTCAACTCCCGCAATGTGGATGCGGCTTTCAAACCAATTTTATAAGAAGCGTCATAGAGCAACTGATTGACAGTCGCCTGGACGCTTCCTTGAAAATTTACGCCAAATGGGATAGCCGTCACACCTGCATTTTCTGGCTGAGTACCGCTACCGGCCGTTGTTGATGTAGGTCCTCCGAAACCACCAGCGGGTAGGATGAACCGCTGGATAATTGCGTTGTACGTTAACTGGCTAGCGATACTGACTTGTGGTAGTGCATTAGACTTCACTTCTCGTATTCGAGCCTCAGAACTCGTAGCATCCAGACGAGAGGTTTGTACATTGATATTCTCTCTCGTAGCAAACTGGACAGCTTCTTGTAAGGTAAAGCCTTGTGGATTCTGCGCCAGCAGCCCCGCATTACTCAGCAGTGCGAGTAGCCAGATCAGCGTCGTTCGCCTGGTAAATAGTATTCTCATGATTGTGTTGATTAACATACAGATTGTAAACGGTGAAGCCTTGTTCCGTGAGCATCCCGCGCACGAAATGATGAATTAGCTCGCGCTGGGTGTCGAGCATCGAATATTGGTCTGTTGGAAAGAAATCATTGTTGAAGGCAAGCTCAATTTGCTCGATTCGCATACGGGCCAATATGGCCGGATTTATGTCGGGACGGTATACGCCCTGCGAAACCCCTTTTTGTATATTTTCAAGAATAGATTTCATTAGATGCTGATCCATGTGGGTCCGAAACAGCGCATAGGCGTGTGGGTAGTGCCGCTTGATATCCATGATCAGATTTGGACTTACCGCGTGCTGGTTCTTGCGCATCATCTCCATCACCATCATTATTTCCTCGATTGGATTTGCCGTTTCAACAGCCATACAATCCATCTGAGAGACATCTGTTTCCACTTTGCCCTGAATGATCTGGTATAAGATTCCCTCTTTATCCGTAAAATGCTGATAAATTGTCTTCTTGGAAATGCCTAATTTCCGGGCAATGTCTTCCATCGTTACCGACCGAACACCATATTTCCAGAACAACTGTTCAGCCGCCGTCAGAATCCGCTCCTTCATTATAAGTTTTGTACTTTATGTAGGATAAACCACGGAAACTTTACAAAGGTTCTTAGTTTCCTGGACACGATTTCATTTAAAATGATGAACGGCTGTATAGCTAGAGTAAACCGACAGAAAACACCGACGAACTACTTTTTGGTGACCAGAAGGGCAGCTCAGGACCGCGTCCAGACTAGCATTGGCTGGGTTTCTTGCCTGCCTACCAGCTGCGGTTTCCAGTAGGTGTGACTGTAGTTTGTCACCCACTGAAACCGCAGCCTGCTTACCCAGACGTAGTTGATTAACGCGTGGCTAGTTGCCAATTTCGAAAAAGCGGACATCGGCCTGTACGTGCCTGAGTAGTTCCCGGGTGCGCTCCGGGCGGGCATCGGTGATGAATAGTTGACCGAAGGCGCCCTCATCCATTTGTTGGATAAGCTTACCGATTCGCTTATCGTCCAACTTGTCGAAAATATCGTCGAGCAGTAAAATGGGCTTCACCTCTTTCCGGGCTTCGAGCTGATCGAACTGGGCTAACTTCAACGCAATGACAAACGTCTTCTGCTGCCCCTGCGAACCAAATTTTTTCAGGGGCACCGGCTCAGCAGTCGACTGCCCGTCTGCAGCGGGTGCTCCACCAGTGGCGATCAGGAAATTATAATCGTCCTTATGAATACCCATTGTAGTCCGTTGCAGGACGGTATCGCGTCGACGGAAGTGTCTGAACTCGGCGGCAAAATCCGGGTTGCTCACCTCCGATTCATAAACGATAGTAACCTCTTCCCGCTCTCCGCTCAGGTAAGCGTAATGCGCCCGAAAATGAGGCAGGTACTCATCGATAAACTGTCGGCGACGGTCATGAATTTTCTGGCCCAGTTCCAATAACGGTTCGTCATAGGTGTCGAGCAGGTCATTATCGACCTGATTTCGATCGGCAAATAGCTTGAGCAAGCTATTCCGCTGTTTGAGGACCTGTTGGTAGGACAGATAATTTCGCAGGTATTCGGGATCGAGCTGAGAAAGAACCCCATCGAAGAAATGCCGCCGGTCTTCGCTGTGTTCCCGCACCAGGTCGGTATCGTTTGGGGCAATCAGCACGACCGGGAACCGGCCAATATGTTCGCTAACGCGTTCATAAGGCTTTTTGTCCGCCATTAGCACTTTCCGCTGACCGCGCTGTAAGCTAATGGTTATCTGCACATTGCGATCGTCATGTTCTTCAAAAACGCCGTCTATGATGAAGTAATCGGCATCGTGTAAAATACTGAGAGCATCCTGACTCTGGAAGGCACTTTTGCTGAGCGCTAAAAAATATACGGCGTCCAGCAGATTGGTTTTCCCGCTACCATTGGGCCCCACAATTACGTTTACCTGCCGCCCAAAGACATACCGTCCATCTTCATAATTCTTAAAATTGGTCAGGCTCAGCTTTTCGAGGTGCATAGATGTGGCGCTTAACGCGGGATTGCGTAATTTCGCGGCAGATATAACAGGTCACGGTATTTGGCCGACTGTCGTTAACCGAGTACCGTACACCGACTTATTGGCAACAAAGATACGGTCGGTTTGTTAGGTTGACGGTGTCAGCCCGACCCAAAGACCGTCCCACAGACTTTATTGATTACATCACATGGCGAGCGTCAAAGAGAAAGCTAAACAGAACGGTAATGCTCCGTCGCCGAAGTCGGCCGTTGCTGCCAAAGCGCAACACCCAAAGGAGCGCTATATGTACTGGTATGAGTCGATGCAGTTGCAGCGGAAATTCGAGGAGAAAGCCGGTCAACTCTACGGTCAGCAAAAGATCCGGGGTTTCTGTCACCTGTATATCGGGCAGGAAGCGGGCTCGTCAGGGTCCTACTCGGCTCTTACCAAAGATGATAAATGGATCACGGCCTATCGGGACCACGGTATCCCGCTTGCACTGGGCTCCGACCCAAAGGCGGTTATGGCCGAGTTGTTTGCCAAACAGACGGGATCCTCTAAAGGGAAGGGTGGTTCGATGCACATCTTCGATAAATCGGTAAATTTCGTCGGTGGCCATGGCATCGTGGGTGCCCAGATCCCGATGGGTGCCGGTATCGCCTTCGCTGAGAAATATAATAAGACGGGCAATCTATGCATCTGTTTCATGGGGGATGGAGCTGTTCGGCAGGGTGCCCTGCATGAGGCTTTCAACATGGCCATGCTGTGGAAACTGCCGGTCATCTTTGTTGTTGAGAACAACGGTTACGCTATGGGAACATCGGTAGCCCGGACTTCGAACGTGACGGAGTTGTACACCCTGGGCGAGTCTTACGACATGCCCGCCGAACCAGTCGACGCTATGGACGTTGAAGCCGTTCATGAAGCCGTTGGCCGTGCTGCCGATCGTGCCCGGGCCGGTGATGGTCCTACTTTCCTGGAGTTCCGTACGTATCGGTACCGGGGCCACTCGATGTCAGACCCCCAGAAGTATCGCTCTAAAGACGAAGTAGAGCAATACAAGCAGCGTGACCCAATTGAAATGATCAAGTCGCGGATTCTGGAGCAGAACATCGCCACTGAAGAAGATCTGACGGCCATCGACCAGAAAATTAAAGGTATTGTCGATGAAGCCGTCAAGTTTGCGGAAGAGTCGCCCTACCCACCGGCTGAAGAAGCTTTCAAAGATGTTTACATGCAGCAGGACTATCCGTTCCTGATGGAATAAACGTACCGCGAACTTCAGTTCGCAGTGAGTTACAACGGACTGAAGTCCGCGGTACCAAAGCCCGACCTTCACACGTCGGGCTTTTTTGTTGAACCATTTATACTAATTAAGTGTATGTACATTAAATACACCTACACGTATCGAACACTTTCACCCATTAACTGCTTAGTAAACTTATGGAAACGCTTATCAACGGGTTACACCACGTCACAACCTTGGCGGGAGATACCCAACGCAATGTTGATTATTACACCGGCCTGTTAGGACTTCGGCTCATTAAGAAAACGGTCAATTTCGATGCTCCGGACGTGTACCACTTATACTATGGAAACGAAGCAGGTTCGCCCGGTACGATACTGACGTTCTTCCCATACGGTAGCTTACCCCGCGGCCGCAAGGGTGTTGGCCAGTTGACCTATACGGCTTTTTCGGTACCAACGGCCGCGATGAGTTTCTGGATCGATCGGCTGCATCAGCAAAACATTGCCTATGCTGGTCCTTACAAACGCTTCTCCGAAACGTATCTGCGTTTTGAAGATTATGACGGCGCTGGTGTCGAACTGGTCTTCAACGACGAGGATCAACGGCCGGGTTGGGATAACGGTCGTATTCCGTTGGAGTATGCTGTTCGCGGATTTCACACGGTTACTCTGAATGAATCAAATCCTGACCGGACGGTCAAACTCCTTACCGAAACCATGCAGCATACGCTGGTAGGAGAGGAGGAAGGTCGGTTCCGTTTTAAAGCAGGTGTCGGCGGTTCTGGAAACTACGTAGATGTTTTACATTCGCCGAACGATGTGCGGTCCTTGCAGGGGGCCGGATCAGTACACCATGTCGCCTTTTCGACCGACTCGGATGCTACCCAGGTAACCATTCAGGCGCAGCTTACGGAAGCTGGTTTTCATCCGACACCGGTGCTCGACCGGCAGTATTTTCACAGCATCTATTTCAGAGAACCCGGCGGAATTCTATTCGAGATCGCAACGAACCCACCCGGTTTTACGGTCGATGAGGATCCGGCCGAACTGGGAACGGCGTTAAAATTACCTCCGCAATACGAGTCGCGCCGGGCTAAAATAGAAGCGGAGTTACCCGAGATCGTGCTAAAATAAAATCGATAAATAAGCACCAAAGCCAAGGCTCAGTCAGGTAATCGGAGCGCGCTCGTTTACCCGGTCGGGTCTTGGCTTCGCTATATATTAAACTCTTACCACTCATGATTCACAATCCCAACAACTTTCTCACTGCGGGGAAACCATTAACTGAAGCAACCCGCGTTATGGTGATGGTTCATGGCCGGGGCGGATCAGCGGCCGACATTCTATCCCTGTCGAAATACATCGAAGGCGATAACTTCGCATTCGTTGCACCTGAGGCAGCGGGCAATTCCTGGTATCCTTATTCCTTCCTGAAACCGATGGAGGATAACGAACCTCACCTATCATCGGCACTGAACGTGCTGGCCAGTTTGCGGGGACGACTACAGGCCGATTACAATTTCAAACCCACACAAATCTACTGGTTCGGGTTTTCGCAAGGGGCCTGCCTGGCCCTTGAGTTTGTGGCCCGAAACGCGCTGGAATATGGTGGTGTTTTTGGCCTGAGTGGTGGTTTGATCGGTCCACCCGAAACCGACCGTAACTACGATGGTTCGTTCAGCAGTACACCCATTTTTTTAGGATGCAGTGACCGGGATTCGCACGTTCCAAAAGAGCGAGTTCTGGAATCTGAGCAAGTTTTTAACCGGATGGGGGCCAGCGTAATGGCAAAGCTCTACCCGAATTTTCCGCACTCGATTAACGAAGATGAGCTAAAGATTGTTAATTTGCTGATAGCTGACGAACGCTTGTCCTGACTGGTTCGTAGGCACCCGGCGTTCACTTAACAACAAAACGTATGAGCCAGTACATGGTTGAATTTGACCTTCCAGACGTAATGGATGAGGGATTCGCAAACCGGATTCCAGCCCAGCGGCTTAAAGTGGAGGAACTGATGGAAAAAGGTTTTCTACTTTCGTACTCGCTTTCGGTCGACCGCCAGAAACTCTGGTGCATTTTTAAAGCTGATTCTGAGACCGACGTAATGAAGTCGGTTGCCGAGTTTCCGCTAATCAAGTACATGACGCCGATGATTACCGAGTTGATGTTTCACAATATGGTAGCGGCTCGAATTCCACTTTTCTCACTTAACTGAACAAACAAAAAACCCTCTGATATAGAGGGTTTTTTGTTCGCCCTTAAATTGTACTTTTGCGGGCCTGATTTTCTAAAAACGCATAAGTAACCAGGGTTTAACTGGTTACATACGATTATAATTGCCTGATTATCAGTTTCACGTGAAAACATTGGTTTAGTTGTATTTTGCTACAAAACTTTCAATAATCTCATGACACCAAACATTCTGATCTGTCAGTCAGAACGCGAACTTGAGGCCCGCTACGCTGACTATTTCATTGCCCATATCGACGGGCAGAAAGCAACAACACTCCGTCAGTTCTACGAAGTGATGGCCGACATCCTGGAGATTCCCGACTTTGGCTTTACCCTGGAAACCCTCAACGAAGCCTTAAACGATCTTCAATGGCTGGAAGATGAACGCATCGTTTTGTATTTCACGAACACACACGAGCTCATCAGCAAAGAGCGCGACCCGGCCAAAGTGGGCAACGTGCTGAACATCCTGGACGCGACAGCCGAGGACTGGAAATGGGTCGATGACGAAGGATTGGACAAGAAAGATATTGTCATTGTATTTGAAGACAGTCCCCGGATTCGTAAAATGCTCGAAAGCGAAAACATCGATTTCGAGATGCTGGGTGAGCTGGACTGAGCGCCTGGCAGGCAGTCGATAAATGGCCTGGAATAAATTTGGCCGCTTCGTCTAAAGCCAGCCTTTTCAAGCAACAAATTTTAAAAACTTACTGTTACGATAATGTGCCGCCGGAATGTCCTTCCAGCGGCTTTTCGTGTTTGCTCATACAACCTCGCCTGCGCTTGAAACCTGACGAATTACTCGGTCTTTATACCGACGATGCTTTCATAAAATTACTGGCCGAGCCCTTTAACCGGAAGCCCTCCAGCGAACCCCAACGGTTGCAAATCAAAGGTCTGGCCGGTAGCCTGGATGCCGTTCTTGCATCAGCTATTTTCAAGTCCGTTGGTGGAAATCACTTGTACATCCTAACCGATCGTGATGAAGCCGCTTACTTTTTCAACGACCTGCAACACCTGTTGAGTCGCGAAGTATTGCTGTTTCCTATGTCGTACAAGAAGCCTTATCAATACGAGGAGATTGAGAATGCCAATGTACTGATGCGGGCCGAAGTGCTGAACAAGCTGAACCCCGCGCCCAAAGACGGGCTGCTGATGGTGACCTATCCTGAAGCGCTTTTCGAGAAAGTAATCAACAAACGATCACTTCAGGCAAATACGCTTACCATCCGGGTAGGAGAGAAGCTGGATACCAGTTTTGTTGCGGAACTGCTTCAAAACTACGAATTTGAAAAGACTGACTTTGTTTATGAAGCCGGTCAGTTTTCTGTCCGGGGTGGCATCATCGACGTATTCTCTTTTGCCAGCGAATATCCTTTTCGAATCGATCTGTTTGGCGATGAAGTCGAGAGCATCCGCAAATTCAATCCGGAGTCGCAACTCTCTACTGACTCGGTCGATTTCATCAACATCATCCCGAATATTCAAACCAAACTGATTGAGGAGAGCCGTGAGCCGTTTCTCACTTTTCTGCCTGATGCCACCACGATCTGGGCAAAAGACGTTGAGTTCACGCTCGAAATTATTGAGAAATGTTACGAGAAGGCTGAACAGAGTTTTGAAACTGTTGTATCGGGCAGTGGCGGCATTCAAATTGTGCTCGACCCTAATGACCTGTTCGAAACGCGCCGAACCTTCCTGAACCAATTAAAAGGTTTCAGGACGGTGGAGTTCGGACGCAAGTTTTACTTCAAAACCGAAGGCAGGCAGCAATATCAATCCAAACCTCAGCCTTCGTTTAACAAAGATTTTAAACGGCTGGTCGACACGCTTGGGGAAAATCAGTCTAAAGGCTATACGAATATCATAGCTGCCGAATCATTCAAACAGCTGGACCGCCTTCGAACAATCTTTGAGGAACTTGATCCTTTCGTAACCTTCCAGCCCATGAACATCGGCCTGCGGGAAGGCTTTTTGGACGATGCCCTGAAGATTGCCTGCTTTACCGATCACCAGATCTTCGACCGGTATTACAAGTACCGGGTTCAGGACAAATTTTCTAAATCAAAAGCCCTGACACTTCGTGAACTGAAAACGCTGCAACCCGGTGATTACGTAACCCATGTTGACCATGGTATTGGCCGGTTTGCCGGGCTGGAGCGTGTCGATAATGCCGGGAACGAACAGGAGGCCATACGGTTGATCTACCGCGATAACGACATCCTGCTGGTAAGTATTCACAGTCTGCACAAGATCGCTAAGTACAGCGGCCGGGAGGGGGGTCCACCAACGATGAGTAAGCTTGGCTCGCAGGAGTGGGAGATGAAAAAATCCCGAATCCGGAAACAGGTCAAAGACATTGCCCGCGAGTTGATTGCATTGTATGCGAAGCGTCGAACGGCACCCGGCTTTGCGTATAGCCGCGATAGTTTCTTACAGGCCGAGCTCGAATCGTCTTTCCTCTACGAGGACACCCCCGATCAGGCCAAGGCGACGAACGACGTTAAGGATGACATGGAACAGCCTCACCCGATGGATCGTCTGGTATGTGGCGATGTTGGGTTCGGTAAAACAGAGATTGCCATCCGGGCGGCATTCAAGGCCGTTACCGATAATAAACAGGTAGCCGTGCTGGTGCCAACGACCATCCTGGCCATGCAGCACTTCAAAACCTTCTCTGAGCGCATGGCCGACTTCCCGGTTAAGATTGCCTATATCAACCGGTTTCGATCACCTGCCCAGACTAAGGAGATACTGAAGGGGGTAGCCTCGGGCGAAATCGGGATTTTGATTGGAACGCATCGGATCGTCAACAAAGACATTAAGTTTAAAGACCTGGGTCTACTGGTGATCGACGAAGAGCAAAAGTTTGGTGTGAAAACCAAAGACCGGCTCAAAGAAATGCGGGTTGAAGTAGATGTATTGACGTTAACGGCGACCCCTATTCCGCGTACCCTTCATTTCTCGCTTATGGGTGCCCGGGACTTATCGGTCATTGCTACGCCCCCTCCCAACCGCCAGCCCGTCACAACAGAGGTACACCCTTTCAACGAAGCAACCATCCGGGATGCGGTGAGCTATGAGATCCGGCGGGGTGGTCAGGTCTTTTTTGTTCACAACCGCGTGAACGACATTGAATCGATTGGCAATCTCATCATGCGGCTTGTACCCGAAGCCCGTATAGGCGTAGCCCACGGTCAGATGGAGGGCGACAAACTCGAACGCATGATGACGCGGTTTATCGAAGGGGAATACGATGTGCTGGTTTCAACAAACATCATCGAGTCGGGGCTGGACATTTCAAATGCGAATACCATTCTGATCAATAATGCCCACTACTTTGGATTATCCGATCTCCATCAGATGCGCGGTAGGGTGGGGCGGTCGAATCGGAAAGCGTTCTGTTATCTGCTGACACCACCGCCCTCGGTACTGACGGCCGATGCCCGAAAGCGACTTCAGACCCTGGAAGACTTCTCAGACCTGGGCGAAGGATTCAAGATTGCTATGCGCGACCTCGATATACGGGGTGCCGGCAATTTGCTGGGTACTGAGCAAAGCGGTTTTGTGAACGACCTGGGTTTCGAGATGTACCATAAAGTACTGGACGAAGCGGTGCAGGAGCTACGGGAAAGCGAGTTTAAAGACCTTTTCGAAACCAAGCCCGGCGATCTGAAATTGTCTCTACCTGATACCGTGATCGAGACAGACCTGCAGGTTGTCATTCCAGAACGCTACGTTTCAAACATCTCTGAGCGGTTAGCTTTATATACGCGCCTGGACAGCCTGGCTACTCCCGAAGAGCTGGCTGCGTTCCGGCAGGAAGTACAGGACCGATTCGGCCCATTGCCGGAAGAAGTTGAAAATTTGATCGAAATGGTAAACGTGCGGTGGAAAGCTGAACGGTTATACCTTGAAAAACTGACGCTTAAAAATAATATCCTGAAGGGCTACTTCGTTTCTAACGGGAACGATAACCGCGTAAACGCTTTCTTTACGTCTGACCAATTTGGCAAGGTAATTGACTACATCAAACGGAATCCGTCGATGTGCTCGTTACGGGAATCGAAAAACCGGCCTGTTTTCACCCATACTGATGTTTTTTCGGTCGAACGATTGGAGGAGATCATGGCTGAATTGACGAATTAATAACGATTTTTGCACCTACGTTTTACACCAAATACAGCAATGATTCAGAAGTATCACCTGCAACGAGCGGCTTATGTGCTCCTGGCAACGATTGCGCTGACCGCTTGCAGCAAATCCAAGCACCCGACCAGCGTAAAGCCGGGTAAGAAAAGTACGGCGACAGGTATCGCTTATAATGAGAAGGACGGCTTTCAGGTGAAAAAGTTTGCCGGTCAGAAAGCGGGTCCAAACCTTGTCTTTATTGAAGGTGGCCGCTTTACGATGGGCGCTCTGGAAGAAGACGTTATGAACACCCGCGACAACCGTGAGCGTACCGTTTCGATTCAATCGTTTTATATGGACGAAACCGAAATGGCTAACGTCCACTACCTCGAATACTTGAACGCTATCACGCGTGACTCATCTGAGGAAGTAGTAAAAGCAGCTTTACCCGATACGACGGTTTGGGCGAAGGACATGTCTTTCAACGATTCCTACGTAACCCAATACCTACGTTACCCTGCATTCCGCTATTACCCGGTAGTTGGCGTATCGTGGGTACAGGCCAGCGATTACGCTATTTGGCGTTCCAATGCCGTAAATGCTGAACTGGCAAAAGGGGGGACAAGCACCAAAAAGAAAGGAAGCGGGGGTGGATTCTCACTCAAACGGAAATCTAAAAAAGCAGCTGATCCAGCCCTGGCCGAAGCTGGCGCTGAAACAGAAACAGCCGGCGCTACTACTGCTTCAGCTGCACCTGCCAAGCCTAGCCTAGAGAGTGGGATGATCCTTCCCGACTATCGTCTGCCTACAGAAGCAGAATGGGAATATGCAGCCAAGGCCCTTATTGGCACTCAGTATATGGATGAGAACCAGATCAACCAGCGGATTTATCCCTGGGATGGCTCATCGGTACGTAACCCAAAGAAAGGCCGCAAACAAGGACAGATGCTCGCCAACTTTAAGCGGGGTCGGGGTGACTACGCGGGTATTGCCGGTCGGTCTAACGACGGAGCCATTATTACCAATGAAATTTACGCGTATCCTGCCAACGATTTCGGCTTGTACAATATGGCCGGCAACGTAAACGAATGGGTCTATGACGTTTATCGTCCCTTGTCTTATCAAGACGTTAACGACCTGAACCCGATTCGCCGGAATGGGTACGGTGACGAATCTAAAAACTACGATTCGAAAAACAAGAACTCGCTTATTGATGATAAGCTCCGGGTTTACAAAGGTGGCTCCTGGAATGACGTAGCTTACTGGTTATCGCCAGGAACGCGCCGTTATCTTGACCAGGATTCAGCAACAGCTATGGTTGGTTTCCGCTGTGCCATGATTGGTGTAGGCCGGAACAAATAAGCCAGCTGCAAATAGACATACTAGCGGCCACTCAGCGATGGGTGGCCGCTAATGTTAATACCCCTACCGAACGACACCCCGCTTTTAGCAGTTCGGCGGCACAGGCCTCCAGAGTCGCGCCTGTCGTTAATACATCATCGACTAAGATGATGCTTTTGCCGGCCACTTCACGATAGTCCGGCACATCGAATACCGTCATTACATTCTCCCAGCGTTCCATCCTGTTTTTATTCGTTTGCGATGAATGGAATCGCTTACGAATCAGAACATCCTTCCGTACGGGTATTGCGAGCGCTTCCGATAACCCTTCGGCAATCCAGTCGGCCTGGTTGAAACCGCGCTGGTTCAGGCGGCTTTTGTGGAGCGGTACACCAACCAGCATGTCTGCTTCGGCAATAAGGGTATGCTCCGTTTTCAATTGGTAACCATACCATCTGGCTACTTCTTTAGCTGCTTCCTTCTGGCCTTTGTATTTAATCTGGTGAATTAGCTTTTGGACAATCCCACCTTTCGTGAAATAAACGAATGAAGCTGAAAAAGCGATGGGCACTTTTCCGGCAAACTTATTGAGGTGGTACGAGTATAGGGGATCACAATGCTGTTTCGTTTCGGGCAAATTTATACGGCAGGTTGTACACAGGATTTTCTCATTGGCGCTCAATGACCGTGTACAGCCGAGGCAAAGTGTAGGAAAGAGTAGATCGGCGAAATCAGCCAGCAGTGAGTAAAAAAATCTAAAGCGGCTATCCATATGTTATTGACGGTAAATCGTTGTAATTTAGAGAGAACAATAAATTTGTGCTGACCATGAATGAAAATAATATAGATGCGTCGTGGGAAGACTTACTGGCTCAGTTACAGCTGCTAGTCGGTAAGCGCCCTGCCGACCTTAATGCGGTCCTTTTCTTAATTGGTGTTCAGGAGTTGGGTAAGGGTCCTATTCGTTTTTCGAAAGAAGCTAAACAGGACCTGATGCATATTGCCGTTTGTAAAATACTAAGTCAAAGTGGTTACTACATTTTTGATGGCCATGATAAAGATGGATGGCCTCTGTGGACGTTGGCGAAACCCCTTCCCCACGGCGACCTGATGGCTCAGGAAAGTTTTTTGAAGAAGCACGTGATCCTCTACTTTCAATCTGTACTAGTTTAAAACTTACAGCTGGTCAACTCCTATATTCATGCAGGCTTCAAACGCATATACGACATTACTCGAGCGGATCGACGAATACAAAAAGCGGTATTTTCAGAACCAACTGGTCAAAGGTACTTTGTTCTTTGTAGCGCTACTTGGCGTGGGTTATCTGTTTGTCAATACCGCTGAATTCATCGGCCGCTTCAACTCGACCGGGCGGGGTGCTTTGTTTTTTGGCTTTGTACTTACGGCGGCTTACGGATTATATCGTTTTATTATTCGGCCGCTTATGAGCTTATATGGCTTGAATAAGCCGCTCTCCAATGATGAAGCGGCTCGGCAAATAGGCACTTACTTTCCTGAGGTGGGGGATAAGTTATTAAACACGTTGCAACTCCAGCGGATAGCTACCGATCAGTCTGATCTGCTTCAGGCCAGTTTGAACCAACGGTCAAATCAACTGCTCATCAACCGGTTTTCATCTGCTATCCAGATCAGTCATAACCGCCAGTTTCTGAAGTATGCAATTCCACCTCTTGTTCTTATCCTGCTGATACTGGTTGTCAACCCAGCTTTTTTCACCAAGTCCTCAAGTCGGTTGGTGAACTACAATAAAGAGTTTGTTGAGGAGGCTCCCTTCCAGTTTGTCATCCAGAATAAATCGTTGAAGACCTTCCGGAACGAAGATTTTCCTTTGTCTGTCAAGCTAACCGGTGATGCACTTCCACAAGCCGTTTACGTTGTTAGCAATGGTACACGTTTCAAACTCGAGCGTTCGGGAGAGCAGTTTACTTATACGTTTAATAACCTACAGCGTGAACTAAACTTCCATCTGGAAGCGGTTGGGTTTAAATCGCCAACCTATAAAGTTGCACTAATCGATCGCCCAGCGGTTCTTTCTTTCAACGTTAAACTTGACTATCCGGCCTACCTGAACAAGCCCTCTGAGGAGCTTGCTAACGTTGGTAATCTTCTTGTTCCCCAGGGCACTTTTGTACACTGGGAGTTTGCCGCAGACCACACAGATTCGCTTCTGTTACGCTTCAATTCGGATGCTAAAGCAGTACCGGCCCAATTGATCGATGATAATACATTTGTATTAAAAAGGCGCGTAATGCAGAGTTCGCAGTATACTGTCTCACTAAAGAATAGCCAGATCCAATCCCCCTCCTCAATTCAATATAATGTGCAGGTGGTTCCTGACCGTTTTCCGCAAGTGTCGGTCGATCAGATTCAGGATACAGTTACCTATAATTATATTGCTCTTTCAGGTCTTGTATCGGATGATTATGGTTTCTCTAAACTACGGTTAAACTATACTATCAAACGAGGTGGTAAAAGCTCACCTGCCTACTCGAAGGACATTCCCGTTAACCGTTCAACCACGTCTCAAAACTTTGTTTATAACTGGTCGCTCGACAGCCTTAAGCTGGGCCAGGAAGATCGGCTAGAATACTTCGTTCAGGTATGGGACAATGATGGAGTAAATGGCCCCAAGTCCAGCCGGTCGAACCAGCTGAATTTTGCTGTTCCTTCTAATGCTGAAGTGCAGAAGCAGGTAGACAAATCAGCCGAAAAAACTGAGGAACAAATTGACAAAGCCCTATCCCAAACTCAGGAGATTAAGAAGGAATTGAAGACGATGGAAGACCGGATGCGTACGAAGAAATCATCCGACTTCCAGGACAAGAAGCAACTTCAGGAAGTACTTCAGAAGCGAGAAGAGTTGATGAAAGACGTTCAGAAACTTCAGGAGCAGTTCCAGAAAACGAACGAAACTCAACAGCGTTTTGCAGAGAAGAATAAGTCGACACAGGAAAAAATGGACCAGCTTCAGAAGCTGTTCAACGAATTATTGGATCCCGAGTCGAAGCAGCTTTATGAGCAACTCAAGCAACTTCTCGAAAAGAAACAGGATGATAAAGCTTCTGATTTGCTGGATCGGTTGAGTCGTAAGGAGCGCAATATGGAGCGTGATTTAGACCGGGCGCTCAAACTGTTTAAACAGATGCAGCTTGAGCAGAAGGTCAACAACGTGGCCGAAAATCTGGAAAAGCAGGCCGATCAGTTAGATAAACAGGCCGAAGAAAGCGCTAAGAAAAACGAGTCTACCGAAGAGCAACAGCAGCAGCAGGAGAAGTCTCAGGAAGACTTTAAGAATACACAGGAACAGCTTAAAGAGATTGACAAGCAGGCTGAGAAAGATGAGTTGAACAAGCCTGAACCCTCCGAAAAAGACCAGAATGAGATTGAGAAAGAGATGAAGGAAGCTATGGAACAGCTCAAAAAGAACCAGAGCAAAAAGGCTTCACCAGCGCAGAGCAAAGCGTCTAAATCAATGCGGTCTATGAGTAAGGCGATGCAGGAATCCATGGAATCATCGGAGATGGAGGAGTTGCAGGAAAACATGAATAACCTGCGAAACATACTTGACAACCTTGTCACGCTATCCTTTGGCCAGGAGCGGGTGATGAAAGATTTCAGGGGTATGAGTTTGCAGGATCCGAGGGTTACCAAGCTTTCTCAGGAGCAGCTTAAACTCCAGGACGACGCCAAGATCATTGAGGATAGTCTAAATGCGTTAGCCAGTCGGGTTGTACAGATTCAATCGTTTGTAACGCGTGAACTGACTAACATGAAGTTTTATATGGACGAGAGCACACAACAATTGCGCGATCGTCGGCTTAGCGTGGCCGCGTCTAAGCAGCAGTTTGCCATGACTTCGATCAATAATCTAGCCCTCATGCTTAGCGATGTATTGAAAAATATGCAACAGCAAATGAATGCTATGGCCATGCCGGGTAAAGGCCAGGGCGGCAAAAAAGGTAAGAAGCCCGGAGAAGGAGAGGGGATGGGTGAGATGCAAAAGAAGTTGAACGCTCAGATGAAGGAAATGCAAAAGGGTGGTAAGTCAGGCAGGGGATTATCTGAAGAGCTTTCCCAAATGGCAGCTCAACAGGCTATGATTCGCAGCCTGCTCAAGAAGATGGAGGAGAATGCAAAAGGAACTGAGGTAGGAAAGCAACAGGCAGAGCAGATTAAAGAACTGATGAAAAAGATGGATGAAACCGAAACTGACTTGGTCAACAAGCGGGTCAATCCATCTACGATTAACCGTCAGGATGAAATTTTAACCCGGTTGCTTGAATCTGAGAAGGCGTTTAAACAGCAGGAAGAAGATCCTCGCCGTGAAGCCGAAGCAGCTAAAGCAGCCAAGCGTAGTTCACCCACGTTTTTCGATTCTACAAACTTGACCAACAAAACGAAGCAAGTTGAAGTACTTCGGTCAGTAACGCCTAATTATAATCTATTTTATAAAAAGCAGGCAAATCAGTATTTGCAAAAGCTCGGCGGTAAGTAATAAATAGATTTCACTGTTCAACGGTCGGCTTTGGCACAAAGGCCGACCGTTTTTTGTTGTTCATTTGCCATCTTTATTTCTTGTTTCACGATTTCGTTAAGTTTTATCAATTTTGTGAAAAGTTTCCACGTGAAACATTTTTTAAAAATTCTGAAATGTATTCTTCCTACGATGTAATTGTGGTGGGCGCAGGTCACGCCGGTTGTGAAGCAGCACATGCCGCAGCAACAATGGGGTCAAGCGTTTTGCTGGTCACGATGAACATGCAAACCATTGCCCAAATGTCCTGCAACCCAGCCATGGGTGGAGTAGCCAAAGGGCAAATCGTTCGCGAGGTTGATGCTCTTGGCGGTATGTCAGGCATCATAAGCGACAAAAGTATGATTCAGTTTCGGATGCTCAATCGCTCCAAAGGGCCTGCTATGTGGAGTCCGCGTTGCCAGAGCGACCGAAATATGTTTGCCTGGGAATGGCGCAAGACGCTGGAGGAAAATAGAAATATTGATTTTTGGCAGGATAGCGTCGTTGGCGTATTGACGAAAGACGGACGAACCGTTGGTGTCAAAACAGCATTAGGTGTCGAGTTTAAAGCCAACGCTGTAGTTCTAACGAACGGTACGTTCCTGAATGGGCAGATGTTTATTGGCGAAAAAGTATTTGGCGGAGGCCGTACCGCTGAACGTGCAGCTACTGGTTTGACTGAGCAATTAGTGGAACTTGGCTTTGAATCGGGCCGGATGAAAACCGGAACGCCCCCACGAGTGGATGGAAGGAGCCTGAATTATGGCTTGATGGAAGAACAACTTGGAGACGAAAATCCCAGTAAGTTCTCATACACCAATACACCGGCGCTAACAAAGCAACGGAGTTGCTGGATCACTTATACGAACCAGACGGTACATGATGAATTGAAAAATGGATTTGAGAAATCACCCATGTTTACCGGCCGGATCAAAGGATTGGGTCCTCGGTATTGCCCATCAATTGAGGATAAGATCAACCGATTTGCCGATAAAGATCGCCACCAGATATTTGTAGAGCCAGAAGGATGGGATACCGTAGAGGTTTATGTGAATGGTTTTTCAACTTCACTTCCGGAAAACGTACAGTATGATGCCCTGCGTAAAATTCCTGGTTTCGAGAATGTTCGGATGTTTCGACCAGGCTACGCTGTCGAATACGATTATTTTCCTCCTACCCAGTTGAAGCCGACGCTAGAAACCCAGTTGGTGAAGAACTTGTTCTTTGCTGGACAAATAAACGGAACAACTGGTTATGAGGAAGCAGCTTGTCAAGGCTTGATGGCCGGTATCAATGCCCACAGAAACGTACGGGAAGAAGCTGAATTCACCGTTAAACGTTCTGAAGGATACATAGGGGTACTGATTGACGACTTGATCACAAAAGGTACAGAGGAACCTTACCGTATGTTTACCTCACGGGCTGAGTACAGGACACTGCTTCGACAGGATAACGCCGATCTGCGGCTTACCGAGAAAGGGTACGCTATAGGACTAGCTTCCCAAAGCCGCTATGATAATATGATAGCCAAACGAAACGGTGTAACTGAATTGACCAGCGCCATCCGAGCCGCTAAAGTGAAACCTGAAGATGTGAATGGCTGGCTTCAGGAGAAGGGAAGTTCACCTTTGCGGGAAAAAGGCAGTTTATACACACTGCTTAAACGTCCTGAGCTTGAGCAGAATGAAATAAACGAGTTATTAGCCCGTATTCCCAATATGCCCAGGGTAGGGGAGGAGATAGCCGAACAAACAGTAATTGAAATCAAGTACGAGGATTACCTCAACCGGGAGCGCCAGAATGTGGACAAGCTAGATAAGTGGGAAAGCCTGGCTATACAATCGAGCTTCGACTATGACCAATTAAAAGCGTTGTCGTTCGAAGGTAAAGAAAAACTTAAACGCCTGAGGCCCTCGACAATTGGTCAGGCATCGCGCATCAGCGGTGTTAGCCCATCCGACGTTTCTATACTGCTGGTGTATATGGGCCGATAGTTAACAGAGCCCGTGTTTTATCTGTCAAAATAGATAAAACACGGGCTCTTTTTTATTCACCAATTTGTCTACACGTTCATTTGGAAACCATTGATCAATGCCCTGTCTGCGGTAATACCCATTTTTCCCCCTTTTTAACCTGCAAAGATTATTTAATCAGTAAGCAGGATTTTACAATTCAGGAATGTACTGGCTGTGGTTTCAGGTTGACCAATCCACGGCCAACCACCGAGCAAATCGGGGCGTTCTATAAATCTGAGGACTATGTTTCCCACAACGATTCAGGGGGGGGCATCATCAACACGGCTTACCGGGCCGTTCGATCCTATACACTACAGTCGAAACTATCATTGATCAACAAACTGAATGAGGGATCAGGTACAATTCTGGATGTAGGATGTGGGACAGGTGCATTTTTGGAAACTTGTAAAAAAGGTGGCTGGGCTGTAATGGGTATGGAACCTGATCCGGATGCCCGGGCTATCTCGGCCCAGAAATTGAATGTGGTCATTAAGCCTGACCTGGATGCGCTAGGTGGGGCAGGACCATTCGATATTATATCGCTCTGGCACGTTCTCGAACACATACCTGATTTGAACCAGGCCATTCCGCAACTCTGGAATCTGCTGGCTGAGGACGGAACACTATTGATTGCCGTGCCCAATTCAGATTCATACGATGCTGCCTATTATAAAGAATACTGGGCAGCGTATGATGTACCCCGTCACCTGCATCACTTCACTCCCTCAACCATTAAGCCGCTTTTCAGCAAGCACGGTTTCCAACTGGCAGACCAACGACCAATGCCATTCGATGCCATGTATATAGGTATGTTAAGTACCCGCTACGAAACCGGCAAAACAGATTATCTGAAAAGCATACGAGTGGGGCTTAGCTCTAATGCTGAAGCCAAACGTACAGGAAACTCATCCAGCTTAACCTACCTTTTCAAGAAGGCACATTAATTGCAATGTGTCACCGTATAGGCGCTGTGTTAACCCCTGTAATAGTTGGCCGGTAAACAGGTCAATTCTAAATTAAAAAAGTGAAAGTTTACTGTGCATAACCATGTGCATAACTACTATGTATAGGTGGAAAACCTGTTTACAAGTTAGTGACCGGGTGTGGAGTAACTGGGAAGTAATCCACATCGTTTATCAACATGCCTGCCAATGTGGAGAAGGGTCAACATATCAACCAGTTGCTCAACAGATTTTCCCCACTCCGTTTGGTGCATAAAATTTATACACAAATCCACAATTGAATAGCGTACTAATTGTGGATAAACTGTTATTTTCTTTTTAATGAGTAACTTACGAGTGGATAACTTTCAGAAGACCAGTTGATAACATAGTATATTTATCCACACTTCGATCGTTACAAAGTGGACAACTTAGTTGTTCACATATCCACAGACACAATGGTTATAATAGTTCTTTCTTTAAATAACCTTTTATATAAAATGTTAATAAGGTTAAAAGTCATTTTCGTTCTTGGATGGGTTTTGTCGGCCGGACTTGTTCAGGGGCAAACCGGGACTAGTGGGGCTGCATCAACACTGGCCGAAGAATATTATAAAGCCGGCGAATTTGAGAAGGCGGCCAACGAATACGGCAAGCTGCTGAAAAGCGAAGTGACATGGGCACGCCTGTCGCGATACGTTGTGAGTCTACAGAAAATCAACAAAGCAGACGAGGCCGTAAAGTATTTGCGCCGACAACAACGCGGTGACGAGCCGAACCGACCTTTCTATGAATTGCTGACCGGCCAGCTGGCATCACAACAAGGGGATACCGTTCAGGCGAAGAACCAGTATACAGCAGCGATCCAATCCAGCAAATCATCCGTTGTCAGGCTTGAAAAAATTGCAGCAGCCTTCTCCGAAGCCGGAGAGAGCCGCTGGGCGATCCGCGCGCTCGAAACCGCCCGGGAGACTGCGAAAGACAGATCGTCTTACAGCGAGGAGCTAATGGCCCTTTATCGGGCTACTGGCCAAACAGAAAAAGCGATCGATGAGATTATCCTGACTAGTAAACAGACAGATAAAAAAGAAACTGTCCTGGCAGCTTTGCAGGGATACATAAATACCAAAAATGAACCGCTGGTAGAAAAAGCGCTATACGCCAAAATACAGCAGGAACCCAATGAACTTGCATACAACGAACTCCTGACATGGTATTTTGTACAGAAACAGAAATTTAGTCGGGCGCTCATGCAGGAGAAAGCGACCGACAAACGAATGAAATTAAGCGGCAGCCGAGTTTATGACCTAGGTATGCTGGCAATGAACAACAAGGAATACAAAACGGCAGCCGATGCCTTCGACTACATCACAACAACTTATCCACAAGGACAGCTATACCCATTTGCACGCCGACTGGTAATCAATGCCCGGGAGGAGCAGGTAAAGAATACTTACCCCGTTGATAAGATAGAAATTCGAAAACTGATTAGCGACTACCAGAAAATGTTGCAGGAAATTGGTACGAATTCAAAAACGCTCGAAGCGTTACGAAGCACGGCTAACTTGTACGGAAATTATTTAGACAGTAAAGACACGGCGCTCACAGTTCTGGACCTAGCCATCGATTTGGGGAAAAACGACCGAAATTTTGTGGATAAGTGCAAGCTAGATAAGGGTGATATGTACTTGCTGAAAGGAGAACCCTGGGAATCTACACTCCTTTATTCACAAGTAGAAAAATCGCAGAAGGAAGAGTTACTGGGGTACGAAGCAAAACTAAAAAACGCAAAGCTTCAATACTACAAAGGTAGTTTCACAGTAGCTAAGGAGATTCTGGACGTGTTGAAACTGGCGACTTCCCGTGAAATTGCCAATGATGCTGAACAGCTAAGTCTGTTGATTGTGGATAACACAGGGATGGATAGCACTGAAGCTGCCATGCGACATTACGCAGATGTTGAGCTTATGCTATTTCAGAATAAAACGGACGAAGCTGTGAATAACTTAAATGAAATGTGGACAAAGTATGCCGATCACAGTATGGCTGACGAAATCCTATGGCTTCGGGCAAACACGTTTCTAAAGCAGGGAAAAAATGCCGAGGCTCTGGAAGATCTGAAAACTATTGTGACTAAATATTCGAAAGACATCCTTGGTGACGATGCCCAATACACGTTGGGGAAAATCTACGAAGAGCGGCTGAAAGATAAGCAAGCTGCTATGGAAGCATACCAGAAGGTACTGACCAACTATCCGGGAAGTATATATACCGCTGATGCCCGGAAACGTTTCCGGGCTCTGAGAGGTGATGTGCTGAACTAGGTTTCGAGTTATCAACATAAGAAAAGGGCCATTCTGCATAGAATGGCCCTTTTCTTATGTTGATAACTCGAAACTGATGTTGATAACTTTACAAAACACTGGTCAGTAAAGACTCTTTGAATGCGTCATATTCGGCCGGGATACGGATACTCTGTTTAGAACGATTGCCCAGAATGGCTAAACGTTCAGGAACATCAATTTCAGTACCGAGCACTTCTTCCACGAGCGGTTTGAATTTTGAGGGATGTGCAGTAGCTAAGGCGACCCCCATAACATTTGAGTCTTTATCGCTTAAGTAAGCCTCTAAACCCATAATTCCGATGGCAGTGTGTGGACAAGTAACGTAATCATACTGATTATAAATTCGCTTCATACCGGCCCGGGTTTGTTCATCGTCATAAAAATAGCCAGACATATTTGCTTTAAAGCGTTCATGGTCATCACCGTATAAGTGAGCCAACCGAACGAAATTGCTTGGACTGCCTACATCCATCGCGTTAGAAATCGTCGCAACAGATGACATGGGTAAGTAAGTCCCGGACTGAATGTAGGAGGGAACCACCTTATTAAGGTTGGTGGCTGCTATAAAATGCGCTACAGGCAAGCCCATTTGCTGGACCATAACCCCGGCACTAAGGTTACCAAAGTTGCCACTGGGCGTAGAGAACACAACTGGTTTGCCGTATTGCCGGACCTGACCGTAGGCCCGAACGTAGTAGAACCCCTGCGGTATGAGCCGGAATATATTGATCGAATTAGCCGAAGACAGGGAAAGGGCATCGTTCAGGTCAGCATCAACGAAAGCCTGTTTTACAATAGCCTGACAATCGTCAAATGAACCATCAACTTCAAAAGCCTGAATATTTCCACCCAGGGTAGTCAATTGTTTCTCCTGTAGATCACTTACCCGCCCACTGGGATACAGGATGGATACCCTAACACCCGGTACGTTATGAAAACCCATGGCCACCGCTCCGCCTGTATCGCCAGAGGTGGCAACCAGGATGTTAACTTCTTTATCGGTACGGCGTGAATAATGCGACATCAAAGCGGCCATGTACCGTGCACCAACATCCTTAAATGCTAACGAAGGGCCATGAAAAAGCTCCAGAACACTCATTTTACCCGTTTCCAATTCAACAACAGGCGTATCGAAGGGGAAGGCATGATGCGTTAACTCTTCCAGTTCTGCGGTGCTGATTTCATCGCCAAACAGGGCCTTACTGATTGCAAAACCAATATCAGCTAATGATTGACCAGCAATATCTTCAAAAAACGAGGCCCCCAGTTCTGGCAAAGGGGTGGGCATATACAAACCCTTGTCGGCAGGTAGGCTATGGAAAAGAGCCTCCTGAGCAGACACGGTTGTTTGTGGACTATTAGTACTATAGAAACGCATATAGACGATACGAAATGAGAGAACAAAGTACGGTAAATCAGGCTTATCAACAGACTCGAAGGGAATCTAAAATGTGGAAAAGTGTTGATAAGTAGTGGATAAGTAAGGCAATCCATAAATTTGTAAAAACATACACCTCATCATGTCTTTCGGATTTTTCAATGCACTCCCACCGGTCAACGAGCCGGTAAAAGAATATCGTCCCGGCTCCAGCGAGCGGGAAGCGCTCAAAAAAGCCCTTGCTGAGTTTCGCTCACAGGAGACAGATATTCCAATGTATATCGGTGGACAGGAAGTCCGCACGGAAAATAAACTCCGTATTTCTCCCCCACACGATCACCAGCATACGCTAGGCTATTTCCACGAAGGGGATGCCAGTCACGTAAAACAAGCTATTGAAGCAGCCTTGTCGGCTAAAGAAGCGTGGGCCAACCTTGCCTGGGAACATCGGGCGAGTATTTTCCTGAAAGCAGCCGACCTGATAGCTGGTCCGTACCGAGCCCGTATTAACGCGGCTACGATGCTAGGGCAATCGAAAAACGCCTACCAGGCCGAAATCGATTCGGCCTGTGAGTTGATCGACTTCCTCCGGTTCAATGTCCAATTTGCTTCGGATATATACAAACAACAGCCTAACTCATCACCGGGTGTATGGAATCGACTTGAGTACCGTCCACTGGAAGGATTTGTTTTTGCGCTGACGCCGTTCAACTTCACGGCCATCGCCGGCAACTTGCCAACGTCAGCGGCTTTAATGGGCAATACGGTGGTATGGAAGCCAGCCTATACCCAGGTGCTGTCGGCCAATGTGATCATGGAAGCCCTGAACGAAGCAGGCTTACCCGATGGTGTGATCAACCTTATTTATGTCGATGGCCCCATTGCTGGCGACGTAATTTTCAAACACCCGGACTTCGCAGGTATTCACTTCACAGGAAGTACAAAGGTTTTCCAAACGATCTGGAGTGAAATTGGTGCCAATATCAACGCTTATAAAACGTATCCCCGGATTGTGGGCGAAACGGGGGGCAAAGATTTTGTCATGGTTCACGAATCAGCCGATGCAGATGAAGTGGCTACTGGGCTGGTGCGGGGAGCGTTCGAATACCAGGGACAGAAATGTTCGGCAGCGTCACGAGCTTACGTACCGTCGACACTCTGGCCAGCGGTAGAAGCTCGCATGAAGCTGTTCTTGAGCCAGATCAAGATGGGTGCGGTCGAAGACTTCACCAACTTTGTTAACGCTGTTATCGACGAGCGGTCATTTAAGAAGATTACGGCTTACATAGACAAGGCTCAAAAAAGTGAGAAGGTAACTGTAATAGCAGGGGGGAATTATGACGGTAGTAAAGGCTATTTTGTTGAGCCAACCGTACTTTTAGTGAACGATCCGGCCTACAGGACAATGTGCGAAGAGATCTTCGGACCAGTTTTGTCAATCTATGTATATGAGCCTTCGGCGTTCGAGGATATGCTACACGTGGTAGATACAACGTCTCCCTATGCCCTAACAGGGTCAATTTTCGCTAAAGACCGCCAGGTGATCGAGCATGTATCAAAAACCCTTCAAAACGCAGCCGGCAACTTTTATATCAACGATAAACCAACAGGAGCTGTCGTTGGCCAACAACCTTTTGGAGGGGCTCGCGCTTCGGGTACGAACGACAAAGCGGGATCAGCCCTGAACCTATATCGCTGGGTATCAGCCCGGACAATTAAAGAAACGTACGTATCGTCGAAGTCATTCGAATATCCCTTTCTACAGGCTGAATAATATTATGGAAAAAGTTTTGGAGAACACTTGCGTTTCGATTTTTAAACACATAATTTTGCACTCCCAAACGACGAAAGAGAGAAAGTAATTATTATATAAGTGCTTTCTTATCAAGAAGTTAGGGTAAAAGAGTATAAAAAGTTGAATGAAAAATTTTTCAACTTTTTCTTGACAAAGACAATAGAGTGCCTTACCTTTGCACTCCCAAATAATAAGAAAAGCCAACAGCGGTTGGCTTCCATCTCGAAAGAGAGACAGTTCTTTGACGTATTGACATCAAAAGGTTAGCATTAACAAGGCTATAAACATCGTGATTACTTCGGTAGTCACACAATTATTTACGATGGAGAGTTTGATCCTGGCTCAGGATGAACGCTAGCGGCAGGCCTAATACATGCAAGTCGAACGGTCCGCAAGGACAGTGGCAAACGGGTGCGT
>NZ_VFIA01000004.1 GCF_014282275.1 Spirosoma utsteinense
ATCAGGTTGGTGCTGGTAAGGCGGGTGTTCACCTCTTCCATTTCGAACAGAGCCGTTAAGCCCCGTACTGCCGATGGTACTGCCGTCAAAGGCGGGAGAGTAGGAAGGTGCCACCTGTTGACACAAGAAGCGAAGAGAGAGCCGTTCATCGAGAGATGGACGGCTTTTCGCGTTTATAAACTTCTATAAAAAATAGAATGCTGTTGATGAGAACATGTCTTTCACATACAAAAGGGTCGCTAACAGCTGTCAGCGACCCTTTTGTATGTGAAAGACATGTTGTAATTATGCGTACACCATTGATTGAAAATTCGGCAATGTAATCTTTTCCAGTAATTGTTCTTTCAATAGCTCAGCCCAGGCGTTCATGTAGGCAACAACGTCATCACGTACGTTATGCTTCAAATAACGCGCTTCGAGTGGGAAACGAGCCAACACTTGTCGATCGTCAAGTTTTTCAAGGTGCTTCAAGTCTTCCAGCATCAATCCGGCGTTGAGCATTTCATTAATGACGATGTCGATGGGCATTTGGCTGGTCGAGCAATAGTCCTCTACCTGCTCATTCCAGTCACCGTACCGTTGCATGGCATACTGGTGGATTTGATCCCGGTTAAGCTTGGTCAATTCCTGAGCTAAATTCCCGCAATTACAGCCACCCATATGGCCCCACTGGTACGGTGCGCCATTTTTTAATTTAATAGCCGTACGGCGTAGTGCTTCGATGAGTTCGGGGGTAGGTCGTGCCATGACTACAATTGGTTTTCGTTGTCAAGATAACTAAATCGTATATAACGCTGCAACAGCCTGTTTTTGCGTTTTGTTCATCGTCGGCAAACATCCTGTGCCAAGTGCGTCCGACTCGCTCATTTACCGCACTAACTCCATAAGGTCTTTGTCATTTACCTCTTTACGAATATCAGCCATATCGAGAAAACGGGAGTAAATACCATCCAGTGTTGGCTTGTCATAGCGGTACCCGAGAAGTTCCAGGCGGTGCTTCAGCGCGTGGCGACCCGAGCGTGCAGTTAGCAGAATTGACGATTTATCGACACCTACATCCTGAGGGTTCATGATTTCGTAATTTTCGGAATGTTTCAAAAACCCATCCTGGTGAATCCCCGACGAGTGCGCAAATGCATTCCGGCCCACAATGGCTTTATTAGCCTGAACAGGCATGTTCATCATCTCGGCAACCAGGTTGCTAACTGGAAATAAACGAGTCGAATTAACATTGGTGTAAAAGCCCAGTTCTTTTTTAACCTTCAACGCCATGACTACCTCTTCGAGGGAGGTGTTTCCAGCCCGTTCACCAATGCCGTTCACAGTCACTTCAACCTGACGGGCTCCATTCATAATCCCGGCCAGCGAGTTAGCTGTTGCCAGGCCCAGATCGTTATGGCAGTGGATGGAAATAGTCGCTTGATGCACATTGGACACGTGTTCATAAATGTAGGCTATCTTTCGGCCGTACTCATCCGGTAAACAATACCCTGTAGTATCAGGGATATTCACAACCGTAGCACCTGCTTTGATAACGGCCTCGGTTAGCTGTGCCAGAAAGACCAGATCAGCCCGACCCGCATCTTCAGCGTAAAATTCTACATCTTCTACGTAGGTTTTGGCGTGTTTGACTGCAGCAACAGCCTGTTCCAGAATCTTTTCCCGCGTACTGCCAAACTTATTTTTGATGTGAATGTCAGATGAACCGATGCCTGTATGAATACGCCCCCGCTTAGCATACTTGAGCGATTCGCCAGCGGCATCAATATCTCCTTTTACAGCCCGGCTAAGGGCACATATCGTAGACTCCGTAACAGCTTTCGAAATCTCGACAATGGACCGGAAGTCGCCAGGGCTGGAAACCGGGAAACCGGCTTCAATAATATCCACGCCTAACAGCTCCAGCTCCTTAGCCACAATTACCTTTTCATCAGTCGAGAGCTGGCAGCCCGGTACTTGCTCACCGTCTCGTAGGGTAGTGTCGAAGATATATACTCGCTGGCTCATAGACTTGAAATAACTTTCTATTTAGTAACTGATTAAAAAAAGGCCCCATCTGCTTGAGAAAGGGCCTTGTATAAAAACACGTGCCTCTCTCAAGCTAAGGATAAGCTTAGTAGCTGCTCATTTTTGGATGCCGAGGTAGTGATCATATCGTTTGCGAAATTTCGCTAACTGCGTTATTACGCTACAAAATTAATGGTTCTTTGCATTGCTACAAGTGCCTGATGAATTTTAATTGTCTGCCAGTCAGCAATTATTGCTATAAAAGTGCTTTTAACACCTGCTCGCCCATCGCCTGCGTACCCAGGATCATATCGCGGGGGGTCGATAGTTCAGCAATATCACCTGTACGGAAACCAGCCTTCAACACGGCATCTACCGCCTGAACAACAGCTTCGGCTTCTTCTTTCATTCCAAACGATATATCCAGCATAAGCGCAACAGACAGGACAGAAGCTAAGGGATTAGCAACGCCCTTCCCTGTAATATCGTGGGCGGACCCGTGAATCGGCTCGTATAAACCCGTTGTGTCGCCGACGGAGGCCGAGGCCAGCATACCCATTGAACCCGCAATCTGGCTAGCTTCATCAGTAAGGATATCGCCAAATAGGTTGCCGGTAACCACTACATCGAAACGGCAGGGATCTTTAATGAGCAACATAGCCGCTGCATCAACAAACTGGTGCTCAACCGTAACTTCCGGGTAGCGGGGGGCAATTTCCTGAACCACCTCGCGCCATAAACGTGACGACTCCAGTACGTTTGCCTTATCAACGGAGCATAGTTTTTTACGGCGGGTCATAGCAGCCTCGAAGGCTTTGACTGTGATCCGTTCAACTTCATAACGGCTGTAGATCATCGTATCGTACGCCGTATTGTTATCGTCCGTACGACCCCTTTCACCAAAATAGACGTCGCCGGTTAGTTCCCGGAAGAAGAGGATATCGGCACCCCGCAGAATTTCGGGTTTGATGCTCGATGCGCTCAGTAGTTCGTCAAACAGTTTGATTGGTCGCAGATTTGCGTATAGACCTAATGCTTTACGAATACCCAGCAGGCCCTGCTCGGGACGGACTTTAGCCGATGGATCGTTATCATATTTAGGATGGCCCACTGCACCGAACAGAATAGCATCCGACGCCTTTGATTTGGTTATTGTCTCTTCAGGCAGCGGATTACCGGTTTCCTCAATGGCCGCGTGCCCGATCAGGGCCGTGTCGTACGTGAATTCGTGGTTGTACTTCGTGGCGATGGCGTCCAGCACCTGCTTACCAACGGCTGTTACTTCCTGACCAATACCATCTCCGGCAATAACTACAATGTGTTTCTTCATTTTGAAAAAGGAAAGGCAACCAGCAGACACAGCTCAAACAGCAACTATCGCTTCGTAACGCTTTCGACTGAGTGAATAAATTGAACAGAACTAACTTAACAGAGTGCTTATGACCTAAATCGTAACGGTTTTACTCCAGCGTGTTCAGCATCTTTTGCGTAGCCTTAATGGCCGATACCGTCTGGTCGGAGTCGAGACCCCGGGTTTTGAAATCTCCAGTCTTACAACGCCAAGTAATGATCGTTTCGCAAAGGGCGTCGGTTTGGCCACCGGTCGGAATGCGCACGGCATAGTCCGTTAGCAAGGGCAACGTCAGCTTCTTTTTGCCGTAAATTTTCTTTAACGCATTCATGAATGCGTCGTATTGGCCGTCGCCCTGCGCGCTTTCCTCAAACTGCTCTTCGGCAATACGAACCCGCAATGTAGCCGAAGGCTTGAGATCTTTGGAATGGGTAAGCACGTAGTTTAGCACCTCCACCCGCGATGCCATTGAGTTTGTGTTCAACACATCAGCAATAACGTAGGGCAGATCTTCCCGCGTGACCATTTCCTTCTGGTCACCCAGCTCGATAACCCGCTGCGTTACCTTTTTAAGATCATCTTCCGATAATTGAATGCCTAGTTCACGCAGATTATTCTCGATGTTGGCTTTGCCCGACATTTTGCCGAGCGCATAGCTGCGTTTGCGGCCGAAGCGTTCGGGTAGTAGTGCGTTGAAGTACAGGTTATTCTTCTTATCGCCATCGGCGTGAATACCGGCTGTCTGGGTGAACACATTATCACCAACAACGGGTCTATTGTCGGGAATTCGAAGCCCCGAGAAGGTTTCAACGATTTTACTGACCTGATAGAGCGATTTCTCGACAACACCCGTCCGCACTTCCGGCATAAAATCGCGCAACACAGCGATAGCACTCGCCAGCGGTGCGTTACCCGCCCGTTCGCCCAGCCCGTTAACGGTGAGGTGTATACCATGGGCCCCCGCCCGTACGGCCTCCATCACGTTGGCAATGCTGAGGTCGTAGTCGTTGTGGGCATGAAAGTCGAAATGCAGGGTAGGATAGCGGTTTACAAGCTGCCCAACGAAGGTGTAGGTCTCTGCCGGCGTCAATATGCCCAGCGTGTCGGGGAGCAATACCCGGAGAATGGATTGGGTTTGAAGGAAATCCAGAAACTGAAGCACATAGTCAGGCGAGTTGCGCATGCCGTTGCTCCAGTCTTCCAGATAAACATTGGCCTTCACACCCAGTTTATTAGCGGCACAAATGACCTGCTTTATGTCGGCGAAATGGGCCTCAGGTGTCTTTTTGAGCTGGTGCGTCAGGTGATTCATAGACCCTTTGGTGAGCAGGTTCATGACTTTAGCACCCGATGCCCGCATCCAGTCAAGTGAGGCTTCGCCATCGACGAATGTCAACACCTCAATTTTGTCGATCAGGCCAACGCTGGTAGCCCAGCGCGTAATCTGCTGCACCGCTTCCAGTTCGCCGGGCGACACCCGCGCTGAAGCGATCTCAACCCGGTCTACTTTTACTTCGGTCAGCAACAACTGAGCCAGTGCCAGTTTTTCGGACGCAGAAAACGACACACCGCTGGTCTGTTCACCATCGCGGAGTGTCGTGTCCATTATTTCAATGTAGCGACGTTTCATAGGTAATGATAGAATGAGTAAATGATAGAATGACCGGGCTGGCGAACCAGTGAATAGCGGATGTTCGATTTATTCACTGGTTCGCCAGCCCGGTCATTCTATCATTCACTCATTCACCAATTAGTTAAAAAGGTCGCGTTTCGGCAAAAGCAGCAATTTCGTTGTTCATCGACAGAAGGTAGTCGATGTCGTCGTAGCCGTTGGTGAGGTTGTGCTTCTTGTATTCGTTGATTGCAAAGCTCTCGCTCTCCCCCGTAGCCAGCAGCGTGACGGTTTGTGCCGGTAGGTTAACCTCCAGCTCCGTTGTTGGATCGGCTTCGATGGCTGCGAAGATTTTCTCGAGAAATTCGGGACTGACCTTAACTGGCAGGATACCGACGTTGATAGAGTTTGCCTGGAAAATATCGGCAAAGAAGCTCGACACGACGCAACGGAAACCGTAGTCATATATGGCCCAGGCTGCGTGTTCCCGGCTCGATCCGCTGCCAAAGTTTTTGCCACCCACCAGAATTTTTCGGGGCGCCCCTTCGCCCGAGTAGGTCGGGTTGTTCAAGACGAAATCGGCTTTGGGCGTATTGTCGTTATTGTACCGCCAGTCGCGGAAAAGGTTGTCGCCAAATCCCTTGCGCTCGGTGGCTTTCAGAAAACGGGCGGGGATAATCTGGTCAGTGTCGACGTTCTCGTTGGGCATGGGAACGGCACTGCTGCGAAGAATGGTGAATTTGTCGTAAGCCATTTTTTATATAATGTAGAATGGAAAATGAATAATGGAAAATGAGATCTCACCTGAGTTAACCAGGCGAAGCGTTCATTATTGATTATGCAGTTTCCATTAGTCCACGTGGATCCGTAACGACACCCGTAACGGCGGCAGCGGCTGCTACCAGCGGGCTTGCCAAGAGCGTACGCGCACCCGGTCCCTGGCGACCTTCGAAGTTACGGTTCGAGGTAGACACGGCGTATTTGCCTGCCGGTACCTTGTCTTCATTCATGGCCAGGCAAGCTGAGCAACCCGGCTGCCGTAGTTCGAAACCAGCCTGGGTCAGGATTTCCAGAATACCTTCTTCCTGAATCTGTTTCTCAACTACGTGCGAACCCGGCACTAACCAGGCCGTTATGTTGTCGGCTTTCTGACGGCCTTTTACAATCGACGCAAAGGCGCGGAAGTCTTCAATCCGGCCATTGGTGCAACTGCCCAGGAACACAAAATCGACCGGTTTGCCAATCATGGTTTCGTTTTCGGCGAAGCCCATGTATTGCAGGGATTTCTTATAGCTGGCTGATCCGTCTTTAACCGTGTCAGCCATAGGGATCTGGTGGGTTACACCCGTTCCCAGGCCGGGGTTCGTACCGTAGGTGATTTGCGGCTCTATGTCGGCTGCGTCGAAGGTGAGGTCGAGATCAAAGGTAGCGCCTTCGTCAGTTTTGAGCGACTGCCAGTATGGAACGAGTTTGTCCCACTGCTCGCCCTTAGGCGATAACTCACGGCCTTTGAGGTAGTCGAGTGTGGTTTGGTCAGGAGCGATCATACCGCCCCGCGCGCCCATCTCGATGGTCATGTTACAAACCGTCATACGGCCTTCCATGCTCATATTCTCAAACACTTCGCCGGCATATTCCACGAAATAACCGGTAGCGCCACTGGCCGAAGTTTGCGAAATAATGTACAGAATAACGTCTTTAGGCAGTACAGCTTTACCGGTCTTACCGTTAACGGTGATGCGCATCTTCTTGGGTTTCGGCTGCATGATGCACTGCGTTGCCAGCACCATTTCAACTTCTGACGTACCGATACCAAACGCAATAGCACCGAATGCACCGTGGGTCGAGGTGTGCGAATCACCACAAACGATGGTCATGCCGGGTAAGGTGATTCCGTTTTCGGGCCCTACAACGTGTACGATACCATTTTTGATGTGGCCCAGGCCCCAATGCGAAATGCCGTAGGTTTTGGCGTTGCGCTCCAGAGCCGCCAACTGGTTAGCCGACATAGGGTCGGCAACGGGTAGGTGCTGGTTGAGCGTTGGGGTATTGTGATCGGCGGTTGCAAACGTGCGATCGGGAAACAACACCGTAGCGCCACGGCCTTCGAGGCCTAGAAAAGCCACCGGGCTGGTAACTTCATGGATGAAATGGCGGTCGATGAACAACACGTCGGGGCCATCTTTAACCTGCCGGATGACGTGGGCATCCCATACTTTATCGAACAGGGTCGTTGGGGTACTCATAGTTCTAAAGGATAACTATTTGATAATTTTCTTTGTCAGGCTGATGAAGGAAATATCTTAATGCTTATTAGTTAAGATGTTCTTTTCATCAGTAGGGCAAATGAGTCAGGAAATATGGGTACAAATCTGGTACATGTTACTCAATGACTCATCCCGCCATTGGTCCAGTAAATAGCGATTTTAGTCCATCTATATGATTTGGGTGTAAAACCGTATTTATCGTGGCTGTAGAAAAGGAGTTATGCGGATGAATAAGCAATTTTCACTAACTACGTTTAGGCTCGTAATGCAGAACAGTAAGCCCACAACTAAACGATGTGGCTTTTATCAATGTAAGGCCCTGTTTGGTGTCAAGTTCCCTAAAGATTGGCATTCCGTTACAAATGGCAACCGGATTAATGAATAGATGGAATTCGTCGATCAGCCCCTGTTTGATCAGCGCCGAAACAAACGTTCCACCGCCATAAACAATGATGTCTTGTCCACCTTCATGTTTTAGTTTATTGATTTCGTCGGCAAGGTCACCCTTGGCTAAAATGGTATTGGCCCAGTCTGACTCGTCAAGCGTTTTGGTGAAAACTACCTTTTTTGTTCCATTGATCTTCGTTGCCCCTTCTTCCTGTGGGTTCGCTGCCCAATGTGGAATAAATCCCTGGGCAAGTTTTCGCCCGAGTACGATGCAGTCAACAGGTTCAGTCAACGCAGTTACATAGTTTTTAAGTGCGTCGTCCCAATTGAATGTCAGCCAGTCCATTTCTCCGTTCGGACCCGAGATGAATCCATCGACGGTCATTTGTACCTGAAGCTTCAGCTTTCTCATTGTCGTTTCCATTTGTTGAGGGTTTGAGGTAAGGTTGATCACCTGCTTATGTGCTATCTTGTCGTTGCCGCATCCTGTCCGGTTATGCGTCGTTTGCTACATTTGATCAAAGCGACAGCGCCACCAGTTCCCCCGGATGCCCGATAGCCCCAACGGCCACGACGATGTACTGTTTACCGTTTATGGAGTATGTCATGGGCAGACCGGATTGATTGGCTGGCAATTCGATCGCTGAGATGATGTTGCCCGTCGCTTTATCATAGGCTCTGAACTTGTTGCCGCCACCGCCATCGGAGCCGTACAGGCCCGCGCCTTCTCCGGCAAACAACAGGGTTTTCGTGACCAGCATACCCACCCGATCCGGCAGACCCGTTCTAGGAATCTTTATACCTTTCAGAGCTGGAACGTCGCGTACCCAACTCGGTGTATCGGCATTAGGCACCATCCATTTATGGTTACCGGAATTGAGGTCAATAGCCGTGATTCGTCCGTAAGGCGGTTTAACCAGCGGCAACCCATACGGACCAATGCGGGCGTTGCCCATATAAGCCACATAATCCATATCCGAAATAGCGGGAGCAGACTCCAGACTCATCGGCCGGATAACCGTGCTCGACGACACATACAACATGCCCGTTTCGGGGTCCAGCACACCGCCCTGCCAATTGGCACCGCCCACGGCATCGGGGAGCATGAGCGTACCTAAATTTTTCGGGGGATCGTACCGACTAACGGGTGTATAGAGCGGCCCCTTTTTATAGTGACTGACAATTTTCAGAGCCGCTTTCTTTATGTCGGGCGTGAAATCGACCAGAATATCATCCGAATAGCCCTGCCGGTCGAAGGCAGCCGGTTTTGTCGGGAAAGGCTGCGTGGGCGATGTCCATTCACCTTTTACATCGCTTTGAGGAACGGGCCGCTCCTCAATGGGCCAGACGGGTTTTCCGGTAACGCGGTCAAAGACGAACGCAAACGCCTGTTTGGTCACCTGCACAACCGCTTTAATGGGCTTGCCGTCTACCCGAATATCGGCCAGAATAGGCGGAGCCGGTAAATCGTAATCCCAGATATCGTGGTGGATTAGCTGGTAATGCCAGACTTTTTTACCCGTTTTGGCATCCAGACAAACCAGACTCTGCGAAAACAGATTGTTGCCGGGTCGATGCCCACCGTAGAAATCGCCGGTGGCGGCTTCCAGCGGCAGATACACATATCCTAAGGCCGGGTCTGCTGTGAGTGGTGCCCAGGCTCCGGCGTTTCCGGTGTACTGCCAACTGTCCTTTTCCCAGGTCTCGTTGCCGGGTTCGCCCGCCTGCGGAATCGTGCGAAAAATCCATAGTTGTTTTCCGGTTTTTACATCGTAGCCCATGATGTCGCCCCGAACCTGTTTTTTAGACGTCGGAGCCAGCCCTACCGGGAAACTGGCACCCATGATAATCACATCGTTGACGATGATAGGTGGCGATGTAGAACCAATGGTCGACGTGAGCGTGTCGACATGGGGACCGAGTCCTTTCTTCAAATCGACAACACCGTTATCGCCGAAATCAGGAATCAGGTGCCCCGTTTGCGCGTCCAGCGCAATGAGTTGAAAACTGGGCGTTATGTAAATGACCCGGTCTCTTCCTGTTGAGGGCGAGGTCCAGTAAGCAACGCCCCGGCCGGAGTTCTGGCGGGGTACATACGTTTTCCGTTCTTTTTCGTCGAACCGGAACGTCCACAACGTTTCGCCGTTTTCGGCATTGATGGCGGCTACCGTCCGGCTCAAACCCGCTGTGGTGAACAGAACGCCATTAACCATCAGGGGCGTCGATTTAAAATAATACTCCGGGCTGGCACCGAAGTTGTCGGTCTTCCATCGCCAGGCTATTTTCAGCTGTTTGGCATTGTCTTTATTGATCTGACTCAGGGGCGAGTAGTTCGAGCTGGCAAAGTCGCCCCGGTGCTGCCGCCAGTCGCCTTCAATGGTGATTGGTTTGGCCGTATAGTTAGCAGGCTTAAACTGCATACTCACCCGCGATGAGGGGGGAGGAGTACCAATCGGGATCAGTTTCAACCGCGCCGTTACTGACGGTAATGCTACGTCGCTCTCTGGGAATCCATTCGCATTCAGGATATACGCGATCAACGACGCGTATGACACATCATCCAACGAATGCGGGTTTGTTTTAGGCATGGACGATTTGGTGAGGTCGAACAACTGCCCTACTGATTTATCGCTCCATTTGCCAACAAATCGTTCACCAACCAGTGCGTTGCCGCCTTCTGTTCCGCGCAAATCCCGGCCATGACAGCTAGCACAGTGCGTTGAAAAGAGAGCGGCACCCGTCTCAGCCTGCTTCTGGGTAAAAACGCCCAGATTAGCCGTTATTCCAGTTTTTTTAGCGGGCTGCGATTGAGCCCTCAGGCCTGGATGAAACAGCAGTAGTATAGCGAATAAGCCAACGGAGACGAATAAGTTCTTCATGTAGCCAGAGTTACGGTAAGGTCTAAACGTACTGAAAAGTAGGCCTACTCGTGAATATACCGAAACTAGCTATGCAGATTGTCAAGGCTGAATACCAATGGTCTTACAAGGAAAGTCCAGGCTGGATGAGTAGACTAAACCAATACGTTTTCAATTAAATCTAACGATCAGTCAATCCCTTCCCATTGAGAATTTGCTGTATAGAGTGCTCAACCCTCGACTCCCGGGTTTTGGCTTGTTTAGGGGCCGAAAAGTAAAGGTTATAAGCTCGTTGCCGCCCTGGTGTCAATGCGTCAAACGCTGCTTTCAAAGCTGGGTCTTCATCCAGCCTTTGTTGAAACTCTTCAGGGAATAGGAGTTCGGTGTTCTTTTTGAAAACCACTGTCAAGCCTGCCTTCTCCACTTCGATGGCCTCAAAAATATAAGCTTTCAGCGTGGGTTTCCTGTCGACTATTGCCTGAACACTGGTAAAACGGATCTGGCGTCCGGCTTGTACGTTCTCCGTTTGCTGGACCAGCATACCACTAGCATCCTGCAACAAAGCCCCTTTGATAAAGAGCAGCGCGCAGTATTCTTTGAAGGCATGGATCAATACTACGTTACTTTTCTGAAGCGTATAACAGGGGACGCCCCACTTCAATTCTTCGGTCAGCCCACAGTCAAGAACGATCGATCTCAACAGCTCAAGCTCTTCCTGCCACTTTTGGGCTTTGTTAAAATAAAAATCGACGCTGGGATTCATTACTTGGTAGAGAAAAGAGGGATTGAATGTGAGTTACTGTACGTGCAGAGCGTGTGGTTATTATAAGCGAACATAAAGGTTTTGGGCAGGTTGGGCAATGGAATTTCATCTGCCCAACCTGCCCAAAACCTAATGTTAGCAGCAGTTTTTTCTATTGTCGTTGCGATAAAGTTGCTAATAATTCTTCCAGGTTTTTCATTGTCATTGCCGTTCCTTCCTTGAAGCCCATTTCAATCATCTTCTCTAATCGAGTGAGGGATTCATTATAAATAGAAATACTGACCGTTGTCTTTCCATTTTGCTCGCTGAAATTAAAGTCCCACTCAGAACCAGGTAATTCAGGATTTTCATCTTTGTCGGCAAAGGCATTCGACATTTTGAAATTGGTCTTTGGACTAATAGAGGTATATGTCTGAATGGACCATCGCTCTTGTCCTTCGGGGCCTACCATAGCATAAAACCGTCGCCCGCCAACTTCGAAATTCATATATTTTGTTTTTGAAGCCCAGGGCTTAGGTGCCCACCATTGGTCCAGAATTTCCTGTCTGGTATAGGCATCCCATACCAGCGAAAGTTTGGCATCAAACTCTCTGGTTACAATTGCCGTTTTTGTTGTTCTGTCAACGGAGAAATCAAATAGCAAATCATTTTTCATTTTTCCTGTTCTTTAATTGTTGATAATATATCGTCAAGTTGATTAAAACGGGTCTCCCAAATTTTTCTGAACTGATTTAACCATTTATCAATCTCCTTCATTTTATCAATTTCAAGAGAGTAGTAAATTTCCCTGCCTTGTTGCTCCTGTTTTACAATTTCACACTCTGTGAGAATACGAAGATGTTTAGAAACAGATTGTCGGGTAGTATTGAAGTTGTCAGCAATGGCGTTCGGCGTCATTGCCTGTAAGGCAATCAAAGTAATAATTGCCCGCCTTGTTGGGTCGGCTATTGCCTGGAAGATGTCTCGTCTCATATAGTTAGCATTTGTAGTTATGAAACCAATCGGTTGCAAATGTATGTGCAACTATTCGGTTTTGCAAATTTTTTTAGTCACATGGCTTGCCAGTCCACTTCCTATGCTGAACGATTACGTGTAGCCGCCTATCTAAATAGCGTTGCTTACCGATTCGACCCTAATAAACCGCCCCGTTTGGATAGAACTGCCTTCGCTGCCCGTAAGCACGCCGAGTAAGCTGGCAAACCTGCTTCGTGCTGCCGGTCGTCCTCGTGATCAGAACGATTTGGACAACCTTGAACAGGTTAACCTACTAAGTAATCTTTATTCGCTCAAGTTTGCCCGCTTCGGGGTATTGCCGTACTGCTGCTTGTAGGCTTTAATGAAATGGGATACGCTTTCATAACCGATTTCCATGCTCACTTCCGATACATTCTGGTCGGTATTGCGCAGTAGGAAATGTGCGTGTTCGAGCCGTTTTCTACGGATCCAGTGTCCGGGTGACGTATGGAAGTGCTCCTCGAAATCGCGTTTGAAGGCTGACAGGCTTCGACCCGATAACCTCGATAGCTCGTTCATGGATAGAGGCTTGAGGAAATAGGTGCTCATCAGGTAATCGAGGTCGGTTTTCTGACCCTGGTAGATATGCCAGAGAATAGCCCGCAGATGATGGGCCGTGTCGAGTTCGAGTAAATGTAATAACAGTTCCTGCGACTTGAGCCGCAGTAACTCGTTTAGAAATGGGGTCTTTGCGCTAAAATAAGGGAGTAATGAATCAATGAACGTCGCGAACGTAGCCGATGAGGTCAGGGATTGGATTGGATCGGTGGGGAGGGGCGTTTGACGGTTTTCGAACAGGTTCAGGTGCTGGCCGACAAACTCTTTCAGCGATTTTTCATTCACGAAAAAGACCAGACTCTTGTAGTTGGCGTCGATGGATTCGTTCATCGAGTAGCAACCCCGCTGGAAGAAAAGTATCTGGCCTTTGTGTACGTGTAGCTCCTGCGTGGGCGAGTTGAACTTCTTTTCGCCTTCCAGTACCACAATGACGGCATGTTCTTCAAAGAAGACCTCGTTCCGTTCGGGATATACGTCACTACGGTAGGCCACAAACGTCATCTCGGAGCCGTCGGGCCGCTGAATATTCAGGGACTGAAACTGATTGGCCTGGATGGAGGAGGGAACACGAAGCATGAAAGGAGGCTTATTCTTTATAACGTTTCAGCCCAAAAGTGGCACCGAGAGTTAGCTTGCGTAGGTTCGGTATCGAATGTGAATACGGTCTGTTCTTTTTTCTGCAATCAACAAAAAAGGTAGTCGAAAATCAATATCAGTAGTGAGTATAGCATTTAGCGTCGCTATATGTGTATCGCCAATTAAGTGACCAGGATGAAGTCGAATAATTCCGATAAATGGCTGTTTGTTCTTGAAAATTAGCGCTCCAAAATCATCATCCAGGGTTAAAACAACCCGTTTATGGTCGTATGCATAGGAAAGTATTACATGGTCTGGGGTGTTTCCTAGATCAACGTCATTAACATGAGCAACATCGATCCCTTTCTCACGCAATGTCGTTACCAAAAGCGGATTGATGTTTTCATCAGCCAGAATGGCAAAGTCTGTTAACTTCATCAGGCTGCTAAATCCACGTCAATGATCCGTTCGCTCCGCAATGTATTGATCGCGTACCGAATAGCTTCCTGAACGGCGTCAGTCGAAAGCTGGGGAAACTCGCGTACGATATCTGCAACTGATGCCCCATCAGCAACAGTCTCCAGAATCAGTTCTACACTGATACGAGTTCCTTTTATGCAGGGTTTGCCACCCAATATACCCGGTGTAGAAGCAATATGTTGATAGACCATAGTGTGTTGTTTTACGCTAATTTACACCAAAAACTGAAACACGTTAGGCTGGTCGTTCAGGTACTCAAATACGATATTCTGGTCCTGCATGCGCTGAATGAGCGGGGCGAAATCGTCCCGATTTTTCAGCTCGATACCAACAACCGCCGGACCCGTTTCGCGGTTTGTTTTCTTGGTGTATTCGAAACGGCTGATGTCGTCGGTAGGACCGAGTACGTTGAGGAAGTCTTTGAACGCACCAGCGCGCTGTGGGAAGCGGATAATGAAATAGTGTTTGAGTCCTTCGTATAAGAGCGACCGTTCTTTTATTTCTTCCGTGCGGGTAATGTCATTGTTGCCGCCACCCACCAGACACACAACGTTTTTACCCTTTATCTCGTCTTTCAGGAAATCCAGCGCGGCAATAGTCAGGGCACCGGCAGGTTCGGCTACAATCGCTTCCTCGTTATAAAGTTGCAGAATGGTCGTGCAGACTTTTCCTTCGGGAATCAACACAACCCGGTCCAGATTCTGACGACATATTTCGAAGGTGGTATCACCAACCCGCTTGACGGCGGCTCCGTCTACGAATTTGTCTATCTTATCGAGGGTAACGACGTGGCCTTCCTCCATCGCTACTTTCATGCTTGGCGATCCAAGCGGTTCTACGCCAATGAGCTTGGTTTTAGGGCTGAGTTGCTTGAAAACGGTCGAAACGCCCGAGGCTAATCCACCCCCGCCAATAGCCATGAGCAGGTAATCGATCTTAAAATTAGAGTCTTTAAAAATCTCCAATCCCACTGTTCCCTGCCCTTCCATCACCTGCACATCATCGAAGGGGTGGACGAAGATGCTGTCGTGGGTGTCGACAAACTGCCGGGCGGCATAGTAGGCATCGTCGTAGGTATCACCAACGAGTACAACCTCAACGAACTCCTTACCGAAAAGCTTCACCTGTTTCACCTTCTGGTTCGGTGTGGTAGTGGGCATGAAGATAGTCCCGTTGACAGCCATTTTGCGGCAGGCGTAGGCGAGTCCCTGCGCGTGGTTGCCGGCGCTGGCACAAACAACACCTTTGTCCAGCGCTTCCTGGGGCAGACTGGCCATCTTGTTGTAGGCCCCTCTGATCTTGTAGGACCGGACTACCTGTAGGTCTTCCCGTTTGAGGAAAATGTTGGCCCCGTACCGATCCGACAGGTTGATGTTCTCCTGAAGGGGCGTATGCGTAGCCACGCCCCGTAGCCGCTCGGCGGCCAGATAGATATTGTCGAGGTCTGGAAACGTACTTGTTTTATCGCTTTCTACTACCGTGCTCATAACGTAAAGTTAAGCAAACAACGCATTGGGGCGCTTATAAACAGTACTGGGTTATTGGTTATTGGCTCATTGACAGATAGTCAACAAGTCAATAACCAATAACCCAGTAACTTAATTACGGAAGAGGACTAGGCCCGCTCCGGGCGCAGGCTGCGAACGGCTGTGCCGGCCTGCCACATTTCTGAATCGCGCAGTTCAGCCAGTTCAACTTCCAGCTTTTCGCGGTAGTCGGGTTGCGAGTTCCGCGTAATGCTGATTTCGGCCTGCTCCTGTGATTTTACCGAGTTGTAGAGTTGCTCGAAAACAGGCTTGGTCGCGTCGCGGAAGGGCTTCCACCAGTCGAGGGCACCGCGCTGGGCAGTTGTCGAGCAGTTGGCATACATCCAGTCCATTCCGTTTTCAGCGACGAGCGGCATCAGTGACTGGGTCAACTCTTCGACGGTTTCGTTGAATGCTTCCGATGGGCTGTGTCCATTGGCGCGCAGCACTTCGTATTGAGCCGCAAAAATGCCCTGGATAGCACCCATCAGCGTACCACGCTCACCCGTCAGGTCAGACGTTACTTCTTTGTAGAAATCGGTTTCGAACAGGTAGCCTGAACCAACACCGATACCCATGGCAATAGCCTTGTTGCGGGCGTTACCGCTGGCATCCTGATAGATCGCGAACGACGAGTTCAGGCCTTTGCCTTCAACGAACAACCGGCGCAGCGAGGTACCCGATCCTTTTGGGGCAACGAGGAATACGTCGACATCAGCGGGGGGGATAATGCCTGTCTTTTCTTTGTAGGTCACACCGAAACCGTGCGAGAAATACAGCGATTTGCCGGGCTTCAGCGCTGCTTTTACCGTTGGCCATAGTTCAATTTGGGCGGCATCGGAGAGCAGGAAGCAGATGATGGTACCTTTTTCCAGCGCTTCTTCGATTTCAAACAGTGTTTCGCCCGGTACCCAACCATCGGCAACGGCCTTGTCATATGTTTTGCCTTTGCGCTGACCGACAATAACGCTAAATCCGTTGTCGCGCATGTTGAGCGACTGGCCGGGGCCCTGTACGCCATAGCCAATAACGGCGATGGTTTCGTTGGCCAGCACTTCGCGGGCGTGCTCTAATGGGAATTCTTCGCGGGTTACAACGTTTTCGACGACACCGCCGAAGTTAATTTGTGCCATGTTTGCTTGGTTTTTGGTATTCGTATTTCAGGTTAATGCGTTACAAATAGTAAGCCCATTCTGCTTCGGGCAGGTATTCGACCAGACCTTTTTCGGTTTTGCCAACGGCCACCCGGCCTGAGCGGACAAATTCGAGTATTTCGTATTGCTTTAAGTACTCGAAGAAAGCGAAGATGTCATCGTTGTTACCGGTCTTCTCGATAACTACGTAATCCAGGCCCCAGTAGACAACCCAGGCTTTGTACTGCTTGTTAATGGTTTCAACATCCAGCGACTTGGCACCCAGGGGTGTGGCAATCTTGTAGAGGGCAATTTCGTTGAACACGATCTCGTCGTTGAGGTAGCCGAACACGGCCATGACCTCAACAATTTTACGAATCTGACGAACCAGCTTTTCCACATCCTCGCGTGATTCGTGCTGGATGACGATCGTAAAGCGGGATACCCCTTTTCGCTCCGTTTCTGATACCGTCAAACTCTCAATGTTAATGCGCCGACGGGTGAAAATAATCGTGATGCGGTTAAGCAGCCCGATCGTATTCTCCGTGAATATGCAGATCGTGTAGGTAGTCATTTTACTTCAGTCTAATCTGCGAAACACTCGCGCCGGCGGGTACCATTGGGAATACATTTTCTTCTTTCTCAACAATCACTTCGAGTAGGAAGGGGCCGTCGTGTGCCAGCATCGTATCGAGAGCATCAGACAGGTTGTCGCGTTCGGAGCAGGTTTGCCCATCCATACCAAAGCCGCGGGCAATGGTAATAAAGTCGGGGTTTTGCAGCTCCACAAACGAATAGCGCCGGTCGTGAAAGAGCTGCTGCCACTGCCGGACCATACCCAGAAAATTATTGTTCAGGATGATGGCTTTAACCGGCTGCTTGTTCTGGACAATGGTTCCCAGCTCCTGCAGGGTCATCTGGAAACAGCCATCGCCGATAACCGCAACTACCTGCCGGTCGGGTGCACCAACCTGCGCACCAAAAGCGGCTGGTAAGGCAAAGCCCATCGTGCCCATACCACCCGAGGTGACAAGGCTATTGGGCCGGCGGAACTGGTAGTAGCGGGAGGCCATCATCTGATGCTGACCAACGTCGGTAACCAGAATGGCTTCACCCTTGGTTTTCGTGGAGAGCATATCGATCACTTCCGCCATTTTGATCTTCTCGCCGTTGTTGGTTAGCTCCGGCACCGTAATCTGCTCGTGTTCGATGGCTTCATACTTCCGGAATTCGTTGCGCCATACCGTGTGGTCATTGGCGTTGACAAGTGGAATCAGCGCCTTCAAAACCTCTTTCGCATCGCCTATAACCGGCGCATCGGCATGGATGATCTTGTCGATTTCCGATGGATCGATCTCGATATGAACAACTTTCGCCTGTTTGATGTATTTGCTGGCATCGCCCGTGACCCGATCATCGAAACGCATACCAATGGCAATGATCACATCGGCTTCATCGGTCAGGACGTTGGTGCCGTAATTGCCGTGCATACCCAGCCAGCCTACATAAAGCGGGTGATTCGTGGAGATGGTCGACTGGCCCAGCAGCGTTGTTGCTACGGGAATACCCGTCTTCTCGATGAATTCAAGTAATTCGCCTTCGGCTTTGGCAATCTGAACGCCATGACCAACGAAAATGTAAGGGCGTTTGGCTTCGTTGATGAGCTTAGCCGCTGCTTCGACCTGCTCTTTCTTCGGCACCAGGCGTGGTCGGTAGCTAACGATAGACCGGCACCGTTCGTAAGCGAAGGGTTTTGTCAGCATTTCCAGCTGCGCACTTTTCGTGATATCGATCAGCACAGGTCCGGGTCGGCCCGACTGCGCGATGTAAAATGCCTTCGACAGAATATCCGGTACTTCGTTTGCATCGGTTATCTGGTAATTCCATTTCGTAATCGGCATGGTAATACCAATTACATCGGCCTCCTGGAAGGCATCGGTGCCGAGCAGTTTCTTGCCTACCTGCCCAACAATACAGACCATAGGCGTGGAGTCGATCAGCGCATCGGCAATGGCTGTTACCAGATTAGTAGCCCCCGGTCCTGATGTAACCAGACAAACGCCCGCCCGACCTGTTACACGGGCATAGCCCTGAGCTGCATGACCTGCACCTTGTTCATGACGCACAAGGATATGGTTGATCCGGTCCTGAAAATCATACAACGCATCGTAAACAGGCATGATCGCTCCGCCGGGATAGCCAAAAATGGTGTCTACGCCCTCGGCTACCAGTGCCCGCATCAAGGCCTGCGAGCCGTTGATGTAGGCAGGTGCCAGAGTAACCGCTGGTGCTGTGTCTACTGCGTGGGCGATTTCCGGTTCAGTACTGGCGATTGCTTCCATGATGTATGGTCAATTTAAAAGTCGTATTCAGTTTGTTGATTTACTGTTACTCTTCGCTTGTAAGTATTTCGTAAATAGTTTCCAGTTCAATTAAGAGCGGTGTAACGTCATTTGAAATTGTTGTCCAAACTACTGTCAAGTCAACCTGAATGTAGTCGTGAATAAGTTTGTCACGCATTCCGGCTAAGCTCGCCAGGGAATTTGGGTAAACCGATTTCTAATGGTTTAGGAGAGTCGTTTTGTCGCTTCTCCCATTATTTCAAATTGCCGGATGCAGGCATCTTGCGTTCGGGTATCTATCAAAAAATTAGCTTCCTCCATATCATCCGTATAGTTGCTAATTCACTGTAAGGCCTGTAAAGTGTGCTCTATGTAGACGAGATCATCCTTCATAGATAATTTTCAGGCTTGGAGAACATGTCTTTTCAAGCGTTCATTAGTTAGTGCTCCTTCCGATACTAAATCCACTTTAGTTGCCAATTTTTCGGATAACTCATCCTCTATTTGAACAAACGTCAATAGTGATACGGGCTTTCCTAACTTAATTAGACTGTCTAAATCACTATCTGGCCTGTTTTTACCCCGCGCCCATGATCCAAAAATGCCTATCCATTCTGGTTGATACGGTTTCAGGTAATTGAGAATGGCTTGGTTTTGGCTGGCTGTTGTCATGACTTGCCTAGTTATAACTACATACAAATCAACTATTTGATCACTTGAGTTTGACAGTTATTGCTAAACCTCATCCGTTACGCACCCTTCGCTGGCTGATTTTACGTTGCGGATGTATTTACCTAACACGCCTTTTGTAAATGGAGGGGCGGGTTGCTTCCACTCGCTTTTGCGTTGCGCCATTTCTTCATCCGAAATGTGTAGTATCAGCTGGCGCGTAGTAGCGTCAATCGTGATGCGGTCGCCGTTATGCACCAAGGCAATAGGACCACCGTCGAAAGCCTCGGGTGTAACGTGACCCACCACAAAGCCGTGGGTGCCGCCCGAGAAACGGCCGTCGGTAATTAAGGCTACTTTGTCGCCGAGACCCGCGCCCATGATGGCCGAGGTTGGTTTCAGCATTTCGCTCATGCCCGGTCCACCTTTGGGACCAGCATTCCGGATAACGATAACCTGACCCGGCAAAATTTCACCCTTTTGAAGCGCATCGATCACTTCGCCTTCGTGTTCGCAAACCTTGGCGGTACCATCGAACTGCATACCTTCTTTACCCGTGATTTTGGCGACCGATCCATTGGGTGCCAGGTTACCGCGCAAAATTTGAATATGTCCGGTTTTCTTGATTGGATTCGTGATCGGCCGTACGATGGATTGTGTTTCGAAGTTCAGACTGTCTATATCGGCGAGGTTTTCGGCTATGGTTTTACCCGTTACCGTCATGCAGTCACCATGGATCATGCCTTGTTCATATAGGTACTTCATCACGGCTGGAACACCGCCAATGGCCAGCATGTCTTCCATGTAATATTTGCCGCTCGGCTTCAGATCGGCCAGAAAGGGAACCCGGTCACTAATGGCCTGAATCTCGTCGAGCGTCAGGTTAATGTCAACAGCCCGCGCAATGGCCAGATAATGGAGTACGGCATTGGTTGAGCCGCCCAATGCCATAACAATGGTAAGCGCGTTTTCGAGCGATTTCCGGGTAATGATATCTTTTGGAATGATATTCTGCTCCAGCAATATCCGCATGGCGGCACCAATTTTCTTGCACTCTTCCTGCTTGCCTGTGTGGGTGGCGGGGTAGCTGCTGCTGAACGGCAAGCTCAGGCCCATAGCCTCGATACTCGCGGCCATAGTATTGGCCGTGTACATTCCACCACAGGCACCGGCACCCGGAATGGCGTTCTTGATAACACCTTCGTAATCTTCGTCGGAGATGTTACCCGCATATTTTTTTCCCAGCGCTTCAAACGCCGAAACGATATCTAATTTCTGTCCCTTGTAATGACCCGACCGAATGGTGCCACCGTAAACCATGATACCGGGCCGGTCAAGACGGGCCATAGCCATTACAGCACCCGGCATGTTTTTATCACAGCCAACAACCGTTACCACACCATCGTACCACTGAGCAGCTACCACCGATTCGATAGAGTCGGCAATGAGGTCGCGGCTGGGTAACGAATAGCGCATGCCATCGTTGCCGTTGGTCATGCCATCTGATACACCGATCGTGTTAAAAATCAAGCCAACCAGTCCGTTCGCCTGTATCCCCTGTTTGACGTAGACCGAGAGGCCGTTCAAGTGCATGTTGCAGGTGTTACCCTCATACCCTGTACTGGCAATGCCAATCTGAGGTTTCTGCATGTCGGCCTCACTCAGGCCCACGCCATAGAGCATAGCCTTTGCCGCTGGGTTGCTGATCTCTTGGGTTAGGGTACGACTGAAACGGTTTAATGCGGTAACAGGTTGATCGGTAAGCATAATTAATATTTAGCGAAATTTCGCTGATAGTGTAATAACGCCGTAAATTAAGGAGAAGTTGCTGTAATAGGCAAGAAAAATCCGGTTTACGGTTAAAAAAACGCTATCAAACTTCAGACCTTTGCTGACGATATCAGTCAATACTATGGTAACCGAGAACGCATCTCATTACGATCACCTGGAGCAGATGTCTGTCTATGACCTACTCTCCAACATCAATAAGGAAGATAAAACGGTCCCGATGGCGGTTGAGCAGGCCATTCCCCAGATCGAAGCGCTGGTCACCCAGATTGTAGCCCGGATGCGTCGGGGCGGGCGGCTAATCTACATTGGGGCAGGCACCAGCGGTCGTTTGGGTGTGGTTGATGCCTCGGAGTGCCCACCCACGTTTGGCGTTCCCTTCGAACTGGTACTTGGCCTGATGGCGGGTGGTGACGGGGCTATCCGAAAAGCGGTGGAGAATGCCGAGGACGATGCCGAACAGGCATGGAAAGATATTGCTCCCTACAGACCAAACCCCAACGATACGGTCATTGGCATAGCGGCTTCTGGCCGTACGCCCTACGTTATCGGTGGTTTGAATCAGGCACGGGAAGCAGGCTTGCTAACGGGCTGCGTGGTATGTAACCCCGGCTCGGCGGTGGCGCAGGCTGCTGAATTTCCGGTGGAGGTAGTAACCGGACCGGAGTTCCTGACGGGCAGCACTCGTATGAAGGCTGGTACGGCGCAGAAATTGGTGCTCAACATGATCTCGACGGCGGTTATGATTCAACTGGGCCGTGTGAAGGGCAACAAGATGGTAGACATGCAACTGACCAATATAAAACTACAGGACCGGGCAGCTAAAATGGTCATGAGCGAAATTGGGGTCGGTCGGGAACAGGCAGAAGCGCTGTTAGCGCAATTTGGTAATGTCCGGGGCGCTATTGACGGCTTTGCACAAACCAATAAATAACGTGGATTAGGGACTAGTATGAATGTAAACAAAACACAATGTTGTCATCCCGACGATAGGAGGGATGACAACATAAGGCTAATTCTAACTGGCTTATTGTCAGTTATTTGTTGTCAGCGTTAGCCATAATTCACGTTAAATAGGCTGCTGTTAAAATAAGTTGCCTGAGTTGAACGTCTCTCCTTTCTGATGACAAATCGGAAAATGATAGACAACGTAATTTTGTTGATTGGACGCAATCCTGGCGTACTGGCTGGTTTAGCCGCGGCCTTAGTAAATGAAGGTTATTTGGTCCGTACAACAGACCTTGTTGAACAAGCCAGCAGCCAGTTTAATGCTGCGGAGATAAACCTGATCGCGTTTGGACGTGGCGTTGACGCCGTGACGAATGCCCGCTTGAGAGCTGACTTTTTATCCCAAAATCCAGAAGTACTGTTTGTAGATGGCTTAGCCCCTGTTATTCCCTTGCTGGTTAGACAGATTAAACAGGCTCTGTCAGGTAATCAGACGGTAGAAAGAACACTCATCAAGTTTACTTGTCAGCCAACCCGGCAGCTGGAAGTAGACGTTACGGTAACTGAAGCCTGCCGGTTAACCATCGAGGTATATGAGCTTGACGCTGTTCATACATCTCACCAACAGACACTGGTCTCTACCTACGTTAGCGCTGGCACCCATACATTCAAAATCGATGGGCAGTATGCTGTTTCTTCAACGATTAGCTTTCTGGTAGCCGGTGTAGATAACGGCGAACTACTGGTTTTACCAATAGGACCAAACAAGCCCCTTCAACTATAAATTGGCCTAAATAACCCGGACGTTACGCGCCAATGGTTGTAACTGACCACACTTGATGAGGGTTTTAGCTGTTTCGGCCAGACATTTGATCAGTGAGAAACAGCCGGTCTCTGGTATGGATTTAGCGGATAACAAAGGGAGTTGCTGTTGATCCAAAGCAAGATGCCACCCGTTTTGTTTAGCATCGGGGAAATGCTGGAAGGTGTACGTATGGATGCGCTTGAACCACTTGGAGCAGTCGGGGTGACGCGTTTGAAAATACCCCTTCACCAGGCAGGATATGGCTTCAACATGTACCCATGCCCACTTTTGTTGCGCATCCGGAAAAATTGACACCTGACCCTTAACGTCGATATACTGATTGAGTCCGCCCATCGCTTCGTCCCATGCCTGCTCACACAGATGAAGACACCAGGTTACAACCTGCATGGTCATTTTACGATCGCCGTTTTCGGCGCAGAGGTCCAGCAGATAGCCAGCTGTTTGAAACGTTAATCCAACGTTCAGCCGCCGACCTTCCGGCGTGTTGATAAACCCGCCTTCCGGCAGGATGTATTCGCGCAGTATATTGGTACGGCGGTCCAGAAATTCGGCTATGATTTCCTGAAGGGCCATGTCGGCAACGGCCTTCCCCGCTTCTTCATCAAGAAGGGGTTGCATATCCAGTACCGCTTTCAATAACTGGGTTGCTTCGCTCAGGTGCCGGACTTGGCGGTAGCCACCAATTTCCTGCTGCTGTGCCCGGCTTTTGTCCCGTTGTTCGAGCAGTTGCCCAAATACCTGTTTGGCCAGCATGGCCCATTCATCTTCGCCGGTGGCGCGATGAAGCTGGGCGTAAGCCATCACCGTTGTAGAAGCCGGGATAGTGCTGGTTGCGGGGCTGAGCGGACGACCACGCCGGTCGAGCTGGCTGTAGCAGTCGAGCGTTTCTGTATGAGCAAACTGGCTCAGCAGATTACCGCCGTGACGGGCATGGTCCAGCCAGGCGGGCTGGCCATCGAACGTATTATAGAGCCAGGCAAAAGCCCACACTTGCTGTGCCTGGGCGGCAACGGATTTATCACCTTCGATAACATCGCCCGTTGCTGACAGCATGTCGAAATAGCCACCACACAGCGAGTCCCGGCTGTTCTTAAGCCAGAAAGGCACTACCTGTCGAAGTAGTGCCTGTTGGTAATCGGCGGATAGCTTTTGAAAATCAAGCACAGAAACATCCGAAACAAGGTTCGTTAATATACCCGCTCCACTTCGCGATGCTCCTTATCTTCAGGCAGCACGAACTTCATAGGTTTCCCGACCTGGCCTGGCAACAGGGCTATTTCAAGCACCTGATCCACCGAATCGGCATAATGAAACGTGAGGTCTTTGATGTAACTCTGATTGATTTCATCGATGTCTTTCCGGTTTTTCGTGCAGAGAATCAACTCTTTGATACCCGCCCGGTTTGCCGCCAGAATCTTCTCTTTAATGCCACCCACTGGCAGAACCTTTCCGCGAAGGGTTATCTCACCCGTCATCGCCAGATAAGGTTTCACCTTACGCTGTGTATAGATCGATGCCATCGATGTCAGCATGGTAATACCCGCCGAAGGACCGTCTTTAGGTACGGCTCCAGCCGGAATGTGAACGTGCAGATCGTAATGGTTAAACGTCCGGTAGTCGATACCCAGATCGTCGGCATGGGCTTTGAGGTAGGATAGAGCCGTTATCGCCGACTCTTTCATAACATCGCCCAACTGTCCCGACAGGGTTAGCACTCCTTTGCCGCGACTGAGACTCGACTCGATCAGTAGAATCTCACCACCCACCTGCGTCCAGGCCAGTCCCGTAACGATACCTGCAATGTCGTCGTCGGCGTAGAGTTCCTTATCGAAAATCTCGGCCCCCAGCATCTTCGGTACATCGACGGCTTTAACGGTATGGTTGTACTCCTCCTCCATGGCAATGGACTTGGCTACCTTCCGGATCGTTGCGCCTATCTTTTGTTCTAGGTTACGAACGCCTGATTCACGGGTATATCCTTCGATAATCCGTAAAATGGCTTTGTCTTCGAATAGCAAATCCTTCGGCTTGAGCCCATGGTCTTTGCGCTGTTTTGGGATCAGGTATTTCTTGGCAATCTGTACCTTCTCTTCCACGGTGTAACCGGCAATATCGATGATCTCCATCCGGTCGCGCAGGGCGGGATGAATAGTATCGAGGGAGTTGGCCGTAGCAATGAATAACACCCGCGACAGATCGAACTCAGTCTCCAGGTAATTATCCATGAACGTCGAGTTTTGTTCGGGGTCCAGTACTTCGAGCAAGGCCGATGAGGGATCGCCCCGGAAGTCGGAACTCACTTTATCGATCTCGTCCAGGATGAACACCGGATTGGCCGTTCCGCACTTACGTACGTTCTGGATAATCTTGCCCGGCATGGCGCCAATGTATGTCTTGCGGTGACCGCGAATTTCGGCCTCGTCATGAACGCCACCAAGGGCCATCCGACTGTATTTACGGCCCAACGCTTTGGCGATCGACTTGCCCAGCGATGTTTTCCCAACCCCGGGAGGGCCGTAGAGACAAAGGATGGGCGCTTTCATATCGTTTTTCAGCTTCAGAACGGCCAGATACTCAATGATCCGTTCCTTCACTTTTTCGAGCCCGAAATGGTCGCCATCCAGAATTTTCTGCGCCCGCTTGAGGTCGAAATTATCTTTAGTGTATTCGTTCCAGGGCAGGTCGACCATCAGTTCGATGTAGTTCATCGTGACCGGGTACTCGGGCGCCATGGGGTTTATACGCTGTAACTTGTTCAGCTCTTTATCAAAATGAGAACGGACTTCGACAGGCCACTTTTTACGATCGGCTTTCATGCGCAGCTCGTCAATTTCGCGGTCGGGATTGTCTATGCCCAACTCATCCTGCAACACCTTCATTTGCTGGCGCAAATAATAATCGCGTTGCTGCTGATCGAGATCAGAGGAAGCTTTCGATTGAATTTCACGCTTCAGTTCAAGAAGCTGAACTTCACGAAGCATGTATTCGAGTAATACGTTAGCCTGTTGATTTCCTTCAAGCAATTCCAGCAGGCGTTGTTTGTCGGCTACGTCGGCGTTGACATTCGACGAAAGGAAATGCAGTAAAAACGTGGGGCTTTCGATGTTATCGAGCGCAATACGGGCTTCCTGAGGAATTTCCGGATTAAGACGCAGCATTTTATAGGCCGCATCTTTCAGCGACTGCAACAGCGCTTTCCCTTCCTTCTTATTTACATTCGGAAACACGTCGTCTATCTGACGCACCTGCGCCGTCATAAACGGATCTTCCTGCGTGATCTGCTGAATCTCGAAGCGTTTCTTGCCCTGAATGATGATCGTAATATTTCCATCAGGCAGCGTTATCATCTTGATGATGTAAGCCACCGTACCAAAACGGTACAGATCGTCGGCAGTGGGTTCATCTTTCTGCTGGTTTAGCTGAGCCGTTACACCGATGATGCGATTTCCTTTATACGCTTTCTTGACAAGCCGAATCGACTTGGCCCGCCCAACCGTTACGGGAATAACCATACCCGGAAACAGTACCGTATTACGGACTGGCAGGATGGGTAAATTGGGTGGTAACTCATAATCTTCATCTATACCCTCCGGTGAGCCAAGCGGCACAATCTCCAGATTGTCCGAGTCAAAATCGGCCAGTAGTAACCGGGTAGCTAATTCGTTTTCTGAAATCATAGGTACACTGTCAAACTGACAGCCTTCAAAATGCATTGGGTGTCTATTCTTCGCGGACAGGAAAAGAAGTAAAGTAATAACAAGGGCCGTGCCAGATGTGCACGTTATGACGAGACGACGGGCTGTTTGGCTATACCTACAAAATAAATAAACTTGGCGGCTACCACCTGAACAAATTTATTTACTAGAAAGAAACATCTTGAACGGTCTGATTTTTCCGAAAAACGAATGTCTTTTTCTGACCCTGGTATTGAATATTGACCATATTTACCTGATCGTCAAACATTTCCATCAGAACGGTTTGCTTCAGGGACCCGCCCCGAAAAGCCTCAGCGTAAGGCATTTCCAGATATAACCAGTTAGCGTCGGCTTCTACTTCATGGCCTACATAGCTGAACTCTTTCGGTAGTTTCTGCGGAGATACATACGCAAAATGCGAACGGACGTATTTCTCGAGAATAGCGTCCGTTTTGCCGCCGGGTGCTAAATGAACCGTTGTATTCAACTCTCTGGAAAGCCCTTTCTCAAGATCGTCTGTAAATACCCGTATACTAATCTCGAAAATTTTTTCCTTCGCGTTATACTGCATCTGGGTAACACTGGCGTGAAAATCGTGTGCCGGTCGACTAGCAGTCAGGCTAACGAGTAAAAGGCCGCAGAGAATATTCTTGAACACAGGAAATAGAGTACGTTTACGCAGCGCTTACAAAACCCCGCAATCTCGGTAAAACCACTTAAGGTTCTTTACGTACAGGTTATTAGAAAACGGCTTTAAAGACATCGTTGAAAATGGCAAATGCCATGAGTCCCAGCAGAATAACCATACCCACGCGTTGCGCAGCCTCCAGAAACCGATCGGATGGCTTGCGACCCGAAATTATCTCGTAACCCAGGATGGTAGCATGTCCGCCATCAAGCGCCGGAATGGGCAACGCATTCATGAACGCCAGCGCCATCGATAACAAGCCCGTTACTGTCCAGAAACGATCCCATACCCAAACCCCGCCAAATAAATTCTGCGCAATACCAATAGGACCGCTTAGTGCTTTTGACGCCGAAACATCGCCCCGGAAGATCTTTCCAAATCCTTTGATGTTGTCGTAAACGACTCCAAATGCCTTTTCCGTCCCAACTGTGAGGGCCTCACCAAACGTATAGTCCTGCTTGGTAACAGGCAGTAAAAATTCAGCAAAGAAGCCAATCGTGCCGTCCTCGTTCGTGGTCATGTTCAACTGAAGCGGCTTTCCACTGCGGTCGACGCCCAGCAGCACCGGCTTTTTCTTCAAGGGCTTAACCGACTCGACAAATTCGTGGTAGAACCGGATGGGCTTTCCGTTGACGCTTGTAATAACATCGCCCGGTTTTAGTCCCGCTTTGGCCGCCGGCTGACCGGGGGCCAGTTCTGCCACTTTAAACGGACGGATAGGCTCAATAAATTCACCGGCACTTTTCTTATCGGCGAGTTTATCGACAAAGTTGTTAGGTATATCGATGTCTATAAACTGGCCATTACGATCTACCGTATAGGTGCTGTTGTCACCCAAGAACACCTCTGAACTGCGGATTTCGTTAAAATCGTTGATGGGCTTTCCGTTGACCTTCACAATTTTATCACCCGTTTGCAGACCAATACTCTTGGCAAGATCATAGGCTACGATACCGTATTGAGCGTCTTTGGCAGCCAGATAGGTGTTACCGTTCTTATACGCCAGGACCACAAAGATCAGGATACCCACAATTACATTGACAATAATACCGCCAAGCATCACGACCAGGCGCTGCCAGGCTGGTTTTGCCCGGAACTCCCACGGCTGGGGTTCGGCCTTCATCTGAGCGGTGTCGAGCGACTCATCGATCATTCCCGAAATTTTGACGAACCCGCCCAGCGGAATTGCTCCGATACCGTATTCAGTTTCGCCCCGCTTAATGCTGAAGACTTTAGGTGGAAAGCCAATAAAATACTGCTCAACCCGCATACCAAACGCTTTGGCAGCCAGCAGGTGACCTAACTCATGTAACCCAACTAAAATAGACAGTCCCAAAATGAGCTGCCCTGCCATGATTAAACCTTCCATTATTTACAGTTTACTATTTTATAAATAGGTTGGCAAGCCGTGTAATTGAACGAACTAGACATTGCCGGTGTGATGGGGGAGAATTGCTCTGTTTTATAAACAACTAAACCAAACTTTTGATTCGCTCCCTGGCCAGTCGACGCGTTTCTTCGTCAGTTTTGACATAATCGTCATAGTTGGGTGCCTGAACAAAGGTCGATTTGGCCAGACACGACTCGATGATTTCAGAAATCTCCAGAAAACCAATCTGATCCTGTAAAAAAGCCTCGACAGCAACCTCATTGGCTGCGTTGATAATACAGGGCGCATTGCCACCCCGGTCCAGCGCATCGAAAGCGAGTTGCAGGTTTCGGAATGTATCCAGATCGGGCTGCTCAAATGTCAACGATGGATAGTCCATAAAATTGAAACGCGGGAAGTCAGACTTTAATCGGTTGGGATACCCGAGCGCAAACTGAATAGGTAACCGCATATCGGGCAAACCCATTTGCGCCTTTAAACTCCCATCCTCAAACTGCACCAGTGAGTGAATGATGCTTTGCGGATGAACGACCACGTCGATCTGGGCGGGCGTCAGATTAAAGAGCCATTTGGCTTCGATTACTTCCAGTCCCTTGTTCATGAGCGTGGCCGAGTCGATGGTGATTTTAGCCCCCATCGTCCAGTTCGGGTGTTTCAGCGCCTGCGCTTTGGTAACAGTTGACAGAAAATCTTTCGACTTTCCCCGGAACGGACCGCCGGAGGCCGTCAGTATGATCTTCTCGATGGGATTGTGAAACTCGCCGACCAGACACTGGAAAATGGCCGAATGCTCCGAATCGACGGGGTAGATATTGATACTCTTCTGGGCGGCTAACCGGGTAATGAGTTCGCCCGCCACAACGAGCGTTTCTTTGTTAGCTAGAGCAATGGATTTTCCCGCTTCGATTGCCTTGATCGTTGGCAGCAAACCCGAATAGCCGACCATAGCCGTCAGCACCATATCGACGGTGTCCATCTGAACCACTGAGGCAATGGCGGCCGACCCGGCATATACCTTGATACCCAGCGGGTCGAGCGCGGAGAAGACCTGGTCGTAGCGGTCTTCGTTGCAGATGACAACTACGTTGGGTTTCAGCTCAACGGCTTGCTGAATCAGTAAATCGGCGTTGTTATTTGTCGTCAGCACCTCGACCTGGAATTGATCAGGATAAGCTTTGACAACCTCTACGGCCTGCGTTCCAATGGAACCGGTAGAGCCGAGAATAGCGATATGGCGTTTTTGCATAGAATTAGCGGGCTGATTGCCAGCCTAACGTGTCAAAAATGGTACGGGCGTACTGGCTCGCCTGGTTTTGTTCGGCAAAGCAGGTCATAGCGCCCAGGTTGCTCGGCCAGGATTTCTGACCGAAGGTGACTAGTGCATCGGCGACGGCCGTAGGACTTTCTGCGTTTATTACCTGACCCAATTGCCTGGTTTTTACCAGTTGGCCCATAAGCCCGTAATCCGATGACAACACCGGTTTGCCAGCCGCAGCCGCCCGAACCAGCACGGCGCTCATACCGATATGCCGCTGATAAAGCGTAATCACCAGATCCGACAGGCTGAAGTACGGTTGAATAGCGGTCTCGCTAACGAATGAATGCTGGCGAACCAACTGAACTGCCGTGTCTGCTGTCAGCGTATCGAGGCTGGTTGCTAAAGCCGGGGCAATGCGGTCATCTACCGGTCCAACCAGCAACAGGCACCACCTGGCTTGCTGATCGGGAGACAGGCGTTTCAGCGCGTCGACCAGCGTGAACAATCCTTTTCGCTCGTCCAACTGGCCGAATACAAGCATGACCTGGCGCGTTGGCTCAATACCCAGCTTGTTGCGAAGCATAACGGCCTCGGCATCTGTTGCGGGATATACTTCGACTGGATCGGGCAGATAGGCAGCTACCTGCCGCCCGGCCCACTGGTTAAGGGGCTGCACAACGAAAGGGTCCAGGCAGAACAGCGCTTTTAGCGAGCGTCGGCGAACAACCAGCCGGATGAGCTGGCGTTTTCGCCATCCCTGTAGTTTCTCCCGGCTGTTGGCAGGCGGGTGTCCCCAGGCTTCGTAGTGAAAAACTGGCCGAAAAAAGATACCTGCTACCGGACATGGCAGGCGCTGGGCCAGTCCGAACGCCATTTGAAAGGTATCGAAATACATCAGCAGTATCTGGTTAACCTGCCACTGCCGGGCATATTGGGTAACAAGTTCCCATTCGTACTGCATTTGAAAGACCAGCCGACCACGGCTGATCCGGTGCGCTTCTTCGGCGTCACTGATAACGACAAGGTGAACCGTTGGCGCGTCCTGAGCCAGCGCCACCAGCCCGGGGTGCATCGTCAGGAACGCGGGCGATACGACAACGATCAGTTCGCCTGCTATATCCCACATATGCCAGTACCGGATCAGGTGATGCATATAACCCGCATGGTGGCCGGTAGGATTCATGTCGAAAAGCAGCAGTCGATTGGTCACGCGCGAAGATGAAGTGGGAATGTTGAGTGGTTTGTTTAAAAAGCTTATACCGGGCTGCTGGTGAGCTTCAGCAACTCGTCGGCGATGACGCGGTCATTGGCCAGACGCGGTACTTTATTCTGGCCGCCCAGCTTACCCTGGCTTTTCATATAGCGCTGAAAGGCACCGCGCGACAGGCTTGTTAGTTTAAGCGGTTGCAGAATGGCGCCTTTGATGAGATCATCGTAGTACACGTTCAGCCTGGTCAATCGATTGTCGATGTCGCGGGCAAATGCTTCGGGATTGCCCGGTGGTGTAGCGAACTCAATGAACCATTCATGATACGGCAGTCCTTCACGCGGGCTGACCATGGGAGCTACCGTAAATTCAACGACTTCTGTTTCGGGCTGTTGCTGCATGGCAAATTGCAGGGCCTTCTCAACTTCCTCACCGATAACATGTTCGCCGAAAGCGGATATAAAATGCTTGATGCGGCCCGTCACCAGGAGCCGGTAGGGTTCCCGCGAGACGAACTTGACCGTGTCGCCCAGGGAGTAGCCCCATAATCCGGCGTTGTTATTGATAATGACGGCATAGTTCTTGCCCAGTTCTACTTCATCGATGGTCAGCCGTCGCGGATTTTCGCTGAAGTAGTCTTCGGCGGCAATGAACTCGTAGAAGATACCACTGTCTAGGAGCATCAATAGACCTTCCTCGGTCTGGCTGTCCTGAAACGCAATGAATCCTTCCGAGGCCGGGTATGTCTCAATGGAGTCTATGCGCTTGCCAATACTTTCGACTAGTTTGGCTCGGTAGGGCTCGAAGTTGACACCGCCGTAGACAAACACCGAGAAGTCAGGAAACACATCTTTGATGAGTTTGCCCGTTCGTTCCTGGATACGGTCGAAGTACATCTGTACCCAGGGGGGAATTCCTGAGATAAGCGACATCGGCTGGTCGATGGTCTCGTCGATGATACGCTCCAGTTTGTTCTCCCAGTCGTCAATGATGTTGGTTTCGTAGCTGGGCAGTTGGTTGGTGCGCAGATAAGCCGGCACATGGTGATTGGCAATGCCTGACAAACGCCCGATGTTTATGCCCGCTTTCTGAGTCAGTTCGGGGCTTCCCGAAAGAAAAATCAGCTTCTTGTCCAGAAATGCACTGTTGCCCGTTTCGTTGATATAGTTCAGCAGCGCATCGCGGGCCGAGTTGATATGGTTAGGAATAGAGTCGTGGGTAATAGGAATGTATTTGGTGCCTGATGTGGTACCGGAGGTTTTGGCGAAGTACAGCGGTTTTCCTTTCCAGAGAACATCCGATTCACCCGCCAGAATACGCTCAACATACGGTTTCAGGGCTTCATAATCGCGAATGGGCACCGCCTGCCGGAAGTCGGCAACCGTTTGCACATCCTTGAACCGGTGATCTCGCCCGAAAGCCGTATCCTTTCCGCCCGCTATCAACTGCCTAAGCCAGCGCTGTTGTGTCTCGGCAGGCTGGTACATCCATGCCTGCTGCCGCTCCACAACCCACTTTGCCAATGGCTTACTCAACACTGATCGAACGCCCATAGTGGTGCAAAAGTAATGGATAATGGGGAATGAAGGGTGGATAAAGCGTGGACTGTTCCCGTCGCGCGTCCAGGTTGGCAAGCGTCGTGAGCGGGTATGGATTTTGGATTATTTTATTTCCATACGCCTGACACTCATCTCAAAAATAGACTACTCTATTCCAATGATGGGCGTTGTTTCTCTTGAATAATCCATATTTTTGCAAACCTGTCAAGTAAACTACATTCGTAACGCGGCACTCGGTGCCAACCTGAAATGGGACTTTTCAATTTTTTAACCAGCGACATTGCTATCGACCTGGGTACGGCGAACACCTTGATTATTCACAAGGATCGGATCGTGGTGGACGAGCCTTCGATTATTGCGATGGACAAAGTCAGTGGCAAGGTGCTGGCCATTGGTCATAAGGCCATGCAAATGCACGAAAAGACCAACGAAAACATCAAGACCATTCGCCCTCTCAAAGATGGCGTAATCGCTGACTTTACAGCGGCCGAACTAATGATTCGGGGTATGATAAAGATGATCGATACCGGGAGTAAGCTCTTTTCGCCCTCACACCGGATGGTTATCTGTATTCCCTCAGGTATCACGGAAGTAGAAAAGCGGGCCGTTAAGGATTCGGCCGAACATGCGGGTGCTAAAGAAGTGTATATGGTTCACGAACCGATCGCAGCCGCTATCGGTATCGGTATCGATATTACGCAGCCCAACGGTACGATGATCGTCGATATCGGCGGTGGAACGACCGAAATTGCCGTTATCGCGCTCTCAGGCATTGTCTGCGAACAGTCGATTCGGATTGCGGGCGACGTATTCACCCGTGATATTGTCGATTATATGCGTCGGGAACACAACCTGCTGATTGGCGAACGGTCTGCTGAGCAAATCAAGATGGAAGTTGGCTCAGCCCTCCCCGAACTCGACAATCCACCTGCCGACTATGAGATCCGGGGCCGCGACTTAATGACGGGTATTCCTAAGGAGATTAAAGTTACCTACAGTGAAATTGCTTACGCGCTCGACAAATCCATCTCGAAAATTGAAGAGGCTACCATGAAAGCCCTCGAAATTTCGCCCCCGGAGCTGTCGGCCGATATTTATACCAATGGCATTCACCTGACCGGTGGCGGAGCGCTGCTGCATGGTCTCGACAAACGCCTGGCCGCCAAAACCAAGTTGCCGATTCACGTGGCCGATGATCCGCTCAAGGCAGTTGTGAAAGGAACAGGCGAAGTGATCAAAAATTTAGATATGTACCGGTCGGTACTGATTAGCTAATGTAGTGCCGGCTGTAGAGCTATTTCTGTACAGCCGGCCTATACATCCGGCACTACTTATGGGAGAGTTAGTTGACTTTTTCGTTCGAAGTCGCAACTTCATTCTGTTTATACTGCTGGAGGTGCTTTGCTTCTATTTCATCATCAATACCAGCAATTACTGGAGTGCGACCTATTTTAACACCTCGAACCGGTATGCGGCCAGGGTGTTGGCATGGTCGAATGCGGCTAATGAATATGCGCGTCTGGCGCAGGTAAACGCTGATCTGGCTACAGAAAACCAGCGGCTCAATACGCAGTTGACCCAATTACTGCAAAGTAAACCCCTGTCTCCGGACGAATACAAAGCCGATTCTACCTTCGCTGGCCGCTTCAACTTTACCGTGGCTAAAGTGGTTAACAACACAACGCAGTTTGCCAACAACTACATTACGATCGATAAAGGCACCAACGATGGGATACGGCCGGGCATGGGTGTTATTTCGCCAACGGGAGTAGTAGGCAAAGTGAAAGTCTGCAACCAGCACTTTTCGGTTATCACCTCCATTCTTCATTCTGACTTCCTGGTCTCGTCACAGCTCGTAAAGGCCAAAGAGATTGGCTCTGCCAAATGGGATGGGGGCGATCCACATCTGATCAAGCTCAATGACATCGCTATCTCGCGCGACAAACCTATTGCCAAAGGAGATTCGGTTGTCACATCGGAGTTTAACTCGACCTTTCCGCCGAATGTGTTGGTAGGCCGGGTCCGTTCGGTTGGTATTCAGCCAAACCAGACCTTTCACGACATCACCCTGAACCTGGCTACCAACTTCAGCAATCTATCGTTTGTATACGTGGTTGAAAATCGCCTGAAAGACCAGCAGGAACAATTAGAAAAACAAGTCGAATCCGAGAAATGACGCTGCGCGAAATCCTGTCTACAACCCTGCTTTTCGTGCTCTACCTGGCTCTGCAACTGCTGCTTGCCCGTAACCTGGTGCTATTCGACTACGCCTTCTGCTTTGTCTACATTGCCTGTGTCTTGCTGTTGCCGAACGAAACAAGCCTGACCTGGCTGTTAGTGATTGCGTTCGCAACCGGCATCATTGTCGATACATTCTACAATACGCTGGGTATGCATGCGGCCGCCACGGTACTTATGGCCTATTGCCGCCCGCTCATTGTTCGGGCGCAGATCGACGTACCGGGCGTGGAGTCACGCATTGAGTTCTCGCTAAAGGAATTAGGGCCGGGTGCCTTTTTTCGGTATGTTTTTGTGTTGACGCTGATTCATCATACCGCTTTATTTTTTATTGAAGCCAGCAGCCTGGCCCTCCTGGCACCCACATTGATTCGGGTAATTGCCAGTACACTGTTCACCTCAGTAAGTATTGTATTGATTCAGTTCTTTACACGCAACTAACATGGCCGAAACACTTAGTATACCGCAACATGCCACCCGGCGGGCAATCTATGAGATTCTTATCCCTCAAATTGCCGCACTGGTCGATGGCGAACCAGACTTGATTGCCAATCTTGCCAATATCACGGCAGCCCTGAAAGAAGCGTTCGGGTTCTTCTGGGTCGGCTTTTATCTGAAAAAAGAGGATCAATTGGTATTGGGCCCTTTTCAGGGGCCGATTGCCTGCACGCGTATTGCCTTCGAAAAGGGCGTTTGCGGAGCAGCCTATACCCGTCGACAAACCATCATAGTGCCCGACGTAGAGCAGTTTCCTGGCCATATTGCCTGTAGTTCAGCATCAAAATCAGAGATAGTCGTGCCTGTATTTGACCAGGACGGGACGGTGACAATGGTGCTGGACGTAGACAGCGACCAATTGGACGATTTCAGTGATGTCGATGCCGCGGGGCTAGAGCGGATTGTGGCGCTTATTCGCCGGATGTAATGCGGGCCTTCACCCCGAGTTTGCAGTAAACTCCCTCAGTTGCTGTCTTTTGCTGCAAACTCGTCACTACCATGGTTTCTTTACTTTCGCGCCGGTCGTTTGTCCGGCAGGCGTCGCTGGCCACGGCAGCCGGCATTGCGGTGCCAACTATCCTGTCGGCAAAACCACTCCCTAAGCCGGTAGCTGAAACGATTGTGGGGCATAACGGATTCCGGTATCGGGTGGTACCGGGGTGGGGCGTGCTGGATGCGGGGAAAAATCCGGTCAACGACTGCCATGAGATGGTGCAGGATGCTAAAGGCCGTATTATCCTGCTCACCAACGAGACAAAAAACAACGTCCTCATTTACGATAAATCGGGAAAGCTCCTCGATACATGGGGGCATGAGTACCCCGGTGGTCATGGCCTGACGATTGGGGGCGAGGGTAATGACCAGTACCTGCTGATTGCCGACACCGATCGGCACCAGGTGATTAAAACCGATCTCAAAGGCCGTGAGCTGATGAAGCTGGAGTACCCGAAGGAAACGGGCAAATATGCCTACCCGTCGCAGTACAAACCTACCGAAACGGCTGTAAATCCCGCTAATGGCGATATATATGTGGTGGATGGCTACGGGTTAAACTATGTCATGCAGTACGATAAAACCGGAAAGCTTATCCGCTACTGGGGCGGTAAAGGAGAGGGTGACGAAACCTTCGACTGTTGCCACGGCATCGTGGTCGATCGGCGCCGGGCCGACGCGCCAACATTGATCATTACCGATCGACGGCGTAATGCACTCAAACGGTTTACGCTCGACGGGAAGTATAAATCGACCATTGCCCTGCCGGGTTCGTACATCTGCCGCCCGGTCATTCATGGTGATAACCTGTATGGGGCCGTCTTTCGAAGCACATCCGACTCCTATCCGGACTCGGGTTACATCCAGATTCTGGATAAGAATGATCGGGTTGTCTCGACGCCCGGTGGCTCTGAACCTCTCTATCAGGGAAGTAAACTCGGTGAACAGCGGAAAGACCAAAATCAGGCCGTTTTTCTGCACCCGCACGACGTTCTGGTCGACGGAGATGAAAGCGTTTACGTAGCGCAATGGGCTTCTAAAAAAACATATCCTATTAAACTTGAGCGGGTAGCCTGATTCTGGTTGTCTGATTTTCAGCAGGTTACTTTGCTGGCAGGCCAGGGCTCTTTTTTATCGAGGACTTCACCGTAAGTTATTTATGATCTTGTTGATACTTCTGGATGCCCGGGCCTCACAGCCGTCCGAATGGGCCCTCTTTTTCGGCCATTTCCACCCACTCGTTGTTCACCTGCCCATCGGGTTTCTGCTGGTGGCGGCTTTGCTGGAAGTGGGTCGTCGGCTGGGAAAACTAGGCGTCGAGGAATCAACGATTACGAGCATTCTGTTCTGGTCGGCGGTGAGCGCCACGATAGCCTGCGTATTTGGCTACCTACTATCATTGGGTGGAGGTTATGAAGAAGAAACGCTGAACGACCATATGTGGCAGGGTATTGGCGTAGCCGTGTTTACCTGGATCGCCTGGGCTGTTAAGTCCGACTGGCTGGGGAACCGTATTCCTGCGGGATCGGCTCTATATCTGCCAGCCTTCGTCGTGGCCCTGGTGTTGCTGGGGCTGGCCGGGCATTTGGGCGGTTCGCTTACACACGGGTCCGACTACCTGACGCAGTACACGCCCGAACCCTTTCGTACACTGGCCGGTATCCCGCCCCGAAAAACAGCCATCGCCTTTAAACCCATCACCGACGTCAATCAGGCTGTGGTGTACGAACAGATTATCGACCCGATTCTGCAAAGCCGCTGTGTACAATGTCATAACGCCGACAAGTCGAAAGGAGACTTACGGTACGACACGGCCGAAATGCTCAAGAAAGGGGGCGAAGATGGTCCCGTTTTCATTGCTGGCAAAGGATTGGAAAGCGCCATGGTGAAGCGATGCCTGTTGCCCGAAGAGGATGACGACCACATGCCACCCAAGGGTAAGCCGCAACTCACCGAAGGACAGGTTGCGCTGATAACCTGGTGGATCGATCAGGGCGCGTCTTTCGATAAGAAGGTGGCCGATCTTACCGTTAACGAGGCCGTTCGGCCCGTGCTGGCTTCGCTGGGTGGGGGCGGCCCCATCGAGAAGGGTGGCATAGCGGTAGCCGGGCCTGCGCCCGAATCGCCGGTGTTGACAATGGCCGTTCCTGCTGCCGATCAGAAGTTGATCGATGAAGTAAAGAAAACAGGGTTACTGGTGTTGCCGGTATCGAAAGAGAAGAACCAGCTCGAAGTAAGCGCCGTCAATGCCCGAACATTCAGTGATGCACAGGCAACGGTGCTGCCCAAAATCAGTCAGCAGATCGTCTGGTTGAAACTGAGCGATACAAAGGTTTCCGATGCAACGCTGGCACAGGTGGCTAAGCTTAAGAATCTGCAGAAATTGCACCTGGAGCAAACCAGCGTTACGGATGCCGGTTTGAAAAACCTGAAAGGGCTCGCCCACCTGGAGTACCTGAACCTGTACGGTACCGCCATCACCGACGCCGGACTGGCTGAGCTGGCTGGTATAAAAAGTCTCAAGACGGTCTATCTCTGGCAAACGAAGGTGACGGAGACAGGACTGATGACTCTGAAAAAAGCCCTACCCACTCTTGAGATCGTTGGTGGGGTTACGGAGAAAACCTTTACTGAACTGGCCAGGGCTACTCCCCCTGAGGGTAAAGGCGACGAGCAAAAAAAGAAGTAGGCTGTCAGGTTCCGGCTTATGGACTGGTTGGCCGGTTTGTCTCTTCAGGCTGTTTGGTAAAATTGATTCCCGGCAAGATAAAGTAGGCTGATTTTTAGTTATATTTCCTGTCTGTTTTTAGATATGGCTCATTATCAATCTGTTTGTTTGTTATGCCCGTCTGGTCCAACATACGATTTCGATACGTTTTGCTTACGGGAACGGCCGGGTTGTTCGGCGCGTCGGTCTGGCTGACGGCTTGTCGTTCGTCGGTTGAAAAGCCAGCCGACGTGATTGCGGCCGAAGCCAGTCTGCCAGAAAAAGTCGACTACAACCTGCACGTCAAGCCCATTTTATCTGATCGCTGCTTCGCCTGTCATGGTCCTGATAAAGCCAAACAACAGGCTGGCTTGCGGCTCGACACGCCGGAAGGTGCTTATGAGGCATTGGCTAAAAGTGGCCATAAAGCCATTGTTCCCGGTGATCTGGCAGCCAGTGAACTTTTCCACCGCATCACCAGCACTGACCCCGATAAGGTAATGCCTACGCCTGAGTCAAACCTCAGTCTGAACGCCGAAGAAAAGGCCTTGCTGCTGCGCTGGATTGAGCAGGGGGGCGAGTACAAGGAGCATTGGTCACTGATTGCACCAACGATGCCGGAGGTGCCGACCGTAAAAGATGCCGCTAAGTGGGCCAAAAATGACATAGACCGCTTCGTGCTGGCCAGGCAGGAAGCCCGTAAGCTGAAACCAACGCCCGAAGCCGACAAGACAACCCTGCTCCGGCGTGTAAGCCTGGACTTGACGGGGCTACCCCCCACGCCCGCTGAAGTCGACGCCTTTCTGGCCGATACGGCACCAAATGCTTACGAAAAGGTTGTAAACCGACTGCTTGCCAGCCCGCATTATGGCGAACGGCAGGCTGTCGAATGGCTCGACGTAGCGCGCTATGCCGATACCCACGGCTATCAGGACGATGGGCTGCGGACCATGTGGCCCTACCGCGACTGGGTTATTCGGGCGTTCAACCGCAATCTTTCGTTCGACCGGTTTATAACCTGGCAGCTGGCGGGGGATCTGCTGCCCAAGCCCGCTACTGAAGCCGACCGCCGGGACAGGCTGATTGCCACGGCGTTTAACCGAAATCATCAGCAGAGTCAGGAAGGCGGCATTGTCGATGAGGAATACCGGATCGAGTATGTGGCCGACCGTACCGCAACGTTTGGCAAGGCCATGCTGGGCCTGACGGTCGAATGCGCCCGTTGTCATGATCACAAGTACGATCCGATCTCACAAAAAGACTACTTCTCGCTGTTTGCCTTCTTCAACAGCAACAACGAGCGCGGCCAGATTCCGTACAATGGTGAAGCCGCCCCAACCCTTACGCTGACAACGCCCAAGACCGACGCCCAACTGGCTTATATCCGTGAAAAATTAACGCCACTGGAGCAACAGCTGAACGTAAACCGTTCCGATTACCAGCAGCGGTTCAGCCAGTGGCTGTCTGCCGGTCAGCTCTATACCGCTGCTCAGCCTGAGCCTGGCCTGATAGCGCATTACACCTTCGATGAAGCCGACCGGGGTGATATCAAAGCCTTTGTAAAGGCCGAAAGTGAAAAAAGGAAGCGGGAAGAAGCAAAAGACAAAAAGGAAGAAGCCCGTAAAAAGCCTGTTGAAGCGAAGAAGCCAGCCACAAAAGACGTTGCCAAACGCAAATCAAAGGCGGAGTTGATGAAAGACCCGCGCAACGCCTTCGCCAATCAGGTCAACGACACTCTGCCTGCCTGGTTAGGCGGGGATTCAGATAATCTCCCTTACGCTGTGCCGGGCCGTTTTGGTAAGGCCCGTTTTCTGCCCGGCGACAGTTATATCAGTTTGCCATCCAGTTTTGCGGCCTTCGAACAGAACCAGCCATTTACCATTAGCAGCTGGTTTAAACTGGCCAAAGCAGGAATGGGGCTTACCCTGCTCGGACGAACGACCGGACCGATGGATGGACAGCGGGGCTACCAGCTTGACCTGCTGACCGACGGACGGTTGAAACTGATGCTAAGCCACGTATGGCCCGCTAATGCCATCGATGTCGAGTCGGTCGATAAGGTGCCGGTCAATGCCTGGTTTCAGGTAGCGCTAACCTATAATGGGATGGGGCAGGCTAAGGGCGTGACGCTGTATGTGAATGGAAAGCCCATGCGGATGCGGATCCTGTCCGACAATTTGCAGCATAGCATGGTTTACGGCAAAGATAAATCGCACTGGGCCCAGCACTCGTTCTATGTTGGCCGGATGCACGATTATTTTTACAAGGATTTTGCGGTCGACGAGCTTCGGATTTATGATCGCTGCCTGACTCCGCTCGAAATGCCCCGCCTGGGTGGTGCTCCTGATGCGCTTACGATAGCCCGGCAAACGCCCGTTGCGAAGCGTACGCCAGACCAGCGAACGGGTTTGTACACGTATTATGTCACAACACAAGATCCGTCGTATAGAGCCGCCTTTGCTGAAGCGATGAAACTGCGGGGCCAGCAATTGATGCTCTATACCAACTCCGATCAGGTGATGGTAATGCAGGAGCGGAAAGAGCCACGGGTAACTCATCTGCTGAAGCGTGGCGTCTATGATGCGCCCGGTGAAGTTGTTCAGCCTGCCGTATTGCACAGGTTGAAGCCCATTCCGGACGGAATGCCAAAAAACCGGCTCGGTCTGGCAAACTGGCTGCTTATGGCTGACAATCCATTGTTTAGCCGGGTTATGGTCAATCGGATGTGGCAGCAGTATTTCGGGCAGGGATTGGCCAAGAATGGCGATGACTTCGGGAATCAGGGTGCCCTGCCGAGCCATCCCGAATTACTCGATTACCTGGCCGTTCGGTTTAGGGAGGGTACGGGACAGCCAGGTGGCCGCTGGAACACAAAAGCCATGCACAAACTGATTGTCATGTCGGCCACCTATCGGCAGTCGTCTACTGTTTCGGAAGCGACGCGGGAGGCTGATTTCGACAATACCTTCCTGACGCGTGGACCCAGCTACCGGATGTCGGCGGAGCAGGTCCGGGACAACGCGCTGGCCGCCAGTGGGCTACTGACGAAGCGTATTGGCGGGCCAAGTGTTCATCCGTATCAGCCAGCCGGTATCTGGGAAGCGCTGGCCACGCGAAATGCGGTGAAGTATACGCAGAACCACGGCGACAGCTTGTACCGGCGGAGTATGTACACGATCTGGAAGCGGTCTTCGCCCCCACCGATGATGCTCAATTTCGACGCGGCCGAGCGGCATACCTGTATCGTGAAGCGTCAGAAAACCAGTACCCCGTTGCAGGCGCTGGTTACGCTCAACGATCCCCAGTTTGTAGAGGCTGCGCGGGTGCTGGTTCAGCGTTTGCTGGCCAAAGGAAGCCGTGATGCCCAACTGACCAATGACACGTTTAAAGCCGTCATCAGCCGGTCGGCCCGGCCGCAGGAGCTAACATTGATTCAGCAACTTTACAAGGAAGAACTGGCAGACTTCAGAAGGAATCCCAAACGGGCGAAGGAGTTGCTGTCGGTAGGGGAGTACCCGGTCGATAAAACGCTTAACTCCGCCGAGCTGGCGGCCTGGACGGTCGTGGCCAGTACGATCATGAATTTTGACGAAGCCATTGTAAAACGATAGTTTATGAACGTCATAAAAGTCAAAAGTCGCAGGAGTCGTAAGTGATAGAATGACGATAGTAATCAAGCGCCAGCTACTCACAATTTCTATGACTTTCGACTTATGACTCGCACCACTTACGACTTTTAGTAAAAAATGGATATCCAGGACCAGATTTTCGACAATGTCCACGATCAACTCAGCCGCCGGAATTTTCTGGGGCAATCGAGTGTGGGCTTAGGGGCCATTGCGCTGGCGTCGCTGCTGAATCCGTCCAGCGCTTCGGCTACCAGTCTGTTTGGTGGCACATCTCCGGGCGAAAATCCAGCGGTGGGCAAACCCCACTTTCCGCCGAAAGTGAAACGGGTTATCTACCTGTTCCAAAGCGGGGCACCCTCCCAGCTGGACCTGTTCGATTATAAACCCAAACTCGAAACGATGTGGGGGCAGGACCTGCCCGAGTCGGTGCGAAAAGGGCAGCGGTTAACGGGAATGACGGCTGGACAAAGCCGGTTCCCGTTGGCCGCGTCAACGTTCAAGTTTGCGCAGTATGGCCCGGACCGCATGTGGATGAGCGAATTGCTACCCCATACGGCGCGTATTGCAGGCGATCTGACGTTCATCCGGTCGATGAATACGGAGGCTATCAACCACGATCCTGCGGTCACGTTTTTCCAGACGGGAAGTCAGCAGGCGGGTCGGCCCAGTTTTGGGTCATGGGTGAGTTACGGCCTGGGTTCCGACAATCAGAACATGCCCGCTTTTGTGGTGCTGCTCTCTAAAGGACGCGACGGCGACCAGCCACTCTATGCCAAGTTATGGAGTAATGGTTTTCTGCCATCGGTGCATCAGGGCGTGGTATTCAGGTCAGGCCCTGATCCGGTTTATTACCTGAACAACCCGCCCGGCATCGACCGCCCCAGCCGTCGGCGTATGCTCGACTATCTGACCAAACTGCATCAGGAGCAATACAAGCAGGTGCTGGACCCGGAAATCAACAGCCGGATGGCCCAGTATGAAATGGCTTACCGAATGCAGACGTCGGTGCCCGAAACGCTCGATATCTCTAAAGAGCCGGATTACATCTTCGACATGTATGGACCCGACAGCCGGAAGCCGGGTACCTTTGCGGCCAACTGTCTGCTGGCCCGAAAGCTGGTCGAAAAAGATGTAAAGTTCGTGCAGTTATACCATCAGGGCTGGGACCAGCATGGAAACCTGCCCAATGATATCAGGATTCAGGCGAAAAGTGTCGATCAGGCATCGGCTGCGCTGGTGATGGACCTGAAACAGCGCGGTCTGCTGGACGATACACTCGTGATCTGGGGGGGGGAGTTTGGCCGGGGACCGTACTCGCAGGGCAAGCTTACCCGCGAAAACTACGGCCGCGACCACCACCCGCGGGCGTTTTCGGTCTGGATGGCCGGGGCGGGGGTTAAAAAAGGCATGGTGTACGGGCAAACCGACGATTTTGGCTACAACGTTGTCAATCAGCCGGTGCATGTTCATGACTTCCAGGCTACCGTTCTCCACCTCCTTGGTGTCGACCACGAGAAACTGACTTTCAAAAGTCAGGGCCGACGGTATCGGCTGACCGACGTTCATGGCAAAGTAGTGAAGCCGTTGCTGGCATGAGCCCGGTTACCAAACTAGTATTTAGTATCCCCGGGTAATTGTCTGGTACTTTTCTAGGCCATATGGTAAGGAGCCACATCATTTCGGTCTGGCTCCTTTACTTTTGTGCTATGCAGCAACAATTAGATACTTGGATTCGGGCCTTGATTCGGTGGGCAGGGTATGTTCCTAACCGGGATTTATCGGGTTGGGTGCTGCTCACGATCGCCATATTGCTGGGTTTCGCTGTCGACTTCGTCGTGACGCAGATTATTCGATTCGTCGCTCGTCGTCGTCCCTTCCAGACGCTGACTTTTCTTAAAATCTACGTCCGGTGGGCTTTCTATGTGTTTGTGCCATCCCTATTTTTTCTGCTGGCTACGAATATCCAGTCGACGCGGTTTTTGCGTCGTCACCCCGTTGCCGATAAGGTGGCTGAGGTCCTGTTTCTGATCACGGCAACCTGGCTGGTAGTTCAATTGCTGAAAGTGGGTGAGTTGTTGCTCATTCGTCAGTATGATACAGCCCTGGACGTCAACCTGTCGCACCGGAAATTTGTAACCCAGGTACGGTTTTTTCGGCGGGTACTCGTAGCGGGTATTATTGTCGTCAGCGCGTCGCTGTTGCTGATTTCATTTCAGGGGAGCCGAAAGGTCGGATTGAGCGTACTGACATCGGCGGGGGTCGTGTCGGTACTGATTGGCTTTGCCGCCCAGAAAACGCTGGCTAACCTGATGGCGGGTATCCAGATTGCCTTCAACCAGCAGATTCGACTGGATGATGCGGTGGTGGTAGAGAAGGAATGGGGACGCATTGAAGAAATAAACCTCACCAGTGTAATCGTGCGGCTTTGGGACCGCCGACGGCTTATTCTGCCGATTACGTACTTTGTAGAAACGCCGTTCGAAAACTGGACCCGCTCAGACGCGTCGATCATTGGGTCAATTTTTCTGTACCTGGATTACAGCGTGCCCATCGAGACGCTGCGTAAGAAAGCGCGCGAACTAGCCGAAAACGATCCACTCTGGACAGGCGAGAGCTTTGCGGTGCAAGTGACCGACACGCAGCCAACGTGTATCGTGGTGCGTGTGCTGGTATCGGCCATAGATGCCCCGTCTGCCTTCGATCTACGCTGTCACATGCGCGAGAACCTCATTGCCTTTCTTCGGGATGAATATCCGCAAAGTCTGCCCCAAACCCGTCTGCTACTGGCAGAAGAAATGAAGCCGAACGAACGACACGGCACGCAGCAGCTTGATGTCGTACAGCGAAAAGTGTAACAGCTTTGTTAGTCAGGCAGTCGACCAGCCTGTAGTCCATCCAAGTTTCGGCTATAGTTGGCGAAAGTACCTGCCATCCTACCCGTATTCTGCTGGTGCTCCTGCTCCTGACGGGTGCAACCTGTCGTGCGGCCGGGAAACTTACCTCTGGAAAAATTTATTCATCACTACCAGCCCGAAAATTTCTACTACATCGACGCCGGGTTATCCGTCCTGGATAAGCAGTAGATGGGTACACCCTGTGCTGGCAAGACTGATTCCTGCCAGCACAGGGTCCAGTTACTCTTCCCAGCCAAACGAGCGCTCGATGGCTTTCTGCCAGCCGCGCATCAGCTTCGCCCGCTGGGCGTCGTCCATCGTCGATTCATACGTCCGGGCAACGCCCCAGTTCTGGCGCAGATCATCGAGATTTTTATAGTAGCCCACGGCCAGGCCAGCTGCATAAGCTGCGCCAAGGGCAGTGGTTTCGGTCATGCGCGGGCAAACGACCGGACCATTCAATACGTCGGCCTGAAACTGCATGAGCAGCGAGTTGATAACCATGCCACCATCGACCCGAAGCGACCGCAGAGAAACGCCCGCGTCCTGCTCCATTGCCCGAACAACATCGACAGTTTGGTAAGCGGTGGCTTCCAGAACGGCTCTGGCCAGGTGGCCTTTTGTGACAAAACGGGTGAGACCGGCAATGACGCCCCGCGCATCCGATTTCCAGTGGGGCGCGTAGAGGCCCGAAAAAGCGGGAACGAAGTAAGTCCCTCCGTTATCGTCCACCGATCGGGCGAGGGATTCGATATCGGTGCTTTTTTTGATGATGCCGAGGTTATCGCGCAGCCACTGCACCAGTGCCCCTGTTATGGCTACACTCCCTTCCAGGGCGTAGTGAACGGGCTCGTTCTGAAACTGGTAGGCCACGGTGGTGAGTAGTCCGCAGGTAGAGGGGCGGAGTTCGGTGCCTGTATTCATGAGCAGGAAGCAACCCGTTCCATACGTGTTTTTGGCTTGCCCCGGCTCAAAACACGTTTGGCCCACCAGGGCCGCCTGCTGGTCGCCCAGGATACCCGCAATGGGAACGCCCGGCAGCACTTCCGACTGGACCGTACCGTATACTTCACTGCTGGGCCGGATTTGGGGGAGCATCGTGCGCGGAACGCCAAAGGCTTCGAGCAGGTCGTTATCCCAGTCGAGCGTTCTCAGGTCCATGAGCTGAGTCCGGCTGGCGTTGGTGACATCAGTTAGGTGCAGGCCACCGTTGGGCCCGCCGGTGAGGTTCCAGACCACGAATGAATCCATGTTGCCAAAGAGCGCATCGCCCCCTTCGGCATCCTCCCGCAGTCCGGGTACGTTATCGAGCAGCCACTTGAGTTTAAGACCGCTGAAGTACGTAGCCAGCGGCAGGCCCGTTTTCTCCCGGAACCGATCCTGTCCGGCCGGGCTATCTGCTGCGAACCGGGCAACCAGGTCGGCGGTACGCATGTCCTGCCAGACAATGGCGTTGTAGTAGGGCTTTCCGGTTTTACGATTCCAGACGACGGCGGTTTCGCGCTGGTTCGTGATACCGACAGCGGCAATGTCGGCCGTTGATAGTTTGCCTTTGATACGGGCCAGCGCCACAACTTCGAGGGTATTTTTCCAGATCTCTTCCGGATCGTGCTCGACCCAGCCGGGTTGGGGATAAATCTGTTTATGTTCTTTCTGGGCCTGCGAAATGATCTGGCCCTGCCGGTCGAAAACAATGCACCGGGTGCTGGTGGTACCCTGGTCAATAGCAGCTACGTAAGTGGGCATAGGAAAGGCGTTTCGGGTTTACTGATGACAATGATTTCAGGAATATATAACTTGCTTTTTACCGTAACAAAATCATAAATGAGTGACGCCCAACGGCAGGATTGGCTGAACATGAAGGCAATTCTTGCGGATTATCTAATCATCGTGGAGCAGGAGTTGTTACACTATTCGATTCGTGACGATGACGAAAAGTATACGTTTTTGATCAACAAGGCGGTGGACTTATGAACAACGCGATAGAAAGAGCCGAACAGTACCATAACCAATTTCAGGATGTGGAATCAAACGAGCAGCAGCAGTTGCTGGTGTCAGATTATAAGGCGCATTATGGAGCGTTGACCGACGAGCAGAAAGCGGAAGCCAACAAGGTGCATGATGCTCAGTTCGCAAAAACGCTGCTAAAGATCGACGAGATGGAGGTAGCCCTTCAGGAAGCCAAAGCGATGCTTAGCCGACAGCCTCAGCAAACGGCCTGATGCTACAGCGTGTACCAGCGAATCAGCAACCCGCCAATAATACCGCCAATGATAGGACCAACGACCGGTACCCAGGCATACCCCCAATCCGATGCGCCTTTGCCCGCAATAGGCAACAGGGCATGAGCCAGACGCGGGCTGAGGTCACGCGCCGGATTGATACCGTAACCTGTAGTGCCGCCCAGCGACAGGCCAATGCTCCAGACCAGCATCCCGACCAGGTAGGGGCCAACGCCAATGGCCAATTCGCCTAAATTTTTAGACGAGATACCTGCCAGTCCCAGAATCAAAACAATGGTGGCCAGTGCTTCACTCCAGACATTGGCTCCCAGGCTGCGAATAGCCGGTCCGGTAGCAAAACAAGCCAGCTTGTCGGCGGGGTCGGGTGTGGTGGCCCAATGGGGGAAATAATGAAGCCAAACAAGGGTAGCACCCAGAAAACCGCCAATCAGCTGCGCGGCAATGTAGGGGAGTAGATGGCTGTAGTCATTCGTGGCGACGGCGAAAGCAACCGTCACGGCCGGGTTCAGGTGGGCGTCGACACTCCCGAAGGCTTTTGCCACAAAAACGCCGATCATCACCGCAAATGCCCAGCCCGCTGTAATAACGATCCACCCGCCCGATTCGCCCTTCGTTCGTTTCAAGACTACATTGGCAACAACACCGTTGCCTAGCAAGAGCAGCACCATTGTTCCAATCAATTCACCGATAAAGGGAGAGGTTTGCATAGAAAATTGGCATAAGTCGAGCAAAGTCGTAGGTGTCGTAAGTGGAATCCAGTAAAACGGTTGCCAACTGGCTTCTTCGGTCAGTCATATACGACGCCTGCGACTTTTCTCGACTTACGACCTGTTCAGGGTTTAGGAATAGTTTGTGCGAATTAAGTCATATTTTTGGTGCGTTCGCATGGTCCGCCATAAGACGAATCACAAATAGTATAGAAACCATCATAACCCGCTTCATCAACTATGAAAAGTATCATCTTCGACCATATCGGCAAACCGGCTGACAGTCTGGCCTGTATCGATAGTCCGTTGCCGGAACCAGGTCCGAATGAAGTACGAATAAAGGTCATTGCCGCGCCAATCAATCCATCAGATACCATGTTCGTGCAGAACCTGTACGGCATTCGTCCGCACCTGCCATCCGGAGCGGGTTTTGAAGGAGTAGGCGTAGTGGAGGCACTAGGCGAGGGGGTTCAGATGCGAACCGGGATGCGCGTGAGTTTTACCAGTGTAGGTACCTGGGCTGACTATGCCATCGCGCACCAGCGCAGCCTGATCCCGGTTCCCGACGTCATGACCGACGAAGTAGCGGCTCAGCTGTTCGTCAACCCGTTTACGGCCTATGCCATGGTTCAGGATTCCGGCGTGTCCGAGGGTGGCTGGCTCATGATAACGGCGGCTGGTTCAGCCTTTGGCAAACTGGTTATTCAACTCTGCCAGATGCGCGGGATCAGAACCATAGGAACGGTTCGGCGCGACGATCTGAACGACGAGCTAAAAGCCCTTGGTCTTACCGAAGTTATCAATACTGAGACAGAAAAAATGGCAGTACGTGTACGCGAAATCACGGGGGGGCATGGTGTATCCTGTGTGCTCGATGCCGTTGGCGGTCATACGGCATCTGAAGCACTGACCTGTCTGGCCAAAGGAGGTACACTGTTCATCTACGGGCTGATGAGCCTGCAGGACCCGGCAATTAATGCGGGACTATTGATTTTCAGAGAGCTGACAGTCAAGGGGTTCTGGCTGACCGACTGGATGCGCCGGGTTGATAGTCAAACGCGCCAGTTAGTAGCGCAGAATGTAATTAGCCTGTTATCTTCGGGTAAAATTCAGCTACCTGTCGAAGCCTCCTATTCGCTTGATCAAATCAAAGAAGCCGTTGAACATGCTGATCGGCCAGGACGCTGGGGAAAGATCTTACTGAAGCCTTGATCTGGTTGGCGGTTCGTTGTGGGCTGATTGGATACAAAGGTTGTCGATAGTCGCAAAATTGTATTCACGCACACATAAATCGCTAACCACCATGAGTTTATTTAAAAAATTTGCTTTCCTGTGGTCATATAGCCTGCTGGCGGTAATTGTAGGCACTTATTATCTGTTCGGCCCTGATTGGGTAGTAGCTGGTATCCTGTATACCTACATCGTTATTCCCCTGCTCGATCTAGTATCGGGCAATGACCGAACCAATGTCAGTCGTGATCGCTACGACGTGGTTGTCAACGACTCATACTTCGATGCACTCGTCTATTCATTCGTGTATCTGCACTATGCCCTGATTGCCTGGGGGTGTTACGTACTCATCGCGGGTGGGCTGACGGTATGGCAACAGCTGGGACTGATCTACAGCATCGGTATTTTTGGCGGGGGTATTATCAATGTGGCGCATGAGCTAGGGCATCGGAGTAGTTCCACTGCTCAGTTTCATGCCAAAGCCGCCCTGCTGTCGGTTTGTTACATGCACTTTATCATTGAACACAACCGCGGGCACCATGTTCACGTAGCTACTCCTGTTGACCCGGCTACAGCCAAAAAAAATCAGACGTTGTATGCATTTTGGATGCAAACGCTGGTGGGCAGCTACCGAAGTGCGTGGCAGATAGAAAAACGATTAATACAGAGGCAGGGGTACGCCGTTTGGAGCCGGCATAACGACATGCTGTGGTTTGCAGGCCTTCCTATTCTTTTTGGCACGTTCCTGACCGTTGAGTTTGGTTTCTGGGTCGGTTATATCCCCTGGATCGTACCGATCTTCTTTTTCAGCCAGAGCCTGATCGCCATTCTGCTGCTCGAATCGGTCAATTACATCGAGCATTATGGCATTACGCGCCGGGAAGTATCGCCGGGGCAGTTTGAACGGGTAAACCCCCTGCATTCCTGGAACGCCAGCCAGCTGATCAGTAACCTGGTGCTGTTTCAGCTCCAGCGTCATTCCGATCACCATGCCTATGCGGCCCGACCCTATCAGGTACTACGTCATTTCGACGAAGCGCCCCAGCTGCCTTTCGGCTATGCTCTCATGATCCTCATCAGCTACATACCACCGCTCTGGTTCCGGCTCATGAATCCACGGCTCGAACGCTGGCAGGCGCGTGCCTTTCGGGCCGAGGAAATTGCCCGCGCTGTAAAACAGTTTGCCTAATTACCTACAGGCCAAACCGATCTATTGGCTAAGTTTCTCTTTTGATTAAACCGGGCTTCATTATCTTTGACAACAATATCCGGCGAAACCAGTGCGTTTGATTTCAAACTGGTCGTTTCGTTTGATTTCATCCACTTACCCGATTCGTATGCTCCTGCTTCAGGTTCCGGCCGTTGACACCACGGCCGCATCACTGTCGGCCACTTCGGCGGCTGCTCAACCCCAAAGTCTGCAACTATTTGATCTGGTAGCCAAAGGCGGTTGGGTAATGATTCCCATTGCTTTTCTGCTCTTTTCGGCGCTGTACCTGATTTTCGAACGATTCTTTGTCATTCGTTCGCAGACGAAAGTCGATGCTAATTTTGTCGATAATATCCGCGACATGATCGCTCAGGGTAATATCAAATCGGCAGAATCGTTCGCTAAAAACCAGCGTACTGCCATGGGACGCGTATTCGAGAAAGCCATCGGCCGTATCGGGTCGCCCATGAAAGATATTGAAGGAACGATTGAAACGGTTGGGCAGATCGAACTGTCGCGGCTGGAGCGGAACATGGGTTACCTGGGCATTATTGCCGGTATTGCCCCAATGTTGGGTTTTATCGGGACAATTTCCGGTATCATCCGCATTTTCTACGACATATCGCTGTCTGATAACATCAGCGTCGGTATCATTGCCGGTGGTCTGTACGAGAAAATGATCACGTCGGGTTCCGGTCTGATCGTTGGTGTAATTGCCTATACGGGCTACCACCTGCTCAACATGATGATCGAGCGATTTACACTGTCGCTCGAAATGAATGCCTTCGAGTTTATCGAGGTGCTTCAGAAGCCTACTACCGAAACGGCCCGGATGCGCTAACACAAAAGCCGCCCCCGACGCATAGGGTCGACGGGTTGGCTGATACGAAATTTACTGAATGACAGCCGGGCCCCAAGGGGTGGCTTTACAGTATGAAACTTAGAAGAAAGCAAAAATTTGCCGCCGAAGTAGCGACCTCTTCGCTGAACGACATCATGTTCTTCCTGTTGTTGTTCTTCCTGATTATTTCGACGGTGGCCAATCCAAACGTCATCAAACTGCTTTTACCCAAAGCGGCAGCGTCGCAGCAACTGAGTAAAAAGCAGGTGACGCTGTCGGTAGATGGCGAGAAACAGTATTTTATCGATAAGAAGCCGATCAACCCGGCTAATCTGGAAAATGAGCTTAAAGCTGTCATGGCTGGTATTGCCGAGCCAACGGTAGTGGTGCGTTTCGATAAGACATTGACCGTACAGGATCTGGTCGACGTGCTCCAGACGGGTGCCAAACTAAACATCAAAATGGTGATGGCTACCTCGAAATAGCTAGCCGTCAAGCAGTCGAAGCTAAAACGAGTTCATTTATTGAAGCCGCTGCGATCATTCACAGCGGCTTTTTTGTGCGTATTATAATCAATCGGCTTAAACTATAGGTTGATAGAGGAAATACGTGCTGCTATGATTGCCGACTACTCTGAAGCTCCTGTTTGCCATGTCGATGACCTGATCGATGGTCAGTTGAAAGAAGTGCGGGTCAACGACACCGATGTGTTACTGGCTCGTGCCGATGGACAATACTATGCTCTTTACCCCAAATGCGCCCACTATCAGGCCCCGCTGGCCAAAGGTGTATTGAATGGTAACCGGCTTATCTGTCCCTGGCATAACGCCTGCTTTGATGTTCGGACGGGTCATCGGCTCGAAGCCCCCGCCTTGAATGGTTTACCCATGCATGAGGTACGTATAGAAGGCGATCAGGTGTACGTTCGACTAACAACAGACAAGGAAAGTCGGGAAAATCCGATGGCTACGCCCGACGAGGCCAATACCGAAACCTGCGTCGTCGTTGGCGGTGGTGGGGCTGGTGCTTTTGCTGCCGAAGGGCTGCGCGAGGGTGGGTTTACAGGTCGCGTAATCCTGTTGACCGAATCGGAAGAAGGACCGTATGACCGCCCCAATTGTTCGAAGAATTATCTTCAGGGAGAAGCCCCCGACGAGTGGATGCCACTTCGGACGGAGGATTTCTACACTAATTATGGCATTGCTATTCGTACGCATCAACGCGTAGCTTCCCTTGATGCAGCAGCTAAAGAAATCGTGTTGGCATCGGGTGAGGTATTGCCCTACGACCAGGCCGTCATCTGTTCCGGCGGCACGCCTACTAGATTGACTATACCGGGTGCCGACCTGCCGGGCGTATACACACTCCGTACGTTGCAGGATAGCCGGCACCTACGTGAGCTGGGGCAGCAGGGAAAGCGAATCGTTATTATTGGTAGCTCCTTTATCGGGCTGGAAGGGGCTATGAGCCTGCGTAAACTTGGTAGCGAGATCGATATGGTAGGTACAGAAACAGTTCCGTTTGCGAAAGTGCTGGGCGAACGAATCGGTCGCGTAATTCAGGGATGGCACGAACAGCAAGGCATTCGGTTTCATCTTGGTTGCAAACCGCAGCAATTTGACGGGGATAGTACGGTAGAAAGCGTTGTTCTCGATACGGGCGAACGGCTCGCTGCCGATGCCGTGCTGATTGGCCTTGGTGTGAAGCCACAAACTGGCTTTTTAACGGGCGTTACGATTGAAAAGGATGGGAGCGTAAAGACGGATGAATACCTTCAGGTAACCGATAGCCTCTATGCCGCCGGTGATATTGCACAGTATCCAGCCAACGATGGTTTGCAGCGAATTGAGCATTGGAAAATAGCCGGTCAGCAGGGCCATACTGCGGGTGTGAATATGGCCCGGTCGCACGTTGGCGCGCCAACGCAAGCTCAGTCTAACCCGATCGGGCCCGACGAGCAAGCTCAACCCTACCGAAGTGTTCCTTTTTTCTGGACCAATCAGCAGGGGAAACGCATCAATTATGTTGGTCACGCGAGTACCTTCGATGACATCTTTTATGCGGGAAGCCCTGAGGAGGACGACTCCTTTCTGGCACTTTATTTACAGGATGGTCAGGTAAAAGCCGCAGCTGGATTGAAGCGCGACACCGACATTATTGCCATCCGGGAACTGATGCAGGCAGGCAAAATGCCATCGATTGCTCAGATCCGGCAGGGTATAGACTGGATGGACGTACTGAAAAAGTCCTGATTACACGGAAATCAGTTTACCTTTGCAACCTGACCGCTTAATCCCGGTTTGGTTATGATGCATCAATTAATTCTCCGAAAGCCGCTTGCTATTTTCGACCTCGAAACAACCGGTATCAACGTTGCCAAAGACCGGATCATCGACATTTGCATCATCAAGGCAATGCCCGATGGCGAAGTCATCACCAAAAATCAGCGGGTAAATCCCGACATGCCCATTCCCCTGGAATCGAGTATGATTCACGGGCTGTATGACGAGGATGTTAAAGACGCACCCCTGTTCAAATCGGTAGCCCGGACCCTGGCACAATTTATTGATGGCTGCGATCTGGCTGGTTTCAACTGTAACCGGTTCGACGTACCCCTGCTGGTTGAGGAGTTTCTGCGGGCGAATGTCGAGTTTGATATGAAAAATCGTCGATTAGTCGATGCGCAACGGATTTTCCATCTGATGGAGCCGCGCAATTTGACCGCAGCTTACAAATTTTACTGCAATAAAGACCTGATAGGGGCTCATGGCGCTGAAGCTGACACGATTGCAACGTTCGAAGTACTGAACGCACAGGTGCAGCGGTACATGGGCATGGTGGCCAGGTCTGACAGTGGTCAGGATCTGGTATTTCAGAACGATATTGAGATGCTCCACGGGCTCACAGCCAACAAAAATGTGGACCTTGCCGGCCGGATGATCATTAACGACAAGGGCGAAGAAGTCTTTAATTTCGGCAAGCATAAAGGCCTTCCCGTACTGGACGTCCTAAAAAAAGAACCATCTTTCTACGACTGGATACTGAAAGGCGAGTTTCCTCTCGACACCAAACGTCGGCTGACCGAAATCCGTTTACGCATGTTCAGTAGTGGCAATGGGCGGAAGTGATTCCGCTGATATCGAATATTGGTTACCTTTGCGGCACTTTCTATTAACCGGCAACCCATGCAACCCACGCAGGACGTCCTCATCCCGGAAGTCATTCAGCAGATACCGCTAACTTACTACCTGATTCTCAGCACCGCGCTGTTTGTCATCGGTATAATCGGCGTACTGACCCGACGAAACGCTATTATTATTTTTATGTCGATAGAATTGATGCTTAACGCTGTCAATTTATTGCTCATCGCCTTTTCATCGTATCGTTCCGACTCAGCCGGTCAGGTATTTGTCTTTTTCATTATGGCCGTAGCCGCTGCCGAAGTGTCGGTTGGTCTGGCTATTATTGTCATGATTTATCGCAATACCCGCTCCATCGACGTGGGGCTGCTCAATAAGTTGAAATGGTAAAATTTAGTCGTAAGGCATAGACGTCGCACAGTCGAAAGGTACGTACCATCGCCTGTGACTTATGACATCTACGACTTATGACATCTACGACTAACTACCTATGCAACCAGAATTACTCTGTGCGTTAATTCCGCTTTTCCCACTTATTGGTTTCCTGATCAATGGTATTGGCTTCCGGCATGTGCCTAAAGGGCTGGCCGGTATCCTAGCAACCGTTGCCGTGCTGGCCTCGTTTCTGACGTCGGTTTTCCTGTTCATGGCATTCCTGGCAACGGGCAGTACCGACCCGCTGGTAGCCACTCTGTTTGACTGGATCAGCGTCGGTGATCTTAAAATCAATTTCTCGTTCCAGATCGATCAGTTGAGCTTACTGATGCTGCTCGTGGTAACGGGCGTTGGTACGCTGATCCATCTGTACAGTATCGGCTATATGAAGCACGATGAGGGATTTGGCAAGTTCATGGCTTTCCTGAACCTGTTCATATTTTTCATGCTGCTACTGGTGATGGGGTCAAATTACGTCATCATGTTCATTGGCTGGGAAGGTGTAGGGCTCTGTTCATACCTGCTCATCGGCTTCTGGAACACGAACACAAGCTATAATAATGCGGCTCGTAAGGCCTTCGTCATGAACCGCATTGGTGATCTGGGTTTTCTGCTGGGGATCTTCATGCTCATCAATACCTTCGGTACGGTTGAGTACATCGATGTTTTCAAACAGGCCGCAAGCCTGGAGATTGGCGACAGTACGATTCTGCTGATTACCATTCTCCTTTTCGTAGGTGCTATGGGTAAGTCAGCACAGATTCCGCTCTACACCTGGTTGCCCGACGCTATGGCCGGTCCAACTCCGGTGTCGGCTCTGATCCACGCGGCTACGATGGTTACGGCGGGTATATACATGGTTGTTCGCTCGAACGTCCTGTACTCGATGGCCCCGCTCACACTCGAAATTATTGGCGGCATCGCTATTGCTACGGCGCTGTTGGCCGCTTCGATCGGCCTGCTACAAAACGACATAAAGAAGGTATTGGCTTACTCTACCGTGTCGCAGCTAGGCTATATGTTCCTGGGTCTGGGCGCTACGGCCTATACGGCAAGTATGTTCCACGTCATTACCCACGCGTTCTTCAAAGCGCTGCTATTTCTCGGAGCGGGTAGTGTCATCCACGCCATGTCCGACGAACAGGACATTCGCAAAATGGGTGGTCTGCGTAAATCATTGCCTGTTACGTTTATCACATTTGCCATTGGCACCTGGGCTATTGCCGGTTTGCCTCCTTTTGCGGGTTTCTTCTCCAAAGATGAAATCCTGGCGCATGTGTTCGAGCATAACAAGATTCTCTGGGCGCTGGGTGTTCTTGGCTCCGGTCTAACTTCGTTCTACATGTTCCGCCTGTTATTTCTGACGTTCTTTGGCGAGTTCCGGGGTACGGAGGAACAGCGTCACCACCTCCACGAGTCACCTGCATCCATGACCATTCCGCTGATTGTGCTGGCAATTCTGTCGGCGCTGGGTGGTCTGCTCAACCTACCGGGTGGAGGCTGGCTAAGTAATTTTATGGCTCCTCTGTTTGAGAACGCACGGCAGGTAAACCCGGAAGCGTTTGCTGAATCGACAATGGAGCATAGCACAGAGTATGTCCTGATGGCTGTCTCTGCCGGCGTTGCCCTGCTGGCCCTTATTATGGCTTATGTTGTATATGTCAGCCGTCGGGCTATTCCAGCACCTGAAACCGCCGAGCGATCGCTGCCCGAACAGGTTATATACAACAAATATTACATCGACGAATTTTACGACACCATCATTGTCCGGCCGATTCGTGGGCTGGGTGATTCGTTTTATAGTTTTGGTGAGGGTCTGGTCGACGGAGTTGTCAACGGGATCGCCTGGTTGGTACAGAAAGCATCGGCTCAGTTGCGGCTGTTACAAAACGGCTCAATCGGGTTTTATGTGCTGGCTATGGTAGTTAGTATTGCGGCTATTTTCGCGCTGCGCTTCTTTGTTCGGTTCTAATCTGGTTCTGGCTGACTTCTCAGCCACGATTACCTTTAGCCGAAAACCGAAAATCGAAAACCTGTTCACTACATGCTTACTTTAGGTTTAATTCTTTTCCCAGCCATTGCGGCCACACTCATTCTGCTCATCAAGGGCGAACGGGCGAAGCAGGTAGCGCTGGCAGCAGCCTTAGTCGAACTTGCTCTTGCGCTGAGCGCATTCGTACAGTTCAAGCCGGATGCCACCTCACAGTTTGGATTCGATTACGCCTGGATCGGGGCATTGGGTATCCGGTTTAGCGCCGGTATCGACGGTATCAGTGTCCTGCTGGTGCTCCTGACGGGTTTGCTGGTTCCCCTGATCGTGTTGTCTACTTTCAACCGGCAGTATGAGCGCCCGTCTACCTTTTATGCGCTTATGCTCTTTATGCAGGCGGCCCTGATTGGTGTCTTTACCGCTCGCGATGGCTTCCTCTTCTACCTGTTTTTTGAAGCTGCGCTGATTCCGATTTATTTCCTGGCAGCTATGTGGGGTGGGGCAAACCGCATTCCGGTTACGTTCAAATTCTTCGTATACACCATCTTCGGTAGCTTGTTTATGCTGGTGGCACTGGTTTATCTCTATTACCAGACACCACCTGTTGCGGGTATTGCTCACTCATCGGCAATTGTTGATTTTTATAAGCTAAAACTAACGCCCAACGCGCAAAACTGGGTATTCTGGGCGTTTTTCATTGCCTTCGCTATCAAAATGCCGGTGTTCCCCTTCCATACCTGGCAACCTGACACCTATGTAGAATCGCCAACGCCAGCTACTATGTTGCTGGCCGGAATCATGCTCAAAATGGGCGTTTATGGACTGATTCGATTTATTTTGCCCATCGTCCCGCTTGGGGTTGAAGCCTGGGGCCAGACGGTCATCATTCTGTCGGTGATCGGCATCGTATACGGGTCGATCATCGCGATCCGGCAACGCGACATGAAGCGGCTCATTGCCTATTCGTCATTTTCGCACGTTGGCCTGATGGCCGCTGGTGTGTTCTCCCAAACGGAAACCGGCATGCAGGGCGCGCTGATTCAGATGCTGGCCCACGGCATCAATGTAGTTGGTATGTTCTTCGTGGCCGATATTATCTTCTCGCGTACGAATACCAACCAGCTTGATCAGCTTGGTGGCATTACCCGTGCAACACCGAAACTGACCGTGTACTTTATGATTATGTTGCTGGGTAGTGTGGCATTGCCGCTTACCAATGGCTTTATCGGCGAGTTCCTGTTGCTGCACGGTGTCTTCACGTACAACCACTATCTGGGATTAGCGGCTGGGTTCACGATCATTTTCGGCGCGGTGTATATGCTTCGGATGTTTCAAAAAAGCATGTTTGGGCCAACTTCATCACGAACGGCTACGTTTGCCGATCTGACCATGTCTGAAAGCCTGGTATTTGTGCCTTTAGTCATCATGGTGTTCTGGATGGGTATCTATCCGAAAACATTTATGGATATAACGGAACCCGCGGTTGTCAACCTGATGAAATACATCGGTACCACGGCCGTCTCAATGAAGTGAATTAATTAGTTGGTCGTGCGGAGCGGGCCGTGCTTTTCGAGTGGCAGCTACACCCTGTAAACGACAACTCACAAACTATAAACTATGCTTCCCATCGTTCTCCTGTCGGTTTTTGGCATTGTGCTGCTATTTCTTGGCTTCCTGAAGTCGAAAGCGATTCTGCTGCCGGCTACGCTGCTTTTTCTGCTGGTAGCAGGTGCCGCCAATTTCCTGGATTGGAATAAGACCTATCTGTATTTTGGCGACATGCTGCGTACGGATAATCTGACCATGGTTTTTACCGCCATCATTCTGGGGTCTGCGTTTCTGGTAGTAGCCCTGTCGGGGAGTTTTATTGAGGACGAAGAAGCCCAGCCCGCCGAGTATTATGGTCTCATTATGTTTGCGCTGGTTGGAGCGGTCATGATGGTTGGTTTTCAGAACCTGATCATGCTGTTTGTCGGTGTTGAAATCCTGTCGGTGGCCATGTATGTACTTACTGGCAGCGACAAGCGGAATCTGCGCTCCAATGAAGCGGCCCTGAAGTATTTCCTGATGGGGGCCTTCACCACAGGCATTATGTTATTCGGGATGGCCCTTCTTTACGGGGCTACCGGTTCGTTCACGCTGGCAGGTATAGCGGCTTATGCCGTTAATCCACAAACGGGCCTGTCGCTGCTGTTGTATGTAGGTCTGCTGATGCTGCTTATTGGTTTATTATTCAAAGTGTCGGCGGCCCCATTCCACTTCTGGACCCCCGATGTATATGATGGTGCCCCTACTGTATTTACGGCTTTCATGTCTACCGTTGTAAAAACGGCTGGTTTTGCCGCGTTGTTTCGCTTATTGTCGATCTCATTTGTTGGCGTGTACGAGTTCTGGTGGGTAATCATGGCCGTTATAACCGCCATCACACTTGTCATCGGTAATGTCACCGCCGTTTACCAGAACAGTTTCAAGCGAATGATGGCTTACTCCAGCATCTCGCATGCCGGTTACCTACTCATTGGCCTGGCTTCTCTGGGAGCCCAAACCAAGCAGGCTATCGTTTTCTATTCCCTGGCTTATTCGGTCGCCACTATTTCGGCATTTGGCGTATTGCTGCTGGTAGCCCAGCAACGAGGGACACAAACGATTTCGAGGGAAGGCGCAACCGGCGAAAGTTTCGATTCTTTCAATGGTCTGGCCCGTCAAAATCCACTCCTCGGGTTTGCCATGGCCGTCTCTATGCTTTCACTGGCAGGTATTCCGTTAACAGCCGGTTTCTGGGGTAAATTCTATATGTTTTCTACAGCTGTAGAACGAGGACAAATCTGGTTGCTGGTGGTTGCCGTACTGATGTCGGCCATCGGTATCTACTATTATTTCCGCGTTATCATTGCTATGTACTTCCGTGATGGAGTCATAGAGCCAATTCGGGTAGCGCCCTTTTATCAGTATGTGCTTCTGGCCGCTACAATCCTAACCATTGGTTTAGGGATTGCACCTGGTCTGCTACAAGGACTTTTCTGATTATATCGGCAATTGCCGGAACCGTACCCTCAGTAAACGATCGACTCCGAATCCCTTTAGCGGCTAATTCGTATTTTTGGCTTTTGACATAAAAACTTAGGCGGAAAACCAGTATTTAACTGTGAACGTGAGTACTATTCAGCAGTCCAAGCAAAAAGAGTCTAAAGACTTCTTCACGTTCTTTCTGACAGCTGTGCTGGGGGCGTCAATTAACTTTGTGACCCGTATATTTTATCGCAACTATTTCGATTTCGATACGAGCGTGCTATGTGGATACCTGACAGCTACAGTACTGACATTTATTCCAACAAAGCGATACGCTTTTTCTGCCGGTGATACGGGCAACACAGGCCGCGAGGCCATCAAGTTCCTGGGAATAGCACTGGTGGCCCTTTTTGTCCAGGTATATGTCGCTAAGTATACCCTCGAATGGATTGCAACTCCCCTCTTTCCATCACCGGAGCTTAAGTTATGGCGTGAAACCGGTTCTCACCTAACCGGTATGGGTATGAGTTTCATGGCCAACTATTTTGGCCATAAATTGCTCACCTTCCGCAGTACAGGCATGTACGATAAACTGCGGGCGAGGTCGTCGAAACAGGAGGAAGAGCAATTTTAGGCTCATCGCTATCACCCAATTAGTTCTATTGGATATGTACTATTCGAAGACATATCGCTGTTTTTTGGAAATAAAGGCCCTATTGTTTGTACAATTCTAAAAAAAGGTATATTTGTGCCGAAAACCTTAAATTCCACTGTAAGTGATGAAAAAATTAGTTACTCTCCTATTCGTTGGTAGCATGTTGACTTTTGCTGCCTGCCAGAGCAAACCAAAGACCGAAGAAGCGGGTGTTGATTCAACTGCCGTCATGTCGACCGACACAACGACAATGACTACTGATTCAGCCGCTACGGTAGCTACTGACTCGGCTGCTACGATGGTTGCTGACAGCGCGAAGTAATCTGGACTGCTGCCAGGCACAAAAGCAAAAAAGCCCCGTTTGAGGGCTTTTTTGCTTTTGTGCCAACGAGTTTTTATAGGCAGTCTACATCGATGACGATGCTAACCTGGCGTAGGCCTTTATCAGTCAGAATATCGTTGATGCGGTCCTGGATATAGCTCTTCACCGCTTTCACGTTTACCTTATCCCGCTCAATCTTAATCAGAATATCAAACAGAAATAGATTTCTGATGCGTTCGACCAAGGGCTGTTCGGGTCCCAGTATACGGCTGCTACCCAGGGCATCGGTAAGTTCGGCGGCCAGTCGGTCGGCGGCCTGCTGGCTGACAGCTTTGTCAGCATGGCGAACCGTTAGTTTGATAAGCCGGGAAAAAGGTGGATAGTTAAAGTTCTGTCGCTCCTGAATCTCTTCATCGAACAAACCTTTGTAATCGTTCTCAATGATTTTTTGCAGAATTGTCTGTTGCGGGTTGTTCGTCTGAATGAGTACGGTACCCTGCCGCCCGGCACGTCGGCCTGCTCGACCACTTACCTGCGTTAGCATCTGGAATGACCGTTCTGTAGCTCTGAAATCAGGGAAATGGATCAGGCGGTCGGCGTCAAAAATCCCTACCAGACTGACATTGTCGAAATCAAGGCCCTTGGTAATCATTTGTGTACCTACCAGTATGTCGATCTCGCCACCCTCGAATTCCTGAATAATTTGCTGATAGGCATTTTTAGCGCGGGTAGTATCCAGGTCCATCCGCAGCACTTTTGACTTTGGAAATATAATCTGTAACTGGTCTTCCAGCTTTTCGGTACCGAAGCCTATTGTACGTACCTTGGTAGAACCACAAACGGGACATATCCGCGGCACTTCTTCTTTGTGACCGCAGTAGTGACAGCGTAATTCCGCAGCACGCTGGTGATAGGTCAGGCTAACGGCGCAGTTGGGGCATTCGGCCGTCCAGTCGCAATCCTCACATTGCATATAGGGTGAATAACCGCGTCGATTTTGGAACAGGATGCTTTGTTCCCGGCGCTCCATATTCGCTTCCAGGGCGGTGAGTAACGCCGACGAGAATTCGTTCTTCATCGTTTTCTGCCTTTTCTCCACCTTGGTATCGATCAACAGAATATTGGGCAGGGTGGCGTCACCGAAGCGTCTGAAAAGTTCTACCAATCCATAGCGTCCCTGTTTAGCCTGATGATATGTTTCGAGCGAAGGCGTTGCAGATCCCAGTAAAACTTTCGCCTGTTGCCAATGGGCCAGCATGATCGCTACATCACGGGCATGATAGCGGGGGGCAGGGTCGTGCTGTTTATAGCTGGTTTCGTGTTCTTCATCGACAATGATCAGTCCAAGGTTATCGAACGGCAGGAACACCGCCGACCGAACGCCCACCACAAACTGATACTGTCCCGACACGACGCCTTTCCAGACTTCGACGCGTTCGTTATCAGAGAATTTAGAGTGATAAATGCCCATCTTATCGCCAAACACGCGCTGGAGTCGAACGACAATTTGCGTTGTCAGAGCAATCTCGGGCAGTAAATAAAGTACCTGCGAGCCACTGCCAACCGCCTGCTGAATGAGGTCAATGTAGACTTCGGTTTTGCCGCTGCCCGTAATACCATGGAGTAGTACGATGTTCTGGCGCTCGAATTGCGCCATAATCTGTTGTGAGGCTTCTCGTTGTGCGTCTGTCAGCTTTATCTCGGCCTGTGGCGGGGCATTGTCGGAAAAACGCGGCTGAATCAGTTCAAATGTTTCGAAAACGGCATTCTTGATGAGGGTCGTCAATGACGATTGAGACACGGTATCATCCTGATTGAGAATTGTCTTATCCAACCCTTTCTGGTTGAGAGAAGCATTCATCTGGACAGGAACATGACTCAGGTACCGCATCACCACTTCCTGTTGTTTAGGCAGCTTTTCGAGCCGGTTCAGCAGGGCGAGAAGCTGCTCTTTTTCCTCGTAGGTCCGGTTAAGCCGGACCTTGCGTACCATTTTGGGGATGTACTTCTCGCGTACTTCCTCAAAAACAATGATCGCTTTCTTCCCCACCAGCGATTTGATCAGGGCGGGTATGTTGGTTCCTGCACCCGCCAGCCGCACCAGTTCGTCATAGGATAGCGCCTGCTGCTTTTTGAGTTCGGTAAGCAGGGTATCTTCAAATTCAGTGAGCAGTTCGGGATAATCGAAATCGGGATTGATCTGAACTTTCGACTGACTCGAAATTTTCAGGCCTGAAGGAAGGGCAATGTTCATCACTTCGCCGACACAGCACATATAATACTCGGCCATCCACCGGAACAATTCGAGTTGATAACCGGTCACCAGCGGATATTCGTCTAGGACTTCTGTAATGTAGCGAGCTTGATAATTGGTAGGGGGGGAGTTATGTAAACGGGCTACTACAGCAGTGAACACACGCCCGTTATTTTTGCCGAAGGGAACAATGACCCGGGCACCGATCTTAAGAACCTCTGCCATTTCGCGCGGCACACGATACGTAAATAGCCTGGGTACCGGGATAGGCAGGATCAAATCAGCGAAGAAAGTGACTTCGTCAGCCTCGAAAGACGAGAATAATGTGTTGGTGAGATTTTCCACTAAAAACGAAATGGCCTCAGTAAATATACGAATAAACCACGGCCCGCTGGTAAGGATTCATGCCGACAACTTCCGGTATAAGGTCACCGGCCGATCCCGATAGACGAAGAGGGCGAGCCATGGAAGGCAAGCGTGAAGCACGTTATGATTGGCGTAACAAAACTGCTGTCTTACCCGTATTTGGGTCTGTTGACCTTGCTATTAGGCCGTTGAAGAATCAAAAAGCTTATGTTGGCGCAACCTTTGAGCGGTTTTTGAGTGTTAGTAAACTGGGTAATCGGCTACCGGTTAATACGCGTCAGACGGATTTTTCCCTTACACAACATGCAACTATACGACGTGATCATCGTTGGCGGTGGCCCTTGCGGGCTGGCAGCCGGAATCGAAGCAACCAAAGCAGGACTTAGCCACCTGATTTTGGATATGGGTAGCCTGACGGAGTCTATCCGGCAGTATCCACGCCGGATGCGTTTCTTCTCGACAGCCGAAAATATTGAAATTGGGGGTTTGCCATTTCCTATCTCGGGTGTTAAGGCCGGGCGTGATGAGGCCCTTCAATACTATCGGAAAGCAGCCGCTTATTTCCACCTTAACTTCAAACTGTTTCAGGAGGTATGGGAGGTGACTAAGGAAGGGGAATGTTTCACGGTGTCGACTAAAACCGGAGAACGTTATCAGTCCCGGAAGGTGATCATGGCAACGGGCTATTTTACGCACCCTCGCTGGCTCGGTATTCCCGGCGAAAACCAACCTCATGTTTCTCACTACTACGACGAACCGTTCAAGTATTCGTTTACGAATGTCGTCATCATCGGTGCATCGAATTCGGCGGTAGAGGCTGCCTTAGAACTTTACCGGCACGACGTGAACATAACGGTCGTGCACCGGGGCGAAGACTTCCGTAGTACAGTGAAATACTGGTTGGTCCCGGATGTAAAGAACCGGGTTAAAGAAGGTAAGATTAAAACCGTGTTCGACTCCGTTGTAACGCAGATCGATGAAAAAACGGTGACGATCAATAACCTGAAAACAGGCGAAGAAGCTCAGATCCCAGCCGATTTTGTGCTGGTTCTGACAGGTTATATTCCTGATGCAGCTCTGCTCCGGCGTTGCGGCATCGATCTGAACCCGGCTACTCAGGTGCCTGCGTTCGATAAAGAAACCTTTGAAACGAATGTGCCAGGGCTGTATGTTTGTGGTACGGTGCTGGCTGGCATTTATACTGAGAAGGTATTCATTGAAAACGGCCGGGAACATGCCTTGACTATTATCGATCATATTGTGGGCCGGGAAGTCCACAAAGTGGCCGAATTGATACAGCGCATCTGATCAGGTTCCATCGAACAAACGAAATTCAAAACACTATGGACGAATTTATGCAGGAGGCCATTGCTCAGGCCCGCAAAAGCCTGAACGAAGGAGGTATCCCAATCGGTTCGGCATTGGTTAAGAACGGGAAGCTGGTGGCTTCAGGACATAATAAGCGCGTTCAGGAAGATAATCCCATTTTACATGGCGAGATGGACTGCCTCAATAACGCTGGTCGTGTCGGCTCCTTTCGCGATACGGTTATTTATTCCACGCTCATGCCTTGCTACATGTGTGCAGGGACCATCGTTCAATTTAAAATACCAAAAGTGATTGTGGGCGAGTCGCGGACTTTTGCCGGTGCCCGCGCGTTCATGGAAGAACATGGCGTTGAGGTAATTGATCTCGATCTTTCCGAATGTGTGGATATGATGAATGGGTTCATTACTGAAAAACCCACGCTGTGGAATGAGGATATCGGAGAGCTTTAGCCAGCTCTACAAAAAAACCTACAAGCAATACCCCGGCTGGTGCGATCGATAAACCGCGCCAGCCGGGGTATTGCTTGTAGAAGCGACGATCAGTTAGCGCGCTTTGGAAAATCTGGCACCGAACAGGAAGATAACGGCATAGCAGATAATGGGCAGATAATAGGCCGATGCTACGTCTTTTTCGGCAACCATGCCCATCAGGAACGGGAATACAGCGCCACCCACGACACCCATTGAAATAAACGAGGAAGCCTGCTGCGTGTGTGCTCCCAGGTTCTTCAGGCCCAGACTGAAAATTGTCGGGAACATGATGCTGAAGAAGAAGTTGAGCATCATCAGGGCAATAAAGGAAGGCCACCCGAAACTCTGGGCAATGATGATACACATAACAATATTACAGGCAGCAAAAATGGCCAGCAGGTTATTCGGTGCGATAACCCGCATCAGGAACGTACCTACAAACCGGCCAGCCAGCATCAAGCCCATAAATAACACCATGTAATTGCCGGCTGTGGCATCGGAGAAGCCCATTTTCTCGTGGCCATAATTAATGAAAAAGGCCCAGGTTCCCCCTTGTGCTGCTACATTGAAAAACTGAGCAATAACGGCCCATACAAAATGCTTGTGTTGAAACAGCGTTTTTCCTGGTTCTGCGTCAACGTTGGCGGCATCGGTATCCACTACGCTATGTGGGTCGACCAGGGCGGGCACTTTCACGAAGGAAAACAGAATCGCAATGGTTGCAATGACACTGCCGATGACAATGTACAGTGTCTTTACCGAGGTTAGATCTGTACTACCCGCCGTATTGTTCCGCAGGAGAAAGTAAGACCCGATGGCAGGGCCGATGATAGCCCCCAGGGCATTAAATGCCTGTGCGAAGTTGATGCGCTGATCGCTGGTGCGCTGGTCGCCGAGCGAGGCAACGAAGGGGTGGGCAACCGTTTCGAGTGTCGATATGCCGCAGCCCAAGATGAACAGGGCGATACCAAAATACGTAAAGGAAGCAGCAGCAGCGGCAGGAACAAACAAGAATGAGCCAATAGCGAATAGGGAAAGCCCTAACAGTACTCCGTTCTTATAACCAAACCGCTTCATGAACAGGCCAGCAGGAATACCCATGACGAAATAAGCACCAAAAATAGCGAACTGGACAAACGCTGACTGAGTCTTGGTCAAGCTCAGAACGTGCTGAAAATGTTTGTTTAAAACGTCACCCATCGTGATAGCAATACCCCAAAACATGAATAATGAGGTAACAAATACCAGGGTGATCAGGAACTTAGGCTCGGTAAAGGAAGCAGACGCGTTTGGTCGGGCAGTGGCAGTTGCCGGCATAATACTGTTAGTTTGGGGTTAGGCTACTGGCTGAATTACGGCTCGTATAATCAGCAGACCGCAAGCCAGGGCAATTACCATGTGCTTTTTGGCTGGTTAAAGTTAATTGTTTAATCCGTTTTGTTTCTTCGTAGTAACGTATGAAGATTTAATCCTGATTTGATATTTGCCACCGTCAGCATTACGTTTGGCTTTTTTTGGGGTTTACCCTGGTACAGATAATACAACCGGAGATGGATTTTCGCGACCAACTATTTGATCAGTATGCCGATTTGCCCGCGCAGTGGGCCCGCCAGGACTTTGAGCAGTGTACTTTTAAATACCTCGATCTGTCGAAGGTGATTTTTGCGAATACCAATTTTACAAACTGCCGTTTTGAGGACTGTAACCTGGGGCTGGCCCTGCTGGAAGGCACCAAGCTTGATGACGTAGTCTTCGTGGCCAGCAAACTCAACTCAGTTAACTTCGGCCAGTGTAGCGCGTTCGGTTTTCATGTCGACTTTCAGGGGTGCCAGCTTGATTATGCTTCTTTTTCTAATCGTAATCTGAAAAAAACTCGGTTTGTGGACTGTACCCTTCTGGAAGCCCGGTTTATAAACTGCGATCTGAGCAGTGCGGTATTTAAGACCTGCAATCTGGAACTAGCCCAGTTTGCCAGCAACACCTTAATCCAAACGGATTTCTCCAGTTCTTATAATGTGAGTTTAGATCCTGATAATAATAAGTTGAAAAAGACGAAGTTCTCGCTCCATAGTCTCCCCGGTTTGCTGACAAAATATGATATTATTGTGAACTAAGCTATTGATAGTGAGGAGGCTGTTCAGTTTATCAGTTGGCTGATACAGCCACGGTAAAGTTTTCATCATGAGATGGAAACTTTATTTTTAACGTATAAGTTAACACTGTTAGTAAGAATAACACCACCCATATGGGAATCCTTGAGCGTCGGTTACGGCAGAAAGAAGAAGTAAGAACCAGTATTTTACAGGCAGCCTGGCAGCTGGTTCTGGAAGAAGGCTGGCAGGCGCTTTCTATTCGCAAGATTGCCGATGCCATCGAGTATAGTGTTCCGGTAATCTACACGCACTTTGAGAATAAGGACGCCATTTTACAGGAGTTCACCAGGGACGGGTTCAAACTGCTGACAGAAGATATTATTCGGCAACGCGATAGCCAGGTTGACCCCAGCCACCAATTGGAGGCTATAGCTCAGGGTTACTGGGATTTCGCTTTTGCTCATAAAGAATATTATCAGCTCATGTTTGGTTTGGGTATTCCAGCCTGCGAACAAGTCAACCAGGTTGCCGAGATGAAACAGTTTTCGAATGTGCTTATATCGGTTATTCAGACCGCAATCAGTACCAGCAACAAGCCCCAGGTCGATGCGTTTTTGAAATTTCACACCTATTGGTCTATTCTTCACGGCCTGGTTTCTATTCAGATGATCGATAGCCAGTCAATCATCAACCCTTGGAGTCAATTAGTGCTGAAAGATGCCATTGATGGGTTCATTAAAGCCCTGGAAGGATAATTTTTTTGCCCAACTATTAACACCGTTAGCAATTATTTCATTGTTAGTTAAACAAATCAAATCAGTTAATTCACAATAGCTTTTACAAGTATGGCAACTACAAAATGGGTCGTTGACCCCACGCACTCCGAAGTACAGTTTAAAGTAAAACACCTGGTTATTTCCACGGTGACAGGCACGTTCCGAAATTTCGAGGGAGGTGCTACGACAGAACACGACGACTTTACGGACGCAGAAATTCATTTCTCGCTGGATGTCGACAGCGTGGACACCAATCAGGAGATGCGGGATACACACCTTAAATCAGCTGACTTTTTTGACACGGCATCTCATCCGAAAATTGCGTTCCGGTCGACTTCGTTTGAGAAAGTAGATGACGATGAATACACACTGAAGGGCGACCTGACCATGAAAGGTGTTACGAAACCCGTAACGCTGAAGGCGGAGTATGGCGGAACGGCCAAAGACGCTTACGGTAATCAGAAGCTTGGATTTGAAGTAACCGGTAAAGTGAACCGCAAAGAGTTTGGGTTGACCTACAACGCGCTGACCGAAACGGGTGGTCTGGCGCTTGGTGAAGATATCAAACTGATTGCCAATATTCAGTTAGCGAAAGCTGCCTAAATCTGTAAAAAGATGAATGTAGAAATCTGGAGTGATGTCATGTGCCCTTTCTGCTACATTGGTAAGCGGAAATTTGAGCAGGCCCTTAGCCAGTTTGACCACAAGGATCAGGTGAACATTATCTGGAAAAGCTTTCAGCTTAACCCGGATATGAAAACGGAACCGGGCAAAAACATCTATCAGCATCTGGCAGATATAAAGGGCTGGAGCCTGAGCGAAGCTAAACGCATGAGTGACCACGTCACCGACATGGCGCACGAGGTTGGTTTAACCTACGACTTCGACAAAGCGGTTGTCGCTAATTCCTGGGATGCGCACCGGTTGATACAACTGGCTAAACAAAAAGGCCTGGGCGATGCCGCCGAAGAACGGCTGTTCCTGGCGTATTTCACCGAAGGCCGTGATACCTCCGATCATTCTACACTTCTCGAACTGGGCAAGGAAATTGGCCTTCCGGCCGCCGATGTTCAGCAGATGCTGGACAGTGATCAATATGCTGAAGCTGTTCATCAGGATATCTACGAAGCGCAGCAGGTAGGAGCAAGGGGCGTTCCGTTCTTCGTACTCGATCGGCGGTATGCGGTTTCGGGTGCTCAACAGCCCGAAACATTTCTCGGGGCGCTTACTACAGCCTGGGCAGAATGGGAGAAAACGAATCCCGAGCTTACTGATTTATCGACTGAAGGGCCTGCCTGCACGCCCGGTGAGGTGTGCTAAACTACGGACTATCAATTTTATAACTGGCCTGAAAAGTATACCGTTGACAAAAAGCGGTGTTTTGTTTTCACCATTAACACAACCTACACATGGAACTATTAGAAGCAATGAATTGGCGGTACGCTGCCAAGAAAATGAACGGTCAAAAAGTGCCTACGGAAAAGATAGATACTATTCTGGAAGCCATTCGCCTGTCGGCCTCATCGGTGGGATTGCAGCCTTACACGGTGCTGGTGATCGACAATCACGAACTGAAAGGCAAGATTCATGAGTTGGCCTGTCCGCAACCACAAATCGTTGAGGGTTCTCACCTGCTGGTATTTGCATCCTGGACGGCGGTAGAGGCTGAACAGATCGATGCCTATATCAAGCTTATTGCTGACACCCGTCAGACTTCTGTCGAATCGCTAACTCCTTTTGCGGATTCGATAAAGGGAAGTCTGTTGAGCCGGACACCCGAAGCACGTGCTGAGTGGGCGGCTCGTCAGGCATATATCGCTTTAGGATCAGGTATGATTGCTGCCGCTACGGAACAGGTTGACGCCACGCCCATGGAGGGGTTCAACGCCGATGCCCTTGACAAACTGTTGGACCTGCCTGCCAAAGGGCTGCACAGTGTATCGTTGCTGGCACTGGGTTTCCGGGATGAGGAGAAAGACTTTCTGTCGAAAGCACCTAAAGTGAGACGTTCCCGGGAAGCGCTTTTCATTGAGCTTGCCTAGGCATTTTCGATCATATTGGTTTTCTGAAGCCCGCTGTCCGTTGATGGCGGGTTTTCTTTTGTAAACTGGTTGGTTGCCTAGTCTGGCCTGAGCGGTTAGTTTCGCCGGGTTGCGCTACCACATGGCCAACCAGTTTAGTCCGTATTTTAGGAGCATTATCCGGAAGGCAAAACGATCTGTTTACCACATCCGGCTAACGATGTAGTTGATGATCAGATTGACAATCAGGGCTAGCAGGAAGGAGACGCCAACCGAAAATTCACGCAGTAAAAAGGCTTGTAAAAACAAGAAAGTGGTAAAGCCAAAGAGGCCGCTGACCAGGCCACGCAATACCGTTATCGTGGCGCTGTTGCCTTGTAGATAGTGGGTAAAAATGGCGAGAATAGATGTGATGATGGGGAAGGGGGTCAGAATGCCACTCCAGGTTGGCCCCAGTATAGTGGCTAATCCGGTGATGAGAATTACGAACAGGGTAGCTACTGCCATTCGAATCACCATATCGAACGGTAGTCGTTTAGCCTGTGGCTGGTGGTCGGCCGGAACGGGAAAAAAGTATAGGGCCAGTACAACGCAGGTCAGGGTTATGCCGTATATGGCGAACAGATTGATCCGGAAAAAATCGAATACCACCGCCACCAGCACATAAACAAGGTAGGAAATCAGTATCGTAACCAGCCAGTTGAAGCGTTTCGATAGCTGAGCATAGCAATAGCAAAAGCTGATCAGGGAGATGATGCCCGTCAGAATGCCCGGAACCGACCGGATACCGAATGCTTTGCCCTGTTCGAGGATGAAGAACAGTAAAATCGGCCCGGCAATCCACGGCATACTGGCGATCAATCCCCCTACTTTATAGCCCCACTTCCGGCTGATTATGGTAATTAAACCAATCACCAACGGCATTAAGGTTACTTTAACGAGGAGGATATTCATAGATAAAAAAGGCAGTACGCGATGATTGGGCGAAATTACACGCACTTTCTGCCACAATCGAGCTAATTCTCAAGATTGAATCGGCTAAACTAGCTACTTATCGTTTTGGCCGCTAGTTTAGGCTTTTTAGTAGTAAAGCCAGGGGGTATACTTATTTGACAGATGGCTCAATGTGCAGCCCTTACTCCCTATCAGTCGCCGAAAAAGATGACACCACCCAAAACGTCTGGAAAAAAAACTACACTGTTTGTGCTGATGCTGGCTTTGTCCAGTTCGGGCTTTAGTCAATCGCCGTTGAAACTATGGTATACCAAACCCGCAACTAGCTGGGTTGAAGCCTTACCTGTAGGCAATGGTCGAATTGGTGCCATGGTGTTTGGGGGCGTTGACGAGGAATTGATTCAGTTGAACGAAAGCACGCTGTATAGCGGAGGTCCCGTAAAACAAGCTGTCAACCCGGACGCTCCTGCATATTTGCCCCAGATCCGGGAGGCACTGCTCAACGACGAGGATTATACCAGAGCCAATACGCTCACTAAAAAAATGCAGGGCGTATACACCGAATCGTATATGCCAATGGGTGATTTGGTGATCAAACAGGCCCACGCCGGCGCGTCGCCATCAGACTACTACCGGGATCTGGACATTGAGAAGGCCATTTCGACCACCCGATTCACCATCGATGGGATAGCCTATAAACGAGAAGTATTTATAAATGCGCCTGACAATGTTATGTTGATCCGGCTTACGGCCAGCCAAAAGGGTGCACTGACCTTTGACGTGTCGGCCAGAAGCCAGTTACGCGCTCAGCTGGCCGCCAGTGGTACCAATGAACTGATCGTGAGCGGGAAAGCACCCGCCCATGCCGATCCGAACTACTACAATCCCAAAGACCGGGAGCCCATCGTTTACGAAGATGCGACGGGTTGCAACGGTATGCGGTTCCAGTACCGGGTAAAAGCAATTCCTACCGGCGGAACGATGACGGCTGATACGGCGGGAATTCATGTGAAAGGCGCGAGTGAGGTTGTTCTCTTTGTGGCCGCTGCTACCAGCTTCAACGGCTTCGATAAGTGCCCTGACCGCGAGGGAAAGGACGAGAAACGCCTGACGGAATCGACGATAAAGAAGGCTACGGAGCAGTCTTACGCTGCGTTGCTCAAAACGCACGTTGCCGATTATCAACGGTATTTTAACCGACTCTCCTTCATCATCGGCGATACGTCGAAACGGCTGGTAAGCCAGGCCCTGCCCTCCGATGAACGCTTGCAGGCCTACTCGAAAGGCGCGTATGACCCGGCGCTGGAAACCCTCTATTTTCAGTTCGGGCGGTACCTGCTGATTTCTTCATCGCGGCCGGGAGGGCCACCCGCTAATTTGCAGGGTATTTGGAACAAAGAGCTGCGGGCACCCTGGAGCTCAAACTATACCATCAACATAAATACCCAGATGAACTATTGGCCGTCAGAGACGACTAATCTTTCTGAAATGCATATGCCTTTACTGGACTGGATCAGGAATCTGTCGGTGACGGGGGCCAATACAGCCAGGGAGTTTTACGGCGCGAAGGGATGGGTAGCTCATCATAACTCCGAAATATGGGGCACCTCGAATCCAGTAGGGGAGAAAGGGGCGGGCGATCCGGTCTGGGCAAACTGGTACATGGGTGGGAACTGGTTATGTCAGCATTTGTGGGAACACTACGCTTTTACAGGCGACCGGAAGTTCCTGGCCGAAAAGGCTTATCCGATCATGAAACAGGCAGCGCTGTTCACCCTCGACTGGCTGGTTGAAGACAAAGAAGGTTATCTGGTTACCGCACCGTCGACCACGCCCGAGAACCTGTTCAAAGACAAAGCGGGTAAACAGCAGGGAGTGTCTGTGGCGACGACCATGGACATGTCGATCATCTGGGATCTGTTCACGAACCTGATCGACGCAGGTCAGGTGCTGGGAACGGATACGGCTTTCAGAAACATGCTTATCGAGAAGAGAAAGAAACTGTATCCCATGCATATTGGCGCAAAGGGTCAGTTGCTGGAATGGTACAAGGACTTTGACGAAACCGACCTGGAACATCGGCATGTATCTCATTTATTCGGGCTGCATCCCGGTCGTCAGTTATCGGTTTCCAGAACCCCCGATTTTTTCAACGCGGCTAAAAAGACGCTGGAAATCCGGGGTGATGGCGGAACCGGCTGGAGTCGTGGCTGGAAAATCAACTTCTGGGCCCGCCTGCTCGATGGCGATCATGCCTACGCCCTAATTCGGCAGTTGCTGCAATACACAAATGATTCGGGTGGCAACATGCATGGGGGTGGAACATATCCCAACTTTTTCGACGCCCACCCGCCTTTTCAGATCGATGGCAACTTTGGCGGCACTGCAGGCATGACCGAGATGTTGTTGCAGAGTCATTTGAACGAGGTTAATCTACTGCCTGCCTTACCCAGTGTCTGGAAAGAGGGCAGTATAACCGGTTTGAAAGCCAGAGGGGCTTATGGTGTCGCTATTCACTGGAAAAACCATCGGCTCATAAAAGCGACCATCACATCGCTCAACGGTGGCAAATGTGTATTGAGAACAGCCAGCCCGATTACAATAAACGGGGTGAACGCAAAATCGATCCAATCAGGCCAGGGCTATTTAACCTCGTTTACGACCACGAAAGGGAAAGCCTATCAGCTAACCGCTCGTTAAACTCCGCAGCGTAACCCAACGACAACCGACAAAAATTTAATGCGTAGCCGATACTGTCAGTGCATTTTCCGTCTTAGTGAAAATGTAATTCACAGACGTGGTGGCTATTTATCGATTGCTCCGGCTTGTCAATCTATTGCTGCTGGCGATGCCATTGGGTGTAACCGCACAGCGATCCGTTATCTGGCAGGAAAGGCCGGGTACGTGGTCGCTGCATGTGGGCATAGGGCCATCACGCTACCTCGGCGACCTGAACGAGCCCCTCGATCTGGCACAGTTGCGACTGGGTTTCGCAACGAGTGCTGCCGTAACCTACTGCGTGACAGATCAGCTGGCTATCCGGGGCGACCTGCAACTTTACTACATTCGGGGGGCGCAGAGAGGCACTCGTCTCGCGCATAATAACCTGGCTTTTCACAGTACCAACCCCGACCTGTCGGTGGGAATACAATACAGCATCTGGCACTCAAAGCACAGGACGTACGCCGTTATTCCGTATGGCATAGCCGGGATCGGGGTAACCTACATGACGCCTAAAGCCGTTTACCAGGGCATCAGTTATAGCCTGGCACCACTGCAAACCGAAGGCATCGCTTATAACCGGCTGCCGCTCATCGTTCGATATGGTATTGGCTTACCACTGATAAAAAGCGACAGGTTCAAAGGAAGCCTCGAAGGCACATATACGCATGTTGCGAGCGATTACCTCGACGACGTGAGTACGCAGTATGTTGATAGAACCAGCATGCCATTTCCGGCTGTTGTTTTGTCAGACCGCAGTCCAGAGATTGGCAACCTGCCTAACGCTCCGGGCGCTAAACGAGGGAATCCTGCCCGGAATGACGGGTATCTGACGCTGTCGGCACGGCTTGTCTTTATTATAATGACCCCTCTTCAGCGTAATTACCGGCGTATGTTCGGCGGTTAGGGTTTTGAGGGCGTTTCCCTTATTTTTGGGCAAAAACCCTGCGAAATGCCGCCTGCCAACCGAATGAGTCCAGCTACTTTCATCGACGCTATACAGAACCAACTTCAGCTTACACAATACGGGCAACACCCCCCCGAACTCTACGACCCGATCCGATATATCATGAGCCTTGGCGGAAAACGGATACGTCCGCTTATGACGCTGATGGCCGCTTATCTTTTCTCCGACGATTGGCAAAAGGCCATCCAGCCAGCGCTGGGCGTGGAGGTCTTTCACAATTTCACCCTCATGCACGACGATATCATGGATCAGGCCCCCCTGCGCCGGGGGCAGCTGACCGTGCATGAAAAATGGAACCATAACATTGCCATTCTCTCAGGCGATGTGATGCTGGTTAACGCCTATGAGTTACTCCTACACGTCGAGGTCGACAAGCTAAAGGCGGTAATGACACGCTTCAACCGGACAGCAGCCGAGGTCTGTGAGGGTCAGCAACTGGACATGAATTTTGAGAAGCGCTGGGACGTAACAGAAAGCGAATACATTGAGATGATCCGGCTCAAAACGTCAGTTCTGCTGGGTTACGCCCTTGAGCTTGGCGGGCTGATCGCCGGAGCCGATGCCGAAACAACCCGGCACCTTTATGAAGGGGGCGTGAACATTGGCATCGGCTTTCAGTTGAAAGATGACCTGCTGGACGTGTATGGCGACCCGGAAAAGTTTGGTAAACAGGTAGGGGGCGATATTCTGGCCAACAAAAAGACGTTTTTGCTTATTGAAGCATTAGAAAAAGCAAAAGGCCCCGTTCGGGACGAACTGACGGGCTGGCTCAACAAACCCGTAACCGACAGGGCCGAAAAAGTGCAGGCTGTCACGGCTATTTACGAAACGTTGCAGATTCGCCAGATTACCGAAAGCCGAATCAGCGAGTATTTCGACAAAGGCTTCGCTAACTTCGATCAAATCAACGCCGATCCCGCCCGAAAAACGCTCCTTACTCAGTTTGTGAGGCAGCTAGCCGAGCGGGAGAGTTAAAAATGAGGCATGATGTACGATACAGGATCAGACAGTTGACAATCCGGCATCGTACAACAGCTTTTATACATCTTATAGTCTATATTAATCCATGACCGTCACGCTGATCATTATAGTTGTAACCGCCGGTATTAGTTTACTAGCCTGGAATAACCCATCGCTGATGGACCGCTGGATCATGAATCCGTACAAGATTGCCAGTCGGGGGCAGTATTACCGACTTCTGACATCGGGATTCCTGCATGCTGATTGGGGCCACTTGTTTTTCAATATGCTTAGCCTGTATTTCTTTGGTGGTGTTATCGAACAGGTTTTTGATGCGCTGTTTGGTCTTATGGCTCCCCTTTATCTGATTGGTTTTTATCTGGTAGGTATCTTGATTTCCGATATTCCTAGTTTTCTGAAACACCGTAACGACCCTGGCTACAATTCACTTGGGGCCTCGGGTGGGGTATCATCGATCCTGTTTGCGGCCATTCTGTTCAGCCCCCTAAACAAGGTCTGTCTGTATTTCGCGCTCTGTGTACCTGGATTTATCTTCGGTGGCTTGTATCTGGCCTACTCTTATTATGAGTCACGTCGGGGGATTGGTAACGTAAACCACGATGCTCACTTCTACGGAGCCTTGTTTGGCATTGTGTTCATGATCATCGTTTACCCACCAGTGTTGCCAAACTTCATTGATCAGATTGCCGGATGGCGTCTATTTTAGTAGCCAACAAGGCCGGTACGTAATCCCCGCTGTGTTAAAATCGACGGATTCACACTCTGTTGTTCATTTATGTTCAGGTTACTCAGCCAGCCGTATCCTACCGAAGAGTCAATACGACGATTATTGATTAAAGCCGTTACTATTGGTTTGTTTGTAGGCCTGTTTTTGCTGATCTTCCAACCGTTTGGGCTGGATGACTGGCAAACGTCGGCTAAAGTGTCGAAAATCATGGGATTCGGTCTGGTCACTATGCTGGTGATGATAGCCGACTCCCTGTTCCTGCCTGCTCTCTTTCCTCGTTATTTTTCAGACCAGCACTGGACAGTTGGCCGGGAAATTGTCAGAGTTCTCTTGCTGCTGATCGTCATTGCAGCAGGCAATCGATTCTATCTGGCGTGGCTTTTCGATGCGCCATCATCGGGCTATGGCTGGCTGTCAATCATGGGCATGACATTTGTCGTTGGCATTTTTCCAACGATTGGCGCTGTTTTGCTCAACTACATTGTTCAGTTGCGAAAATATTCACGCATGGCTGCCGAAATTCCCGACCATTCTGATGCTTCAGCGCCGAGAGAGCCGTGGCTTAGTGAACAGGTATCTGCTGTACGGACGCACAACGCTGTGGAATCCACCCTGAATTTGGTAGCTGATAACGAAAAAGATACCTTGACTCTTGGCGTGGATAAGCTGCTGTTCATCGAATCGAGCGACAATTATTGCACCGTTGTCTACCTGGCGAGTCACGTCAATGGTACAGAACAGACCCTGAAGCCACTACTGCGCACGAGTCTGAGCCGGCTCGAAACGCAGATTGCCGGAAGGCAGGGCTTACACTCCCATCTGGTACGTTGCCATCGGTCATATATCGTCAATCTGAACCGGGTCGAGCGGGTTACAGGCAACGCACAGGGATACAAGCTACATCTGTCTGGTGGGAAATTTCAGGTACCGGTAGCCCGGCGGTTCAACGATACGTTGATTGGTCAGCTGAAATCCCTGCTATGAAGCGTTTGCAGTTATTTCGACAGGCTCTTTCATTTACCAAACGTCCCAAACCTTGCTGTATGGCCCTTTAAGTGGCTTTGTTTCGATGAAACGCTCTACGTTTGTTTCATCGAAACGCACTTAAAAACACCGCCATGAACACAGTCGTCACGTCACTCCTGATCACACACGTTGCCGCCGGTTGCCTTGCTTTGCTGGTGGGATTGATTCCCATGTTTTCTCAAAAAGGAAATAGCCTGCACAAACGGGCGGGGATGGTCTTTGTGTACTGTATGATCATTGTTGCCATCACGGCACTCCTACTGTGTGTACTACAGCCGTTTAAAATGATGCGGGTGTTTCTCACCGGCATTGCCGTGTTTAGCTTTTACCTGACCATGACGGGCTGGCGGGCAACCCGGCAAAAGACGTCTGGCCCAACGGTGGCCGATCGCGTGCTGGCCTACGCTACGTTAGTGGTGAGTGCGGCTATGATCGGGTTCGGCATATATCTGCTCGTTCTCAACGGGGTATCGTTCTTCCCCGTGCTCTTTACCTTCTTTGGTGTACTTACAGGTGTGTTCGCCTGGAAAGATGCTACCCTGTATGGGAAGCCGGTGGAGAAGTTACACTGGTTTTTCCAGCACATCACTCGAATGGGAGGGGCCTATATTGCTACGTTCACCGCAGCGCTGGTTACGAACATGGGCAGAATGGTGCCCGCCGACGCACCCGAATGGATATTGACGCTGGGCTGGATCGCTCCTTCTGTCGTTGGTGGTATGCTGATTGGTCGTACAGTGCGGTATTATGTCATTAAAATGAAAATAGCAAAGCCAACGCTGGTGTAGGACTACTTTTTCAAGAGGTCTTCGGTAACGGGCAAAGCCGCTTCTGCCCACTGTAGCATCTGCTTGCCCGAGTAATGGAGCCCATCGGAAGCAAACTGCGAAGCATCACCCGCTGCCTGACGGGAAAAAGGAGTGATGTCAACATAAACGATGCCGGACTTGCCGCATTCGTCTTTGGCAATGGCGTTGAAGGCATCGATCTCCGTTGTGATTTTTGACTGATCATGATCCTTTGCAAACGGAGAAACGCCCCAGTCCGGTATCGACAGCACCAGTACCCGACTCGCTTTTCCACCGGCGAAGGTGGTAGCGGTCTGTAGCAATTTCTGAAATTCGGTCCGGTAGCGGTCCTGGCTCTGGCCCCGGTACTGATTATTGACACCAATCAGGAGAGAGACAAGATCATACGTTTTTTGATTGCCACTCTGCTGAATACCCTCCTGTAGGTCGGCGGTCGTCCAGCCAGTGCTGGCAATAATATCGGGGTCTGCTATGTCAGCGCCATTCTTCCGCAACAGCCCGGCAAGCTGAACCGACCATCTGGCTGATGCATCGACGCTTTCACCGATGGTATAGGAATCACCAATCGACAGGAATGAATACACGTTGCCGGATGCGTTTGGGTTCGTTACCATTATGGGATCGGCGGAGCGCTGGGCGCAAGCAAAAAATAGGAGCGAGCAGGAGCAGTGGGCTGGAGTAACCCTGCCAGTGGCCCCAAAGGCCCTGGTAGTGGTTGACGCGCAAGACACAGGAACCACTACCAGGGCCTTTGGGGCCACTGGCAGGGTTACCCTGATCTGGCTATTCCTGCTCCAGGAGGAACGCCTTAATAAAAGGGTCGATGTCGCCGTCTAAAACAGCATCTGTATTGGACGTCTGATAGCCAGTCCGGTGGTCTTTCACCCGTCGATCGTCGAGCACATAGGAGCGAATCTGCGATCCCCACTCAATTTTCTGCTTGCTGGCTTCCACTTCGGCCCGGGCTGCATTACGCTTCTGTACTTCAATTTCATACAGTTTCGATTTCAGCAGCCGGGTAGCTACCTCTTTGTTTTGCAATTGGCTACGTTCCTGCTGACACTCGATAATCAAACCCGAAGGTTTGTGTTTGAGTCGAACGGCCGTTTCCACTTTGTTTACGTTCTGGCCACCGGCACCACCCGAGCGGAAGGTGTCCCACTCGATATCGGCCGGGTTGACTTCAATCTCAATTGTGTCGTCGACAAGCGGATAGGCGTAAACGGAGGCAAAGGACGTATGTCGGCGGGCGTTGGAGTCGAAAGGGGAGATCCGCACCAGCCGGTGAACACCATTTTCCGATTTCAGGAAGCCATAAGCCAGTGGCCCATCGATTTCAATCGTTGCCGATTTGATACCGGCCGTGTCGCCGTCCTGGTAGTCTACCTGTTTGAGTCCATAACCGTGTTTTTCGGCCCAGCGCATGTACATCCGGTACAGCATATCGGCCCAATCCTGGCTTTCGGTACCGCCCGCCCCCGCGTTGATTTCAAGTACGGCACTTAGCTGGTCTTCTTCGTTGCCAAGCATCTTCTTGAGTTCGAGGTCTTCGAGCGTAGCCGTAACTGTTTCGCCTTCGGCATCAACTTCCTCTTCCGGAACCTCACCTGCTTCGTAGAATTCAAACAGCGTTTCCAGGTCGCCGAACTGACTATTGAGCTTTTCGTAGCCCGTTGTCCACCCTTTCAGGCCACGGACCTGTTTCATCACCCCTTCGGCGCGGGCTGCGTCGGTCCAGAACTCGGGTTGAAACGTTTGCTGTTCGAGTTCCGCTAATTGATCTTTCTTTGTATCGTAGTCAAAGATACCTCCTCAGGGCCTCTACTCTGGTCCTCAAGTCGGTCAACTGGTCAGTTGTCATGAACTTGTCGTGTACGGGTTAATAAATAACGAACCCCACTCGTGAAACGAAAATGGGACGGACGTTTGATGAATGAACTGCAAAGATAGAACAAAAGGGGCGGGGGCTGTTGTTTCGGCAGAAAGGGTATATTTGTTAGAAAACGATTGAGTTATGGAAGCGGTACAGCATTTCTTCAAGACAATCGAGCGGGGTGCTCAGCAGCTGGTCATCGACCTGCCCGAGGGCGTCGATAAAGCCGAAGTCGAGGTGATTGTCCGGCCCCTGCATGAAAAGATTATCGAACCGGGTAATAATCCGTCTTCTTATGAAATTGCTCAGCGGTTTAAGGGGTCAATGAAAAATTCCGGTTACCAGGTGGATGAATACGATGTATATGATCAGTAAACTTTTCCTGGATAGCTCGGTACTTGTCGAGTACACAAAAAATAACAGGACAGCATTGATGGACCATTTGCTGCTCACAATGCCAGGCATGTTGTTTATTAACTCGATTGTGTTGAGTGAGTACATGTATCATTGGTTGGGTAATAACGGTGGGAAATCACCGCGTTCGTTACAACAGAGCCGGAAAATAGGGGAAATAATCAGGTCAAACGACCAAGCAGTCTTCTTGTCTTTGTTCGTTGTTCTGCCCGTCGATGATCGGATCGTTCCTGTCTGCCTGGAGCTAATGCAACGCTACAATCTACTACCCAACGATGCCCTGATAATTGCCACTGCCAAACTCCATGGTATCGATACCATTGCCAGCTTCGATGCCGACTTCCTTCCTGCCTGCGAGGGCGAACGTATCCAGTTGATTCGGGAAATTACAGATGTAGCGTAGCCCGGCGCGAACCAACTTTTCACCCTACCTTTGTGTTCCTTAAACAAGGACATTGTCCGCAACCGGCACGCCGAAGCGAGCGGATCGCATTTTTCATTCTACAATATACATTCTAAGAAATGGCTTCACCGTACGATTTAATCGTTGTGGGTAGCGGACCGGGCGGCTACGTAGCTGCAATCCGGGCTTCGCAATTAGGTATGAAAACGGCCGTGGTCGAGCGCGAAAGTCTCGGCGGCATTTGTCTCAACTGGGGTTGTATCCCCACCAAAGCCCTGCTCAAATCAGCGCAGGTGTTCGAATATATCAAGCACTCGGCCGATTATGGTATTACTATCTCGGGGGAGTCGAAAGCTGATTTTGGTGCCGTTATCAAGCGGAGCCGGGGCGTTGCCGATAGCATGAGCAAGGGCGTTCAGTTCCTGATGAAGAAGAACAAAATCGACGTCCTATCCGGTGTTGGTAAGGTAAAGCCCGGCAAAAAGATTGACGTCACGGGTGCCGACGGTAAAGTCACAGAATACGAAGCGAAGAATATCATTATCGCCACCGGTAGCCGCGCTCGCCAATTGCCCACCGTTCCGCTCGATGGAGAGAAGGTGATTGAGTACCGCAAAGCTATGACGCTCGAAAAGCGGCCCGAAACCATGCTGGTTATTGGCTCGGGGGCTATTGGCGTCGAGTTTGCTTATGTCTATGCCAGCATGGGCACGAAGGTGACGATCATTGAATTTATGCCCAACATCGTGCCGGTCGAAGACGAGGAGATTTCAAAAGAACTCGCCAAGCAGTACAAAAAACTGGGCATCGATATCTACACCAAGTCAGAAGTTACCAAGGTAGATACCAGCGGCAGCGGCTGTAAAGTATATGTGAAGACACCTGATGGCGAAAAAGTGTTCGACACTGAGATCGTCCTGTCGGCAGCGGGTATCGTTGCTAACATTGAAAACATCGGTTTAGAAGAGGTAGGTATTTCGGTCGACAAAGGCAAGATCGTTACGGACGATTATTACCGGACCAATATCGAAGGTTACTACGCTATTGGCGACGTAACGAAAGGACAGGCGCTGGCGCATGTAGCCTCAGCCGAAGCCATCATCTGCGTTGAAAAGATTGCCGGACATCCTCATGTGCAGCCGTTGAATTACAACAACATTCCCGGTTGTACATACTGCTCGCCCGAGATCGCGTCGGTTGGCTATACTGAAAAAGCGGCTCGTGAAGCGGGTTATGAGTTAAAAGTTGGTAAGTTTCCGTTTACGGCTTCGGGCAAAGCCAAAGCTGGTGGCGTACCGGAAGGATTCGTCAAAGTGATCTTCGACGCGAAGTATGGCGAGTTCCTGGGCGCTCACTTCATTGGGGCAAACGTAACTGAGATGATTGCCGAAGTGGTCACTGCCCGTGCGCTGGAAACAACCGGCGAGGAAATCCTGAAAGCGGTTCACCCGCACCCAACCATGTCGGAAGCGATCAAAGACGCTACTGAAGCTGCCTACGGCGAAGCAATCCACTTGTAAGCCCTGTTAGCAACTTTTTATTTGCCTGCCAGCAATGATTATGATCATTGCTGGCAGTTTCTTTTTAGGCTTCTCAGAACTTCTTTAAAATAATTTTTCCATTTCTACTAATTATTCTCTACTTTTGCAGTCCCAAACTCGGAGTACATCCAACGACATACGAGGGTGAAGGTCCGCCGATCTATATGATCTGGTAGAAACCACATCTGACTTTTTGGCAAACAAACCCTGCCTTATAGGGTATTGTCTGTCGCTGAAGGTCAGGTGCTGTGCGCCCGGCCTTTTTTTATGTCGTTTATAGGGCCTGATTGCTAAGCAGATATAGGATTCGTCCGCCAAACTGCCTACCTTTGCGGCCCGATTCGGAAGGTAACCGGCTTCGGGAATGCATACCTTAATTACCTGCTTACTTTAAACAAACACAAATGTCTGGTTTAATTGGCAAGAAAATCGGGATGACCAGCGTGTACAATGCGGACGGGCAGGCTCTGGCATGTACAGTGATTCAAACAGGTCCCTGTGTCGTAACCCAAGTCCGTAGCGTCGAGAAAGACGGCTACTCGGCTGTGCAACTGGGTTTCGGCGACAAGAAAGAAAAGCACAGCAACAAACCGGAGATGGGCCACTTCAAAAAGGCTGGTACCACGCCAAAGCGTAAACTCGTTGAGTTCAAAGAATTCGAGAAAGAGTTTAATCTTGGCGAGACCCTCACGGTAGCCGACGTGTTCAGCGAGCAAGATTTCGTTGACGTAGTCGGAACAGCCAAGGGCCGCGGTTTCCAGGGCGTTGTGAAGCGTCACGGATTCGCCGGTGTTGGTGGTCAAACGCACGGTCAGCACAACCGGGGTCGTGCCCCAGGTTCGATTGGTGCCTGCTCCTTCCCCTCGCGGGTATTCAAAGGGCTGCGCATGGCCGGCCGGATGGGTGGCAACCGGGTGAAGGTGCAAAACCTGCGCATCCTGCGCGTGATGCCTGAGCAGAATCTGCTCGTTGTTAGTGGTTCAGTTCCAGGAGCCAAAAATTCATACGTTATTATCGAGAAGTAGGCCATGGAAGTAATCGTATATAACAGCAAGGGCGAGGACACAGGCAAAAAGGTCACGCTGCCGGAAGACGTATTCGGTATCCAGCCGAATCAACACGCGATTTATCTCGACGTGAAACAATACTTAGCCAACCAACGGCAAGGAACGCACAAAGCGAAAGAGCGCGCTGAAAATGCCCACTCGACCCGCAAACTGAAGAAGCAGAAAGGTACAGGCGGAGCCCGCGCCGGTAGCGCTAAATCGCCTGTTTTCATTGGTGGTGGCCGGATTTTCGGACCACGTCCCCGTGATTATAGTTTCAAACTGAACAAGAAAGTGAAATCACTGGCTCGTAAATCGGCTCTGGCCGTTAAAGCGCAGGCCAGCAAGATTTCGGTGATTGACAACATCACACTCGAGGCACCCCGTACGAAAGATTATATCCAGTTCCTGAACGATCTGAACCTGACGGGCCGCAAGACCCTGCTGATTCTGCCCGATGTGAACCTGAACGTGATCCTGTCGAGCCGGAATGTGCAGAAAGCGAAGGTAACGACAGCATCGCAGGTGAACACCTACGACCTGATGAACGCCGACCAGCTGCTGATCAGTGAAGAAGCGTTGTCAACCATTCAAACGATTTTCGACAAGTAAACTCATGAACGTACTGAAACGACCAATCGTCACTGAGAAGATGACGGGCCTGAACAAGCTTGGCAAGTATGCTTTTGAGGTCGAACTGAAAGCGAACAAGCTTGAAATTGTTAAAGCCGTTGAGAAAATGTACGGCGTTAACGTTGAAGCAGTTCACACGATGCGGCAGCTGGGTAAAAAGCGCAGCAAAAACATCAACGGACGTGTTGTCACGGGCAAGACCCCAACCACCAAGAAAGCAATTGTGACGGTGGCGGAAGGCGAAGTAATCGATATCTACGCTGACCTATAAACCGAGCATTGCTCTACCAATTTATCAGTCATGGGAGTTAAAAAAATGAGGCCGATAACGCCAGGTACACGCTTCCGCGTAGCACCTGACTTTGCGGAGATAACTGCCTCCAAGCCGGAAAAGAGCCTGCTGGAGCCCATTAAGAGATCCGGTGGTCGGAACAACGAAGGCCACCGCACTATGCGCTACATTGGTGGGGGTCATAAGCGGCATTACCGCATTATAGACTTCAAGCGCGATAAAGTCGGCCAGCCTGCCGAAGTTCTGACTGTCGAGTACGATCCAAACCGCACCGCCCGCATTGCCTTAGTGCAGTATGGCGACGGCGAAAAGCGCTACATCATCGCCCCACAAGGCATCACAGTTGGCCAGACGATTCAGTCAGGTGCTGGCTCTACCCCCGATGTGGGTAATGCTATGCCACTGAATTCTATGCCAATTGGTACTATCGTTCACAATATCGAACTAACGCCGGGTAAAGGCGGTTCGATGGCCCGTTCGGCTGGTACCTATGCACAGCTTGTTGGTCGTGAAGATAAGTACGCTATTCTGCGGTTACCGTCGGGTGAAACCCGTCGGGTATTGAGCGCGGGTATGGCTACGGTTGGTTCGGTATCGAACGCCGACCATATGAACGTAGTGATGGGTAAAGCCGGTCGTAATCGTTGGTTGGGCATCCGCCCCCGCGTACGGGCTGTTGTGATGAACCCTGTCGATCACCCAATGGGTGGTGGTGAAGGCCGGGCTTCCGGTGGACATCCCCGGTCGCGTAATGGCCAGTTCGCTAAAGGTCAAAAGACCCGCAGGAAGAACAAGGCATCTGAAAGCATGATTATTAGCCGACGCAAAAAGTAACAGATAGAAATGGCACGTTCACTCAAAAAAGGCCCCTATATTGATTTTCGCCTGGACAACAAGGTTCAGACGCAGAACGATTCGGGCAAGAAATCGGTCATCAAAACCTGGTCGCGTCGCTCGATGATTTCGCCGGATTTCGTAGGCCACACGTTTGCCGTGCATAACGGCAACAAGTTCATCCCGGTTTATGTCACCGAGAACATGGTGGGCCACAAGCTCGGCGAATTCTCCCCGACACGTAACTTCCGGGGTCACACCGCAAAGAAAGACAAGGGCAAACGATAAATCAGTGAACAGCAAGCAGTTATTAGCCAGCAGTATGCGAGGCATAACTGATAGCTGATGGCTGGTAACTGACAACTGAAAAACATGGAAGCAGTAGCAAAACTTAATGATGTGCCCACGTCGCCCCGTAAGATGCGGTTAGTCGCCGACCTCATTCGTGGTCAGCGCGTTAGCCGGGCGTTGGGACTCCTGAAATACCAGCCACAGGCCGGTGCCGCCACGTTGCAGAAAGTGCTGCTGTCGGCAGTTGCCAACTGGCAGCAAAAAAACGAGGACGCGCGTATTGAAGACGCCGATCTCTACATCAAAACGATTTTCGTAGATGGCGGTCCTATGCTGAAGCGTCTGCGTCCGGCCCCACAAGGCCGTGGCCACCGGATTCGGAAGCGTTCTAACCACATCACGATTGTGGTTGACAGCGCGGCCCAGCCCGTATTAGACGAAGCAACCACCCAACCCTCTGAAAACGAGTAATAGCAAATGGGACAAAAAATAAATCCGATTGGCCTGCGACTTGGCATTGTGCGAGGCTGGGAATCGAGCTGGTACGGCGGCAAGGAGTTTGCAGACAAACTCGTTGAAGACGAAAAAATCAGAAAATACGTTGCAGCCCGTATTCCGAAAGGAGCTATTGCGCGGGTCGTAATCGAACGTACACTTAAGCGCGTCACACTAACTATTCACACGGCCCGTCCGGGTATTGTGATCGGTAAGGGTGGTGGTGAGGTCGACAAGATCAAAGAAGAGTTGAAGAAGATCACGGGCAAAGATGTCCAGATCAATATCTTCGAGATCAAGCGTCCTGAAATCGATGCTAAACTGGTAGGCGAAGCAATTGCGCAACAGTTACAGGCTCGTATTTCTTTCCGTCGGGCTATGAAGCAGGCTATCCAGTCTGCTATCCGGGTCGGCGCACAAGGTATCAAAGTGAAAGTATCAGGTCGGTTGGGTGGCGCAGAAATTGCCCGCTCGGAGCAGTATAAGGAAGGCCGGGTGCCTCTCCACACACTGCGTGCCGATATCGATTATGCACTTTCTGAAGCACAAACAGTCTACGGTAAAATCGGCATCAAGGTGTGGATTTTCAAAGGCGAAGTCTATGGCAAGCGCGACCTGTCGCCAGCTGCTATGATGACGCAGGCTCAAGCGGGCGAACGTAGTGCTGGTCCAAATGATCGTGGTGACCGTCGTGGTCCTCGTGGCGACCGTGAAGGTGGCGACCGGGGTGGACGTGGTGGCAATGATCGGGGCGGCAACCGGGGTGCTGGTGGCGGTCAGGGCGGCAACCGGGGTGCTGGTGGCGGTCAGGGCGGCAACCGGGGCGGTGCGCCAGGCGGCAATCGTGGTGGTGCCCCAGGTGGCAACCGTGGCGGTGGCGGAGCAGGACCAAGACGATAATTACTGTCGGACAGTCATCAGTCAGGCAGTCAGTGCGTACAGTAATCATACTGAACAACTGACCAACTGACTAGCTGGCCAACTGACTAACTGACTAACTGATATTTGAGCTATGTTACAGCCAAAAAGAACCAAATTCCGCAAGCAGCACAAAGGCAGGATTCCTGGTATCGCATCCCGCGGCCATGAGATCGCCTTTGGTACGTTCGGTATCAAATCGTTGGAGCCGGGTCGGATTACCGCCCGTCAAATCGAAGCCGCTCGTATCTCCGTTACGCGGGCAATGAAACGCGAAGGCCAGGTTTGGATTCGTATTTTCCCCGACAAGCCAATTACCAAGAAGCCGGCTGAAGTTCGGATGGGTAAAGGTAAAGGTGCACCCGAGTATTGGGTAGCCGTAGTGAAGCCCGGTACGATTATGTTCGAAACAACGGGTGTTGATTTAGCAACGGGTATGGAAGCCCTGCGCCTAGCTGCTCAGAAGTTGCCAGTTCGGACCAAGTTTGTGGTTCGGCGCGATTATCAGGAGCAAGTCGAGGAATAGAATCCCTAAGCGACGAACAAGATGAAAAAAGAAGAATTAAAAGGATTGTCGGCCGATGAGATTCGTACCGAGATCGGTGCAGAACAGGATCGCCTGTTGAAACTACGTTTCGCTCATGCGGTATCTCCCATTGAGAACCCCATGCGTATTCGCGAGAGCCGTAAACGGATTGCTCGCCTGCACACGGAACTGACGGCTAAATCGGCGCAAGCCTAGTAGACACGACAATGGAAGAGCAACAAGCACCAGCACCGCAGGAGGAAGTATCGACTCCGGCGAACGTAGAAGCAACGCAGCCGGTAAATGAAACGCCAGCTGCCGCAGCATCAGAACAACCGAAAGCGACCGCAACCCCGGCAACGGGTGCTAAAGCGGAGTCGGATCGGAACGCTCGTAAAGAGCGGATTGGGCGGGTTACCAGCAATAAAATGCAGAAGACCATCACGATTGCTATTGACCGCAAAGTGAAGCACCCAATGTATGGCAAGTTCATGAACAAGACCAAGAAATTGACCGTTCATGACGAGAAAAACGAGTGCAATATCGGTGACACCGTTCGTGTTATGGAGACCCGCCCGTTGAGCAAGAACAAACGTTGGAGATTAATCGAAATCATCGAAAAGGCCAAGTAAGCCATGCTACAGCAAGAATCAAGATTAGGAGTTGCCGATAACAGTGGCGCGAAGGAAGTGCTCGTTATTCGCGTCCTGGGTGGTACGGGCAAGCGGTATGCATCGGTCGGTGACAAGATTGTCGTGACGGTGAAGCAAGCCCTGTCGTCCAGCAACATGAAGAAAGGTACGGTGTCGAAAGCCGTGGTTGTTCGGACCAAGAAAGAAATTCGTCGTAAAGACGGTTCTTATATCCGGTTCGAAGATAACGCAGCCGTATTGCTGAACGCAAATGACGAGCCGCGTGGCACCCGTATTTTCGGACCCGTAGCCCGCGAATTGCGCGAGAAGCAGTTTATGAAAATCGTATCGTTAGCCCCGGAGGTATTATAACTAATGGAAAAGAAAATAACGCTTCCGAAACATAAGTTCCACATCAAAGCCGGCGACACAGTCGTCGTGATTGGTGGTAACTCGAAAGGTAAGCGCGGTGTTGTGCAAGAGGTTATCGTGGAAAAAGATCGTGCTCGAGTAGAGGGCGTCGCCATGATTACCAAACACACAAAACCGACGGCTTCCAACCCGCAGGGTAGTCTGGAGAAAACGGAAGGCTCAATTCACATCAGCAATCTGAAGTTGGTTGATCCTGCCACCGGCGAACCCACCCGCACGGGCCGCAAGGCAAATGAAAAGGGTAAGTTACAGCGCTTCTCAAAGAAGACAGGTAGCTTCATTCCTGATGTCCTTGTCCGTAAGTAACACTAGAAAAAGTCTAAGAAAATGGCAGCGCCAAGACTGAAAGAAAAATATTTAAGCGAGGTCGTTCCTCAGTTGAAAGACAAGTTCCAGTATAAGTCGGTTATGCAAGTTCCGCGTCTGAGCAAAATTGTCATCAACAAAGGGATCGGAGCCGCCGTAGCCGATAAGAAATTGGTTGATGTAGGCGTCGAAGAATTAACGACCATCACTGGGCAGAAAGCCGTTCCGACGATGTCGAAAAAGGCTGTTTCGAATTTCAAACTGCGGGAGAAAATGCCCATCGGTGCGAAAGTAACGCTGCGTGGTGTTAAGATGTATGAATTCCTGGACCGCCTGACGGCAGTATCGCTACCCCGCGTACGGGATTTCAAAGGCATTAGCGACAAAGGGTTCGATGGCCGCGGTAACTACACGTTCGGCGTGCAGGAGCAGATCATCTTCCCGGAAATCAGCATTGACAAAGTAGCTCGTATTTCGGGTATGGACATCACGTTTGTGACGACTGCCAAAACGGATAACGAAAGCTATGAGTTGTTGAAAGCAATGGGTATGCCGTTCTCAAAGGGCGGTAAATAACAACCGATACAAGCGCTAAGACAATGGCAAAAGAATCAATCAAAGCACGGGAGCGGAAACGCGAAGCGATGGTGGCAAAGTATGCGGCCAAACGGGCGGCTCTAAAAGCCGCTGGTGATTACATCGGCTTGGACAAGCTACCTAAGAACGCATCACCTGTTCGTCTGCACAACCGGTGTAGCTTAACAGGACGTCCCCGGGGCTATATGCGCAAGTTTGGTATTTCTCGGGTAACCTTCCGGGAGATGGCATCAGCGGGTAAGATTCCGGGCGTAACCAAGTCAAGCTGGTAGTTCCAGTCAGACAGTACACATATAATTTCAGTTTTCGTAATTTTGCGAACTTTCTGTAAACCAGATATTTGCAAGTAACGCAACGCTCAGAATGACTACAGATCCAATAGCAGATTTCCTGACTCGTATCAGAAACGCTATCCGGGCTAAGCACCGGGTTGTGGAGATTCCTGCTTCCAACATAAAGAAAGAATTAACCAAAGTATTGTACGAGAAAGGGTACATCCAGAACTATAAGTTCGACGATAGCACTCCTCAGGGCACGATCAAAATTGCACTGAAGTACAATCCCACGACGAAGCAACCGGCTATCGTTGACCTACAACGCATCAGCCGTCCAGGTCTGCGTCAGTATCGGGGAGCCGATAGCCTGCCGCGTATTCTGAATGGTCTGGGTGTCGCCATCATCTCTACCTCGAAAGGTGTGATGACGGATAAAGAAGCAAAGGTGCTTAACGTTGGTGGTGAGGTATTATGTTATGTCTATTAATCCGAACTGAACGATGTCACGCATAGGTAAGAAACCCATTGCCCTGCCAAGTAACGTAACGTTTTCTATCGATGATAAGAACGTTATTACAGTGAAAGGGCCTAAAGGAACGCTCACCCAGATGGTTGACCCGGACATTTCGGTAGCCATTGAAGAAGGGCAAATCCAAGTGTCGCGCCCTACGGAGCAGAAGCGTCACAAAGCCATGCACGGTCTGTACCGGTCGCTGGTAAGCAACATGGTCCAAGGTGTAAGCGAAGGCTTTAAACTTGATCTTGAAGTAATTGGTGTTGGTTATAAAGCTTCTGTTGCCAATAACGTTCTCGAATTACAACTCGGCTACTCACACAACGTGTATCTGGCTGTTCCAACCGAGATCAAGGTGACCGCCGTAACGGAAAAGGGCCAAAACCCAAAGGTTTATCTGGAAGGTTCAGATAAGCAACTACTGGGTGACGTAGCTGCCAAAATCCGCTCGTTGCGTAAAGTAGAACCATACAAAGGCAAAGGTATTCGCTTCATCGGTGAGCAAGTTCGCCGGAAAGCTGGTAAGTCTTCGTCTAAAAAATAAGGGTTTAGGTTTTTAGTGGCTCGTTGGTCGAATCATCCTGTCACTAAAAACTTAAAACTAAATCACTATTTAAATCGCCTATTTGGTCGGAATCAAATAAAATGGCAAATAAACTATCAAGAAGACAGCGGATTAAGTTCAGCATCCGGGCTAAGCTCTCGGGTACGTCTGAGCGTCCCCGCCTGTCGGTTTTTCGCTCGAATACAGCGATCTACGCTCAACTAATCGATGACGTCGCTGGCAATACGCTGGCGGCTGCCTCATCGCTTGAATTGAAGAGCGAAATAGAAGGCAACACGATTGATACGGCAAAGAAAGTCGGACAACGGCTGGCCGAGAAAGCAATTGCCAAGAACATCGACGCTGTCGTGTTCGACCGTAATGGCTACCTGTACCATGGTAAAGTAAAAGCACTGGCCGACGCAGCCCGCGAGGGAGGCCTTAAGTTCTAAACGATGAATATCAACGCAGCAAGACCGACAAAGTTTAACGAAGCCGACCTTAAGGAAAAGGTGGTGGCCATCAATCGCGTAGCGAAAGTGGTAAAAGGTGGTCGCCGGTTCAGCTTCTCGGCGATTGTCGTCGTCGGCGACGGTAACGGTGTCGTCGGTTATGGCTTAGGTAAAGCCAATGAAGTAACGGATGCCATTGCAAAGGGTGTGGAAGATGCCAAGAAAAATCTGGTTCAGATTCCTCTTCTAAAGCATACTGTTCCTCACGAGATGGAAGGTAAGTTCAGCGGTGGATTTGTTCTATTGAAACCAGCCGCTCCGGGTACAGGTCTGATCGCCGGTGGTGCTATGCGCGCCGTACTGGAATCAGCCGGTGTTCGTGATATCCTGGCCAAATCGAAAGGGTCTTCGAACCCCCACAACGTGGTAAAAGCTACGCTTGTGGCTTTATTGAAGATGCGCTTACCTCATCAGGTAGCTTTTCAACGTCAGATTAGCCTGGCTAAAGTGTTCAACGGTTAATAAACAGCAATAGACATGGCACGAGTACGCATCACGCAGGTCAGAAGCACTATTGACCGTCCGCAAACGCAAAAGAATGCTATCAAGTCATTGGGCTTGGGCAAAATCAACCGCAGTGTCGAGTTAGAATATAACGACTCGCTGAAAGGAGCACTTACTAAAGTGCAGCATTTAGTGAAGGTTGAAGAAATTTAGTATCTTTGCGATTCTTTTGGTTTTCAAGCCACTGTAACAGATTGTTATGGACGGGTTAAAAACCAAAAGAATCATCTTTTTAACTATACAATAATGAATTTAAGCAACCTTAGACCGGCAAAAGGTTCCGTCAGAGAGCGCAAGCGAGTCGGACGCGGGCAAGGCTCTGGTATGGGCGGTACGTCTACGCGGGGTCACAAAGGAGCGCAATCGCGCTCAGGTTACAGCCGCAAAACACACTTTGAAGGTGGTCAAATGCCTTTGCAACGTCGTGTGCCAAAGTTCGGCTTTAAAAACATCAACCGCGTCGAGTATAAGCCATTGAACCTGGACGACATTCAGGCACTCATTGACGAGACCAACGCAACTGTTATTGATATGGATTTCATGCTGGCCCACGGGCTAGTTAGCCGCAAAGACCTGGTTAAGGTCCTGAGTCGTGGCGAACTGACAACAGCTGTTGAAATCCACGCACATGCTTTCTCGACCAGTGCTAAAGAAGCAATCGAAAAAGCAGGCGGTAAGGCTGTTGTGCCTGAACGCAAAGCTAAAGAAGAAGCAGCGATCTAAACGTGTGAGCACGGCTCCAGCCGCCCTACCTTATGAACCGACTCATCAGTACGTTTAAAAATATTTTTTCCATTGACGAGTTGCGGGGTCGTATCCTCAACACGCTGTTATTTATCACGGCGTTTCGCCTTGGTTCAGCCATCGTGTTACCGGGCGTCGATCCGAACAAGTTGAATCTGAATCCACAGGGATTACTCGGTTTGCTGGATACTTTCTTAGGAGGGGCATTTAGTAAAGCGTCGATCTTTGCGTTAGGCATCATGCCGTATATATCGGCGTCGATTGCTATTCAGCTGCTTACTCTGGCATTACCTTATTTCCAGAAGATGCAGAAAGAGGGTGAGTCGGGGAGAAAACGACTCAACCAGATCACGCGGGTATTAACTATTGCTGTTACGGCAGTACAGGCAATCACGTACATCGGTACAACCATTCCGAATGAAGCGCTCCTGATTGATCGGGGTTTGTTTACGATCTCATCATTGTTTATCCTGACTTCAGGCACCATCTTCTGTATGTGGCTCGGCGAGCGGATTACAGATAAGGGCATTGGTAACGGCATATCGATGATCATTATGATCGGGATTGTGTCAAGGCTACCGGGTGCTATCATTGGTGAGCAACAATCACGTGGATCGGGCGGTATTCTAATTTTTGTACTTGAGTTGGTGGCTCTGTATTTTGTTGTGATGGGGGCTGTCGTATTGACGCAAGCGGTTCGCCGTATCCCTATTCAGTATGCAAAGCAGGTAATCGGTAATAAAGTAGTAGGCGGACAACGGCAGTATCTGCCGTTGAAGCTGAACGCTGCCGGGGTGATGCCGATCATTTTTGCGCAGGCACTGATGTTCGTACCAACCTATTTGGCTGGTGTCTTTGCTGAAAAGAGCGATTTTGCCGCCAATGTGCAGAATGCTTTCTCCAGTTACACGAGCTGGCAGTATAACGTCCTGTTTGCTCTATTGATCATAGTCTTTACATTCTTCTACACGGCAATTTCGGTTAACCCCGTTCAAATTGCTGATGACATGAAGCGTAGTGGTGGTTTTATTCCAGGTGTAAAGCCCGGAATTCAAACGTCTGACTATATCGGTACTGTCCTGGATCGAATTACATTGCCTGGCGCTGTTATGTTGGCTATAGTAGCTATACTGCCAGCTATTGCTAACTTATTTGGCATGACCAGTGGCTTCGCTCAATTCTTTGGTGGTACTTCCTTACTAATTATGGTAGGTGTTGTACTGGACACGCTGCAACAGGTTGAGAGCTATTTGCTGATGCGTCGGTATGAGGGGTTGATGAAGTCAGGTCGCGTTCAGGGCCGGACGAGTGAGACAGCAGCAGCAGTGTAAGTGTTATGGCCGGTTCGGATAAGAAGGAAAAAATGATTTATCTCAGGAGCGAAGAAGAAATCGCCCTGATAAAAATCAGCGCGCAGGTGCTTGGTAAAGCGCATGCCGAAGTAGCCAAGCTGATTCGCCCGGGTATTGCAACGAAGGAACTTGACAAGGTAGCTGAGACGTTCATAAAGGATAATGGTGGCTCTCCCTCATTCTTGGGATATAATAAGTTTCCGGCTTCTCTGTGTATCTCGGTTAATGATGTTGTGGTTCACGGCTTCCCAAGTCGTTACGAAATAAGAGATGGTGATATCATTTCCATCGACTGTGGCGTAAAGCTGAATGGGTATCATAGCGATAGCGCTTACACGTATCCGGTTGGCGAGGTATCGCCGGCTATCCGCAAACTTTTAGCCCGGACCAAAGAATCGGTTTATATGGGTGTAGAGAAAGCGATTGATGGGAACCGGGTGGGTGATATAGGCTATGCGATTCAGACATATACCGAGAAGTTCGGGTATTCTGTAGTCCGTGAGTTAGTAGGACATGGTGTTGGTGAAGACCTGCACGAAGCACCCGAAGTGCCAAATTATGGCAAGCGGGGGCAAGGACCCAAATTACGGGAAGGGATGATTCTGGCGATTGAGCCGATGATCAACTACGGTAAGAAGGGTGTTGTGCAGGAGCGTGATGGTTGGACAATTCGTACTATCGATCGCAAACCATCGGCCCATTTCGAACATACGGTTGCTGTGCGTAAGGGAAAAGCTGAGATACTGACAACTTTCGAATACATTGAGGCAGTCACCGCGAATACAAGCCTGATGGTTGACATACAAGAACTGACGGCGGTTTAAAGCGAACATGGCAAAGCAGAATTCAATAGAACAGGATGGCGTGATTTTGGAAGCATTATCCAATGCGATGTTCCGGGTCGAACTGGCTAACAAGCATGAAGTAATTGCCCACATATCTGGTAAGATGCGGATGAACTACATCAAGATTTTGCCAGGAGACCGCGTAAAGTTAGAAATGTCGCCTTATGATTTGAGTAAGGCAAGGATTGTGTATCGGTACAAATAGTGTCAGGTGAATGAGTGTGATAGTTATAGTGTTTACGCTGTTGCTGGAACATTTAGGCACTGGGGCATGTAAAACAAGGTTTAACCATGAAGGTCAAAGCGTCCATTAAGAAGCGCAGCGAAGACTGCAAGGTGATCCGTCGGAAAGGGAAACTGTACGTGATCAACAAAAAGAATCCCCGTTACAAACAAAGACAAGGCTAAGTATGGCACGTATTGCAGGTGTAGACATTCCAGACAAAAAGCGGGGCGAGATTGCGCTGACGTACATCTTCGGCATTGGCCGTAGCCGGGCGAAGAAAATCTTGACTGACGCGGGTATTAGCGTTGACAAAAAAGCAAGTGAGTGGTCAGACGATGAAGCCAGCGCAGTGCGTAACGCTATCACGAACGAGTACAAAGTTGAAGGTCAGCTACGCTCAGAAGTACAGTTGAGCATTAAGCGCCTGATGGACATCGGTTGCTACCGTGGCCTTCGGCACCGGAAAGGGCTTCCCGTTCGTGGTCAGCATACCAAAAACAACTCCCGTACCCGGAAAGGCAAACGGAAGACTGTTGCTAACAAGAAGAAAGTAACGAAATAATTAATCGGTCGCTCATCGTCATACGGGCCATTTGTGGCTGTTCAGTATTAGTTCCTGAATGGCAAGTAATGAAACCGGTGACTCATTGACGATTACCTCAAGACAATGGCTCAAGCAAAACGCAAAGACAAAGCGAAGAAGCGGGTAGTGATTATTGAACCCGTTGGTCAGGTACACATCCGGGCTACGTTCAATAACATCATCATCTCGATCACCAACATGAACGGCCAGGTTATTTCCTGGGCTTCGGCGGGTAAAATGGGCTTCCGTGGCTCAAAGAAAAATACGCCGTATGCTGCCCAGACGGCCGCTTCAAACTGTGCTGCCGTTGCCCACGACCTGGGCATGCGCAAAGCAGAAGTTTTCGTTAAAGGTCCAGGATCAGGCCGTGAGTCGGCAATCCGTACCATCCAGAACTCGGGAATCGAGGTAACTACGATTCGCGATATTACCCCTATGCCGCACAATGGTTGTCGGCCACCCAAGCGTCGTCGTGTTTAACGCAGACGCACGGGCAGTACATGAATAGGGACAGGCGACATTTGGTTGTGTCTGTCCGATCTTTCACTCTTATTCATTCAGCAAAGAATGGCACGTTACATTGGGCCTAAAGCCAGAATTTCGCGCAAGTTTGGTGAACCTATCATGGGTCCCAGCAAAGCGCTTCAGAAAAAGAATTACGGACCGGGTATGCACGGTCGGGGACGCAAGCGGAAACAATCCGAATATGCGCTCCAGCTAATTGAAAAGCAAAAGGTAAAGTACACCTACGGGATTCTGGAGCGTCAGTTCCGTGCTTTATTCCACCGCGCTCAGGTTCGTGAAGGTATCACGGGCGAAAACCTGTTGAAGTTGTGCGAAGCTCGTCTTGATAACACGGTTTACCGTCTTGGTATTGCTACTTCGCGCCGGGCCGCCCGTCAGTTGGTTGCTCACAAACACATCATCGTCGATGGCGAGGTAGTCAACATCCCTTCGTATTCGTTGAAACCAGGACAGATTATTGGTGTTCGTGAGAAATCGAAGTCACTGGAAGCTGTTTCCTCAAGCCTGTCTGCCCGTAACACCAAACGTTACAACTGGGTAGAATGGGATGGTCAGCAAATGGCGGGCAAGTTTATCAGCTATCCTGAGCGTGACCAGATTCCGGAGAACTTCAACGAGCAAGCCATCGTCGAATTATATTCGAAGTAATTGGATTGGCAGGACCTTACCGGGTTCTGCTTCCTTTAGTATAAATGGTTTGTAAATCGATGGTTTCGTTTTCAGCCTTTCTGGTTCAAACCATGGGTTTATTGAAAATAGATAACGTAGTGCTACAAACCTTGTTTCAGTCTTCACGCCAAGGCAGAGAACTGCTGTAAACGATACGAAACGTATGTCAATATTAGCGTTCCAAATGCCCGACAAAGTCGTAGTGGAGAAAGCCGACGACTTTCACGGTGTGTTTGAATTCAAACCCCTTGAGAAAGGATATGGTGTAACGATCGGTAATGCGCTGCGTCGCATTCTGTTATCATCATTGGAAGGATACACAATCACCAGTGTTAAGTTTCCAGGTGTATTACACGAGTTCTCCTCCATTGAGGGCGTCGTTGAAGACGTAACCGAGATCATCCTGAACCTGAAAATGGTTCGGTTTAAAAAGATTTCGGACATGGTCGACAACAAGATCACAGTCCAGATTAAAAAGCAATCGGTCCTGAAGGCCGGTGATATATCCAAATTCTCGCCATCGTTCGAGGTGTTAAACCCCGAACTGGAACTGTGTCATATTGATGACACCCGGGAACTGGAGATGGAAATTTTCGTGGAGAAAGGCCGGGGATACGTTCCTGCCGATGAGCCACGGGCAAATGAGCTTCCATTTGGCCATATTCCAATCGACGCCATTTACACGCCAATCAAGAACGTCAAGTTCAGCGTGGAAAATACACGTGTAGAACAGAAGACAGATTACGAACGGCTGTTACTTGATATCGAAACAGATGGTTCGATTCATCCGGAAGAAGCGCTTAAAGGAGCTGCTTACATTCTGATTCAGCATTTCATGTTGTTCTCCGACCAGACAATGACGTTTGAGACGGCTAAGCTGGAAGAAGAGAATGTGGTTGATGAAGAAGTGTTGCACATGCGCAAACTTCTGAAAACTTCGTTAGCTGATCTGGACCTGTCAGTTCGGGCATACAACTGCCTGAAGTCGGCTGATGTTCGTACGCTGGGCGATCTGGTACGGTTAGAGATTTCGGACATGATGAAGTTCCGCAACTTCGGTAAGAAGTCGCTGACGGAGTTAGAGCAACTCGTTGCTGAAAAAAACCTGACGTTCGGTATGGACGTCGCTAAGTACAGACTAGACGAAGATTAAAAAAACTAAAGGAGAAAGGAGAAAGGAAAATGGAGAAAGGTGCTATACTACCTCACTCCCTTCTCTGTCCTCCCGGCCTCCCTTCACCAGACAATGAGACACGGTAAAAAACATAATCACTTAAGCCGGACGCACTCGCACCGCGAAGCGATGTTGCAGAATATGGCATCGTCGCTTATCCTGCACAAGCGTGTAGAAACGACGGTAGCCAAGGCGAAAGAACTTCGCAAGTTCGTGGAGCCTATTCTGACCCGGGCTAAAGAAGATACCTACCAGAACCGTCGTATTTCGTTCATGTATCTGAACGATAAAGAGACGATGAAAGAATTGTACGGAGTGGTAGCCGATAAAATCGCAAACCGCCCAGGTGGTTATACCCGTATCATTAAACTGGGTAACCGGTTAGGTGATAATGCTGAAACCTGCCTGATTGAACTTGTTGATTTTAACGAAGTTCTGCTGGCTGCTGCTGCTGATAAAGCAACGGCAACAACCAAAACACGTCGTAGCCGCCGGAGTGGTGGTGCTAAAGCAACGGATGCTCCTGAAGTTGAAGCAACACCAGTCGCAGCCGCGCCTGTAGTTGCTGATGTAGCTCCTGTAGCTGCTGTTGTAGACGAAGCTCCTGTAGCTGAAGCAACGACCGATTCATCGACTGACGAAGCCCCCGCAGCGTCGGAAGAATCAACAAATGACGAAACGAAACAGAGTTAATGACTGAATCGTTATTCATATAAAAAGAGGGTTAGCCGTTAGGGTTAGCCCTTTTTTTTAGGCTTTTTCACCAAAAACGCATTTATGAAACACACACAGCAACCCGAAGCTTTGTTGGTTCTTCAAGATGGTTCTGTATTCAGGGGACTGGCTCTTGGAAAAATTGGTACAGCCGGTGGCGAAATCTGTTTTAACACCGGAATGACAGGTTATCAGGAGATCTATACAGATCCTTCTTACTATGGCCAGGTAATTATTAACACCACTTCCCATATTGGGAATTATGGCGTGCTGAACAATGCCGAGCAGGAATCGAGTGGCGTGAAGATTCGGGGAATGGTTTGCAACTTCTTCTCCAATATTCACTCACGCTATACGGCCGATGGTTCGTTACAGGACTATTTTGATCGCGCCGGCATTGTTGGTATCCACGGTGTAGATACCCGGCAGTTGGTGCGGTATATTCGCTCGAAAGGAGTAATGAACTGCATCATTTCGTCGGAGATACTTGATCCAGCCGTTTTACTGGCCAGACTGAATGAAGTACCTGACATGGCTGGCCTTGAACTATCGTCGGAGGTATGTACGACTGAAGCTTATGAAGAAGGTAACCCGGAAGCCGACCTGCGGGTTGCCGTACTGGATCTGGGCGTAAAACGCAGCATCCTTAGTAACTTCAATGAGCGGGGTGTATTTTGTAAAGTGTTTCCTGCTAAAACACCCTATGCTGATCTGGCTGCCTGGAAACCCAATGGGTATTTCATTGCGAATGGCCCCGGTGACCCGGCTGCTATGCCGTATGCGGTAGAGACTGTCAAACAGGTGCTGGATGAAGAGAAGCCCGTATTCGGTATTTGTCTGGGCCACCAGATTCTATCACTGGCTAGCGGAATCTCTACCTACAAAATGCATAATGGACATCGGGGGTTAAATCACCCGGTTAAAAATCTGATTACGGGTCATTGTGAAGTTACATCGCAAAACCACGGGTTTGCGGTTCAGGCAGAAGAGGTGATGGATCATTCGAACGTTGAACTGACGCACATTAACCTGAACGATAAAACCATAGAAGGGATTCGTCGCAAAGACAAGCCAGCTTTCTCGGTACAATATCACCCCGAATCATCGCCGGGACCGCACGATTCACGGTACCTGTTCGATCAGTTCGTGGGTATGATGAAAGAATAAACGCAGACGCCCGGAGTAGCTACTCCGGGCGTCTTTTTTGGTTTTGTGTTTGCCAGAACTGTCGGCTCCAAATACGCTGGAATGGCCAGTGACGGGCTGTAAGCGCCGTGGGTAAGTGAGCGTGAGCCTGCTTGATCGATTGTTGATAATAAGCATCATCGTCGGTCAATACCACCGATTGGTACATCTCACCCTCTTTCACGGTTAAGTCGGCAAAGGGAAGTTCGGCATGCCAGTTTGGATAGTGAGCAGCTAACTGGTTTTTAAGCGTTCTGCCCATCGGTAAACCAATGCTGGTCTGCGGTTTTGGCTGAAAGCGACCCTCCGATACATCAAGAGCATACTGTAAATAAGCTTTAAGCAATTTGGGCCCTTCATTGGCGGCTTCGTCGACAGTGAGTTGATGAGGCCATAAACTCGTGACAACATATATCCGTTCCCTCGCTCGCGTAACGGCTACATTCAGGCGATTCTGACCACCAGAGGCCGTCAAACTACCAAACTGCATAACAAGTCGGCCACGCTCATCCGGAGCGTAACCGGTTGAAAAAATGATGATGTCGCGCTCGTCGCCCTGTACATTCTCAATATTTTTTACAAAGAGTTGCAAGGCAGACCGCTGGTCTGCTGAAGGAAAGACGCCCGTAGATTCAGGATTTTCTTCGTTCTCCAGCATATCCTGAATCAGCTGCTGTTGGGGATAATTAAAGGTCACTATTCCCACCGTGCGGCCCGGCAACTCTGTGATCACCTGATTCAGCACTTGCAGTACGGCTGTAGCTTCTGTCGGGTTTGTCTGCTGCTGCCATGTGCCCTGTACATTGAGGTAACGGATAGCCCGACCATGATTGGCTGACTCGTTCGCATCATCAAAAGCGGGTAGAAGCGCGAGTTTGTTTTGGTAGAAATGCGTGTTCGAGAACGTAATCAAATCGAGTGAACGACTGCGGTAGTGTTCAGTCAAGGACAGTTGTGGAAGCTGTTGAGCCGCCAACTCAAGGAGGGATTCAACTTCCAGAGCTATTGGGGTTTCTTCGTCTGCATCAGGTTCGTCAAGCCGGGCCCGGTACAAATCGCTGGGGCGTAGCTGTTGATTATCACCGGTAACCACAACCTGTTTGCCCCGGGCCATAGCAGGCACTCCGTTTTCCGCGTAACACTGTGACGCTTCGTCGAAAATTACCAGGTCAAACAGGTCGTGTTGAAGGGGAAACATCGCCGACACCGATTCGGGCGATGCCAGCCAGCATGGTATTAACTTGAACACTTCACCCGCAAACGATTCCATTAATTTTCGAATCGGCCAGATTGTTCGTTTCTTGGTTGTCTGGTGGAGCAGGTCCCGGTAGGTGACTACATTGCTCAGCCGGTTCAGGGTTAAATTACGATAGGTTTGCTCTCGTAATTTAACCAGCAAAATAGCGCGGCTCAGGGCCTGTTTCCGTTGGACGCTCTCTTGTAAGGCCAGTTCGGTTTGAGCCATCCTGAGGGATGACACACTTCGCAGGAGTGGGTTTTGCTGCTCTATATGATCAAGCCATGCCAGCCGAAGGGCATTCTGAAACGTTACAGCCCATGCCGACACTGATTGCCTGGAGGAATCGATAGCAATCAATCGGTCGATAACGACTTTTTCGGTAGCGGAGAAACCAGTCTCAAGCAGGTCTGCTTCGATCAGAAGATCTATGTCCTGCCTGAGTGAATGGCGTAGTATATCAGCAAAATCGTTTGTTTGCCAGATGCGCTCAAGTTGTTTGCCGGTCAGGTAAGTACGGCTCTCGTTGTGTTTTTTTTGCACACTCTCTGCCACAGTAGCCACTGTGCTTAGGGTGTTCATAAAGCGTAGGTGTTCTCCCCAGGCCGATGTTGGTAGCTGATGCAGGATTGATAGGCTATCAATTTGTTTGTTCAGGTGCAGGGCGCGGTTTAGAAGCCGTAAGCCATCAGGAATAGCCAGCCCAACCAGCAAGGGCTCTACCTGCTGCTGTATTTGTTCCAGCCGGATACGTTTGTCGATCTTTACACTAAGCGTTTGTAAGTCTGTTTCTGACAGCGTCAACCCATTGGCTGCGGCCACCTGCTGAAGTTGACTGTTGCCTGGATCGGTCAGTTGCCACCAGCGCCAGCGAACCCAGGACGGGCGGGCAGCCCTGGCAACGGCTAGTAACGCCTTAAAAGCAGGCCGCTCAATCGGCTGCAGCATTAGCTCCGGCCCTGGAGCTGTCAATGATTCATCCCAGGCCATAGCTAACGTATCAAGATCGGGTTCGTTTAGTTGCCGGGCAGGATGGAGGGGGCTGGTACGCAGAACTTGTACAATTGACCAGACCGCTTCCGAATCCGGTGTATCAAGAATGGCAAGCAGCGCTGTCAGCTCATGACTGCTTGACGCCCAAAGTGCCAAATCCGCTAATGAAAATGGATGGTCTGTAAGCCGGCTCAGTTGCTGCTGAGCGGTTTGCACCGTCTCTGACCAATTCTGTAGTACGTTGTCTGCCCGGGCTCCATCCCGTGTGGTAAACGTGGCAAAACTCACCCGTTCTGCCCAGGGATGAGCTAGGTCGAGTCGTTGTTGGTAGGCGGCATAATCACTCAGCCGTCGAACAAAGCTATCCACAGTGGAAAAGTGGAAATGTGGATAAATATCGTGTAGCGGAATGGACGGTTCGTTCGGATTACTGGTCAGGTAAAGCTCTTTAGCCGATAAGCCGCAGGCCGATGTGTCAAACAGCGCTTGTTTGAACGCATTGAGGTCTGCCAGTGCATCGTCGATACGACGGCTTTCCAAATCAAAGTCCCGCTCAAACAGGACGGCGTTCAGACTGTTGTTTTGTTGACGGTAGGTCTCTAGTTGTTCAATCTGTTCCGCAATTTGTGCGTATAGCGCCCGACGGTCGTCCTGAAAGTCATGAACCAGCGCCATAAACGGCGTCATGCCAACCTGACGCAACCGTTCGTGAACAACGTCGAGGGCCGCTCGTTTCTGACATACCAGCAGCACACGTTTACCCGACGCAGCTGCATCGGCCATAAGGTTAGCAATGAGCTGCGACTTACCGGTGCCGGGTGGACCCTGTACGACGATCGATTGTCCCGATTTAACGGCTCGTACCGCCACCTCCTGCGAAGCGTCGAGCGGCAAGGGTGTATGGATAAACCGTTCAGGAAGGAGTGCCGGGATTTCGGGCTCAGGTGCCGGCAGGTCTGCCTCCGGGTTCGTATCGACGGCTGCTACCGAAGTACTTTCTTCGATCAGCGTATCATAGTCCGGAACGAGGTACGACCCGGCCTGCGGAAAAATACCCAATACCGCTTCTGGATAAAGTTTCAACTCGCCGGTACGTTCGAGTTGATCGAGGCTTTTGGTACTTTGCTTATCGAAGAAATGAAGTTGATCGGCGAAAACGTCACGGTTGAAGTTTATTTCGAGCGGGCTTTCCTTAAGCCATTCATAGAGTTGGGTACGGAATACCAGCGGATCTTTGTCGAAGTCATCCACTGTTTTCTCCAGTACGGTATCGGAAAGTTTTACCTGACTGAACTGACTGTAGGCAAGCGCCAGTGTGGGGTTGAGGAAAGCCAGTTCATCGCCCCGGCGACAGAGCTTCCAGAATTTCCCCTGTTGCTGAATTTGTACCGGAAAGAACAGCAACGGGCCATGCACTACGGTACCATCCATGAATTTGCCCCGTACGAAAGGCCAGCCAACATACAGGTCTTCGGTGCCACGCTCTTCCTCAATAAACCGCGCCGTTCGATCGATCCGCCGAAGTTTCCGACTGACTTCGTTACTACGCTCCTGACGGGGATCGAGCACCTCGCATAGCGGAACAGAGACTTTGCGGCTTATGAGGTCGGCAATGAGGCTGAAGGATGGTTTGTTAAGTAGAAAATCAGTGTCATGAAGATCCAGAAACTGACCCGCCGGAAGGCTGGTCAGCACCAACGACCGATTACGGCTGCTGAGGTTGGTCAGGCGTCGGCGAAAGGCACGGAGAACAGTTGACGGGACCACCAAGCGGTCTTGCTGAATTTTCACAGGATTTACAAACGGGGACAGACGTATAACGTGTAGGGTAGCCAGATCCGTTACGGTAGGCACAACCTCTGTTAAGCATAGTGGCACGACTACAAACGGGTAGTCGTGCCACTATGCTGTTTAAAGCATTTCACAGGCTTAGAAAGACTTTATCCGCCTATTCCTGATTCTGCAATTCAGCCTCCTTTTTTTTCTCGGGTATCAGCCAGGACGCCAGAATGCTCACACCCAGAATGGCGATGATGATATACAGGGAGTAAACCGGTTTAAAGCCCAGTGCTTCCAGCCAATGTTCGGTCAGCATCTTAACACCGATGAACGTGAGCAGAACGGCCAGCCCCGTTTTCAGGAAGCGGAACTGGCTGATGATGCTCGATAGGAAGAAGAACATCGACCGTAAGCCCATGATGGCAAATACGTTTGAGAAAAAGACGATATACGGGTCTTTCGTAATCGAGAAGATGGCTGGGATCGAGTCGACTGCAAAGATCAGATCGGTAAAGGCCACAACGATGACAATGAGAAACAATGGGGTTACGAATAGCTTGCGGTCTGATTTCCGACGAATGAAAAAGTTGTCTGTAACATTACGCTTGTACACGTTCAGGTATTTACTGGCAAAGCGCACCACCGGATGGGTACTGGGCTCAATTTTCTCGTCTTCTTCTTTCTGGAAGAATAACTGAACGCCGGTGTAGACAAGGAACGCGCCAAAAATATAGATGATCCATTCAAAGCGTTGTAGCAACGCTGAACCCAGGAAAATAAAGACGAAGCGCAGAACGATAGCCCCCAATATACCCCATACTAAAATCTTCTTGTAATAGCGCTCCCGCACGCCAAACGAGTTGAAAATCAGGATGAACACAAAGATATTATCGGCCGAGAGCGAGTATTCAACCAGATAGCCTGTAATATATTCCAGCGCCATATTAGCCTGAAAAGCACTCAGACTGGCCGCAAAGTCGCCAGGAATTAAACTGACATGGTCAGCGTATTGGGTTTGAACCTCCTGTAGGTGAGCCATGGTAGTTATACCGTGGACCAGGTAGCCGTAATTCTTGAGGAAGAAATAGAAGGCAACGGAAAGAGCTACCCATATAGCGCTCCAGATGGCTGCTTCTTTGAAGTGAACAACATGGCTCTTCTTCTTGGATAGAACGCCAAGGTCCAGAACCATTACAACAAGCACAAAGGCCGCGAAGGCCAGAAAAAAAGTAGTTTCGCTGGTAAGCATAAGCTGTTGACTAGGATAAAAAAATAACGTTATCCTGCCCGAATAGTTGAATTAGTTAGGTAAAACTACGCTCAATATACCAAACCGATGATGTTTGTTATCCAAATTATTGGCATAATGGTAGATGGGCAGTAGTTTTGAACCATGTTTAATGGTAAAAAAGTTATTGTGGTGATGCCCGCCTACCGGGCTGCCCTCACGCTTGAGCGTACGTACCGCGAAATTCCACTTGATTTAGTCGATGACGTTATTCTGGTCGATGATGCCAGTCCTGACAACACAGCCGATGTAGCCCGGCAGTTAGGCATCCGCCACGTTATTCGCCATGATAGAAATAAAGGATATGGTGGTAACCAAAAAACCTGCTACGCCAAAGCACTCGAACTCGGGGCCGACATTGTCGTTATGCTTCACCCCGACTATCAATATACACCCATGTTGCTACCCGCTATGATTACTATTATCGGCAATGGGCTGTATCCGGTGGTGTTTGCATCCCGCATATTGGGCAAAGGTGCACTCAAAGGGGGAATGCCGATGTATAAATATATCGCGAACCGCTTTCTGACGTTTACGCAGAACCTGATGATGAACCAGAAACTGTCTGAATACCATACCGGGTACCGGGCGTTCTCGGGCGAAGTGCTACGGAGTCTGGATTTTACCCATAATTCCGACGACTTCATCTTCGATAACGAGATGATTGCGCAGATTTTCTACAAAGGTTACGAGATTGCTGAGGTAACCTGCCCAACCAAATACTTCGAGGAGGCCTCCTCCATTAACTTCACCCGGAGTTCTATTTATGGGCTAGGTGTGTTGAAGACCTCCTTATTCTACATGCTCACAAAACTTGGGCTGATGCGCTGGAAGATTCTACGCTAGCGTATTCCGGTTCGGCCATGACGGCTTCCAGCACCATCGACTCGAGTGTCAGTCCCGGTCCAAATGCACAGCTAAGAATGTTGGGCCGCTCAGGATGGATGGTTGCCTCACCGGTAGCCAGCTCATTCCATATTTCTTTCAACACGAATAACACCGTTGCCGATGACATGTTGCCGTTCTGACGCAACACTTCGTAGGCGTGGCGGTCGTCATGGGCCGTTATGCCCAGTTGCTGCTCGATAACCTCCAGAATGCGCCGTCCTCCCGGATGCAGTGCATACTGACCAATGTCATCCAGTGTGAGCTGACATTGGTTAAGAAGCCGTTCCATAAGCTGGCCAATACCCTGTTGAATAAACGTTGGTACGGCCGAAGTCAGCGTCATCTCAAAACCAAAATCGCTGACATGCCACGCCATAGCTTCTTTGCCCTCTGGCAGCAGATCGCAATAAAAGGAGCGTAATCGAAACGCCTGATCTGGGCGTGGTTCACCTTCGACAATTACCGCTGCCGAACCGTCAGCAAAGAGCGCGTTGGAAAGCAGATGGTCCGTCTCGTTTTTCTTCTGAAAATGAATCGTACAGAGTTCTACGCATACGACCAGCACTTTAGCTTCCCTGTCTGCCCGCACGATTGCATCCGCCGTCTTTAACCCGTTGAAGGCACCATAGCAACCCATGAAGTTTATGGCCAGCCGTTGCGTCGTTGTAGGCAGGCCAAGCGCTTCAATGAGTTCGATGTCTGGACCCGGGGCATACAAGCCAGTGCAGCTAACCGTAATCAGGTGCGTAATCGTTTGGGGATCGAAAGCGGGATAAGTAGCAAAGCAATCCCTGATTGCCTTCAGCGCCAGGGGCACGGCCTCCTGCCGATATAGGCGCATCCGCTGGCCCACGGTCGGAAAGGGCTCCATGCCCGGCGAGTTCGTATAAAAAGTATACTCCTCCCTGGGGCGTACATAATCTGCCAGAACAGTATGACGGCGGTCGATACGCGTATGCCGGTATAGGGCCATTAACCGACGGCTATCGCGTTCATCAAGCTGAAGTACATCGGCCATGAATTCAGCTGCCTTCTGTTGCGTAGACGAATAAGCAGGTACCGCCGTACCGATGCTATTGATATATGCGCTGGAATGTTGTCTCATTGTGGGGGTAATTCACCGGTATGAATAGAGCTGCTTTGAACACCGGTTACCGTACCTATAACCAGGTGTTAAAGCGAAAGTTATGCAAATAAGTACAACAGAACGTGGTTTTTCTACATTTTCAATGGTATCGGGTACCTGACTCGTTTTAAAAATATTGCGCTTATAACCCATTCGTAATCAGTTTTTAGCGTTGCGCAGAGAGGGCTATCTAAAATTTTTTCAGACCGAGGACTTGACAAACGTCGAAAACACCTTACCTTTGCATCCACAAATCGCTCAATCAACGGCGAGATGGTTAATGCGAAAGTAGCTCAGCTGGTAGAGCGCGACCTTGCCAAGGTCGAGGTCGCGGGTTCGAACCCCGTCTTTCGCTCCACGAAAAGGCACCGACCATCGGTGCTTTTTTCGTAAATGCCGGGATGGTGGAATTGGTAGACACGCCGGACTTAAAATCCTGTGGGCCTCAAGCCCGTGCGGGTTCGACTCCCGCTCCTGGTACAGAGTCAAACAAAAAATGCCCCGAATCGGGGCATTTTTTGTTTCAGCGCTTGCTGCCAATCATGGCTTTAGTTGATAAGAAAACTCCTAAACCATAGCTACCGGCATCTTGTCTGTAGAAAGCGAACGGCTCCGTAGAGCCAGATTCCCAGCACAGCCGATGACCAGCCGATCTGAGCCATATCGGTACTTTGGCCGGTGATGGTTTGCAGTCCATTGAGCCATTCTCTCAACAACTCGTAGAAAAGCCAGTGGCTTAGCAGGCCGCCCCCAATGAGCAGGCTCCACATCCTTGTGCGTTTTGGTCGGGTCAGCGTTGTCATAAGCGTGTGCCCCATTCTTTTCTGATGCCTACGTAACCACCGTATTGTTGAGAACTGGCCAGCAATTTCCCCTGATCGTAGCCGACTGACATCAGCAGGGTGGACCCTTGTAAAAATCGCATTGTTCTGGATAGCGATGTGAGTGTTGAATACTGGTTGGTGCCGCCGGGAAAGGGTGTTGTGAACGTGCCGTAATTCCGGCTGAACGATCCCTTGATCTGGTACCCCCATCGCCTGCCTACCTGTCCCCGCAAACCGGTGTATAAAGCCCAGACACGGTTGTTGTTGATGGCATAATTTCCAGTAATATGCTCATTGGTTGCCGTGAAGCCACTGAAAGGAATGTTGGGAAGATTGGAATTACTGGCACTGGCCTGCGTAATAAACGGTGTGCCAAGTGTGCGCCCCTTATAGGACCAGCCGTCGGGATACTGCGCGTTGAGGAAGTAGTTCTCCGGTTCGCCCCCCAGCGTCCGGCCGAACTGCATATAGCCCTGGCCACCGGAATTGAATAACTCGACAATCACTTCCTGGATTCCTGCCTTAGGTCGTTTGTTTTCCAGCCTGATGCCATAGAGGCCATCTTCAATGTTGCGCAGGTTGTAGAGTTTGCGACCCAGGTCATAAAAGTGTTGCTGATAGAACAGAAGAGACCATGTTTTCCCCCGGTACTCGATCGCAGCTTCGGCCGACCCCCGGTGATCACCGACCCGGTTCTGATCGAAGGTCGTGAACTTGGCCCGGTTTTTCAGCGCTTCGGTTTTTAGTGGTAGCACCACATTGGCATAAGCTTCGAAGCTACTGGCCAGCTGACCGCCAAATGAGCTGGTTGGGTCGCTTTCCAGGAAAGGAGCGTAGCCACCCCACTGCGCCTGGTGGTTAAATGAGGCATATAGCCGGATGCGTGACTGGTCGCGCCCAAGCCGAAAAAAAATGGCTTTCTGGTGCAGGTACGACCCGGTAACGTAAGGCGTATTGCCGAACCAGCCATGGGCGTAAAATCCTTTGACTGCAATCCAGTTCTTCGTAAACCGAAGGGGTGTATACGTTGGTATGCCCAGTTGAACCCGGGGCATGGGTAGTGCATTACCCGACCAGATAAAAGATCCTGACGAGAGGGCGCTTTCAACCAGACCGATAACCTGCCTGCGTCGACCGCCGAACACTTCGAATATACCCAATCGGGCCTTCAGGTATAGTTCAGGTATGATCAGTTGGTTTCGGGAAATACCTTGTCCTACCAGTTCGAAACCGTATCCCCAATCGACTTTGGGCAGTTTTCTACCCACAGGAAGGCGATAACCACGGCTAAGGCCTGCCCGCACCAGGGCTGCTGGTGTGGCTTCGGGGATTGTACCGAATTGATTTGCCTGGAGCCAGAACGGGGTCGTGCCCGACGAAGAGGCTAGTCCACCAACTTCCAGCCAGCCTTGTAGCGGGTGACGGCTTGTCGAATCGGATAGGGGTTGGACAGTCCAGACGGGTAGCGTTCGGGGAAGCCGTAGAGAATCAGGGTGATAGGCTTGTAAATCTGTTATAGTTGTAACCAGTGAGAGTGTGAGAACAATCCGGGCGGAGATAATGAAGCGGTATAACTCGATACGGAACGAATCATATTTTTTTTGTCTATTAATCATATGTACATTCTTATTCTATTCAAATACGACTGTCCCTTGGTAAAGACGTCACCAGAACTAGCTGATAAAGTCATTTACCCGAATGGACGCAGAAACTGCTTCTCTGGTGTAGGGCTGGTTCAAACCAGATGGAGAAGAAAGTCGCAGGCTGGGGCCAATGGAAAAGGAAAATTGTGCCGGACACAAAAGCCACAGGAGCACTTACCCGCTTTTGGGTACGTACTCCTGGTAACGTCTGGCCAGGGCTGGGCTTCTGAATGGAAGCTCGATATAGGCTCAACCGGTTGAACGATGCCGGGGAGGGGAGTGAGCATGGGTGTACCATTGAGTCTGACCGTTGGCCAGTTTCTCCGGGTAGCGAATAAGAACGGAGCCAGTAGTGAGCTAATGGGTATAGCCTACTGTGTTATGTATGAATAAGCAAGAAAACATAGTACGTCGAGTGAGTGAATGGAGATTTAATACAAAGGATGCAAATAAAGCCGTAACGCCAGAAAAAAGTTACTGTTTGGCGCTTGATAATCAGTCATGTTTCGAGTAATAAATGGTTCCGAGATCGCTGATAGGGATACTATTTTCCCGCTAAACGCAGAAAGCCCCGAATTCGGGGCTTTCTGCGTTTAGCGGGAAATCTATTTCTAGAAGTCAGCGTCTAATACAAATCCTTTCGGTTCTTCAACGACAACGGGCGCTTCGGCCGAGTCGCCCTGGGTAGCTTGTGCTTTCATGGCTTTGAATTTGGCCATTACTTCACCACGCTGGTATTCGCCCACTCGTTTCTCAAAGAAGTTGGTTTTACCCTGTAACGAGATCATATCCATGAAATCGAATGGATTCGATACGTTGTATATCTTGCGGAGGCCAAGCGTCGTGAGCAGGTGGTCGGCTACGAAAGCAATATACTGCTTCATCAGGTCGGCGTTCATCCCGATCAGTGACACCGGCAGCGCATCGGTTACGAACTCCTGCTCAATTTCAACGGCGTTACGGATAATGTCGTACACGGCCGACTCCGGCATTTTATTCTGAATGTGATCGGTGTAGAGCATACACGCAAAATCGCGGTGCAGCCCTTCATCACGGGAGATCAATTCGTTAGAGAAGGTTAAGCCCGGCATCAGCCCCCGCTTCTTGAGCCAGTAGATGGAGCAGAACGAACCAGAGAAGAAAATGCCTTCTACGGCTGCAAAAGCAATCAGCCGCTCGGCAAACGATCCGTTTTCGATCCAGCGCAACGCCCATTCCGCTTTTTTCTGAACGCAGGGAATCGTGTCGATAGCATTAAGTAGCCGGTCCTTCTCGACCGAATCCTTGATGTAGGTATCAATCAGCAGCGAATACGTTTCCGAGTGGATATTCTCCATCATAATCTGGAAACCGTAGAAGCATTTAGCTTCGGCATACTGCACTTCAGAGAGGAAGTTAACGGCCAGGTTTTCATTTACGATTCCGTCAGAAGCGGCAAAGAAAGCCAGTACGTGCGAGATGAAGTGCCGTTCTCCGTCGTTGAGTCCGTTCCAGTGCGTCATATCCTGAGCAAGGTCGATTTCCTCTGCCGTCCAGAACGAAGCCTCATGGGTCTTGTAATACTCCCAAATGTCCCAATGTTTGATTGGGAACAGCACAAAGCGGTTTTTGTCTTCCTGAAGAATCGGCTCTACTATATCGTGTTGTACCATATTGGGAAAGTGTTTTATCGTGATCGCCAGCTTTGACACTGGGTTCGCTAAAGAAAATGACTGAATTTCGTACCAACAAAATTAGGCGTTATTGACACTTGTGCAAGTCGTATATAGCCACACGGTGAGGATGCTACCAATGGCTACATAGTTAACCTGTACGCAATCAGTATGTTGTGGAAAGGCGCGAAGATAAGTTCTTGAAATAGTTCTAAAAAATATAAATAAACCTGATTGTCAGGGTTTTACGTCGTATAGCCTTCCCGTTACACCGCCAGCTATAAACAAAAAAAGCCACTTCCGTAGAAGTAGCTTTACTCTGATCTATAGGCTACAGAGTCAATAATGACTCCGGATGGAAAACCCCCACCGAGATTCCCGGCGGGAGTCAGACTTAAAATAAATCTTTGATATCGATCCGCCGATGCAGATGTTCTTCGTCTTTAAAAGGAAGCGTTACCATCACCCGGCCGTGCTCATGAATGGCCTCAATCTGATCGGCATCAACAAAGGATGGGATATCCAATACCCGAAGAAACATAGGTACCGCCAGTCGTTGGCTACTACCATCTTCGATCTGCCGGTTGGATGTACTAACGAGTAATGTATATAGAACAAGTTTGTTACCTTCTACCAACACATTAAACGAGTTGGCACTGACGCCAGGTGCCGACAAATTGATGACGAGTCGCTCATCTTCACGCGCTACTTTCATCGTCGTCTGGCTCGAACCGCCATACAGGGTATTAAGCAGATCAACCTGACCGCCTGTCCCCTGAAATACGTTTTCTATATCTTTCATAGGAGTTGCTGTTTACTGTTCAAGTAATACACTATAAACAAACCTCGTGCCTAACCTGAACTGGCAAAAATTCCCCGCCAGCGTGTCGGTTATTTTCGTTAAAATTTAAACGCAAATGCCTTTTTGACACAATGAGTGCTATAAAACACCCTTTAGCTGCCATAAAGGCCAGGTGGTATTGTGGAAATTGGGTGTTGGTATTTCTGGTCTTTGTGGGGTTAACATTCCACAGCGTTCAACGCGTGGTTAGACAGCATAAAGGCTGTTTTGATCACAATCCCATCGTACCTTTGTTCCCTTATGCACATCAAGATTGGAACGCGAAGCAGCCGGTTGGCGCTCTGGCAGGCTGAACACATACAAACATGCCTGGAAGCGGGCGGATTGACGTCAGAACTGGTTCTCATTGAGACGAAAGGCGATCTGGTACTCGATCGGTCGCTGGCCAAGATTGGCAGTAAAGGTGTTTTTACGCAGGAACTGGAAGATCAGCTTCGCTCCGGCAGTATAGACATTGCCGTCCACAGTGCCAAAGACTTACAGTCGACGCTGCCTCCGGATCTCAGCATCATTGCGTTTACTGAGCGGGAGCGCGTTAACGATGTACTGGTTAGCCGAAATACGACGCTGTCGCTCACCAGCGGGCAGCCGTTCGTAGTGGGTACATCATCGACCCGCCGGGTGGCCATGCTGCGGCATTTTTGCCCACACATAAAGGTTGTCGACATGCGCGGAAATCTACAAACCCGCCTGCGCAAGCTTGACGATGGTCAGTGCGATGCCCTGCTACTGGCGTATGCCGGGGTACACCGGATGCACTATGATGACCTGATTGCTGAATATTTACCCATCGAAGATTTTACGCCTGCTGTAGGGCAGGGGAGCGTCGCCATCGAAGCGGCCGATACATTGCCCATCGGTAAGCTGAACGCCATTCGCCAGTTGACCAACCACGAGTCCACCGAAGGCGCTTTGAAAGCAGAACGGGCTTTTCTGCGTCGGCTGGAGGGGGGATGTAGTATTCCCGTCTTTGCGCTGGCGACCAATATCAACGACCAGATCAGCCTGACCGGTGGATTGATTGATCTTGACGGCCAGCAGCTGCTGCGTGAAACGATTGTCGGGCCGGTTGCTCAGGCAGAGACTATAGGTCACCAGTTGGCTGAGCGTATACTGGGGCAGGGGGGCGATGAAATTCTCCAGGCTATTCGGCATCAGTTATCGAATTAGAAAAGAAACGAAGCGTGGGTATACTGTAGCCTGGACGGCCACGTCCGGGAGCAAACCTGCCAATTACCCGGACGTGGCCGTCCAGGCTACATGAACTCAAGAAAACGATGAACCTGTTTCAAATCAGTTGGCGTAACCTGACCGACAAACCCCTGAGCAGTTTTCTGAGCGGCTTGCTTATGACGTTCGGTATCACGATCATTTCGCTGTTGCTGCTCCTCAATAAGCAACTGGACGATCAGTTTCGGAAGAATATAAAAGGTATCGATATGGTGGTGGGGGCTAAAGGAAGCCCGCTGCAGCTGATCCTGTCCAGCATTTACCAGATCGATTCACCGGTTGGGAATATTCCAATCGACGAGGCTGAACGGCTCACTCGTAACCCCATGATCAAAACCGCAATTCCGCTGGCTATGGGTGACAACTACAAGTCGTTTCGAATTGTGGGTACGAACAAAAAATACCTGGATCATTTCGAGGCCACTGTTGGGCAGGGGCGTTTATTTCAGCAGGATCTGGAGGTTGTTATCGGGCCACGGGTAGCCGAGGGAGCCGGGCTGAAACTGGGTGATACGTTCAGCGGTTCACATGGACTGGATCAGGATGGCGAAGAACATGCCAACACGAAGTACAAAGTCGTTGGTCTCTTGAAGGCTACCAATACCGTTACAGACCAGCTAATTCTAACGCCCGTGTCGAGTGTCTGGGCCATCCACGAACATGGACACGGTAGCGCAGCGGCCGCAGCCGGGCCGGGTGTGGAGGGAGATGACCACGATGCGGAGGTTCATGAAGGGGAGGAAGCGCACGAAGAAGAACCTCGTGAGATTACCAGTATGCTCGTTAAGTTTCGGAACCCCATGGGAATGATGCTGGCCCGAGGCATCAATACAAATTCAAAGCTACAGGCCGCCTTACCTAATATTGAGATAAACCGGCTGTTCTCATTACTGGGTGTGGGCGTTGACACTCTCCGGGGATTGGCCATTGCCATTATGCTCATTTCGGGGATCAGCGTGTTCGTTTCGCTCTACAACTCGCTGAAAGAACGGCGCTATGAAATGGCCCTGATGCTATCGATGGGAGCCACCCGGGCTCAACTGTTCGGTATGCTGCTGCTCGAAGGGTTAGTGCTGGCCCTGATTGGATTTGGATTGGGTGTGGTACTCAGCCGGATTGGCCTCTGGCTTTTTTCCTCAACAGTTTCGTCGGAGTATCATTACGACCTGTCGCAATTCAGTATCCTGCCCGAAGAATGGGTCTTGTTGGGCGTTGCTGTCCTGATCGGATTACTGGCTGCGGCCTTACCCGCCCTGGGCGTCTACCGCATGAATATCTCCCGGACACTGGCCGAGGATTGACGAAGGCTGTTGAAGACGCTAAGTGAAGCAGAAACGTTAGATCAGTCCAAAGCCCTTATATTCATGAAACTAACTTCCTTGTCGTTTCAGGAAATCGCGAGGATAAACTTCCCTTAAACCCATGCAGTTCATCAAGGGGCTCAATCAGCTACTCTATTTCCTGGTCGAATTAAGCATGTTCGTGTCATTGGGATATGCTGGCTTTCAAGTCAGCACTCATCCTTATGGAAAATACGTGGCTGCGGTTGGTTTGCCGTTGGTGGCCATTACCTTATGGGGCATATTCGCGGCTCCGCGGTCTACCTATCGCTTAGAACCTCTCTACCGCTCTTTATTTGCGCTAACCCTTTTCGCCCTCACCACCCTGCTATTGTACCGGACGGAGCATGTCCGCCTGGCAATTTTTTTCGGCGTCATGGCGCTGACGACTGAACTGCTGGCACTAGTGTTGAAACAGTGATGCACCCCTTTCTATGAATGAATGCCATTCTGGACAGGCATTAGGCGGCCTAAAGGCCAAAGTAGCCCGTCCAGCCAATAAATAACAATTGAAGGGGCACACGAAACCACAGGTAGCTCAAACCTGGCCCTTCATGGGTGCCTTTCTGATAATCTATGCCCTTCAGGGCTGCATAGATGTTGGCTGGTAACAGCAACACAAAGAAGAGGATCAGCAAAATGGCCGTTGTTTCCCGGCTCGAAGTAACCAGGAGCCCAATGGCTGCGGCTACTTCGAGTACACCGGTCAGATAAACAAGCCCTGTCCTGAACGGTATGACATCAGGCAACATCATAGTCATACCCTTCGTGAAGACGAAATGCCCCATAGCTGTAAACAGGAGCATAGCCGACATGGCCATGTTGCCAGCCAAGATCATGTTCCACTGATCAGTGACGAGGTATAACCCCAGAATCGATACCACGAAAGCCGCAATTAGAACAAGAAGTGGTTTCACAACGATGGTCAGAATGACAACGTCACCGGAGAGCGACGCCGGGCGATCGACTGCTTATCCCAGCACATTGTAAATAACAACCGGAGCCGATTTATTTTTGAGCGTCACTTCGCCGATGCGTTCGCAGGTGAATGATTCGGCTATGTTTTGCTGTGCCAGTTCGCTGATAACAACCTGACCGGGACGGGCTACCGTCTGGAGCCGCTGGGCCATGTTAACGACATCACCGATAACGGTATAATCCAGACGTCGGAGCGTGCGGGAGCCAATATTACCCGAGACCATTTCGCCGGTGTTGATGCCAATGGCCACTTGTGGGTGGTAATCGGGATGGTTGGGCAAGGACGATTCGAGCGTGGCTATCTGCCCCCGAACACCCAGACCCGCTTCGATGGCGCGGTCCAGGTGATACTCGCCCCGGAAAACGGCCATGACAGCATCGCCCATAAACTTGTCGACATGTCCACTCTGGGCAATGATTTCTTTGACCATTACGTCGAAATAGCGGTTTACCAACTTCACGACGGTATCGGCCGATTCCCGCTCGGCAATGGCGGTGAAGCCGCAGATATCGATGAACATGACCGTTGCCTGCACCGTCTCGCTGGCCGAGAGGGAGGTTTCAAATTCGGCCCGGCTCATGAAGGCCAACACCGACTCATCGACGTACATGCGCAAAATGTCGTTTTCCTTGATGGCCTGTAACGTCTGCCGAAGCTGGATCACATAGTCCATCGTCTTCTGCATGGTTAACTCGAGATCTTCGAAATTAACGGGTTTGGTAATGAAATCGAATGCGCCCCGGTTCATGGCGGTGCGGATGTTATCCATGTCGCCATACGCCGAGACGATGACCGATTTGAGCATCGGATTGGTCTCATGCAATTTGACCAGTAACGTCAGCCCATCCATACCCGGCATATTAATGTCGGTCAGGACCATATCGATATCGGGGTGCTGTTCGAGAACAAGGAGAGCTTCTTCGCCGTCGTTGGCGAATACGAACTCGTATTTCTTTTCCCGAATCTGCCGTCGGAATTTTTGTTTGATCAGCAGTTCGAGGTCGGTTTCGTCGTCGACGACCAGTATTTTAGCCTTCATACTACGCTGCGAAGTTTTTGTTTCAGAACCGCAAAATCGAGCGGTTTCGTCAGAAAATCGTTGGCCCCCAAGTCAACGGCCTGTTGCTGCGACTGGGGATCGCCATAGGCTGTAATCATCATGACAATGGGTGGTGGAGGGGCGTTGAAACCAGAGCGAATATGCCGCAGGAGTTCAAATCCGCTCATACCCGGCATATTGATATCCGACAGGATCAGGATAATCTCGGAGGCATGACCATCAAGATAGGCTAAAGCGTCTTCCCCGGAATTGGCAAACGCCAGTTCAAATTCTCCGTTTCGGATTTCCCGCCGGAATCGTTGTTCGAAAAGGTCTTTTACGTCGATTTCGTCGTCAACAACTAAAATTTTCATATTGGTCAAGTTCGTCAAAGATAACTCGTTTAGTCACTAAGTAAGCTTGTCAGACAGGCAGTGTAATCACAAACGAAGTGCCTTCTCCGTCGCGGCTTTCAACGGTCATCGAGCCTGTATGCCCCTTTGTAACGATGTCGTAGGCCAGCGACAAGCCCAAGCCAGTACCTTCGCCTGTGGGCTTAGTGGTAAAGAAAGGCTGGAAGATCTTCTGCTTTACCAGGTCAGGCATGCCCGTACCGGTATCGGTAATGTGAATCGCCACGGTAGAGCCTGTACGTTTGGTCCGTACGGCTACCGTGGGCCTGTAAGACTGATCCTGCTGCCCATTTTTCTGCCGTTGTTGTACCGCGTAAAACGCATTGTTGAACAGGTTAAGCAATACCCGGCCAATATCCTGCGAAACCACGTTGATCTTGCCCACGGCCGGGTCGAAATCTGTAATCAGCTCGGCATTTACAGTTTTATCCTTAGCCCGCAGCCCATGATAAGCCAGCCGCAGGTACTCGTCGGCCAACGCGTTCAAATCGGTCGGTTCGCGCTGACCGGTGCTGGTACGGCTGTGTTGCAGCATACTCCGCACGATACCGGAAGCCCGCTGTCCGTGATGACCGATTTTCTGAAGATTTTGCGCCAGATCGGTGAGCAACTCTGTTTCCAGTTCTGTATCGCGCTCCGGTTTTTGCTGTTCCTCCATCAATTCATCGACCAATTCGACCGAGACTTCTGCGAAGTTGTTGACGAAGTTGAGGGGGTTCTGTATCTCATGGGCAATACCCGCTGTCAGTTCGCCCAGAGAGGCCATTTTCTCCGACTGAACAAGCTGGTTCTGAGCCGCCTGCAGTTCAGCCTGTTGTTGTCGAAGCTGTTCGTTAGCCTGCTGCTGTCGGCGGTAGCTGCGCCATAATACAATGGCTACTATTCCCACCAAGGCCAGACCAATTAGCGCGCTGACAAGCCACTGGCGCTGCCGCCGATCGGCTTCTGCCTGCAACGCTGCCTGAGCCTGCCGTTCGGCGGTCAGGGTGTTCTGCTGTAATAGAGCCAACTGCTGCTGGGTCTGCCTGCCAGACAGGGTGTCATTGTAGGCAGCATTCAGCTCCCGAAACCGGTAGGCTTCCCGGTAGTTATTTTTTAGCGCGTAGGCCTTTGCCAATACGTCGCTGGCATCGCGGGTCACTTCTTTATAGCCAATATGACGACTCAGGTTCCAGCTACGCCGGCCGTAATAAATAGCGCTGTCGGCTTCCGACAGTTGCAGGTGAGCGCGACCAAGAACCGTATAGGTCCAGGACACGACCTCATAACCACCCCTGGCCAGCATGACCCGTAACGCCTGACGGCCCAGTTGCAAGGCCTGCTCCGTATGGCCTTGCTGCACTTCAACGGCTGCCAGATTACTTTCGGCTTCGGCCTGGAGCCCTTCGTTGCCCAGGCGTTGCGCCAAACGGATCGCTTTATTATAGTACCGGGTCGCTTTTTTGAGATCACCCTGGTTTCGGTAAAGTTCACCTATACCATTTAACAGGCGGGAAATGGACGACTCCTGCCCCGTCTGCTGGTGTAGGTCGAGGGCTGCTGTATAATACCGCAATGCCTGTTCATAGTCACCGAGCAGGTTGTAGAGCATGGCCAGCCGACCTGTTGTTTGCCGTAACAGGAGCGGGTCGTTTAGTTGCCTGGCCAGTTTCAGGCATTGCAGGCCTGTAGAAAGAGCGGCTACATAATTGCCCCGGTTGGTATCAATCCAGCCTAGTTGCCCCATTACACGCGCCACACCCAGCCGATTGCCTAGCTGCTCAAACTTTTGGCGGGCCTGCCTCAGGTACTGCTCGGCCGTAGCGTAATCAGTTCGGCCACCATACGCTACTCCTAATGCAAACAGGGCATTGGCTTCGCCCAGCGGGTAATGCAGTTTTTGCGCTATTAGCTGCGCATCATGCGCCAGCTGCATTGCCTGGATATAATCGTCGGAACGAAGGGCATCCGAAAGAGCGGTCATGTTGTTGACCCGATTTGTATCTGCCTTCGGATGGGTGGCCAGCCAGGCCCGCAGGCTGTCGGCAGACGGCTGTGCCTGCAACGAAGCCGTTGTCAATACCACCAGTAAGACCAGTTGAGCAAATCGTATTATCATAACAGAACGATCACCAGAAGTAGCAAGATACCAAGGGGATGGCCGATAGAATCATGTTAAGCTGGTAGCTTGATAATAAATGTGGTGCCTTCGCCTTCCCGGCTCTCCACCTGCAGCGTACCATTATGCCCTTTCGTAACAATATCGTAGGCCAGCGACAAGCCCAGACCCGTTCCCTCGCCAGTAGGTTTGGTAGTAAAGAACGGTTGAAAAATTCGTGTTTGAAGCTCTTCGGGAATACCAGTACCATTGTCGGTCACCATAATCCTGGCCTGTCCGTTCTCACAGCGGGTCTGCACGCGAACGGCAGGCTGGTAAAGGGCTGGGCTCGTTGATGAGCCTGCTTGTTTCTGGCGCTGCTGAACGGCGTAAAAGGCGTTCGTGAACAGGTTCAACAGCACCCGTCCCAGATCCTGGGGAATCAGGCTGATAAGGCCAAGCGACGGGTCGAGGTCGGTGGAGAAAGTAGCATTAAAGGTTTTGTCCTTGGCGCGCAATCCATGGTAAGCCAGCCGCAGGTACTCGTCGGCCAGCGCGTTCAAATCGGTCGGTTCGCGTTGCCCGCTGCTGGCCCGCGAATGCTGGAGCATGCCGCGCACGATGGACGATGCCCGCCCGCCGTGGTGGGTTATCTTCTGGAGGTTCTGTTTGAGGTCGGCCAGGAGTTCGGCTTCCAGCTCCGGATCGCGCTCCGGTTTTTGCTGCTCATCGGCCAGTTCGTCGATCAACTCGACCGACACTTCCGAGAAGTTGTTGACAAAGTTGAGGGGGTTCTGGATTTCATGAGCGATACCCGCTGTCAGTTCGCCCAGAGAAGCCATTTTCTCCGACTGAACAAGCTGGTTCTGCGTGATTCGCAATTCTGCCAGGGCGTGCTCCAGTTCTTCTTTTTGCTGGGTAATTTCGGCTGTCCGTTCGGCTACCAGTGCTTCCAGTTCGGCTTTGCGGGCTTCGATTTCACGTCGCTTTTCGGCCTCCTTTTCGCGTTCGACCGATTCGTTGGCCAGGGCTTTTTTCTGCCTCGTTGCGATGATGATGAACGTGATGAGCCAGATAACGGAGAACGCCATGGCCGATCCGATGTAGTCATCATACTCCTCCCGGAAGGTTGGCACTACCGACTTCATCAGCTCGCTCAGAAACGCCATGACCATGAACGGTCCTACGGCCAGCAACAGCGTCCGGGCGGGTTTGAAATCGTTGATCAGCCAGACGGTGTAGGCGATAATGGCACCAAAGCCTGCCCAGAGCCACCCGGTCGAGAGATCGTCTATCCCAAAAATAGCGCCTATCCCGAACAGAATACCCACACCGGCCCAGGCTTTCCTCAGCACCTGATCCCACCGGGGAGTTCGATTCGGGGTATCTAAAAACTTACGCAGGTATTGAATACTGAGAGCACACAAAATAAGTGCTCCAATGCCTTCTGGTGTTGAAAATTTCATGCGTGGCCACGGAGGGTTCAGTATGGAATGTGCATGCGCAAGATACAGTTATCTCCGTGATGAGGAAATATACTTACCGATTGGCTCCCGGCCAGTTGTCAGGTAGCTGGCGACGGGGTAGTTTGTTTGGCCAGTAGTTCATTCTGGCGCCTGATACGGCCCGATAAGCTGCGGACAATGCTGCGCAGCACCTCGCCCCGCTCTTCCATCAGGTCGAAAAAATCGTCCTGATCCAGCCGCAACAGCCGTACATCGCTACTCACTTCGGCGGTAGCCGACCGGGATTCGGTATCCAGCAGCGCCAGCTCGCCAAAGAAATCACCCCGACCAAAACGAGCCAGTTCGGTATTGCCATCACGGATGCTGACTTCACCGGCGTAAATAACATACATACCCGTGCCGAGGTCGCCTTTTGTGAAAATGGTGCTGCCTGCCTGGTAAGCTTCCTCCTTCATGATCGGTGTGATGCTGGCCAACACATTTTCGGGTGTTTGCGAAAACAGGCTGGTGTGTGCCAGTAGCAGCACGCGGTCGTAGTCAGAAATCTGGTTTTGACTGTCGGTTGGATGCGTCATGAGCAGCGGAGAGAAAGCACGGGATTGGGATAGTAGTGATTGCCGGGCCAGCAACGCATCGGCAGCCGATAAACTGCGCAGTACGGTACTGACAGTCCAGGCCGAAAAAACAGTCTCGCCGGTACGTAGAATAAATGTCCGGATGGGTTCCGGCTCTGCAAAGGGACCAAGCTCAACGTCCAGCATCCGTACCCGTTCGGGCAGGGGCAGGTCATCGATGAGCACCTGCATCGTCTGGTAAACGTTTCTGGGAATCAGGTTGTCTAGAAGTTCGAGCGAGTTGGCGCGTCGCTCACGAGCCGGATGGCCTACGCCCAGCCGTGCCCCGGTGATGGTTTCAGAATCGTATAACTGGGTGAGCACATCGAACAGACGCTGCAACAATACCGTCAGTTCATAATCGAGCGTATCGGCCAGATCGGGATCGGTCAGGCTACCATGCAGGAGCCGCTGCGCCAGTGAGATTTCGTTGTCCAGCAGAATCCGAAACAGAACATCGTCGGCCGATTCGTTGGGGAACCGGCGAAGTGCCCGCAAGGCTGCCCCCCGGATGGTCAGGTCCGCCTGACTGGCCAGCTCGTTCAACAAACGACGGCTTTCGGCCGTGCGGATCGTGCCGCAGATACCCGCAATGCGTTCGGTCAGCAGGCGATTTGTGGTGGCAAGCGCAGCCCGCATCGCCGGAACGATATCTTCGCCACGTGTTTTCAAGGCGTTGACCACCGTTCGGCCGATATGGGTATCGGTTAGGTGAGCCACCATAAACCGGGTCAGCTCCGGGTCTGGCAATCGGCCGGCGGCTGTAATGGCGGCTTTGGCCAGGGTTGCATCCGGGCTCTTTAGCCGCTGGTTGACCACCGATGCGTAGTCGACGAGCTGTAGCACGCCAATTAGCTTCAGCGCAATTTGCTGGGGTAGCGGTTCCGGGTTATTAATGAGTCCGGTCAGGCTGTGTCGACCGGCCAGATCGCGGGGGTTCAATTCCAGAACCCCCCTGATGGCACCCTGCCGCACGCTTAGATCGGTGTGATTGAGTAGGGGTGCCAGTTCGCCCGGTTCGGCACTGATCCGGCGACCGAGCAGATAAGCAGCCTGTTCGCGCAGGACTGGTTCTGTATCGGTCAGGGCAACATGGGTCAACTGCCGAACCGGAATGGCCTGGTCATGATCGGTCAGTAACGCCAGCGTTCGTCGCCGTACGGTTGAATCGGGATGGAGCAGCAACGTTGGTAGCTGTGGTGTCAGCTCGCGGGGGCTATGGGTACCGAGCCAGCCCAGCGCGGCTACCACATCGGTCACTTTATCACTGTTGAGCTGCCGGAGCATGGTCGTTTTGGCGGCTGTTGGCATCGCCAGTTGATCGCGTTCCAGGAACCGCCGGCCAATAGCGTCGTTCAACTCATGCATGTAGTGGCGGTAGGTCTTGCGCAGGAGGTAAAAAGCACCACCCAAAAGCATGAGCCAGACGAATGGTACCCAAACCCCAAGGGTAGGATGGTTATGCATAGCCCAGATCAGCAGACCGGCCAATCCCAGACCCAGCGGCTCATACAATCCTTTGGCCAGCGTATGGCCTTTCAGCCGCTGCGGGGGCGATAAAGGCTGAAACAGGACCAGAAACACGGGGTCGAACAACGACCGGCGCACGACCTCGAAGACAAGGTACAGGATACAGAAATAGACGAGCAGCACGGTTTCTTCGGCCCCGACCCGGTTCATCACGATGAGACCGACCAGACCTGCCAGCGCTACCAACGGCAACAGCAACAGCGACCGACGTACTCCGAATTTATCGAGCAGCGCGCCGGACAGCAGTAACTTGACCAGCATAGCCAACCCGTAAGTCAGCGCCAGTATGTAGCTGACATATTTGATCACATCGGACTGATCGTGGAACCGGTGCTTTACATTAATGAAAAAGTTGTACTCGATTTCAATAGCAACGGCTGCCAGAGCCGCCATACTGAGACACATCAGAAAAATAAGGTTACTACCGCCAAACTGTTGCCCTACAAACCGGGATGGCTCACGTCGAACGGCCCGCGCTGGCCGGTGGGCCGCGTGAACCTCGTGGGATTGTACGGTGAGCTGAAGCGCGTAATAGGCGGCCAGGAAGGCGCCGAACGCAACCAGTACCAGGATCAGAATGCCCGTATGGGCGTGTACGAAAGCAGCCAGGATAGCCCCCAGTGCTTTGGCAGGCATATCGCCCGAACTGATGACACTGAACAGCCGCTTGCTCTGCCGGGTGTCGAACACCACCGCCGACACGCCCCAGAACTCAAGGTTCGTGAGCAGATAGACGACCCGATAACCGACCATGATAGCTACAGCAGCCGCTACCGAGTGGCCGTATACGACGAAGAGGCCGACCACAACAGTCATGGCCACAACCGTTAGCAGCACCCGTGTGGCTAAATGGCTTAGTAACAGGTGGTGCTCATAGTACCCATACAGCTTGCCAACCGCAATCATCGCTACTGCCGACATCACGTAGGCGAGGGGCAGACTGGTTTCAGGCTGGTTTTCGAGGAGAATGGCATTAGCCGCTACATAGACCAGAATCGTACCGATGCCCAGCAGGAAGTTATGAACGAAAAACAAGCCGACCGTTCGGGCTTCGTCAGGCCGTATGCCTAACGCACGTTGCCATCGTTGAGTAAACGACAGGTCAGAAGGCGGGGTACTGGCACCTACGTTCATACGTTGTTGCTACGGAGAAGTTCGCTTGGTTAATAAAAGACGGGTTAATTCACGAACCAGTCTCAACCTCAAATATACGCGGCCACGGTTAAACGGGGGCATTCTTCCTAACTTTTTAGGGGCTAGTAGTGGCCTTCGACCAGCTTTTTCAATGACCTGAAGCGGCCCCTGTTACGGGTGGGAACGAAGCTTCTTTCACAAAAAGACAGTGGTCAACCAAACCGGCACGAATGCTGTTATAGGAGTAATCGTGTCGTAACCAGTACACAGTAGGATAAAAACCATAATTTTTACGGCTAAGTGTTTAGCCTATACGCTACCTTTGCGAGTCAAAACAACGACGCGCCCTCGTCATGGACCAGTTTTCATATATCGCCAATTCCGACGCGGCTTACGTAGATCAATTGTATCAGTCTTATAAGCAAGACCCTCAATTAGTTGACGAAAGCTGGCAGCAATTTTTCAAAGGATTTGAGTTCTCGTTAACCTACGGTGAAACCGCCAACGGTAACAAAGCGAACACCACAGCACAGAACGGCGTTGCTGCCAACGGTGCGTCTACAAAAACCAATGGCCAGGCTGTTAAACCAGTCGATGCCAGTCATGCCGAAAAAGAAGTTTCGGTAGCCAGTCTGATCAAGGCCTACCGGTCTCGTGGTCACCTGCTGGCGAAAACCAACCCGCTCAAAGCGCGTAAAGACCGGCAGCCTCGCGTTGACCTGCCCGACTATGCCTTGACGGAGGCCGATCTCGACACCACCTTCGAGTCGGGTAAGCTTCTGGGCATCGGGCCAGCTACACTGCGCACTATCATGGAGTCGCTGCGGAAAATCTACGCAGGCAATATCGGCTTCGAGTATATGTACATCCGGGAAATGGATGTGAAAAACTGGCTACGCAACAAGATCGAGAAAGAAGCGCTGGTATTTACGCCTACTATCGATGAGAAGAAGCGTATCCTTGAAAAGCTGAACGAAGCTACCGTTTTCGAGAACTTCCTGGCAACCAAATACCTGGGTCAGAAACGTTTCTCGCTCGAAGGTGGCGAATCGACTATTCCGGCGCTGGACACCATCATCAGCCAGGCATCCGACATGGGTGTTGAGGAAGTTATGATCGGTATGGCCCACCGGGGACGGCTGAACGTACTCTGTAACATTCTGGGCAAATCGTACGAAGCCGTATTCGACGGATTCGAAGGAAACGTACCGGAGCAGGTACATGGCGATGGTGACGTGAAATATCACCTTGGTTATGCCAGCCTGACCGAAACCAAATCGGGAAAACAGATCAGCGTGAAACTGGCTCCGAATCCGTCGCACCTCGAAGCCGTTAACCCGGTTGTTGAAGGATTCGTACGGGCGCAGGCCGATGAAGAGTACGCCGGTGACTTTACCCGGATCATGCCCATCCTGATTCACGGTGATGCCGCCGTGGCCGGTCAGGGCATTGTCTATGAAGTGACACAAATGGCTAAACTGGCGGGGTATCAAACTGGTGGAACGATCCACTTTGTTATCAACAACCAGGTTGGTTTTACAACAGATTTTGAGGATGCCCGTTCGTCGATCTATTGCTCGGATGTGGCTAAAATCATTGATGCCCCGATTTTCCACGTCAACGGCGACGACCCGGAAGCGGTTATATTCTGCGCTAAATTAGCCGTTGAGTTCCGTCAGAAATTCAACCGGGATGTATTCATCGATATGGTGTGCTACCGGCGCTATGGACATAATGAGTCCGACGAGCCGAAATTTACGCAGCCAACGATGTACAACATCATCGACAAGCATGCCAACCCGCGCGAACTCTACAACAAATTGCTCATTGAGCGGGGCGATGTAGATGCGGAGCTGGCAACGCGTATGGATACGGAATTTAAAAAGCAGTTGCAGGACCGGCTCGACCGGGTGAAGCAGAAAGCAGAGATTCCGTACAAACCGCTGCGTCTGGATCTGGACTGGGCTGAACTGCGCTTCTCCGAAGCACAGGATTTCGACCAGTCGCCCGAGACGGGTGTGGCTCCCGAAACGCTGGAAACTATTGGCAAAGCCCTGGTTAAAATTCCGGAAGGTTTCAAGCCGCTGAAACAGATCGATAAATTGCTGAAAGACCGGCAGGCGATGCTGACCGACAGTAAAATGGTGAACTGGGGCACGGCTGAGTTGCTGGCTTACGGGTCACTGCTACTGGAAGGTAAACCCGTTCGCCTGAGCGGGCAGGATGTGCAGCGCGGTACGTTCTCGCACCGCCATGCTGTTCTGCACGATGCAGATACGAACCAGTCATACTCATCGCTCGATTTTATCCGGGACGACCAGCAGAAGTTTCAGGTTTACAATTCGCTGCTGTCGGAGTACGGTGTACTGGGTTTTGAGTATGGCTATGCCATGGCAAACCCGCACGCACTGGTTATCTGGGAAGCGCAGTTCGGGGATTTCTCGAATGGTGCCCAGTTGATCATCGACCAGTTTATTGCTGCTGCCGAGTCGAAGTGGGGTATTCAAAACGGGGTGGTACTCTTGCTGCCACACGGCTACGAAGGCCAGGGCCCGGAACACTCCAACGCCCGGCCCGAACGCTACCTGCAACTCAGCGCCGAGCAGAACATGATAGTAGCCAATATCTCGACGCCGGCCAACTTCTTCCACCTGATGCGTCGTCAACTGGCGTGGGCTTTCCGGAAGCCATTGGTGGTCATGTCGCCCAAGTCGCTGCTGCGTCATCCAAAGTGTGTATCTCCGCTGGAGGATCTTACGAAAGGGTCGTTCCAGGAAGTACTGGGCGATTCCTATGCGCAGGCCAAGAAAGTGAAGCGGGTGCTGCTCTGCTCAGGTAAGATCTATTACGATCTGTTCGATAAGCAACAGGCCGACCAACGCGACGACGTCGCCATCGTTCGCCTGGAACAACTGGCTCCGCTGCCCAAAAAGCAGTTGGACGATGTACTGAGCCAGTATAAGAAAGCCGAACTGGTATGGGTTCAGGAAGAGCCCGAGAACATGGGCTACTGGGGCTATCTGCTACGCGTGATGGCAGGTCAAAACCCGGCCGCATCCTATACGTTGCGCGTCATTTCGCGTGGTGCTGCGGCCTCGCCGGCTACAGGCTATGCCAAAGTGCACACGCAGGAGCAAGCTGATATCGTTCGCAGAGCTTTCGAATAAAAAATAGCTGGTCAGTTAAATGAGTCAGTTGGTGAGTTGAACAGTCGGTGAGTTAGCAGACTGACTCACCGACTGTTCAACTCACCAACTGACTCATTTAACTGATTTATTAACTGACCGACTCACTAACTGACCAACTGTTATATGGCCGTTGACATGAAAATCCCCGCTGTGGGGGAATCGATTACCGAAGTAACCGTCGGTACGTGGTACAAAAAAGAAGGCGATCAGGTGAAGATGGACGAAGTTCTCTGTGGCCTCGACTCCGACAAAGCTACGTTTGAACTGACGGCCGAAGCCAACGGTACATTACATATCCTGGCGCAGGAAGGGGATGTACTGCCCATTGGGGCCAGCATCTGCACCATCGATGGCGATGGAAGCGCGGCTCCGGCGGCTCCTTCAGCTGAACCAGCCCAGGCACCAGCGCCTGCCCAACCAGCAGCGACCAATGCCGATCCAACCCCTGCTCTTCAGCCTGTAGCAGAACCGGCCCAGCCAGCGCCATCGGCGGCTACGAAGGTAATTGAGATGAAAGTTCCGGCTGTGGGCGAGTCGGTTACCGAAGTGACCATTGCGTCCTGGAGTAAGAAAGATGGCGATCAGGTAGCGTTGGACGAGGTGCTGTGCGAACTCGAATCCGACAAAGCAACTTTCGAACTGCCTGCTGAAGCCGCTGGAACGCTGCGTATCGTAGCACAGGAAGGCGAAACACTAGCCATTGGCGCCTTGATCGCCAAGATCGAAGTGGGTGCAACGGCGGCTGCTCCAGCTTCGCAGCCAGCGTCGGCGCCGGCTGCCCAGCAGCCAGCACCTGTTGAAACGACGTCGAATGGGCAGAACGGCTATGCCGTAAACCATCCATCGCCTGCAGCCGCTAAAATTCTGGACGAGAAAGGTATCTCGGCGCAGCAGGTTCAAGGAACGGGGGTAGGAGGGCGTTTGACCAAAGAGGATGCGATGAAAGCGTCGCCCGCGCCTGCACAACCCGCTCCGTCGGCACCCGCGCCAGCACCTGCTGCCGCTAAACCAGCAGCCGCACCGGCACCCGCCCCCGTCATGACGGGTGAGCGCGCCCAGCGTCGTGAAAAAATGACGTCGCTGCGTAGAACCATTGCCCGCCGACTGGTAGCTGTGAAAAACGAAACGGCCATGCTCACTACCTTTAACGAGGTAGACATGAAGCCGATCATGGATCTGCGGAATAAGTACAAGGATAAGTTCAAGGAGAAAAACGGCGTAGGCCTTGGCTTCATGTCGTTCTTCACGAAGGCCGTTTGTACGGCGCTGAAAGACTTCCCGGCCGTGAACGCTCAGATCGATGGCGACCAGATGGTCTTCAACGATTTCTGTGATATATCGATTGCCGTTTCGTCCGATCGGGGTCTGGTCGTTCCTGTCATCCGGAATGCCGAGCAACTAAGCTTCGCCCAGATTGAGAAAGAAATCGTCCGTCTGGCGGGTCTGGCTCGTGAAAACAAGCTGACCATTGAGCAAATGACGGGTGGCACGTTTACTATCACCAATGGCGGTACCTTCGGGTCGATGCTGTCGACGCCAATCATCAACGCGCCCCAGTCAGCCATTCTGGGTATGCACAACATCGTTGAGCGGGCCGTAGTCGTCAATGGGGAGATTGTGATTCGCCCTATCATGTACGTGGCCCTATCATACGATCACCGCATTATCGACGGAAAAGAGTCGGTTAGCTTCCTGGTTCGGGTGAAACAGATTCTGGAAGATCCTGCCCGTTTGCTGTTCGATATGTAGTCATTGCTTTTAAGTCATACAAACATGAGTCATCCCGAATTTTGAGTAATAGCAAAAGCTATCATCAATGCGTTGGCAATGGCTAACCGCAATCTGTAGATCGGCACCGAAGCTATTCGGTGCCGATTACCTGTCCGGGGTGCCCACCGCTTCAAGAAGATCGGCACCCAGCCCGACCAGTTACGCAACAACGACAACAGAAAGTCATAGACTAAGCTAACAATCCCTAATAACTTAAGCCGACCTTCCCAAAACCACAGCCGGGGCGACTCCATCCCTAACTCGGCTTTGCCCGCCCGAAAAGCCTGTTCGATCTGTCCCGGCGGGGAACCGCAGCGGTGCATATAGCTATGCACTATCTCCCAGGCATCTTTGAGGCTGTTGATGGCAAGTGAGGTGAGCAGATACATCGGTGGTTGCTGGTGCTTTCTGTCCCGCACCACCACTAAAAATAGTTGGGTGTCCATAAATTCAGGGTGATGAACTCCTAGCCAACCCACGCTAACGTGTTTGGTCATCTTGCGCTCCTTGTCGCGCAGGAGTTTTCGACCCTGAGCCACACAACTGCGGGCCAGCAGATGCGTTTGCTTAGTCCCTTTTTGGGCGTGGACCAGTAGGTGGTTCTTTTTCCAGCGCAGTAAAAAGTGCTGCTCAAAATGGAGCATCCACTCAATCGTCCAACTGCTGGCATAGCCCCGATCCAGCACGTGCAGCAGGCGGTGGGGGATGGTGGCTTGAAGTGCTTTGAGCATCCGAAACATGATGTTGGTGCCAACCTCTTTATGTTTGCCACGGGTGGTCCACCAACTCATCTGGCACACGCTAGGTACTTCACCCAGGGCTGACAAAAGTACCCCCGTCCAGTGGAAGCCTGGCACACAAATCCGGGCCGTAGGGCGCTTGTAGTAGCCTTTCTTGATTTTAGTAAGCCGTTTGCCCTTACTGCTTTCTACGGAACAAAGTCCTTCGGCAAACCAACTCTCGGGCTTCTCGAGTCGACTATCGTCCCAAAGTAGCAGGGGGCGTTTGCCAACCGCCACGAGTTGGTCCATTCGCCGTTGGGTATTGGCAAAGAAGAACCCATCCACTAAAGCGGCTGTCCACTTCTGGCAGCGCAGTAAGTTGCTGATGCGTTTGGTGCCGGACGGTGCGTGGGCATGACCGCAGACGTAGCCACCCAACTCACTGAGCAAGAGTCCCATTTTAGTATGACGAAACAGTAAAATGGAGCGAAATAGGGTCTCAAAGGTGGTCACCAGGCGTTTGTCGATTTGATCGAGTAACTGGTGGTGTAGTGGTTGAAGATACTGGTTGATTTTGGCCTCTAAAAAAGGGGTAGCGGTTGACTTTGGGCCTTGCTTTTGCGTATTTTGTGAGTATGTCCTGGACATAAAAAGACCTCCTTTCTGGTTTTGGCGTTGTGGTGATGCTCAAAACTAAGAAAGGAGGCTCTTTTTTGTCAAGTCCCTAAAATTCGGGATGACTCATGTTTTACAGTAGCCCTGCCAGTGGGCAAAGCCCCTGGTAGTGGCTGTAAAGCCTAAGTAGTTTTACAATAGCCACTACCAGGGGCAAAGCCCACTGGCAGGGCTATTGTAAAACTACTTTCTGATCAAACTAACACCCGCCATTTCCGGGGGTTTTGGAATCCCCATCAGTTCCAGAATAGTAGGGGCTATGTCGGCTAGTTTACCATCGTTCAGTGTCGGGCGGTACTCTTTGTCGATCAGGATGCAGGGTACCAGGTTAGTGGTATGTGCCGTATTGGGCGTTCCATCTCCATTGATCATGAATTCGGCGTTACCGTGATCGGCAATGATGATCGTCGTATAGCCATGGGCGAGGGCTGCTTCGGTAACGGCTTTCGCGCAGGTATCGGCAGTTTGGGCCGCTATCTTTACCGCTTCGAACACGCCCGTATGGCCGACCATGTCGGTGTTGGCAAAGTTCAGACAAACGAAATCCGTTTCTTCATTCTCCAATTCAGGAATGATCGCATCGCGGATATCGTAAGCCGCCATTTCGGGTTTCAGATCGTATGTCTTCACGTCTTTCGGCGACTGGCACAGCAACCGTTTCTCACCAGCGAACGGCTCCTCACGCCCACCTGAGAAAAAGAACGTAACGTGTGGGTATTTTTCGGTTTCGGCGATCCGGATTTGTTTACGACCAGCGTTGGCAATGACTTCACCCAGTGTGTTTTGCAGGTTATCCTTATCGAAAATGACTTTTACCCCAACAAACTCGTTGTCGTAATTCGTCATTGTGATGTAATCAAGGGCCAGCTTTTTCATTCCCAGTTCCGGGAAGTCTTTCTGCGTCAGAGCCTGGGTAATTTCGCGGCCCCGGTCGGTGCGGAAGTTGAAACACAGCACGACATCATCCTCTTCGATTACGGCTACCGGCGAACCGTCAGCCCTGGCAACGATAATTGGTTTAATAAATTCATCGGTTATGTCCTGGTCATAAGAGGCCTGAAGTGCTTTCGTAACAGCATCGGCCGCTACTTTCTGGCCTGTGCCGTGTACCATGGCATCATATGCCACCTTAACCCGCTCCCAGCGATTGTCGCGGTCCATAGCATAATAGCGGCCAACCACACTGGCAATCTGCCCGGTGGTGCTGGCCATGTGCGCCTGAAGCTCGGTCAAGTAGCTAACCCCGCCTTTGGGGTCGGTGTCGCGGCCATCGGTGAACGCATGAACGAATACGTCGGTAAGACCCTGCGCGTGCGTAATAGACAGTAAACCTTTGAGGTGATCGATGTGAGCATGAACACCTCCATCGGATACCAGTCCGATAAAGTGAATTTTTTTGCCGGTCCGTTTGGCGTAATTCATGGCATCGACGAGAACAGGCTCCGTATCGAGCGTGTGTTCATCAACTGCCTTGTTGACCTTCACCAGGTCCTGATACACAACCCGTCCCGCCCCGAGATTCATGTGGCCGACTTCAGAGTTGCCCATCTGCCCGACGGGTAAACCAACGGCTAATCCCGACGCTTCAAGGCGGCTATTAGGATAGGTAGCATACAGCGACCGGACGAAAGGGACGTTAGCAGCCTCAATAGCTGATACCGCCGGGTTGAGGGGAATGCCCCAGCCGTCGAGAATAATGAGAATGACTTTTTTATTCATGGTATGATTTCAATGAGCGACGTAATGAATTGCCGGGCGGTCAGGCGCTCAGAAGAGTCGCCTGTCAGTCCGTCCATAAGTTATAACATAGGTGGGTGGGTCATCCGTTCTTTGATCAGGAACTCCAGTAGCTGGCGGCAGCAACGGGCCGTTATCTGATACACTTCGTCAAAAACCTCGGGTCCTTCGTAATAAGGGTCCGGTACATTCGGTTGATCGCTGGTAGCCGGATCGAACTCACGGAGCAGGAAGATGGTATCGTTCGTGTGTAGCCCTGTACTGCGGTAGTTCAGTTTTTCGATGGCTTCCAGGTTCATTTCGTCCATCGCTACAAAATAATCGAACAGTGCCAGGTCCTCGCCAATCATCCGCCGGGCCCGATGGGTGAGCACCAGACCGTGCTCAATAGCATTTTCGCGGGTACGTCGGTCGGGAAGCTGGCCGATGTGGTACGACGCTGTTCCGGCTGAATCACATTGAACTTGTTCGCTTAACCCGGCTTCGGCAACCAGTTCGCGAAATATGCCCTCTGCCACCGGCGATCGGCAGATGTTGCCGTAACAAACGAAGAGAACGTTTATCATAAAAATGAGCTAGTAATGGTGAGCAACCAGCGCTGTTCAGCGCTCATCATTACTAACCCAACACTATTTTTCAATCGGTTCGTTTTGTGCATCGACGATCACGAATACATCCTCGGTCGGTTTCTTCATCAGGTATTTCTCGCGGGCAAACTTCTCGCGGAGCCGGTCGCTGCCAAGCACCTCCCGCCGTTCGGTTTGTACGTGTTTTATTTCCGCCTGATAAAACTTTGTTTCTCCTTCCAGTTCACGCAGTTTCAGCCAGTTACGTACTTGCGAAGGAAGGTCATTGGCGTCGAAAAAGGTCATCCACCCCAGCAGTGCCAGTGAAGTGGCAACGTAGAAATTGCGAACAGAGCGGAGGAGTTTCTGAAGCATAGGGATGATCGATCGGGAAGCTGGAAGGAGTACAAATGACGAACGATGAATGATTTCTGCTTGAGATCATTCATCGTTCGTCAGGTATCGGCAATTAAAATTTCAACCCGGGGAAATAAGCGATTTCGCCCAGTTCCTCTTCAATACGAAGAAGTTGGTTGTACTTAGCCATACGATCTGACCGGGAAGCCGATCCGGTTTTGATCTGACCTGTATTCAGCGCCACGGCCAGGTCGGCAATGGTCGAATCTTCGGTTTCGCCGGAACGGTGCGACATGATGTTCTTGTACGCGTTGCGCTTTGCCAGGTTTACCGTGTCGATGGTTTCGGTAAGTGAGCCAATCTGGTTTACTTTCACCAGAATAGCGTTGGCAATATGCTGATCGATGCCCTGTTGCAAACGGGTTACGTTGGTTACGAACAGGTCGTCGCCAACAAGCTGCGTTTTGGTGTCTTTCAGCGCGTCGGTGTGCATTTTCCAGCCATCCCAATCGTCTTCAGCCATGCCGTCTTCAATCGACAGGATCGGGTATTTGCTAACCCAGTCCTTCCAGTAACCTGCCATTTCAGACGAGGTCAGCTTGTCGCCGGTCGATTTTTTGAAGTGGTATTGTTTGGTTTCGGCGTCGTAGAACTCCGAAGTAGCCGCATCCATCGCGATCCATACGTCTTCACCTGGCCGGTAACCCGCTTTTTCGATGGCCTGCATGATGATCTGAATCGCTTCTTCGTTGGAAGGAATGTTGGGGGCAAATCCGCCTTCATCACCAACGTTAGTCGACATGCCTTTGCTCTTCAGTACTTTTTTGAGCGTGTGGAATATCTCGGTACCCATCCGCAGTGCTTCCGAGAAACTCGGTGCATTGGCGGGCATCACCATGAATTCCTGAAAATCGATGGAGTTATCAGCGTGGGAGCCACCGTTGAGGATGTTCATCATCGGTACGGGCAGCGTGTTAGCGTTGACGCCACCTACGTAGCGGTACAGCGGCATACCTGCTTCCTGCGAGGCCGCTTTGGCAACCGCCAGCGATACACCCAGAATAGCGTTTGCCCCCAGGCGGCTCTTGTTAGGCGTTCCGTCCAGTTCCAGCATGATCTTGTCGAGCATGCTTTGCTCATAAACAGAAATGCCCACCAATTCGGGGAAGATCAATTCATTAACGTTCGATACAGCTTTCAATACGCCTTTTCCAACGTATACGCTGGCATCATCGTCACGGAGTTCAACAGCCTCATGGCTTCCGGTTGAGGCACCTGATGGTACAGCCGCCCGACCTAAAAAACCGTTCTCGGTGCGAACGTCAACTTCAACGGTTGGGTTGCCCCGTGAATCCAGAATTTGCCGGGCATGAATGCTTTGGATTGTACTCATTTCAAAAATATAGAAGGGTTAACAACGAAAAAGTCAATTTTTTCTGCGCTGACTACCAAGTCATTACGCCTTGACTGACAAACTGAGTGTAAAGTAACGAAATACAGGTCAAAAGTGCAGGATTTTCATAGGGCTTAGTAGGGTATGCTTACCGGGTAGGTTACCAAAGTGACCACTTGTAAGGCCTGTATTTGCCAGCGTTGCCGGGCCACACCACCGACTATTGGCTTATTTAACGAACAATAGACGCTGCCGACCGTTCTAAAATCTTAGTGACACGTCGTTAGGTATGTCCTGAAATTTTTGTCTATTTGTGCGGTATTACACCGCAACCAAACCAACCAGATCCATGCGAGGATTATTGTACTTCTTATTATTCCTGTTAGTTATTTTCGGCGTTTTGTACGCACTTACCGGCTGGAGCTACAGCGATGGCGAACGTGCGGGTACAATCTCCAAGTTCAGCCGACGGGGATTTGTCTTTAAAACCTATGAGGGCGTATTGAATGTAGGCGGCTTTTCGGGAGAAACGGGTTCGCTGACACCTCAGTACTTTGACTTTTCGGTGAAAGAAGATAACATCGCTACCCAGATCACAAATGCTGTCAAGACCGGGCAGCGGGTAACCCTTCATTACGAAGAGAAGATCCTGCGCCTGCCCTGGAATGGCGATACCAAATACTACATTACGTCGGTAGAAATCATTGGTCCGGGAACACGTTCGTACGGCGACGGGTCGGCTTATCCGGGTGCTCAGCCGGGTCAGGGACAACCGCAGACGCAGCAGCCTCCGGTGCAGCAAACCCAGCCTCAGCAGATGGCTCCGGCGCAGGCCCAGCCTATGCCGGTTGACTCAACACTCTAGTCTGATTTTCTAGAAAAAAGCCCGTTCATTGCGTCTGAAAGGCCTATGAACGGGTTTCTTTTTTTCTGTTGAATTTTCTGTTGTGGCTTCGATAAAGGCTGCCAACTATTTTCAAAAACTGCTTGGTTTTTTACCCCTTTCTGGGTAACTTTATCTGTTTAAACAACCATCCAAACATGGCTAAATCTGATTCGGCAACGGCTACAGCAACTGCCGCTGAAAACAAACTGAAGGCCCTACAAACCACGATTGAGAAGCTTGATAAAGCGTTCGGGAAAGGCACTGTCATGCGCCTGAGCGAGAGCCGGGTCGTAGACGTTCCGGTGATCAAAACCGGTTCGCTCGGGCTCGATCTGGCGTTGGGCATTGGAGGTTTGCCACGTGGTCGTGTCGTTGAAATCTACGGTCCTGAATCGTCGGGTAAGACTACACTGACCATGCACTGCATCGCCGAAGCACAAAAGGCGGGCGGTCTGGCAGCTTTCATCGATGCTGAACACGCTTTCGACCGCGCTTATGCGGAGAAACTGGGTATCGATACCAAAAACCTCCTGATCTCACAGCCCGATAACGGCGAGCAGGCGCTGGAAATCGCCGAACACCTCATCAGCTCAGGTGCAATCGATATTATCGTTATCGACTCCGTAGCGGCTCTGGTGCCAAAGGCGGAAATCGAAGGCGAAATGGGCGAGAGCAAAATGGGACTACAGGCTCGTCTGATGTCGCAGGCGCTCCGTAAGCTCACCGGTACCATCAACAAAACGGGTTGCTGCTGTATCTTCATTAACCAGCTGCGGGAAAAAATCGGCGTGATGTTCGGTAACCCCGAAACCACTACAGGTGGTAATGCGCTGAAGTTCTACGCTTCCGTACGTCTGGATATCCGGCGAATCGGCCAGATCAAAGAAGGTGCCGATAATGTCGTTGGTAACCGTACCAAAGTGAAAGTCGTTAAGAACAAAATGGCGGCTCCATTTAAAGTTGTTGAATTCGACATCATGTACGGACTGGGTATTTCCAAAGTCGGAGAAATTCTTGACCTGGCCGTCGAAATGGATATCGTTAAGAAGTCAGGTTCGTGGTTCTCATACGGAACAAGCCGTCTGGCTCAGGGACGTGATGCCGTAAAAGAATTGTTACTGGACAATCCTGAATTGAGCGCTGAACTGGAAGGTAAGATCCGCACGAAAATCAGTGAAGACGAAAATGCGTTGGTTGACCCCGTTCTGGCTGCTACAGAAGAGGACGATGAAGGCGCTATCGACGATTAATCGTAATCAGGACCGCTTTTAGTAAAAAAAGGTAGCTAACGAATGGTTAGCTACCTTTTTTTATGCACGGGAAAAGTCTTCCTGAAGGGTAAACTTCACCTGTAAGATTACTACCGTTGTTCGATCGATTTAAACTCACGGAGCGTAGCGCCGGTATAAATCTGGCGTGGGCGGCCAATAGGTTCTTTCTGCTCGCGCATTTCTTTCCACTGCGCAATCCAGCCCGGCAAACGGCCAATGGCAAACATCACGGTGAACATGTTCGTTGGAATCCCGAGTGCCCGATAGATGATACCTGAATAGAAATCGACGTTCGGGTATAATTTACGCGATACGAAGTATTCATCGTTCAGGGCCGCTTCTTCAAGACCTTTTGCTATTTCAAGCACCGGATCGTTAACGCCCAGTTTTGCCAGTACGTCGTCTGCTGCTTTTTTGATAATGCGGGCGCGGGGATCGAAGTTCTTGTACACCCGGTGACCAAAGCCAAACAACCGGAATCCCGTTGTCTTGGCGTTCTTGGCCATGTCGATATACTTATTGACATCGCCACCACCATTCTTGATCTCTTCCAGCATTTCGATCACCTCCTGGTTGGCACCGCCATGGAGCGGACCCCAGAGGGCACTCACACCGGCTGAAATAGATGAATACAGGTTGGCTTTTGAGGAGCCAACAAGCCGCACCGTCGATGTGGAGCAATTTTGCTCGTGGTCGGCATGGAGAATCAGTAATACGTTTAGGGCTTCGGCTACAACCGGGTCTACCTTGTAATCTTCGACCGGCAGGGCGAACATCATGTTCAGGAAGTTGGGAATGTAGTCGAGGTTGTTTTTGGGGTAGTTGATCGGGTGGCCCAGCGACCGTTTGTACGACCAGGTGGCTATGGTTGGCAACTTGGCCATCAGCCGGATAATGTGCTGGTCAGTAGAAGCCTCGGCTGTGTCGTCGTAGGAGTCAGGGTAAAAGGCACTCATGGCACTAACCAGTGATGACAGAACGGCCATTGGATGGGCGTTGACCGGAAAACCGTCGAAGATTTTCCGCATGTCCTCGTTAACGAGCGTATGGCGACGGATAGCGGTTTCAAAGGTGGCGAACTCATCCTGCGTAGGCAATTCCCCGTAAATTAGCAGGTAGGCTACTTCCAGGAACGAGGCTTTTGACGCTAGATCTTCGATGGAGTAGCCCCGGTAACGAAGAATACCCTCTTCGCCATCCAGAAATGTAATGCCGCTTTGAGTAGCGCCGGTATTCTTGTAGCCCCGGTCTAACGTAACGTATCCGGTCTGGTCACGGAGGTTCGAGATGTCGAAGGCTTTTTCGTGTTCGCTTCCTTCTAACGTGGGGAACGAGTAAGACTTACCATCGACGGTTAATTCAGCAGCGTTTGCCATACAAAAAATCAGGGTAGAGTATTCTAATAGAACGAATAAGGGGTTGTCGGGTATGGATCGTAACTTACCATACCAACCGGGCGAAATTAGTCCAAAAACACAAACGGCGGACGAAAACTACCGAAAAAGGCCATTAAACCCATGTTAATTAATTATGTAACCCATTGGCAGAAGAATTAGTTTTGTCTTATTGTTTGTAGATTTTGCCACCTTTCATCACTAGCCGAACCTGCCGGATGGCGGCCATTGCCTGGCTGGGATCACCCTCAACCGCTACCAGGTCGGCCAGCAAACCCGGCCGGACCCGGCCCCGGTCGGCCAGATGGAAGACATCGGCATTGACAGACGTGGCCGAGCGCAGCACATCCAGGGGCTTCATGCCGTAATTGACCATCATCTCCAGCTCGCGGGCATTGTCGCCGTGACTGAACACGCCTACATCGCCCCCGGCACAAATGGTCACGCCCGCATCCAGTGCCTGCCTGAACGTAATGCGCTTTTCGCCCAGCCGGGCTGGTTCGGGGTCCTGGCCTTTTTTCCAGCCCCGGTACTGACTAACCGCGTCTCCAGCCGCCAGTGTGGGGCAAAGAGCGGTACCATTTTTTTTCATCAGCGCAAAGATCTCAGGGGTTCCGGCATCGCCATGCTCAACGGTTTCGCAGCCTGCCAGAATAGCCCGTCGCATGCCCTCGGCTGTGCTGGCATGGGCTACAACGCCCCGGCCGCTGCTGCGGGCGACCTCTACGATCAGTTTCAATTCATCGAGGGTAAACGTAGGATGGGCTTCGGCCATCAGGCCCCAGCGGTAATCAGCGTATATTTTTATGGCATCGGCTCCTTTGCCGATCTGGGTCCGTACGGCCCGGATCAGGGCGTCATGGCCGTCGGCTTCTTCGGCACCCTGCGGTACGCTGATGTCAGGTCCGTATCCTTTGGGTCCGTAACTACCCGTAGCAATGAGCGCCCGCGTCACTACCACCATCCGTGGGCCGGGTATAATTTGCTGGTTGATAGCCTGCTTAAGTCCTACATCATCATAATCCGCGCCTTCGGTACCGAGGTCGCGTACTGTGGTGAAGCCTGCCAGCAGCGTTTTTTGCGCATGAACCGTTGCGCGGGCTACCCGGAGCGAACGGGATTCTTTTAAAACCTGATCGTCCCAACTGGTTTCATTATAGGGGTGAAGTAACAAATGGGAGTGCCCTTCAATCAGACCGGGCAAAAGCGTTGTACCCTTCAGGTCGATTATCCCGGCGTTGGTTGCCGATACGGAACTGGCAGGACCAACCGCTTCGATTTTCTCCCCGTTAATACGTACCACCCAACCTGCATGCATGGTTTCGCCGTCAAAAACTCGGTCGGGTCGAAGCAACAGCGTGGTTTGAGCAACGAGCGAATAAGGAAGTAAAAGCAGCAGCAGGTAAAGTCGTTTCATGAGCGAGATAAGGACAAGGCCAAACATACGCAAAAAGGAGCCAGAAGGCCCCTTTTTGCGTAGGATAATAGGTTGGTGAAGCAGCTTTTGTAATGCCGGCTTGTCGTCAACGTCGTTTCTTCGTACTGGCATCCAGGGCTCCTTTCCCAAAAATAAGAGCCAGTAATCCTGGCAATAGAATGGCACCCGCCCGAAAGCCTGCCCCCGTCAGTTTATAGACGCCTGAGTTGTAGAGCATGAAGCTGTCGAAAAGCCAATAGCCGGATACAGCCAGCAGCGCAACCAGAATAATGGACCCCAGCGGCCGCCCCAGTTGGCCAAGTACGCCGGAAACAATCAGCGTGAGGGCTATAACAACGCTTACCGTGGCCAGCGCTTTGGGAAAGGTTTCGAGGTAATCGTAATCGAAAAAGAATACACCGGCACGGCCAATCAGGTTCGGATGGGACAACAGCCAGGCATCAAGAACGACCAATACAAGCAGGATAACGTAGAAAAAAGGGTTACGCATTTATAAGAGAACAGTTTTAATGATCAGCGGAATGAAAATCAAGATTAGATTTAATGAATAGCGTGTAAGGGTCCCATTTTGAATTCTACGTCGGGTGCTACAAATATGTATGCCTTTTCTACAGCTACACCGTACAAATCAATATTTGATTCTTCCCAGCCCATCTCACGTTTAATAAGTGAACCATCAATGAAGTATTCATGACGTAGCATGATTACTGCTGATATATAGAGCAGTTCCTGTTTTGTCAATACCTGTTGTACCTGATTTACCAGATAATCCAGAGCGCTCTTTCTGTCCTCATCAATCCATTTGGCCGCAACCAATAAATCCCATACAGAAGCATCTTCCCTCCGGGCTAAAGCAAAGAAGAGCACTGTTCCTTTCTCTGCCGTAATTGGCTCAAGAAGACTACCTATTTTCTTTATGAGTTGTTTCATAGCACGTTTAAAAGCGTTTTTGTTGCGCTTAATATTGCCAAAACTTCACCTCTTCGCTGTAATGTCTCACTCTTGGTACGCATACTTACTCGGCTGTAACGCGATTCAGGGTCCCAAGCCTTTACCGTTGACCAATCTGAAAAATAAAATTGCTTAATTTTATTTTCAACTCCTGATAGATGCAGCAAGGCATCAAGGTTATGCGTTTTGAAACTTGCCAAGCCATCAAACTCTTTTCGCGACTCTGGAAATCCTTCCCACTGGAGCGTTTTACAAACCCTCAATTTGAGAACTATCTCTACAACGTATCCGCACAAGTAAGCTGCTCCGTCAAATCGACTAGCTGAAAATAGTGCGTCAGCATCGGCCAGACGTGCACTGGCGATGCGTTTTAGGTCTGATTTTAGCAACATAAGTGACAAAATAGTATCTTATTTTGTCACTTCCAACTCCATTTTTAGGAACTTGCCCGTGTAACTCCCTTTCACCTCTGCTACCTTTTCCGGTGTGCCTTCGGCAATGATGAAGCCGCCTTTGTTTCCCCCTTCTGGACCAAGGTCGATCAGGTGATCGGATACCTTGATCACATCCATGTTATGCTCGATGATCAGGACGGTATTTCCCTTGTTGGCCAACTTGTTCAGCACATCGAGCAGGTGAGCGATATCCTGGAAATGCAGTCCCGTCGTTGGTTCATCGAGAATATACAGCGTCTTGCCTGTGTCTTTCTTCGACAGTTCTTCGGCAAGCTTCACCCGCTGCGCTTCGCCACCCGACAGGGTTGTGGCATGCTGACCTAAGGTGATATAACCCAACCCCACATCATTCATGGTGGTGACTTTGCGTAGTATCTTGGGCTGGCTGGCGAAGAAATCCAATGCCTGCTCAACAGTCATGTCCAGCACGTCGGCAATGGACTTTCCTTTGAAACGCACTTCCAGCGTTTCGCGGTTGAAGCGCTTGCCTTTACAGGTTTCGCACATCACGTGGACGTCGGGCAGAAACTCCATCTCGATCTTTTTCATGCCCGCCCCTTCGCAGTCTTCGCAGCGGCCCCCTTTCACGTTGAACGAGAAACGGCCGGGTTTATAGCCCCGGATTTTGGCTTCGGGTAACTCGGCAAACAGCATCCGGATGTCGGAAAACATGCCGGTATAGGTGGCGGGGTTAGAGCGGGGTGTCCGGCCGATAGGCGACTGATCGACCTCGATTACTTTGTCCAGATGCTCCAGTCCATCCACTGTCTTGAACGGCAGCGGTTCCCGCTTTGATCGGAAGAAGTGCCGATTCAGCACCGGGAACAGGGTTTCATGGATCAGCGACGATTTGCCACTGCCCGATACGCCGGTAATGGTGACCATCTTGCCAAGGGGCAGTTTCAGCGTTACGTTCTTGAGGTTGTTGCCCGTAGCGTTTTTGATGATCAGGAATTTACCGTTGCCCTTCCGCCTTTCGGTAGGTACATCGATGTTAAGCCGACCGCTGAGGTAATCGGCAGTGCTGCTGCTACCCGCCGGGCCGACATACTGGTTTTTAAGGAATTCATCGGGTGTGCCGCGGTTAACGACCTGACCCCCGTGTCGGCCCGCTCCGGGACCGATATCCAGAATATAGTCCGATTCGAGCATCATGTCCTTGTCGTGCTCGACCACGAGAACGGTATTTCCCAGGTCGCGCAGGTTCTTCAGCGAGTCGATCAGTTTGACGTTGTCGCGCTGGTGCAGACCAATGCTTGGCTCGTCCATGATGTAGAGCACCCCGACGAGCTGCGTCCCGATCTGGGTTGCCAACCGGATACGCTGTGCTTCACCACCCGACAGCGTCCGCAGGGGCCGGTCGAGTGTGAGGTAGTCAAGGCCGATATCGAGCAGGAATCCGATGCGTTTACGAATCTCTTTCAGAATTTCTTTGCCGATGATATTTTGCCGATCGGTCAGACGCTCTTCAACCCCATCGAACCAGGCCGAAAGCTCCGAAATGTCCATGCGGGCCAGTTCCGAAATGTTCTTATGGGCCATTTTAAAGTACAGCGACTCTTTCTTCAGCCGCGCACCGGCACATTCCGGACAGGTCTTAACGACCATAAAGTCTTTGAGCCACTCCTGAATCTTATCGGTGCTGTTTTCCTGCTGCCGTTTCAGAAAGTTGACGATTCCTTCAAACTTGAATGAATATTTGGCGTCGGAAGTCGTCTCGCCACTGGCCGCATCGTCCTCCGTACCGTACATCAGCGCACGGAGCAGATCGTCGGGAAATTTGACGACGGGTGTGCTGAGGTTTAGCTTGTATTTTTTGAGAATGGCTTCGATCTCCTTGAAGATCCACAACTCCCGGAACTCACCCAGGGGCGCAATAGCGCCCCGGCTGATGCTCAGCGACTTGTCGGGAATGACCGACTCCTCCGTAATCTCTTCTACCACTCCCAGGCCGTTACAAACCGGACAGGCACCATAGGGCGAGTTGAACGAAAACGAGTTGGGCGATGGCTCATCGTAGCTGATACCCGACTCCGGGTCCATCAGGTTCTGCGAGAAATAGACGAGTGCATCTTCCCCGTCGAGCATCTGCATAGCACCCTTGCCCTGCTTGAGCGCCGTTTGTACCGACTGGCTGAGCCGGTAACGTGACTGTGAGTCGGCCGTCTCGGATTTGGGCACGAGCCGGTCGATCACGATCTCGATGTCGTGGATTTTATAACGGTCCAGCTGCATCTTGGGGACGATATCCTGCACTACCCCATCGACCCGCACTTTGGTATACCCCATTTTAGCGATCTGCACGAACAGTTCGCGGTAATGACCTTTACGGCTACGAATGACCGGAGCCAGCAGGGTCAGCTTTTGCCCCTCATACCGACCCATGATCGTGTCGATAATCTGGTCCTGCGACTGCCGCTCCATTTTACGGCCTGTCAGGTAGGAATATGCTTCGCCAGCCCGGGCATAGAGCAACCGCAGAAAATCATAGATCTCCGTGGTAGTCCCAACGGTGGAGCGTGGATTTTTAGACGTTGTTTTCTGCTCGATGGAAATCACCGGGCTAAGGCCATTGATCTTATCGACGTCGGGCCGTTCCATGTCGCCAATGAACGAGCGGGCATACGCCGAAAAGCTTTCCATATAGCGTCGTTGGCCTTCGGCATAGATGGTATCGAAGGCCAGCGACGATTTGCCGCTGCCACTGATACCCGTTACCACGACCAGCTTATTGCGGGGAATGCTAACATCAATGTTTTTGAGATTATGTTCGCGGGCTCCCAGTACGTCGATCTGGTCATAGCCTGTCAGGTCAATATCGGTAAGCGTCTTTTGTTCAGCTGTCGTCACGTTGCATCAGACCGCCAGAGCGGTTAGCTTATTCTTTATAGCAACGTAAAGCAGCCGGGTGAAGTTTCCGGAAAACCGGTATAGGGATCATGTATTCGTAGAAGGCAAATATGGCCCTGTCTGTTTATTGATTCCTATAGGCATAATCTCTCGTAGAGACGCGACCCTTCGCGTCTCCCTTTGCGTCAGCCCTTCGCGTCTCCACAACCGGATGGTTTGCGGATAGTCTACCAACGGTGCATCGGGAGACGCAAAGGGTTGACGTGACGGGAGACGCGAAAGGCTGACGCATCAGGAGACGCGAAGGGTCGCGTCTCTACAAGAGTGGGGGATGTTGTTATAACTACACGAACTTAACACCCCTTTTAATGACCGACGTACACACCCCCGCTCAGCGCAGCTACAACCGAAACGTCGGCCCGCATGTCTCGGGTACGTAGCAAAGACACCAACCCTGAGTTGATTGTCCGCAAATTCTTACACGCACACGGTTTCCGCTACCGGCTCCACGACAAAAACTACCCGGTAGCCCGGACATAGTACTACCCAGATACAAAACCGTTATTTTCGTGCATGGCAACCTCCCCTAACTGGACCCGCGAAGAACTGATTCTAGCTTTCAACCTATACCTGAAACTGCCTTTTGGGAAAATGCACAAAGGCAACGAAGAGGTGAAGAAACTGGCCTCCATTCTAGGTCGTCGTACTCCTGACTCTGTAGCGATTCGACTCACTAATTTTGCCAGCGTTGATCCTTATCATCAACAACGAGGAGTTAAAGGAATGGACGGTGGCAGACGGCAGGTTGAACCAATCTGGGATGAATTTGTCAATAATCAGCAAGAGCTTGTTTTTGAAAGTGAACGTATTTTGGCTGATTATCAGGGTAGTACGATAGAGGAAATGTATCCAGAGATTGTATTTGATCTGAAAGACTTGGTTGGTGAGGTTAAAATCCGAGCTGTAAAAGTGCGCGTAAACCAAAGTGTATTTCGGAAAATGATCTTGAAGACCTACGCGAATCAGTGCGTTATTTCTGGAATTGACCTTCCAGAATTATTAGTGGCTGGTCATATCATTCCGTGGTCGGAAAACGAACATGAGCGACTTAATCCTGAAAATGGTTTGTGCATGTCAAGCCTGTACGACCGAGCTTACGAGAAGGGGTTAATTTGTATTGATACTGACCATAAACTATTGATCTCAAAGCGTTTGAAGGCAGACGTCTCAAAAAAATTCTATCAGGAATTCTTCGGTCGTTTTGAGTATCAACCCATTCGCGTACCTAAAACCTACCAGCCCAGGAAGGAATTTTTAGAATATAGACTAAACCAGTTTGAACTATGACCTATGGCACGTTAACCAATCTCGTTTACGCGGAAACAAATCTCCCGAGACAAAAGTCGGTGATGGAACTACACTAATCTGTTGGTCTGATCGACGTGCCTACACAATAGGTGGTGTGAAGAAAACGTACATTCTTGCTACTCGTGATGCTGTTGAGCGAACAGATAAGAATTTTGAAAGAGGGAGTAGAAGGAAGCCCAGTGACGTCTGCCACTGGGCTTCCTTCTACTCCCTCTTGCGACTACCTCTCGAATTCAGTTATCAGCGCACAATAACTTTAATCAATGATCCACGCGCTACCCGGTCGGTGGCTTTCAGGCTGTTGAGCGTTCCCAACTCTTCGAGACGGGCAGCGGGCATGCCGAGTGCACTCATGACTTCACTGAAAGACCCGTCGCGCGGTACGCTTTTGACCAGCACACGCTCGGGTTTCCGGTTTAGTTTGTCGGGGTCGGAGAGGGCTTTGAAACCACCGGCTACCGTCTGAAACGTACGGAATGAATCGGTGAAAGTGCTCACGGCCGATAGACCGTGGAGGGCGTAAACGGCGTTGTTGTACTGGATAAGCCAGGTAGCAATCTGGGTGGCCGTTTTCGGGTCCTGCTGCTGTTGCTGCGGCTGGCCTTGTTCCTGCGGGGCCTGCTGCTGCGAGATAAGTATATAGGCAGGGTTGCCGTTGATCGTCGTCTTTTTGCTTTCCGAAACCTTCAGACTTAGCTCCTTAACCAGCGCCTGGGAAGCTTCATCGAGCGAGTTGCCTTTGGCCAGCATCAGGATCATGGCCATTTTTCCTTCTTTTGGACCCATCTGAAACTGAACGGGTGAGTTCTGGTGCTGCCAGCCGCCAGGGACCGGGAACTGAAAGCGCAGTTCGGGATGGTAAAACTGATTGTTTTCCACGAAGCCCTGCTTGGGGTCTTCGCCGTACGTTATGCCATCGATCAGGCGCAGGTACTGATCACGATTCGATTGGTAGTTAGCCGGGTTCTTCGCCTGATATTCCGTTGCCAGTTTATTGACCCGAACGTTGCGGTTGCCCGGGTCAGGGTGTGTCGACATAAAGTCCGGAATAACCTGGCCGGACCCATCCGATATGCGCTTGATGGTGCTGAAGAAATTAGCCATCTGATGAGCATCGTACCCAATTTTGCTGGAATACTCGACGCCAATACCGTCCGATTCTGTTTCGTGGGCGCGGCTGTAGCTCAGCAAGGCCAAACCGACCCCCTGCTGGGCCATTTCGGTTGCCTGGGGTAGTAAAATGGCGGTGGCAATGGTGCCGAGTGTGCCAAATAGCTGCTTATTTTGCTGACGGGCGGAGTGCCGCGCCGTAATATGACCGATCTCATGACCCAGTACGCCCGCAAATTCCGCTTCGTTATTGAAGTGAGCCAGAATGCCGCGTGTGAAGTAGACGAAGCCCCCCGGCACGGCAAACGCATTGACCACTGGCGAATCGACGATGTGAAACTCGTAGGGCAGGTCGGGGCGGTGAGAAATCTTTGCCATGGCTTTGCCCTTCTCGTTCATAAACGCCTGAATGTTCCTGTTGTCGTATAGCCCCATGCTGGACACTATGGATGGGTGCGACTCCTTGCCAATGGCAATTTCCTGTTCCTGCGACATCAGGTTCAGCTCCCGTTTACCGGTGACCGGGTTGCGGGCGCAGGTAGCAAACAGGGAAAGGGTAACAGCTAACGAAACCTGAATGAAGGCTGTGTTGGTGCGCATTCGTGTACGTATGGTTCTGTGAGTGATGGTGAAGTTCAACCTGGTTGAGCGGGCGCGGTGAGTCCCATTCAGGCCGGTCGAAGTGCAATACAAACTACGGTAATTGTACACTTTGTTTAAAGTAACCCGTTTCGGTTTTATCTTTCCCTGTACAAACATCGTTGCATAGGGGGCTCTATCGGTTCCTGGACCTATATACGCCGATAGATAGAAAGTTTTGCAGGGGGCCAGCGTACCTAAGTCAATCAGTTCAATTGTAATTCGTTAAAGTATGGCCGTAACCGGTGTCAATCGCTATTTCAGGTTAGTAAAGCACATTGAAAATCCAGTCGAATACATCGTTCGAAAGGGTGAACGACGCCAGCGTGACCTGCTGTTCACGACAAAACCGCTGCCCGTTCGTTTCCAGGTATCGGCTGCGCTGTATCAGGTGTTCAAGGAAATATTCATGGCCGACGTGTACGAAATCGATGCGCTGGTAAGAACATTACCGGCTCAGCCGGTCGTCATCGACATTGGTGCCAACGCGGGGTTCTTCATCGTTCAGCTTTTGTCCAAGATCAACGAAGCAACGGTTTACGCCTATGAGCCGATGCCCGCCAATGTGAAAACGCTTCACCACACGCTACAGCAAAATCCGCGCCTGGCAAAACAGGTCAAACTCTTTCAGATGGCGGTGACCGGGCAACCACTCGATTCGCTGGATCTGTATGCCGAAGCCGAAGAAAACAATCAGGTCGTAGCGTCTATGTTTGCCGGGTTCAACGAAAACAACACCCAGAAGATAACCGTACCCTGTATTACCCTCACCGATATTATCCAGACCAACAACCTGCAATCGATCGATCTGCTCAAACTGGACTGCGAAGGAAGCGAATACGACATCCTTTACAACACCGATCCTACCCTGGTTCGGCTTATTGGGAAAATGGTTGTCGAAGTACACGATGTGGACACTGACCGGAACAACCTGGCGGCTTTCGATGCCTACCTCCAGTCGCTGGGTTACACGACCACCCACGAACCGATCAATTCATTTTGCCACGCCCTGGAAGCGGTTCGCCGGTAGGCCATTACCAACAGCCCCGCAGCCGCTCAACAGCGCAGCGTCGGTAACATCAATGAATAATCAACAGAAGCCCCGCAGAGACTCAACCGCGCAGCGTCGGTGCGCGTCGGTAGCATCGGTGAATGAAGCCCCGTAGGGGCTCAACAGCGTAGCGTTGGTAGCGCGTCGGTAGCATTTTATCGTGAGGCTACGTCCTGGTAAAGCGTCCAGTATTCGGCAGCTATGGCATCCCAGCGAAACCGCTGGCTGTATTGCCGAAACCGCTCCGCCAGGGTCGGGTCCTGCCGATAGGCATCCATGCCCTGCCGAAACGTGTCAACGACCGTTTCAGGCTCGAATGATTGAAAGTAAAACGCGTCGGGGCCACCCACCTCGGGAAGACTGGTCAGCGGTGAACTGAAAACGGGCTTGCCAAACCGCATGGCTTCAACCACCGGCAGACCAAATCCTTCCATCAGCGACGGAAACAGGAATGCCTCGCAGTGGGCGTAAAGCCACCATTTGGTCGCTTCATCGATGGGGCCGGGCATCAGGAGCCGGTCCGACACCCCCATACGCTCGGCTTGTTCGCGCATTTCCTGGCCGTAAGCGCGGTCGTTAGGGCCCGCCACTACCAGCCGGTAGGTGGGGAAAGCTTCCAGCAACGGCAGCATCGTGTGGATGTTCTTGTAGGGCTGAATCATCCCGATGAAGAACAGAAATGGCCCGTTGGGTTTCACCGATGGCGGGGTTGCCGGCAGTTGATCGGGGGTGTTTACTCCGCAGTAAATTGCTTGAAGCGGGGTAGCTGGCGGTATGGTCAGTTGACCGCTCACATCCCGCGCCACGTAGTTCGAGATAGTTGTGACGGCCCGTGCCTTGTCGATCCGGTGCTGATAGCGTTTTTTCTGACGCGCTTTCCGGCTCTCTGAGATCTCAGGCAGCGATAAATAGTTAAGATCGAGAATCGTGTAGATGAACCGGGAACTCCGCATCGGCAGGTAGCGGGTACCCTGATAGAGGCTATGCCAGACATCGAACTTCCAGGGGTGCCATACCCGTCGCCAGCGCGTTGCGGTGATATAGCTTACCGAGGGGCCAAACACGCCGACCTGATCGGGTGGTACCAGAAAGGTGATCTCCCAACCCGGTGGTCGCTGGCGAACTAACTCATGGCCTAAGTGCAGACAAACCTGTCCCAGACCACTGTTAATATTGGCCATTCGTTCGGTTTCCAGAAAGAGTCGGGGCATGCCGTCGGTACAGAGGGTGAACGACAATAATCGGCAAAAAAAGGGATTTTCGGAAGCCTGACCTAGTCCTCGCTGCCCAGCACCTGCCAGACCATATCTGACTCATACCCTTTGCTGAGCGCATACCGAACCAGCTTTTGCTTTATAACCAGCGGATTGTCGTCGCGCAGTGTCCGGCGTTTTTTATCCAGCAGGTCGGCCAGGGTCGTACGGTAATCGTCGGGGGCGATTTCTTTCATGGCCTGATCGAGGTTGTAGCCGGTAATGCCCCGTTGCTGCAGGTGCTGCTTTATTTTGCGCTTTCCCCAGCCTTTCACCCGAAATTTACCCCCCGCAAACGACTTGGCAAACCGCTCTTCGTTCAGGTAGTTCTGCTGGATCAATTCGGCGATAACTTCCTCGGCATCGTCGCCCCACACCCCCCATTCCTTCAGTCGGTCGCGTACGTCCTGCTGGGTCCGTTCCTGATAAGCGCAAAACATAGCCGCTTTGCGAAGGGCATCTTTTATCGATTCGGTCATAAAAGGAAAACGCAGCGGGTAGGACAGAGGTTCTATTTTACCACGTACGTTTGCTCATTACCTTATCTAATTCGGGCCGGGTCATAGCGCCCAGTTCGGGATGCTTGCCCAGCCAGGTCAGGAAGTTGGTCTTGATCTCGTCGGTCCACTGGCTGTCGATCTGCCCGGTCGTATACTTGCCTGATTTGACCATTTCAAAGCCGAACTGATCTTTGCGGGTAACAAACTCGGCGGTGCCAACGACTTGCTCGGCCATGTGGGCAGGCACAAAGAGCACTCCTTCGCGCTGGGCTATAACCAGATCGCCCGGCAGCACCATCACCTGACCAATACGGATGGGAGAATTCAGGCCCATCAAAACCATCTCTTCCAGAAAAGACGGGTGAAAATCGCGCACAAAAGCGTTGAAGCCGTTGATGTTCTGTAATTCCTGCAAGTCGCGGGCCGCTCCGTTGAAGACGACACCATTGCCGGTCTTACTAAAAATAGCGTTGCCCAGCGTGGCACCCATGAGCGTTCCCCCGCCAATCTTGCCGAACGCATCGGCTACATACACGTCACCCTTTGTCAGTACTTCGATTGGCCAGGTGTTGGTGTTGCCTTTCCGGCCCTGTTTGGAAATGCCGCGCTCCTTGATCGTTTTTTCCACGTCGGGCCGGCTGGGCATGAACATCGCCGTCACGGCCCGTCCCGTCACGGGAACATCTTCCTTGATCAATTTCCAGCCCCCTTCGAACTGGTTGGTATAGCCTTCATTTTTTAAAACCGTCCAGGCATCATCAATGCCTATGTGTTTGGCGCGTTCGACCAGGTCGTCGGAGATCCTGGGTCGCCCATCCGGGAAGCGCTCGCCTTTCCACTCCGAGGTTAAAAAGATAAGCTCCTCTTTTGGAATGGTCTGAGCCAACAGCGGGCTCGTCAGGCAAATAATAAAGAGTAACGACAGAAGGGTGGGCTTACAGGGCATGTTGGATGTTTATAGAAGTGGGGTTGACCAGACGCGGCTCAATGGCCTTCCTTGGCCAGATACGTTTCGATATCTTTCTGGGTGATCGCTAATTTTTTGGGGTACTTACCAACCCACGTCCGGAACTCGCCTTTTATCTTGTCGGACCAGTCGCCGTGGATTTCGCCGGACGGGTATTTACCCTGTTGCAGGAGTACGCGTTCGAATTCGTCGCGTAGGGCGGTCATCTCCGACGCCGACACCAGCCCTTCAACGAGGTGAGCCGGGATAAATACCGTTCCGTATTCATTGGCAAATACGGCATCGCCGGGTAGTACCGTAACGTCGCCGATGCGGATAGGGGCATTGATAGACGTTGGTGTCATGTCTTTGATATAGGACGGGTCATGGCCTTTTACCCAGGCATTGAATCCTTTGGTGTCTTTCAGTTCCTGCATGTCCCGTACCGATCCGTAGAAGATCACGCCCTTTCCTGTTTTTCCATAAATGGCGTTGCCCAGGCTGGAGCCGATCAACGTGCCGTCTTTGATCTTGCCAAAGCCATCGGCCACGTAAATATCCCCTTTTGTCAACACATCGATTGGCCAGATGTTGATTCCTCCTTTCTGAGAGCGCCCTTCGGCTTTACCCTGTGCCCGTACCAGACTGTCGAGGTCGGTGCGGGTGGGCATGAACTGAGCTGTCAGCGCCCGCCCGGTCATTGTTTCGCCGGGCTTGAGAATGATCCAGTTTTTTTCGACCTGGTTCCGGTATCCCTTGTTGCTCAGGTAACCCCAGATTTGTTCCAGCGTGCAGTTCTGGAGCCGTTCCAGCACCAGGTCCGGCACGTTCGGGCGCCCATCGGGCAGGCGGTCTCCTTTCCAGTTAGCCGTCAGCGCTTTTACGTGCTCCGGCGACGAGCCTACGCGCTGGGCCTGGGCTGCGGAGCCTGTCAGTAGGGTCATACCGGTTGCCAGAGCCAGCAGCGTTCTCTTCATCGTGGCCAGCGGTAGCCGCACAACGCGTGTCGTTGATTTTTTCATAAATGGGAAGGAGAGTACCGGATGAGGGTCGTTCAAAATGGCTAAAAACTATAGATCAACATTAGATATATGGTTAAAAAGGCGGATAGATAAGTAAAATACTGACATTAGCTTATTTTATGGATAAATAGTCCTGAACCAAGATATGCCCCGCTGACATGAAAAAAACCTTCGCTTCTTTATTTGCTTCTGGCACGTCGCCCGACCGCCGGAATTTTTTGCGCAGTGCCGGCTTAGGTGGTCTGTCGCTTGGTCTGTCGCTCGATGGGCAACACGACCGCGAAATGGAATTTATCACGCAGAAAGTAAGCCGCGACTCCAAACCATCGGATCTGAAGATTACGGATATGCGCGTGGCCATTCTGAGTGGTGTTCCCTTCAGCAGTCCCATTATCCGCATCGATACCAACCAGGGATTAGTGGGCTGGGGGGAAGTCCGGGATGGGGCCAGCGCCAACTACGCGTTGATGCTGAAAAGCCGCTTACTCGGTAAGAACCCCTGCAACGTGGAGCAGATCTTTAAACAGATCAAGCAGTTTGGCGGCCACAGCCGGGCGGCCGGGGGTGTATGTGGCGTTGAGATGGCGTTATGGGATCTGGCCGGGAAGGCCTACAACGTACCCGCCTATCAACTGCTGGGGGGGAAGTACCGGGATTACATCCGGCTCTATGCCGACACCCCCGAGTCTGATACCTACGAAGGATTTGCCGAGAACATGAAAAAGCGCCGGGACCAGGGATACACGTTCCTGAAGATGGACTTTGGCATCGGTATGCTGGCCGATAAGCCGGGTATGCTGGTCAATGCCAACAGCTGGAGCGTAAAAAGGCAGTGGGACGATAAAGAGATGGGAAAGCTTGGTAATTATGCCAACACCAAACACCCCTTTACCCGCATACAGGTTACCAAAAAAGGGCTCGATTCGCTGGTTGAGCACGTTGGCCGTATCCGGGAAATCGTCGGGTATGAAACCCCCCTGTCTGCCGATCACTTCGGGCACTTTGACGTGAATACAGCCATCCAGATCGGCAAAGCTATGGAGCCCTTCCGGCTGGCCTGGCTCGAAGACCTTGTCCCCTGGTTCTACACCGATCAGTGGAAACAGATTTCCGACGCCATCGACACACCCACACTGACGGGCGAAGACATCTACCTGAAAGAAGATTTTATCAAGCTTATCGACGCAAAGGCAATCGACATGATCCATCCGGATCTGGCTTCGTCGGGTGGCCTGCTCGAAACGAAGAAGATTGGTGACTATGCCGAGGAAAAAGGTATTCCCATGGCCATGCACTTTGCCGGGTCGCCTATCTGTATGATGGCCAATATTCACTGTGCGGCCGCTACCGAAAACTTTGTCGCCCTCGAACACCACGGCGTCGATGTGGCAGGCTGGGAAGATATCGTCACCGGTATGAAGCCCATCGTTGAAAAAGGCTTCGTACGCGTACCCGACAAGCCGGGCCTGGGCGTTGAACTGAACGAGGACGTAGCCAAGAAATTCCTCAAGAAAGGCGGTACCTGGTTTGCTCCCACCGACGTGTGGAACACCAAAGATTCCGCCGACCGGGAGTGGAGTTGAGAAGGGAGTGATGAATGATGAATGATGAGTGATGAGCGATGAATGGTCCCAGAAGGAATACCATTCATCGCTCATCACTCATTCAACAGTTCCCGTAACGCGTATTCCAGTTCGCCGTGCTGGTACTGGAAGTCGGTTTCTTCGCTGATGCGCTTGTTGAGGACGTAGTTGCCGCCGATGACGGTGATGGCCAACTCGCCGAACATGAGCTTGATAGCGAAATTGGGGATGTTGGGCAGCAGCATCGGGCGATTCAGTACTCTGGCAATGGTGCGCGTCAGGGTTTCGTTCGTGACAGGTCCGGGCGCAACGGCATTATAAACGCCCTGCCACGACTCATCCTCTAATGCCCTGATGTATAGCCGACACAGATCGTCGAGGTGAATCCAGGAAATATACTGTTGCCCCGAACCGATAGGTGCCCCCGCACCCAGCCGAACCGGTTGGGCGAGTTTTGGCAGCGCTCCACCAGCCATCGTCAGCACGACGCCCGTCCGCATTTTTACGGTTCGGATGCCGAGTGCTGCCACCTGATCTTCCGATCGTTCCCACGCCCGCGTCACCTGCGCCAGAAAATCAGATCCGCCCGAACTGGTTTCTGTTAGCGGCCGGTCGCCGGTATCACCCCCGTAATAGCCAATGGCCGACGAAGCAATAAAGGATTTGACGTGGTGCGGATTGTTGGCCAGTGCTTTCGCAATCAGCTCTGTCGATTCGGTGCGCGAGGTCAGAATTTCGTCTTTGCGGGCGTCGGTCCAGCGTTCGTCAGCAACACCGGCCCCGGCAAGGTGAATAATATGATCGGCGGTTTGAATCGCCTGCGGATCGAGATGCCCTTTCCTGATATCCCATTGGTAAACGGAAACAGAAGAGTCCGGCTGCGTACCAGCCGACGTCGCGCTGGACACCTGTCGGCTTAGTAAAGAAACCTGGTAGCCCTGTTGCTGAAGAAGTTGCGTCAACCGGCGACCAATAGTGCCCGTACCGCCGGTGATTAACACAGTTTGGTTCATGTGTGGGAGGAGTAGCGTCAAAAAGGTATTAACCCAATAAAGGAGCATCTGGTTTGTTAACCTTCCTAACTAAAGGGTTGCCGGTTGCTAATGACCGGACCGAATAGAAAGCGCTGCCAGCGCGGCTACCCAGGCCATCAGCGTAAGGGCAATGCGTATATAATTCAACGTAATCCACAACCCTGCCAAACGCGTAACGACCGAGTCTGGGAGCCGATTGGCCTGCTGTAGTTTGATGGCGGTTGGAATAAAAAAAGCAAAAGTGCCTATCCGTTCAACGAGCGTTATCAGGGCTGCGCCAAACCACCACGCCTGACCGGGTTGCAATGACTGCCAAGCCATAGTAAGATTCGCCAGCGTAAGGAGTGTAAGCGGCACCGTTGTTACAAATGCCCAGAATTTTCTGCCCGTTTCTATGTCGTGCATCGCTTCCATATTGACCCGGTAACCTGCCCCTGCCACTTTATGAAACCAGAGAGGAATGATAATTCTTGTTTCGTATAAACCCGCGCCAAAGGCCGTTCCAAGGTTTAGGATAAACAACACTAACAGGATTTCAGCGGGATGATTCATCATGTCGGTAGCCAGATCAGCTGGTAAGTATAGAGGAACCATTCAGTTGACAGGGTCAAACCTACACCGTTGCCAAACCGGTTGCCGACAAACAGGAATCAACTGCTTAAAAGTGGGGATAAACCCGGCTGTCAGGGCGCTGAACTGACCTGGCTGGCACGCAGTGTCAAATACTCCGTTACCAGCGCCCAGTTATGCGCTTCACATTGCCACCGCATCTGCACGAGTGGCCGATGGGCAAACCGGCGCAGAAAAGGGTGCTCGTAGGCCGTCAGCAGACCGGCAATAAAAAAATGGAATCCCTCGAAATCGCGTTCGATCGCCACGGTGTCGACAGCATCGGGCGCTGCGCCCAGCCGAATCAGCGACGTGGCGAGTACAAGCTGCTCCACCCGATTCGTGGTTTGGGCCAGCAGGGTATACGCATCGGTAATCAGGCATGACCGAATGGAGGTGAGTTCCGGCGGGTCGAAAGCAGCTATCAACCGCGCCAGGTGGTAGATGATCAGCGACGTTCGGGCGTAGTGGGGCGCACACCGAAACGGCTCCGACTTATAGCGACCTGACTCAACCACTGCCCGCAGGTAGGTCAGCGAGTCGGTGTCGTGCTGGTTAAGGGGTAACCGATACCGGTAAATGCAATAGAGCATATTGCTCAGGGCACAGGCATCGAAATCGATCCCCATCTGCTTGCCGAACCAGGTTGAATACGCTTTCAGAGGCTGGTATTCAGCAAAGGTCGTCTGGATCTGTCGGGTCGTCAGGTTGGCGTGTTGTGGTAGTTTGGTTTTCAGCCAGCGCAACTCGTCCGGTGTGGGGGTGGTGGTCAGGTAAACCATCGCCGTATCGTCAATGTCGTCGGGGATGCGAAAATGCTCGAAGCGTCGGAACAGATGCCCGTTCGGGAAATGCTGCGAGGGGCGCGTCGGCCAGAAGTTGTAAGTAGCCAGGCCGTCTTTATTCCGGAAGCGGGGGTAAGCCGCCAGGGCCCGCACCTGAATCTGATCGATCAGCCGCTGCGACCCCGGCGATGCGCTCGGGTGTAGCTGCCGAAGCGTGAACACGGTAATGGCCGTAAAAAAGACATTTGTATCAGGCCGCCGGTAAGCAATGGCCGGGTTGCTCCGAACCGACGGGAACAGGCCCAGATCGGTTTGCAGGCGGGCAATGCGTTGGATGATAGCGTCGGGAATGATAACAGCGTCGATTAGCAGGTAAAGATTAACAAAGGTAAACCAGGCCGGGTAGGTTTTGAAAACGGTGGCCTACCCGCAGGCGGCTTTACGCCTTCATAAGCCGGTTAACCCCCCGTGTGGATAAGCGCACCGGACGGAGCAGTTACCTAAAGGTCTGTTGAGAGTCAAATGCATAGTTAATGCAGAGACATACTGACTTTGTCTGGTGAGCATTAACTATAGCGTCTATCCACCATGAAACGATTCATCTGGCCCACCGTTTGTTTTTTGTGCATCGTAGTTTACTACACCGTTATTGTCGAAAACAGTCAAAATATTCCGTTCGCCGATGATCTGGCCATCATGGCCAATCTGTACGACATCCATGTGGCAACTACGCCTTCAGACGTAGTTGCCACGTTGCTTTCCTACCATAACGAACACCGGATACTGCTGCCAAGGCTGGTAATTATGGCCTTAGCCAAACTTAATGGGGGCATCGTCGACATTCAGTGGTGGATTTGGGCTGGGAATAGTCTCCTGCTCTTAATCGGGTATGTATTCTACCGGGTCTTTGCTAATTATCAGAAGCCGTTTATCTATTTCGTTCCGGTTGTTCTGCTGCTTTTTCAACCCCTCGCTGCCGAGCTTACCTACTGGGGTATGGCTTCGCTGCAAAACATCGGTGTGCTGGTCCTGTCGGCCATAACGATATACCTGATCAGTGGTGACGGCAGTGCTGCGGGTTTGTCATTCCGAGGTACGAGGAATCTTCGGAGATACCTGATCAGTGGTGACGGTAGTTCTGCGGGCCGCTTGCTTGTCTCCTTTTTACTGACGGGTGCCGCCATGCTCACGGGGGCCAATGGGATACTGTTGCTACTCCCTGTGGCTCTTGTCCTGCTGGTTAAACGGTGCTATAAACAGGCCGTTGGCTGGCTGGTAACGGGCGGATTTGTCGTAGAACTTTACTGGACTGGGTTCATTCCGGGCGTTCATTCGGGGAGTGCCGCTAAAACAACGCCAGATGTGCTGGATAGCGGCCTTTCATTCCTGGGCATGATGGGTGCATTCGTGGAGTCGCAACGGTATGATTATGTGTCGGTTATCGTTGGTGTCGTTTTTCTCATTCTGGTTGCCCTGGCGGTTTCCCCCAAAATCAGGGCCCTTATTCAGTTGCCTGTAGCGTCAGTCGACCGCCAAACGATTTTTGTGCTGGCTTTCAGCAGCTTTATTCTACTGACCATGGCCGCTATTGCCGTTAACCGGCATCTGGATGCCATACTGCACGTAAGCCGTTACAAAATTTATCCCGTTCTGTTACTCATCTGCCTGTACCTGCTTTGCCTTGATCGGTTCCGGTGGCGGGTCTGGTCGATTCGGCCTGTCGTTTTACTGTGTTTGATCGCAAATGGTATTGCCTATAAACGCTATTTGCCAATTATAGGCGTGCATCAGGCCTACCTTACTCTTCAACTCAACAACTGGCTTCTGTACAGATCGGTAGACGCGCCAACTCCGTTCATACGGCAGTATTATGAGCAGCGCTGGACGAATATGTACCGGCTGGGTTTATACAAGCCACCCACCAGACGGTACCGGCTGAGCAACAACCGCGTATGAGTAGAATGGCCCGGACAGGGTCAGCAAATGGCCACCTGCCCGCCTATTGGTCATCCAAACGGGTAGCGCCCCCGCCGATACGTTGGCCTGTTCATATATTCCCGATTTAAAAATTAAGAGTTGATATTTGCCGACTGACTTGAGTACGCAATGTCCAACCTTATTTTATTCGACGATCTGGCCATCCGAACGGCCCTGTTACCTTTCACGTTCACGCGTCCCGTGGCAGAAATCCGCATCGGTATCCGAACGGTGTCCGAAAAATGGGCGGCTTCGTTCGGCAAAAAGCCCTCGTTCCAGACGCAACCTTACTTACAGGCTAAATTTCCGGTTCGCACCGGTTCCGATAACTGGTATGTCAATGGGGCTGTTTGCCCAACGCCTGCGTTGCAGCAGGCAATTCTCGAACTACCCACTGGTGAGGGACTTACCACACCCGATGGCCTTCTGCTCGCTGTTCGTACCGACCACGCGCTGCCAAACGGCCCCATCGCTGGTGGCAGTTACGTAGCGCGGTCGTTTGCCGAACCGCTCACGATCGTCCAGAATCTCTGGGATATTTTCGTGCAGAACGGCGACCAGATCCGGGCCGATTTTGCGCAGATGACCGCCGGTCGTCAGTCGCAGCCGATCGCTGATCCGTTTACGCGCTGCTACGCGCCAGAAAACATATTCATAGAGCCGGGCGCTACGATCCGGGCCGCTATCCTAAACGCCGAGGGCGGCCCCATTTATATTGGCCGGGACGCTACCATCAGCGAAGGATCTATCGTGATCGGGCCATTTGCGCTGGGCGAAGGATCTACCGTGAACTGGGGTGGTAAAATGCGCAGCAACACCACCATCGGGCCATTTTGTAAAGTAGGTGGGGAAGTAGGTAATTCTATTTTTCTGGGCTACAGCAACAAAGGCCACGACGGTTTTCTGGGTAACTCGGTCATTGGCGAATGGTGCAATCTGGGGGCCAACGTCAATAACTCGAACCTCAAAAACGACTACACCAACGTTAAGCTTCACAGCTACGCCACCGACCAGCTCGAAGATACAGGTCGCATTTTCTGTGGCCTGATGATGGCCGATTTCACGAAAGCCGGTATCAGCACCATGTTCAACACGGGTACGGTGGTAGGCGTCAGCAGCAACGTATTTGGGGGTGGGTTTCAGCCAAAATACATTCCGTCATTCTCCTGGGGCGGAAGCGTCGACGGCTTTACCACCTACCGTATCGAGAAAGCACTACAGGTTGCCCGCGAAGCCTTTAGCCGCCGGGGTAAACTTTTCGATGCGGTGGAGGAGGGGATCTTAAGAACTATATTTTCAGCAGTAAATGGTGGATGATGAATACGCTGTTGCTGTACTAAGTCATCATTCACCATTCATCATTTTCAGGCCGTGCAATTCTCCGAAATTATTGGTCACGACGAAACCAAGCAGATGCTGCTGCGGGCGGTACAGACCAACCACCTTGCCCATGCATTGCTGTTCGATGGGCCGCAGGGTAGCGCCAATCTGGCCCTGGCCCTCGCTTTGGCGCAGTATGTCAACTGCGAAGACAAGCAACTCATCGACGGGGTTGGTCAGGATGCCTGCGGGCGGTGTGCCTCCTGTGTGAAGATCCAGAAACTCGTACACCCCGACCTGCACATGGTGTTTCCGGTGGCCAATCTGGCGAAAGGAAAAAACTCGGAAGCCTACCTGGTCGACTGGCGTAAATTCCTGCTCGACCAGCCATACCGTACCTTGCCGGACTGGCTCGAAACGATGGGTGCCGACAATAAGCAGGGCAATATATCGGCCGAAGAAGCCCGCAATATTCTGCAAAAGCTGTCGCTGAAAGCTTATGAGGGCGCTTACAAGATCATGCTGATCTGGTTGCCGGAACTAATGAACGTAACGTCAGCCAACGCCCTGCTGAAAGTGCTGGAGGAGCCACCGGCGCAAACGCTGTTTTTGCTGGTAACCAACCAATCCGACAAACTGCTCATCACGATCCTGTCGCGTACCCAGCGGGTGGCGGTGCGGGCCTTTACCGACGAGGAAGTAAGCACTTACCTGCGTCAGCACCTGAACCTCGACGAAACCACTGCCCGGCGCATTGCGTACCTGGCCGACGGCGATTTGTCGGCAGCGACCAAACTTGGCCAGCAGGAAAGTAATGGAACGTCGGTATCTGGTCAGCATACCTGGTTTGCCGAGTGGATGCGACTTTGTTACCGGCAGGATTTACTGGGGCTGGTAAAACAGGCCGACCAGTTCGATGGTTTCAACAAGGAGAAACAGAAAGGGTTGGTCGAATACAGTATTCGTCTGTACCGCGATCTGTTTTTATGGCAGCAGGGGGCTGGTGCGTTACTGCGCCTGCCAGACGATGAGCTGGAGTTTGTCAAGAATTTCTCGAAAGTGCTAACCATTACCCATATCGAACACATCGTAACCGACCTCAACGAAGCGGCCTATCATCTCGAACGCAACGCCCGGGCCCGGATGATCATGCTGGATCTGTCGCTTACCTTCAGCCGGTTGATAAAAACGAAGTTGTAACGCCCTTGCCCAATCCATGAAACCCAGGCAGATTATTGGCATGACGGATATCATCGACCTTCCCGATCTGGGCCTGTTCGACGTGCAGGCGAAGATCGATACCGGGGCATTTACCTCGTCGCTGCACTGTAAGAAAATCAAAAAGGTACGAACCGGCACCCGCACTAAACTAAGCTTCTGGGTGATCGACAAAACCGGCGAGCCCGCCCGGAAGTTCTACAGCGACGACTTCAGCCAGCGCATGATTCGCAACTCGTTCGGCGTATCCGAAATGCGGTACGTCATTAAAACACGTATCGTATTGTTCGGCCGTACCATCAAAACCGAGTTTACGCTCGCCGATCGGGAGCGACTTAAAAACCCAATACTGTTGGGTCGCAAACTGCTCCGCAACCGCTTTATCGTCGACGTATCACAAACGAATTTGTCGTATCAATTGAAGAATAGTCGTGAAGTCGTAGAAGTCGTGAAGTCGTAAGTGGCTGACAGTCGAGCATCCAGGATGCGTCAGCCACTTACGACTACTACGACTTACGACTTCTACGCCTTACGACTACTACGCCTTACGACTACTACGACTCACCAACTGACCCCTGTCTACTCAACCAATGCGAATTGCCATCTTATCGGCCAATCCGGCTTTGTACTCTACCAAACGCCTGCTCGAAGCCGCCGATCGGCGCGGCCATGAAGGGGTTTTGATAAACCACCTCAATTGTCAGGTGATGATTGAAGGTGGCAACCCGTCGGTACTTTACGAGGGGCGTGAACTAGCGTCATTCGATGCCATCGTTCCCCGGATCGGGGCTTCGGTTACCGACTACGGCTGCGCTGTTGTCCGGCAGTTTGAAATGATGAATGTGTTTACAACGGCCAAATCGCAGGCCATCATGCGCTCGCGTAACAAGTTGCGCAGTTTGCAGGTGTTGTCGAAGGCGGGTGTTGGCCTGCCTAAAACGGCCTTCGCCAACCATCCCAAAAATGGTAGTGTCACTCAACTGATCGAACTGGTTGGCGGCCCACCCGTCGTGATCAAACTGCTGGAAGGTACCCAGGGTATTGGTGTGGTGCTGGCCGAGACGACCAAAGCCGCCAAATCGACCATCGAAGCGTTTTATGGGCTGAAAAAACATGTGCTGGTGCAGGAGTTCGTGGCCGAAGCCAAAGGGTCCGACATTCGGGCGTTCGTTATCGGCGGACGTGTCGTGGGCGCTATCCGTCGGCAGGGTCTGGAGGGGGAGTTTCGCTCGAATCTGCACCGGGGCGGAAACGCCGTGGCCGTAACGCTGGGAGAAGACGAGGAGCGGGTGGCCATCGAGGCAGCCCGCGCACTGGGCCTCAAAGTTGCCGGCGTCGACATGCTGCCTTCCGATCGCGGGCCGCTGGTGCTGGAAGTCAACTCATCGCCGGGTCTGGAAGGGATCGAAACCGCAACGGGTATCGACGTCGCCAGCGAAATAATTGCCTACATCGAAGACAAAATCCGCGCCGACGAAGGCGACATGGTGGGGGTGTAGGAATGAGGAATGAGGAATGAGGAATGGGAAAGGACCCGCTAACTTTGTGTCTCGTTCTGCGTTTATCATTCATCGTTTTTTTTACATGCCTGCTCTCGATCCTGAACTCAAGAAAGCTATTGTCCACATGCCCGGTGTGGAAAAAGATAAGCTCCTGCTTCGGCTGGTGGCCAAAGATGCTATTCTGACCGAAAAACTCCAGTTCGAGCTTGTTGAACGGGGACAGACTATCGATGACCGGCGCACGATGATCCGGGATTTTATTCTACGGACGGCTACCCTCAACGCCGATACGCCCGGCTGGCTGATGATGGATATGCGTACCGTTAGTGGCTATATCAGTCGGCATCTGAAGGTAACAAAGGATAAGTATGGGGAGGTAGAGCTGATGCTGTCGATGCTCAATACGTTCTACGATCATAATGCCCACCTGCTGCATAAGTACAATTCGCGCTCCGACAAAGCTGCCGAGTACATTGCCAAACGAACCGATCAGGTGCTGAAAAAAGCCGCTAAACTCGACCCCGACTATCACATCGAATTTGCCAGTGAGATCAACAAATTGCTGCTGTGGATCCACGGAAATGCCCCGGCCCATTACGCCCGCCAACTAGGCCTGCCAAAAGAATGGATGGTGTGAAGTCGTAAGTGGTAGTAAGTCGTAAGTGGTCGTAAGTCGTAGAAGTCGTAAGTCGTAGAAGTCGTAGGTCGTAGAAGTCGTAAGTCGTAAGTCGTAGCAGTCGTAGGTGGCTGACAGTCGAGCATCTAGGATGCGTCAGCCACTTACGACTGCTACGACTTATGACTTCTACGACTTATTTAATACGTTTTGGTCATATCGGCGGGGATGGCCAGTACGAAGTCGCCGAGGGCGCGGTTTTCACCGGCTGGTTTATCGGGGTCGGCCAGCTCGACCGACGAGAGTGTCATAATTTTCAGGTCAGGCCGACCTTTGCGCAGGTACCAGACAATGCCCTCGAAGTTCTTGGAGTGGTAATCGCCGTTGAAGTGAAGGGCCGTTTGACCAGCCTTCAGGTTTTGTAAAATAAAATGAGCCATTGTCGCATCCTTAATTGCCTGGGCGCGCGCAAAGTTGGCTGCCATGTCGCCGTTGCCACTGTGTGGATTGGCCTGCTTTGTGTCGGCTCCGTGGCCTGAACCGCCCATCATCTCCAGCATGGCCTGATATCCGGGCAGCGTCAGGTCGACGGTAAGGGGCAGGGGCACCATCTGACTTTTGGCCGTGGGTGATAGCGTGTCGAGCGCGCTCAGGCCCTGGCGCGATACGAGGCTGGCATACCGGCGCGGCACGTTGGTGGCTATAAACGGAATTTTCAGCTCGCGGGCCACATCGACAATGGGTTTATAGTCGGTGTCGAAATTAGGCCACAGCCGCGCCTGTTTGGCTAGTTCAGCGCCGGTGGTGCGGCCTTCGACGTAATTGCTGAGGGCTGTCTGGTTGTCGGCTTCAAACATTTCAGCGCCCAGTACCAGATTGCCCTTTTTCTGCGCGGCCAGGTCTTTCGTCAACTGTAGTTCGAGCCAGTGGCAGATGGGGTTGTTATGTAACTCACCAAACAGCACCACATCGGCATCGGCCGCCTGCCGAAGCAACTTCGCGTAGGTCGTGGCTTTTAGTCTGGCATCATAAATCCGGTAAGCAGGTCGGTCGGGGCTGAATGAGAAAGCCAGCAGACAAAGCAGAACGAGGGAAACGCGCATAAGGTCGGGATGTTGGGCAAATGACGGACCATATGAATTGGCCCGCGCTTCAGACAATCTCGTAACTAATCCTGCCGTCAATTAGTTACCCGTCTGTTATACGATATAGCCTAACTCGTCATCACCAATGACTTTACTCGAATCGCTCCGTCAGTTTCCGGCCTTTGAAACGGTGCCCGACGTGCAGTTACAATGGCTTATCGACCGTTCGGAGGAGGTGTCGCTCCCTATCCATCATGTCATCAACAAGCCCGGCGACAAGGTCGATCACCTGATGCTGGTGCTCGAAGGCCGTATGGTCATCGATAGCGGCCAGAACGGCCCCGGCGACGACCTGGCTACCTTTGGGCCGCAGTCGTTCCTGGGCCTTCTGCCGTTCTCGCGGCTCGAACACATCCGGAACCGGGTTATTACCGAAGCCCCGTCGCGGGTGCTGCGGCTGCACCGCGACCACCTGCGAGAGCTGTCTCAGACACATTATGAACTGACCGGTGCTCTGGTGCACCAGATGACGACCCGCGTTCGGGAATATACCCGGCAAACCCAGCAGGAAGATAAAATGGCTTCCCTGGGCCGACTGTCGGCAGGACTGGCTCACGAGTTGAACAATCCCGTAGCGGCCGTTGTCCGCTCGGCCGATACGCTCAAAGAGCACATGCGCGCCACGCCCGAGAACTTTAAAGCCATTATGCACCTCAACCTGACCAACGAACAGGTCGACTCGGTAGATGAGGCTTTTTTCAGGAAAGTCGACCAGCGCATCAACCTGTCGCTGCTGGAACGGACAACGCTGGAAGATGACGTAACCGACTGGCTCGACGATCATGGCGTCGATGACTCCGTCGATCTGGCCGGGCCGCTGGTTGAGTTCGGCTTCACAACCGATGACCTGGACTCCGTTCTGGCCCGGATTGGTGACGATAATCTGGCGGGCGTATTGGCATGGCTGGTCAATAATCTGGTTACCGAAAAGCTGGTGATGGATATCAGCGAAGCGTCGAAACGCATTTCGACGCTGGTAAACTCCATCAAGAACTACACGCACATGGATCGGGGGGTGGGCAAAGAACAGGTTCCGCTTGGCGAAGGCATCCGTAATACGCTGACGCTGCTGGACCATAAACTGCGCAGCAAGCACATTGCCGTAACCCTGAACCTGGCCAACGATCTACCGCTGGTAGGTGGCTGGCCGGGCGAGCTTAACCAGCTCTGGACAAACCTCATCGACAACGCCGTCGATGCCCTGCCCGACGGCGGGCAACTCACCATCAGCAGCGAACCAGACGGGTCGGAGTTTGTGCTCACCAAAATCACCGATAACGGGTCGGGCATTCCGGACGCTATCAAAGACAACATATTCGAACCTTTTTTTACAACCAAAGAAATCGGTAAGGGCACCGGACTGGGCCTCGACATTGCGCAGGGCGTCGTAAAACACCACAATGGCTCTATCAAGGTGGAGTCGGAGCCGGGAAGAACCGTGTTCAGCGTTTGTTTGCCAATCCAATAACTGAACGGGTGCCGTATTTTGTTGTGATGCGTTCACGCCTTTGCTTTATGCATTCTCTTTTTTTCTATGAAACTCCCTATTATTTTTTCGATCGACGACGATCCGCAGGTGTTGCAGGCTATTCAGCACGATTTGCGGCAGCATTACCGGAAACAGTACCGGATCATGTGTACGACTTCGTCCCGCGAGGCCCTCGATGCATTGACGGAGCTGAAGAAAAAAGGCGAAGATGTAGCGCTGTTCCTATCCGATCAGCGGATGCCCGACATGACCGGTGTTGAGTTTCTGACGCAGGCCCGGAAGGTGTTCCCGAACGCCAAACGGGCCTTGTTGACGGCCTATTCCGACATCGACGCAGCCGTACGCGCCATCAACGAGGTACAGCTGGATTATTACATTGCCAAGCCCTGGGACCCGCCGGAAGAAAAACTGTATCCCGTTCTCGATGATTTGCTCGGCAACTGGCAATCTGATTATAAGCCCGGATTCACCGGACTGAGACTGGTCGGGTACCAGTTTTCGCCCCGTTCGCACGAACTGAAAGATTTCCTGGCGGGGAACCTGATGCCCTACCAATGGCTCGACGTAGAAACCGATCCGGATGCACAGGCTCTGCTCGATCTGCACGGTATGACCCATAAAGATTTGCCGGTGGCGGTGCTGGAAGACGGTACGGTGCTGGTGCAGCCCAGTATCCAGGAAATTGGGGCGCAGATGGGCCTGAGCCCAACGGCTTCAGCAGAACTCTACGATCTGGCCATCATTGGCGCGGGACCGGCCGGGCTGGCGGCAGCCGTTTATGGGGGCTCCGAAGGGCTGAAAACGATCCTGATCGATAAACGGGCACCGGGCGGGCAGGCGGGGACCAGCTCCCGAATCGAAAATTACCTTGGTTTTCCGGCGGGGCTGAGTGGTGCCGAGCTAACCAAACGGGCTATTACGCAGGCCAAACGGTTTGGGGTGGAATTTCTGGCTCCGCAGGAAGTTATGTCGATCGAGTCGAAAGGCCAGTATAAGCACATCAACATGACCGACGGCAGTAAGGTAGTGACGCGCGCTATTGTGCTCAGTACGGGCGTTGCTTACCATAGGCTCGATAACGAAAGCCTCGATCGGTTTTCAGGGGCCGGTGTTTATTATGGGGCAGCCACAACCGAAGCGTTTGCCTTCAAAGGCCAGCCGGTCTACATCGTAGGCGGTGGAAACTCAGCCGGGCAGGGTGCCATGTACCTGTCCAGAACCGCTTCCGATGTGTATATCTGCATCCGGCGTCCAGACCTCTCCGAAACGATGTCGCAGTACCTGATCGACCAGATCGAAAAAACGCCCAATATCCACGTAATCGGGTGTACCGAAGTGGTAGAAGCCCTCGGTGACGAACGGCTGGAGCGTCTGGTACTGGAGAATATGGATACCCACGAACGGCAGACCCATAATGCGGGCGGGCTCTTTATTTTCATCGGCACCAAACCCCTTACCGACTGGATCGAGATGGACATCATCAAGGACCAGAAAGGATTTATTGCTACAGGCCGTGATATGGGGAAGTATGCTGAGTACAAAAAAGTGTGGAAACAAAACCGGGAGCCCTACCTGCTGGAAACATGCAGTCCCGGCATTTTTGCGGCTGGCGATGTGCGCGCCGGGGCTATGAACCGTGTGGCGTCGGCTGTGGGTGAAGGAGCCATGGCCGTGAGCTTCGTTCATAAATACCTGGCAGAAAATTAAACCGCCGACGTGAAACAGGGTTGAGCCGCGAAAACCGGTAAATAATGTAATTATATAGCAATAGCTTGTAATTCAGCTTATTATTGTCAGTCTGTGCGCTTAACATGCTCTTCCTGCGTAACACGCCTTACGCCAATTACACGATCAACTTGATTTTTGTGGTGGCTCATCTGCTTACCTGTGTCTACATTATCCAGCGTCCGAGCCTGCTCTACGGGGCCAACTGGTTCCGTAAACCGGCTCGTGATCCGGATGGCATTTCTGAACAGGCGGCATTGGCCATGCCGCCTACCGATCCCATCGGCAGGATTTCGCTCGATGCCGTCAGGCAGGATGGTGCCAGTCTAGCTAATGGCTATCGTAAGGTTAGCGTAACGACCCCATCTGAGCCGGACGCACGCGAAAAAACTCCTTATGCTGGAACAGTACATGACCAGCCCAAAGCCTTATCTGCAACCATGCCTGTCGCTGGCCGATGTGTCGGTAGCCACCAATATTCCGCCTTACCTGCTGAAAATAGAGTCGTTTTGCCCGCCGTACCTTTACTTTAACTGATTGAGCAGTAGCAAATAAGGCGGCAGGAAGTGGTGCTGAAATAACTTCTTCGGGTTGTCAGGGTATTTCTGGTTATACGCTTCGTCAGTTAACAGCACGATCGTCTGGCCCGTACGGACATAGTTGTTGCTGTTGGCATAGGTTGGTGACTGATAACTGGGCAGGTTTTTCTTAACGGTCTTTTCGATATAGTTGCCCAGAAATTTCTGGTAACTTTTCTGGGCCTTGCGGGTGGGTTTGTCCAGCTTGCCAAAGGCATAGTTGAGCGCAATGCGTTTGAAAAACTTCTGCTTGCGAATGGCCTGCGGAATACCGACGAACGGATTTGTTGGATTGAAATCGTCGGTTGTCTGGATCGACATCGGGATTTCGGGTACCCAGTCGGCCGAGTTGACGACGTTGAATCCCCAGCCGCCCTGGGTCAGCGATTCGTAGTCGTAGGCGTAATACAGGTTTCCGGGTTTGGGCGCGGCAAAACAATAGGTCTTGAACCGCATATCGGCTGGCAGACGGTTGCCTATCTGGCTATGCAGGTACGACGTCATCATAAATGCCAGCGCCCCACCCTGGCTGTCGCCCGTGATGATGAATTCACGAGTTCCTTTCTTTATGGCCGAGTCGAGTTTGGGCATGATGTCCCTGGCCAGATAGGCCATGCCAATGACCCAGCCTGCATGGACAGAAGCACGTGGGTTTTTTGCCAGCGCATAGGTGAATGTCTCGTTGGGCCCAAGCTGTAGCTGACCCGTGGCCGGCACCATGGCTGCGTAGAAATTTTCGAGCCAGCTAACCGCTTTCAGCGTTGTGCCGCGGAGGCTGATGACACCCACGCCATCATCGCGCTGCCAGAGATCCCACACATTGTCCAGCCCGACAACCGGCGACCGGTAGACGCGTTTGCAGCGGGCAGGGTCGCCAATGGTGACGCTGTCGACAAAGGCACCTGCCATCTTTAGCATCTCAATGGCTTCTGCTTTGTCGAATCCGGGTTTCAGGCGGGTCGTTTGAGCCGAAACCTGTATGAACGGTAAGCATGTCAAGGCAAGCAGTAAGAACGTAAATCGTTTTTTCATTGGTTAAATTGCTTAGTCATAACAAGAACTGCTTTGGTAGCGATAATGATTTAGAGACAGTCGACCTGTACCTGGCCCCGGTTTTTGGCGCAAAATTCAGGAGCAGTTCCGGTTCGTAATTGGGTTCCCGAAAGGCTGGGAGAAAGTAGCTCATTAAGTGGTGAGGCAAAATGATCGATAACTGACGGGCAAAATAAGCAGGTCCGGTACCGATCTGCCACTGGTGTAATCGTTAGGTTGTATCAAATTCCCAGAACGATACTTGTTCAGCCTACTGAACAACTGTTGGGCCGGAAATAGCGTCAGCGGGAAGCTAAGTGGCCTGTAGCCACAACGGGGACGAACCGTGCTGGCTCGTCCCCGTTGTGGCTACAGAATGGTATTGGACGTTTATAATGCGTTGAAATCTGCCCGCAGGCGCTCGAGCAGCAACTGTTCGTTTACCGATACGTCATTATGAGCGCGGGCAATGGATTCGGCGATGGAAACGAAATCGGCTTTTCGGGCTTCGTCCATAAATACCCGGTTCGCCCGGAAATGACGCAGCGCAAAGGCATAAGCTTCTTCGGCCGTTTCGCGGTGAAACTCCCGAAGGGTGAACGCACACCGGGCTACATCACCGAAGGGCTCCTGCTCCAGCAACTGCCGGATGACTTTGTTCTCTAGGGGATGCAGATGACCGTCGGCTCTGGCGATGGCGTAGACAAGGCTACCCAATCCCATGTATATGTCCTGAATTTTCATGATCATGCTAACGAACGATTAGTAGGTATAGGAATATAAACGAGGGAAGATGCAGGCCCGCTCCGGATAACCCGCGTGGAACCGTCAGTCAGGCAAGTCGTCTCGTAGTGTGTTTGTGAATGGCAGGATATTCGTTAGCGTGGCGGGCGGGCCTGTTGCCAGTTCGCCAGCTTTCGGTCGGCGTGGAGCTTGGCCGCCAGTAATGAATCGTACTGTAGCAGCTGCGTATCAAGCTGATGACGGAGTTGCTGATTTTCGGTTTTGAGTACAATTGACTGCGTAATCAGCAGGCCGCTCAACAGCATACCGACAATAAAGACAAACAGCATCGGGTGGGCGTGCCGGCGGGGGTGATCTGGCTGCCCCTGGCGTTCCGAGTAATCAAGGGTGTATTTTGTCATGGCTACGTTGATTTCACCCGTAAACCTATAACTGGCCTATTAAACCTGAATTAGTAGCTGGTTAGAAAGGTATTAGAATGCATCCAAACGGCCTCAGGGCGCGCTGGGCGGTTAGGGCCGGGGCAGCATCAGCGTGAATGTCGTACTCGATTCGGTAGTTGACTCGACCGAGATCTGCCCTTTATGCAGCCGGACGATGCGTTCGGTAAGTGACAGCCCAATGCCGTAGCCGCGTACATGCCGGGCGTTGCTGCCCCGGCGGAGTGGTTTGAAAATAAGCGGTAATTCGAGCGCCGGAATGGCGGGTCCGCCGTTGCGGATATGTAGTGTAACGTAGTTTGGCGACGTAGCGGTCTCCATCTGGACCGTCACGGTCTTGTTTGGCGAGAACTTACAGCCATTCTCGAGCAGGTTCAGGAAGGCAATCCGTAAAAGCGCTTCGTTGCCCATCACCCGCACGCCCACCAACCCTTCGCCGGCTTCGGGCTGGCTCAACCGAATGGTATAGTCCGGGTAGGTCTTGAGCAGTTCGGCCCGGGTTTGCCAGAGCAGTTCATCGAGCAGAACAGGTACCGTCGTTATTACCGCCGACTCGCCAAGGCTTACATCCGCCAGGTCGAGGAGGCCATTGGTGAGCTGGTTCAGGCCGCGCACATCGTCGAGCACCGACCGCATAACGGCCCGTAGCTCATCCGGATCATCGTCGGCCAGCAGCGCCACCTGTATTTGGCCCGTAATGGCGGTCAGTGGGGTACGCAGCTCGTGGGATGCGTTGGCCACAAAAGCGCGCTGCGCCTGAAAAGCCGCTTCGAGCCGGTCGAGCATTCGGTTAAAGCGGTGCGACAGCTGGGCAATTTCGTCCTGCTGTTCGCCTTCATCCAGGCGCAGGTCCAGGTTCGTTGCCGTAATGGTATCGACCTGCTTCACCACCTGCTTGATCGGGGCGAGAGCCCGGGTGGAAAAGAAAAGCCCAACCAGCCAGACGACCACCGTTGCCAGGAGCCAGCCCGCCGAGAGAATAATGGCCAGGTCGCGCTGCTTGAGAAACCCGTATTTATCGACGCCCGACGCCAGCACCACAAAATGGTTATACCGATCGCTGAACAGAACCCCTACAATTTCGCGGTCGTCCTGCCGCCACTGTACTTGCTTCTGAAGCCGGATTTGGTTGAGCGTTTCTACCGGCACCGTCAGGTAGTCGGTGCCGCTTTCATACGCAATCTTGTTCTGGTTGTCATAGATGATGATCTCTTCCTGATTGAGAACCGTCATCTGGTTCTTGTCCAGAAGTTTAAATAACTGAGGGCTGATCGTTTCCCGGCCAAACAGGAGTTGGGCCGACGTGAGGGCCTCCTGCCGGAGCTGTTCGTAAAATTCCGTTTGTCGGTAGCGTTCGGAGAGGGTATAAATGACCGCACAGAACACGCCCAGCAATAGTGATACCAGCAGTGTGAACAACCGGGTCAGGCGGGTACGGATCGTCATTTCTGCTTCAGCATGTAGCCCATACCCACGACGGTATGAATGAGCTTTGTCGGGAAATCCTTATCGATTTTGTTTCGCACATAGCTGATGTACACATCGATGACGTTGGTGCCGGTATCGAAGTTAATATCCCAGACATGCTCGGCAATATCGTTTCGGGACACCACCCGACCGGCATTGCGGATGAGGTACTCGAGCAGCGCAAACTCGCGGGCGGTCAGGTCGATGGTCTGTCCCTGCCGTCGGGCAATCTTTTCGTTGAGATCCAGCTCCAGGTCGGCTACCTGCAAAACGGTTGGGCCTACTTCGGCAGTTCGTTTGAGCAGCACTTTGACCCTTGCCATCAACTCCATAAAGTCGAATGGCTTCACCAGATAGTCGTCGGCCCCGGCATCGAATCCGGCCAGCTTGTCGGCTACCGAGCCCAGGGCTGTCAGCATCAGCACCGGTACTGATGGCTGTTTGGTCCGGATAAAGGCACACAATTCCAGCCCGCTCACGAAGGGCAGGTTGAGGTCCAGAATGATCAGATCATAGGCTCGTTCGGCAATCATGCGTTTACCCTCGCGGCCATCGTCGGCAGTTTCAACGGTATACCGCTGCGTTTCGAGCCCCTTCTTGATAAAGGTGGCTACTTTAGTTTCGTCTTCGACAACCAGTAGGCGGGGAAAAGTAGATTGAGACACGGTTGGCTGGAATTAATGATAAAGCGAATATCGGACAAATTACCGATTCAAAGGTGGGAAGTCCTCATTGGACCGGGGTTAGGACGTGATTAGAAACACATTAGAACGCAGTGCTGTACAGCCTCATTATGAAAGGAAGCTTTTGCTTTTTTTACAGCGATCTGTTAGTTTGGTCTGTAAACCGCCCAATCATGCTCAACCGGAAAACCTGCAACCACCTCCTGTCGCTGACCAGCCTTCAGCCAGCCCGTGATTACGTATGCGACGAATGTATCAAAACCGGCGATTCGTGGGTACACCTGCGAACCTGCCAGACCTGCGGGACAACCCTCTGCTGCGATTCGTCGCCCAATAAGCATGCGACGAAGCATTTTCAGGCCAGTGCCCATCCGGTCGTGGCCTCCGCCGAGCCGGGGGAGCGCTGGCTCTGGTGCTATGCTGACGAAGAGATGGCCGAATACTGAAACAAGGGACTTCATTTGTAGTTGATACGGTACCGCTGTCAGAAACCCAAACCGGGATAAGGACACGGATAAACGACACCTACCCGAATGGTTGCCGAACAAACCCTTACCGATCAGTATCTCCGCGTCCGGGCGCATTCCGAAGCCATTTGCCGGGGACTCGAAACCGAAGATTATGTCGTTCAGCCCATCGCCGATGTGAGCCCGCCGAAGTGGCACCTCGGGCATACTACCTGGTTCTGGGAGACGTTTGTGCTGGTACCCAACGCGCCCGGCTACCGGATTTTTCATGACGATTTCAGCTACGTCTTCAATAGCTACTACGAAACGGTAGGGAAGCGCGTGCTGCGTACCGACCGTGGGAACCTGAGCCGTCCAACGGTTTCGGGCGTATATGAGTATCGCGCTTACGTAGACGAGCACATGCGTCGGTTTCTCGATCAGGCCCGGTACGAATCGCCCGAACAGTATGCGCTCATCGAACTTGGCCTGAACCACGAGCAGCAACATCAGGAACTGCTTATCTCCGACATCAAATATATTCTCGGCAACAACCCGCTGCTGCCGCCTGTTGCCATGCCTATGGTCACCGAACAGGAAAATCGGTTTCTGTCGGCGTCGGCCCACCCATCCATCCGTCTGCCCGAAGGCGTATATACCATCGGGCACCCGTGTTCGACAGAAGCGGAGGACCAGCCCTTTCATTTCGACAATGAAGAAGCTGTTCACAAGGTTTACCTCAACGAAACGACGTTATCGGGCGAGCTGGTCACGAATGGTGAGTACCTCGCGTTCATGGAGGCCGGGGGTTACCAGGATTTTCGGTACTGGCTGGCCGATGGCTGGGCCTGGGTCAGTGACAATGGCGTTCAGGCACCCATGTACTGGCACCAGGTAGAAGGGGCGTGGTGGCAGTATACGTTCGATGGGCTGGCCCCCGTCGATCCGGCTGTACCGGTCTGCCATGTCAGCCACTACGAAGCCGATGCCTATGCCCGCTGGAAAGGCCGGCGACTACCAACCGAATTCGAATGGGAAGCGGCTGCGCGGTTGCCGGGCAGTCAATTGAACTGGGGAATGCGGTGGGAGTGGACCCGGTCGGCCTATTTGCCCTACCCCGGATTCGTTACCGCCGAAGGAGCCGTGGGTGAGTACAACGGTAAGTTCATGAGCGGGCAGATGGTTCTTCGTGGCGCATCGGTCGCTACGCCTGAAGGGCACTCGCGACCTACGTACCGCAACTTTTTTCAACCGGACAAACGATGGCAGTTCACGGGCATACGCCTGGTGAGCCAATAAACGATATGATGCTGGAAACCAGTACCGCCGTTGATCCGGCATTGATGGAGGAAGTGCGGACAGGACTGCAGCAACAGCCCAAACGGTTGTCGTCGCGTTTTTTTTATGATGCTGAAGGGAGCCGGATTTTTCAGGCGATCATGCACGTGCCGGACTATTACCTGACCCGGTCGGAATATGAAGTGCTGGACACCTGCAAAGCCTCTCTTCTTGAGCTGTTCGCCCCGGACGACCGTCCGTTCGAGCTGGTTGAACTAGGAGCGGGCGACGGGCTGAAAACAAAACTGCTGCTCGATCATTTTAGCCGCGAACGTGCCGACTTTACCTACGTGCCGGTCGATATCTCGGCCGATGCACTCGATGGCCTGGTGGCCGACGTGAGCCAGCAGTGGCCTGATCTGCAACTGCGTCCCCGCCACGACGATTATTTCAATGCCCTCGACCAGCTCTCGGAGGAGTCAGACGCCCGCCGGGTGGTACTGTTTCTGGGATCGAACGTCGGCAACTTCTCTCCCGACGAAGCGGTCGGGTTTTACCAGCAGCTCCACGACCGGCTCCAACCCGGCGACCTGGTGCTGACGGGTTTCGATTTGCAGAAACACCCCGCCATCATTCATGCGGCTTATAACGACCGTGAAGGGCTCACCCGGGACTTCAATCTGAATCTGCTCCGGCGCATCAACCGCGACCTGAATGCTGATTTCGACCTCAGCGCGTTCAGCCATTACGAAACCTACAGCCCTGAAACGGGGGAGGCCCGTTCGTATCTGGTCAGCGAGAAAGCACAAACCGTACAGATCGGTTCGCTGGATATGACGGTCCCCTTCCAGTACGGCGAAATCATCCACACCGAGATATCCCGCAAGTTTACCCGACATCAGATTGAGCAGCTGGCCGAACGCACCGGTTTCTCGCTGGCAGGCTGGTTCACCGACGCCAGCGCCTACTTTGCTGATGTCGTTTTTGAACGCTAAGTGTACCCCCTGCACTGCGGGCTTCAGTCCGTATTCATTTTAAGGAAATAACGGGCTGAAGCCCGCGGTACGCTACGACCACTGCTGGGTTATTTACTCCATTCATCCTTTTCTATCAGTCTGCTGCCCCGGTTATAAAATATAATTCGCCTGATTCCGACTACCCTTTTGTAAGTTAATTGGGTAATCCGAAAATCAGCGCGTGAACACAATCCCTATCAGCAGCCAACCCGTCGAACGAACTGATCGCGAGCAGCCATCGGTCGGCGATACCGTCCGTAAAGAGCGCGGCCGGCTGCTCAGCTTCATCCGTCGGCGGCTGCCCGACCCCGACGAAGCTGAAGACGTGTTGCAGGACGTATTCATGGAACTGGTTGAAGCCTACCGGCTCGCTAAACCCATCGAGCGCGTGGCGGCCTGGCTCTTTACGGTGGCCCGCAACAAGATCAGCGACTGGTACAGGAAGGCTCCACCTGGCCGGATGGTTTCGATCGACAAAAGCGACCTGGATGACGACGAGGGCGCGCCCGTACTGGCTTCCTGGCTAGCCGCTACCGATGAGACCGGCCCCGAAAGTGAATTTTTCCGTGAAACGCTGATGGACGCCCTGACCGACGCCCTGGCCGAACTGCCCGTTGAGCAGCGAGAGGTATTTGTGCAGCACGAACTCGAAGGCCGGAGTTTCCGGGATATGGCTGACGAATGGGACGTGCCGGTCAACACGCTGCTGTCGCGGAAACGCTATGCCGTGCTGCACCTCCGCAAGCGGCTTCGCGATTTATACGACGATTTTCTGGATGACTGATCAACTGATTCTGTTTTTTCACACAATCACTTTTTTCACTAATGGACACAACATTCATAATAAAAGGCATTGGGTTTGCGGCACTGGGCATCGGTCTGTTCGTGCTGGTGATCTATGCCGTCATGCGACTCTGGAACTGGCTGGTTCCATCGTTGTTCAATGGCCCTAAGCTGCGCTTCGTGCAGGCGTTGGGTTTGTTTCTTCTGGCGCGTCTGCTGTTTGGTTTTGGCGGATTTGGGCATAGCCGGTTCAACCAGGGTGGTCCGCATGGTTACGGGCGCTACTGGCATCGGAGCGACTGGTCCAGACACCACCACGTAGCACCAAAGGCAGGAAAGCCGGAAGCCCACCATTTATCGGGTATCACACATAAACCACAGCGGGAAACCGCTTTAAGTAACTAATGAAACGATTTTGGATTCGCCGGGGACTACGGTTCCTCGGCTTTGCCCTACTCTTCGTCGGACTGGCCGGACTGGTTGTCATGACGCTCTGGAACGCTCTGCTGCCCGCTATTCTGGGCGTCTCCGTCATTACCTTCTGGCAGGCCCTGGGTCTGCTGGTACTGAGCCGGATTTTATTTGGCGGCTTCGGCCCGCGCGGGGGTGGACCTGGCTGGCGGGGAGGCCGGGGCGACTGGAAACAAAAGATGACCGAACGCTGGCAGGGCATGACCCCCGAACAACGTGAGCAGATGAAAGAGCAATGGCGCACCAGGTGCGGACCGGGTTTTCGGGGTGAGGGGCGCTGGGGCCGAGGGCGCTGGAATAGGGGTCCCCAAGCCGGGCAACCCGATTCCCCCGAACCGGTTGAACCAACGGCGTAAGGGTAGCTGGACCGGGCGAATCGACAACCAGCAGTGGTCTGTCGGTTCGCTTAGTTCGTCCAGCTCAGGGCGTTGATGTTACCCCCGATTGTCCGGCCTTCTTTCAGGCCCGTATTGTTGTCCTGCTGGGTATGAATCCCACCCAGAAACCGCGAATACGCCGATTCTTCGGCTGTGGCCCAGAACGAGTCGAATGAACGGCTTTTATAGTCAACCCCCCGAAACGTGTCTCGGGGTCTTCCCTGATGAGAGTCATCGACGAGTTTGATCGTTTCGCCGTATAGCTGGGCCAGTACAGTTGCCGTTGCTGCCGACTGTGTGGCGTGGCCCGATGAGAAACCGGGAAACGGGGGTTCCGGCCAGAACGGTAGCCAGGTCCTGTCAATGTTGGCCCGGACAAAGGTTGAGGGACGCTCGTTCGTATAGGTGTACTTACATTTCCAGCAGGTGATGAAGGCGTCGGCTACGGCCATGCCTACGCGGGCGTAGGTCTCAACCGCCTTAGCCAGATTAGCTCCGGTTGTCCGTATCGTAATCGTAGCCAGATTATAGGAATGGCCAGGCGGTGTAAACGTCTGGCTGGGATCATCGGCCCACCAGAGTGCAATCTCTTTTTCCGACTGCGTCAGTTGTTTGTTTTTCTTATACACAGCGTCGTAAAGCTTGTAATACGCCGACGACGGGCTGGTGGAATAGACGACGGGTTCGGGCATCGGTAGCCGACTGTTGGCCGGAGCAAACGTGCGGTTAGCACCCCAGCGCGGGTGCAGCGCCCGACGAATGGCTACCTGCCCATCGAATGGCGGAGACCAGGAGCCGGGTTTGGTGGCTAATGTATAATCGGTTGGAAACGGATCTTTGTAACCCTGATGACCACCGTCGCTCCTGGACCAATCGTAGATCGCCGTTGCTACCGCCCGCCCAAAGGCCACCGAGCGGGCCACCACTGCCGGGCTTACCGTGTCGCCATAAGCCCGCAGCAGGGCCGCTTCCAGCGAATCGACGGAGGTTTTATTGGCCGAGGGGGTGTGTTCATACAGGTTTTTGAGCAGGTAAGCCTGTCCGGAGTTCAGAGCCAGGGGCCAGCTATAGACACTATCTGTCTGGGGCAACGGAAAACTGGCATTCCCGTTGAGTTGCCGACCCAGCGACTGACGACCGGGAATGCCGTAAACGGTCGACTCATACATGGCCAGCCCCATATAACCAAAGGCCCGCGACGCGTAGGTAGGCGTGTTGGCGGGGGTTTGGGCAGTGACGAACAAGGCCATTTGGCCCCACTTTATAGCTACGTCAGCGGTGAACTGCGTGGCGGGCGTACCTGCCGGAAAAACCGGTTTCGTTACCGGTTTGGGCTCCTCGGGTGTTGGGGAGGAGCAGCCATACAGGACCCAGCATAGCCCTAGAAACCACCACAAACGGGCAACCGTCGGCCTGCGGATGCAGTGATCGGTGGATACTGTACTTCTGTCGCTCATGTGATGTGCTTGAATAAACCTCCGGGATTTATTACGAGATTCCGGATAGGGTATAACCGTTGCAATCTATAGGCATAGTTACTGTTATGTCACAAAAAAGCAGCCTGTTTGTCAAGCAGGCTGCTTTTTTGTAAAAACTATATCAGCGGGCAATGGCCGTTATTTGTCCCACCAAACCTTGGTGTCCAGATCGTCGGGGCCTTGACGGGTAACGGCTTCCTGGCGTTTCGCCTGGTTAACCGACTGTTCGAAATCCGGATAGGATAACCGATTGATAAAGTTGCCCTTGATTTCCTTACCTGGGTAGGGATTGGGTGTCAGCACGGGGAAGTCGCTCCGGCGGAAGTTCGCGAACACTTCAGGTCCGTTCAGGAATGAAGCCACCCAGTACTGCGTATTGATCAACTCCAGTCCACTGGCAGCCACATAGGGGTTCTTTTGCAGATAAGCCGTAATGTTAGCGTCAGATACGAGGGAAGTGGCATCATAGTCGCCTAACTGCTTCATGTGGGCCGTTACCCCCGCAGTATAGAAATCGGCCGGATTGCCGGTTGTCCAGTTCCGTTGAGCGGCTTCGGCCAGCAAAAGCTGCGTCTGGGCGTAGGTGACCAGGAAGCAGGGCGCGTCGAACTTGCCCATCCGGGTGCGGTCCAGCTGGGAGTAGTCATAAAAGCTGGCCAGCCCGTCGGTCTTCGCCTGGGCCGGAATGGTACCGTTGTCGAAGCCCAGGGGCATGCCAATCTGCACGGTCGGGTCGCGGTTTGCTTTGGCGGCCGTCTGCTCGGGACCACTTTTGGCCCCCACATACCGCACCGCAATCGACTGTAAGCGCGGATCGGCCGTTGCTTTCAGGTAGTTCACAAAGAAGCCGGTCAGGTAGTAGTTGGCAGCCTCCGTTGAATTGAGCGTCGTGCCGACCGTATTCTGGAAGTTGGCATTGTTCCGAACGGCACAGTTATCGGCATTCGACTGCATGACGCCACCGGCTACGGCTTTCTGTACCGTCGACTGGGCCAGGGTAGGATTTACCTTCGACAGACGCATGCCGGCCCGTAGCAGGATGGAGTAAGCCAGTTTCTTCCATTTAACGATATCGCCCCCATACATCACTTCGCCTGCTTCAGTGGGCTTGCTGGCATCGAGGGCCGCTGCTGCCTCCGGGAGTTCCTTGAGTATATCGGTATAGATACTTTCCTGCGTGTCATACTTGGGCGTCAGGTTATTCCCCAGATAACCCAGGCCCGCTTCTGAGTAGGGCACATCGCCGTAGGTATCGGTAAGCACCATGGATACATAGGCTTTCCAGATCCGCATCATGTTGTAGAGATTGCTGCGGTTGGCGTCGGTTTTGGTCTTGGCCAGCCCATCGATGAGGTAACGCATATTGTCCCGGTAATAGCGCTGCCAGAGCTGAGCATTGACACCCGCCGATCCGCGGTTGTCGATGTTGTAATTTCCACCGGCTATAATGCCTGAGTTGGGCGAAAACATCTGCTGGACAATAGGCTCCTCAAAAATGATGATCGACCCCGGAAAGGACGTATTGATAATCGCGTTGTTGAACGTGAATACCGGGTTCAGCGACGTAGCCGCCGTAGGGTTGAGGTTTAGCTGATCGAATCCTTTTTCGCAGCTGCTCATCCAGCCGAGCAGAACAAAAAGACCGAGCGTGAGGCTTATTTTTTTCATGGTCAGAGTCGTACTGAGATTAGAATTTAACATTCAGATTGAAGCCTATGCTGCGGGTAGTGGGCAATCCCGTCGATTCCAGTCCAACCAGGTTGTCGGAGCTGAATCCGAATTGTTCGGGGTCGATATTGGGCACCCACTTTTTCAGAATAGCTACGTTATTGGCTACGGCGCTCAGGCGGACACCTTTTATGAACAGGCTCTGGGGCAGCAGTTTGGTAAAGTCATAGCCCAGGCTGATCTGCCGGAGTTTCCATAACCCGGCATCATAGACTACCTGCTCGCCCAGACTCTTGGACCGCCCTACCGAGTAGTAATCCTGCACAAAGGCCCGCACCGCGTTGGCTTCCCCTTTTTCGTTCACACCAACGCCCAGCATTTTATTGTCGGCTTCGCCCCGGCCTACCAGCGTCTCCTTCTGCAACCCGTGACGGAACGCGTTCAGGTTGGTGCCGGAAATCATCTTGCCGCCTAATTTGAAATCGACCAGAACCGATAGATTCAGGCCTTTATAGTTGAAGGTGTTGGTGATACCACCCAGGTATTTGGGCAGGGCCGACCCAAATGAAACGGGTGCTGCCGTGCGCAGCGGGAGACCATCGCCCCCGTGAATGATTCGTCCCTGTGCGTCGCGCTGGTAGCCAAAACTATACAACTGGCCCAACTCCTGACCAACTACCTGCCGGAGATCGCCCACGTAAATGCCGGTGCCTACGACGATCTGCTCCGCCTGCTTGTCTTTGTTGTAGTCTCTTTCCGGCGAACCGTCATCGTTGGTGAGGAGCTTGAGCAGCTTCGTTTTGTTATACGAACCGTTTAGGGTAACATCCCACGAAAAATTCTGCGTCCGTACGGGCGACAGGTTGAGCAGGATTTCGATACCCTGGTTGCGACTTTGTCCGCTGTTGATCAGGGTACTGGTGTAGCCTGACGCATCGGACGACTGCGCCTGAACGATCTGATCGCTGGTGATCTTGCTGTATACCGCCACGTCTAACCCAACGCGGCTGTTGAACATTTTCAGCTCCAGACCAACTTCGGTTTCGGCCGTACGGCTTGGTTTGAGCGTGGCGCTCGGAACCGTGTTCGAGGTGATGGTCCCTACCGGCTGTCCCTGTCCGGCTGGATTCGGGAACAGGTTTGCCGATACGCCGTAGAACAGGTTATTGGAGTAGGGGGCAACATCGCCGTCGCTGCCCACTTCGGCATAAGCCGCCCGAAGTTTACCGAAGTTGATAAACGAAGGCAGGCTGTTGAACGCCTGTGAGAACACAAAGCTACCCGTCAGGGATGGATACACGATGCTGCGGTTGGCCGGTGCCAGCGTCGAGAACCAGTCATTCCGAACCGTTCCGTTCAGGAACAGGAAGTCCTTATACGCCAACTCCAGGGCACCGTACAACGAATTGACTTTCCGCTCACTAAGTCCATACAGTGGATCTTTAACCCGTCCGTTCTGCGGAACATACAGCCCGCGCACGATGAAATCGGTTACCTGCACACTGTTGAGGTCGCTCCGGCGGTAAAGCTGGTTGCCACCCAGGGTCAGGTCGACGCCAAAGACGCCGAATTTACGGTTGGCACCGATCAGGAAGTCGGTGTTGAGTTCGCGGAACCGGCGTGCATCCTGTACGTAAGCGCCGTTGACGAAACCGGCGGGTGCGGCTGCCAGCGAGGCCTGCCCCGTTGGGAAGTTATAGTCCTGATCGCGCGACCAGTAATCCTGCCCCACGCGCCCTTGCAGATACAGCCAGTCGGTGAAGTTGTAGCGCGCCGAAATGTTGCCGAACAGCCGGTCCCGGCGAATGGTCTCAAACTTGTTGTTGAGCACAAAATACGGGTTGGTACGGTTCATAAACCGCGAATAGATGAACTCGTTGCCCGTTGTTGGATTGATCTGATTGGCCTGTAGCACGTCGAGGGGCATCGAATTGGCCAGGGTATAGAGTACGGTTGGGGTACTGTTATCCTGCTGAGCAATCTGGGGTGGGTTTTTGTTCAGCTCGTAGGAGTAGTTCATCGTGCCCGTTACCGTTAGTTTAGGCGACAGGTTGTAGCTGAAGCCGAGGTTGATGGTTTTGCGGCTGAAGCTGTTATTGGGCGTGATGCCTTTGTTGTCCATGTTTGACAGCGAGAGGTTAAAGCCGCCTTTCTCACTGCCCGATGAAACCGCAATCGAATTGGTCCAGGTGGAGCCGTCGCGGTAGAAGGTATTGATCCGGTTGCGAACGGGCTGGTAAGGAACCGTCAGCCCCCCGAACAACACCTGGGTTTGGCCCGCAAACTTCTCGCCGAAGCTCCATACGCCCGAAGTAGGGTTTGCTGCCTGCGGCCGAACGCCGTATTCGCCCTGCCCGTATTCATACTGGTAGTCGGTAAAATCGAGTGGCCGGTCGGAGGTGAAGTTGGTGTTGTAGGTCACGCCGATTCCCTGCCCTGCGCCTTTGGTTTTTGTCGTGATCAGGATAGCCCCGTCTTTGGCGCGGGAGCCATACAGAGCCGCAGCCGTACCGCCCTTTAGCACGGTCATGCCCTCGATGTCGTCCGGGTTGATAGACGACAGCCCGTCGCCCCCGTCGGAGTAGTTCCGGTCGCGGTTACCAACCGAGTTGTCGCCCCCGTTATTGCCGTTGTTCTGGCCGAAGTTCGTATTGTCGATGGGAACGCCGTTGATAACGATCAGCGGGCTGTTCTGACCCGAGAACGATGACTGGCCCCGTATCCTGATTTTGCTGGTACCAGCGGCCCCTGTTCCCAAGCTGCTGATGTTCACCCCGGCAATTTTGCCCTGTAGCGCATTGATGAAGTTAACGGTTCGGTTGGTGGTGACCTGCTCGGGGTTTACGATCGCCGTGGCATAACCCAGGCGTTTGGCCTCTTTTTTGATACCCAGCGCCGTTACAACCACTTCGTTCAGGTTCTGCTCCCCTTCCTGAAGTGAGACGTTTACCTGCGACTGATTCCCGATGGTGACCTCCCGTCCCTGAAAGCCAATGGCACTGAAGACCAGCGTAGCATTTGGCGACGCGTTCAGCGTAAAGTTACCGTTTGCGTCTGTCGTCGTTCCGGTCTGTGTACTTTTGATCAGGACGTTCACGCCGGGTATGGGCTGCTGATCCTTTCCCGACAGAACGCGGCCCGTTACCCGGCGATCCTGCGCCTGTGCAGATCCCGCTAGTAGAAATAGCGCCCAGAGTAATGTTCCGAGCGAACACACTTGTCTACGTACAAAATGTCTCATAGCCTGACTTTAAATTGATTACCTATTTACTTGCTTAAATAAAAACAAATAATTCTTGGTAGATTGATAAAGAAGGGAAAGATTCTTTGGTACGTATTCTACTATACGTTTCAAGGGGAGCAATCGTAAATTTTCTAGGTAATCGACGGTTTTTGAGGGCTGGAAATGCAAGGAAGCCCGATAGTAGTCTACCGGGCTTCCTTGGGTTGTTCGTTACGTCTGATTATATCAGGTTGCAGTCTTTACTGATTACGGCTTTGGCTCACTAGCTGAGGTGTTCCCCGCAGCCGATGACAATGAGTTGATCCAGGCCGCTATCTTCAGCGCGTCGGCTTTGGGAACCTGGGGCATGGGCGGCATCTCGGTTGCGTATTCAGGCCAGTTTTGTGGTTTCGGGTTATAGATCAACTCCACAATCTGGTCGTTGGTGTATTTCCGCTTGGCCACGTCCGCATAGGCCGGTCCTACCTGACGTTTGTTGGCCTGATGGCAGGCCAGGCAGGTATGGCGCGTCAGTAACCCTTTCACCTCGTCATAGGTCGGGGCCTTTGCCATTGTCACGGCCTGTCCTTCTTTCAGCTTGGGCTTGCCGACCGTAACAGCCGGTTTCGTCCCCGCTTTTGCCGGTGTGGCTTTTTTGGCCGGAGCCGCCGGTGTAGTGGCCGAGTTGCGGGTACTCACCTCACTCATCGCCAGTTTCTCACCCTCTGGAATGTTGTTGAGCGTGTAGTAGGCAATCGGGTGAACGAGCGAGTAGGACCCTTCTACCCCCCGAACGCCGTCGAGCGTCAGTTGGTGGATATAATACCGGCGTAAATCGCTGACGATAAGCCGCACTTTCAGGCCATCGGCCGACACCTTCACACCTTTGAGCGGAAGTGCTTCTTTGTTGATCGTTGGGCTGCCGTATACCGCGTGGTATTTGTAGAGGAAACTTTCGACCCGGTACGAAGCCAGATCCTCGGCCGATTTGCGGTCGACAGGTTTCGTGAATTCTACTTCAAACCCATCGGGCATAGCCTTCACCGTACGCATTTCCAGGGGGGTGACCCCATTCCAGACCAGCCGCTGTAACCCCTCGTTGGCTTCCCCAGCCGATCCCCAGCCCCGGTTGGTTTCGCCCACGAACAGCGAACCGTCTTTGGCCCAGGCCATCCGTAGTACGCCCGACCGAAACCCGTTGCGGAATTCAATGGCTCCGCCCTGGTACTCGCCGTTCACTTTTTCCATGAACACCCGCGAGATCTTGCTCATGCCCTGGTCGCCCACCAGGAGCTGGCCCGAGAACGGACCGAAGGCACCCTGCGGAATCTCCAGAATTTCGGAGTTTGAAATACCCAGAATGCCGTGGGGCAGCCAGACGGCGGGCGTCTGGACATCCACATTCGGAAACTGTTCCTTCATCGTATAAAGAAGGGTTGGCGTTTCGCTCACCACGTTTTCGGGTTTGATGGCCCGGCCGTTTTCGTCCCGGCGTCGGCGCTCGTCGACTTTGGCAACGAACTGCTCGTTTGTCAGTTTAACGGGTGAGTTAGCCAGCCCTGTCCATTTCAGCCCTGCCGGATGGCCGGTGAACGAACCCTTTTTAACGTGAAAGATTCCCCCTGACCCCATCCATTCCCCCTGGTTGTCGGAATAGAATAACTCGTTGTCGAAAATTCCCAGTCCACAGGGTGAACGCATACCGGTAGCCCACGGCTGCATGGTGCCGTTCTCGCTGATTTTCATTGTCCACCCCCGCCAGGGGACCCGACTTTCGCCCCGCCACCACTCTTCATCACCGAAGGCCACGTTGCCAGTGACGAAGAACTGACCATCGGGGGCAATTTTAGGGCCGAAGCTGTATTCGTGATAGTGCCCGGACAGGGGCCAGGCATAGACCGTTTCGAAGACATCGGCTTTTCCATCTTTGTTGGCGTCGATAAGCTTCGTCAGTTCTCCCCGTTGGGCGCAGTAGAGCGCCCCGTCTTTATAGGTAAGCCCCAGTACCTCGTGCAGACCCGACGCGAACTTGCGGAAAAAGGGTTTACGGCTGGTGGGGTTTTCTACGATCCAGATATCGCCCCGGCGGGTAGCTACCCCCAGATTACCGTCGGGCAGTACCGTCAGGCCACCTACTTCCAGCAGGGTACCCTCCGGCGCTGTCACCTTCAGGATCTTGAAGAAATCTTCCTCTTTAGGCGACTCCTGCGCCCAGGCTACCGAGAACGTGGCGGCAGCCAGGAGCGTTGTTAGTATTTTTTTCATGATAGGTCTATTCATTCCTTCACCGACAGGTCGGGAGGGAATTTTAGTCTAAAACAGGATTGAGTAGATCACTTTTCCTTTTACCGGCACAATCAACTCCTGACGGCCGTTGCTGGCTTCACGGATAGCTGGTTTGCCGCCCGTACCATCGTCGATACGCAGATACTGCTGTCCGTCGATCAGGTACAGGCCGTTTTCCATCGGGCTGATGGTGGTTCCGCTGGCTAACCGGGCATACAGATCACTGGCGGGCGTGGCAATGGACACTTCCCGCTGCACACCCTGACCGTTGGGCAGCACCCGGATCTTGTCGTCGACCATACTTCCGTAGCTTATATACCGAAAGGTTGGCCGGTCGACCTCGTCCAGCACGTAACCTTTGGGCCGGTAACCCGATCCCGTCGTGTCGGCTATCCAGCTGGCCTGGGGTGAGGAAAGTTTACTCAGGAACAGCACAGGCGCTCCCAGACGCTGCACCATGCCCATGGGTTTCGACGAACCATCGCCCCGGTCGTGCCACATGGGCGTTGCATCCAGGAACGAGCCCCGCCAGACTTGTAGCAGCGCTCCCTTGTCCAGATCATACGTGTAATGGACCTGCTCCGGACTGCCTACCGATACCGCATGGACCACGCGCAACGTTCGGCGCTGGCGGTTCGCCGATGCGGGGGTTTTCTCACCCGGCGAATCCACGCCGGGCATATCCATAAAACTGCGCAGCACCGTGTTGGTCGGCGCATCAATGATGATTGGGTCGACTTCGTCGTTGGTACCGCTGGTCGCGTCGGTAACGGTGTACTCGCGTATACCCGGACCTGAAACGGCCAGACCCAGATTTGGCTTTACCCAGTCCACGAATTTGGAGTAGAACAACTCGAAGGGGAGGTCTCCTTTGGCAAGCGTCACCTTCCCGGTGCTGCTCCCGGAAGCCACCACCGGCTGGTTATTGATTTTGAGCATACCGCCACCTCCCGGAACACCCAGGTTGAACCGGTACTCACCTGGTTCGACTACCCGCAGCGTGCCGGTATAGCGAATCAGGAACTCGTTGGGAATGCGGCTAACGTTGGCCGACAGAACACCGGTCGTGCCTTCCGACTCCGGTGCTGTGCGGCTGTACTCAGCCTCTTTTTCGTATTTGCCTTTGTAAACGGCATACTTCAGGTTCATCAACTCGGGGCGGGGCTTGTCGTAGTTGATGTAGCGGATATTCCGGAACGCCACGGCCCCGTGGTCACCCTGAAGCAGCAGTGGACCGGTTGGTTTTTCATCGGAAAAAATCGATCCACGAGTAGGTCCGGTTAGTTCAACGTCTTCGTGGATAACAACGCCGTTCAACTCGACGCGGACCATGCGGGCGTTTTCGGTTTTTTGCGGTACCCCGCCGGCACTGTTTGCGCTGAAGCGTGGTGCCTGAAACGAAACTTTCAGGTGTTGCCAGAGGCCGGGAGCGCGGCTGGCATTCTGACGGGCCGGATGCCCTTCGAACCCGTTCTGGCCCTCGGCCCGCTTCTCGTCCCAGCGTTCGTAGATCGAGCCATTGTCGATAGTGCGTGGACTGCGAATATCCCAGCTGTCGAACAGTTGAATTTCGTAGCGGCCCTGCAGGTAAACGCCCGAGTTCGATTTGGGAGCGATCATGAAATCCAGCTCCAGGTCCATGTCGCCGTGTTGCAACCTGGATACAGCGTTCATTTGTTGATCAGCCAGTTTGCTGGCCTGGTTGGCGGGAAGCGGTAAGCTCACCAGAACGCCTGCACCGTTGTCGGTAGTCAGCGTATTGGGTTTGTTGAGGTCAGCGCGGACACCACCCGCAATGCGCCAGTTGGGTGTCGTTGGGGCGAAAGCGCTCAAGTCGTTGAGTGGGAGCGGAAGGCCGGGTATCGGGGCGGGCTGAGCCAAAGCCAGTCCGGCACCTACTGTCCAGCCGACGCTTAACAGCCAGCGAAAGCGGGTTGCCTGGGTTAATTTTACCATGAATGATAGGAAATTTTGACGCTTGAAATTTACCATTTTTTCACCATAAAAGGACGTAATACACCATTTGCCCTATCTTTGACCGTTTTATTGACGATTTATCAACCCCAACAATTTCCATGAAGAACAGCCCTTTATCGCTTGCCGCCTGCGTTGCGCTGATGAGTTTGGCTACTGTGTCTATTGCACAGGTTCAACCCAGCAAACAATCGCCCGAATCCACTGAAATCTGGGAGCCTGTACCACCCGTTGTTACCCCTGGTACGACTTCAGCCAATACATCGGGCACTACGCCCCCCTCTGATGCGACTATTCTGTTCGACGGTAAAAACGCAGATCAGTGGCTGGCTATCAAAGGTTACTCCCCCGCCAACTGGGAGAAAGTCAATGAGGGTCCCCTGAAATGGCCCGTAACCGATGGCGTGATGTACTCGACCAAAGGGTTCTCGGCTCGTTCCAAAAAAGAGTTCACCGATTTTCAGATGCACCTGGAATTCAAAACGCCCGAGAAAGTTGAAGGCAACGGGCAGGGACGGGGAAACAGCGGTATTTTTCTGCAGGGCCGGTACGAACTGCAGGTTCTCGACAATTATGACAACAAGACATATGTGAACGGTATGGTTGGCTCGATCTACAAACAGGCCATTCCGTTGGCTAACCCCAGCCGCAAGCCGGGTGAGTGGCAGTCGTATGACATCATTTATCAGGCACCCCGCTTCAATAAAGCTGGTCTGATGCTCGATTATGCCTACGTGACGGTCTTGCTCAATGGGGTGCTGGTGCAGAACCATGCAGCCATTCGCGGTACAACCGAGTACATCGGCTACCCCAAAGTACAGGCCCACGGCGCGGGTCCAATTCTGTTACAGGACCATGGCAATCCGGTTGGTTACCGTAACATCTGGGTGCGAGAGTTGTAACCGTTGTTTGTGTCTGTAAACTGTTCTGTCTGTACCAAAACGGGCTGAAGTCCGTGTTACGTAACACGGACTTCAGCCCGTTTTGGTATCTATCAAACTAATCAATCCTTATGCGTTTACGTTTTCCTGCCTTACTTTTCCTGGCTTTCTCGCTAGCCGCCTGTTCCACAACCACCGTTTACATCGTTCGTCATGCTGAAAAAGTAGATGAGACGGACTCCACCGATCTTAGCCCGGCTGGCAAACAGCGCGCGATAGCCCTGGCCGACACCCTCGCCAAACGGGGTATCGACTCTATCTTCACAACGCCTTACCGCCGAACCCGACAGACGGCCGAACCACTGGCTCAGCGGCTCTCCCTTCAACTGGTCGACTACGCACCTAAACTCACCAGCGCGCTCGTCGACCGGGTTAACCGCATCCGCACCAAAACAGTATTGGTTGTTGGACACAGCAATACAGTGCTAGACATAGCCCGGGGCCTGGGCGCGTCGCCCACCCTGCGAACCATCGAGTCGGGTGATTTCGACAATCTGTTTGTCCTGCGCATCAAACGTGGGCTGTTTGGTAGAACCATCGACCTGTCCGAAAAAACATATGGACAGCCTACACAGCCTTAGCCGGACAACACCCCTTTTTACCTGGCCAGCCTGTTTTGTCTCGCGCAAACAGCTGCTGTCGCAGTAAGCGACTCGTTTTATAGGGTAGGTGGAACAACAGGAGTTATAATCTCAAAAAAAACTATGTAGTTTTGTTGAACAAACCCTCTACAAATTATATTTATTCGTTTATCAGTTGTCGCTTGCATTTCTGTCAGCAAGTACCTCTGTAGTAGAGAACTAGTTGCCACCATTTAGTATAGAATCTTAGTCAGTATGCGCCTGTTATCCGTTTTGATTATTACCACCAATCAGCACGAATGTAGTTCGTTGACCGAAGCCTTTACAAACGATGGTGTGCGGGTTCATTGCATCACTAAGTCGCCGGACAGCGATGTGCTTCGATGGCTGGACGAAGCTGCAGGAAATGATCCCAAACGCCCCTCATTGATTATTGTCGATCTGGACGACTCGAATGGCTACAGAACGAGTATCGTGCCCCAGCTTAAGAAACACCCTTACTGCTCTGCCACGCCCGTGATTGCCTTCAGCCGGAACAACGACAGCAGCTTTGTGGAGCGCCTGTATCAGCAGGGGACTATCTCTGTTTTCAAGCGTCCTCAGGACTGGACACAATTTGCCCGGACTTTGCTGACTTACTGGACACAGTCGGATGTACGTTTGCCGAACGAACCGACAGACGAATATTCAACCCAGCGGTGGGGGACTTTGCAACATACCGGGCTACCGCAGTATCCACGTTCGCAAGCCAGCTAGTGTGTTCCTGAATGTAAGACTATACTAGTTACATAGAGCTGAATAATCTATCTTTGTTAGTCTACTTCTTTCCGCAACTAGTGATGCGCAGCACCGCCAATCAGCTAAATACAATAGTAATCATTGAAAGCGATGGGGAGCATAAAGCGCATATCGATGTATATCAGCAAAACCAGGCCGGTATTTCACTAATCAGTAAAGACACGATACCGTCGGCGCTGTCGTATCTGGAAACCATCCAGCGAACGCCATCCTCCCTCCCAACTCTGTTGTTGGTCGACCATAACGAGCTGTCGAAAGCTGATTACGCGCTGTTCGATGAACTGCAGAAACGGGCGCTGCGGAGTTCGATTCCGGTCATTGTACTGAGCGATACCGATGATAGAAGCATGATCGAGGAAGCCTATGACCGGGGTGTTGCTTCTTTCTTTATGAAACCCAGAGCCTATAGCGAATGGCATTCGTTCCTCAACCTGCTTATTCAGTACTGGTTTAAGGAAGTGACGTTGCCGGGTTACAGTATCGCCCGTCAGGGGGCGTAAGTACCGCGACGTCCGTTAGTGGACGATAGTTGTACGGTTTTGGACGATCGCTCCACCGGTCGATACCCGTTCAGTCTGACTATTACCCTATTAACTTATTGGCATGTATCTTGGTAAATACCGGGAAATCACCAACCGGATCGCTACTAGTATGTGCCTGCGCGTTATTATTTTATTGACAGGATTACTGTTTCCATTTTCACTGCTGGCCCAGTCTACCCCTGCTCAGATTATGTTCGTTGGCTGTGATCACCTCCAGCAGGTGTACAGGAAAGGTAATCCCAACACAGATGCTTTTACGCCCAGGTGGCAACAGGAACTGGCCGAGGTCGTGAACCGGATAAAAGCTTACAAACCCGATTTGATCCTTGTTGAACGGCTACCGGCCGACCAGCCAGCACTGGATAGCCTTTATACGCTCTTTCTCAACAATAAACTGGCGCTCGCCGATCTTCCCGATGGCCGTGCCGAGGAGTATCAACTGGGTTTTACACTGGGTAAACAGCTTGGTCTGAAAAAGATAGTTGGCGTAAATGCACCGGGGGGCACCTCACAGAGTATTCTGAGCAACGGCCACAATATCGAACTTTATCTGCAGGAGAACGCCCGATTGAGGGCCCTTGTCACGGAAAAATACACGCAGATTCAGGCGGGCAGCCTGTCTTTCAGTAACTACATCCGGTTCTTAAATCAGCCGGAGACGGTTCAAAAAGTATATCATCTGCGGTACATGACACCAGCGCGTGTAACCAACGGACACTTCACCAATCCAGACAAAATGGTCGATACGGCCTTTGTCAACCCGGCCTATATTGGAGCAGAACTCATTTCTGTTTTCAAAAACAGGGATTACAAAATTTACAGCAACATCGTTACTGCTCAACTGGCGCAACAGGCGAAGAAGATCGTCGTCATCATTGGCGTGGCTCACATTGGCTCGTTGCAGAGCATTTTTCGCGATGATCCAGCGTATAAGCTGGTTGAGTCAGTGCCGTATTTGAATCACAAGTAGTAGGGACATGCGCCGGGATTCAGGCAAACAATAAAAAAGGGTTACGATCATTTCTGACGTAACCCTTTCATTTTTAGTAGTGGGAGTTGAGGGGTTCGAACCCCCGACCCTCTGCTTGTAAGGCAGATGTTAGGGGGTTATATAGCATATTATGAAATGATAGGAAGTAATATAAAATATTGAAAAACAGATGTATAGCTAACAAATAGATTATATGAATTGATGTCAAGTCATTTCTATTGCGTATGTTTGTGTATCAATTCGTGTATCAAACGCAAACATCTACCGATCCTCTGCCTACTTAAAAAAGGGTCGTCAGTTTTATGGTTAAGACGCCAAGAGAACCAAAACCTACGGCCGCTGTCGTACTAGATACGCGTCGACAAAAGCAGGACGGTACATACCCGTTGCGTTTACGGGTAACGTTTCAGCGGGAAAGGAAATATTATAGCCTCAAGCTACCTGACTTAACCTCTATAGAGTGGGAGAAGCTGAACGGCGAACGACTTAGGGACGAGCGCATCAGAGAGGTGAGAGACAAGATAAAGTCGTATGAAAGCGATGCTGATACCGTTTTCAAGGATATACCGCGGTTCACCTTTGCCCGGTTTGAAAAGCTCTACTTCACTGATCACACCAGTGATGCTAAGTCTAAGGCTGAGGATGTATATCACGCATTCGAGGAGCAAGTAAAGAAGCTAGAAAAGCAAGGTAGCGTCTCAACTGCTTCTATCTATCGCACTACGCTTAACTCGCTCAAGAGCTTTAAGGCTCGCTTACGCTTCGAGGAGATTACTCCTGCATTACTTGAGAAGTATGATGACTGGTTGATAGAACGAAACAAGTCCGTTACTACCGTTAGTATCTACCTACGTAACGTACGGACTATCGTTAATGCAGCCAAAACGAAGGGGATAATTACGGTTGAAGAATATCCCTTCGGTAAGAATCGATACGAAGTGCCAGCAGCTCGGAATATTAAAAAGGCACTCACATTGGCCGAGATTGAAAAGATATATCAGTACAAAACGGAGGTCGGTAGTTTGCCTGACCGAGCAAAAGACTTCTGGTTCTTCTCTTACCTCTGCAACGGCATCAACATTAAAGACATCTGTCGACTACGTTGGAAAGACATTGAGGGGGACAGAGTAACATTCATTCGAGCCAAGACAGCCAGGACCAAGCGTAGGAATCAGAAAGCCGTCGTGGTGATCCTGACCGATGCTTCACGGTCTATCTTGGATAAGTGGGCAAACCAGCACCAAGCACCAGACAGCTACGTTTTTCCGATTCTTCCACCAGATGTGACACCTCAGCGGGAGCGCGAGCTAGTCCAGTATCTTACTCGCTCCATTAATAAGTATGTAGGGCGCATCGCTATTGAGTTAGGCGTTGACAAGCCCGTTACCACCTACACAGCCCGGCACTCATTCAGCACGGTTCTGAAGCGATCTGGAGCACCCATTGAGTTCATCAGCGAAAGCCTAGGCCACCACGATCTACGTACGACAGAGAGCTACCTTGATAGCTTTGAGGACGACGTAAAACGGGAGTATGCGCTAGCCTTGACCAAGTTCAAGCCGTAACATTTTCAACGTATCGCTAATCTATAAATGACCCTTTAAAATGACAGCCCAACCTCCCCATACGTTAAATCTAAATAAACTACTCCCTGAGTTTAGGCAGTGCAACGTATATGCTGACCGTCTTGCATTCTGGCAGAAGCATGGCCTGGAAAAAAAGCTACACTACCTTGGTGAGTTTGACTCGGTCGACTTGCTCAGCAAACTGGAAAATTGTCAGACTTGGGAGGAACTGATCCAGTTTGATATTATAACCCTCTCGCCTTTCGACTTGCAGGAGGCTCGTCAGTTCACTGAGTGGGCATTACAAGTTCGTCCTAGTATGAGGGATGCTCCAAAGTCACTAGAGATAAGAAAAGCAGAATTTGACCAGGAGTTAAAAGGACTTAAGGCAAAAGGCATTCCGATGAGAATATTTCAAGAGGCACTCGCTGGCGCTAAACGGTGGGCTTATATTGGAGAACAGGATGCCGAACCAATAACATTTCGCCGGCGTGAAGCACTCTGTGAGTTGACAGACATTAACATAGATCAGAGTTACCTTAATATGGCCCGCCAGCTTGCTCATGAAACCTACACTCTCGATCATCTGTCATCAGCAGTTAGGATATCCCCCATTTGTATGGACTGGGCTTTGATAGACAAATACCTATTTGCTCAAAGTAACTATCTGTTCGCACTTTATCTAGAGAATTTTGACCTAGGTCAAGTTACCGACCAGAAGGTAATAACCGCTGAAGAGGCCAGGAGGTTGGCGGTAGTGGAAGAGCAGTTGGCTATTTTTCGCGGTAATAGTCATACTAATAATGTAAAGATTATGAAAGATGAAGACTTCAAACGACTCGTTGAGTACACTAAACACTTAGTGCTGACTGATTCTGTGCCAGGTAAGGTTGAATTAATTCCACCAATTAATCTCACTAAAGAGCATATACGTTATGCTTACTACATAATTCATAGAGAGGTGTTTGGTTCCAGGAAAAGACATCCAGCTTTTTATGAGTTTCTAAGGGTGGTATTTGCAGACATGAAGGAGAGTAAACCTTCAGACATCAAGAAAAAATTTACAACACCCCCATTGTATTATGATGCCGACATTAAAACGATACGAAATAGCTTGAAATGAGGGTGTAACAAACGGGGATAATTGTCCCCGAAATCCCCATTTCTATCACTCTATCCCAACTACTTCCTTTGCCTCTGTTACTAATATTACTAACAGAACAGATGCAAACACAACCAATCTCCTTCGACCAGCTTCCAAGTGCTGTGTATGAGTTATCGCGTAAGGTTGACCATCTAACGCTTCTACTAAGTCAGTCCCGGAAAATCCCGGAAATTCCTCCGCAAAGCCAAGACCTGCTCACTATTAAGCAAGCCTCTGAGCACGTCAATCTCGCGGTTCCGACTATCTATGCTCTCGTTGGACGTAGAGGCATCCCCTTCATGAAGAAAGATGGTATTCGGAAGCTATACTTTTCTCGCGAAGAGCTAACTAAGTGGGTTCAAGAGGGGCGCCGTAAAACGGCAACTGAATTACAAGCCGAGGTCAATGCCGACCTAATGAGCCGGAACGCATGAGCACGACCCCCATGCATCAACTCGCCAAGTTGAGCTTGGCTTGCAGCATCGCTCGGCACTTCGAACTTCATGGCTACTGTGCCAAACGAATAGTCGTCGACGGTAGCCGCTGCCTGGTCCCTCACGAGTTCATACCTAAACAAGAAAACTCCTGGTTTCATGCGGTGTTGGCCATAGTCGAGGGTAAAACCGTACTGGTTGAAGTCGATTGCCGGAAACCAACCGACGCCCAGAAGGAAACCAACGCAGCTCTCATCAAGTCGGGTATAACTGTGTGCGTCTCCTTCTCACTCAATGGTTTCAAGCGGTGGTTTGAGGCTTACGTGCTAACGATCCCCAAGTCGACCTCGCCGATCTCTCCTTACAACCAGCGTCACCCTATTGCGCATCTGGCTACCCCTGATCTTTAACCCGTTCTGTATCCTCATGAAGAACAAACCCAGCCCAGCCGAACTACAGCTCATAAAAGACCAGCAGAAGCGCATACAGCCATTGCTTGAGAGTAACGCATCATGGAGTGAGGGTGACTTTTCGGACCTTTTGTTCTCGCTTTCGGAGTGGACACCAGCCCGCAGCGGCTTTTACGTTCCACTCGAAAAACTCGAAGAGTTATCTCGTGATTCCCGTACACCAGAAGCATCTCAACCTTACCTGGCGATGCTTATCACCCAGGCCAAAACGCAAAAAACGGAGGAGAAAATATGAGCCAGCAAGCACGATCCCCCCTCCGTAGTACTGAAGTGCGGAAAGATACAAATTTATCCAACTTCCTTCGTCTGCCTATTGTCGAGGAAATGGAAACGGAGGAAGAGCGAAGCAGGGCTCAGCCTTCGCAATCCGCCAGGGGTAAACAGGCGGACCCGACTCTTCTACTGACGAGCCTGTTGGAACGGGAATGTGCCCTGGGTGAAGCGGCCACGAAAGAGGTTGTGTTCAGCCCCCCTCTGATTAGTCGACTTGAATCCGGGATTATTGGCCGGGGAACGATCAACATCATTCAGGGAGCGTATGGCAGTCACAAGTCCCGTCTGGCCGAAACATTGGCTGCATTGATGTTGACCACAAACGACACGCATGATTCGCAGTTTATGGACTTCAAACGAGCTGTGATAGAGCGGTTTTGTGTGTGCTATATCGACACCGAGCGGAACCAGAGTGAAGAACTCCCCTTCGCCGTTCAGCAGATCAAACTAAAGGCTGGCTTCCTGCTGGCAGACAAGCCCGAGAGCTTTCGTTTTACCAGCATCAAACATATCGAGCGGAAACAACGCTTCGCAGCTATAGATGCCTTCATTGGCCACGTGCGTCAGTCCACGAGCCTACACCTGTTCGCCCTTATTGACGTCGTAACTGACGCCATCGGAGACTTTAACGACTCAGAAGAGACAATGAAGCTGTTCGATTTTCTGGGGAACCTCTGCGACCGGCATAACGCCACATTCTTACTGGTCATCCACCAAAACCCAGGGACGGACAAGGCCAGAGGCCACACCGGAACCGAAGCTGCCAACAAGGCGAGCAGCGTCTTACAGATTGGTTTTGAGAAAGACTCCAATGGCGTGGATAGTGAGCTAATCCGGCTCCGCTTTCTCAAACTGCGACGCGGGAAACGACCCGATCCGATCTATCTCCGCTATTGTGACCAGGCTAAAGGACTGGTTTTGGCCGACGCTGCACAGGTAGCCGAACACATCAACCAGCGTAAACACAAGGCGGATGTACAGGACATGGCCGACCGCCTGACCAGTCTACTATCCGAAGGGCCAGTACCCAAAGGCAGCGTGGTAGATACGCTCATGACCGAGTTTTCGTCCAGCAATAGAACTATCCGTGAACGGCTAAGAACTATGATGGAGCAAGGAATAGAAATGTATAACGAGGAAGGTAAACCTGCCCGGTTGGCGGACTGCCGTGAGGGCAAGAATGAGTATTACAAAATGGAGCCGATAGGCTAGTTTTTGATGGTGGCAAAGGCAAACCCCCTATATGGCCTTTGCCTTTGCCACCATCAAAAACCATAGTGGCAAAATGCGTTGCCATGTGTTTTGCCAGCTTGCCACTAAAGAACAAATATTCCCTGGATCATGAGTACAGATTCCCTTTTAGACCAGTTAGAAACCGACTATGGAACGGCTATCCTGTCCGACTTGACGGGCCAGCACCTGACGCGTAACGGGCAACCCATCCGGCTTTTCGATCAGACCAAGCACAGTGCCGAGGTCTTCTATCGAGCCGATAAGCAGGGGAAACCATACGTGCAGGACTTCCAGCAGGGCAAGCGCTACTATCCGGTTACGGCATATTGTCAAACCTACGGGGTGGATTATGCGACAGCACTGGTCGACCTGCGCCAACAGTATGGAATCGACAGCACACCGCGAAGGTCCATCAACCGAACGCGGCTATCAGTGACCGAGCCGCCACTGCGCCCGGTCGACTATCTGCCAGGCGAGTTGTACGCCCGTTGCCAACAGCAGTATGAACGCAACGGCCTCTACTGCTACCTGTGCGAGTTGTTCGACCAACCCACCGCTCACCACTTGTTCGTTGAGTACCGGATCGGCACATCCCGAAGGTGGCAATACGAAAACGCCCTATCTGCCTGTCTGCCACAGTTCGATGTGGCCGGGAATCTTCGGCAGGTCAAGGTGATTCCGTTCCACCCACAGACCGGACGTCGGGCCAAAGCCGAAGACATTGCCCACCGATGGAACCCTCATACGCGCCAGTACGGATCGGACCCGGAAGCGAACAAAGTTTGGTTTGCGGGTAAGAGTCTTTCGCAGGAAAAAACACCAAACCTGCAACAGTGCTATTTTGGTGAGCACTTGTTATCCCAATACCCCAATAAGCGTATTGCCCTTGTCGAGGGGGAAAGTACGGCCATTGTCTTTGCTGCTATCTGGAATGACTACATCTGGTTAGCTACAGGGGGAGTAACTGGCGGGAAATGGAATGATCCCGAACGATTCGAAGTACTTCGTGGCCGTAATGTCGTGTTGTGGCCTGACACGGGCAAGTATGACGAGTGGAACGCAAAAGCCTTCCTACTCCAGCAAATTGGCCATAAGGTTAGAACCAGCCACTACCTTGAAGATAATGCTCCACCCGGAGTAACTAACGTAGACCTTCGAGACATGCTCACTTGGCCTCGCTACACCCCGGTAGGTGGTAAACCCATTTTTGGAGAAAAGTTGTCGGTCGAGCCAAGCACCAACTACCCGCCTGAATGGGACCCACCCGGCACTGAAGATCTCCCCATTCTCGAACCAACAAACGTGTAACCCATTTAAAACCCCAAGAACATGTCAACGCGCACCGAGAGTATCCGTTACCAGTTCGACGCGATTAGCAACCTGCCCACGGTTTCGGGTCAGCTCGCCCAGATCATCGCCCTGAGTAACCAGATGGCCGCTGCCGTTCAGCAGCAAACCAACCAGATCATTGCGGCCACCAACCAGCAGATTGCGGGTTTCAACTCAGTGACCAATGCCCAGCGGGCCACCACAGCCGCTGTTCAGCAGGGCGCTACGGCACAGACGGCCGCGATCCGCTCCGTGGGTGGGGGTGTTGACAGTATCACCAGCCAGCTCCGCGACTTCCGCACCATCGTCAGCGCCTCCTTCTCGCTGTATGAGATACTGGAGTTCGGCAAAGGCGTCATTGATGCCAAGAGTAAGATCGACATTTTCAAGACGGGCCTGACCCAGATGATCGGGGATAAACGGGAGGTAAACGCCCTGTATACCGACATCATCAAACTAGCGAAGGAGACACCCTTTGAGGTGGAGAACCTGTTCCAGACGACCTTCATGCTCAAAGGCATGGGTGTGGCTACCCAGGAGCTGATACCGACGCTCCAGGCGCTGGGCAACATGTCGGCCATCGCGGGCCAGGAGAAGCTGCCGCTGCTGGCGAAGGCGTACACCGACGTAATGAACAAGGGCAAGCTGATGAAGCAGGAGATCAACCAGTTTGCCGAAAATGGTATTCCCATTTACGACCTGTTGGCCGAATCCATGAACAAGCCTCGTGCCGCTATCATCAAAATGGCCGAGGCGCACACCATCAGCTTCGACCAGGTTAAAAAGGCGGTCATGGATGCCTCCCAGGAAGGTGGCCGGTATTACAACCTCATGACGCTTCAGGCCCAGACGCTGGGCGGTCAGGTGAGTAACATGGCCGACCGTTTCTTCCTGGCGAAAGCCCGGATCGGTGACTTCTACGAAAATGGCCTTAAAGCGACCATCAGCGGGTTAGCCCGGTTTATCGACTCTGTGGCGGGCAGTAACGAAGCCATCGAACGCACTGTGAGCTGGTTCAAAGCCGCGACGGCCGCAGTGGTCACCTGGCGGCTGGCTACGGTGGCCCAGGGCACGGCTACGGCTGCTACGACAGCCCTCACCGTGGCGAGTAATGTCGTTTACGGTGCCTACCTTTTGGCCGTTCAGCGGGTTACCCAGCAGCACACCGTTTTTACAGCGTCCCAACTGGCCGCTACGGTGGCCGCTCGTGGGCTGTGGGCTGCGCTGGCCGCTAACCCGATTGGTATTGTCGTTACGCTCGTGGGTGCCGCCTACACGGCCTGGCAGGCGTACAATGCGGTAACGGCGGAGACAACCCAGGCCATCGGGGATCAGGAAATCGCCATCAGGAAAGAGCAGAGCGAGCTTCAGGCGCTGGTCGCCAACGTGTACGCCGCTGAGGTGGGCACCCTCAAGCGGACCCAGGCAATGGAAGTCTTGATTGCCAAGTTTCCCGAAATGTTTGCCGGGCTGGATGCCGAGAAAACCTCCAACGCCGAACTCGGCTACATTCTGGGTGGCGTCAACGAAACGTACAAAAAACGGATCGACCTCGCCCGCGAAGCCTACAAAGTGGAAGAGCTGGGCACCAAACGCACCGAACTCTTCAAGCGTGAGTCCGAGTTACTGGCGGGCCTGAGTAAAGAGTATCAGGAGATCGCTCAGGGTAGTGCTGCCAAGCTGTATGACGCCATGCAGAAGGACATCAACCTTCGGGTGCTCGCCAACCAGAAGGGTACGGGTGAGATCAGTCAGATATGGAAAGGAAGTCTGGAAACCCAGCTCCGGGACATAAAGGTCGGCTTAGTGAATGTCGAGGGTGCCTACGGTGAGTCGAGTTTGAAGGTTAGCCGGATCAAGGAAGAAGAAAAGGCGCAGGCGCTCAAGGATGAGCGGGTACGTCACGCGCTGGTCATGGATCAGCTCAAAGCAGCCAACCAGAGCACGGCCGCTGAGGTGGCTCTCAACAAGAAAAACGTTGCCAGGATCACGGGGGATGCCCAGGCTACGGAGATCAAAGCCCTGGAAGATCACACCGCGAAGGTCAAGCAAATAACGTTACTGTCAGCCGCTCAGATAAAAGCGCTGCTGACGGCCGGGGCAACTAACAACTACAAAGAAGAAATTGAAGCGGTAGAGGCCAGAGTAAAGGCCGAGATCGAAGCCGTCAACCGCGTGACCGTCAGCCGGAAGATTTCGGAAGATCAGCGCGTCGCACTCGTTCTGGAGGCTCAGACCAAAATTCTGGCGATCCACGAAAAGGGTGAAGCCGACAAAGCCGCCATTGAAGCCCGCTACCGGGTGGTGTTTGGCGATGCCATCCAGTACGAGATCGACAAGATGCAGTCGAAGGGAGCAATGGAGATCAAACAGTGGAAGGAGCTGGAAACCGTCTACCAGGAGGGGAGCACCAAATACACCAACATCGTCCGCCAGAAGCTCAAGGACACCAAAGAGACCGAGAAGGCCATCCAGGATGCCCACAAAGAAACGGCCGATCTGGAAAAGGAAACTGCTCAGATTCAGATTGCCTCGAAAAAGCAGTTGTTTGGCTTGACGATGGACTTTCTTTCCCAGGAGTCGGGCCTGGTCGGTCAGCTCGGAAAAGCCATCAAATCCGTTTACATGGACTGGGATGCGCTGTCGGGTCTCGCCAAGCAGGGGGCGGAAGACCGGCTATCCCAGGCCCAGTTGAGCTTACAGTTCATCAAGGCCCAGTACTCGGATGCCGGACTGGAAGGTGAGAAGCGTATTGCCGAGGCCAGCACCAAAGTGGCCGGTGCCCAGAAAGATGTGGCCGCAGCCACGGCGGCATCGTCGGCCGCAACGCTGGGCATGATAAGCATGGTGTTCCAGCTCGCCCAGGCCGCTGATGCCGCACTCACGGAGATGTACCGGGCCTCTTACCAGGCCATCGCTGACGCACTGGCGGTAACTCGGGAAGCCTACCGTTTCTACTTCGAGACAATTTCCGAGATGAACAAAACGGCGCTCGAAGCCGACCTACAGCTTTACGAGGGCAACTTTGCGCGTCGGGAAGAGCTGCTGATTGCCTACTACGACAAGGAAAAGCAGTTTGCTGTCGGTCAGGACCGGATAGACGCGACGCTGGCGTATAACCAGCAGGTTGCCCAGGTGCAGGCCGATGCGGGCAGTAAGGTTAAAGAGCACATAGAGGGTATGCTTGCGGCTCGCCGGGATTACGACATCGCCATCCAGCAGTCGCTTATCAACGCGGCGAATCTGGACATTGAGGAAGCTCAACGGGTATTGGATAACCGACTGGCTAAGATTGACGCCGAGCTGAAAGCCTTTACTGCGGCCAAAGACGCTGAGATTGCGAAGGTCAACGAGGTGCTATCGGCGGAGAAAGCCGCTACCGACATATTCTACTCCGATAAGCAGCTACGCCTTCAGGAAGACAGTGACTACCGCTCCCGGCTGTTGTCTGAGGGTGAAGCTCGGGAAGTAGCGGCCCTGGAAGCGGCTAAACAGCGTGAGCTACAGCGAGCGGCTGAGTCGGGCGCTACGGCTGCTGAGGTAGAGCAGATCACCTCGTCGTTCAACAAACTTATTGCCGATAAACACGCCGAGTACCAGACGGCCATGAGTGATAAGGCGAAGGCCACCAGCCTTGCCAGTCAGGAGGCCAAAGCTCAGGAGAAAGATGCAGTCAACGCCCTGGAAGCCGATTCGAAGGATAAGATTACGGCCATTCAGGATCAGATAACGGAGAAAGAACGGCAATCGGCTCAGGAGAAGAAGAAAGCCAACTTCGACTATAAAGTGGCTGTCATCAATTCGAGGAATGAAATTTTCGAGGCGACGAAGAGAATTCAAATCGCTGAACTTCAGGCAGAGATAGCAATTCTGAGAAGCAAACGCAACTTCTTAAACGCTGGCAAGATTAACGCTTCCATTGCCGACATAGAAGGGGCTATAAGTACGATTGCCGCAACAAGCCTGGGTAACCAGATCAACATGGCGGAATACCTGGACGCCAACGACCTGAACACGTCGGGTAACCCGAAAGTACCCATAACGCTGAATGGTCGTGGTGAACTGAACTTCCCTGTTTTCGACAAGAACAAAAACCCTATCCAGATCACCTACGTCAACTCCACTGCCGTCCACACTGTCTACGACGCTGACGGCAATGAGGTGCCTATCATGCAGGCCAGCGGCTTTGTTCCGGCCACGGGTGAGCGCTTCTTTCGCGGTACAGAGTTCGTGGCGGGCCTCGGCCAGCCGGACGGCATCGACACCGTGCCCGCTATGCTGACCAAAGGGGAAAGGGTGTTGACGGCCGAGCAGAACCGCAGGCTTATGGGACTCTCCAACGATAACTTAGTCCGCCAGATCGAAGCCTTCGCCTCACTGTCGGCCAGCCTGCCGAGGCCGGGCCTCATCGGGGGTGACACGCTGGCAATGCTATCAAGAAACGGTTCACCTGATCTAAGTATCTTTAAGCAAGACCTATCCAGTTTACTCGAAGCTCAAGAGAGACTTATGGATCGAATAGACGAGAAGATGGAACGTGACCAGGTACACGTTACCATTGACGAGAACGGATTCAGAAAACAAGTGCGTAGCCAGGGTAACGTGGCCACGTATTATCAAAACCTTTTCAGCCGGTAAGCTAAAAGGCATCGAACGATCAGACCATTAGCCCGGCTTATCCAGTGTGATAGGCCGGGCTAATGGTTTCATTCGAATGACCCCGTATAACTGAGCAGCAACAGTCGACCGTGAGTGATGTGCCTTTTTGGAACTGTCCAGGGTGAGTAAGGGAAGTATTCCCCATATACATCTGCCATCTCACTCTCATCTGACATAAGAGAAAATCCCTTTTTGTATTTTTTGTGGTCAGAGGACTAGGAGGGGCCAGGCTCGTTCCTCAAAAGGGGGTGTAGGGGGGGGGTGTTTTGCCACAGGAGCTACGATCTTCCATCAGGTGACTCTATGTACGTTTAATAGACTGCACCCGTCACAGAGCAAGTATTATAACAGAACATAATAGGCTATTTATAGCAGTAACGGCAATATTACCATATAATGTACTGTGAAGGCATGCCACAACATACGTAGCATAGCGTATACAGCAGCGTAATAGGCGTAGAGCTAAGACTATATAAGCTATAGCATAGGCTACACTACCAGGCTACCAGCATACACTACTGACGTACTGTGCTATGCACTACCCACATATACCATGTGCACACAGCATAAGGTACAGCACTACACAGAAGGCACCGTTTGTGCAGAGTAGGTAGCTGCTGCTATACATATGGTGAGTAGGTAGCCTGATACCATGCAGTGACAAAGCAGTGTACACCTCTACCCACTTACTTCTACCTACATAGCCGGGAGTAAGCGGTATCCCTCGGTGTAGGGGCATACATAGGGCAAGTTAATATTGATAATACGTTTGTTTGTAAGCGTAAAAGCAGTATGTTTGACCAATACTTTTAAAGCATTACTATGGAAAGCACAGAGATTAAAGAACTGCGCCTATTATTAGGCATAAGCCAAAGGGCATTTGGCGAATTGTTAGGCTATACAGAACCACAAACGAGGGTTTCTAACATAGAAACTGGTAAGCAAACTCCTTCTAACCAGACTGTTGCGGCATGTAAACTATTGAAGGAGAACATAGAGCTAAGAAATACTATTAAAGAATTAAAAGAAATATTAAATAAAGCTTGACTAATGCTTTTATAGCATTACCTTTGAATAGTCAATAAGGAACAGAAAAAGCGACATAGTACCGATAAGGTTGCCCGCTGGACTGTACGGACCGAATGACAATAAAAAAAGCCCTTTGCTGGGCCTCGTAAACGCAGCAAAGGGCAATGTGTCACACTCTAACTATCTATTACAATGAACACGATGCAATCTTACTCAAAATTCACGAACAACGCAATCGCTTCGACATCAGTTGCCCCTTCACGCTCGATTAGCACCACTCCGGAGTCGGTAGCCCGTCTATGCTTCGAAGAATATTATGACAGTTTCCCCGCCTTTGGTAATGTTGGATCAAAGCAATTCGAAACCTGGTACAAAGGTTTCCGTCTGGAACTCGATCAAGAATTCTCGTTACGTGGCTACGAGGAGTGGCAGGCTATATACGTTATACGCTCACTATCATTCACGGTATTCTGCTGTGACACTTTAGGTATAGATCGGCCAGTAGTTAACTGCGCTCGGTCAACTGTAGCTACAGCATAGTCAGGTCAACCAGCAATTATACGATGATCTGGAAAAGTTTAGTTTACTGAGTTTCTCTAAGGAAAACCAGTAAACTAAACTCTCACTAACCTTCAATATTACCAGCCTGGCTTGTCGCATGCGATAGGTTGGGCTGGTCCATTTATAGGTTACCTCGCATCTTACCAGGTTGTTTGGTCATGTTGATATCTTTCTTAGCGATAACATCGGCTAATCTTGCTTTGATCACTTCCTTACTTACAGTTTTACTGTCCAGATACTCGCGGCATGACTTGTAACTGTATAAGGAGCCGGACGTTATAATCTCACCTGACTTTTTCAGCTCCCATATTTTGGTACTACTTATATCAAGGAGGATCATCGTCTGACTCCTGGTTAGCCAAACAAACTGTAATGCTTCTACTAACTCAACGCGACTCCGGAGGTCCTGCAGCTCAGAAAAAATCCTATCCACAAGCTCGTGTGACGCAGCGTAGATAGAAGTTATAAATTCACTCTCATTCGTAACGACTGGTTTAATAGGTTTCATAAATGTTCTGCTTAGTAGGATTATGTAGTTATTTCAAGGATAAGACGATGAACCGGATTCAACCGCCCATCCGTCGTGTGTCATGATGTAATTAACCAAAGCAGCTGGGCGTGAAAATGGGTGTCCCTTTCTTTGAACTCAAAGAACTGATCGGGAAGAATGACCTAAACGTATTCTCGTCCAACTATACACTCGTTTTGATCAAGTGTATTCGACGGCTCCTATAATCAATATACCTACTAGCTATAGCTTTTATACTACTCTTTAAAGCCGAACTGTGTATCAAGATGTGTATCAAACAAAAAAGCACTTACAGTTTTGACGCTGTAAGTGCTTGACTATTAGTGTGGGAGTTGAGGGGTTCGAACCCCCGACCCTCTGCTTGTAAGGCAGATGCTCTGAACCAGCTGAGCTAAACTCCCTTTGTTTTCCCGTCTGTCTTTCGTCGTTTGGGAGTGCAAATATAGCAGGATGCTGGCCTTTGATGCAACAGTTGGTTGAAAAAAAATGTAAAAAATTGGTGTGGATAGAAAGGTGAATGGCTAAGCTATTGACCGTCAGGGCTGTTTTAATAAGGTTTCGATCGATAACACAGCGCCGTTGCGGATGACCTGCTCTACGTTCAGGGCATCTTTTATGTTGGTGAGCGGATCGCCGTTCACGATGACAAGGTCGGCCAGCTTGCCTGGCTCTATGGAGCCCAGGTCTTTGCTGGCACCCACCGTCTCTGCGGCCCAGAGCGTAGCCGACCGCAAGGCTTCATACGGGCTCAGGCCGGCATCGACGAACGTTTGCAGCTCGGTATGTAAACTCAGGCCGTAGGGTACAAACGGGCTGTCGGTGCCGGTCGTGACGTGCGCACCGGCAGCTATCAACGCTTTCACGCTTTTTTGCAGGTTGCTGTAATTGGCGAGGTAACCGGGGCTGATTTTGGTCATCTGCGCTGCGCCCGCCTGTAAGGCATTGCTGTAGTCTTCCGAGTAAAAGGCTTTGTACTGTCGGTTCTCGTAGAACGCCGGGTCTTTACTGGCGGCTACAAAGAAGCCGCCCTGCAACGAGGCTGTCGGGGTAATATTCATGCCCGATTTAGCCAGTAGCTGGATCACATCCTGGTAGCTTCGGTTCATGGCCGTAATCTTGGGCGAGTACCCCCGTCGGCTCGTACCGCCGATGTGCTCAACGGCATCGACGTCGTAGCGCATGGCCGGGAAAATTTCGTGCGACGAGACCGGGATGCCGTGGGCGTGGGCAAAGGTGGTAATGCGCTGCTGCATGGCGTCAGGCATGCGAACGTATGTTTTGATCAGGTCATAACCCAGCTGAACGGCGCGGTTCAGTTCGCGGTCGAGCTGCTCGTCGGAGTTGATACTGGTGGCAGCTCCGTAATAAATGCGGGTGCCATCGGTAAGGCCACCTGTGAAAAACTGCCGGGGGCCGGGCCGGACACCACTGGCCCACGACTCTTTGCGTTCGAGCGCATCATATGGATCGGCACCGGGCTCCCGCACGGAGGTGATGCCGTAGGAAAGCCATAACCGCCCTATTTTTTCGCCCACCATCGAGTGCTGATGGGTGTGCATCTCGAACAGACCCGGCATGACCGTCTTTGTCGATGCGTCGATCAGGGTTCCCGTCCGTCCGGCGCGGTGTGGTTCAATGGCTTTGATTCGATTGTTATCCACAAGGATATCCACATTTTGCCTGTATGTGCCCGATTTGCCATCGAACAGCCGTCCGGCGTGGATAACCAGTGATTGGTTGGGCTGGCTGATCTGCCAGTTCAGCGTCATCGGAATCGTTTCGGTCTGTTTGTCCGACACGGTTACCTGCTTTAGCAGATTGGTCGCCAGGAACAGCAGACTTTTCGAGTCGCCCGTCCAGGTGGGGGCTTCGGCCTGTTCGGTAGTCAACTGAACCGGCGTACCGGTGGGCGTGCCGTCGGACGATACCGTTGTGATCCAGAGCTGTCCGTCGAGGATGTAGGCCATCCTGCTGCCATCGGGCGACCAGACCGGGCCGTTTTTACTGCGCGTGCCGAGACTATGGGCCGGAGCGGGCGATACATACCGATCGTTTTTTCCATCGAGCGAAATCAGCAGCACTTCGCTGACGCCCTCCCGGTAGCGCGACGAGTAGGGGTGAAGCGCCGACACGGCAATGGTTCGCCCGTCGGCCGACCAGCTGGCCTGACTCGGCACGAACAGGGACTCATGTACTTTAGTCGTTTTAGGCGCAGTTGCGTCGGCGGTATAAGTCACGTCGGCGGTGTAGAGCGTACTGCGACCCCAGGCATTGCGTGGGTCGCCCTGATAAAAGGCGACTTTGCTGCCATCGGGCGACCAGGTTGGAAAGTTAAGGTCTTCGGCCATGTCGGCCAGCACTTTTTCCTGCCCCGTTTTCAGGTCACGAATCCAGACGTCCATATTTCCGTTTCGATCGGACACGTAAGCCAGTTTAGTCCCATCGGGTGACCAGGTCGGTTCAACATCCATTGCCGGGCCATTGGTAAGCGCTTTTGGGATCTTGTTGCCTTTGGTCAGCAGCCAGATATCGCCCAGGGCGGCAAAGGCAATCTGTTTGCCATCAGGCGATATGACGGGGCCTTTGATGCCCAGCACCGCCTGTGGTTTGGTGCTGTTGAAATCGTAGGTTTTGCGTTTGTAGGTCGTGCGGGGTAAGGCGATCACGGCCTGGAACGGAATCGTCTGTGCTGATCTGCTACCGATCTTACGGCGTTTCAAGAGGCCGTCGGCGGTGTACAGATACTCATCGGACGAAAGCCAGCTGGCCCGAAAGGGAAAGACATCTTCAGCTGCTTCGGTCAGCCAGGCTGTCTTGCTGTCTGTCAGGGCCGCCGTTTCGAGCCCGCTCTGTGCTTTGGTGAGCGCATTGTAGACCAGGTGTGACCCATCGGGTTGCCAGGCAGGACCCGCTAGTTTTGCTTTACTGGCGGAGATTAGTTTTTCGGCACTTCCGGGCGTAATTACGTACAGACCCGGAGCGTCGGTCCGGTCGGATACAAACGCAATTTCTCTACCGTTGGGCGAGAACGACGGGTTGAAATCATTGCCGCTGTCGGTCGTTAGCTGGGTCAGTTTACCATCGGCTACGGTCAGTTGCCAGATGTCGTAGTTACCGCCCCGGTCCGAAGCGAACACAATGCGTTTGCTATCGGGCGACCAGTGTGGTTCGCGGTCATCGTAAATGCCGGTGGTCAGCTGGCGCGGTTTCCCGCCCGTTTTGGAAACCGTCCAGAGGTGATACCGCCCGTCCCAGAAGGCATGGAACGCAATCTGGCTACCGTCGGGCGACCAGCTTGGCTGGCGGCAGTCGCCCAGTGCATCGGTAATGGGTTTGGCCAGGCCACCGGTAGCGGGAACGAGCCAGATGGTACCCTGGAGATCCATCGCGATCTGCTTTTTGTCGGGCGAGAGATCGGCCGCCATGTTGGTTCCTTCGGTCACGGTAACGCGGAGGGAATCGGCGTTGCCGGCCCGGCTTAGCTGGGGTTGCATTACCTGCAACAGCCCAATGAGCCAGTAAGCAATCGTGGCAGAAGGTAGCGTTATGTTTTTCATAGTTGTACGTGCTGACAGTACATAGATCAGGATTAGATAGCCGGGCCGGGACCAGATAGGGTAGTGTTCGTAATAGACAGACAATTATGGGGAGATGTGGTTATCTATAAAAATTTTATACTGACTATTTATGTATAATTAGAATATTATTTGCTTTGAATAATTTTTTATGGAATTAATTATAGGTTTTTCAATGGAAAGCTTTGTCTGAAAAAACGTAACTTATGTGTCTACTGATCAGCAAATTAAATATAGTAAAGTACAAAAAGAGGGGAGGGCAACACGTGTTGCCCTCCCCTCTTTTTGTATAATGGATCTGCTTACTCGAAGTTCAGGTACAGGGTAACCGTATGCGATGTTAGTCGGTTGATACCAATACCGGCTGCGTTGGAGGTGGGGCGGTAGAGGTTGGTCAGGCCATGCGAGAATCGTATCTCGGGAGCGAACTTGAAGTACTCGAAAAACTGCTCGAAGCCAACTCCATACTCAACGGAGAAGTCCATAGTGCCGGTACTCAACCCACTGGCAGCCGTGTTTTCTTTCCGGCGCACGTTCGTTTCCACGCTGAACGCCCCGCCAGCCAGCAGGTACATGCGGGAGTTATTGCGTCGTTCCGATTTGTATTTCAACAACAGGGGCAGGTCGACCCAGGTCGATTCGCGGATTTCTGTTTTTGAGGTACCGCCCGGGTAATCGTACTTGACTTCCCGGCTGAAAAGCGACACAGCCGGGGTAAGGCGCAGGTCGAAGCGATCGTTCAGGAACGCATTCACCACAAAGCCCACCCGAAAACTGCCTTTGTTGGGCGAGTAGATGCGGTAGGCCGAGTCGGAGTTGACAAAAGCCGGGCTGTAGCCAACACTGAACCGTGTGATCGGGGCAGCAAAGAAAAAACCGTAGTGAATCGGTTTGTCGTCGTATCGTTCCAGGTGCTTTACCACGTATTTATAGTTGCTCTGGGCAACAGACTGACCGTGGATCAGCAGAACGAAAAAAGCAGCAACTAGCGCTTTTGTCCAATGTAAATCGACGCGACGCCGAAGGTGAGCGGTATCCATTTGGTGTTGGTGAATCCGGCTGCTTCATAAATACGCAGGAAGTCGGGACCGTCGGGAAACGCCTGCACCGACTCGGGCAGGTAGGTGTAAGCCGATGCGTCTTTGCTTACCATGCGCCCGATGAGCGGCAGGATAGTCCGGGAGTAAAAACCGTATAGCTGTTTGAACGGAAACTGGCGCGGGTTCGAGAACTCCAGCACGACGCACGTACCACCGGGGCGCGTAACGCGGTGCATGTCGGTAAGGCCTTTCAGCAGGTTCTCGAAGTTGCGCACACCAAATGCAACGATGACAGCATCGAAATCATTGTCCGGCAGGGGTAAACCTTCTGAATCACCGGACCGCATTTCAATGACCTGATCGACGCCACGCTTCTTCATCTTGTCGCGTCCTACCGATAACATGCCTTCCGAAATGTCCATGCCGACAATCTTTTCAGGCTTCAGGACCAGCGCTTCGAGGGCGAAATCGCCGGTACCGGTGGCAATGTCGAGAATGCGTTTGGGGGGCTTGCTGGCGGTCCGGCGCAGTTCCCGAATAGCCCGTTTACGCCATAAAATGTCGATACCACCACTCAACACGTGATTGAGCAGGTCGTATTTGGGCGAAATGCTGTCGAACATTTCGGCAACCTGCTCGCGCTTGGACGTGTCTTTATCTTTGTAAGGAACGACGGACATTAGGGTGAAGAGCAAAAGTGTGAATGAGTAAAAGAGTGAATGCTGACAAGCCGCAGCCCGTTTTGCTTTTTTTACCCTTTACCTTCTTTTGCTCTTTGAGAAACCGGGTGTTTGTTCGGAAAGTTTCGCGTAGTTCCCGGCCTAAGCTGCGGAACGGTTGTGATTAGCCGCATCATTGTGTAGATTTCACCATACAACCAACTTCCTGATCGATGATTAATCCATTACTTCCTTTTCTTCTGTTGGCCCTGTCTTCACCTGCTGACGATCCCATCACCAAAAAAGCGCATAAACTCCACCAGCGAATTCTGACCCTCGACACCCACGCCGATGCGCCGATTATGATGCAGAAACCCGGTTTTGACGTTGGTGTTGCGCACGACACCAAACGCGACGGGTCGCAGATCGATTTTCCCCGTATGAAAGCGGGTGGTATGGACGCCATGTTTTTTGCGGTCTACACCTCGCAGGGGCCACGCACCGATTCGGGTCATGCCGAGGCTAAACGAAACGCCCTCAACCAGTTCGATCTGGTTCACAAAGCGCTTAAAAAATACCCGGATATGGCCGAGTTGGCGCTAACGCCCGAGGATGCCTACCGAATCCAGAAAGCCGGGAAGCGGGCTGTCTTTATCGGGATGGAGAATGGGTATCCGGTCGGGAAAGACCTGTCGATGCTAAAAACCTACTATGACCTGGGTTGCCGCTACATTACGCTGACCCACTTTGCCAATAACCTCATCGGCGATTCGTCTACCGACCCCGATGGTCCTATTTACGGCGGCCTGAGTGAGTTTGGAAAGAAGGTAGTCCCGGAAATGAACCGGCTCGGTATCCTGATCGACGTGTCGCACGTGGCCGACAGCACGTTCTACGATGCGCTGGCTTTGTCGAAAGCGCCCGTTATCGCGTCGCACTCCAACGCCCGCGCGTTATGCGATTTCCCCCGGAACATGACCGATGATATGATTCGGGCAATTGCCAAAAAAGGGGGCGTTGTGCAGGTGAACTTCGTGAGCGATTACCTTAAAAAGCCATCGCCTGCTTTTCAAATCGCCAAGACCAAGTACCGGATGGCCCGCGTGGGTCAGGTGATGACGCCCGAACTACAGGCTAAACTACAGGCTGAGGGCGACTCGCTGACTAAGGTATTTTCATCGGAACGGGCCAGCCTGGCCGACATTGCCAATCACATCGACCATATCGTTAAAATTGCCGGGATCGATCATGTTGGCATCGGTTCTGATTTTGACGGGGGCGGGGGTGTCAACGGACTCGAAGATGTGAGCCAGATCGAAAACCTGACGGCCGAACTGCTGCGACGGAACTACTCCGAAAAAGACATTGCCAAGATATGGGGCGGTAACCTGCTCCGGGTACTGGGCCAGGCCAAGGTGCAGTAGGGTTAACAGAAAAGGCGGGTTTTGATTTTCTTTGTCAGCCTATGAAAGAGATATTTTCCTCATCGAAGAAGCAGAAGAAGGTGGCTATATGGCGTCTGCCATTGGTCACGTGAATTTGGAATTAAACTGCCTTCGTTCTGGCCCGTTAGGGCCTTCACAGCGTAGTGTTGGTAGGACAATTTGATTTCAGCATTATCCATGTGCCGTCAGGTACATACCGGTTGTGTACCTGACGGCACTCGTTTCCTACAGATGGCCCCATTTTTCTACCGACGCTACGCTGTGAAGGCCCTACGGGCCAAATCTGAACCCGGACTCACGTTAAGATACTGTCGGATGTAGCGGCCCCTTTTGGTTTGACACGCAATGAGGTTGTTGAAAAACTATTTCAGTAACAGAAAAGGCGAATGCCATTACTCCAAGTAATGGCATTCGCCTTTTCTGTTAACCCTCGATCCAGACCGTTTTCACGTTCACGAATTCTTTCATACCAATTTCCGATAACTCCCGGCCGAAGCCGGAGTTTTTGATACCGCCAAACGGTACCCGCGCATCGGAACGCATCAACCCGTTCACAAACACCGACCCCGCCTGTATCTGTCGTGCCAGCCGGTCGGCCCTGTCCAGATCCTTGGTCCATAAAGCCGACCCAAGGCCAAAGTCCGATTGGTTGGCCAGCCGGATGGCGTCGGCTGCGTCCTTTGCTTCGATCAGGGCGGCTATTGGGCCGAACGTCTCCTCATCGAAAGCCGCCATGCCCGGCTTCACCCGGTCGAGCAGCATCGGTTGTACGTTACAGCCGTTACGCAGCACAGGCCCCGTTAGCGATTTCGCACCGTTCGCTACCGATTCGTCAAACTGACGTTCGATGGCGTCGGCGAGGTCGGGACGGGCCATAGGGCCCATCGTTGTGGTATCATCCATTGGGTCGCCCTGGTTTATCTGTCGGATATGATGCAGGACCAGTTCGGTAAACTGCTTTTTGACCGACTTCTCCACAATGAACCGCTTGGCCGCAATGCAGCTTTGTCCGGCATTCTGCATCCGGGATTTCACGGCCGTTTCAGCCGCACGTTCCAGATCGGCGTCGGCCAGAACGATCAGCGCATCCGAGCCACCCAGCTCCAGCACCGATTTCTTGATGGCCCGCCCGGCAATGCCCGCTACCGACGATCCCGCCCGCCCGCTGCCCGTGAGCGTAACGGCCCGCACCCGTTTGTCGTCCAGGATACGCTCGACCGGCGCTACATCGATAAGTAATGACTGGAAGACCCCGCCAGGCAGGCCGCATTGCCGGAAAACATCTTCGATGGCCACCGCACAGCCGAATACGTTGGGGGCGTGTTTGAGCAGGCCAACGTTACCCGCCAGCAGCCCCGGAATGGCAAACCGGAACACCTGCCAGAATGGAAAATTCCAGGGCATGATCGCCAGCACCGGCCCCAGGGGCTGATGGGTGACAAAAGCGCGGTTATGTTGATCGATATCGATCGATTGATCGGCCAGGAACATGTCGGCATGGTCGGCGTAGTAGGTACAGCTTGTGGCACATTTCTCTACTTCGGCCGCGCCTTCTTTGCGGGTCTTGCCCATCTCCGCCGTGATCAGATCACCGAGCGATCCCTTGTGATCGGAGAGGTATTGGCCAACGCGACGCAGGTAGCCAACCCGTTCTGCCAATGATAGTGCAGACCAGTCGGTAAAGGCCCGGTCTGCCTGTTTCAGTTTACGCTCCAGGGCTGCGGCACTGTCGGCGCGGTAGGATTTCAGCCTTTGCTGGCTGTAGGGGTTAATGGACTGGAAGGTCATGTTACACTGGGTGACGGTTTCGGCGGGCAAGCCCGGTAATCATCCAATGGCTAAACAACGGCGCGCGCTTTTAGTGAGCCGACACGTAAAAAAAGTCACTGCCGGGTATCAGGGCTGAGTGGTCTTGTTGTCCAGTTCTTCTTTTTCCAGGGCGTCGGCCAGTATACGGAGCGAATCCAGCGTTTCTTCAAACCGTTTTTCACCAATAATGTCGGCCAATTTGACATGGGCTTCATTCATACATTCACTAACGGCATAGAGTAATTGAAAGCCGCGCTCGTTCATAAAGATTCGGTTCGAGCGGGAGTCGGTTTCGCTTTTCTCGGTATGTATGTACCCTTCCGATTCGAGCAAACTGACCGTTTTGCTCATCATCTGCTTGGTAACGCAGGCCCTTTTCGCCAGCTCGTTATTCGTTATGCCTTTCTCTTCGATATTGGCCAGAAACGCCAGGTAGCTGGTTTTGAAATCGGTAAATCCCATCTGGTGCAGACGAGGCTCCATGAAGTTATCCATGTAGCGTTTTAGCCGCCAGACCAACCGGCCAATAGACCGTCCCCGCAGTTCCCGTAACTGGTCGAAATCAACGATTTTTTTGTCTGTTTCCATGGCTATTCCGCAAAGTAAACCAGTCGGTATTAATTCACGATTAATTAACATGACAAATATAGTCAACTGACTTGACTTTATAGTCAACTTGGTTTACTTTTGTTGTCCCAATACACAAAAGCTGTCGCTGATTATCAACCGATCGGGCTGCCTGTGAGCGAGGGAAGGCAGTTTCAGTTGAATACCAGATCTGCACAAAACATTTAGTCAACCAACTCCTATTATGGCAACGGATACGTATACTCCGACCGAAGAAAAAAGTGCATTAAAGACATACTTGCCCCGTATCATCATTGCGCTTGTCGTATTGGTCGGTGGCTATTTCGCCTTTCAGGCATACCAGCACAGCCAGCACTACGAATCGACCGACAATGCCCAGATCGAGGGCAATTCTGCGCCCGTACTGGCCCGCGTAGCTGGTTACGTGCAGGCTGTTAACGTCGATGATTACGCAACGGTTAAACGCGGTCAGCCACTGGTTACCATCGACCCGCAGGAGTACGATGTAGCCCTGGCGCAGGTCGAGGCCGACTACCAGCAGTCGGTAGCTGATCTGGCCACAGCCCAGGCCGATCTGGCCACAGCCCAGGCTACGGCGCGCAACGTGATACAGAATGCCCGTGTCGCTCAGTCGACGGCGCAGGTGCAGGCCTCCCGTCGTGACAAAGCCCGCCAGGACCTGCAGCGCGACCAGAACCTGTACAAGGAGCAGTCGCTGACGCGTAAGCAGCTCGAAGACACGCAGAATAACGTGGAGGTGCAGGGGCGTCAGTATGAAGCCAATGTCGAACAGATTACGCTGGCCAAAACGTCGCAGGGTGTGGCGCAGGCTGGTATTGCCAGAGCACAGGCCAATATCCAGAAGATTCGGGCCGTGCTGAACGTGAAGCAGGCAGCTATCGACAATGCCAAACTGCGGCAGGGCTACGCCCGGCTTACGGCTCCGATTGCGGGTAAAATCGGTCGGAAGAACGTCGTCGTCGGGCAGTATGTGCAGCCGGGTCAGAACCTGTTCACGATCGTGGCCGACTCTACCTTCTGGGTTGTAGCGAACTTCAAGGAAACGCAGCTGGAAAAAATGAAGCTTGGGCAGGAAGTTGCGGTTAAACTCGATGCTTACCCTGATCTTGCCATAAAAGGCCGCATTGCCTCACTGTCGGAGGCTACAGGTGCCCGCTTCGCGCTGCTGCCGCCAGATAATTCATCGGGTAACTTCGTGAAGGTAACGCAACGGGTGCCGGTGAAAATCGAGATCATCAACCCGCAGAACTATAAAAATCAGCTTCGGGCCGGATTAAGCGTAGAGGCTGAAGTGCGGGTAACCGACTAACCATGAATCAACCAACGGGTTTTCGCCGGTGGATTGTGGTGATCACGGCCATCTCGGCGGCCATCATCGAACTGATCGATATCTCGATCGTGAACGTAGGCCTGACCGATATTGCCGGTAACCTTGGCGTCACCATCGAAGACGTATCATGGGTGGTAACGGCTTATGCCGTTGCCAACGTGATCGTTATTCCGATGACGAGTTTTTTACAGGGCTATTTTGGCCGGAAAAACTACTACATCGCATCCATCATTCTGTTTACCGTTGCGTCGTACGGTTGTGGTCTGGCCGACAATCTGTGGATGCTGGTTGCCTTCCGGTTCCTGCAGGGCATTGGCGGGGGCGCTCTGCTATCGACTTCGCAGGGGCTTATGTACGACGCCTTTCCACCGTCGCAGCGGGCTGTTGCGTCGGCCCTGTTCGGGATGGGTATCGTGCTGGGTCCTACGCTCGGCCCTACACTGGGTGGCTACATCATCGACAATTACCACTGGAGCTGGATGTTTTACATCAACGTGCCAATTGGTATTCTGGCGGTTTTCCTGAGTCTGGCGTTCATCGACAAAAAAGAAGAAGAACTCAATATCAATCGAAGTGCGATCAAAGTCGATACGTTCGGTATTCTGTTGCTGGCAGTGGGTATTGGCTGTCTGCAATATGTGCTGGAGCGGGGCGAGGCCGACGACTGGTTCGACAGTTCGCTCATTCGCTGGCTAACGATCGCTACAGTCATATCCCTGCCCTTGTTTGTGTGGTGGGAACTACGGGGTACCCGGTCGCCGGTCGTGGATCTGCGAACGCTCAAGAACCGCAATCTGGTGGTCGGTTCCCTGCTGATTGTGGTAGTTGGGTACGGACTGTTCACCTCGGTACTGCTCTACCCGCTATTCGCGCAGCGGATCGTAGGCATGACGGCCACCCAGACGGGGAAGCTGCTGATGCCGGGTGGACTGATTACATTGCCGATGTTTGCCATTACCGGGCGGCTACTGGCCAAAGGGGTCTCACCAAGGCTCATCGTCATCTTCGGCTACATCGCCTTCGCCACGTTCTGCTTTACGATGTCGACCTATAACGCCGATGCTTCGTCGGGCGACTTTATTTATGCGCTCATTATCCGGGGAATTGGGCTGGCGCTGGTTAACGTACCGCTCATCAACCAGTCGGTATCCACGCTCGAACCGCGTCAACTGCCTACCGGCATTGCTATTGTCAACATGATGCGGCAACTGGGGGGCGCGTTTGGCGTTGCCATCACCAACACCTATGTCACCCAGCGGACCGCGCTGCACCGAACCGAACTCGTCTCGAACTTACAGCCCGAGAATCCGGCACTGACCGAGCGGCTTACGGCCCTTACGCAGGGGTTGATTGCCAGAGGCATCAATTCGCTCGATGCGGTGCAGGGAGCTTACAAGAACCTCGATCTGATTGTTACGCGGCAGGCACTGATGGTTTCCTACCTGGACACGTTCCGGCTGGCGGGCCTGTTCTTCGTTGTTTCTTTTCCGCTGCTGTTTCTGCTAAAAAACAAAAAAATGGACGCGGCAACGGCCAAAGCGGTTGCTGATGCCGCTCACTAACCGGCTGATCGGGAGTAGCACCCGGTCTGCATAACTATCTGACGGGTCAGGCGGGAGCCGGGCCCAGACAACATGATGAAACTTTCGCATTCATACTACCTGGCCTTACTCCTGACGGGTTTGACGGTGCAGGCACAAACACAAACGCAGCCAACCCAAACGCCCGATGGACTACGGTCGCTGGTGCAACAGGCTGCGGCTTATTACCCGGTTCTCAAACAGCAGCAGGAACAGATACGGGCGGGTGAACTGCGGGTCGACATTGCACATACGGCGATGCGTCCCACGGTAAATCTGAACGGCAGTTACACGTACATCACCCCTGTTCCCCAGTTTGCGCTATCGCTCAACGGGGAGGATGTCGTTGCCAAACTGGCCCCGAATAACAGCCTTAATGGTAATGTCTCAGTTGGACAAACGATTTATGACTTCGGGCGCACCGAGGCTGCCGTTCGGCAGGCGGCCGACAATGTACAGGTGCTGCGCCGTAGTCTGGAGATAAGCCAGCAGAATCTGGCATATCAGGTAGCGACAGTCTACTACGGCATTGGGTTTCTGCAACGTGGTCTGTCGGTTCAGGACTCGGTTATCAAGACGGCCAGCGCCAACGTACGGCTGCTGACGACACGGCTACAGAATGGCGATGCCCTCGAATACGATGTGCTGACACAGGCGGTTCGGGTTAAAACAGCGCAGAATCGACGGATAGAAATCCAGAATCAGCTGGAGCGGCAGCTGGCCACGCTGACATTCCTGACGGGGAATCCCAGTCCGGATATCAGCCAGGCTGTAGATCAGTTCAGCCAGCGCGCAACGGGTAACGCGGTGACGCAGCCATATAACCTCGACGGTGATCTGGCACCGGTTCTGGCGGGCAACAAAGAGGTGCAGCTGGCTCAGGACCGGGTCCGGGCGGCCGAAACGGATATTCTGGTGAATGACAAGGCGGGCAGACCCAACATTGGCTTTAGCGGGAATGCCGGTTATAAGAATGGCTATCCGCTCAATGTCGACCAGTTGCGGGCCAACATGGCGGCTGGAGTTGGTATTGTCGTGCCGCTTTATGCAGGCAAACGTTACCAGTTGCAGAACCAGGTTGCGCAGATGAACCTGAACGCCAGCCGGTATGCCGTTGAAACGGCCAACGCGCAGCTTCGGCAGAGTATCGCCCAGCTAAACGCCGATATCCGCAGCAACCAGACACGCCTGACCAATCTGGAAACACAGGTGTTGCAAGCCCGTAAAGCGCTCCAGATCGCTAACGCCCGGCTCCGTAACGGCGTCATCACCAACGTGGAACTGCAAAGTGCCGAAACAGGCGTTGAAGAAGCCGAACTCGGACGACTGAACTTCCAGTACCAGCTGTTGCTTAATCAATTGGAGTTAAAGCGGTTACAGGGCGAAGGCCTGTAGAGACGCAACCCTTCGCGTCTCGGATGCGTCAGCAATTTGTCTTCTTGATGAAAATTTGCTGACGCATCCGAGACGCAAGGGGTTGCGTCTCTACAGATAGACGCGAAGGGTTGTGTTTTTATAGCCCTTCCATCGCTACCAGGGCGTTGCCGCGTAGTACGGGGACAACGTCGTACAGGTCGTGCTGAAGACAGTAGGTAATGTCTTTCTGAATGCCCAGCCGCTGGAGCCGTTTGATGTGGGATGAGTTCGAGAGGTAGCCTGCCAGGTTGTCTTTGCCCTGTTCGTATAGCCGCCATGCCATAATAGCGCTGTCTTCGGCCATAGCATAGCTATCTTTCAGGCGGTCGACCAGCGCCCCGGCAAACAGAGTGTCTTCCAGGTTGACACGGCCTTTCCAGCCTGCACACAAGACCATGACGTCGTACCGCTCGGTTTTGAGGTAACGCACAATGGCTTCCAGATTCAGGAATGACCCGACCAGCACTTTTACCGCCGAACGCGATTTTGTAATAGCCAGTGTACCGTTGGTAGTTGTCATCGCTACGTTGGCATCCCGGATTTGTTCATCCATATACGTGAACGGCGAGTTGTCCAGCTCGAATCCGTCGACCCGGCGGGCATTGCGTTCAGCTGCGGCCAGATAACCACGCTCCTGCCACATCTGACACTCATCGATGGTAGCAACCGGGATAATGGTTTTAACCCCGTAGGCAAAGGCTGTAACCATACAGGAGGTTGCCCGGAATACGTCGGCAACGACTACAATGGTATTCTCTACAGCGTGTAGATGCAATAAATCAGGGGTAAGACAAACGTCGATTTGTTTCATAGAAAGTGATGTAAGTCATAGTAGTCGTAAGTCGTAGTAGTCGTAAGTACTTGGAACAGGGGGGGGCGTCAGCCCCTTACGACTACTACGACTTACGACTACTACGACTACTTATTGACAAATGGTAATTTAACGACCTGGGCTTTGAGGAGTTTGTCACGAACCTTCACGAACAGGTCGGTGCCGGGCTTGCTGAAGGCGGTAGGTACATACCCCATACCGATGCCCTTGCTGAGCGTGGGCGACTGAGTGCCCGACGTGACCTCTCCCAGTTTCTGGCCGTCGGCATCGGTTAGTTCGTAATGGCCGCGCGGGATACCCCGGTCGATCATCTCGAAAGCAATGAGTTTGCGCGCGAGTCCCTGCTCTTTTTGCTGTTTGAGTATGTCGGCGTCGATGAAGTCGTGGGTGAACTTGGTAACCCAGCCCAGACCCGCTTCCAGGGGTGATGTCTCGTCGGTGATGTCGTTGCCGTAGAGGTTATAGCCCATTTCGAGCCGGAGCGTGTCGCGCGCGCCGAGGCCGATGGGTTTGATGCCGTAGGGGGCTCCGGCTTCCATGATCGCGTTCCAGACACCTTCGGCCTGGTGGTTCGATACATAGATCTCGAATCCGCCCGCGCCCGTATAGCCCGTTGCCGATACGATTACGTTGGCATAGCCGGCGAAATCGGTTTTCTCGAAGGTGTAGTAACCCATCGAGTCGAGCTTGGCGGGGGTAAGCGATTCAAGTGCTTTAGCCGCCAGTGGACCCTGCACGGCAAACAGGCACATATCGTCGGAGATGTTGACCAGCGTCAGGTTGGCATCGGCATCGACGTGCTGGTTGATCCAGTTCCAGTCTTTCTCGATATTCGACGCGTTGACGACGAGCATGTATTCGAGCGGGCTGATGCGGTACACGAGCAGGTCGTCGACAATGCCGCCCCGCCCATTGGGCAGGTAGCTATATTGTACCTTACCATCGAAGAGGGTACTGGCGTCGTTGGCCGACACGCGCTGGATCAGGGCCAGGGCGTCTTCCCCTTTGAGGATAAACTCGCCCATGTGCGATACGTCGAAAACGCCAACGCTGTTGCGGACGGTGTTATGCTCATCGAGATCGGATGAATAACGAACGGGCATTTCGAAGCCCGCAAATGGCACGATCTTCGCGCCCAGTTGTTGATGAATAAGATGGAGAGGGACTTGCTTTAGCGACATCTGCGCGGGGGTTATCCGGCAAATTTACGAACGTACCACAGACTTCAGTCTGTTTTAACCGGAACGCGGGCAAAAACAGTCTTCACATTATAGCAGGCGCTGGCTCAAACCGAAGCTTCTGCGGCTACTGGAGCGTAAAATTGATCGGCAGATTGTACTTTACCCGTACGTTCTGGCCGCGCTGGTTACCCGGTTTCCACCGGCCGTTCATGGCTTTCACTACGCGCAGGGCTTCCTGGTCGAGTTCAGGGTGTACGCCACTCTGCACTTCGTAGTCACACAGGCTGCCATCGGTGCAGACGACGAAACTAATGTAGACCTTGCCCTGGGCGTTGGCTCGTTGGGCGTTGGGTGGATATTGAAGGTTCTGGGCGAGAAAGTTGCCGAGCCCCTGCATACCGCCTTTGAATTCAGGTTGCTGTTGATGAACGGCGTATCGTACTGTATCGCTTCCCGCGGTTAAGGCTTTTCCGCCCTGGCAAATGCCCTTGTCGTATCGTTCTTCGTAGTGATAAGACCCGTCGGCATAGCGGCCCGTCCAGATGCCCTGTTTCATGCCGGCCTTGAGCAGGCCCTGCTCAATAAGCCGGGTCTGTCTGCTGGAATCGCTGCGTGACATGACTGGCTGTATATCAATCACGGTGCCGTTTCCTTCACTGACCAGCTGACGTCCCGTGCTATCCCAGAAAGCAGCGATCTGGTCGGGTTGGGTAATTGTCATCGTCTTCGGTTTGGGAACGGTCCAAACCTGTTTGATCTGTCCGTTCGGGTGCCACGAACGCAGCGTGTTTTCCTGATCACCATAGTCCGTTCGCTGCGCTACCACCCCATTGGCGTGGTAGGTTAGTTCATAGTTGGTCTGTTTGTCATTTTCGTAGAAAACCCGGCGAACGGCTTTGCCATCCTGGTCGATATCGGTTACCCAGCCCTGCCACTGCTTAGTGGTCTGCTGAATCCCCTGCCTGAAAACCGGTTTACCCCAGGGACTGCGCTCCTCAATTTTCTGACGGACGAACGGCAATCGGTACGATTCTTTCCACTCCTGCCGCTTCCGCTGGAATACAACGATGTCGCCGTTGGGCAAACCATTTGTGTCGAGGGGGGTAACCTGCCTGAACTCCGCCCGGGCGCTGCTATCGGGCAGCAGGTTCTGTTTCGTATCGTAATAGGTGATTCGGGTTCCATTCGCGAAGGCATACGGAGCACTGGCTTTGAAAGTGACCGGCATGGTAACCGTCTGGCGAACAGCTTTACCCCCTTTATACGCTGGTTGCCAGGCGTTGAAGAGGCTAAAAACGCGCAGAGCCTCGCGGTCGCAGTCGGGCCGGAACGACTGCATGAGTTTTACGTCGGATACCCGTCCATCGATTTCAACAATGGCACCAAGGATAACGCGCCCACTCAGCCCGCTGGCTTCGACGACGACCGGTTTGCGGAGGTTGTTTTGCAGGAAGGCGTTGAAGAAGGGAATACCACCGCGCGGTTGAGCCGCACTGTCGGTTTCAAAATTCTTGTAAACAGGCTCCTGGGCAAACGCACTGGTGGAGATTATGAGGGCGCAAAAAAGGAAAAGGTTTTTCATGAATGGGTGTTGATGGATGAAGGCTAAAGTAAAAAAGAAACTATTTACGCTCAAAGAGATACTGTCTGTTCTTTATCAAATTTGTGTCGATAAACGTAACTTCTATAACTAATCGTTATCGATTGGTATGGTACCTGGCACATGACAACCACTACCAGGGGCTACGCCCACTGGCAGGGTGTGTGCCTAACCCTGCCAGTGGGCGTAGCCCCTGGTAGTGGTTGTCATTCGAGTAGTGGACACATGACAGGTAATCTGATCGGCTCAGGGCCTGGTATCAGGTGCATGGGTAAATCAGGAATTGGGTATCCTTATAGTAAAAGCTGTTTGCAATGTATCAAGCACTTATCATTTATCTACGTATGAAACGTTCCGTTTTCATCCAAACCAAGGTCCGCTGGGCGTTATTCGTCGTAGCGGCTGGTGCAGGTCTGGCCCTAACCGTTAAAGAGCCCATTGGTGTGGGTGCTAAAGTGCCGAAAGGAGCCGAAGTCCTCTTCGATGGGTCACGTAAGATGCTCGATGAAAAATGGATTTACTGGGAAGGGCCCAGGCTGGCCGCAACCATGCCCATCAAATGGCAGGTCGAGAAAGATCCGGCCGGTAGCGGCACGGTCATGAACACCAATGATCCGGCTGCGGCCGGTGGCAAGTACGGAGCGGCCGACATTGTTACAAAAGAAGCATTTCGCGATTTCCGGCTGCACGTCGAATTTTTCGTCAGCAAGCCCGGCGGCAACAGTGGCGTATACCTGCAAAACCGCTACGAGGTGCAGATCGTCGACGGCGACACTACCTCGCACGGGATGGGTGCCATCATCAACGAATCTAAATCACCTTATAAGTACTATACCGGTCCCGGCAAGTGGAACGCCTACGATATTCAGTTCCGGGCGGCCCGGTTCCAGAACGGCAAACGGACCGAACCCGCCATGGCGACCATCTACCTCAACGGGACGAAGGTACATACCAACCAGTCCATCAGTCAGGTATGGGGCGGTCCTAACTCGGGTATCGATGGGGGAAATGACGGCGGCAAAGGCGTTACCGATACGCCGGGTGGTATCAAACTACAGGCCGAAGGGCACGATGTGCTGTATCGCAATATCTGGATTCGTAAAATTGACCTGAAACAGGCTGATACGGATTTTTAGGTTTGCCGGTATGAAATAACCCACAGATGAATCTGATACCCGCGGATGAATCTGATAACCCACAGATGAATCTGATAACCCACAGATGAATCTGTGGGCTAGGGGGCGACAATACCGAAAAATGGTTTTATTTGTAGTGTCACACCAATTCCTGTGACACTACAACGCAATACCCTACATCTATGAAAAACAATGAACAGGGCCCTGGTGAAAACACAGGCGGCAAGTCGCGTGGCGAGGCCACCCGGCGGTCGTTCCTGAAGACCCTTGGCGTAGCGGCTGCTACCGTACCCTCCGCGCTCGTCGAAACCAAGGCTGCGGGCGTGGCGGCTCCCCAGTACCTGAATCTGGTGAAAAGCCATGCCAGTACGTCGGCGAATGGTAAAGTACGGCTGGCGCTCATCGGTACGGGCGGCATGGGAATTGGCGACACGCAAACGGCGGTGATGGTCGATGGCGTCGAAATGGTGGCGGCCTGCGATTTGTATGACGGCCGGTTACGCCGGGCCAAGGAGTTGTGGGGCGATGGGCTGACGGTAACCAAAGATTACCGTGAACTGCTGGAACGCAAGGACATCGACGTCGTCATTAACGCCACTACCGACCACTGGCACGAGAAAATCTCGTCCGACGCCATGCGAAAAGGCAAGCACGTCTACTGCGAGAAGCCGATGGTGCAGAAAGTAGAGGATGGCCACACCCTCATCAAGGTCGCTGCCGAAACGGGCAAGGTCTTTCAGGTGGGTAGTCAGTTTGCATCTTCTATCATCATTGCCAAGGCAAAAGAGCTGTTGAAAGCCGGCGACATTGGGGAACTCGTCTTTGCCGAAGCGCAGTACGATCGCCACAGCGCCATGGGTGCCTGGCAGTACTCGATTCCGCCCGATGCCTCGCCCCAAACCGTCGACTGGGATACCTACCTGGGTAGTGCGCCCAAGCGTCCCTGGGACCCCCTCCGCTTCTTCCGGTGGCGCAACTACCAGGACTATGGAACGGGCATTGCCGGTGACCTGTATGTCCACCTGCTCACGAGTCTCCACACGATTACCGGCTCCAAAGGACCGAACAAAGTGTATTCGAGCGGAGGAACGCGCTACTGGAAAGATGGTCGCGACGTGCCCGATATCCAATTGAGCATTTACGATTATCCGAAAACGGCAGAGCACCCCGAATTTAACCTGACCACCCGGTCCAACTTCGTCGATGGCGGGGGTGGAGCTTACCTGGTGCGGCTGGTCGGTACGGAAGGTGACCTGTCCATCGGCTGGGATAGCCTGACCGTTCGGAAGAACAAGTTTCCGAAAGCACCGGGGATGTCGGTCGATAATTTCCCGAAAGACCAGAAAGATCTGTTCGTTGCGCAGTACAATAAAATGTACCCGGCTACCTCGGAGATGGAAGGGCCGAAGGAGTTCAAGTACACGGTGCCCAAGGATTACAAAGGCGACCGGTATGAACACTTCGTCAACTTCTTCAACTCGGTGCGCGACAACAAACCCAACATCGAAGATGCCACGTTCGGTCTGCGCGCCTGCGGTCCTACCCAGTGCGGTAATATGAGTCTGGCCCAGAAGAAAGTGATGAGTTGGGACCCCATCAAGATGAAGATCGGGAGCGCGACCTAGTCCGGATGACGCCGGAAACAAAACGGGTTCGACCAACGTATTTGCTGAATACGTTAGTCGAACCCGTTTCTTCGACCAACCGATTAAACGTTTGCCAGTCAAATGCATCCAATGGGTGTACGTCTCAATAACAAGGCGATGAAAACGATAACAAAACTTCAGATATTGGTGGCTGGCCTGGTACTTGGCCTGACTGGTGCATGTACGACTACGGCGCAGGTCGGGTATAATCAGCCGGGATACAACCAGCCCGATTATAACCAGCAGCCCGGTTATAATCAATATGACCAGCAATACGGCAGTCAGGGACAGAACCAGGACTTCTATAATGAGCTGGGACCTCACGGCCAGTGGGTGCAGACGCCCGAATACGGCACGGTCTGGGTTCCAAACGTAGAGCCCGGCTTTCAGCCTTACGCGACCAATGGACATTGGGTCGTTACGGAGTATGGTAACACCTGGGTTTCTGACTATTCCTGGGGCTGGGCACCGTTCCACTACGGCCGCTGGTTTCAGGACCGCTATCAGCGCTGGGCCTGGGTGCCGGGCAACGACTGGGGCCCTGCCTGGGTGTCGTGGCGGTCGGGTGGCGGCTATTACGGCTGGGCACCACTGGGACCTGGTATCAACATCAATGTGAACGCTAACATCCCGTCCAACTACTGGGTGTTCGTCCCGCAGATTTACATTACCAGCCCGCGTCTGTTCAGCTATTATGTGCCCCGGCCACGCGTAGTGAACATCTACCAGAGCACAACGATCATCAATAACGTATATCAGGTCAACAACCGGTCCTATGCTTATGGACCGCGTCGGGAAGAGATCGAACGGGTAACCCGCCGGAGCGTGCCGGTCTACCGAATCGAAAATTCGGGTCGGCCCGGCCGGACGGTGGTTCAGAACAACTCGGTTGGTATCTACCGCCCCGAAATGAACCGGGGCAGCCGGGGAAACGGTGGCGAAACGCGTACCGATCAACCACGGGATTACTCCCGCCGGGACTATGCCCCGAACGCAGGAAATCCTGCCGGTACCTCACGGCCTAATCCGGTGCAGACCAACGACAATCCGCGGTATCAACCCCGTGAACAGGCATCGCCGGTGAATCCGCGCTCAGGGCAGAGTCGTTACCAGAACGAGCAGCGCGTTCAGCCGCAGGTTCAGCAGAACCAGCCTGTTCCGCAACAAAACCAGCCAACGCAGCCGTCTACGTATCCGCAATCCCGTCGTCAGGAATCATTTCCGCAACCACAACGGGAAGCAAACACCCGCCAGGAGTCATTCCCGCAACGCCAAAACAGTCAGCCCGCCGACATTCGTCAGCCCCAGCTGCAACGGCAGAACCGGATTGAGCAGCGTGTTCAGCCACAGCCGCAGCCGCAGGGACGCAGCCAGGCACCGGAACAGGCGCCAACTCCTCCGGGCGCAACGCCCGAACGGCGGGGCGGTTCGCGCGGTCCTCGCTAAAACAATAGACTTTCTACGCTTGGAACAGGCCCGCCATCTGCAAAATGAGATGGCGGGCCTGCTCTTGCCGGGTGGGCCGAAACTTTCATTAAGAGACGATTAGAATAATGGAATAAACAGTATAACGCATTCGGCATACCCTTTAAAAGCCGGACTCTAACTCTTTCCCAGCGTGATAAATCTCAATCGTCGTCACTTTCTTAAGCAACTGGGCTTCGGTGCCGTTGGCCTTACGGTAGCTACTTCAGGCTGGGCGGCCCCGGCCTGGGATTCGCCTGCCCGAACTTTTCAGCTACCGCGCAGCCTGCCCGAAGTGCAGGGCGTGGCATCAGGCGGGTTGCTGAATTTCGTCAATGCCGTCGAGAAGTCAGCCCTCAATCTGCATAGTATGATGGTTGTGCGGCATGGACAGGTCGTTGCCGAAGGATGGTGGGCACCCTATAAACCCCAGCTTAAGCACACCCTGTATTCACTCAGTAAAAGTTTTACGTCGACAGCGGTAGGAATGGCCGTTGCCGAGGGAAAACTTACGGTCGAGGATAAGGTAATTTCCTTCTTCAAAGCTGATCTGCCCGCCACCATCAGCGACAACCTGGCGGCCATGCGGGTGAAAGATCTGCTGACCATGACCACCGGCCATGATAAAGAGCCCACGCCCAACATGCGGGTCGACGGGAATAAAAACTGGATCAAGGTATTTCTGGCGCATCCTGTCGACCATAAACCGGGTACCCATTTTGTGTACAACAGTGGCGCTACCTACATGCTCTCGGCCATTGTTCAGAAACTCACCGGCCAGCCGGTACTGACTTACCTCAAACCACGCCTGTTCGATCCGCTGGGTATCGAAGGAGCCGATTGGGAAACAGATCCGAATGGGATCGACACGGGCGGCTGGGGCCTGCGGGTACGGACGGAAGACATCGCCAAATTCGGACAGCTGTACGTGCAGAAAGGCATGTGGAACGGTAAACGGCTCCTCCCCGAAGCCTGGATCGCCGATGCTACGAGTAAGCAGGTCCAGTCGGCGGGGGGAAAGCGGAAAGCTGAAGAGAACGACTGGCTGCAAGGGTACGGCTATCAGTTCTGGCGCTGCCGACACGATGCCTACCGGGGCGACGGAGCCCTGGGCCAGTACTGCATCGTGCTCCCGAAGGAAGACGCTGTGATTGCCATTACCTCCGAAACATCGGATATGCAGGCGATCCTCGACGAGGTCTGGACCAACATTCTGCCTGCGCTTCAGGGAGCCGGGTCATCGACCGACAAAACGGCGTCAACCGCTCTGAATCAAAAATTAAAAGGACTGGCACTGGCTCCGCCTATGATGGCGTCGACTTCGCCCGTGTCGTCAAAGATAAGCGGCCATACCTACGGGCTGGCTACCAATTCGATGAAGGCAAAAGCCGTCTCGCTGACATTTGGCAAAGATGGCTGCATCTTCAAACTGCAGGATGAGCAGGGGGCGCATCAGGTAACGTGTGGTATAAACCGCTGGGTCGAAAGCGAGACGACCTTCTCGACTATACCATTGAAACTGGTAGCGACGCCCGTCCCCGGCGAAACCAAAACGCGCGTTGCCGGGAGCGGCACGTGGCAGGACGCCAACACGTTCGTGATGACGCTACGCTTCATTGAAACCGCTCATACCGACACCGTCTCACTAACCTTCGGCGACGACAGCGTCACCGTCGACTTTGCCAGCAGCCTGTCCAAAATCAATAAAACCAAAGACCCGCGTCCGGAACTACAGGGTAAACTACAGGCTGGTGGGGTTGGTATGAAAGGGTAAGGTTTGTTACACAAAGCATAAACCAATTTACTCAATGACTATGCGATTTCGTTCGTTTGTAAGCTCCGTTTGCAGTGTCCTGCTCGTGCTGGTCCTCATAGGCTGGCACAGCCGTAAGGAAGACAAACTTCTGATTTTCCTGAAAAACAGTACCAATCAGCCCACAGCTAATGTCGCAGCCGGAACGCTGATGGCCTTTGTTGGCCAGAACGGTATCGATGCCGATACAACCTCGAATGAGGCTTACATCGCGGAGGATTCTCTGAAGAACTATCGCGCTGTACTTTTCCTGCAAACATCGACCGATGTGCTGGAGACCTGGCAGCAGAACGATGTAGAGCGGTTTGTGCAGGCGGGTGGGGGGATGGGCGTTGTCAACGCCAGTGGCTTTACTGCCTATCAATGGCCGTGGTACAATGACCTGATGGCGGGCGGTAACAAACCCGCGGATGCCAATCGCCCCGTTTTCTGGACGAAAACGTACGATGGCGGGCCCATCTTTTATGCCGCTGCCGGTAGCATTACCGACCAGACACTGAGTAAACAGATTCTGGAGGGCATCAAACAGGCCATGGATGGCCCCGCGATCAACTACCGGAATGCCCATACTATGCGGACGCCGGAAGAAAACCGCTTTACCGCTACCGTACTCGATTCGTACATGGAAGAGCCCATCGAGATGGAGGTTATGGACGATGGGCGCGTGCTGTTCATCGAACGCCGGGGCAACATCAAGCTCTATGACCCGACCGCCAAAGCAACGAAGGTCATCAACAAACTGCCTGTTCACCTGACGGGTAACTACGAAGATGGTCTGTTGGGGATGGAACTGGACCCTGACTTCGGGAAGAATCACTTTGTCTATCTCTATTACTCCCCCGTAGGTAATAAACCGGTGCAGAACCTGTCGCGCTTTCGTTTTACCGGCGATAGCCTGCAGATGGCCTCCGAGAAAGTGGTGATGCAGGTGCCGGTTCAGCGCGAGACCTGCTGCCATTCGGCGGGTAACGTATACTTTGGGCCGGATGGGAATCTATACCTGTCTACGGGCGACAACACCAGTTCAAAAGAGTCCGACGGGTTTTCGCCCCTGGACGAGCGTCCGGGCCGGGCTCCGTTCGATTCGCAGAAATCGTCGGGTAATACGAATGACCTGCGTGGTAAAATTCTTCGGGTTCACGTCGAAGCAGATGGTACCTACACCATTCCAGCGGGAAACCTGTTCCCTAAAGACGGGTCGAAAGGACGCCCCGAAATTTATGTGATGGGTGCGCGGAACCCTTACCGGATCTGGGTCGACAAGCGCGGTTTCCTGTATTGGGGCGACGTAGGGCCGGACGGTGGGGTTGCGAACGAACGCGGTCCGAAAAGCCAGGATGAATGGAATCAGGCCCGGAAGCCGGGCAACTATGGGTGGCCTTACTTTGTGGGCGACAACAAAGCCTACGCCGATTTTGACTTTGCCTCCAACAAAGTCGGAGCCATCTTCGACCCGGCACGGCCAGTCAACGAGTCGCCCAACAATACGGGCGATAAAGTGCTGCCACCGGCGCAGAAAGCCATGATCTGGTATCCATATGACAAATCGACCGAGTTTCCGATGCTGGGTACCGGCTCGCGGAGTGCGATGGCCGGACCCTTCTATTACCTCGGCGATTACAAAAAATCGGACGTCCGCTTGCCGAAATATTACGACAACAAGATGTTTATCTACGAATGGGCCCGGAACTGGATAAAAGTGCTGAGTTTCACGGAGGCTGGTGACCTGAGGCAGATCGAATCCTTCCTGCCTACTACGTTTATCTCCAAACCAATCGATATGAAGTTCGGCCGTGACGGGGCCATGTATGTACTGGCTTATGGTGCGAATTATTTTGCCCGCAACCCCGATTCGCAATTGGTCCGCATCGAATACTCCGAAGGTAACCGCCGGCCGGTGGCTAAAATCACCGCGTCAAAAACGGTGGGGGCGGCCCCGCTGACCGCTACGCTCTCGGCGGCTTCATCCTTCGACTATGACCGGGGCGATAAAATTACGTACCAGTGGGAATCCGGTACTGGCCAGAAATCCAATGCCGTTGCTCCCACCTTTACCTATGCCAAACCCGGTGTTTACCGGCCTAAACTGACAGTCATCGACGCCGAAGGGCAACGCTCAACGACGGAGCTGGAGATGAAAGTGGGTAACGAAACCCCACAGGTCGACATCGTGCTGCGGGGTAATCGGTCGTTCTATTTCGATAAGACACCGATGGCGTATACGGTTACCGTGCGCGACAAAGAAGATGGTAGCCTTAATAAAGGTATTTTACCAAAACAGGTAAAATTCTCCATCGATTACCTGGCCGAGGGAAAAGATCTGGCCCTGCTTACCTCCAATAGTCAAAATCTTGGCGATGTCGGGGCCAGGTATATACAGGGTAAAACGTTGGTCGCCAACAGCGACTGTAAGGCCTGCCACGCCATGAACGTGAAATCAATTGGCCCTTCCTGGATAGACGTGTCCAAACGATATAGCCCGGCTGCCGAAAGTGCCGTACCAATGCTGGCAAAAAAGGTGGTTACCGGCGGAAATGGCAATTGGGGAAAGAATATGATGTCGGCCCACCCCCAGCATACCGAGGCCGAAACAGGCGAAATGGTCCGGTATATCCTCTCGCTAACGGGCGATGCAACGCAGCGGTTGCCGCTCGTGGGTTCCTATACGCCCCGCCCGCCCGCAAACGCGACTGAGGAAGGAAGTTACGTGATTTCGGCCAGCTACGCCGATAAAGGAAACCCGATCACCGGTTCGCTGACGGGCCGGAAGCTGATTGTCCTGCGCAACCCTAAAGTACAGGCAGAATCTTACGCGCAATCGGCCAATGTCGACCGCAAACACCAGGATGGCAGTAACCAATCGTGGGTGGGCGATATCAAAGACGGGTCATACATTGGCTTTTCCGATGTCGATCTGACAGGTATTTCACGGCTGGAACTTAACGTGGCGGCCATGCCATCGCGCGGAGGCCGGGTTGAGATTCACGTTGGTTCGCCGACGGGTAAACTGCTGGCTACGGTCGACATAACAAACCCCGCTGAAACCAATGCCGGTACGGGGCGGAAAGGCCCGCTCTGGCAGCTTGTTTCGGCACCGATTGCCAACGCGGGCGGCCTTCAGGACCTGTTCTTTGTGTTTCGCAACGATCAGGTAAAAGACAAAAACCTGCTAATTGTCGACTGGATTCAGTTTGCGCGCAAATAAGGCAGTTAGTTAGCCCTCACCGGCAGTGACAGTGACCGTTGCCGGTGAGGGCTTCAGGCTTTTGCCAGGTTGACAATGTCTTTCACTTCCAGAATCGGTTTCTCATAACCGACTCTAACCGAGTTGATCATTGCAAGGGCCAGCTCGCGCAGGGTTGAGAATCCCGCCGGATAGATCGCCCGGCCAAGGGGGTACAGCCAGGAGATGTACTTGTAATAAACCAGTGTGTTTTTCAGACCTTCGGTCGGTTTCATGAAGCCCGGCCGGAACATATACGCTTTTTTGAAGGGCAGGCGCATCAGCGCATTTTCCGTCGCGCCCTTCACGCGCGCCCACATGCTGTTACCCTTTTCGGTGCTGTCGGTAGCTGCGCCGGAGATGTAGCCGAACGTCATGTCGGGGTTAAGCTTCGACAGGGTTTGGGCAACGTACAGTGTCAGGTCGTAGGTGAGTCGCCGGTATTCGGGTTCTTTCATGCCTACTGATGATACGCCCAGGCAAAAAAAGCAGGCATTATATCCGCTCAACTGACTTTCGATGGAGGTCAGGTTCATAAAGTCAGCCTGGATGATCTCGCGCAGTTTCGGGTGCGAAACGCCACCGGGTTTTCGGTTGATAACCAGCACCTGCTCAACATCGGGATGTTGCAGACACTCGTGCAGGACGCCTTCACCAACCATGCCGGTGGCACCTGTAATAATTGCGTTGATTTTCATGAATAAGCGGGTTAGTCAAAAAAGAGATGCAGGCCGATCGTTATCCGATATTCGTACTGGATTGGATAAATTTACCGGCTCAACGGTCAGTATCCAAATCACTCGTTACGCCTTAAACGCCCCTACTGCATGCGATTCATTTATTTTCTTTTTCTCCTTGGGCTGACTTCATCGGGTTTCGCCCAGGAACTGGTCAGCAACCGCCAGCGCGATATTGTATTTCGGGCTGTCAACGTGATTCCGATGGATCGGGAGCGCGTGATCGAAAATCAGACCGTTGTCGTGCGTAATGGTAAAATTGCCGCTATTGGTGATGTCGGCCGTGTGACCGTCAGTAAGGATGCGCTGGTCATTGACGCGGCCGGTAAATACCTGACGCCGGGCTGGGCCGAAATACACGCCCACGTCCCGCCCATCGACGACATTGAGCCGATGAAAGAGGTGCTGACACTGTACCTGGCGAACGGCATCACAACGATTCGCGGGATGCTGGGCCACCCGAAACACCTCGAACTCCGTAGCAAAATAAACAGCGGTGAAATTCTGGGACCTCATTTCTACGCAACGGGCCCGTCGTTCAACGGGCAGACGGTGAAAACGGCTGCGCGGGGTGCCGAGATGGTGCGTGAGCAGAAAGCTGCGGGCTACGATTTCCTGAAACTGCATCCCGGCCTGACCAACGAAACGTTTCCGGCCATTGCCCGAACGGCGCAGGAGGTTGGTATTCCGTTTGTAGGGCATGTCTCGTTCAATGTGGGTGTCTGGCGTGCGATCGATGCACACTATTCCACGATCGACCATCTGGATGGATTTATCGAAGCCATCACGCCGGGTAGCGACACCCTGGCCGAGCCCGAAACGGGCCTGTTCGGGTCGTGGATCGGTTACCGCGCCGACCCCGCGCTGATTCCGAAGCTGGTAAAAGCGCTCAGCGACAACAAAATCCGGGTGGTGCCTACCCAGGCGCTGGCTGAGCGCTGGCTGTCGCCCCTGCCTGCCGGGGCCTTTACCGACGATCCGGAGATGAAATACATGAAGCCGAAGGATGTCCAGAACTGGGTAAACGCGAAAAACACGTATATGGGCAATCCGAACTTCTCGAAAGAACACGCCGAAAAGCTGGTGCAGATACGCCGGAAGCTGATCTACGAATGCCAGAAGAACGGCGTCGAGCTTCTGCTGGGCTCCGATGCGCCCCAGATATTCAATGTACCGGGCTTTTCAATTCACCACGAAATGAAATACATGGTCGACGCGGGACTCACACCATATGAAACACTGCGGACGGGTACGGTCAACGTAGCGGCTTACCTGAAGAAGGCTGATTCGGGCATTGTCAAAGCGGGAAATGTGTCGGATCTGGTGCTGCTGAGTGGTAACCCGTTGAAAGACATCGGCCAAACCCGGAATATCGAAGGCGTGATGATCGGTACGAACTGGCTTTCGAAAGCTTATATTCAGCAGGAACTGAAGAAACTGGAGAAGAACTAACCGCTGGTGTGGCTAAGCTGGCGCGTCGGCGCGAGGTTGGATAAAGAACACGTATCTTCGCGGCCATTCACGAACACGTAGCAGCCGTAGACAAATAAATGGAGGCAAAAGACAGTAACGGAACAACACTCGCCGAAGGCGATTCCGTAAAACTTACCAAAGATTTGAAAGTAAAGGGCTCATCGGCCACGCTGAAGCGGGGAACGGTGGTTAAGAATATCCGACTCACCGACGATGCAGAGGAAATTGAAGGCCGTGTCGACCGGACAGTGATGGTCCTGAAGACCATGTATTTGCAAAAAGTGTAACGTGACGTTCAACTTCGCCAAAGTTCTAAACTTTGGCGAAGTTAAGAAGCTGTTCGAGTTAGCCCGTAGGGCTTACATAGCGCAGCGTCGGTGCCCATTACGGTTATTTACCGAAGAGCCCGTCCCAGAACCCTTTCGCTTTCTCTTTCGCTACCTCCAGCTGAACGGCGGCCTCGGCTTTCAGCTCTTCCAGTTTCACCTGTGCGGCTTCGAGCTGCTCGGTGGCTTCGGCTTTCAGGTCGTCGAACTTGTCTTCGGCTACGTCTGCGAGTTGATCGGCTTTGGCGGTTGCGGCCGCAAAGGTCGTTTCAGCCTGGGCCTGTAAGTGGGTCATGGTCTCTGCGGTGGCGGCTTTGGCTGCTTCGAACTGCTCGGTTGCCTGAACTTTCAGGCCCTCGATGTCAATGTCTTTGCCCACTTCCTGCGCTTTAGCGATGAGCTGGTCTTTGAACTCATCGAGTTGCGTTATGGCTGCGTTAAGCTGCGTACTTGCCTCCGTTTTGAAAGCTTCGAACTTCTCCGATGTGGCGCTTTTGGTGCTTTCTACCTGCTCGGTGGCTATTGTCTTCTTATTTTCTTCCATGTCCGTGTTTGTGCAATTCTGATGGTGCGCTAAAATTGATCAGAAACCTCTGCAATAGCAAACAAGCCTCTTGTAATCAGCCTGCCTGATCCAAAGGGTTAATTATGTCCGTTACCGAACAGGGATTGTCCGGGGATGGACACCAATGGAGATATTTTGTTTGGCAGAAGGCTGAAAATGAAGGCGTTGAGTAGTTGGCCTGCCGATTGCTCTCTTTATGATAGGGGCCGTTATCTGGAGCCGTGCACAAAATAAGTCACGCCATGCAACCTTCCGGTCGGCCTTATCATCTTTACCCAAAAATCAAACCAACTCTTTATGAAACGCTACCAGTTTCTACTGACCCTATTGAGTGCAGGCCTATACTCGCTAACCACCATCGCCGGAAACGTACCCGACCGTAAAGGCGCTGGCAGCGACGATACACCGTATCAAGTCAAAACGTTTTCGGGTACTATCAACGCCGTGCGGGCCGAAACATCGGGCGGTAGCCTGACGGTCGAAGGTGGCACCGACCGCAACGCCAAAGTTGAAATGTATGTCCGGGCCAATAACTCACGAGACAACTTAGACAAGCAAGAAATTGAGGAGCGGCTTAGAGAGTATGATATCACTATCGTCAGGGAGGGAAGCACTATCGTGGCTACCGCCAAACGGCGGGGAAGCAACAACGACTGGAAGCGGTCGGTGAGTATCAGTTTCAAGTTTTATACCCCCCGCGCCGTCTCTACCGACCTGCGGACCTCGGGTGGCAGCATCACGCTGAACGAACTATCCGGCAAACAGCGGTTCCGGACCAGTGGCGGAAGCCTGAACCTGACCGATGTAGACGGTGATATTAACGGCCAGACATCGGGCGGCAGCATCCACCTCGACCGCTGCAAGAGCAAAGACCGGATGGACCTGCAAACCTCGGGGGGCAGTATCGAAGCAAAAGAGTCGTCGGGCAGCATGCGGCTGCATACGTCGGGCGGCAGCATCCGGCTTACCGATCTGAGAGGTGACATCGACGCGCAGACCAGTGGCGGTAGTGTTCAGGGCAGCGACATTACGGGCGACATTAAAGCGGGTACATCGGGTGGGTCGGTGCGGCTGGCCAATATTTCGGGCAGCGTAGAAGCCAACACCAGCGCGGGAAGCGTTGACGTAAGTATCGTAAAACTAGGCGAGTATGTCCGGCTGAGTACCAGCGTTGGCAGCGTCCGGGTGAAAATGCCGCTCGACAAAGGTATGGACCTCAACCTGAGCGGCAACCGGGTTACCATACCGACATCCCTGTCTAAATTCGACGGCGACATTGAGAAAGACCGCGTTCGTGGCCGACTCAACGGGGGTGGTATTGCGGTGAACATTTCGGCCAGTAACGGCAGCGTTTACGTGAACCAGTAACCTGTTTCGATTGTCTGCAATAGGGTGACTACTGAACAATGGGGCTTGCTCTGTTCTTCAGTAGTCATTGTTGTTTAGACCGTTTTCGTATGACGTTTGACCGCCAGTTACTCATCAGCCTGGGCCTGACACTCATCAGCAGTGTGCTAATCCTTGTTTGTATCAAGATCGCTTCCAGTATTCACCTTCCTTATTTCGTAACGCCTGCGCTGGCGGCTGGACTGGGTTTTCTGGAGCCGCGCCGGGGCTGGCTGCTGGCGGTGGTGCAGGCGGCCATCATCTGGCTCGGCTATATGATCTTCGTGCCAACCGCAACCGATACGGCCGACGCTGATGTCGAAGCCTTTGGTCTGTATGGGTCCATGATCCTGACCTTTGCCGGTAGCTTTATCGGTGGGCTGCTCAAGCGCGGACTGGACAAGGGTAAGTAGCGCCATAAAAAACTTCGGTTAGCCTGACACGGTTATCATGGGTAAACCAGAATCTATGGAGTCTCTCGTATTTCACCTCGATGCCGACAAGGCAGATCAAAACCTCATCGATAGCATCAAAGCCTATTTCGGTACCCGCCGGGTTCAGATCACGGTCATGCCCGACGAACCAACGGACGATGTAATCGATCCTGACAAGGACGATGAGGCCGATGAGCCGGATTATGCGCTTCCCTACGACGAGATTGCCCGAATTACGACTGCCCTGCAACGTAATGAACCAATCGACGTTATGGCTGAAATGAAGAAATTTATGGGCGATAAATAGCCTCTATTCTATCCGTTGCCGGCCGGGTCTACAGAGCGGCAGACCGTACCTAAGCCTGTTTCTTCGTACCTTTAGGTATTGATTAAGCCTGGCCCTTATGTTTCGCCTGACACCCAAATTGCCTTTCTCCACCCTGGTGCCCAGTTTTGAGGGCGACCTGTATTTTGATGAATCGCCTGAGCACACGGCGCAACGAATCCTCTACGCCACCGATGCTTCCGTTTATCAGGAAATGCCCGTTGCGGTGGCTATACCAAAGTCGGTGGCCGATATCAAGCGGCTGCTGCGATTCGCCAAACAGCATACCCAACTCGGGGTTCCGGTTGGGCTGATTCCACGGGCCGCCGGGACATCGCTGGCCGGGCAGGTCGTGGGTAACGGGATCGTCGTCGATATCTCGAAACACTTCGGTCAGATCCTGGAAGTCAATGCGCAGGAGCGGTGGGTACGGGTGCAGCCGGGCGTCATTCGCGACGACCTGAATGCGTTCCTGAAGCCGCACGGCCTGCTGTTCGGCCCCGAAACATCTACCGCCAGCCGGGCCATGATCGGGGGTATGATCGGCAATAATTCCTGCGGCTTGCACTCCATCATCTGGGGAACCACCCGCGACCATCTGCTGGAGGTTAGAGCCGTGCTCAGCGACGGTGCCGAGGTAACGTTCGGCGCGCTTACCCGCCCGGAGTTCGACGCTAAATGCCGGGGCGAAAACGTGGCCAGTCCTCTCGAACAGCAACTGTATGTTCAATTTCGTGACTGGCTCTCTACCGAAACCACGCAGCAGCACATTCGCGCCGGTTACCCCAAACCAACCGTAACCCGCCGGAATACAGGGTATGCACTGGATGCGATGGTAGGTTTTTGGGAGGAAGGAGGAAAGGAGGAAAGGGAGGAAGGAGGAGAGGGAGGAAGGAGAGAAGGAGGAAAGGAGGAAGCCCCTGCCCTCAACGCTCCCTTTCCTCCTTCCTCCCTTTCCTCCCTCCTCCCTTCCTCCCTTTCCTCCTTCCTCCCTCCTTCCCAATTCAACTTCGCCAAACTCATTGCCGGGTCGGAAGGGACGCTTTGCTTCATCACCGAAGCCAAACTGAATCTGCTGCCGCTGCCACCCGCCGAAACGGCTCTGGTATGCGCTCATTTCGATACGATTCGACAGTCGCTCGAAGCCAACCTGGTAGCGCTCGATCATGGGTGTGCGGCATCGGAACTGGTCGATGATTACATTCTGCAACTGACCAAGACCAACATCGAACAGGCCAAAAACCGTCATTTCGTGGAGGGCGATCCCAAAGCGATTCTGATGGTCGAATTCTTTAGTGCTACCCGGGCTGAGGTTACGGCCCGGGCCAGCGCCTTTGTGGCCGATCTACAGGGCAGGTTGCTGGGGTATGCTTACCCAACCCTGTACGACGACGATACCAAGAAGCCGTGGGCATTGCGTAAGGCGGGGTTGAGTATCATGTATAACATTCCCGGCGATGAGAAACCGGCCAACGTCATCGAAGATACGGCCGTCGACGTGCGCGACCTGCCCGACTACATCGATGAACTCGATCGTATGGCCTGGGAAAACCATGGGTTGAAACTCGAATACTCCGCCCATGCCGGGGCGGGCGAAATTCACGTGCTGCCGCTCATCAACCTGAAATCATCGGCTGGCCGAACGACGTTTCGTAACCTGTTGATGGATACCGCGCAGTTAGTGAAAAAGTACGGCGGCTCGCTGTCGGGGGAGCATGGAGATGGGCGGCTGCGGGGCGAATGTATTGCGTTCATGCTCGGACCTGAAAACTACCAGCTTTGCAAGGACGTAAAGGCCCTCTGGGACCCGCAGAATCTATTCAACCCTGGTAAGGTCGTCGATACGCCCCCCATGAACGAATCGCTGCGGTCGGAGGCCGATGTCGTGATAGCGCCACCCAAAACGATATTCGATTTTTCGGCCGTGGGCGGTATCCTCGAAGCCGCCGAAAAATGCTCCGGCTCGGGCGACTGCCGGAAGACCGAAATCTCGGGCGGGACGATGTGCCCAAGCTACATGGCCACCCGGCGCGAACGCGACACTACCCGTGCGCGGGCCAACATCCTGCGGCATTTTTACAGCAACAAATCCCGGCCCACCAGCCATGACTACGAAACGGTAAAAGACGTGCTGGATCTGTGTCTGTCGTGCAAGGCCTGCACGTCGGAATGCCCGAGCAGTGTGGATATGACGCGCATGAAAGCGGAGTTCACGCAGCAGCAGTACCGCGAGAACGGGGTGCCCCTGCGGGCGCGGCTGGTGGGTAATTTTACCCGGCTTATGTCGCTGGCGAGTCTGACCCCCTGGGCCTATAATGCCATTTACAGTACCCCTGCGCTACGCCGTGCGGCCAACCGGGCCGTTGGTTTTCACCCCGACCGGACCATGCCCGAACTGGCCCCGACAACACTGCGCAAGTGGTGGTGGGAACATAAAAAGGAAGAAAATGAGCGAATCGAGCGGGAACGACGCAAGCACAATGCCCTCTCGACACAAGCCGAAACGGCAAATGCACCAACGGGCAGCGTATTGATTTTTGCCGATGAATTTACGAATTATAACGATGTTGAAGTTGGGCAGAAAGCTATTCAGCTGATGCAGCGGTTAGGCTATTCCGTCACGATGCCCAACCACGTCGAAAGCGGTCGTACATACCTGTCGAAGGGCCTGGTAGACGATGCCCGGCAGATCGCGATCCGGAATGTAACACTGCTGAAAGATATCGTCACGGACGACGCCCCACTGGTCGGTCTTGAGCCGTCGGCCATTCTGACGTTTCGCGACGAATACCCGGCCCTGGTTCCGGCTGAGCTAAAAGCCGATGCACAGCGCATTGCCAAAAACACGTTTCTGTTCGAAGAATGGCTTGCCCGCGAAGCCAGCGCCAACCGAATCGACAGGAAGCTGTTTACGACCCGGACGCGTCAGGTGGTGGTTCATGGCCATTGCCACCAGAAGGCCTTATCGTCGATGGAGCCGGTCAAAACAGTGTTATCGCTGCCCGAAAATTATACCGTAACGCTGATTCCGTCGGGCTGCTGCGGCATGGCCGGATCGTTCGGGTATGAAGCCGAGCATTATGACCTGTCGATGCAGATTGGCGAGCTGGTGTTGTTTCCGGCCATTCGCAAAACAACCGCCGATGTCATCGTATCGGCAGCCGGTACCTCCTGCCGCCATCAGATCAAGGATGGTACCCACCGGCGCGCCCAGCACCCGGCCGAAATTCTGTTCGACGCCCTGACGTAACGCGGACTTCAGCCCGCTGTACTACACACACAGCGGACTGAAGTCCGCGCTACGTCAGCTGCCTTACAAAAAACCTTTTCCGGTTCCGGTGGTTTTCCATAGACCAAAACATTCACAACGATTATGGAAAATAACGCGAACCTCAGCGATGGTGCACAACAGGCTGATATTGTATCGTCTGAACATGCCGAAACAATGTTCAGTGCCGATCAGGCTGAAACCAATATGGTTAAGCTGGTCGACGGTAAGCTGACGCCCATCGGCAATACCGAATCTGATGTTTCTGACGATATGCCCCGTATTCGCCTGGGTAGCGATGAAGAACGGGCGCTTACCGGCGACGATAAAAAGAAGTACGAAAACTCGGAAGCGGCTTTGCGGGCGGGTAATGTCATCGACGTATCGGTGATGCCGAATGATCCCATTGCTGTAGGTGATATCACGGGCAATCCCGACGCGGGGTCTACCGTGGCTACGGGTCTACCATCGGAAGATGCGCCGGACCAGACCGAAGCCGGTAAGGACAGCACACCAACGGGCTCGTTTGGTGTCTGGAATATGATCCCATCCACACCGGGAATACCCGATCCTATGCAGCCGGTGCCGGGTATTCCCGAAACTCCGCCTTATAACCCAGTGCCCGGCCCCGAGATTCCCGATCTGCCCGGAACGCCAAAGCCCGGAACTCCTGAAATTCAGGAGCCGGACCAGCCCGACCGTTCGCATGAGATCAACGCCGGTGCCAACTTCGTGACCTACACGGCCGGGATCGTGGGTATCGACCCCACTCAGGACCTGGAGCCGGGCGAAGCAGTACCGGGTAACCAGTATGAGGGTATGGGAAGTGGACCTGAAGAAGGTATGGTTGAAAAACCTGATACCGGCGATTCGGCTCATCGGTATGATGTCGATGCCAAGGATACCGACCAGTACCAGCCGGGTGAGCGTCGCGAGGAAGGCAAAGAAGCGCAGCAACTGCCGCGTGAACTGGCCGACGAAAGCAGCATTCAGGCGCAGGATATGGTCAGTGGTCCCGACCGCTCGGATCAGAAATCGACCGACGGACTGGATCGTAAATACAATGACCCACAGGCAGCCCGGGATATGGCAAGCTAAGTGGCTGACGAAGACCAATGGAAATGGGTGATCAACTTTACCAATGCTTAGATCATTGGTAAAGTTGATCACCCATTTCCGTTAAATTTGCCAATGTATTTACCTTTACCTTAAAACCGATAAGCCTCATGAAAAAATTGTTGATTCCCTGCCTGCTACTGAGTGTGTTGGCGATGGCGACACCTCCCGGTAAAAAATCGAAGTGGACCAGCCTGTTCGATGGCAAAACCATTAAAGGCTGGCATAGCTACCACAAAGAAGGTGTCGTTGGCTGGTATGTTGAGGATGGTGCCATGACCCCCGACGGGACCGGTGGCGACCTGGTCACCGACAAGGAATATGAGAACTTCGAACTTGAGTTCGATTTCAAAATACCTAAGGGGAGTAATAGTGGTGTCGTTTACAAAATAATCGACAGCCCGGATATCAAAAGCACATACATGTCGGGCCCGGAGTATCAGGTTATCGACGACAAAGGCTATCTGGATGGAGATGGCAAGCCCTACAAGCTGAAAGACAGCCAGATGAGCGGGGCTAACTATGACGTTATTCCCCCGGCTGATTTCGACGCCATAAAGCCTGTCGGCGAGTGGAACAAAGGCCGGATTTTGGTCAACAATAATCACGTTGAGCACTACCTGAACGGAAAAAAAGTAGTGGAGTACGAATATGGTTCCGATGCTTGGAAAGCCATGGTAGCCAAGAGCAAGTTTGCCAGCTGGCCTTATGTACAACCGCACGCCAAAGGGAAGATTGCTCTCCAAAATCATAGCCCTAAAGAGCGTGTCTGGTACCGAAACGTGCAAATCCGCGAACTGTAGACGCTTTTCTTGTAAAACGGGATGACCTTACCCAAAAAGCAGCCTGGTTCCGGCACATCTGCGGGGGCGTGGCGTCAGGTCAAGTGACGTATAGTATGTGTACATCTCCAGTATTGGTCAGGTAGCCCGGTAAGGGCGACCTGTCAATAATTGTTATCGCTCCTGCCTTGTCTGAAGCGCCGTAGGTGCGACCTGAATGAACTACATCAGGTCGCACCTACGGCGCTTTACAGGCTACCCTTGCTTTCTTTTCTATTGACAGGTCGCCCCTACAGGGCTTTTCAGAAGCAAATAAGAAGTGTATACACGGTAGGTCAAGGGGCCTGACACCCCGCGCGATACTCTTGTTTTCACTTCGAACCTTAAAAAGATACCGACTTTTAACATTCGGGATGACTCATGTTTGCGTTGGGTTCAGTCAAGCGCTATCTTCTTGCGGTTGGCCTTTATATCCCCTTTGTGTTTCTTGTTGGAAATGCGCTCAGCTACGGCTGATTTCGATGGTTTGGTAGCCCGGCGGGGTTTGGGCGTTTCGAACGCTTTTCCAATCAACTTCAGAAATTTCTTCGTCACTTTCTCCTTATTGCCCAGTTGCGTCCGCTCGGTCTGATGCGTTAGCACCAGTTCACCCTCGGTGGTAAGCTTGTTGGCCAGTTTCTCCAGCAGAACCGTCCGCTGGGGGTCGGTCAGCAGCGCCGAATCCCGGACGCTAAAGCGAAGTTCAGCTTTGGTGGCTACTTTATTTACGTTCTGGCCACCCGCGCCCCCACTGCGGGCAAACTGGTATTGAACATCGGCAAGCAGTTGGGTCGGGTTCATAAGGGAGGGATTATACACAATCCAGAACAATACCTGGTTGCCAACGTTCCCGGAATTTTGCGGTATCCGGTAAAAATAACAGGTGCTGGTTCAGGGTAAGTTTTACAGAAAAGAAACACAACTCTACAAACATTATAGGATTGCATTAGGTTGGAAAAGGACCCGTCGACCGGCAGGTCTGTTGGGGGATAAACTAACGGCAAAACTAAGCTCACGTTATGATTTCCAAGGATCAAAACCAGATTGCACTGATCGATCAGACCGTCAATGCCTTCGATAGTGGTATCAGCACGATTGAACCACAGGATGGTATTGCGCTGATCGATAAATGGCTCGACCGGCTCGATGAAGTTGGTGACGACGCAACCGACGAGATTGCCGACACGCTGGAAGAACTGCGTTCAGAACTGGATCCGAGCCAGAACGAAGGCCAGCCGGATGCCTCAGCCATTGCCGAGATCCTGCAGGATCTGATCCAACAAACCCAGGCCGTGATGCAGTCGGCCGAGGCCAGCGCCGAACAAACCGAACTGTCACAACTGATCGCCACGCTCGAAAATCTGCACAGCCAGGTTGCCGCCAGCGCGGGTGATGAGTCATAACTAAACCTGAACAATTATGGCACTTGATCAACACGCGGCCAATCTGGTCACGACAACCGTAAACGCTTTCAATGGCGATACGACGAGTATTTCACCGATCGATGGTATTTCGCTTATCGATAGCTGGATCAGCGCCCTCAGCAACAGTGATCAGGATACAGATTCTGTAGCGGGTGGCTTGAACGAACTCAGAACCGAGTTACAAAGTAGTAATCCGGACGGAGCCAGAATCCAGCAGCTGCTGGGCTACATGGTCGATCAGGCCAATCAGGTAGCCTCATCGGCCGATGCCGAAGTAAAGGAAACCCTCGACCCCCTTGTGAACGCTTTGCAGGGATTTCGTCAGCAACTGGGTGGATCGGAGAAGATGGCCGCCATGAACACGCAGCCATCTGATACGGTCATGCCCGGCGAGTCGGGCGGGCAGGCACCTATGACAAGTACCGTAGGTGGCGAATCGACCAACAGCGGGGCCGGGGCATCGACCCTTCGCGAAGACGATGACGACCAGCTAACGAACCGAAACGGCGGTACCATGGATAGCGGTTCGGCACCGGCGGCCGAGGCTACTACCGGTAGCGCCGGGGCTGAGCAGCAGGATGGCGGTTCGTATGGGTCGGGCTACGGTACCGGATCGGACGGCGGTGGCGATGACTACAGCACCAATTCCGGTACGCAGCGTTCAGGCGTTTCGGGTGGTACGGCCGAGTCGGGCAGTGCCGCATCGGGCGGACGTTCCCAGTATTGATCTATTTCGCAGCAAGTACCGTGTTGAGGTAACGGACCGATGAGACGCAGCCTGCGTAACCATCCATCCGTTACCTCAATTGGTATTATCATTATCGGCACGCTTCTTTTTCGGTCGTAAACAAACCACCGGCAGGTGTGTTTTACCCGATAGAAGCAGTATACCAACGTTACTCAACAACTATGGCAAATCAACATTCATCCACAGACGGCTCGTCGGCTACTACGCTGATCGACGACACCATCCGGGCCTTCGATCAGGGTCAGGCGGCATCTCCTCAGGAAGGAATGTCGCTGATTACCGATTGGTTTTCATCGATCAAAAATAACCACATCGCTGGCGATGTAATGCAGCCGCTGACGGAGCTACGGAATGAACTTCAAAGTGGAGCACCGGAAGGAACCCGGCTTCGGCAGCTTTTTCTCCAGCTTGCCGACATGACCGAAGCATTGGCAGCCAAGGGAGAAGGAGACGTACCATCGCGGCTAACGACGCTGTCGACGGCCCTGCGAAACTTTGCCGGTCAGTTCTCCACCGTAGTTTAATCAAGTCAACTGAGTCGTGGACCGGGGCTGTCTTCTTATGGGCAGATGGCTCACGGAACCCGGCTGTAATGTATACGAATATGCCTTCACACGCATTGGACCAACGGTTGTTTGAACAGGTATTCTCGAAGCTGGGTGCCGACGATGCCGCTATACCCGCCCCCGTCGATGGGATTCAACTGATCAACGGATGGCTGGAGGTCATCCAGGGGACACACCTAACAGCCAGTATAGAAGCGCAACTGATTGAACTGAAAGGCCAGCTGCAGTTTGCCAAGCCTGATCCCGATCGGATTCGTGATCTGCTTGGCAGCCTGTCTGACCATACAACCCAGGTGGCTCAGGGTGCTCACCTACAGGAGCAAACGGTTAACAAGCTCGAAAAGCTCGCTACGGCGCTGCGTAACCTGGGCAATAAACTTTAACGGGTAAACATTTTCAACGATGGGATCGAACATACTGGAAGAGCGAATGCTCGAAGACACACTGACCACGTTTCGCGATGGCTCCCAAGCGGGTGTTTCGCCGGCGCAGGGTGTCATGCTGATCGACGGCTGGCTACAGGCGCTACAGGGCGACCCGAATCTGGACGATCTGGAAGGTCAACTCAATGAGTTACGGGCCGAATTGCAATCGGCTCAGCCAGACGCCCCACACATCCGGCAAGTGATGGAAGGCCTGGCCGACAAAACCCAGCAGATCGCCGAAGGGCCAACGGCCGAAGGTACCTGGACCGGAGGGCTGGAAAGCCTGTCGAAGATTCTCCGAAATTTCGGAAGCAAGTTATAACCCTTCGTAGGATGGTGCCTGTTGAACCTGTCTACGCGTTTGTGCGGCTGGCCACTGTCCCGACATGTACTAGCTAACGTTTATTAATTCACTACACTATGGAAGAATCACTGGAACAGCGAATGCTTACCGATACACTCGGTGCATTTGGTGAAGGCAGTACGGCAGTAGTTGCCCCCGACAGGGGTATTTTGCTGATCGAAGGCTGGCTCAACGCCCTGCGGGGCGACGTGGGTGCTGAGCGCATCAGAGCCGAGCTGGAAACCCTGCGCGATAACCTGGCTTCAGGTAATCCGGACGGAAACATGATTCGTCACCTGCTGTTGAGTATGGCCAGCCACACCTCAACCCTGGCGGGAGAGCCTTCTGTTGCCAACGGTCAAATGGCCAATCAGCTTCGGCAATTAGCCGAAGCACTTCGTAATTTTAGTAGTCAATTCTGATATGATCTCACACGAACAATCAACCGAACTGCTCGACGCGACGATGAGCGTCCTCGAGGAAAACATAGCCGATACGACGCCCCAAAGTGGCAAAGGCGTCATTGACAAGTGGCTGGTTGAACTGCGCAAGACCGAAAACGCGACCGACATCACCGATACGCTGGAACGGGTAAAAACGCAGTTGGAAAGCGACCAGATCAACGCCGATGAACTTAGCGAACTGTTGTCGACACTGGCCACACAAACTACGGAGTTTAGCACCCTGATGGGTTCGGAGGGTGATATTGCCCCCCGCCTGGAAGGGATGGCTTCTTCGCTTCGTACCCTGGCGGGCAACTTGAGTAACAGCTAATTTCTATAAACCTTAGTTAATCGGGTGGTAGAGCATGACCCGTAATTTTGCTAAGGGTACTGTTCTTCAACCACTACCAGGGGCTTTTCCCACTGGCAGGGTTACCACTTACAACCCTGCCAGTGGGCAACGCCCCTGGTAGTGGTTGAAAATAAAAAGACTCCCAATTAGGACATAGGTGTCTTCAATTCCTGTCAATTAACATAAAAATAGCGCTGTTTAGCACCACCACACCGGGGTACTAAACAGCGCTGTTTTTATAGGGCCTTATAGAAATTGGCGTTGACTCCTTACGCCAGGGCCCGCTGAAACAAGCTGAGCCGGTCACGCAGCACGTAGCTACTGATCTCGGGATTCCAGCCACCCCGGCCATTGACCGCAAACGTTCGCAATTCCTGCGGCAGCGTAGCGTATTTATCCAGTGCCTTGTACCAGGCCGTGCGGTCGCGGTAGGGAGCCAGGAGCGTTTGAGCCTGAATGAGCGCCCGGTGCTGACGGGGCGACCATACGGGCCGCTGTCGGTATACGACCCCTTGCTTGTTGAGCAGGTCGGGCAGTGCCTGTGGGGGAGCAAAAGGCAAGAGTTCGGCCAGCAGGTACAGCCCCAACTCCACGTTGAGCAGCCGGTTGGCTACCAGGCCGGGTAGCGCATGGCGGTGGCGTATGCGGGTTGCCAGGGGTTCCTGCCAGCCCAACAGGCCAGTTAAAGCCGGGCGGACGGTAAAACGGGTGGATGATAAGACCATGTTCATGTTGTAGTTGTTGTTTACTGTTCTGAACAAAGTTCAGCCTATGAGAACGTAAATGTTTTACGTTGTTCTATTTTTCTTTTATTATTTTTTCGTGTCGCGTCGGCTGTCAGGCCAGCATTTTGCGGAGTACAGTCAAGCGGTTTCGCGAAAATCCAACCGTTTTTTCGCCGAACCAGCTACGGTCGCGGCTAACGTCATAAGCGCTGACCGTTGTGGCGGCAATGGCATACCGCTCGATGAGGGCGCTCCAGACAGCAGGGTGCAGGCAATGAGCCAGTAGCGCCCGTCCCCGGTTCACGTATTTATGTTGTTTGGGCGTCCAGACGGGGCGGTCGGTCGCCAGCAACTCCACATGCCCCATCAATTCGGGCAGCGCATCGGGGGAGGCTGTAGGCTGCAATTGCGAAAGCAGAAACAGACCTAATTCGACATCGAGCAGCTGACCGAACGACAGCGACGCGTTTCTGGAAGACTGAGAACGAACCGGGCCGAAAATCGACGGCGTTCGTGGTTTGGGTAGGAAGGGCGTATTCATTAGTCTGGTTGTTTAAAAAAATTGACAGAACAAAGTTCTACCGGCCAGAACGTAATCTTTTTACGTTGTTCTTTTTTGTGTAAGAAATATTTCCCTTTTTTGTCTTCTTCTACTTGAAAAAACAGACGCAAAGGGTTGCGTTTTAAAACAGACGCAAGGGGTTGCGTCTCTACATGTCATGCCGATAACTCGTTCTGCTTTTCAGCGTTACCGCCTGATCGATGAGATCATTAGTCGATACCCGCGCCAGTACTCCAAACAGAAACTGTTTGAACTGTGTCAGGAGAAATGCGGTATTCGGTCCATATCGTCATTGGAGAAGGACATTCAGCGGCTGCGCGAAGATCATGATGCGCCCATCGCCTACTGTAAACGGCGTAACGGGTACTACTATACCAATCCGCAATTCCGGCTGTTGCGGCTGATGCTTTCGCCCGACGACATGGAAGCGCTCGACTATGCCCGCGAGGTGCTGGCAGCTACCCAGGGGGCTTCTGTGGCCGATGAACTGACCAACGCCCTGCAAAAGGTGCGGCAAAGCCTGGATATTATCCGGGAGGTAAAGACCGATGCCCTCACGCGCCGGATCGTGTATGTAGAAGAGCGGATTCTGGGTGGAAACCGGCAGTATGTGCCCATGCTGATCCGGGCGATCAACCAGAACCGGCAAATTCAGTTCCGGTATACCAAACACGAAATTACAGACCCAAACGCGCTGGCAGATGTGCCCCGGCTACGTAGTCTGCATCCAATCCTGTTACGGGAAGTGGCCGACAGCTGGTATGTGATCGGGTATGATGAAGCCACGGGTAAAGAACGCACGTTCGCCTTCGACCGCATGAGCGATCTGTCGCTGACCGACGAACCCTGCGCTGTGCCACCTGCCATCCTGACCAACGTGAGCGAGTTGTTCGAACACATTTACGGCATTACCGATAGCAGCGGCCCGGTGGAGGAGATCGTGCTGTCGTTTTCGCCCCTGTTCGGTCGCTATGTCAAAGCCAAACCCATTCACCAGACGCAGGAAGTGATTCGTGACACCGAAACGGAATGTGTGATTCGCCTGCGACTCGCGCCCAACCGCGACCTGCTGATGCATCTGCGCTCCTACGGCGACCATGTGAAAGTCTTGCAGCCCAAAGCGCTTGTTCAGGCTATGACAGAGTCGCTACAGGCTGCCCTCGATCGTTACCAAACCCCAGGCCATGCCTAATTATGTACACATTTACCGCAGTTCTCCAGCGTTTTGAGCAGAAAGGGGAAAAGACCGGCTGGACCTATATTGACATTCCCATCGATATTACCCAGGCGCTCAAACCTGGCCAGAAAACCTCGTTTCGGGTAAAAGGTACACTCGATACGTACCCCATTGCGCTGGTCGCCCTAATACCAATGGGTACGTCGGGGGACGCAACGGGCTCGTTTATCATGGCTGTCAAAGCGACCATGCGCCGGGGTATTCGAAAGGAGGAAGGAGCTACGGTACGGGTCACGCTGGAGGCCGACGATTCGCCCATGCCGCTTTCTGCCGATCTGATGACCTGTCTGGCCGACGACCCAACAGCGCTTGATTTCTTCAATACCCTGGCGAAAGGGCATCAGGTATACTTCAGCAACTGGATCGAATCGGCCAGAACGATGGAGACGAAAACCAAGCGCATCACCCAGGCCGTGAGGGGCCTGTCGATGGGTATGGGCTATGGCGAAATGACCCGGTATTTTAAGAAGCTATCGTAGAAAAACCGGTCAGGTCTGTAGCGATGGCCGTCCCCAGTGCTGTAACGCTTCGGCCGACCATAGCGCAGGAAAAAAGATACGTTGCTGCTGTACGGGCGGCAGATACGTTTGCCAGTTGGTACCACCCGTGGCTTTAATATCGGTTGGCGTTTTGTGTAAATACTGAACCGCCGACCGCAGGTGTGCCAGTTTCCAGCGAACGTTAACGCGGTGGTCGTACTCGCGCAGCACGTCGGCCAGCTCAGTGGTTAGCTGCCCTGTCTGTTCAAGTTCCTGAAGCCGTTTGTGCAGATTTTTGGTCTGATAGATTTCCGCCAGCCGCACCAGCCGGCCACTGTACTGCCGATCGAATTGATTCAGGGTCAGCGTTTTCTGCTGCGTTGCCAGTTCGGTCGCGCCCTGCTTCCAGTAAATCAAGTCATAGCGGTCGGCAATGGAGCCGGGCTCGGCAGGAGCGTCTGCCAGCAGCTGCTGAAAATCGGTCGAAACGATCTCGATCTCGCGAAACTGCACCGACTGAAAGCCACTTGACGGCAGCAGCGCCATGCGGAATTTAAGAAACTGCTCGCGCTCCATTCCGGCGATCATCACGCCGAATGACTGTTCCAGCAAATCGAAGTAACGATTCACGCGCTGCATACGGGCCGTGAAAAATGCCGGTGTCAACGGCTGGGCCTCGGCGATCTGAGCAATTTCGTGCAGAACGAGTTTGAAATACAACTCTGTGATCTGGTGGTAGGTTACAAAGATCAGTTCGTCGGGGTAAGCCGTTTTAGGCGTTTGCAGTGACAGTAACGTGTCCAGATGCACATAGTCCCAGTAGGTGAGGTAGTCGGCCTGGAGGAGGCCTTCGAGGTAGGAGGCCATATCCTGCCCCATAGCCGCAAATTTCTGTTCCAGCTGGGTTAGTTTATCGGAAAGGGATTCGTGCATGAGGCAAGGGAAAAGGTAGTGTATCCTGGACGGCCACGTCCGGGCGTAGATAAAACATTTTCACCCCGGACGTAGCCGTCCAGGATACACTAACCGGACCAGGCCTAGATAAAATAGTCTCACCCGGACGTGGCCGCTGGTGTGCCAGCCCGGCCAGGATACAACAGACCGCTTCCTGCCGGTGATCCTAAACAGGTGCTGCTGGTTAGTTGATACGGCAAAGCTACGGAAAAGTTGGTGTCGCTGTTTTTGCGGGGGTCTCCGCGCTCTGTATAATTTACCCGTACTTTTGCTCCATGAACATTCAGAACAAGACCGTTATTATTTCCGGCGCGTCGCGCGGCATAGGCCGGGCTACGGCCCTGCTACTGGCCCATCAGGGGGCCAACGTCATCGCTACCGCCCGTAACGCCAAGGATCTGGCGGCCCTCGAAGAGGAACACCCCGGCATTGTGGCTGTTCCCGGCGATGTTGCCAACGAAGCCGATATGGCCAACGTCGTACAGGTGGCGCTTGATCGATTCGGTACGATCGACATCGTGATTAACAACGCCGGTTACGGCATTTTCAAGAATGTAGAAGAGATCACGGCTACCGAGTGGGACGACCTGATGGCAACCAACGTAAAAGGTACGTTCCTGTTGACCAAAGCCGCACTACCCACGCTGAAAGCGCAGGGATCGGGCCACGTGGTCGTGGTTGCGTCGGATGTGGCGAAACGAACGTTTGCAGGCGGTTCGCTTTACACCGCCAGCAAGTATGCGCAGGAAGCTTTTATGGGAGCGCTCCGCAAAGAAGTCCGGCCAATGGGTATCAAAGTGAGTGGTGTCTACACCGGTCTGGTCGATTCGCACTTTCACGACAAAGGACATGGCCATGAAACATCGGCGCACTACCTGAAAGAGCAGGATGTGGCCGAGTCGATGCTGTTCATCGTCAGCCGCCCCGCCCACGTCGTCATCGACGAATTTATGGTACACCCGCTGGAGCAGGAGTACTAGCCGCAGAACGAATAGACGGGTGAGGGTAAGTGATCAGTCAGGTGGCATCTGGCTAATCACTTACCCTCTTCATTAACAAGCTACAGCGTATACTTGAGGGCCAGGTTCACAATGCGGCCTTCGAGAGGAGCCCAGACGGGCCGGAACGTGGGTTGGGAAATAGAGCCCGTTACGACGGTTTCGTACCTGGCCTGCCTTACGTTAAATAGGTTTTCGGCATTCAGCACCAACCGCCAGTGTTCGTTATAATGATACTCGGCGGCCCCGGCAAAGAACCAGTAGTTAGGCACCTGCTGGTTCGTATAAAGATACTGCCTGCCTACATAGGCCGTTTCGACTCCAAACCGGAAATGGTCATTCTCCCAGGCGAGCGTTGTCGAAAACTTGTCTTGCGGAGCTAGTGCCAGAAAAGACTTGTCGGCCGGTCCGTTGCGTCGCGAAAGCGTGTGGTTGTAGCCCAGGTACAGTTCATACGCCTTGTATTCGAGTCGTACATAGGTATCGGTGCCCACACTGAGCAGGTCATAGGGCGCATTGACGAACTGGGTGTAAGCGCCCAGGTTACTGGATGTGCTGGCAAAGGTCGACACCACCGGCGCGTTGACGATGGTGTAGTAAAAGGCCTGATCGACCTGCACCGATAGACCATTTTCAAACGTCTTACTGTAGGCAATATCGGCGTTGGCTCCTATCGACCGCTCGGCTTTTACGGTAGCTGGATTAATGGGCAGCAAACGCGGGAAAATCAGGCTTACGCCCAGCTGGCCGGGTGTCTGATTAACGAACAGGTTTGGGGTTTTATAGCCCGTTCCCACACTTAGCCGCACCGTCCAGGGTTCCGACGGTTTGAGTTTGACCGAGATCCTCGGCAGCAGAAAACTTCCGAACGTATTGTGGTGGTCGAACCGAAGCCCGGCCTGCACGGCAATTTTGTTGGTCAACTGGTAGTCGTCCTGCACGAACGCACCGACGGTCTGGTAGGTGTAATCAACGAGCCGCGTGCTGTCCCGGTTCTTCCGGAAGGCTTCGGTCGTCAGGTTCAACCCGCCAATGAGCTGATGTTTACCAACCTGCACCAGGTCGTTGGCTTCCAGGTAGACTGATGCCTGGCGGCCGTCGGAGAGCTTCTGGTAATCGGTATTCTGACGGTGAAACGTACTGACGGCTCCCTTGAACGAGATCACGTTGCTGGCCGAGGTGTTGTGGCTGGCGTTGAAATCGACCGTGTGGCGTTGCAGATCGGTGATGTTGCGGTAAGCGTTCGGGAGTGTGCCCTCCAGCGCGGGCAGGTAGCCACCTTCGCGGTGCTCGTTGGTGTAGGCGTAGCCGATGTTGAGCCGGGTCCGGTCCGACGGGTTCCAGAAAAAGCGCGGGTGCAGGTTGAACTGCCGGATGAGCGGGCTATCCGTAAACCCATCGCCCGTTACGTCGACGGCCTGTTGGTCGGTATAGCCCGCAAAGAACGTCAGGCCGGTTTTGCCACCGGCATAGCGCTGCGAGTAATAGGCGTTGCCGTTGCTTTCTTTCAGTCCCGACCGGTTAATGAGGGCCGTAAATTCGGGTGTTTCGGAGGTGGGCGATTTGGAAACAATATTGATCATGCCGCCAATGGCCCCGCCCCCGTAGAGCGTCGAGACGGAGCCCTTTACGATCTCTACCTGCTTCAGGTCGAGGGGCGGAATCTGAAGGACGCCCAGGTTTCCCGAAAAACCTTCATAAAGGGGTAATCCATCGCGCAGAATTTGCGTGTATTTAGGGTCAAGCCCCTGCATTCGGATGGCCTGGTTGCCGTTGACGGCCGATGTCCGCTGGATGTGAATGATGGAAATATCGCCCAGAATGCTGCTCACATTGCCTGGCACCACAGCGCTCTCTTCGTCCATGTCCTCCGGCCCCAGCACCTCCACTTTAATAGGAAGGTCCTCGATGCGGGAGTTGGTCCGGGTAGCGGTAACCGTTACTTCGTCGATCGATTCGGTGGCTGGTTTCAGTCTGAAGACCAGCGTGTCTACGGGGGAAGCACCGCCCAGGGGGAAGATCGCCGTTTCGTAGCCCACAGCGCTAACTACAAGCTCCGTAAGTTCACCGGACAGGTTGGATAAACTGGCGATTCCGTTCACGTCCGTCAGGGCACCGACGACCGGTTTAACCCGGCTTTTCGACTGAACCGTAGCCCCGATAACGGGCTGGTGGGTAATACTATCCTCGACGCGGATAACACGGCTGGTTTGTCCCAGACTGGCAATCGCGATCAGAATGAAGAAAAATGTAGTGACTAAAAAATTCATAGGCAGGTGATATCGAGCTGAAAGGTACAGTTCGTCATCACCTGCCTATGAACAGAACAGGTAGTTTTAATGGAATTTAAACCACCCGAAACCCACTATTGGGTGTCCCATTATTTGGCGACCACCATTTAGCAACCCACCATTAAAATGGTGGGCTATTGACTCCACTCGGTTGGAGTGCGGTCCCAACGGTGGCCTGCTAGCTCCTGTACCAACGAGGCAGGCAATGGGTTACCATCGCTCACGGCGGTGTTGGCCTCTACATTGCGGATCTGGCGCATACCGGGGATGGTGGTGTGCACATCGGGATTGTTGAGAATGAAACGCAGCGCCAGTTCGGGCATCGTCATCCCCGCCGGAATGATCGGCTTGAGGGCATCGGCATGATCGACACTGCTGTTCAAATTCTCCGGGACGAAATACGTCGACCGCCAGTCGTCGGCCGGGAAAGTCGTTTCCTTGGTGAACGTACCCGTCAGCGTACCTTCGTCGAAGGGGACGCGGGCGATAACGCCGATGTTCAGCTCGCGGCAGAGTGGGAAGAGCGCATCTTCGGGATTCTGGTCGAAGATGTTGTAGATCACCTGCACGGAATCGATCAGGCCTGTGCGGAGTGTGTTCAGGCAATTTTCCGGCTCCCAGCGGTTCACCGAAACGCCCCAGGCGCTCACTTTGCCCTGCTCGGTTAATTTCTGGATCGCTTCTTTCCACTCGTCGCGGTCGGCCCAGCCGTCTTCCCAGACGTGAAACTGCAACAGATCGATCGTCTCGACGCCCAGGTTTTGCAGACTCTTTTCCGTGTACTCAACAATGTAGTCGGCGGGAAATACGTCGTCGATGGAGAATTCAGGTTTGGAAGGCCACGTCCGATTTTTGGGCGGGATCTTGGTGGCAGCATATAGCTTTTTGTCCGCGTTGTCCTTCAGCAACTGCCCCAGTATCTGTTCACTGACGCCTTCGGCATAGCCCCAGGCCGTGTCGAAGAAGTTGCAACCCAGTTCAACGGAGCGTTGCAGGGCGCGCAGGACTTCGGCTTTGTCGGAGCCGGTCCAGCCAGCGAGGCCCCACATGCCATAACCAATTTCAGAAACTTGCCAGCCAGTACGGCCGAATGTACGGTATTGCATAATCAACAATTAATTTAAACGCAGCGATAAGACCCGGACGGGGTCTGGTTTACTCTAGTGAACACGGCAAGTCAGGGTGTGTTCGGAGGATAGGATAAAATTATTCTTCGCCCTCAACACTCGGTACCGTTAGCACACCGCCGAAGAAAAGCGCATTCAGGAATAACTTGTTCGTGCCGTACCAGCTGGCCCGGAAGTTGGGATTGTCGGCAAAGAGGATCACCCGTCCCGCGCCGTCGCCACTGGCCAGAATAGCCGCTGACTTCGCAACACGTTTCAGGGAAGACGGATGTACATACCCCCCTACCAGTGGCTTGTCTGTGTACTGAGCTACGGTGTTATACGGGTTTTGACTGGCCTGTAAAATGGTCTGGTTGTTTTTGAACAGCGACAGACGCCGGTCCGTGAAGCCAAATCCGATAGGGCTCGACAGATCGAGGTCGGCCGTGAAAATGCTGCCGCCGAGGGCTTTGGCCCCTTCGTAGTTGGTCGCTTCGTCGTAGTTATAGCGCAGGGCTTTACGGGTCGTGTCGGCGGCCAAAAGCTTTTCTTTGGTCAGCCCCTGTTTGATAGCCCATTCACTGGCGGTTTTAAGGGTGATGAGCGTACCGCCCGCCTGCACCCACGCTTTCACCTTGTCGCTTATCGCTCTGTCGGCGGGATAGGCACCAGACACCATCACGAGCGTGTTGTAGCGGTTGAGGTTCACGCGCGCCAGGTTGGCCAGGTCCAGTTTGGTGATCGGCATACCCACGCGCTGATCGAGCAGGTGCCAGACTTCGCCCGCTTCATAAGGACTTACGCCCGGACCTACCAGCATCAGGACTTCGGGCCGGCGCAGGGTACGAACCTGATTACTGCCCAAATCGACACCCTGGGTGTTGAAGCCTGTGTCGATCCCCTGAATCGTAATACCCGACCGTTGCCCAACGCTACTGACCAGGCGGTAGAGTGAGTCGGGCGTGAGCGTCTGCTGTTGTACAGGTATGACCAGGGTACCATAACCGAACGACTGGTCGGTAGGGCCGATGCGAGCGGTAAACGGTTTGAAGGCGGTTTTGACGATGGCTCCGCCCACCTGTAAACTATACAGGGCTTTGTAGGTATTGTAGTCACTTACCGCTATCAGGTAGGCATAGGCGCTACGCCCAACGGCGGGTACCGAACTCGTCAATGGTTGCGTAATCGCTTTGCCGAGGGGTAAGGCAGCCACTGCGCCTTTGCCTGTTGGTCTGCTCAGTTCAGCGTAGGGCAGGCCGAACGCGTGGATCAGCGACCAGGTCGTCGCGTCGTAGAACAGGCTGTCGGTATAGGTGATCTGCTTTTCAAACGCCGACCGGACCATCATGTAATTGCGCTGCTCGGTAGGCACGACAAACGCCTGCCCTTTGCGGAAGGTACGGCCCCCGGCGGTTACGTCGCGGTCGAGTTCATAGGTGTCGATCTGGTGCCGACGGAGCAGGTTTACAAACGCGTGGGTGCGGGTCGGGTCGGCGGGTTCGCCAAAGACGTAGCCTTTGACAGCGCTCTTCCGGGCCTGATCGGTGGCCGATGTGAAAAAATCCCGACGGAGTTTCAGTAGCATGGGCTTCTCGGCCAGCGACGCCCGGATGGTGGTCAGGGCGGCTGTCAGCTGGTTACGGACGGTGAACGCAAAGGTGATGGGAATGGTGGTTGTTTCCTGCACAATACCGCGCGCGCTGGCCTGCTCGAACAGAAACCCCGCCCCGCCATAAAAATTGGTGTAGCTGGACCCATAGCCGGGATAAAGCTTGTCGAAGGTTTCTTTGGTGAAATAAAGCGAGCCGATACCGTTCATGGCTTTGGCGAAGTAGCTGCCGAAAGCCGGATAAACGGTGTCGTAGAGGTAGGCGGGTACGACCGGATTGTTACTGCTGTACTTGCCGGGATCGAAGTAGAACGTCGCGTTCGTGCCCATCTCGTGATGGTCGACGACGACATACGGCATCCACTCATGAAACCAGCGCACATGCGCTTGCGCTTCGGGATGAGCACACAGGAACCAGTCGCGGTTAGGGTCGAACCAGTAGTGGTTCATGCGGCCACCGGGCCAGATCTCATTGTGCTCCCGATCGGCCGGGTCGGCCACCGACGTTTCGCTCTTGTGCATGTTGGCCCAGTTGGCAAATCGGTCGCGGCCATCGGGGTTCAGGATCGGCTCCACGAAAATAAGCATCTCGTTCAGCCATCGCTTCACTTCCTCACTTTCCGAAGCGGCCAGGTAGTAGGCCGTCAGCATGGTCGATTCGCCCCCCGAGGGTTCGTTGCCGTGGACGTTGGCCCCGATCTGAATAACGAGCGGTACGTTCGTTCCGGCATCGGCGGTGGCTTGTTTCAGGTGATTCTGGCGGATGCTTTCGCGGTTGGTGTAATTGGCCGGGCTGGTAAATGACGCCATCAGGAGCGGCCGGTGTTCGTAGGTTCGGCCAATCTCCTCAACATGAACGCGGTCGGAGAGCCGGGCCAGCTCCCGGAAGTAAGCCACCATCTGGTCGTAGCGGGTCATATGTGACCCGACGGGATAGCCCAGAAACTGTTCGGGTGTGGGAATGGCCGGGTTAAGCGGGCCGGGGTTGGCGGGGAAAAAATAGGAGGTCTGGGCCGACACAGAATGGCCGAGCAGCACCCCGACCAGCAGGATAGCACGTAGAAAGGAAAACATGTCGTAGAGAATTAGTGGGGGAGAAGCCGGAAGATAGCGAATACTGGCAAAAAATCGTAACTCGTACCAGCATCTCATCGCACCCGCTATGCTCGTTCGTATCGTCCGTATGACGTTTCAGGAAGATAAACTGGCTGACTTTCACGCTATCTTCGACCGCTCCAAATCCCATATCCGGGCTTTCCCCGGCAACGCCCACCTCGAACTGCTGCGTGATCCTGACAACCCGGCAATCCGCATGACTTATAGCCTGTGGAACTCCGCCGACGATCTCGACGCTTACCGCCGGAGCGATCTGTTCCGCACCACCTGGGCCGCCACCAAATTACTCTTTGCCGACAAAGCCGTGGCCTTCTCGGGAGAGAAACTGGAGGAGGTACTGCCGCCGGATCGGTGAGTAAAAACAACTGATTTTCAGCTTCTGTATAGTGGCAACTTAACGGCCGGACTCCATGAATCGTTGGCTCTTTATCAGTTGGTTAACGATTGGCCTGCTCAGCCGGCTGGCTACGATAACGGTTGCCCAGACTACGACACTTACGGGCGCTGTGGCCGATGCGGTAACCGGTAAAGCCATGCCCTTTGCCAACATATACCTTAACGGCAGCACCCGGGGTACGCTGACCAATGAAAACGGCCAGTATAAACTATCCGGTGTGCCCCTCGGTACGGTCGAAGTAGTGGCTTCGTTTGTGGGCTACCAATCCCAACGGCGCACCCTTCGGCTGAATGACAGCCAGGGAATGCGGGCTAACTTTCAACTCAAACCCAGTGACCAAACGCTGGCTACGGTAATTGTTCGGGCTAACCCAAAGTTATGGCAGCGTCATCTCAAGCAATTTCAGCGGCAATTGTTTGGCGAACCCTTTGGAGCGCAGTGCCAGATCATGAATAGTGAGGTGCTCAGTTTCAAGGAAGAGAACGGGCAGTTGAGGGCTACGGCTACCGAGCCAATTGTGATCGAAAACCAGGCCCTGGGTTATCGCATGTGGTATGAACTGATTCATTTCGCCGGAAACTCTCAAAAGGTATACTACGCAGGTACAACGCGGTTCGAGGAATTGAAGGCTGCCGACGAGCGGCAGGCGAACCGGTTTCTGCGTAACCGGATGCGTGCTTATAAAGGCTCGATCCGACATTTGATGACCAGCTTGATTGACAGCACTTATGAGCGCGAGGGGTTTCTGGTGTATCAGGAAGACATGACGAAGTCAATCGCCAGAAACCGGGATAACCGGACGACGCTGGCTGGTTCCATAAATAATCGACTGCAACCGCTTCGCATCAAGCAGCTGATTCTGCCGGGTCAATTGCCGTTCGAACGGCGCCTGGTATCGGATCGGCAACTCGTCGTGTTTAACACACTGGCCACATCAAACTATTCCCCCTACATTGACGCCCGTTTTGCTTATTCGCAGATAACACTGCCCGCCGGGCGCATGCAACTCACTGTTGATGGGGTGATCACGGCCCCGGAGGGTATGGAAATTCAAGGATCATTAGCCGATGACCGGCTGTCGACGATGCTGCCCGATGACTGGAAGCCGAACCGGGCCGATCCGGTTGCCGCTGCACCCGTCCTCACCCAGGGAAAATTGATGCCGCCCGATGCCCGGCTCGGGCGAATTACAGCGACATTCAACGAACGCTTTCGTGCGCTGGCCCCGGTGCTGTTTGTGCATACGGATAAGCCGATCTACGCTACGGGTGATCGATTATGGCTGAGTGCCTATCTGCTCGATGCGGGTACCAATCGCTTACTCGCCGGGGAAACGGCTATTCACGTCGACCTGCTGACGCCCAGCGGAAAACTCGTGCAACACCAGTGGCTACGCGTTGACGATGGGCGAACGGCCGGTGATTTTCGGCTGTCGGATTCGCTGGAAACGGGAACATACCGGCTCCGGGCCTATACCGATGAGGACGATGAACAACGGCGACCGGCTTTCGAGCGATCGGTGGCTGTTTATAATTTGACCCGGTCTGCTCCTCCTGCTCTCCCCGATACCACTCCTCAACCGATTGATGTTCAGTTTCTGCCCGAAGGCGGACGCTGGGTGGCGGGGGTAGAATCGCGTCTGGGCGTTAAACTGGTTGGGCCGGATGGGCGTGGCGTGTCGGCAACGGGCCGGATAGTAAACAAAGAGGGAGTTGAAGTAGGTCAGTTTAAAACCAGTGCCCGAGGGATGGGCAGCTTTGTGCTGACGCCACTGGCGGGACAAACGTATACGGCCGACGTTCACCATCATAGCCAGAATCAGGTAGTGCCGTTGCCCCCGTTCGAGTCGAAAGGACTCACGCTGTCGGCCGATGCGGTTAGTGATACGAACCGGCTGTTACTGACGATCAGGGGTGGCAGAAAGTTTGACCTTGATTCGGTTTATGTGCTGATTCAACAACAGGGGCGGCTGGTCGATCAGCGCAAAATACAGCTAGAGAACGGAACGGCGCGGGTGAGTCTGTCAACCGCGCTGATGCCTGCCGGCCTGAATCAGATTACCCTTTACGACGCGATGGCGCGGCCTCAGGCCGAACGGCTGGTGTTTTTGCCCGAACGTGTGCCGCCCGTTCGTGTTGTGCTCAGCGTGAACAAAGCCCGCTATAAACCCCGTGAACAGGCTATTGTGAGTGTTACTCTGAATGACGATGGACTGCCTGCCCTAGCCGCGCTGTCGGTCGCTATCACCGATGCCGAACAGGTACCCGACGACACGGCTGCAGCTACCATTCAGGCCCACTTGTTGCTGACGGGCGAACTGCGGGGGAAGGTCGAACAACCCAATGCCTATTTCAACGAAAGCTCATCCGGGTCCCGCCGGGCACTAGACGATTTGCTATTGACGCAGGGTTGGCGACGCGTGCGTGGCACACCCGCTACCGAAACGCTTGGCGGTGTTTCGCTGATGGGGCGGGTGCTGAACGCAAAAAACCAGCCTATACCTGGCGCGCAGGTTATCGTGGCGTCAACCGCATCGGGTTTGTCGTTCATGCGATCGGCGGGAGCTGATGAAAAGGGTCGGTTTCGGCTGGCGGGGCTTGCCATTGCCGATACTGTGAAACTGCTGATGCAACTGGCTGACCGGCAATTGAAAAACCTGCCGGTGAAGGAAGCGCGCGTCGTGCTCGACGGACCGGGCCTATCGTGGGAGCAGGACACCAGTCTACTTTCGGACTGGGCTTCGTTGCGGGCTCAGTTGGCCGCAGCCCGAATCCGGCAAGACGGCAATGCTGATCTATACCGCGATAAAACTGTTAAACTCCTGAAAGAAGTGACGGTCCGGGCGCGGAAGCTGGAAGAACGTCCGGATGATGTTCGGCGGGCGAGTCTGCACGGCGGGCCCGACGCTACCCTTGTGTTCGATGACCGATCGCCCCGGTTTGCCAATCTGTATGAAATGATCCGGGGCAGGCTGGCGGGGGTAAACGTTTCGCAGAACATGACAACCGGTGAGTACAGCGTAATCATAAGGGGTGTGGGTAGTCTGGAAAGTAGTACACAACCCTTGTTCCTGATGGATGGGCGGCCGGTGATGAGTACCGACGGAACAGGTCTGCTCGCCTTTAATCCCGAGGACATCGAACGGGTCGAGGTATTGAAAAATGCGGGTACAGCGGGTATATATGGAGTTCGGGGCGGGAGCGGGGCAATTGCTTTTTACACCAAACGTTTCCGGCCGGGGGAGCTCATCACCGGGTCTAAATCCAGTTCGACAACGCTGTCGCTCATTGGTTATCCTTCGGTTCGGCGCGAGTTTTACGTGCCTCGCTATGAAAGCAGGACTGACGAAAATCCATCGGACGAGTCGGCCCGGATCGACCGGCGGGACGTATTGTACTGGAAGCCGGTCAGCCAGACAGACAGTCAGGGCCACACCCAGCTGATTGTGCCGTTGTCCGACGTTGTCAGAACCATGCGTATCGTCATTCAGGGCGTCACGTCCGATGGTCGGCCGGTGGTGGGTAAGGCGTTAGTTCAGGTGCAGTAAGTTATTGATTGCTCCAAACAGGTACGGGGGTAGTTGGATTGAAAAGCTCATCGATGTAATAATTCCGGCGGGGGCGTTTATCGCACACATCGGTATCGAGCGGATAAATGCAGGTAGCATACACGCCAATATCGTCGGGGTTCATCAGGCTGGCATACATGCCCGTCGGGAAGCGCGTGGTCAGGTGCGGGCGTTTGAGCAGGCAATGGCCCAGTTCATGAAGGACAAGGCATTCCCGCTCATTGGTGCTGACCTGCTTCCAGCAGGTAGGATCGGTACTTAAGGTGATACGGGGCGTCTTTCCCGTTTCCAGCAAACACTGTCCACAGGCACCGACTTCAGTCGTTTTCCCGAATGTAATGATGAGATTATCTGCCTGAATGGCCATATTTCGCTGGCGGGCCATATCCCGGAAAATCGCTACATAGGGTTCCACCTCAGCCGGTACGCTATACTGGGCTGGCTCCGTGGCGGGAACAGGGGTAGGCTGGGATGGCGACTGGCAGCTCAGGGCCAGCACGAGCAGCGACAAAACGAGGGCAGGACGCATACTTGAAAAAGGCGGGTAGGCGCGTTGCTTACTCAGTGGGCTGAGCTTCGCGAACCGGGGGTGACTTCGTCCGACTGGCCAGTACTGCTACCAGTGCCAGACAAAGCGCAAACCAGCCGAATGGAAGCCTAAGGTCGAGTGTGGACAAGGCCCCGAATACCACCGTTGTACCAAAACTGGCTACCCCCTGCAATGCCTGGTTGATACCGAATACTTCGCCCCGGTCATCGTCGTTGGTGAGTTGGGCCATCAGGCCTTCAATCAATCCCTGGATGAGCGATAACGTCAGGCAATCGAGCGTGACCAGTATGTAAAGCCACAGGGCCGATGTGCCAACGAATCCGTATCCTGCCAGTACCGGTGCGCCCAGTGCTGCCAGCCAGAGGATTCCCCGTCGCTGGTTGATTCGGTCGGCGAAGTAGGTATAGAAAACGTAGTTGATGCCGACACTCAACGCGCCAAAATACATGAAAAAGTACGAGATAGCTTTGGCATCCATGTTCAGTGCTCCAAAACTGGCAAATGTCACAAAGTAAAAATAATAACCCGTACTCATCGTGAGTGCTAGTTGCATGAGAACGAGCCGCTTTAGGCCGGGTTGCTTACGGTCTTTGTCGGTCAGGCGGGACCAGAGCCGCTGGACGTTGAGCGAGTTGATCAGTTCTGTTTTCAGGGCTTGGGTCGATACGCCGGACGGGTTGGCATGGGTTTCGCGCAGCGTCCAGCTCAGGAGCATGTTCACCGACGACAGGATAACGGCCATAATGACCACCACCCGCGCCTGATCGCCTTCTACGACGTCGAAGGTTGTGAGCAGTAGTCCTGACGCGGCCGGTCCAATAACGAACCCCAGCGACAGAATGGCCCCCTCTATGCCGAGGTTCTTGAATAACTCTTCTTTGGGTGATATATCGGTGATGGCCGACCGAACCGTGGCATACATGCCATTGGTAAGCCCGTCGCTGAAGCGGTTGGCGAGCTGTGAGCCAAGCGTAACGGGCAGTAGCAGACAGTCGGCCAGGAACGTGCCAATAGCTGAGATGATAAAAATTGGCCGTCGCCCGTAGCCATCGGAAAGTTTACCCAGCAGCGGAGCCGAAAAAAGTTGCACCCCCAGGAACAGCGCCGTACCCAGCGCCAGCCACAGTTGCGGCTGCGAACGACCTTTCACAAACTCCGGCAGCACCGGCCCAATGGCCGAACCAACGATAACGTCGATAAAGATAATAGCGTAGATATGAAGCAGTCGGCGATCGCGGGTCGGACGAGGATTCGGCATAGTACAAAGTTACCCCGCTATCCGCTCATACAGCGTTCCGGATTTATTATTCTGTAGAGACGCGACCCTTCGCGTCTCTACATGTATAAATTCTCTTTATTGTCACGGTCTTTGTTCCAATTGGATGGGTTGGCGTCAATGTAATGGCGTATACGTCTTAATTCATCATCATCACGAATAACCCGATCGTAGTAGCGAGGTTGCCAGTTAAACAGGAGCCCGTTCGTGGTAGCGAACGTTTTGACGCCGGATTTGAATCCACGTACGATGGAGGCCAGATTACGTCGTTGCGGCCCAAATGTATTTGGTTGCCAATCGTCGTAATCGGATTTACAGATCCACAATATGCCGTGCACATGGTTCGGCATAAGTTGAAAGGCGTCCAGCAAGACAGAGGGTTGATAGTGTGGGATGGCGAACCAGCCATCTATAACCCGTTGCCCGATGATCGTAGGCTGGATGGTCCATTCACCTGATTTATCGGCAATCACTTCGCCAAAGCAGCGCTCTCGATCCTGCGTGCAGATGGTAATGAAATACATTCCATTCGATCCGTAATCATACTCAGCCAGTCGTGCTGAGTCAATCCGGTAACGGCCTTCAAATTTGTCCTGTTGCATGTTTATTCGTACAGACGACAGAAAGTAGGCCTAGTAACCGTGTAGAGACGCGACCCTTCGCGTCTGGGACGCGTCAGCCCTGGCGCGTCTGGGTAGTCTGGGTAATTCTACAATCGTTGCTGACGCATCCCAGACGCGAAGGGTCGCGTCTCTACATTGGAATTTGTAACTTTACCCCGGGTTTTTGTTAGTGATATATGGTTGATTACAATTCGAAGGAGTGGTTACACACTATTTTCTCGCTCCACAAAGGCGACACTGCCCGTAAACTGGGGTTCGTTCTGTTTGGAATGATGGCCTACTGCACGGCAGTTGCTTACTTTATCATCGAATACGTTCATCCCGGACCCGACTCCGATCTGAAGAACATTGCCATCATGCACTCGCTGCTGGGGTTCGTGATTTCGACCCTGCTCGTGTTTCGTACCAACACGGCTTATGACCGCTGGTGGGAGGGACGGAAGGCCTGGGGGAGTCTGACTAACAATTCGCGCAACCTGGCCATTAAACTGGCCCATATTCTGGCCGACCATGAAGCCGACCGACAGTTTTTTCGGGCCATGATCCCCAACTACGCCTATGCGCTGAAGAACCACCTGCGCGGGGTTGCCCAGCCCGACGAGTGGGAAGCCTGCCCCGGTTTCGATCCGGCCAGTATTGACACTAAGCGCCACCAGCCCAACCAGATTGCGACAAGGCTGTTTGGCAAGATGGATGAACTCTACCAGCGCGGGGTGCTGCGACCTGAACATCTGTTGGTGCTCAACGCCGAATTTCAATCCTTCACGGACATCTGCGGCATCTGCGAACGTATTCACACCACGCCTATCCCGTATTCGTACTCGTCGTTCCTGAAGAAATTCGTCGCGCTCTACTGCCTGACCTTGCCCATTGGCTACGTGCTGTCGCTGCACTATTGGGTTATTCCCGTGGTGATGATCGTGTTTTATGTGCTGACCAGTCTGGAGTTGATCGCTGAAGAAATCGAAGACCCGTTCGGCATGGACGACAACGATCTACCCACCGACCGGATGTCGGCGAGTATCCGGGTAGCGGTCGGGGATTTGTTGTAAAATGCACTAGATGAGCGCCGGAAGCTTCGCAACACGGGTTTGGCTGTTACCTTCGTGGCCCCGTTTCCTTCCGTCCCTTTATGAATACTACCGAACAGCCCGTAATCAGCGATTTAGGTCATGCGCCTGTGCGGTCGCTGTTTTTTCGGTTTTACGGGCCGAGTCTGGTTAGTATGGCGTCTATTGCGCTTCACCAGATCATCAACGGCATCATTCTGGGGCAGCAACTGGGCAAAGAAGCATTGGCCGCTATCAGCCTGTACACACCCGTCCTGTTCGTTTTCATTGCTTTCGTGCTGGCGGTGATGATTGGTGGCGGTATCTTGTTTTCCAAGCGTGTAGGGGCGCAGCGGTACGACGAGGCCCGGCAGGTATTCCGGTTTTGTACCACGCTGGTAGTGCTCGTCAGTGGCCTTGTTGCCTTATACGCGCCGTTTATCACGCCCTTTCTGGTCAGTCCCCGCTCATTGTTCAGTACACGACCGAATGCACCTTCTGGAGCATCATTTTTCTGCCTGCTTTTTTGCTCCGGGTGCTCTGGGGCGGATTTCTGTCGAATGACAACGCGCCCGACGTGTCGCGTAATGCCAGTATGCTGTCGGCCCTGGTTAACATTGGGCTCGATGTGCTGCTGGTGATCGTCTTTCCATTCGGGGTGGCGGGTGCCGCCATTGCTACGGGTCTGGCACTGCTGGTGGGGCTAGCGTATCTCTTTGTGCGTATCCGCAACCGCAACGGGCACCTCGACCTCCGCCGGTTTCAGTTCACGCTTCGTTTGGCGGACTGGCGCGAGTTGCTACGGTCGGGTTTTCCGTCGTTCGTGTCGGAGTTGTCGGTAGCGGTCGGCTTCCTGCTCATCAACCGGAACCTGCTGCCTTACGGTACGCTGGCGGTATCGGCCTTTGGCGTCGTGAGTTTGTTAAGCAACCTGTTTCTTCGGCTGTTCACCGCGTCCATGCTGGCTGTTCAACCCATCATGGCGTTTAACATTGGCGCCCGGAACCCGCGTCGTGTCCTCGAGACCCTGCGTTTTGCGCTGATTTTCTCGTTTGCCGTTGGGATTGGGGTCTTTCTGGTTGGGGCTTTTCTGGCCAATTTCATGATCGACATCGTGTCCGGCGATGAATCGGGTGAGTTCAAACGGGTAGCCGCCCAGGCCATTCTGCTCTCATTTGTCCTGTTTCTGGCAACGGGTTCCAACTACATTCTGGTGATGTACATTCAGATCATCGGGAAGGCAGTGCTGTCGACGACCATCAACATTGCGCGGGGCTTCGTGCTGATCGCGCTGTTCCTGTTTCTGCTCCCCGATCCGTTACAGATGCACCTGAATGGGATCTGGCTGGCGCGTCCCTTCGCCGAAATCAGTCTCTTGCTTGGCCTGAGCGGCTACCTCTGGTTTCGGCGAAACGTATTTTTCAGCGACGATGCTATACTAAAACGGGCAGCCTGACTAATGTAAATTCAGTTGTCTGAAATGGGCTATACCAAGCGGACTGAAGCGGAGTCGTCCGCCCGGCCGCGTTACGTAACGCGGCCGGGCGGACGACTCCGCTTCAGTCCGCACTAATAACAATACGCTGATATCCGGTCAGAAGCGGAGCCGGTAGTATTGACATACAAACGTCTGCCCGAACTCGTGGATCGTTTGTTGATACGTGGGTTCGAATTCATGTCGTTCGTAGAAACGCATCAGGGCCGGGCGCGTCGCATCGGTCTCCAGCTGGATTTCGTGGATACCTCGTTTCAGGCACTCGGTCTGGCAAAAATCGAGTAAGACTTGAAACAGATTCTGACCCGCGAAGGCCCGCCGGATGGCTACTTTATGAATGATGCCTACGGTATTGGGCGGGACTTCGGCATAGTAGAGCGGGTCTTCCCATTGCAGAATGAAGGTGGCTGCGGGCACCGCCGTACCATCGGCTCCCGTTGCGTACAGGACGTAGCAATTGTCCTTTGTATACGCGTCGATAAGGTTATGGGGCGTCAGGGTCTGGACTTCCCACATTTCCTGACCGCTGTCGACCAGCCACTGTCCTACTTCGCGGAGGGTATTGAGAAAATCGTCGGGCTGGTCGTTACGGAATTGGTAGTCGGGCATAGAGCAGTTCTGAAATAAAAACGGTGGAAAATCATCATTGAGCTTTCACAACAGTACTGATCGTCGAAACGCCGTTCTCGTTGAATGTTTCGATGGCGAAGTAATAGGGAACACCTACGTTCAGCGCGCGGAGTTCGAAATGGTTGGCGTGGTCGTTCCAGAACTGGTAGGTCTGGTACAGTTTATCGGGCGCTATCCCCCAGCGAACATTATAGCCCGTAGCACCCGGTACTTTGGTCCAGCTTAGGTCGGCGTTGCGCTCGTCTTTCTGGCGTTTGGCAGTCATCATTGTGGGCGCGGGCGCTTTCCCCAGTCCGTTTCCAAATACGCGAAAAGCATTTATGGCCAAGTGCTTTCCGGCGGTATACACGTGCTCATAGCGGACATACCGCGCCCGAACAGGTTTGCCATCAGCGCGGGCGGGAATCTCCACGTAAGCACAGGCATGGTCTTTTTTGGGTTCTTTGGTCAGGTCGGCCACCACCTCGAATGTCTTCCCATCGGCCGAGGTCAGGATTTTGAACTGGGTATACACCGTGGAATCGGAGTTGTAGATATCGAGTTTGTAGTCGAAGTAATCGACCTGCACGGCCCGGATGTCGTGTTCCGCACCGAGGTCGGTGGTCAGGGTTTCGCCCGGGTGATTTTGACCGGCCACCCAGAACGTGCGCGGATTTTCGTCGGCCACCCGATCGGCGGTAACCGTATCGGTTGGAGCCGTTGCCAGCGTTGACGAAGCGGTTACGGGTTTACGGTAGTTCAGCAGCATCCAGCCCGTAAACAGTTCATCGCGGCTCTGTACTTTCCGGGTTGGCAGAAAGTGCGGATAGTCACCGAAGCGCGTGTTGGCATTGAGCTGGTCGTCCTTGTCGAAGCCCGCGGGGTTCATGACAATCCGGCGCTCCATGCCCCAGTTCACGCCAATCCAGGTGGTGCCGGTATTCCAGTAGTTGCCATATACATCCTGAAACGTATTGCCGTGGCCGCAGCCCGTAGCGAAGCCGCCCGGTTTGTAGGCAATGGGATTATAGGGCGCATACTCGAACGGTCCCAGCGGGCTGTTCCCGACGTACGTTCCATTGCCATATACGTTGTATTCGGTACCGGGCGCACCGTATTGCAGGTAGTACTTGCCGTTGTATTTTGTCATCCAGGCCCCCTCGGTGAAGGGCTTGAAGGGGTCGGAGTGGTTGGGCCCGAAGCGTTCCCAGCCGTGTTTATAGGGGTCGAGCCAGAGCATGGCTTTGTAGGCTTCGGCGGGATTGTTGCCCGCGTAGGTCAGGTTGCGGCTTTTGTCCAGCTCGGCCCCAAAAAGCGGATAAACGTTGGATGACCCCCAGTACATATACCATTTGTCGGTATCGTCGTCGTGGAAGAGTGCCGGGTCCCAGGGGCCAATATCTTTGGGCAGACGCGGTAGCCAGCGGTTATAAAACTTCAGTTTGCCTTTTTCGGGCTCAGTGGAGTAGAAGATAGGACGCTGCTCAAACGTGCTCTGGAACAGGTACAGCGTGTCGCGCACCGACAGCGCGGCCGGGGCACACATGTCTTCCATAGGCCACTTGTCCGGCACGATATAATTCCAGTTGAACAGGTCTTTGGAGTGCCACCAGCCGCCCTGAATGGTTACGAACAGGTAATATTCACCTTTGTGGTTGATGATAACCGGGTCGGCCCCGGAGCGGTACGATACCTTTTCGTTCAGTTGCTCAAAGTTATACCGGTAGCTGATATCCATTGGGTTGCAATAGGTACGGGCGGGCGGTCGGGCTGCGTTCGGTCGGGCCGCGTTCGGTCGGGCTGGCGACTGTTGCGCCATGGCCGGGGTTAAGCAACTCAGGAGCAGGAGTAAGAGCGTAGCACGCATACGGTTAGGGTGTTTAGATCGATAAAGATAGATAGCTGGATTTCACGGGCAAACAGTTGCCAGCGCGTAAAGTCGTATACTTGCATACGCTTCGTTAGACAGATACGGCCATGCTCGCTCAAACCCCCGAACCACCTTATTATGCCGTTATCTTTACATCCATTCGTACCGATGTGACAGAGGGATACGGTGATACAGCCGACCGGATGGTTGAACTCGCTCACGGTCAGCCCGGTTTTCTGGGCGTCGAATCAGCCCGGCAGGCGGTAGGCATTACGGTTTCGTACTGGGCTAGCCTGGAAGCCATTCGGCATTGGAAACAGGATGCCGAGCACCGGCTGGCCCAACAGACAGGCCGCGAAAAGTGGTATGAATCCTACAAAGTCAGAATCTGTAAAGTAGAACGTGATTATGGATTCAACCATCTGTAAACGTTTGTTTTATAACACTGTTACAGGAATTACGTTATGTCTAGAAAAGCCGACTATCAGGAATCATTAAAGCAGGATATTCTCTACCAGACCCTAACACTGGCTGGTGAGGAAGGCTGGCCGGGTGTATCGACGCGCAAGATTGCTGATCGGCTGAACACGAGTACAACGGCTATTTATCACTATTTCGGCGGTAAAGATGCCATACTGGTTGAGTTACAGCAGGAAGGATTCCGGCAGCTATGTGCGGTTCAACTGGCTGCGCTGGCCAGCCGGGAAGGAAAACCGAAAAAGCAGTTGAAAGCGGTATCGATGGCCATGTTACACTTTGCCATGGAGAATCCGGAGCGGTATGCGTTGATGTTTAACCTCGACGGTGCCGTTTGTCATCATGATGAGTCCAAAGAGTCCATGGCGGGAATGAACCAGATTCGGACGGTACTGAAACAACTGACGACAGAAAACGTCGATTCGGTACTGATGCACTGGTTTGCTACCATGCAAGGGTTTGTGGCGCTGGCCCGTCACGATTCCCACCCGGAGCAGGTCAACCGCTTCGAGCAGTTGGTAGAAGAGGCTATCAATCGGTTTATAAAGGGCTTATAGCCTTTTATTTTTATCTAATTAATAACAGTGTTATAAAATGAAGTAGTGAATTGATAGCCAGCGTATCCTGGACGGCCACGTCCGGGTATAGATGACATACATTTTCACCCCGGACGTGGCCGTCCAGGATACACTGGTCGCTTGGCCAGATAAACTATAGGCCAACGTAAAACCCTGGACAGGTTCTTACTAAGCCGTTACCATTTCCTTGCGCTCACCAATTTGTTGCCGCCACATGGCGTAGTAGAGCCCTTTCTGTTCCAGCAACTCGGCGTGGCGTCCCTGCTCGGCTACGTGTCCCTGCTCCAGCACAAAAATCCGGTCGGCGTGGAGGATCGTGCTCAGGCGGTGGGCAATCAGGATGGTGATGTGCCGACGCGACCCGGACAGTTCGCGCACCGTCCGCCCAATTTCTTCTTCCGTCAGCGAATCGAGAGCCGACGTTGCTTCGTCGAACACAAGCAATGTTGGTTTGCGCAGCAGGGCGCGGGCAATGCTCAGCCGTTGTTTTTCGCCCCCGGATACTTTCACGCCCCCTTCGCCAATGACCGTATCCAGCCCCAGCGGAGCACGGGATAGCAACGAATCGGCTGCCGCCTGGTGCAGTGCCGTCAGGCATTCATCGTCGGTAGCCTGGGGTGCTACAAAGCGCAGGTTCTCCCGAATGGTACCCGCAAAAAGTTGTGTATCCTGCGTCACGAAACCGATCTGCTCCCGCAGTTCATCAAGATTGACGTCGGAGCCGGGAATGTCGTTATACAGAATGCGCCCGGCCAGGGGTGGATATAAGCCCACGAGCAGCTTCACCAGCGTTGTTTTTCCTGATCCGCTGGGGCCAACGAAGGCGATGGTTTCGCCAACCGAAGCCTCGAACGAAATACCATCCAGCGCCGGGTTCTCTGCCGTAAGGTGTTTGAAGCGTACATTCTCGAAAGCGAGGGTTTTGAGCTGCCGGACCGGTTGGGGATTGGCGGGCTTCACGTCGCGGGGCGTATCCAGAATCTGCTGGAAATTGGCCAGCGAGGCTTCCGTTTCGCGATAAATGTTGATGATGTTGCCCAACTCCTGTAGCGGTCCGAAGATGGCGAAGGAGTAGATGAACAGCGAGAAAAATTCGCCCACCGTAATCCGGTCCTGTACCACCAGAAACAGCATCAGCAGCATGATCGCGTTCCGGAGCAGGTTCACGAACGTACCCTGCACGAAGGACAGCGACCGGATGTAGCGCACTTTTTTCAACTCCAGCTTCAGGATCTTTTCCGTTGTAGCATTGAGCCGCTCGGTTTCCTGCTGCGCCAGACCCAGGCTTTTGACCAGCTCGATGTTACGCAGGCTCTCGGTCGTTGATCCGGCCAGGGCGGTGGTTTCGGCCACGATGGTTTTCTGAACCGTCTTGATCTTCTTGCTGAGCAGCGAACTCACGAAACCCAGCAGGGGAATGGTCAGGAAATAGGCCGGGGCAATGGGCCAGTAGACCGTACTGGCGTACCACATCACAAAAATAATCCCGACAACCGATGTGAACAGGACGTTGACAAACGACTGGATCAGCTTTTCTACGTCGGAGCGTACCTTCTGGAGTTTACCCAGCGTTTCGCCCGACCGCTGGTCTTCGAATACCTGATAGGGCAGTTCGAGGGAGTGGCGCAGGCCGTCGGTGTAAAGCTGCGCCCCGAGCCGCTGGGTAATTACGTTGACGTAATAATCCTGAAAATTCTTGGCGATCCGGCTGACCATGGCCACACCCAGCGCCTGGAGGATCAGGAGACCGGCTCCGTTGCCGAGGAAGTCCCAGAAGTTGAGTTTTTGCAGCGATCCGCCGGGTTTGACAACGTACTGGTCGATGATCTTCCGGAAGATATACGGATCGAGCAGTGAGAAGATCTGATTGATAGCGGCCAGCACCAGAGCGAGGATCAACAAGCCCCAGTAACGGCGCAGATAACTGTAAAGAAGTTGCATGGAATGAGGGGCTAAAGCCGTTGATAAACGGCTATAAAAATACGCAGTTGGGCTAGCTTACCCATTAACTGCACCTGATGTTTTAGTAATCGGAGAGTCGCGCATCGTCAACGACCGATGACCAACTTACCCCGTCCACAACATACTATTTTGGGTATTCGATCCGCAGACGTTCTTTCGATCCGGATTTATTTGTTGACCAGCAGTTTAAAAACATCGGGTCGGGCGTAGTGGCCGGTTGCGTCGAAGTCGAGCTTACTGCGGATGATGTCGTTCAGGTCGAGGTCGGCCAGCAGGATCGTTTCGGAGTCGTATACCGGTCCGGCGAGCAATTGGCCCATCGGCCCCACGATGCAACTGCCACCCCGGCTTATGATCGTCTCCTCACGGGCATCCATAAACGACGCTGGATAGTCGGCCGGGTAATCGCTGCGCCGGGCAAACTGGTTTGCCGACAACACAAAGCACCGGCCTTCGAGCGCAATATGCTGCATACTGGCAATCCAGCTGTCGCGGTTGTCGGCGGTGGGGGCGCAGTAGAGTTCGATTCCCTGCTCATACATAGCCATTCGAAGGAGGGGCATGTAGTTCTCCCAGCAGATCACCGCGCCGATGTTGCCGATGGGCGTATTGAAAACGGGTAGTGTTGTACCGTCACCCTGCGCCCAGACGACGCGTTCAGCAGCCGTAGGCATCAGTTTGCGGTGTTTGCCCAGATACGTACCGTCCGGCCCGAAAAAAGCCACCGAGCAGTAGAGTGAGCCCCCATCGCGCTCAATTACGCCCACTATCAGATGAACACCAGCATCGCGGGCCATGGCACCCATGCGGTCGGCATCGGGGCCGGGTAGCTCGATGGAACTGGCCCAATAGCGCCGGTACCACTCGCGCCCTTCATCGGTCCGTGACCCGATCACCGCGCCAAAGTCCAGCCCGCGCGGGTAGGCCGATACGAATGCTTCGGGGAAAAGCACGAGTTGCGCACCCTGCCGGGCCGCATCGTTCGTCAGCGATTGAAGTTTATCGAGTGTTTTTTCAAGATCAAACGCGACGGGTGCGGCCTGCACCAGCGCCACACGAACCGTTGGGCGGTTGGCTACCATAGATGGGAACGGGTTTATGGTAGCCAACCGTTTTTTTTCGGACTGGGTTCGGGGTATCAGCAGTTGAAGGCTTTGTGTTCAGCTTCGGCGGTGATCTCTGTTTCGAGGGTAGCGTGGCGGATGGCGTGGTGTTCGAGCCGGTGGCGGACATCGGCCTTGAGGGTGCTCACATCGGCGTCGGTAAGGCCTGGGGTTAAGACGAGGTGGGCGGTAAGGGCATTTTCGGTGGTGCTCATGGCCCAGATATGTACATGGTGTACCGTTTGAACACCCGTCACATCCCGCAGATCGGTTAGAACGGCCTCCATGTCGATTCCGGCCGGAACCCCATCGAGCGATAACCGCAGGCTTTCGCTCAACAGTCGCCAAGTCGAACCCAGGATCACGAAGGCCACCACGACGCCAATAACGGGGTCGAGCCATGACCAGCCCGTGTAATTGATCACGATACCGGCAATGACGACGCCCAGGGATACCAGCGCGTCGGCCATCAGATGCAGGTAAGCGCCTTTGACGTTAAGGTCATGGTCTTTATCGCGAAAAAAAAGCAGAGCCGATACGGTATTGATCACAAGTCCGAGCCCGGCTACCCACGCTACCGGTATGCCCGGAATGGGTTCAGGATCCTTGAACCGCTGGATACTTTCCCATAAAATAGCACCAATCGTCACCAGCAGAATAACCGCGTTGATGAGCGAGGCCAGCACCGTGCTCTTCCGATAGCCGTAGGTGAAGGTGGGCGTTTGCCGGACCCGGGCCAGCCGAAAGGCCAGCAACGACAGCAGCAGACCCGCCACATCGCTCAGGTTATGACCTGCGTCGGCAATGAGCGCCAGTGAGTTGTAGTACACGCCCATGCTGAATTCGACCAGCACGTAAGCCGTGTTTAAAACGACCCCGATGATCAGCGCCCGGTTAACGTTCGTCAGAACGGTGGGGCCGTGATGGTGGTGATCGTGGGAGTGATCGTGTGCGTGAGCCATATAATTTAGTAACGCAACTGCATGGAAACGAATTCTGTTTCCCGCGAGCCGGATGATCGAAAGGATATACCCATAGTTTAACTTACTAAAAATCGGGCAAGACGGGCGCTAACTGGTCGAAAAAGAGAACAAACTAAAAAATAGTACATGGCGTTGATCGTTAACCATTTGTCCCCCTGCTATATATATGCTCCGTCGACTGCCGCCTATTGTCCAGTTCATTTTTATCAGCCTGATCGGTATTTTCATCGGCACTGTGGTTGGTCTGATCAATGAGTTTTTGCAGAAGCCGTTCAATGCCACTGACGCTGTTGTCTGGCTGTTTCTGATGTTCATCAGCGGGGGTATCATCGCGCTGATCGTCCTGTTCGGGCGTAATAAACTAGGGTAGTTAGACGAAAATAGATCCGGCATGAAACCAACTATGTACAGATCGCTGCTGTTGACGGGGCTGTTCGGTCTGGCGGTATGGGCCTGCGATACCGCCGACCCCGATCTGGTGCAAACCGGCACCCTGCACCTGACCTTCGACAATGTGGCGGGTGCCCAGGATCTACAGCTCACTACCGGAACCTACCGCAATGCCACGGGTGAATCGTTCACGCCCACGGCTTTCAATTATTTCGTCAGCAATATCAAACTGACTGCTACCGATGGCCGCCAATACATAGTGCCGCAGGATAGCAGCTATTTTCTGATCAGGGAGAATGTGCCGACTTCGCAAACAATATCGCTGGCAAACGTACCGGTGGGCGATTACAAATCGGTTTCGTTCCTGATTGGTGTCGACAGTTTGCGAAGCACCATGGACATTGGTCGGCGGACGGGGGTTCTCGATCCGGCGGGTGATCATACCAGCGCCAACGGGATGTACTGGTCGTGGAATTCGGGCTACATTTTCATGAAGCTCGAAGGGACATCGCCCAGCGCCCCGACGGATGCCACTGGTAACAGCACCTTTCGCTACCACGTTGGTTTCTTCGGCGGGCGCGATACCCGCACGATCAACAACCTGAAAACGGTCACGATCGACTTCGGCAGTGACCTGGCCTCGGTAAAACCAGCGCAGGTGCCGACCGTGACGGTACAAACCGATGTGCTTAAAATCTTCGAGGGACCCGCTGCGGTGAGCATCGCCAAAAATCCGGAGGTGATGGTGTCCGACTATTCGCAAACTGTCGCCAACAACTACGCGCGGATGATGACCTACAAAGGAATGACAACGGCTACAAGCAACTAAATCTATGCGTCGCTGGAACCTGATCGGGCTAATCGTGAGTGTGGGGCTGTTTGGCGCTGCGGTGTCCTGCCAGTCTGGCGAGCCGGGTGGGAGCGAGCCGGTCGTTCCGGTCGGGCCTAAACCGGTCGACTATAAAACGACGCCCTACATCTGGCAAAAGCCTGCCAACTTTCCCGATCCGATCTATAATTTCGCCAGAAATCCCATGACGGTGGAGGGCGTTGAATTGGGTCGTGTCTTGTTTTACGATGATGCCCTGTCGGCTAATGGAACCATCAGTTGTGGCTTTTGTCACCAGCAGGGGTCGGCTTTTGCCCATACCGACCACGCGCTGAGCCACGGTATAAACGACAAAATTGGTACGCGCAACAACCTGAGCCTTCAGAACCTGGCGTTTTACAAGTCGTTTTTCTGGGACGGGGGCGTATCGGATCTGGATCTTGTACCCATTGCACCCATCGAAAATCCGGTCGAGATGGGCCACAATATGGGCGTCCTGCTGGCAAACCTGCGGAAAAGCCCAAAATACCCGGCCCTGTTTAAAACGGCCTATGGATCAGACTCTATCACAACCGAACGGTTTCTGAAATCGCTGTCGCAGTTTATGCTGACGATGGTGTCGGCCAATAGCCGCTATGATAAGTTTGTTCGGAAGGAAGCGGGTGGTGAACTTCTCCCCGATGAGCTGGCCGGGCAGACGCTCTTCCAGCAGAAATGCGCCACCTGCCATGCCGGCGAGCTGTTTACCGACCAGACATTTCGGAATAACGGGTTGAGCCGGGCTCTGAATCAGGACAAAGGGCGGTCGCTGGTTACGCTGCGGCCGGAAGACAAATACCGGTTTAAAGTGCCGGGTCTTCGTAACGTCGATCGATCACCGCCGTACATGCACGATGGCCGTTTCCTGACCCTCGAACAGGTGCTGAAGCATTACGCGAGTGGGGTGCAGGAGGTACCCGAACTGGACCCGGCGCTGCGTACGGATGGCAAGCCGGGTATTCCGCTGACGGGAACAGAGCAAAAGCAGATTATTGCGTTTTTGCAGACGTTAACCGATTTCGACTACATCAGCGACCGGCGGCTTGGTCCGAACTGACCGGGAATGGTCATGTTTCTGCTGGTGCTGACGGATGTTGAGAAGGTGGGTCATAACCAGGCCAGCCGAGGCAATGTACCCCATAAGCTCAAAAGACTCGCTGACATCTTCCAGTAAAATGCCCGTTGCAAACAAGGCCAGAAATCCCCACAAGGCCCGCTTGATGCCAGGCGAGACATGCCCTCGGGTAGCCGCGTAAACGGCTATGATATTGACGCCAATAAAGACATAATCCAGACTCAGGAACCCAATGCGCAGGTGTTCGTCACGCATCAGCGCACTCGTCATCAGCAACACTGGTGTGATCAGGCAATGGATCAGGCACAGCACCGAACCGGTGATACCGATGTAGTCGGCTTTGCGGGAAAGGAGGTCTGTTTTCATAAGCAGCACACAAAAGTACGACGCTTCCACGAATCGTACTTTGCCTTAACTCGCTTTTTTGCAACTTAGTTGCGAATATTTATCCTTTTTGACAGACCGGCCTAGTTCGCCTTACTCAGCAGCGAGTAACCCATCAGTTTACCATTCTTGTTGTAGGTTTCTGACTTGATATCGAGGAGTTGGTTATCAGCACGATAGCTAACGGTGTGCATAGTGCTACGGATGGGCATACCCATAACCCGGTTCTCTACGTTCATATCTGACGAAACTTTATAGGTATCGAACGTACCGGCCGGTGTCGTCACCGTTTCCTTGCTGTCGACTTTGCGATTGGTCATCTTCATGCTCATCTGCATCATGGTGTTGCCTTTGCTGGACATGTCGGCTTCCAGTTCACCATCGACCAGCGTCTGACCTACGCTCAACTTGCCCGGATAAATCAGTTTGTTCGACTTCATCCGCACCTCCATGTCTTTCATACTGGTCTGCATGGCCTGCATCATCCCCGACAGATCGGCTACGAGTTCATTGCCGTTGCAGGTATACCGAACGCTGTAGGGTGGTTGCTGTTTGCCCTTGTCGTCCTGCATCTGAACGGTAATGTCGACAACGGTTGATGCGCCCTCTTTACCGACTTTCGTAACCTGGTAGGCCATTTTGCCGGTGGGTTTGTCTTTTGGGTTGAAATTGGTCATTTCGAAGCTCATACCCGTTTTCAGGGTCATGCCCATACACTCCTGAGCATGGCCGGGGATGCCTGCATACAGGCTGATCAATAGGAGAGTAAGTACTTTTTTCATCTGTGTGGTGGTTTAAACGGAAGATAGTGACAAGATACACACACAGACCCACTTATGTAATGATGTATATAAAATACATATGGTTGGTAGTTCAGGCCCACATCATACTCATGACGCCCATGAGCATAATGAACTTGCATAAGGTGCTGAGGTAACCGAAGTCGCGCCGGGTGTCGGCCAGAACCAGGCGGTAGGTGAAGAAAGCCAGAGGAAGCAGTAACAGCCCGAAACTTATTGTCAGGTGATGGTTGCCCAGTGAGTCGGCAATGAGAAATAAGGTCAGGACAAATGCCCCGATAAGTACATACAGCAGGTATTTCGTTCGGCGTAACCCCCATATGATGGGTAGCGTTCGGCACCCGAAGCGGGCATCACCCCGAATGTCCTGCATATCCTTGATGATTTCCCGTATCAGTGAAATACCGAACGAGAACAGGGCGTAGATGAGGAGCATCTGTGCATTCTGGCGGTAGTAAACGGCCAGCACAATGAACGACAGGGCTGTTAACAGGGAAATGACAATATTGCCGATCAGGGGCTGGCGCTTGAACTGGGCCGAATAGAACCAGAGCAACGATACCGATATGACGTCGATGACAAAGACCCAACGGCTTAAGTACAAACCGATCAGACAGCCGATAACGCTTAGCAATTGATGAGCCCCAATAGCCACCCGACGCTTCAGATACCGGCCAATAACGACCCGATCCGGCTTGTTGACGAGATCGATTTTTACATCGAAATAGTCGTTGATGATGTAGCCCGCAGCCGCAATAAACACCGTCGACAACGATAGCAGCCAGATAGTTGGGTCGGTGAGGATACGGAGCCAATGGGTTGGGACGCTATCAGGCTCCGGACCAACCAGGAAGATACGGGCCAGAAATTGCGTCAGCACAACGATCAGCAGATTCTGCACCCGGATAAGCCGCAGAAAGCCAAAAACGAAGGCTTGAAAAGGAATGGGCTGGCGCACGACCATTGGGCTTTTTTTTGTTAAAAATACGCCTTTTACCGTAGAAAAGGAGAATGCTCGCCAAAGGGACTCGGCTGGAATGAAATAAGCCGCTGATGGTCAGAGTATAACCGATCAATCCCGCTTGTTTGGCCACTTGGGTAGTTGCCGGAGGTCGACACCCAGAACGGCCTGGGCCAGGCGCTGCAACGCATCCCGGTCTCCTTCGACATGAAACGTCCGGTGGTGATGAATGAGACTGTCGCCCCGCTTCAGCGGACGTACCGCCGAGTTGGATTCCAGTTCGTAGAATGGCCCCATCTGGCTGCCGTCGGTGAGGGGGCCGTCGTTGTACGCGTTCAGCACATCACCTTTGTAGGGTTCTTTGTGCCGTTCCCAGGCCGACTTCAGGTAGTCGCCGGTAGGGTTCAGGTCAAACTGGACCAGCGTCAGTATGCCCCGCACGGGATCGTAACTGCCCGCCACTGGTCGCGCCGACGCGGGAGCAATTCCAATCTTGCTGCGGAATGTGCCGTCTGCCCGGAGCAGCACCACCGAGTCCTGAATCTGTAGCCGGTCAGTAGGAATTTTGCCGAAATAGTTGTCGGTCAGCTGCACGCTGGCCGACCGCTGTTTTGTGAACGGGGCGATAATGGTCGTCTGGGGTGAAGGGTTGAACATGCCCAGTATCCAGATACCCAACGCGCCCTTGTCGCGCTGCCAGTCGGCCCCTTCGTTCCGGAGGGTATTCTCGGTTTCGTAGCCAACCACCTGCAGTCCCGCCAGCGTCTCTACCCCCAACAACCGACTGATCTGCGCCCGGGGCAGTACGGTTATTTTCCGATCGATCCGGATGTCGAAACGCGTGCCGCTATGATTGACGAGCGTGGCCGACTGGCTGAACAGGGCCTGCGTCTTATCCTGCCTGACCAGTCGGTAGCGAACGGTGTCGATGATGGCCGGGGCCTGCCAGCTGGCAAAATCAAAGGGTGCACCCGGACGGAAATAAACGGAGAACTGCCCACCCTCGGGCGATAGCCAGATTCGGTCCTCGCCCCCGTAGGCGTTCATGTGTGGCTCGTAGCGGTTGGCCGCAATAAACGTCCGGTTCAGCCAGCCGTAGCTGCTTCCCGCTTTGCCCGTAGCCGTGCTCGTCATGACCCGGCCCTGGTAGGCACCCACGACAGCAACCTGCGCCGAGTCGTTGTCGGGGGCGGTCAGCACAATAACGTCGGTGTGCTTTTTGAGAAAAGAAAGGGCATCGCCGAAGGTTTCCTGACCGGGCGTATCGGTTTTTGTTTCGCCCGTCTCCCGGCTGGAACAGCGGAGAAACGCAACGGCTGCCAGGAGCCAGAGTAACCGGAAAAAGTAAGCGTGCATCGGACTGGATCAGCAAAGGGTGATTAGGTCGTTACCAAATGTATAATTCAGCGTTTTCGTGGATAAAATCAATAATATATTCTAAGTCTTTCGTTTTGCCATTCTAAAGAACAGTCTAACTTATCTATGTAGATTAAATATAGTATCCTAATAGACGGTTAAGAAGGTGTTGGGGAATTATATTGGGGGTGTTGGTTTGATTCGTTGCAACATGATCTGAATGTTGGCTAAAAGCAGCCAACCAACCGAAGAAGATAGCGTGTACTCGTAGT